>NZ_RRCH01000021.1 GCF_003862495.1 Halocatena pleomorpha | reverse complement strand
AAAAAAAGTGGGACGCCAGCCTTATTCTCATGCTCCGGGATGTATCGGTAATGGTGTCGCGTGAGCGAACTGTTCCGATCCACCGGATCGAATACGATGTTGATTGGCCGCCAGAACACGTCGCCAGCTATCTGATCGGTTGTGAACAACCGGTGTTGATCGACGCCGGCATGCCTGGATCGGACGGACGAGAACGACTGCACGAGACGCTCGCTACCCACGGATACGATCTCGACGACATCGAACACCTCGTTGTCACCCATCCCCACGTAGATCATATCGGACAGGTGGCAGAAATCGTCGAGACGGCCGCACCGACGGTGTACGCACCAGCCGGCGTCCGAACGCGATTCGACCGTGACCTCGAAGAACTCGAAGCCACGGTCCGGGAAAACGCACGCACTGCAGGGTTCCCGGAGGCAAAATGCGACGTGTTGGTCGAAAATGCCGTCGAATCACTCCAGCGAAACCGTACACTGTTGGCTCCGGAAGCCGTTGACGTATGGGTCAACGGCGGTGACACTGTCGAGATCGGTGGAACGGTCGTTGATGTGCTCCACACGCCAGGCCACCAAGCGGACCACTGTTGTTACCGCCTGGAATTGAACGGGGAGAACGTGCTCATCTCCGGTGATATGGTCATCGAACCGTTTCGCTCGGTGCTCCTCCACACAGGGTTGGATCAAGGCGTCGAACAGGCGGTTGCGGGGTTCTATACGGCTCTCGATCGGATCGCTGCGTTCGACATCGATCGGGTGTATCCCGGACACGGAGCGGTCCACACCGATTTCGAAGCTACACTTGAACGCGACCGCGACAGTCTCGATCGAACGCTCGAAAAAACCGTGGATACAGTGCGCGAAGAGCGTGGGGATGGAACGAAAACACAGTCAGCGATGACGGCAGCGGATGTCGTTACTGAGCGTATCGGTGACCGTGATACAACCTATATCACAGTAGAGGTGGTGGCGGCACTGTCGTACCTCCACTCTGTAGACCGGGTTCACGCGGCCGAGGAGAACGGCGTGCGACAGTACGTTCCAGAGTGATTCCGAAAAGGACGTGAGACCGTCACACGAGATATCATACGATCACCACTAATGACTGAATACGAGGGGATATTCTTCGACATCGGCGGGGTTATCCTCAATCTCACCTCAGTACAAGCAGGCCACGTCGACTTCCTGACCCGAGTGGCCGAGCAGGAAGGCATCGAAAACGTAGAGGCGTTCATTGAGGAGTGGCGTTCAACACTCGGGACGTATTTCCGAGAGCGGGACGGCACCGAATTCCGGCGGGCGAAGACGGGCTATCAACGCGCCGTCGACACAGCGGTCGGATACGAGCTACCGGAATCGGAGTGGATGCCGGCGTTCGAGGCTGCGAGTGCGGCCTGCTTAGAGCCGAATCCCGCCGCAACCGAGACGATCCGAACGCTCGATCGTGCGGGGATGTATCTCGGTATCGTCTCCGACATCGATACGTGGGAAGCAAAATCGATGCTCGCGCAGTTCGACCTCATTGATCGGTTCGATCACGTCACCACCTCCGAAGAAGCCGGCCGGACCAAACCTGATCCGGCGATCTTCGAAACAGCACTCAAGAAGGCACCTGTCGAACCTGAGCAGTGTCTGTACGTAGGCGATCGCTACGAACACGACATGAAAGGTGGCAGTCAGGCCGGGGTTGTCACAGTCGCCTACGGCGGCAGTGCCACAGAACACGCCGACAGTGCTGCCGTCGATTACGTAATTAACAACCTCAGTGGGCTGTGTGATCTCGTCGGCGTCTGAGACAGTCGAAGCCGAGATGGCAGCGTACGGTGGATAGTTCCCCTGATATTCCGGGTCGAAGGTATATACGTCTCGGAAGTAGTATCGTGTGCTATGAGGTACATTACATTCGTTATCATTCCACCGGACGGGGGGTTGACCGACACCGATCGGGCGTTCGGAACCGCGCCGAACATCACGCGTCGATCGATCCAACACATCAATCTCCTCGCGGACGAAACAGCGGTCGTCATCTTCGAATTGGATGGTGAGATCAGCGCAGCCGAGACGATCCTCGACACCGAATCCGAAGTGCTAGAGTACAACGTCACTGAAACGCGCGAGAGCCACCACGTGTACATCCACTTGGAGACGAACGAAATCATTTCGGAGCTGCTCACTATCCCGAACGAATACGAGCTCGTTGTTGATACGCCGATGGTGTACACCCACCGCGGCGGACTCCGAGTGACGATCATCGGTGAGGAAACAGTGTTTCGGGAAGCGATGCCGGAGATTCCGGCTTCACTTCGGTTCAAGCTCGAACAGCTCGGAGAGTATGAACCGACTACCGAGCGGTTGTTTTCGCTACTCACGGATCGACAGCAGGAGATCCTAACGGAAGCCATCCAGCAGGGATATTATGAAGTCCCTCGACAAGTCACCCATCAGGATGTCGCTGAATCGCTCGATTGCTCGGGGGGAACCGTCGGGGAACACCTCCGAAAAATCGAAGCGAAACTTCTCAACGAAATCACGCCCTGAACTCGACTTAATACCACGGGTATCAAAGGCAGTGAAACTACAGGTTGCGATTCGGTACGAACGGTCACAATGGTCGACAAAAACGACCTCAGACAGCAGCTTACCGACGCGTTCGTGGACGCGGATTATCCCGTTAATAGCCCCATGGACCTCGTTCCGGCGCTGCCGAACGGGCCAGCAACGACGTTCGAATCCGGTGACGTAAGTTTCACCGCGATGGAGCTCAACGCAAAGGCCGGGAGCAAACAATCGTTCCCATACGATAGCGTCGACACGCTCGTCAACGACATCATGGATGGACTCGAAGACGAGGGCTATCTAAACGAGTAACGACGCCCGACAGAGATCGCTGGTTGCAAAGAGCAGCTATCGTTCCCCGCTACTTTCGAGCTGTGGTGGGGATTCGTCGGCTGCTTCGAGTTGTGGCTGGGATTGCTGTCCGGGGAGCCGTCTTCGGACGCGTTCCCGAAGGCCAAGCCGATCGGTGGGGAGCAAGCGACCTTCAATATCCTCAAGAAGGTAGAGACGGCCGCGTTGGCGTCCAGACGGAGTATGAACGATACCCCGTCCGGCTTCGAAGTTCTGGAGCGTGTCCTCCCCGATCGGATAATCTTCGAACACCCGTTTATCGTTTTCATCGATTTCAACAAACCACTCATCTTCGTCGTCGGGACCAACGTTTCGCTCGACGCGTTCGCGGCCGATCCGTTTGCGACAGTATTCGACCGACCCTTGCCCGACTCGGAGGTGAATCTCTTGGGCCAGTCCGCTGAGGAGGCTCTCGGCTTTGTCTTTGCCGTAGGTATCGTGCAATTGCGGTATTGCCTGTACACCCAAGATGGCATAGCAGTTGTACGCCCGACCCGCGTTGACTAAGCGTTCAAGCATGTCCAGTTCCGGCAACGCCGCGAACTCATCTAGAATGTAATAGGAAGAACGCTCGTCTTCCAACCCGAACCGGATGCTCCAATCGATCAACAACCTGAAGATGGCTTGAACCGACGAAGACTGTTGGATCGGAAAGTCCAATACAAGGATCTTCCCGCGTGGATCAGCCATGTACTCGCGCACCGAGAACGTCCCTGCTTCGCTGAAATCACCGCGAAAGACCGCAGAAACCCGTTCTTCGAGGATCGACACGATGTTGCTGCTCGCTTCGACGCCTTCTGGAAGGTGCTTTTTCGAAGAAAGCTCCTCGGTCTCAAAGGCATTGCGAAGAAGATCAACATCGGCGTCCTGTAAAAACGTCACAAGATCCTCGTTTGTCGGTGCAGGACCATCGGAATCGTGCCAGAACAGTCGAAGCACGTCCGCGAGGACTTGCGTGGCAGCATTGGTGAAGTAGTCGTCATCGGTTTCGGTCCCAGAAAAGATCGCTTGTGCAATCTCGTCGCAGTCACCGTCTTCTTCGATCTCTCGGAAAACGTTCCACTCGATCGTCGAGTCACGCGAGGAGAGTTTGATGATGTCCTTCGAATCGAAAAACGTCTGATAATCCTGTTTGTAATCGAAGACGACGAACGCTTCATCTGGGTCGGCTTGGAGTTGGTGGGCAAGGACCCGGATCGCCTCGGTTTTCCCGCTACCGGTTTCGCCAAGGACGAGGACTGAGCGATCCATTTCCAGTTGGACTGCTCGCTTCGATCCAGGGGGATCCCCGTGGCGTTCGCCCGATTCCGTTAGTGGAGCCAACATGATATCTTCATAGAGTTGGTGGCGGAGTTGGTACTCCGTCCGCCCGAAACGCCAGTACAGGAGCAGTAGACCACCGCCGCCGAAGAGCACCACCGGATCGAAGACCACGCCCAGAAAGACCGAGGACTCCAGTCGGCCGATAGCGACTTCCTTACCAATGCGCACTGGGACCAGCCACACCGTCATTCCGAACCACGGGAGCGCGATTGCACAGAAACAGAGGAGCATGCCCCAGTATTTGAGGCGCATCCGAAACTGCAGTAGTATCCAATCGTATCCCCATTTGAATCGATCGCTAATGATCTGGCTGAAATGATACAATCGTTCGGTTATAGCACTACTCCAAGACTCGTGGTTGTCCGGTTCAGACCTATTATTATTATTATCCAACATATGGATTCTATGGGTGGCGGATAGTCGTCTACGAAGATTCTGCAGAGCAGGCACGCAGCGACCGCTTGAAACGTACACTGTCGAGGACCTCAGCGCATCAAACAAGACACCAGTACGCATCCGCACGCGTCTCACACACTCCATCGATCGTCGTACTCATACGTGTTGGGTCTGTCATTCATAGCTCACCTCGATCCGGTCGGTCGGTCTCGTTCGGAGGAGATCCCGGTCGACTGTACAATGATTCATACCGGATTGTCCCGGGATACTATTATATTAGTTTCGATGTTCTTAAAAACCAGACGGAGACAGAGATGGTAGCTTGACGCACGAGATCCCGGTCGTCGCACAGCAACGAGTCCCACGAACGCTATACCGGCCACTCACAATCAAAAAGCCACCAACTCGTGGAACCACACCAATCTGAAATACAATACGATAAGCGGAGATGGTTAGAACTTTTCGTCAGCGAACTCCGCATCGATACTCGAAGCGACCTCGGTGAGTTGGACCGCAGCGTCGGAGTACTGAAGCACCTTCTGCATGTCACCGTCCAGTTCGAAATCGCCCCCCATCAGGCCGTCGATGACGCCCAACTCCTGACGCAACAAGGCTTTCCACGTGTCAGTGTCAGCGCTCAAGTAAAACCCGTTTTCGACCGCGTCTTCGCTTTCGATGAGATAACACTCAGAACAGCCGCCATCTTCGAGAGCGATGTACGCTTGTCCGACGTACCCGCGGTCACTTGTTTCCGTGACGTACGTTTCGAGTTCATCCTGAAGATACTCCGGCATCGCGTCGATATCCATCTCGTCGATGGGCATGTCAGTCATCTCGAAGATGAAATCGCCATCGAAATCGACGCCCCACCCCTCGCTCGCTTCTTGATACTCCTCGTCTTCGTCGACACGCGTTCCGTACTCGACAAACCACGCCTGGCTCGGAAAGAGCATCGGGTCTGGATCGTAATCCACATCGACCATTACGTCCGACAGAAACCTCGCGGCTGGTATAAATCTATCTCGGGATATGTACGTCGGTTTAAAACCCCTCGGGGGGATGACGCCCAATCGAACAAGGGAAATGGACCGGTAGTACACACACCCACGAGCGGCAGCAGTGGTCTCGGCGGTCGGTATAAGCAACCGCGTATTCGGCAGGGAAAGTATTAGTCAGTCATCCTCTAATCGTTCGCCGTAATGGATTTTGGACTCGACGACAAGACGGCCCTCGTGACGGGCGGTGCCGGACGGATTGGGAGCGAAGACTGCCGTGTGCTCGCAGAGGAGGGCGCGGAGGTGGTCGTCCTCGACGTGAAAGAGGACGCCGCCCAAGACGTGGCAGACGGGATTGAAGAAGATGGCGGGACCGCCCACGCGGTCGAGTGTGACCTCACGGACAGAGACGATGTGAGTGCAACCGTCGGCGCGCTCCGAGAGGAAACCGGCGGAATCGACATCCTCATCAACAACGCAGGGATGGTCGACGCCCGTGCTCGAATGCAAGATTTCGAGGACGACACCTGGGATCGGGACATGTCGATCAATGTTACCGGCACGTACAACATCACTCACGAGGTGTTCCCAGGGATGTGTGAGCGCGAATGGGGGCGGATTATCAACATGTCATCGATAACTGGCATTCAGGGCGGGTTCGGACAGGCGTCGTACGCCACCACGAAAGCCGCACTGATCGGTCTCGGGAAGACGCTCGCGCTCGAAGGCGCACAGAGCGGCGTCACCTGCAACGTTGTGGCACCGAACATCGTCGTCGGCGCGCTCGCTGATCTTCCGATCGAACAGCTCGAACAGGTCGATGAGCATTTCGCTCGCATCGCGAAGGCGACCCCGATGCGAAAGCTCGGTAAGGAAGAAGACGTATCGAACCTCATCGCCTTTCTGTGCAGCGAACAGGCCGAATACATCACCGGACAGGTTGTCGGCGTCACCGGTGGCGTCGATCTATTCAGTTTCTGAGCGAATCAATTCAGGGCGGCGCCTGTTCTCGTGGCTTGTAACCGGCGGTTGAATGAGTGCTGGATCGTTCCGACAACCGGCAAAACAACGCATATAAACACCCTCCTATCCGATGAGACAGATCCATTCTGGTTTCGGTGGTACTGTGAGACACGACAATGGTAGACGACGAACTCGTCCAACGGATCGAGGAATCGTTTGAGACAGACGACGAAGCGCTCGAAGAAGAGCTTCCGGGGCTTCTCGCAGACATCGAGGGACAATCCGACGAGTTGGTGCGCGAGCAGCCCGAAATCGTCTCGAAAATCCTGAACCGCATGAGCGAGATGGATATCGCGTCGTTCGTCTCGGAGAACCCAGAGACCGCAGATCAGTTTCAGGACCTACTCTGGTCCGGTGTGCGCGTCCTCGCAGAGGGCAACGAGGAAGTCCAACAGCAGATCAACGAGGACATCACCGTCAATTTCGAAGCCGACAACTGCCCGATGACGGGTCACGTGGAAGTTGACAAGTCCGAATCGACCGTGACGGGCGGAGCGGGCGTACTCGACGATCCCGACATCGCGATCACCGGCCCGGCGGACGTACTCGTTGGACTCATTACCGGAACCGTTGACCCGATTCAGGGATTCATGCAACAGCAATATCAGATGGACGGACCGGTCCAGAAGGGCACCCGACTGGCACCGATCATGAACACGCTGTCCGAACAGGCCCAAGTCGATCAGTGAGATGCGCTTAACTGACGAACAAAAGGCGTTTCGGGCCGATCTCCGTGGATACTTACAGGAGAACGTCGAGCCAGTCGTCGACGAACTGGACCGAAACGGACCGATGGATCGTGACACGTTGATGGGCTTTATCACCGATCTACGGGAGTTGGGTGTCGGGTTCGATCCCGACATCGCACCCGACTTTTTCGGTGACGTGTGGAAGTTCATGCTCACTGCGGAGGAGATCAGCTACGTCTGGCCCAGCCTGAACGTCGGCTTGATGATGTCGTTCCCCTCCGTGTTCGTGCGCTTTGCCGCCGAGGAAACCCGTGAGGCGATGCTCCCAAAGCTCGAAACCGGCGAGTGTCTGGGAAGTCTCGCAGTCACAGAACCGAGTGGCGGCAGCGACACCGCTCGGCCGCGAACGACCGCCCGCAAAGACGGCGATGAATTCGTGATCGACGGCCAGAAGACGTGGGTCGGAAACGCCCATTACGCGGACGTGTGTCTGGTGGTCGCCCACGACGAATCGACGGGCGCACAGGACATGTTCCTCGTCGATCGGGAAAACGCCTCGTTCGAAACCGAGGAACTCGATAAGCTCGGCTGGAAGGGTGTTTCGAACGCGAAGATAACCTTCGATTCAGTTCGCGTCCCGGCGGACAATCGACTGTCAAACATCTTCAGCAACGCCATCATGGAAGGCTACGACATGAACGAGATCGTTCCGTTTCCCGAGAGCGTCACACAACTGTTCTTCGAACAGAAACCGCTCAACGCGACGTTCTCGTTCATGCGAACCGGGATGTCCTTCATGGCTGTTGGCATCATGCAGGCTGCCATGGATGAAGCACTCGCCTACGCGACCGAACGGGAGACGTTCGAAAAGCCGATCGCACAACACCAACTCGTCCAAGAGAAACTGTACGACATGAAATCAGGACTCGAAACGTCCAGACAGCTGTCACGTCGGGCGGCCGAACTGCTCGAATCCGGCGATCCTGACGCCCGGCTCATGTCGTCACTGGCGAAAGGCTACACCTCAGAAACCAGCAAGCAGGTAGCTGACGACGCACTCCAAGTGTTCGGAGCGGAAGGCCTCAAGCCGGAGAACCGTCTGGAACGCTACTACCGGGACGCACGGGTCATGACTATCCCTGATGGAACGACCGAAATCCAAAAGCTCATCGTCGGATCGGAACTCACCGACATGAGCGCGTACCACTGAGACCGACCCATCAAATACTAACGATCGTTCAGAATTAATTATTTATACTGGAATTATTTCTATTATTTTCGGATCGATACTCAAGATTTAACAGCCACCCCGTAGATGATTGCTCTGAGGCGAAAGACAATGGCTGAACGTTCAAATCCAGAGCTGCCATCGCTACCGTACGACTACACTGCGCTCGAACCGCATATCTCCGAGCAGGTGCTTACTTGGCACCACGACACCCATCATCAGGGGTACGTAAACGGGTTAGAGAGTGCTGAAGAAGAGTTGGCGCAGAACCGTGCAGACGGTGATTTCTCCACAACCGGCGGCGCATTGTCGAACGTCACCCACAACGGCTGTGGACATTATCTTCACACCATGTTTTGGGAGAACATGTCTCCAGACGGTGGGGGAACTCCGGAGGGTGCGCTCGCAGACCGCATTGAGGAGGATTTCGGGTCGTATGAGGGGTGGAAAGGCGAGTTCGAGGCTGCTGGAACCGCTGCCAGCGGCTGGGCGCTGTTAGTGTACGATCCCGTCGCAAAGCAGTTGCGAAATCTCAGGGTCAACAGGCACGATCAGGGTGCGCTGTGGGGTGCACACCCAATCCTTGCGCTCGACGTGTGGGAACACTCCTACTACTACGATTACGGACCAGACCGTGGCTCGTTCATCGACGCCTTTTTCGAGGTCATCGACTGGACCAACGTTTCAGAGCAGTACACGAAGGTCGTATCGACATACGAGTAACGTTCCTATCGTTTTTCTTCCGGCTGACGGGATCAAGCGGCTTTAGTTCTGGGAGACTGTCTGCACCGATATGCCTCGTCCAAAAGAAGCGTTCGAAGGTACACAGCCACTTACGTTCAAATCACCGGAGGAGGTGCTTGAGGAGGAGACGATGTACACCACGTACGAGATCGCTCGATTGCTACAGGGACTCGATCCTAGAGTTGAACTCGACGTTGAGACTGAATCTGTGTTGTTAGATTGGGCCATCCCGTGGATGATGGTCAACGCTGAATCGTTCGTCTTCGCCGCCCCCGAATCCGATGATGAACCCGGATACTACGGACTCAAGTGAGATGCAACTGCTCGTCGCAGGCAGCACGAGGGTCGACGCGGGAAAGACGACGTTCTCGGTCGGACTGCTCGACCACGTCGGCGGAACCGGATTCAAGCCCCGTGCTGGCAATGACTACTGGTTCGATCACGACGATTACCGTCATGCCACGACAGCGGGCCGGCTCTACGGAAAGGATGCTCGTCGGCTTGCAGCCGTAAACGACGACCGCTCACCCGAGACGATCAACCCGATCCACCGGTTGTGGCAGCCCTCACCCGGTCCGAACGAAGGGCTGTTAGGTCGTACTGATCGAGAATTCGTCGTCGATCGGGTGGGGTGGGACGATCCCACCTACGTCGTGAACGACACCGTCGAACTGCCAGCGTCAATTACTACGCGGCTCCCACTGGAATCGGCCATCCGTGTCGCGTCGGTTGCGGAGTTCAACGAGGTGATGAACCGCGTTCACCTCCCGGCACTAAAACAGATCAGCGACCGGATCGAGACGACCGATCGATCCGTGATCGAATCCTACGGCGCAATCGCTCGTCCACTCACGACGCTGGAACCCGACGCGGTTGCGGTCGTCGAACCGGGGATCGTGCGGATGTACGACGGCGCGCGGTACGCGAAGGCGTGTGCGGTCGCCAGCGGAAGCGCACGAGAGGGACGGCTCGAAGTACCAGTCGATCGGGTACTTAATCTCATTGAACAGCAAGCGACCGTCGAACTCCCAGCACTCGATAGCGAAACGCGAGCTGATTCCGAACGGATCGCAAACGCGTACGCACCGGCGTACGACGCGCTGTGTACGACGGCACGGGAATCCTAATACATCTCCGCCGCTTGGCGCGCCAGTTCGATGTGGCGGTACGGATCGGAGCGTACGCTCTGGCCGTGTCCGGTGTGCATCTCCGACAACGAGGAATCGGTTGTGTCGAGAACGCGGTCGATGCTCCGGACGAGCTGTTCACGATCGCCTTCATCGAGATCCGTGCGTCCGAAGCTTCCACCCGCAAAAACGAGATCACCTGCGAACAGAATTCCCGGATCGGCTGCATACAAACAGAGATGGTCGTTTTTGTGACCCGGCGTGTGTAACGCGGTGTACGTGTGATCACCCAACTGGACACGCTCGCCGTCATCGATCGCGTTATCGACACCGGTCTGTTCGGTGTCAAACCCCCACGCAGAAACGCCAAAGGACGATTTTACCTCCGAAAGATTGCCGACGTGATCGGGATGGGTATGGGTGAGCACGACCGCGTCGATGTCTGGTACGTGGTCACGAATCCGGGCGGGCGCGTCGAATTCATTTCCAGGATCCACGACGACTGTGCGTTCTCCTGGTAGGAGAAACGCGTTGCTGGTAAACCCCTGTACCCCACGCGCGAGATTCGTGATTTCCGTCATACAGTCAGTACTGTAGGTGGCTGTTTGTGTATATCGATCGCTCAACAAGGGTATAATCGCGGTCACCGTCGATACGAACGGTAACTCACACGGCCGAGCTGAGGCAACGCCCCCCGACTGTATCCGGATGGGGTTCCCTCGTATATTTATAAAATATCTGAATAATCGTTGCTATCAGTGGGGTACCGTTACTTGTACTGATTGCCACTGGTTGCAACGTTCGAACCAGAGATACCCTGGTAGAGGGTGTTGTTAATGAGCTCAGCAGCACCTTCGACGACTTTGACAGCGACATCGCCGTTGTAGGCACCGGCAGTGATCTCACGAACGCTGACATCGCTTCCCTCAATAGTGAGTGGACGACCGCTCGAAGCGTACTCTCCACCTTTGACGAGAACGTTGTCAGAGAAGATCCCGAGCGCACGACGGTGATCGCCCGCTGGCAGATCGACATCGAGGTCGTGGAACTCACACCCATCACGTTCACAGTAGATCGCGTTGCGACCACCGCTTTCACCGGTTGCCTCGCCTTTGAGAGTGAGATCTTTGACGATGACCGGGATATCGCCTTCACTGATCTGTAGCGCCTGACCGGGGTGGTTGTGGGTGATGGAACAGCCTTCAACGAGGATCTCTCCGGCACCCTTACGGATGGCGAGCGAGTCGACACTGTCTCTGGCGTCGTTGTCCTCAGTGACGATTTCGGTGTTCTTGATCACCGCCGATTCGACCGGCTCCCGAGCGAAGATCGCGTGCCCATTCGGCTGAGGCATCTCGATGAGACAATCCGAGATCGTGATATTGCTCCCGCCGTCGAGACGAATGCCGTGTTGGCCATCGTCGAGAGGACGGTTCTGATCGATAACGATGTGTGCTCCATACACGCCGCTGTTGTCCCCCGTAATCCGGATGTTCCCGGACTTGCAGTTCTGGAATCGACCACCCTTGACCACAACCTGTCCAGGGCTGTTGGAATCGTACACACCGTTGTCAGGGAACGCACCGATGACACAGTCGACAAGCTCGATGTGACCGCTGTGGTACGGCGACAGAAGGAACGCGGTCGGCCCCCATTCGACAGTGGGCATCGCGTCTTGTGAAGTGTTCTTCGTGAACACACCTCCCTCGGGTATTTCGACGTTCCGTACGATGCCGTAACCATCGGAGCCGACGATGTCGACGTGCATCGGTCCCCACGTGCCACCGTCGTGAACGCCCTCGAAGGTAATGTTCTCAGCGATCAGTCCGTCGGAAACCGACATATCGAACGCACGCAGGCCGGTGTTCGGTGCGGAGTAATCGACCGTGAAGTTCTTGACCTCAAGGTTTCGTCCCGGATTGTACCGCACGCCCAGTTTGAACATCCGGGCCTCACTCTTGTATTCGTCCGCTGGAGCCGGCACGAGCGTGGCATTGTTACCGATCATGCCGAAGTTCTCGAAGCCGGTAAGCCGAACCAGCTCATCCACGTAGTAACGCCCTTCCGGGAACTTGAGTAGCGTGTCGTCGCCAGCCAACTTCTGAATCACGGAAGAAATCGATTTCCCTCCGGTGTTGTCTGCTCCCGCTTCGACGACGTTGATAACTTCATCGTACTCGATATCCGGTTCCGACTCGGACTCCGGCGCCTCGGTCTGAAGCTCGACCTCGTCCGTGGATGCCTTTTTCAGATCCACGTCCTGGTCGATATCGCCCGCATCCTGCCGCGAGCAGGACGACGCTGCGGCCGTCCCCGACACCGAAAGCGATGCTGCTGCAGCCCCGGTCGTTCCGAGGAACGATCGGCGGCTGACGCCTGGTGACAGACGCGACAGTGTACTGGCCTCTTCTCTCTCTGGCATAGTCCATTGGGATCACGGGAGTACTCTACAAAATAACTTACTATATCGATCAGCCATCTGCCAGACAACTACGGGCCAGCAGCCAAAAAGAATATAGTACTGTGACTGCCAACAAGTTCGGTTTAAGGAAAAATAACATGCTAGTACTCTACTAGCTATGAAAACAATACATACATCATTCAGCCCGTTTGGATTTATTTCCAATTATTATCAATTGTTTTCTCACGTAGTGGTTACAATATAATTATCGAGCATCAACCGCACGGCGACCCGTTAGTTCGAGGGTGTGAGAAGCCGTCGCACCTCGGAAACGCCTGGTGCGCCATCGAAGAGCCAGACGAGAAAGGCGAGCATTACGGGACCGAAATACACCGCGAGTAGGACCAGCACGGCGGTCACACCTTCGTCCGCGAAGAAATTGAGGAACGAAATAATGTACGCCTCCACGCGAGCGAGTCCGCTGAGATCAGTGGTGTACGGCGGGAGCGTCACGACCGGCCACATCACACGCGCGAACGTGTAGGGATTGCCGGAGAACAGCCCGAAGAGGAGATCACCGACGATGTGTGACCAGTATCCGAGGAGGAACGCCAGTCCGTATCGGGTTCGTCGTCGCCATACAGCACACGCGACGACGAGTACGCCGAAAGGGACTGCGACGAACACCGAGTGAGCGACTGAATACCCCTGTGGGAACAGTTCGAGCACCCACGAGAGCGTTTTGTCGACGAGATCGGGGAGTTGGGTCCCGATCAGGAGCACGATCACTGGATACCCCTGTGGCGTTCGACCGAACAACCGGGAGCCAAAGGAGTACAGCAGATAGCCGAACGCGGCGTGACCCCATGGCCACATCGTTATGAGCTCCCTAGGGCGGCTGCGGAGTCAAAAACCGCTGGTTGGGCGAGTGATTCCTGCTCTTCGCCGTCGGACGAGGAGAGCTGGAATCGAGTGAAGTACTCAGTGGAGTTGAGAGAGTGCTGGTCGGGCGCGGTTCCTTCGTACATGTAGAAGGTGAGCTGGTTCCCATCGCTAGGTGGGGTGTACCTGATTCGTCCTTCCGCGCCGGCGTCAATGGTTCGAGTCGTTTCGTTGATCACCTCACCGTCGTGGGTGACGACGACCGTGTACTCTTGGGTCGCACTCCCGTTGTTCCAGATCACTGCCGTCACTGGTCGGTCCTCCATAACCGCGGTCTCTGCTGCTTGGGCCGAGAGGTCGCCGGTGCTCTCGTTCTGTGCGACGACGAGGAGTCCGGAGTTGGAAGACTGAACCGGATCTAGGAAGACGAATCCGGCGGTGCTGGCCGCCAGTATGAGCAAGCTGAACCCGAACAGTCCAAGGAAGCTGGCGTCCATCGGGATCCCTTCTGTGGTGATCTCGATGGTGAAGCGCTCTTCTGGTGGGAGAACGATCCGGCGAGCGACAGCAAAAATGACCATCGATCCGGTGAAACCGAACAGCATGACTGCGATCCGTCGTGTGTCAAAGCCGACTGTGAAGTTCAGCGCGAAAACGACGAATGCAACGATAGCGAGACTGAGCGCGATCGACAGCACGAGCCGCTCAATGTTGCCCAGCAGAAAGTCAGTCTCGGAACCCTGCTGGGCGCGCCGGGTCTGTGATCCCCACGGCTGGCGACCACGGCGCGATCGAGACAGTTCGCTTTCTTCAGGGAACAACGCCGAGAGAAATGCATACCCGGGCAGAAACACGAGGAGCGGGTAAACAAGCGCGGTTCTTGCCGGTCCGTCGAGCGTAAACAGGGCCACACCCGCCACAGCCGACAAAAGCGCGACAGCGACGAGATCAAGCAGCCAGCGTACCATTTAGCAGCTGTAGCGGTTCGAAGAGGTTAAAACTCACTAGACTGTTTCCATCGTTGCAGTTTTGATTCCGAGCGAAGACGCTCGAACTGTGTTCTCACGCGGGGAGAAACGGCTGATGGAGAGAATCGCCCACCGGAGAGGCTGGAAACAGATCACAACAGTGCCACCGACTACCTCGGTGAGTGCATTAGACAACCTATAATAAAGAGCAACGAGTTCGTGGTAAGCGAAAATGCACGGGTTGAGGCACCAAGACCAGAAGCGACGTCTGAGCGTTGAGCTCAGCAGGCAGTGGGATGTCAGGGGTCGTAGCGCGCGACGAGTGAGTGGGGTGAGCTAACCGTGTCCGAGATACCGATCGCCAATCCACAACTCGGAGAAACGGAGCGAAACGCGGTACTCGACGTGCTCGACGCCGGCGACCTCGCGGCTGGCGCGGAAGTCGACGCGTTCGAGGAGGCGTTCGCTGAATTCTGTAACGTTGAGCACGCCGTCGCGACCACGAACGGAACGACCGCGCTCCACACAGCGCTCGTCGCCGCTGGGATCGGTGATGGGGACACCGTGATCACAACGCCGTTTTCGTTCGTCGCAACAGCGAACGTGATCCAACTCGCGGGAGCCGAACCGGTGTTCGCTGACATCGATCCATCGACGTACGCGCTCGATCCAGCGGCGGTCGAGGCGCGCATTCAGGAACTGGATGGGGATGTCGATGCGATCATGCCGGTCCATCTGTTCGCGTTGGCGGCAGACATGGACCAGTTTCGGGAGCTTGGCGAACGGTACGACGCAACGATCGTCGAAGACGCAGCCCAAGCCCACGGCGGCCGATATGACGGGGAGCCGATCGGGTCGCTCGGAGATGTCGCGTGTTTCTCTTTCTATCCAACTAAGAATATGACCTCCGGGGAAGGGGGGATGATCACGACTGACGACGAATCGATCGCGTCTGCCGCTCGGCAGTTCATCAACCACGGCCGAACTGACGGTGGCTACGGCTACGAACACGCTTCCCTCGGACACAACTTCCGGATGACGAACATCGCGGGGGCGATCGGCCGCAACCAGCTCCCGCGTCTCCCCAACTACGTTGAGCAGCGTCGGGAGAACGCGGCCCGCCTGACCGACTATCTGGAAGCGACGCCCGCCGTGACGCCCACCGAACCGGACGGGCGATACCACGCCTACAACCAGTACACGATTCGGTGTGGCAACCGGGACGCGGTACAGGAAACGCTCACTGAAGCAGGAATCGGCTCAAGCATCTACTACCCCACGCCGATCCACCAGCTACCGGTGTACGACGGACACGACGTATCGATGCCGGTCGCTGAACGATGCGCCGAGGAAGTGCTATCCTTACCGGTTCATCCGTCGCTTTCGGACGCAGACGTGGATCGAATCGGCGAAACGATGCGAGACTGTGAGGTCGAACATGTCTGAACGGTCGCTTCGGGCGGGGGTGGTCGGCGTTGGGAGCATGGGCCAAAACCACGCTCGGGTGTACAACGAGCTGTCTGAAACTGAGCTCGTTGGTGTCGCTGACGCGAACGCGTCGCGTGCGCAGTCGGTCGCGTCGGAGTACGGCACGGACGCCTACTCGATCGCTTCGCTACTCGATCAGGTGGATATGGTATCCGTCGCTGTTCCAACCCAGTATCACAGCACGATCGCACGCGACTGTATCACTGCCGGCGTAGACCTCCTCATCGAAAAGCCGTTCGTCGGAGATCCGGCAGAGGGCCGCGATCTCATTGAACGCGCTACCGAGCGTGATGTCATTCTACAGGTCGGACACATCGAGCGGTTCAATCCGGCAGTGAGAGCGCTCATGGGGATGGTCGACGATCTCGACATCATCGGTCTCAACGTCGAACGGTTGGGACCACCACCGAGCCGCGCCATCGAGGACACCGCCGTCATGGATCTCATGATCCACGACGTTGAGATCATGCTGGCGATCGTTGGCGAGCCGGTCGTGTCGGTGCAGGCCGCCGGAAACCACAAAGGACGATACGCCGAATCGTTGCTCGAATTCGAATCAGGGATCGTCGGGCAGTTGAGCGCGAGCCGGGTGACCCAGCGGAAGATACGGCGACTCACGATCTCCGCAGAAAGCTGTTGGGTCGAACTCGACTACATCAACCAGTCAGTCGAGGTTCACCGACAGTCTTCTTCGGAGTTCGTCAATAAGGGTGATATTCACCACCGCCATTCGAACGTCGTCGAACGACTCTCGATCGACCAAACCGAGCCTCTGAAAAACGAATTAACGTCGTTCGCAGCCACGGTTCAGAACCGCGAGGACCCGATCGTGACGGGCGAAGACGGACTCCGGGCGCTCGAACTAACCCAGACGATCGATACGAAGGTGAACGACGAAACGGCAGAGAGACAATCCAGTCCATTTTCCTACTCAGCCGTCGATTGACCAGTAAACGACGCGGAAGCGACGAAACACACAAGTCGATTCACACCGATGACAACTGAACGATCATGAAGCAACGAGAAATCACACGCGAACGGCCAGATTCGGGGTCGAAGACGGGCAGTACCAACGCGACCGGGAATGTGATCAGCAAAACAGATACGGTGAACAGGAGGGTCATCCGATGACCGCGTACGACGCGGGCGTTAACGCCGACATCGACGAGCGAGCGACCGTCGGATACCGACACGACGAGGACGCATCAGCCACGGTGTTGGGCGACGATGCACGAATCCGAGCTGGCACGATCATCTACACAGACGTAGAGGTCGGAGACGACTTCACCACAGGTCACCGGGCGCTCGTGCGAGAGGAGACGACGATCGGAGACTCGGTGATCGTCGGCACGGACGCCGTTATCGACGGGACGACGACCATCGGCTCGCACGTGAGTCTTCAAACCGGGGTGTATGTGCCGAGCGCTACGGAGATCGGTGACAACGTGTTCATCGGACCCCGAGGCGTGCTGACGAACGATCCCTATCCTGTGCGCCGGGATGTCGATCTCGTCGGACCGACCATCGAGGACGGCGTCTCGATCGGGGCGAACGCGACGATACTTCCCGACGTGACCGTTGGAGAGGGCGCGTTCGTCGCCGCTGGAGCCGTGGTTACGAGGGACGTACCGCCGAAGACGCTGGCGGTCGGCACGCCGGCAGTGCACCAACAGCTACCACAGGAACTGACCCCGGAGAACATGTTACGATGAGCGACTCACAGGCGACACGCGTCGGACTGTACAATTCGGAGGCACCGAGCGCAGAACAACGAAATGCCCTGACGAACGGATCGGTTCCGGTGTCGGTGACTGGACTCGGGAAGATGGGACTGCCCCTCGCAGCAGTGTACGCCGACGTGACTGGCAACGTCACCGGCGTCGATATCGACCGAGCAGTAGTCGATCAGCTCACAAACGGGGGGTGTCACATCACCGGCGAGCCGGAACTCCCCGAACTCGTCTCGGAGTTAGTCGCAGACGGCAAGTTCACCGCAACCACCGACGGCGCGGCAGCCGCCCAGAACGCGCGCGTTCACGTCGTGATCGTCCCGACGCTCATCGATGAGAACGACCAGCCGGATCTATCGGTGATGGAGACAGCCATGCGTACGATCGCGAACGGACTCGAACCGGGCGACATCGTGATCGCGGAATCGACGTTGCCACCACGGAGCTGTGTCGACCGGTTGCTGCCGGTGCTCGAAGCCGAAAGTGGCTTGTCGCTCGGGGAGTTCGGCATGGCTTTCTGTCCTGAGCGAACCGCGAGTGGTCGGGCACTCGAAGACATCCGAGGAGCATATCCGAAGATCGTTGGCGGACTCGACGCGGAAAGCACGCGAGTGGCCGAACTCATCTACGGAGAGATCAACGATAACGAGATCGTCACAGTTTCGGACGCGACGACCGCGGAAGCGGTGAAAGTGTTCGAAGGAGTTTACCGCGATGTCAACATCGGATTGGCGAACGAGCTGGCTCGCCTGACAGAGGAGTTTGACATCGATGTGACCGAAGCCATCGACGCCGCGAACACACAGCCGTTCTGTGAGATTCACCAGCCCGGGGCGGGCGTTGGCGGACACTGCATTCCGTACTACCCCCGGTTCGTGATGGGGACCGTCGAGAACGAGACGCCGGTGATGGAGCAGGCGCGGAAGACGAACGAAGCGATGCCCCACTACACGGCGACCCACGCGCTCGATGGACTCCGAGCAGAAGGGATCGACCCGGAAGACGCGGCGGTGCTGGTGTTGGGACTGACATACCGGCCCGGCGTCGATGAAATCCGTGCCACACCAGCACTGCCGATCGTCGAGGAGTTAGACAGCGCAGGCACAACTGTGACCGCCGTCGATCCGGTGAACAGCCACACCGAGCCGTTCGAGGTGGCAGGAGCGACGATCGTCTCGATGGCGGAACTGGGCGAAGCCTACGACGCAGTCGTGCTCGTAACGCCACAACCGGCGTTCGACGATCTCGACGTTCCTGCGCTCGGGCCGACGGACGCGGACCGACGGCTCGTGCTCGTCGACGGTCGACAAGAACTGAAAAGCCTACGTGATCACGACGCAATTCATTACCGAGGAATAGGTATCAATGTCTGAAACATCGACGATCTGTATTATCGGTCAAGGGTACGTTGGATTGCCACTGGCGCTGGCGTTCGATCAAGAGGGGTACGATGTCATCGGCTACGACATCAGCGAGCAGAAGATCGACACACTTGCGGCGGGCACCGATCCGACGGGCGACCACGGTGATGAGACGATCGCTGACAGCGACATCACCTTTACGACGGACGCGAGCACGCTTGAACGCGCGTCGTACATCATCATCACGGTTCCGACGCCAGTCGACGATTCGAAGAATCCCGATCTCTCGTTCATCGAGGCGGCCGCCACAACGGTTGGCGAGCACGTCTCCGAAGAGACGACGGTCGTGCTCGAATCGACGGTGTATCCGGGCGTCACCCAAGACGTTCTGGGTCCGGTCATCGAAGAGAATTCTGGGCTGACCGTTGGGGACAAACTGTCGTTGGGGTACTCGCCCGAACGGCTCTCCCCTGGAGACGCCGGTCGTGGACTGCGCGAGGTGACGAAAATCGTCAGCGGATCCGACGAGGAAACGCTAGACCGACTCGCGGAGCTGTACGGGTCGGTTGTTGACGCTGGGATCTACCGCGCGCCCACCATCGAGACCGCAGAGGCCGCGAAAGTGACGGAGAACGTCCAGCGCGACATCAACATCGCGTTGATGAACGAGCTGTCGATCGTCTGTGAGCATATGGATCTCGACACCAAGGAGGTGCTCGACGCAGCCGGCTCAAAGTGGAACTTCCACCAGTACCGCCCCGGACTCGTCGGCGGCCACTGCATTCCGATCGATCCGTTGTATCTCGCCCACGGCGCAGAGCGGGTCGGCTACCGGCCACAGCTCATCATGCAAGGACGAGAAGTCAACGAGTACATGCCAAAACACACAGCGGAACTCGCGTTACAGGCACTCAACCGGAGCGGAAAGGTGCTCAAAGAGTCGCGGATCCTCGTGTTGGGACTCTCGTACAAGCCGAACGTCGGAGACATCCGCACCTCCCAAGTCCGCGGCGTGATTCGTGCGCTTGCGGAGTACGGCGTCGACGTGGTTGGCTACGACCCACACGTCGATCCCGACACCGCGCGCGAGTCGTTCGGCATCGAGATCCAATCCGAGCTGTCGTTTTCGGAATTCGACGGCGTAGTACTTGCGACCGGCCACGAGGAGTTCACGACGCTGTCGCCTGAGACGGTTGCGGCCGAACTCAACGAGAAGCCGATCCTCGTCGACGTGGCGAGGACGTGGGAGAAAGACCGAGCGATCGAAGCGAACTTCGATTACAACCGGCTGTGATCGAGGACCGAACGCCAATGCACTACTGTATCACGATCCAGCACCCAGCACACGTTCACTTCTTTAAACACGCGGTCAGGGAACTGCGGTCCGACGGTCACGAGGTATCGGTGTTCGCACGTGACAAGGAGGTGGCCGTCGATCTCCTCGAAGCGTACGACATCGATCACGAGGTGCTCGTCAACGGACAGTCGAACGGGATTCAGGGACTACTCGTCGACCAACCCCGTTGGGAGTATCGGCTGCTTCAGCGCGCGCGTGAGGAACAGCCCGATGTGATGGCTGCGATCGGGGGAACAGCCGCGGCCCACGTCGCAACGATCTGCGGGGCTACAAGCGTTGTGTTCACCGACACCGAACACGCGCCGGGGAACGCAATTACGTTCCCCTTCGCTGATGAGATCTGGACACCGACGTGTTTCACCGACGAGACGAGGACACAACACGAACGATACGACGGCTATCACGAGCTCGCCTACCTCCATCCGAATCGGTTCGATCCGGATCCGAGCGTCCTCGATAGCGTTGGTCTCGAACCTGACGAGCGATACGTCGTACTTCGCTTGGTCTCGTGGGACGCCTCTCACGATGTCGGTGAAAGCGGATTCGACGACGTGACCGACGTTGTCGATCGACTCGAAGCCACTGGCGCGCGCGTGCTTATCACCTCAGAGACGGAGCTACCAAGTACTCTCGAAGACAATCGCGCGACTGTCGCTCCCCACCGGATGCACGATCTGCTGGCGTACGCTGATCTCTTCGTTGGAGAAGGCGCGACGATGGCGGTCGAAAGCGCGGTGCTTGGGACGCCAGCGGTGTACGTGAACACGCTTCGGATGGGCTACACCGACGAGATCGAAGCCAAATACGGCTTGCTGTACAACTGCCAAGGATCGTACCGCCATCACAACGCGCTCGAAACCGCCGTCGACATCCTCACCACAGACACCGATTGGGACGAACGCCGTCAGCGACTGCTGGCAGAGACGGTCGACACAACCGACGTAATCCTGAACGCACTCGATGACAACCGAAACTGATCCAACTGATCTTCGCGTCCTGCAGGTGACGACCTCGAACCGGTCGTTCTTCCAGCAACAGGTGCAGGTGCTAGAAGAACGCGGCGTCGAGTGTGAAACGTTGGTTGTCCCCCGTCCCCGATCAGGGGGGCGCGGTCCACGGGAGTATCTGAGTGCGTATCTCCAACTGCTCGGTAAAGGGATCGCTGATTTCGATCTCGTGCACGTGAACTACGGGCTGATCGGTCCGCTCGCGCTCTGTCAGCCCACTCGACCGGTCGTGATGACGTTATGGGGCTCAGACGTGATGGGACCGCGGTGGCTCCGGGAAGTGAGTCGCGTTGCTGCACGGGGGAGTGACGCCGTCATTGCGCCGTCGAAACCGCTTGCTCGCCAACTCGACGTCCCACACGAATTCGTGCCCTTTGGCGTCGACACCGACCTGTTCGAACCGACAGACCGTGATGCTGCCCGCGAGCGCGTGGGATGGGACACCGACGAACGGGTCGTTTTGTTCCCCTACGATCCGGACCGGCCGGTCAAAAACCACGAACTGGCCGAGCGCGTCGTTGCCCGCGTTCCGAACGCGACGCTCAAGACGGTGACGGGGGTGGCCTACGAGGCGGTACCCGACTACATGAACGCAAGCGACGCGTTGCTCGTGACATCTGACTACGAGAGCGGACCGATGAGCGTCTGTGAGGCCACGGCCTGTAACCTCCCTGTCGTCTCACGAGACGTGGGCTTCGTATCTGACGTGCTGGAGGGAGTCGAACCGACTGGGATTGCAGACACTGAAGACGAACTCGTCGCTGCACTCACGGACGTGCTCGACGCCGAAAAGCAGTCAAACGGACGATCGGTTCTCGACCGAGGTCTCGATCGACTCGGACGGGATCTCGTTCGCGTCTATCAGAAGGTTCTTAACTGAATCGGACACTTACCCACACTGAAGGCGCCCTTTCCCTGGCACATAGGGATGAGTACTATGAATGCAGTGGCGAACACAGACGCTGGTGTAGATACGAATCCAGAACCGCGAGCAGGTGAGGACTCACGTTCGACGGCGTCGGACGACCGCCCGTCCGAACTGTCGAAAGACGAACTGTTTCACCTGCTTCAGAATCAACGACGGCGACAAGTGTTGGAGTTTCTTCAGGATACGGACGGCGAAATCAACATGCGCGACATCGCGGAACAGGTCGCGGCGTGGGAAAACGACACGACAATCGACGCGCTCGATTCCAACGAGCGCCAGCGCGTGTACATCGCTCTGTACCAATCCCACCTTCCCAAACTCGACGAGGCCGGTGTACTCACGTACAACCAACAGCGCGGCATCGTCTCGCGGACGGCACTGGCCGACCAACTCGATGCGTATCTCAACATCGAGCCGTCGGTTCCCGACGGTACGGCTCGAACTTCATCCACTACGGCAGCAACACCCGACCACACCGACGACAGTGACACATCGACAACAGAGGCACAACGCACACAGACGCGTTTCCTCCGCTACTACGGAGCGGCGACAGTCGGTAGCGTCCTGTCGATCGCTGTGTCTATGGCCGACATCATCGCGCTGTCACAGGGCGTTCTGGTGATGTTCATCACGGCACTGTTCGCGATGATAACAGTCGGAATCGCGGCCCAACACCACGAAGTACTACCGAGCTGAACGAGATAGCGTACCGCACACCCTGTCGTGATTTCGATTGAATCGGTGCTGAGTTCGACAGGGGACGTTCTCAATTTAGGCGAACCGTACAGCAATCTCACAGCCGGCCGTATCGTTTCCGTCGCTGTCGCTGTCTTCTACTGGCGTCTCAGAGCCAGATTCACGGTCGATCTCCCACTACCATCTGCCGAGTAAAACGGCAGCGGACGAACAATTACGAATCACCGCACTCGACGCCTATCCGACGTGGATCGTCGGGTCCGACAGTTGGAACTCGAAGAGTCCGTCGTCTTCCGTCGTGGTGCCTGGGGCCGGCGTGGAGGGTGGTGTCGTGGTGCCGTTGATTGGCGAAACGGTCGTCGTCGTGGTGTCATTAGCCGGTGGGGCGGCCGTCGTTGTCGTGGTGTCGTTAGCCGGCGGGGCGGCCGTCGTTGTCGTGTTGTTGATTGGCGAAGCGGGCGTTGTCGTGGTGTTGCCAGCCGGCGAGGCGGACGTCGTCGTGTCGTCGACTGGTGGTGGTACACTGCCGCCGTCGTCTGAGGGGGTCGGCACAGTAACCGCATCGTCAGTTGGTGAAGATGGCGTAGGGGATGGCGTCGACGTGTCCGATGGTGTCAGATCTGGTGTGAGTCCCACAGTCCCGTTATAGCTCGGCCCGCTGCTGTCGGACGGTGGAGACGGCGGTTGATCCACGATCGATCCGAGCACGCCTTCGTCCGCCGATCCGAACGGTGTCATAGCCAACAGCGGGAATCCAGCGGCCATAACAGCCCCGCTGACGATCACGATCACCGCCGCCAGCCCAACGATCAGTTTGATCGCAGACGCCCGGCTCTGTTCGTTTCCGAACTGTTTGGACGCCTCAAACCGGCGTTTAATCGGCCGAACGGTCGACCCGACGGGGTCGGGGATTTTTACGAGGATTTCGAATATCTCCCCGAGATCGATCGCGCCCGTGGCGATGGCAATCAACGAGTAGAGCAGAAAGCCCAGCGGCGGGACAACCAAGATGGAGATGGGAATCGTCCCGAGAATGCCAAGCCACTCGAGACCCAGATCAGCGAACGTCGTCGCGCCGAACGACAACGACATAATGGCGATGACGCTGGCGCTGAGGATTGCCGTTGCGCTGATCCGACCCATACGGGCGTTTTTGAACGGGTAGTATCCCAGTACCCGCGCGCCCCATGCTTGAAAGAGCGGCAGTGACCCGTATCCGATCGAGGTCGACAGCGCTGCTCCGAGCATCCCATACTGCGGAATGAGCAGGAAGTTGAGAGAGAGATTTATCACGGCCGCAACCCCGGTCGCGATGATCACGGTCCGCATGTTCCCACTCGCCTGATTGATCGTCAACAGAGGGCGGGCGATCGCGAACCCGACCGTGCCGGGGAGCAAGATGAGCAGCGGCGTTACCGCTGGTTCCATCTGGACACCGAGATACATCGGTACGAATACTGGTGCGAGCGCCCCGAGACCGATCGCCAACAGCAACATCAACAACAGGACGTACCGGGTCGACCGCGTCGCCAACTCCTCGATTTTCTGCAGGCGGTCGTTGTTCCAGTGATCCGATGTGGACTGGATCATGAGCCCTTGCAGCGCCGTCGGAAGCAACCACAGGAACTGGGCTAGGGTGATTGCACCCTTGTAATAGCCAGTCAACGTACTGTTGGTAAACGAAGTGAGCATGAGGATGTCAAATTCATACATCGACTTCAGTAAGAAGAAGTACACAATAGAATTGTGATTGAAATTAAATAGCTCTCTTCGAGGGAAATCAGATGGCGTCGATTGGAACAGTGATTTGAGTGAGACCGATTTCGAGACGTAGATGAATCCGACGACGAATCCGATCATGCTCGCTAGGATCTGTCCGACAAAAACGCCAGCGACCCCATAACCGAGGAACGCAAGCACGATCGCAGTGACGTAGTACGTGATCTTGTACACTACGTTCAGCATCCCTCCAATGTGTTCGAGTTTCAGTCCCATCAGCGCCCGCCGAACGTACTCGCGGAACTGTGCCGCGAACACGAGCAGTGCTAAGAGGTAAACGTAGGGAGTGTATTTGGGACTGAAGATCATTCCAACGATACCGAACTCAGCAGCGAGCACTAACACGACCGCTGCGATGAGCGCGAAGATGAGCGCGAGCCGGAAGTAGTACGCGAATACGTTGCTCTTCCATGTATCGCTCTCGTGTTCTTCAGCGATGAACTTGCGGACTCCACCGTTGATGCCCGAACTGACGAGAATCATCAACAGACCGAATCCCGCGGACAGCGTCCCAAACTCCCCATACGTAGTGGGACCGAGAACACGGATGAGGAGGGGAGAAAACAGCGCCTGTGCAACTAGGATCAGCACCTGTGACCCAGCAACCGCGGCAAATGCAGTAACGAGATTCCGTTTCACGCGTTATCCACAACGAATGTGAGCCGGGTGGTTTTCTTTATCGGTTCGCTTCGACGGAGCGGCAAATCCCATCGACATCGAGAACCAACGATCATCCGGTCAAGTAAGTCATCTCGAAGAAGGTGGTATGAGGGCATAGCAATGTCGGTATTTGGCGTACTGTTACTATACCACTTACACACATTATTATAGACCATCTAATGGCTCGCTGATGTGTGGAAGAGCGGCAAGATAGATAACTCATATATCATATACACATATCGATCGTTGTACCGCCGTGGGTCCAGTGAGGAACGTTCAAGAGTGACAACTGTTTCAATCGTTGAAAAACAGTTGTAATCAGATTTATGTGGCGGATAGTAATATCGACGGATCACACAGTAGGGATAGACGATGGACCACTCAATTAGCAGACGACAGACCATGAAGCTGTTCTGTGGATTGGCTGCTACTGGCAGCCTTGCTGGCTGTACAGAAGACAAAAGCCCGGCTGAGAACACGACAACGACCGAGCCGGAATCGACGGCCCCGGCGACGCGAACCACACCACCGTCGACGGAGACGACAGAATCGACCACAGAACCGACGACAGCTGAGCCAACCACAACCGAATCGACAACCACGGAAACGACGACACAATCGAGTGGCAAGGAGGTCTCATTTTCGACGAACGATGACCGAACGGTGAAAGGAACGCTGTACGGAAGCGGTTCCTGCGCGGTCCTTTTCGTTCCAGGAGATGAATCCGACAGAGCCGCCTGGGAACCCCAAGCAAGCACGGTTGCAGGGGAAGGCCACACCGCGCTGACAGTGTCGCTAGACGCCAGCAGTCGTGGCGTCACAAAAGCCAAGACGGTCGCCGGTGCCGTCTCGTATCTCCGGGAAAAACAGAGCGCAAAAACAGTTGTTGCCGTTGGTGCAAGCTCTGGAGCCAGCGCTATCGTGAGAGCAAACACGCTCTCCGGAACGAGTATCGACGGCTCAGCCATCATCTCAGTGGGTGATGCAGTGAGCTACGCACCCGAACTCTCCGGTCGGCTCCTGTTCGTTGTCGGCAAGAACGACAAGAAACGATACGTCCAAGCCACCAGCATGATGCACCAGCAAGCACCCAATCCGAAACGGATCGAGAAACTCCCGACCGACGGACACGGACGAGGTATCTTCGACACTGATCAAGGCAGTGCGCTCGAAAACATGATCATCAAATTCTCGAACACCGTGTGTTCTGGGTAACGGAGCTCAGTGGGACTATCGACGGCACCTGTTACAATTATTTGGTACCCATGGCTGCGTAAAAACAGCTGTGTCGCTGTTCTGGGTGAGAGTAATAGTATTATTTACTGACGATATCTAAACACTTATGGGGAAGATAACTAAGGAGGTGTACCTACTAGGAGAAACTGCGCCTCCAGTAGAGGCGTTCTGACTGCACGGGTCGAAACGGGATATCGGGCCCTATGTGCCATCGCTATACCAGTTACACCCGGTAACCCGTTGGTAGCGTGCTCGTGTCTCCGAAAGGAGACATATTAATACTACAGTGTCATTTCTCCCAATATTACTCAAATTCTGATGAGTTAAAATAATTAAGCATCCCCCTACTAAGTAGCACATGGGAAATCGCGATAATCGACGGTCACGGTCACGACGTGACCGAGACAGGCGGTCATCTCGGGGTGGGGATCAGTCAACCGGGAAACAGCGCCTCGTACAGGGAGGATTGGTACTTGCTGGGATCGGGTTGTTCGCTGTCGGCATCCTCATCGCGGTTCTTGGAGGCTTTCCATCGCCACTCAGTCTCAACGATACGTCGACACCAGAACCATCAACACCATCACCAGAACAGACAGAATCGCAGCCAGATCCGGCCACCGAGGAACCAGTGGATACCACGACATCCGTTTCGAACCCAACCGTCCCCACTACAGCCCCATCGACCACTCCCCAAGCACCGAGCACTCCGACGGAGACAACGACCACTACGACTACGTCCGAAACGCCAGCCACTCCGACGGAGACAACAACAACCACTACGACCACTACCGAAACGTCATCCACGCCGACATCAACCCCTGAACCGACCTCCACTCAGACGACAACGACAGAAGCGACACCGTCACAACCAACTACACCGAAAGATCCGATTCTGCCTCCTGAGCTCAGCACAGACACAGAATCCGAAGAATAAACGGTGTCACGGGAGTCGTTACGCGAATTCTTCGAACGACAACGTGAACTCCCCGACACCACTAAAGGAGTCGACAGTTGCGTATAGAGGAGCGATCGCTTTCGGCGGTTCTATCGTGATACGTTCATGACTGTTGCTCGACTGTCCGGAGTAGTCGTGTCGGCCGCCGGTCGGAAGGATGTCGCGCCCATCGATCACGTACAGATCGAGATCGGCATCCGACGGTCCGGTAAGGGTAATCACGACTTTGCTCGGCGAATCGTACCCCCACCCATAGGAGAAGTAGTTTTGCGGTTTGGAGTCCGAAACAGCACCACTCACGTCGGTCGTCGTCGACTCGATACCGGAACCACCACCGTCCGTGTTCCGACCCGAACCCGTCTCAGAGTCGGCAGGATCCGGCTGCGTATCCGATTCAGGAGTGGAATCGGATCCGTCCGTTTCACCGGGTTGCGTCGTGATTGCCGCACCGGCGTCGACTCGACCGACACCCTGTTTCGTTTCCGGAAGTCCGGTGTCGACGGCGGTGTTTCTGAGATGAGTTCGTAGCTCTTCGTTCGTCAGGTCGTATTGGGCGAGAGTGAGCGCTGCAACTCCTGAAACCACCGGTGTCGCCATCGACGTTCCGGAAGCGGAGTTGTAGCCATCCTCAGTCCACGTTGAGACGACGTTCGTCCCGGGAGCAGTCAGTTCGATCGCGTCGCCGTAGTTCGAATAGGAGGCTAGTGATTCGTCTGGGTCCAGCGCGGACACGGCGACACACTCGTCGTAGGCTGCGGGGTAGGTCGTCTCGCCGCTTCCACTGTTACCGGCAGCGACAACGACGAAGGCACCGTTGGAACTGGCGTATGTGACGGCGTTTTGCATCGTCTGGGAACGACCACCTCCACCGAGCGAGAGATTGATGATGTCTGCCCCTTGATCAACCGCCCATTCGATGCCGTCAGCGATGTCGGACACGGATCCCCAACCGCCCTGATTCAACACGCGGGCAGACAACAGGGTCGAGTCACTGATACCAGAGACGCCCTGGTCGTTGTCCGTGTTCGCTCCCGCGATTCCCGCCACGTGTGTTCCGTGGGGTTCATTCGAAGGATCTTCTGGGTACGGATCGTTGTCACCGTCGACGAAGTCCCGGCCGGGAGACGACGCCATGTTTGGTTCCAGATCTGGATGGTCGTACTGAACGCCTTGATCAACCAGGGCGATCGTCACGTCGGAACTTCCGAGCGTTTCTTCCCACGCCGTGGGTGCACTGACTGCCTCCGCAGCGTACTGATCCTCGTAGCGAGGATCGTTCGGCAGGAACTGGGCGTGGTACGTCTCGTTTTTTTCCACGTATTTAACCGGACCAGAGTCCGAGATCGCCTCAGACAGCGCCTGGTGCGTCTGGGTAGTGATTTCCTCGTCCCCAGGTAGTTCGACGGCAGCGTAGCCGATCGTGTCGTTCTCGTGGACGACACTCGCCGAACTCGGGAGATACGAGTCGACTTCCTGCTGTGGACGATTCCGTCCAACGCCGACGCCGACGATCCACTCAGTCGGCTTCGGTCCCGGATCACGGCCGGGTGTTGCTGAAGCAACGCCCGAAAACCCCCCCAAGCCGGCGGCTCCACTCAATCGAAGGAACATTCGTCGGTCAAGCCCCGAACGGCCCATCATATTCTGGTTAACAGAATTAGCAATAATACGTTAAAGCTTACTATATCACCACACAATTTCCTGTTATACGGCCATTACCTGATAACCGATTAACACGAACCGTGGTCGAACAGCCGTGGTGGCAGGGAACCGTGTTCTAGTAACGACTTTCAGGCATGAGCGCCTGCAATAGACATGGAGAGGCTTTATAACCGATTTTCCGGTAAATCTCGGATTGGGGTGTTCGTGGATGGGCCGAACGTGCTCCGGTCGGAATTCGACGTTGATCTCGACGACGTGCGATCAGCGACACGAGAGCACGGGCAGGCGGTCGTGACACGGTTGTATGTTGACGAGCACGCGACACCTGAACTGATCCAAGCCGCCGAGGCCCGCGGATTCGAGATCGTCGTGACGAGTGGGGATGTCGACGTGAAACTCGCGGTCGACGCCGCCGCAGCGGCTGCTCGTGACGAGTTCGATACGTTAGCGATCGTGTCTCGAGATATGGATTTCAAGCCCGTTCTTGAGACGGCGGCGAGAGAAGGAGTACGGACGCTCGCCGTTGCGCCCGGAGAGTACGGACGCTCGGACGGATTACAGAACGCGGCTCACACTGCGATCACGCTTGAGTGACGACGGGTTTTTCTCCGCAGGATACAGAGCCACTTAAACCATGAGTGAGACGCCATCGACACCGATACTTGACGATCATCTCCACCTTGATCCGGTGAACGGCCGTGGTGTCGCCGCGGCCGAAGCGTTCACTGCCGTGGGTGGGACGCATCTGCTCGTGTTGAACAAACCGTCGTGGCACTACGGAAATGATGTCTCGGACGCGGACGATTTTCGCGCGGGATTCGAACACACCCTCGACGTGACGCGCCGGTCATCGGCGGTGCTGCCGGGCCGTGCGTGGGCGGTGCTTGGCGTTCACCCAACGTTGATTTCACAGCTCATAGACAGGGGATTCACGCCCGAGGAGGCGCGCGATCTCATGCAGACGGGACTCGATGTGGCCGCTGAATACGTTGCCTCAGGCGACGCGCTCGCGCTCAAATCAGGACGGCCACACTACGAAGTTGACGACGCCGTCTGGAGTGCTTCGAACGCGGTGATGCAACACGCGTTCGCACTTGGAGCCACTCACGACTGTGCCGTCCAACTCCACACTGAAGGTGGAGAAGAGTTCACCGAAGTCACACAGTGGGCAGCCGACGCCGGAATGGCTCGTCACCGCGTGGTAAAACACTATGCTGAGGGACGGATAACCGGTCCGACGCCCAGCGTCCTTGCTGATAAAGAGGAGTTACTTCGGGCAGCCGAGGCGGGCGAGCCGTTCATGATGGAGACGGATTTCATCGATGATCCCGAACGACCGGGAGCTGTACTGGGACCGAAAACCGTGCCGCGCAGAACTGCATGGCTCCGCGATCAGGGCTACGAGACCGCCCTCGAAATTGCCCACGTCGAGACACCCCACCGCGTGTACGACATCGATACAATCGAGACGCTTGAGTGAGATAGCTACCCCGTCTTGATGTTTGTCCAAAAACCGACGGTGAGTGAGAAAGGCATATCATCGACTGGCTGTTGTATCGAGATATGAGTGCTCCCGAGGGTGAGTATTACACCGAAGAGCGTTGGCAGAACTGGATCGACCGGTTGACAGCAGAAGAGATCGACCTCGAAGACGAAGAATCGGGGCGTCTCCTCCAAAATTTCCAGGACGACACAGTCATTGCGATCGCAAAGATCGTCTCCGATTACGACGACGAAATGCTCGACGAGGAGACGGCATTATCAGAACTCGCTGATGTGCGCGAGATTGTACTCACGGATCTCGAACTCGATGAAGAAAACACACTGATGTTGGTGAACGCCGTGCAGACGGCACTCGTCTGTGTGTTTTATGCCGCAGAAGAATACGTCGTCGACGACGAAACCGAAACGGACGTGGAACAATGTATTCACGCCGCGCGCGACGCAGAAGCCCAAGAGGAATTCGAAACAGCACTCGGCTACTGTGCGCAAGCGGGGTCTGCCATCATCGCCGGAGAAGAACTCCCGCCCGACGCTGGCGAAGAGATCGAGTACGGCCCAGTGGCCGATTGGATCACTGGCCTTCGAAGCCTTCAAGGCGCAATGGCCGACCCCGAAGTGGTCGAACCTGAAGATAGCGAATCAGCATCATAACTAAACAGTTCAGACCACGGTTGTTCCTGGAATTCCAGGAACGAAATCACCACGACCAGTACGGCCGTTGAGCGCTCCACATCGAACCAGCGGATCGAGCTACCGATTCGTAGCGGACCCATGGTGAGCTTCAAAGCGACTCACAGACCGGTTCGATGTCGGTGTGATACCCACCCACTCGACACGCCCGCAAGAGCGGGATTCACCGCTTGTCCAAGCTCGCTTGGATCTCGTTGATCGATTCGATCACGTCCTGTTGTGTGACTTCTTCTGGTCCGGTTTCGGTTTTCGCGCGTCGCATCGCCTTCCGGGCGGCCAGTTCGGCAGCGTGTTCGATGTCGCTCGCGACGAATCCCTCAGTCATGGCGCCGATCTGGTCGAGCGAGAGGCCGTCAGTCGGGGCCGTAAGGGAGGCATCGAACAGCGCGGTTCGGCTGTCCGCGTCCGGTGGGGGAACTTCAATCAGTTCGCTGAACCGACCGGTGCGCAGCATCGCTGAATCGATATCGTCCACTTTGTTGGTCGTTCCGATCACCACAACGTCCTCGTTGTCGTCGTTGAGTTGGGATAGTTCAGCGAGGAACTGGTTGACCATCTGGCGTTCACTTTTGGATTGGTGCGCGCTCCGGTCGGTGGCCAGGGCGTCGATCTCGTCGATGAACACGAGACACGGCTGATTCTGTCGGGCTTCCTCAAACATCGATCCGACGTTTTTCGCTCCTTCACCGATCCATTTGCTGACGAGATCGTTCGCTTTGACACTGATGAACGAACAGTCGAGTTCACCAGCAAGACATTGCGAAACGTAGGTCTTTCCTGTACCGGGGGGACCGTGCAGCAGAACGCCGTTTTCCACGCTCAAACCGTACTCTTCGTGAAATTCTGGCTGTGTGAGGGGGTCGATGATAGTTCGTCGAAGCCGTGCTTTCAACTCGTCTGCACCGACCACATCCGAGAAGTCCATGTCCGGGGATCGCTGGACGTACGACCCAGTCATTCCCTGTTGAGATGTGATCTCCTCGATAGCATCGAACAGATCCGACTCGGTGACGACACTCTCACGACCGGTTTCCTGCTCTCTGGTTGCTGCTTTGACGCTCGCTCGCCGGGCGATCTCAACCATGTCCGACGCCACGAACCCCTCTGTCTTGCGTTTGAACTGACCGAGATCGATCGCGTCGATCGGGGCGTCCATATGCTGATCGAAGATAGCGACACGGGCCTCGGCGTCGGGTGGGGGAACGTGGATCTTCGAGTCGAACCGGCCTGTTCGAAGCATTGCGTCGTCCATGCGATCGGGATCATTCGTTGCACCGATCACGACGATATCGTCTTCGTTGCCGATGGTCGATAGCTCACTGAGCAGTTGGGAAACCAGTTTCGTGTCTTCCGGACGCTGATGGATCCCTGATCGATCGGCAGCGATCGCGTCGATCTCGTCGATGAACACGAGACACGGCTGATTCCGTCGCGCGTCTTCGAACAGTTGTGTCATCAGATCACCCCGTTGTTGATCGATGCTCCCACCGTCGATACTGACGTACTGACACCCAATCTCACCGGCAAGACACTTCGAGATGTGGGTTTTTCCAGTTCCAGGCGGTCCATGAAAAAGCACACCGCTGTTCGCTGCCACGCCGTACTTTTCGTACACGTCGTTACCCGAAAACGGCTCGATGATCTGTCGTCGTAACGTCTCTTTGAGCGACTCCATCCCGGCTACGTCGTCGAAATCCAGATCTGGCGAGTCCTCAACGAGATCCGCTTGTGTGGTAGAACGACCGGTGGCTACGCCGGCAAAGAGTTGGCTCGCGGCGTGTGGATCACCGTTCGACATCGCCTGTGCCACAGCAACCGCTTCCGTGACGAGCGGACTGGGATCGTCGGACAGTTCGTTGAGATCGGCGGGATTTGCTCCGGGGACGTATCCGAACGCGACGCACGCGGCCGCACGAACCTCTGGATCCTCATCGGAACACAGTTCGGATAGCGGCTCTCTGAACTCGTCAGCGCGGTCCGGAAACGCCGCAATGAGGTTGCCAACCGCGAGGGCAGCGTCAGTTTGTACCGACGAATCGGAAGCGGTGAGAGTATTCCGGATGGGATCGGCGTGTTCGATCACGGTCTCAGGATAATCGCGTGCGAAAAACTTCACCGATACAGCCGCGTTAGCACGAACGTCGTGCACTGAGTCGGTGAGGCGACGAACCAGTCGCACAACGATCGTCTCGACATCCTTCGAAGACTGCTTTACGACCTTGCCGGGGGCAACGCGACAGCCGTTGGCAACGACTGCGGCGGCAACAGTTCGCACGCGCCGATCACGCCGACCGAGCAGTGAAATCGCTTCCGCCCCCGCTTCCGGCGTTGAGCGTTCCTGTAACTCGTAGGCTCGCTTCCGGAGCCGATCATTCCACAACGTTCGTATAATGTAAAAATAAAAGATGATGAGCAGCAGTACAGAGATTACAGCAACAACCGCGCTTTTGGCCGCTGTAGAGACAGCGAACTGATCGATGAGCGTATCAAAAATGCCCTGTCCGATGATGACAACAACAGAACACAACACGAGTCCAACTCCCAAACGTATCACCTTCCGATCGCTCCAGTTTGCGCTCATTGTGACCTCCTGATGGCCGTCTGGTTAGTAACAGTTGTCAAAGTGGATGGTACAACAAACAACAGTAGAGAGGAAAGATCCATCATTTTATCTTTCTTTGAAACACTGATTAGTATTATCACTTACACTGTACAGGAACTTCACTCATGCGATACTCACCAACGTGATCGTCCGACCGAGGGAACCATGTATCACGGATGAACAAATATATTCAATAAATATAAATATCCATCCAATACTTTTTTGCCCCCCGTCCAGCGTGATAATTACCACATGGGGCGGATTTCAGATCGTGTTCCTGAATTAGTGTCATCGTCGGCCGGACGGGTGAGAGGTGGGTGCCGTCGCGTGACCCGCACGGTTGTGTGGTGGTGGAACTGCCTCATACGACTTATGACCCAATCCGGGCGAGAAGACCTTCGCATATCAGTAATCGTGATCGTCGGACTCATCGGGCCACTGTGGATCATTCTCGTCGGGGCGCACGATCTCGGACTCAGTGTGGTCGGACGGGTGTTCTGTGCCGGCGGGTGGATGGGTCTCGGGATCGCACCAGTGATAGCAACAGTGTTACAGCTTACGACGATCGTCTTTTTCACCAAGTTCCTCGTCCGATCAATGGTGACACTCGGCCGAGCAGGTCGTCAGACCCCTGAAATTATGAATCCGCTGTTCTCACTCGCGGGGGCACTCCTTCCGACTGTTCTGACTAACGTCCTCCGAGTCGGAGAAAGCAGCATTGCGGTCTGTCTTTCGCTGTGATGAGTCGAGCTTTGACACACCACACCGGAGACCATCTCGTCGTGTCCGCTCCCGACTGAACGCCGGAATCGGAGTTCGGAACTTCCTATCAAATTAGCACAGTTCGGGGACCGAGAATCAAATAACTATACAGGGGTGAAGCGAGAAGACGTACACATCGACCTATGACAATACGCTCGACACTATTTGACACGGTACTCGTCGGTACAAAGGACGGTGCTGGGATCAAGCGCAAGCTGACGATCGCTCTGGTGGCGATCGTTGGTGTGACCATCCTGTTGCGGTTCCGGGGAGATGACACCCAGACGGATGAGGCAGGAGAAGAACCCACAGGGAAAGAGGAGCACAAAGCGGTGAAGACGGAGACGGTCACAGAGGAGAGCACGACCGGCGACACCGGTAGCGCAACGAAATCGCTAACCGATGGGCAGCGAGAGCTAGACATGTTCGACATGCTCGCGATCGTCGCCGCCGCGATCACTGAGGCGAGAGACGAATACCACAAACGGACGGGACGCTGAAACAAATCCGCCCGGATACTCGATCCAACGCCACTCAACACGACTCACACGTCCCGAGCGAGGGATCGAGCCCATCGCCACTCCAAACTGCCAAAAGCACTTTATCCACTCACCGACTACTATGCGGTATGAATAGGCATTTCAAAGACGCGTGGTACTACCTCAAGCGAGCCGGCCAAGAGGGTCGACTCGGAGTGACGGAGACAGTTTCGCCTCTCGAAAAGGATCTCCGTACCCGACTCAGAATGAGATCGGTCGAAACGGAATCCGAACGCACACGGGGCGAGCGACTGAAAGCGGAATTCGAAACGTACCGAGGGCGGGCAAAACGAATGTACCACCGAGCACAAGCCCGGATGTGAACCACATCAGGACGGGCCGCGAAGTCGAAAGGAATCCTTAAGTTACCGCGCTTGTTTCTACCGATTGTGGGTTGGTGATCTAGGCTGGTTATGATACCTCCTTCACACGGAGGAAGTCGGCGGTTCAAATCCGCCCTAACCCATATTCTGGCGCGAACGAACGTGAGCGACTGTACTGAGTTGGCTGATTTGAATCAGGGAGTGGAGCGTGCGGAACGACTGAGATTCAAATCCGCCCCAACCCATGCGCTCGCTTCTCTCGCGCGTAATTATTCGAGCGTCGTGTCCAGCGGCTCTCGCAGTTTCCACACGTCGTTCACCGGTTCAAGGCGGTGAGGTTCGGCTCCTCGTTCAGTAAGGATTCCTGCGTGGTAGAGGATCGCTTTCAACTGAAAGACGGTCGGAGAGTGGAAAACCTCTCCCTCTTTGAGCACAGCAGAACGAAGGTCACCGTTCACATCAAGCACGCGACGGCGAACGTCCTCCGTGCCACGGAGGAACAGCTCCACAGTGAACGTCGGATGGGTAACGTGTAACCACTCAACGAGGTCGACAAGCGACGGCGTCGTGAATCCGTCGTCGTGCATCGTCTGGAGTTCCGTGACGAGGAGTTGTGTTGCCGGGTACGCCCATACGACCCGTCTCGTCAGCAATCCCCATTCAGGAGCGAGTTCACAGAACCGGCGTCTCGACCCGTTCCACGCCTTGAACGACGCCAGCGCAGCGGTAACAGATTCATACCGACGGAAAGCAAACCGGATCACCTCCTCTCCGAGTGGTGTGAGAACGACACCGCTCGGGCGTTCCTTGACAAGACCGAGAAAGGCTGCCCCCCTGCGGGCGCTTTCGACGGCGTTGATGACGTACTCGGAGAAGACGGCAGCGGTGTCATCGGAATGATACAGCGCGAGCGGATATCCGAGGTAATTTTTCGGGTGGTTGAGAGTAAACGATTTGCCAGCGACGCCGTGTGCAGTCGCCTGAAACCGGATCGCAGTCGCGTCGTCGGACGTGCGATTTCCGACAACACGAGGAACTTCGAGCGGCGTGACGGTCCCGCCGGGATCGACACCGAGGACACCGACGTTGAGTTCTCGGGCGAGCGCCCGGTCGGTCTGGGACACGGCGTCGACCGGCGCTGTGACGTACGCGGCGTTGGCTTGGTGGAGACGGTCGTACGCCTGAATGATGCCTGATTCGACAGCTGCCGTTGCAGCGTCGGTGTCCCCTTTTGCCTCGACAGCGATCAGCGGCGATCGCTCACCGAAACGCTCAACCGCAAGCAGTTCCGGCCCGAGCGAGCAGACACCAATGAGATCCGGAAATCCAGAACCCAGTTCGACGCGGTTAAAGGGAGCTAATCGTTCACGGACAGCCGACGGAATGTGCCGACCGGAAAGCCACTCATCCACTGCAAATTGCGTGTCGACGACGGCGTACGTGTTCGACTCTGTGGAATCAGAAAAGAGGTGGTCTTTGGTGTGGGCGAGGACCATCGGCTCCGAAAGCGGAGTTGCGCTTGCCATACGACCGGTCATCTCTCGGTTCCCCAAGAACGGTTACGGTATTGACTATCTGAACTGCGTCGTTTACACAACCAAAACGTTTACAGTCTTTTAGGCACACCTAAAGAATACGGCTCGGAGGTGAGCCGAACTGTACGCATCGGTTCGAAAACGACAGTGGGCGAAAGTGCTGTCGGTTAGCTGTCCTTTCTACCGACAGCACGTCTCTGTTCCTATCAATACGTTGGCGACTCTTCAGTGACACCTTCGCGTTCGTTTACGACTCGCGCGAAGACGAACAGCGCGTCGGAAAGGCGGTTGAGATACGTGATCGCTGTTTCGTTCACAGGTTCGTTCGTCGCAAGCGCGACAGCCCGGCGTTCTGCGCGGCGGACGACAGCCCGCGCGTGATGGAGTTTCGCGCCGGTCGCACTGCCACCGGGGAGGACGAACGACTCTAGGGGATCGAGTTCCTCGTCGCAGTCGTCGATCCACGTTTCGAGGCGGTCGACGTGCGGGTCATCGAGTCGCGGGCTGTCACTGTCTTCGTCGGGATCGGCAAAGTCAGCCTGCACGATGTGGAGATGGTTTTGGATCTCTTGAAGCCGTTCGTCCACATCGTCGTGGCCGGACGGCACGATGACGCCGACGAGCGCGTTGGCCTCATCCACGGTGCCGTAGGCTTCGATTCGCGGGTTCGTCTTCGAGACGCGAGACATGTTTCGGAGATCAGTCTGGCCCTCATCACCACGGCCCGTGTAGATCTTCATGCATCGATACTCGGCTGCGACTGTCTTATATTCTCACGTCAGGTCATTGGCCGCCCGATACTCTTCAACGAGCTGAACGCCGCTTGAGGCACCGATGCGTTCGGCACCGGCTTCAAGGAGTGCTTTCGCTTGGTCGTAGGAACCGATCCCACCACTCGCTTTCACAGGGAGATACTCGCTCATGAGCGCAACATCATCGACGGCCGCACCCCCACTGGCGAAACCGGTCGACGTTTTCACGAAATCCGCACCCGCAGCAGCCGCAAGCTCACAAGCACGGTGTTTCTCCTCGGAGTTGAGCACCGCCGTTTCGATGATTACCTTCACCGGGATCGGAACGGCATCGACAACCGTCTCAATGTCATCACTAACGGCCGTATCTGCACCTGCTTTGAGTTGGCCAACGTTGATGACCATATCGAGTTCGTCACAGCCGTTGCTGTAGGCTTGTTGGGCTTCGTTGCGCTTGGTTTCCGGCGTGTGTTGACCGTGGGGGAATCCGATGACCGTCGTTAACACAACATCCGTTTCGACAGTGGGAACGTAGCAGGGCGGAATGCAGGCGTTCATTCCGTACCGTTCGGCGTCTCGAACAACTCGCTCGGCGTCTGCCGCCGTCGTGTCCACACCGAGGACCGTGTGATCGACGTGACCGGGAAAATCGTCCATACGGGGAGATACACACGGAGTGAAATACGTTCGTCGGTGGTCGTCAGATGTCGGTAGGGCTTTGCCGCCGGCGTCGAACAGTCCGCTCAATGCAACTGCTACCCGAAGGGTTCGTACTCCCGCCGCTGCCGTATCTGGTCGGAATCCTCCTCGTGAGTCTCGTGATCGTGGGCGTGCTCTACCGACGGGCACAGAGAATCACGGAACAGATCGTCGTCGGACTTGCACCGTGGATGGGGGTCGGTGCCGGACTGTACGCACTCGAACAGGCCAGAGCGATCCCGGCGGTGGTTGCACCATTTGCGAGCGCTCCGACGGTGTATCTCACGACGTTCGCCGTCGTGGGAACGATCGTTGCCGTGGTTGGCGACCGCCACCCCGATCGATTCGCAATCGATAGCACGCCCGGTGTGGTGCTCATCACGGGAACTGTGGTGGCCGTCGGCGTGTTTGCCATCGCAGCCGTTGCAGCTGTCCGGTCACCACCGGTCCACGTGTTCTGGCCGGGCGTCGCCGTCGCGGGAGCCACCGCGATCGCCGGAGGCGGCTGGCTCCTGTTCCGGTCATTCCTTCCGACAGTTATCGACGAAACCGGCCGGGCCGGGCTGCTCGTCATATTCGGCCACGCACTCGATGGCCTCTCGACCGCCGTTGGACTGGCGTTTCTGGGCTTCGGTGAGCAGACACCGCTTTCCCAGCTCCTGATCGATATCGGTGGCGTAGGGTTGTTCGTCGTCGTGAAAGTGTTCCTCGCAGTGGTGATCGTCGGTCTGCTTGCCGATTACGTCCGAGAAGAGCCGTCCGAAGGAAACCTACTGCTCGCTGCCATCGCCGCTGTCGGTCTAGGACCGGGCGTTCACAACGTGGTTCTGTTCACCATTGTCGGGTAACGGTGCGTTCGAAGCGGAGACGTTTTTGGGTCGGTCGGATGTACGATGCGATAATGCGCGTTATCTGTGCCGGGCACGCCAACTGGGATGTCACGCTCCACGTCGGACACCTCCCGACGGCAGACAGCGAGGCACGAATCCACGAACGCCACAGTGGGGGTGGGGGGAGTGCAGCGAACACGGCTGTAGCGCTGACACAACTCGGCGTCTCAACCGGGATCATCGGAAGCGTTGGAACCGACGCTAACGGTCGATCAGCTTGCTCGGAACTACAGGAAAGCGGTGTTGATACCACGGAGCTACAGGTCGTGGAGGGTCAGACGGCCGTGAAATACCTCGTCGTCGCACCGGACGGTGAGGCGTTCGTTCTCGGCACCGATGGCGTAAACGAAGCGATCGATCCCGACACCGTTTCTGAATCGTACATCCGGGCTGCCGACCACCTCCATCTGACTGGTCAAGATCCGGATACCGCTGGTAAACTGGCTGATATCGCCACACGGAACGGTCTCAGCGTGAGTTTTGATCCCGGCCGCCGGTGCACCGGGCGATCGTACGATCGAACGCTGGAACTCGCTGATATCGTGTTTCTGAACCGCCGTGAATCCGAGATGATCGACGGTCCAGAAGAATGTATCGTCGTCAGAAAGCACGGAGAGGGGGGAGCGGACGCACACACGCCAGACGGAACGGCTCACCATTCAGGATACGACATCGATGCAGTCGATACGACAGGAGCCGGTGACGCCTTCGCCGCCGGTTTCATCTACGCGTATCTTTCCGAATCCGACGCGGGATACCACCGGCCGCTCACGGTCGGCAATGCGTGTGGGGCGATCGCCGCCCGGTCGAGCGGCACTCGTCCGGAACTGTCGTGGGACGCGATTGAATCAGTTCAGGAGTCGACAGCCAAGTCGAACCTGTGACGGTCAGAACGTCTCGACGCCCGTCACCGGAGAAAAACCAGATCCGGCAAACGTTTGTCCCAGCCCGCAAAGAGGGCATATGAGCGGACGAAAGCAGCCACACCTGCTTGTCGAACCGGGCGAAACAGCAGATATCGCGCTCGTGCCGGGCGATCCTGGGCGAGTCGATCGCATCGCTGAACAGTGTGACAGCGCAGAAACGATCGCGGAAAACCGCGAATACAAGCTCGTCAACGCCGTGTATGAGGGCCGGGATCTCACCATCTGCTCGACCGGCATCGGTGCACCGTCCGCGACGATTGCCGTCGAGGAACTCGCTGCCGTCGGCGTCGAGACGTTCATCCGCGTCGGGACCACTGGCGCGTTGCAGTCCGACATCGAGATCGGTGACATGATCGTGGCATCAGCCGCAGCCAAAGACGAAGGCACAACGAAGCGCTATGAATCGGCAACGATCCCGGCGGTGGCGGATTTCGATGTGGTGTCAGCACTGATCGACGCGGCAAACCGAAACGATGAGACCGTTCACGTCGGGCCGATCGCGACCGACGACGCGTTTTACGCCGAAACCGACGAGTACGTGCGTGCGTGGGAGAAAGCCGGGCTACTCTCCGTAGAGATGGAAGCAGCAGCGCTGTTCACCCTCGCCCGTCGGAAGGGACTCCGAGCGGGCGCAATCTGTACTGTCGATGGCAATCTCGTTCGCGGCACCCAGAAAGGTGAGACCGACACTGAGGAGCTTCCGGAGAAAGCACGCGATAACGTCGGTCGTGCGATCGAACTAGCATTGTCCGCGGCAGCCGGACTGTAAGCCGAGCGAAACAGCTTTTCGGGGTTCGGACGAAACGGGCTGTATGTTCGGCGGGGACCGTCTGTGGGCGTATTTCCGGAGACTTCATCGGATTGAACAGCGTGAACTCCGGGAGTTTCGTGCGTGGATCGAAACGACACGAAACCTCATCCGCCTCACGAGCTTGGTGGTGATTCCTCTGCTGCTCGCGCTGGTCACGTTCATCTCACACGCGAATCCGGCGCTCTCGTTTCTTCTGTTCCCGCCACTCGCGTCGGGGACGCACACCCTCTTTTCCGATCCCGAAGGCAAGTATTCCACCCCGTGGAACTTCGTCGGCGGGTTGACGATCGGGGCGTTGTGTGGCTGGCTCACGCTGCTCGTTCCACACACAGAGTGGCTTCCGATGGGATCGGTCGGGGGTGTCTCACCGACGGGCGCAGCGATGTCAATCTTTCTCACGGGGGTAGTCACGTGGGTAATGGATACGGAGATCTCCTCAGCGTTCTCAACGGCGCTGCTCGTCTTGCTCACCGGAACCCCCGACCGGGCTGGTATCTACGTTCTGAGCATTGCGGTGTCGAGCACGTTAGTCGCAGCCGTGTTTTTCCTGTGGCGCAAAAGCGTCTATGCTGAGCGCGCGGAGTATCTGTATCAGTCGACGCAGGGCGACGACCACGTTCTCGTCGTGATGCGGGGTGAACACCCCACTGCAACGGCAATGTTGGGTGCGCAACTCGCCAGTGCCCACGACGCTGGAAAGGTCGTGCTTCTCCAACTGGCCGACGCGGACGCGATCGAAAGTGTTGGACGAGGCAATGCCGACGACAGTGGGGAAGACGACACCGCTCACATTGAACGGACAGTGACTGACCCGGAAGCGACCCAAAGCGAGGAGACAGATGGATCACAGTCGGTCGAGGAACGCGCCGCGTCGGCGTTCGCGTCAACGTTGGAAAAACAGGCACACACGATTCGAACGAAAGTCGGCGTCCCCTGTGAGGTTGTTGTGGCCAGTGAGGGATCGAATCCGGCCCGAACTGTACAACACACCGCCCACGAAACGAACTGTGATCTCATCGCGGCACCGTACGAAACACGGTACGGTTCGCTGTCGCCGTTTCTCCGAGAACTGTTTCAAGGCGACACTGACGTACTCGTTCACCGCTCGGACAACGAACGCACTGACTGGAAACGGGTGCTCGTCCCCGTCCGACGGGAAAGTGACGTAGCACACAGCATGATCGATTTCGCTGTCCGGCTTGTCGGCCGAACAGGACACGTTTCCGTTGCCCACTGCATTGCGAAGGAGCGCGAACGGCGCACTGCTGAGGAGATGCTATCTCACCTCACGGAGACCGCGACGATCGCCTGTGAAACGCGCGTCGCGCGCGCTCCCATCGAATCGTTTCTCGACACGTACGCCCGTGGCTACGATCTGGTCATCATCGGCGCGAGTCAGGAACGGAGCGCGACGTCACGGTTCATCTCACCACCCACATTCTATCAGATAGACTCGCTCGACGCCGACGTGGCGATTCTCGACCGGAATTACCGAATGTGACGATATCATCGCTTCCCTCGACCGAACGGAACGACTACGCTCCTGTGGACGCCATACCGAAACGCATGCGCTGGAAACTGTTTGCCACGCTGAGTGAGACCGTTGGAAAGCGGGAGGTGTCGGTCGACGTTGGATCGGGGGACACCCTCGGTGATGCGCTCGAAGCACTGTTTAATTCCCATCCGGAACTCCGCGAAGAAGTACTCGATGGGGAGGGCGAACTGTACGACCACATTCGACTGCTTCACAACGGTGAGGACCCGTTCACGAACGACGGATTCGACACGGCGATTGCGGACGACGACGAACTGGCGTTGTTCCCGCCGGTGAGCGGTGGATAGCCCGATTGACCCCGACCTAGGATCAACGTGTCGACGAATCACCCATCAGTCACTTCCGGCATCCCTAGAACGAAGTCGACTGCCACCGGCTAGCAACGGGATGGTCCTGATTATCCAAGCCGGCGACACCACATCAGCACCGACGACGGAGGGTAACGATGAGAACGGTCGATAGCGTTGTAGACACGCTCGAAACGCTCGGTGTCGAGTTCGTGTTCGGGTATCCAGGCGGACGCGTCATTGAGCTGTTCGAAGCGCTCGCAGAATCAGATATTCAGGTCGTTCGCCCGCGTGATGAACGGGAAGCGAGCGTGATGGCCGAAGCGTGTGGCCGTCTCACCCGACAGCCCGGCGTGCTTGCCGGACAGGGTCCATGGATCGGTAGCATCGGTGCGATCGGACAGATGGAAGCTCGACTCGGCTCTTCGCCGATGGTCGTACTCACCGAATCCTCGGAGCGAGGCGAGTATTCCACGCTGGCCCCCTATCAGCAGGCTCGTGGCGATTATGGAGGATTGGATCTCTCGACCGTGCTCGATGGTATCACCAAAGAGCACTGGTCACCGAGAACGCCGACAGAAACGCTCCGGAGCGTACAGCTCGCATTCAAGCACGCCGTCGCAGGACGACCCGGTCCGACAGCAGTCGTCTTCGACGGTGACGCGATCACTGAGACGGTGCCCGAGGATCCGACACCGCCCGTCTGGGAGCCGGTGGCACAAACTCGGACGTGGACCACCGCTCCCCCGGAGACGGACGTTCGAGCCGCAGCTGAAGCGCTCAAATCGGCTGAGAGACCGGTTATCGTCGCCGGAAACGGTGTTCACGCGGCACAGGCCTACGAGGAGCTTCAAACGGTCGCAGCCGCCTACGACGCCGTTGTGACGACATCCTACCTCGGGAAATCAACGATTGCAGAGACCCACGACCACGCAGCGGGCGTAATCGGCTCGTTCGGTCACGAAGGAGCCAACAGAATCGTGAGTAAGGCGGACGTGCTGTTGGTGGTCGGCTGTCGACTCAACCCGATGGACACCAACTGGCAGGCACCTGCGTTCATCCGTCCCGATGAACAGACGATCATCCACGCCGACATCGATCCACGCAACACTGGGTGGGTGTATCCGGCGGACATCGGACTAGTCGGTGACGCCCGTGAAACCTTGGCCCTGCTCGTCGAATCCGGCCATCGATCATCGTCGTGGGCGATCGATCGAGCGGCGAGCGCGCGCGAGGACTTCACCGATCCGCTGTGTGAATCGGACGCCGTCCCGATCACGCCCCAGCGCGCGGTGGCGGCGATCGATTCGGTCGTGGATCGCGAGACCCTCGTCACCGCTGACTCGGGAAACAACCGGTTTTGGTTGCTACAGTACCTCCAAACGCCCGCTCCCCGGACCTACTTCGGTAGCGGTGGCGTCGGCGGAATGGGATGGGCACCACCAGCAGCAGTGAGTGCCTCCCTTGTCACCGACAAAAACGTGATCGCCGTGGCTGGCGATGGCGGATTCGCAATGACGATGACCGCTGTCGAAACCGCGCTTGAATACGACGTTGCACCGACGTTCGTCGTGCTCAACGACACCGGTCTCGGCATGGTCCGCCAGATGGACGACCGGATTCCCGGCGTCACGTTCTCGGATACGGAATTTGCCGACATCGCAACCGCGTTCGGCGCGCGCGCAGAGCGCGTCGAAGTCCCCGAGAATCTCGAATCCGCACTCACTGCGGGAGTGGACGCCGACGAGCCAACCGTGATCGACATCCGAATCGATCCGGAAATTCAGATGAGTGAGACGCTCCAATCGTCGTTTTATGCCGATGTCGGTGGACTTCACGAATGAACATCGAATAAATCATTGCTGACAAGATATCTGGTATCGGCAACTTTTTCCACCCGCTCAAAGAAAGACCTGTATGGTATCCGTACTCATCACGGGCGGTACCGGATTCATTGGATCGTACGTCGCACAGGAATTCATCCAAGCGGGTCACGAAGTAACCGCGTACGACACGTCGACTGACACACACGTGCTCGAACAGCTCGGTATCGCAGACCGGATTTCGATCTGGCGCGGCGATGTCACCGACCCGACTGACTTCATGCGTGCGATAACCGAGACGGAAGCAACACACATCGTTCATCTCGCAGCCTTGTTAACGAGCAGCGCGCGAGAGCAGCCCCGACTCGCTCACACGGTCAACATCGGTGGTACGAACACCGTGTTCGAATCGGCTCGGATCCTCGACGATCAGATCGAGCGCGTCGCGTGGGCGTCGAGTGCAGCCGTGTTCGCACCGCCGGGGAACTACGATGGCTGGGTCGACGAGGACGATCTCGTGTATCCCGACACGCTGTACGGTGCGACGAAGGAGTACAACGAACACCAGGCCCGGTGCTATCACGAGGAGTACGGTGTCTCTCACGTCGGGCTTCGTCCGACCGTCGCGTACGGTCCCTACCGGGAAACAGGGGGATCGGCGTTTCTCGCGAACCTCATCGAAAAACCGGCGCTCGGTGAGCCATTCAGCGTCGAGTACGGTGATCAAATCATCGACTGGCAGTACGTCAAAGACATCGCACAAGCGTTCCGGCTTGCGACACTCACCGACGATTCACAGCTGTCACGTCAGGTGTACAACGTCCGTGGGGAGTGTGCCACCATCCGAGACGCCGCCGAAACCGTCGAGACGATCCTCCCTGAAGCCGATATCACTGTTTCCGACGACGGTGAGCTGCCGTGGACCCAACAACTCGATATGAACGCGATCGAATCGGATATGGGCTATGAGGTAACGTACGATCTCGAACGAGGCATCAGAGAGTACATCAACGTTCTCAGAGACGATCGAGGGCTACAACCGGTGTGAAATTCCCGGACGTGTCCGGTGCAGATGGTCGCCAAAGCAGTGTTGTTTGTTAACATGAATTTACTGGTGTTGGTCGAAATCTATGCCAACCTTTCTCGCTTGAGACGACCGTAGCACTACTGAATATCTTGTTAGGTATTATCTACCATGGTACGAAATCTATATATACTTCAAAAAACGCCGATAGAAGGCGTGTTTCCCAAGAAACCAACTCATAAGTTATGGAGTGAATTTTCAAAGAGTCGCTTGTGGGTATGCCATGGCTACACCAGATGGTATCGGTTGGTGACGGGGAAAGCTTTATTAATGGTGCAAGCACTACGTTATGATGACTATGACTGGATATTACGATTTTGTGCTGGGGGTGATACCGTTGGCCCTATTCGGTGTATCGGGTGCGTTGACTGTTGTCGGGGTAGGAACAACGATCTCCGTACTGGTCGCGGCGTCAATCGCAGTGGCATTCATGGGTCACGCGTTGTTCGTTCGGACGCCGACCGACCGGAAATCAGCCGAAACGGACCGAACCACGGACCACTCATCTCGTGTTGAGACGAATCCAGTCAGATCGGACTAGCGACCGCAGTCCAGACATCACCGTTAAGCTTCTCGTCTGCGTTTCATGCTGTGTATGACGGAGACGCTATTTTTGCGGAGTGAGGAGCTTTCGGGGCTGGCAACGCCATCGGAGTACGTATCGGCGGTTCGAGAGGGATACAAACAGCAGGGATCTGCTGCCCCCCGAACGAAGCTCGTTGCGGAGGATAACGCGGGGATGCTCACCGGGTATTTGGCCATCCTTCCGGAGACTGGCGCGATGGGCGGATACACGTACGCAGCAGGGTTCGGAGACAAGGACGTTCACTTTTTTCTCCCGTTGTTCGACGCCGACAGCGGACGGCCGCTCGCGCTGTTGGATGGCGCGAGCCTCAATCCGTTCAAGACGGGGGCGACTGGAGCGGTCGGTGTTGACGCACTTGCGCGCCAAGACGCCCGGACGCTCGGACTCATCGGCAGCGGCGCGCAAGCACGTGGACAGCTCCAAGCCACGATGACGGTCCGTCCGTTCGAGACGGTGACGGTGTACTCCCCGACGGCGGAGAGTCGCGAAGCGTTCGCTGACGCAATGAACGACCGATACGACGCGACGGTTCGGCCAGTAGCGACGAGTGAGGCTGCTGTCGAAGGATCTGATGTGGTCATCACGGCCACAAACGCCACGGAACCGGTGTTCGATGGCGACCGACTCGAACCGGGCACCCATGTCACAGCGATGGGCCAATACGACCCGAACGTCCGTGAGATCGACGCGACGACCGTTGAGCGTGCGACGTACGTGCCCGATCTGTCCGCTCGCGCAACCAGCGACGCGGGCGCGTTCTTACAAGCGATGGACGAGCGGGGGCTGACGGAAGCGGACATCCACGGCGACCTCGGACAGGTGCTCGCTGAGGAGGTGCCGGGACGGACGACAGAGACCGAGATCACGGTGTTCGACAGCGGCGGCACTGGCATTGAAACCGTCGCCGCCGCGCATATGCTGTACGAAAAAGCGATCGAGCGCGATCTCGGTGAGTACATCGACATCGCGCCCGGAAGTGCGGCGTTGACCGGTGAGTAGCACACCGATCAGACGTACGGCGTCAGTCCGACCGCGGTGAGAAGCGGCACGCCGCTGGCGATCGCTCCGCACAGATAGCCCGCGATCGCACCTCCGTTCAAAAGTGGAAGTCCAGCGTGGGGCCGACCTGCAGCCACGAGTTTGGTGAGCACAAGGAGACCGACGACGGTGCCACCCATCGCGGCGAGCACGGGGACTGAAAGCAAAAGGCCCGGAACGATCGGTTCAGCGGGAAGGAAATACGCAGCGCTTGCGACCAACACCGACGGCATCACGGCGTCGCCCAAGCCGATGTACATCGCGTCGCGCCTGGGCGGAGAGTCGGACATCGATTCTGGCCGATCGGGATCGTCATCAGCAGTCTCAGTCGATTCAGTTCCGTGTTCATCCCGATCGGTCGCGTCGAGATACGAATACGAACGCGTGAGCGGGACGACGAGTACGACCGGGATCTTGAGGTCCATCATCCCCGACGCCAGCGTGAGCATGTGTTCGGTTTTGTACACGCTGATGGCGTCGTACACCGCGAGCACGATCAACAACGCCAGAGCAGGAAGGAGACCGAGACTGATCCCGAACAGCCCGGCAGCACCCATTCCGATCACGACGCCAGCGGCGTCAATGACGTACCACTCGGGGTAGAACCACAGCGCGAGCGACCCCACGAGTGCTGTGAGTGCGGCTGGTCCGTTCACACCCTCGGCAACACCGGGACCGACGGGTGGCAGGAACACCGAAAAAACGTAGTAGGTGAGCAACGCGCTCGAACCGACGATGAACACCCGAATCAGCGTATCGGCGTCGAACCGGAACGCGAGGAGCATCAGCCCCGTCACGACGACCACGCCGAGGAGATACAACACCGTGTTCGTTGGATCGGACGGGTCTTCAACGGGCTGGTAGCCAGCAGCACGGAACGGTTCGACCAGCGCCACTGCGCCGAGTTGAACCAACACGAACACCGCGACCGTCACACCTCCAGCAACGTACAGACGCTTGGTCATACAAATGCACACGGGAATGAGAGACAAGTCTTTCCCGCTCTTCGTCCATTTCTGATCTGACACGTGCGTTTCCTCACCCGTCGGATCGGGCGTAAACGACGGTGCCCAGCAGTGGTGCCAGTTGGGTCTCCGAGGCGGGCGAAACCGCCACGAAGGGACGATCCACTGGACCGAACACGTCCACCACCTCTCCGACGGTGTCGAGTCGTTCGTCGATTACGGAAGTGCCGAGATCCGGATACGACGCGTCCGATGCCCGGACGACTGCGAGTCCTTGCGCGGTGTTCACGACCGCGCCGACGCGTTGGATCCCCGTGGGCATCGATCGATCACCCTCGGATCGCAGTGACGTACGCGCCGACAGCCTGCAACAGATCGCTCTTGTTCGCGTCGTCGGCGTCTTGAACGAGAACGCGCCCTCGCGGTTCGTACTCGCGGGGATACGTCATGTTCCGTTCAATGACGGCGTCGTATCCAACCTGCTGAACAGCGGTAGCAATCTCGTCGACGGTCGGGTTTTCGACCGCAAGATCCAGCGACACACGACGGCCCTCGTTTCGAGACAGCGTCGAATCGAATGCAGCGGGCCAAATCACGTTTTCGACCATATCGAGTCGTATCGGGGGAACGACAACGAATCTTACGGGAAAACCTTACCGCCGGGCGAACAACGCCCCCGTGAGAGTCAGCACTGCAAGCACCGCGGCAACGACACTGAAGCCGGGACCAGTGGTGGCCGTCGTCTGTGATCCGGGGGCGGTGTTTGTTCCGTCACTAGGTGATGACACGTTCTCGGCATCGAACGCGTCGGGATGGAACGTCTGAGCGAGCGTTTCCATCGGACGCACCACCCGCGGCGCGGGCTGGCTGACGTAGTTCGAGTCGACGCGCACGGTCTGATCCTTTTCGAGCGCGGTCGTTGCCGCGTACGCGGTTCGGTTCGGGAGTGTAGACATGTGATCCGGCGCGATGATCCACTGTGGATCCTGTTGAATCACGGTTTCCGGATTGATCTGTTGATAACCCGTGATGTTGGCGGTGGCAGCGATGTTCTCCCCGCCCGCGATCGTGATAATCTCATGAATGAACGTCCCGTTGCCCGGTGTGTAGCCGCCAGACATCACGTACAGCACGCGAGGGCGGTCCTGACCCGTCGTAGCCGATTCGATCGACGCCACGGTTTCGTTCAGCGACGCGACGCGCTGGTCGGCCGCCCCACACGCACCGACGAGTCGTCCCGTGCGGATCGTCTTGTTCGACACGTCCGCGATCGACCCGCTCAAGCCGAACTTGTACACGGTCACGCCCGCGTTCCGGAGCGTTTCGACCGTCTCGTTCGGAACGCTGTTTGGTGCGAGCACGAGATCCGGCTCTAATGACACGACCGTCTCGATTGACGTCGAAAAGCCGTCGTTGCCAGTAACGTCCGTTCGAGACTCCGAACCGTTCAGATACGAAGTCGTCGGACCGATCGGCAGCCCCACAACCTTTCCGTCGGCGTCGATCTCCCACATCGTCTGGGCCGCGCTCGGCTGGAGCGCGACAACACGTTCAGGCTCGCTATCGACGGTTACGTTAGTCCCCGTCGCGTCGGTCGCGCTGAACGGAAACGAACACGACGGCTGTGCTGACTGAGCCGACACGGAAGCCGGTGCGCCAACAACCGCCGGCATCGTACTGAAAACCACCACTCCAACGAGGAACACGATCACTCGGTTCATCACACGATCGGAGGGTTCGTTTGCAATAAATATTTGGCTAATCCAAACGAGCTTGTGAATATGGGACGATGGAAACGGACCCTGTGGTGGTCACTCGGGCTGTCGGTAGTGCTCGCAGGGACCATCGTCTGGAGCGTTACCGTCGGTCCAGTGAACGTTCCGGCGGCGACCGTGATACAGGCGATCCTCAACGCAGTAGCGATTCCCGCAGCAGTGACGATCGACCCCGAAACCAGCGCCCCGATCGCTCACGTTCCGTGGATCGGGATCGATGTCGGGTTCATCCATCCGTTTTCGTTCTCCGTCCCACGCGCCAAACAGATCATCGTCGCACAGATTCGCCTTCCACGGATCGTACTCGCTGCGATCGTCGGATTCACGCTCTCCACAGCCGGGACCGTCATGCAAGGACTGTTCCGGAATCCGATGGCCGATCCGTCGATCATCGGGGTCTCCTCGGGAGCCGCTGTCGGAGCGGTCATGGTGTTGGTGTTTGGCGTCTCTGTTCCGTTCGGACTCCAGGGCGTGGCCTTTTTGGCGGCACTCATCACGGCGTTCGCCGTGTATCTCATCGCCACAACGAACGGACGGACACCAGTCGAAACACTCCTGCTCGCTGGTGTCGCCGTGCAGACGTTTCTCGGTGCGGTCGTCTCATATCTGCTGTTGCAAGCGGGCAAAAGTGTCAATACGGTGTTACACTGGTTGATGGGCGATCTCGCTGCTGCTGGGTGGGATGATGTAACCGGAACGCTGGTTCTGTCTCTGTGTTCGTTCGCCATCCTCATCGTCTTCGCACAGGATCTGAACGTCCTCTTGCTGGGTGAAGAACAAGCTCAAACAGTGGGGATCGATGTCGAACGAACGAAGCGCGTCCTGTTGGCAGTGGCGAGCCTCGCAACCGCTGCCGCGGTGTCCGTGGCCGGCGTCATCGGCTTTGTCGGACTCATTGTTCCCCACATGCTTCGGTTACTCGTCGGACCGGACCACCGGGTGTTGTTGCCGACCAGCGCCATCGCCGGGGCGATCTTCCTCGTCGGGACCGACACTGTTGCGCGAGGGGGAGCCACGCAGTTGCCCGTCGGCATCGTAACAGCAGCACTGGGTGCACCGTTTTTTCTGTACCTTCTGCGCCGACGGGAGGTGCACCAGCTATGAGTGATCCCCTGATCGATGTCGATAGCGTATCAGTGGCGCTCGGAGAGACCCAGATTCTCCGTGACGTTTCGTTGTCGGTGCCGTCCGGTTCATTCGTCGCACTCGTCGGGCCGAACGGAGCGGGGAAAACGACGTTGTTGCGCGCGGTCAACGGCGTCCTCACTCCCGACAGGGGGTCTGTATCGATCGATGGCCGGGACGTGGCGTCACTCTCGTCGCGGGCAGTCGCCCAGTCGGTCGCCACGGTCGCTCAGGACACGGCTGTCTCCTTTTCGTTTTCCGTTCGGGATGTCGTCGCAATGGGGCGCACCCCCCACCGGTCGCGGTTCCAGTCCGCAGATCAGGAGCCGATCGACCGGGCGCTCGAACGGACACGGACCGTCGAACTGGCCGATCGGTCGATCGAGACGGTAAGCGGCGGTGAACGCCAGCGCGTCCTGTTGGCGCGAGCACTGGCACAGGACACGCCCGCATTGGTGCTCGACGAACCGACGGCCAGTCTCGACATCACTCACCAAGTGCGAACGCTCGATCTCGTTCGAACGCTCGTTACGGAGGGGAAAACCGCTCTTGCGGCAATCCATGATCTCGATCTCGCCGCGCGGTTCTGTGACGCCATCGTCGTGCTTGCCGACGGTCAGGTGATCGCCCACGGCTCGCCCGAGACCGTCCTCACCGAATCAGTCATCGAACAGGCGTTCGGTGCGGAAACGCGGGTCCATATCCACGAGAACCCTGTCACGGATTCTCCCTCAATCACGATGCTCCGATCGGGGGATCCGTGACAGAATTCTCGTCTGGAACTATACCGTGTGTGAGTCCGTGTCGATACCGGTTCACTCCGGAATCCTTATACTGCTCTTGGATCGAGTACTATATGAAGTGAGTCCACGACAGCGCCAGTGTAGCTCAGCTGGCAGAGCGAATCCTTCGTAAGGATTAGGTCAAGGGTTCAAATCCCTTCACTGGCTTATTATTTTTTGTCGCAATTAAGAATGAGTACGGTGAGAGTAGCTCACTCGGAGCCGATATGCACGTTTTCGAGCGTTACTGAGACGTCCTCAACAACGATCGAGACCGAACCGACCTCGTAGTCCTGTCCGTTGAGCGAGACAGTAAATCCGTCCATCATTATAGAAGCATTATGAACGGTGTATGTTCGTTCCTCGATGTCTACAGCGGGGAGTCCCGACCCGGTGACCTGAATATCGCTTATCGTTACTTGTTCATTGGCAATCTCGATGTCCACCTGTCCGATCTGCTTGGCCTCCGTGTCTGCGCTCGCAGCCGCGGGAACGGCTCCGACAACGACACTCGTCGCTCCGAGCGTCACGAGAACAAGCGCCATTACTACAACGGCCTGTCTGAAGCTCGGTCGGTGCCGCATGTGTATTGCTTGGTGGTGGAACGATAAGTCTCTTCGGTCGATCAAAACGGCGTCAAGAGGCCTTCACAAGCCCGATTTCGGGGCGGTTCTGGACGGGAATCGAACCCACAGGGTGAATAAGTACCTGCAGAGTCATGCACTCGTATGACCAAACCAATGCGAAACTTTCCGGCACCCGATCACGAAGAACTGCCAGAGGACCTCCGCGAGCGGATCGAAGCGGAAACCGAACGCACTGGGTTTACACCCAACGTGTTCAGCGCCTTCGGTTACAAGCCGAGCCACTTTCGTGCTTTTTTCGCGTATCACGACGCGCTAGTAGAAGAGACCACGCTCGAACGCGAAGAGATCGAAATGATCGTCGTCACCGTCAGCGGCGTGAACGACTGCCTGTACTGCGTCGTCGCCCACGGCGCACTCGTCCGGATCTACGCCGACGCACCGAGGCTGGCCGATCAGCTCGCAACCAATCACCGGAGCGCGGAGCTCAGCCCCAACCACCGCGAAATGCTCGATTTCGCTGTGAAACTCACCGAAACACCGGAAACGGTTACTCGGAGCGATCTCGCCCAACTCCGTAACGTCGGCTTCTCCGAGGAAGAGATCTGGGACATCGCCAGCGTCGTCGCCTTCTACAACCTTTCAAACCGGATGGCAACCGTGGCCGGTCTGCGTCCCAACGAGGAATTTTACGACCTCGGTCGGTAGATCGATCCACTGACCGACTGCCTCGAACGCCGCGTTTCTGCGTTCGGCCCGCATCACGATCGGTGTGATGGCGACCGAACGCGAACGTGAGAACGGCGACGTATTGCACTAGTGGTCGTGGTATTAGTGTTGAAAATAAGAGGTGTTTCCCGTGGCTACCGCTACTGAACGAAGGACGTGTTTTGTTGTTGTTGAATTGACCTAAATAGTTACCCTATCAGGAGAGTGCGCATCACAATCGATCACCCGTCACGAACAGTGGCCATCACACCGTTCGTGTGCACGTCGTCGATTTCGTCACTGTCCAACTGTTCGGCACGATCCAACTGCTCAATCAGTTCGGGTTCGAACACCAGCTTCTTCCGTTTCTCACCCTGTTTCGCCCGTACATCGTCCCCACCCATCTCCTCGATGAACTCCATCACCCGGCTCACCGTCTGGTGGTGGGCCTTGCTGTACGTCTCACGGAGTTTGTCACGGATCGCCCGGGAGTCGATCACCTTCCGGCCTTGCATCGCGGTTTTGGATCTGACGCTTTTGATCTCGCTGACGATCGCTCGACTCCGGAGTTGATTCTTCGAGAGGGCTTCGGTGGCGATCGCGTCGGGCAGTCTGACGATCTGTTCCAAGGAGCTGCGCCCGCCGTTAACCCGTTTGAGTTCCCCCGTAATCTCCTTCACTTTCGTGTTGAGCTTGTCGATCACGTTGAGGTTGACCGACGATTGTTCATCGGCATCAGTGACCGTGCTCCGAATATCGGCCTTGTCGCGCTCGTTTTCCGTCCGGTAGCTGGCAAGCTCCGTTTCGAGCGCGTCGATCCGCTCGTCTTGCTCTTCGATCGTCGCTGCCTGTTCGTCAATCATCTCCTGTTGCTCAGCGAGCGTCTCCTGTTGTTCACTCACTGTCGCCTCAAGCTCCGTTACCCGTTCGCGGGTCTCGTGGATTGCGTTGATGAGTTTGTCAACAATAACGCCTGATTCATTACAGTTAACTGTGCTCCGACCGTCGGTGTCGTTGGGTTGTTTGTTAGGCATATTTCAGCCAACCCATCCTCGAACGTATTCTAGGGCGCTTCGGGGGACCGGATTCCCGGTTTGTGCCAATCGGATGAGTCTACCTACCACGTGATAGTCTCACTATTTAATAGTGACGACATAGGTGAACGCGACAGGGATGTCTGACTAATACCGCCAGAGACACCCCAGTTGACCACGAAGCAACGATATTGCATCCGACCGGATCGATCGAGTCACTCGATAATGATTATAGTTTATCACTTTTAGATAAGAATTCACTCCAGCCACCATTGTTATTGTAACTACAGCAATATTTTCCGGGCCTGTATAACGTTGTTGATGATACATACTACATTCATATATTCTATCAATTAATGCGCGTTATATTGTGATCGAATTCGACGGACTCCGCACCGGCTTCGATCTACGACGCCGCCGTCTATCACCGAGAGCAGTTTCGTTTCAGGGGCAAATCGCAGTAGTGACAACAAACAACAGACAAAGCCTGTTCAGAACAGTCCGTGACGAACAACAGTCATCGTGCATCGCAGGGAAACCATCACCTGTGGATTTATAGGGAAACTCCTGATAGGGATAGCCATGTTCGAGAAGGTATTGATTGCGAATCGGGGAGAGATCGCCGTCCGTGTGATGCGCGCGTGTGAGGAACTCGATATCGACACAGTTGCAATCTACAGCGAGGCCGACAAAGACGCCGGTCACGTCCGATACGCAGATGAGGCGTACAACGTCGGTCCAGCCCGTGCAGCCGACTCGTATCTGGATCAAGAGGCGATCGTGGATGTAGCTGTCCGTTCAGGAGCGGACGCCATCCATCCGGGGTACGGATTCCTCGCAGAAAATGCCGAATTCGCGGCGCTCGTAGAGGAAACGGACAACGTTACGTGGGTCGGCCCATCGAGTCAGTCGATGGAACAGCTCGGTGAGAAGACAAAAGCCCGAACAGTGATGGAGACCGCCGATGTGCCGATCGTACCGGGGACGACCGAGCCGGTCACCGATCCCGAGGAGATCGCGGCGTTCGGCGAGAAACACGGCTACCCACTGGCGATCAAAGCCGAGGGCGGCGGCGGCGGTCGCGGTCTGAAAGTCGTTCGGAACGCTGCGGAAGTCGAAGACCAGCTCGAAAGCGCCCAACGCGAGGGAGAGGCGTATTTCGACAACGATTCGGTGTACGTCGAGCGGTATCTCGAGCAGCCGCGTCACATCGAGGTGCAGATCATTGCCGACCAGCACGGCAACGTCCGACACCTTGGAGAACGGGACTGTTCGCTCCAGCGCCGTCACCAGAAGGTCATCGAGGAAGCGCCGTCCCCAGCACTCGACGACGATCTTCGCGAAGAGATCGGTGAAGCCGCACGGCGCGGAGTCCGCGAATCAGATTACACCAACGCCGGCACTGTGGAGTTTCTCGTCGAAGACGGGGAGTTCTATTTCCTCGAAGTCAACACTCGGATTCAGGTCGAACACACCGTTACCGAGGAGATTACCGGCATCGACATCGTGAAGTGGCAGCTCCGGGTTGCCGACGGCGATGAACTGGAGTTCAACCAGTCGGATGTCGAATTCGACGGCCACGGCATGGAGTTCCGGATCAACGCCGAGAACGCCGCCGAGGAGTTCGCTCCGGAAACCGGTACGCTCACCACGTACGACCCGCCGGGCGGCATCGGGGTTCGGCTCGACGACGCGCTCAAGGAAGGCGACACCATCAGCGGGGAGTACGACTCGTTGGTCGCAAAACTCATCGTCCACGGCAGCACCCGAGCGGAATGCATCGCGCGCGCCCGTCGGGCGCTTGCGGAGTACGACATTGACGGACTCACCACGGTGATCCCGTTCCACCGGCTGATGCTCACCGATGAGGCGTTCGTCGCCGGAACGCACACCACGAAGTATCTCGACGAGGAACTCGATCCCAGCGTCATCGAAGAGGCCCAATCTCGTTGGGGATCCGATTCGGTCGAACCGTCCACGGACGGCCAAGAGGAATCGGTCGTCGAACGCGAGTTCACCGTCGAAGTCAACGGCAAACGCTTCGAAGTGAATCTCGAAGAACGCGGTGCGCCACCGCTCCCGACGAACGGACAGAGCACCAAACGATCCCGCCCGAACAACCCCGGAACCAACAACGCGAGCGGGAGCAGCGGGGGAAGCACCGACGGGCCAGTCACCACAGCAGAAGGTGAACGCGTCACTGCAGAAATGCAAGGGACGATCCTCTCTGTGGACGTCTCGGAGGGTGATGAGATTGATGCGGGAGACGTGCTCTGTGTGCTCGAAGCGATGAAGATGGAAAACGACATCGTCGCCAGCCACGGCGGTACCGTCACCGAAGTTGCCATCGAGCAAGGACAGAGTGTCGACATGGGTGACGCGCTCGTTGTCATCGACTGAGTGGGCGGCTCTGGTCACACGGGTGTGACCGCGTGACACCTGCAACGAACCGATCGAGATAGAATCGAATCAACGGGTTTTACCAGTCACACCTTGGATATGTACCAGATAGATGGGTGCGACAACCGACTCGAATGCTACTGGTACTCGATCCCACGGGGGATCAAAGCTATCGGGATTCGTCTTCGATCAGCCGTTCCGGACCGTTGTTGCGACAGCGGTCGTGTTAGCCAGCGGAACCGGAATCATTGCGTTCGCGTACATCACTGCCTTAACGTGGCTCAAAATCGCGCCACGGACCGATGCACTCCTCACCATGGGTGTTCTCGGAGTACTGCTGTTGACGAGCGTGAATTTCCTAGGCCATCTCCGGCAGAGCGAAGCGATACACCGGGGAATCGAATCGGTCCGCGAACAGCGCACACGAGGATCTGAAGAGTTGGCGAACCTACACGAACAAACCGAGAAACTCCACCAAGCGATGGGGCTGCTCACCGAACAGCAGGCGACACACCGCGCGTTGTACTCCCCGGCGCTTGAAGTCGATTGGCTCCGATCCACTAGTCGAGACGAATCGGCCGATGGTGCTCAATTCACTGTCACAAACCTGTCGTTCGGCGCAGCGCTGGACGTTACCGTCCGCTCGGAAATCGAACTGATCAACCCGCCTGAAGACTACAGCGTCAACGGGAGTCACGCGATTTGCCCGGCAACACGAACCGATAGCCCACACCAGTCGGTTCGAATCCCACCGTACGCCGAAGGGCAAGACATCGGAATGATCGTTCTCGTAGACGTTTCCGAAAACATTCCTGAGCAGGCCCGGAAGCACACCGTGACGTGTCGGTTTACAGATGCGATGCGCGTCTTCTACGAGGACGGCGTCGAAGCAATCGATCTCTCGTTTGAGATCACCTACGAGGACGTGTTTGGCGAGGAGTACACCGAACGGATCCAACTCCCGCGAGCAGACCTCACCGAGGAAATGACGCTCGACGATGTGCTCTCTTCGACGCCACGAACAAACGGACGACCGGACGACACCGAGGTGTGAATCCGTAGTTCACCGCTCGCGAGTGCGGTTGTGCCGACCGTGATCGCCCCGGATGAGCAGCCCGCCGGAGTCCATACGACGACTCGGGTCTCGATCAAAGCGACACGACAGCCGAAGCTGCCAGACCGAGCTTCCTTTAATGATTGCAGTGGATAGCTTCCCTATGAGCCGGTTCGAGGAGATAGACGACCGTTACGATCCCCACGCGGTCGAGCGTGAGACCGCCGAATACTGGGACGCGGTCGACGCCTACGAGCAGACGAAAGCACACAGGGATGGGGAACAGCCGTACTTCTTCGTGGATGGACCGCCGTACACGTCCGGGTCGGCCCACATGGGAACCACGTGGAATAAAACACTGAAAGACTGTTATATTCGGTACCTCCGGATGTCAGGCTACGACGTGACGGACCGACCGGGGTACGACATGCACGGACTCCCGATCGAGACCCGCGTCGAAGAGCGCCTTGGCTTCGAGAACAAGAAAGACATTGAGGCGTTCGGAGAACAGCGGTTCATCGAGGAGTGTAAATCGTTCGCTGAAGAGCAGTTAGATGGTCTTCAGGAGGATTTCCAGTCGTTCGGCGTGTGGATGGACTGGGAGGACCCCTACAAGACGGTCTCGCCGGAGTACATGGAAGCTGCGTGGTGGGGATTCGAGCAAGTCCACGAGCGAGGATTGGTTGAGCAGGGTCAGCGCTCGATCAGCCAGTGTCCCCGGTGTGAGACTGCCATCGCCAACAACGAAGTGGAATACGAGGTCGTAGACGATCCGTCTATTTACGTGAAGTTTCCGCTGACGGAACGGAAGGGATCGCTCGTAATCTGGACGACTACTCCGTGGACGATTCCAGCGAACACGTTCGTCGCTGTCGACGGCGACGCAACCTACCAGGCTGTTCAGGCTGAAACTGACGGAGAGACAGAGACGTTGTACCTCGAAGCGTCCTGTGTCGAGGAGGTTCTCGACCGAGGTGGATACGATAGATACGACGTCATTGAGTCGTTCGACGGCGAGGAGTTGGCTGGATGGACGTACGACCATCCACTCGATGAGCAGGTGCCCAACCATCCCGACGGAGAGAACGCGCTTCAAGTGTACACCGGCGACTACGTCGAGATCGATCGCACGGGGCTTGTTCACAGCGCCCCCGGCCACGGTGAAGAGGACTTCGAGCGAGGACAGGAACTCGGGCTGCCGGTCGTTTGTCCGGTTGGGCCAGACGGCGTGTTTACCGAACGCGCCGGGAAGTACGCCGGGCAGTTCGTCAAGGACGCCGACACGGAGATCATGGCGGATCTCGACCGCGCGGGGCGATTGCTTTCGGAAGGTACCGTGTCCCACGATTACGGCCATTGCTGGCGGTGTGACACGGGCATCATCCAAATCGTCACCGATCAGTGGTTCATCACTGTCTCAGAGATCAAAGACGAGCTGTTAGAGAACATCGAAGACAGCGAATGGTATCCACAGTCTGCCCGTGACAACCGGTTCAAAGACTTCGTGAAGTCATCACCGGACTGGAACGTCTCCCGACAGCGGTACTGGGGCATCCCGATCCCGATCTGGACGCCCGAAGAGTGGTCGGGAACGATCGACGAGGCGATCGTTATCGGCACGCGCGAGGAACTGGCCGATCGGGTGGACCAAGCGATCGATCCTGAAACGGTCGATCTCCACAAAGACACCGTTGACGAGCTAACCATCACCGAGGACGGCCGGACGTACACCCGCATTGGCGACGTGTTCGACGTATGGATAGATTCAGCAGTCGCCACGTGGGGCACACTCGGCTATCCCCACAACGAGGCAGCGTTCGAGGAGCTGTGGCCGGCGGATCTCATCATCGAAGGCCACGACCAGACCCGAGGCTGGTTCTGGTCCCAGTTGGGGATGGGCACCGCCGCACTCGGCGGGATTCCCTACGAGCAGGTGCTGATGCACGGCTACGCCTTAATGCCCGATGGACAGGCGATGTCCAAATCCAAGAACATCCTCATCGATCCACACGAGGTGATCGATGAGCATGGCACTGATCCCATGCGAGCGTTCTTGCTGTCGTTCACCGCAAGAGCCGATGACATGAAGTTCTCGTGGGATGAGGTGGCCGAGATGAAACGCCGACTCAACATCCTGTGGAACGTGTTCCGTTTCTCGTTACAGTATATGGGTCCCGATGACTTCGATCCTGATACCGTCGCGCCCGCGGACGCACAGACTGAGGTCGTCGACGAGTGGGTGCTCTCGCGGCTACAGACGGTCGAAGCGGAAATGTCCGAGCATTTCGAGGCCTTCGAGCAAGACAAGGCGTTCGACCGACTGATCGAGTTCGTCGTTGAGGACGTTTCCCGGTTTTACGTGCAAGAGGTTCGTGACCGGGTATGGCCCGAAGCGGACTCACCCTCAAAAACGGCGGCGTACGCCACGCTGTACACTGTCCTCGAAGAGACGGTCGCGCTTCTCGCCCCGTTTTCGCCCTTCATCGCAGACTCGTTGTATCAGCATCTCACGGGCGACACCGGGTACGACACCGTACACATGTGCGACTGGCCCGAGCAGGCGGACCAGTGGCGCGATCGAACACTCGAAGCCGATATCGAGATCGTTCGAGCGGTCGAAGAGGCTGGATCGAACGCTAGACAGAAAGCGGAGCGGAGCCTGCGCTGGCCGGTCGAGCGAATCGTCGTCGCCGCCGAGACCGAAGCGGCTGTCGCGGCCGTCGACCGCCGGCGCGATCTCATCAAAAACAGACTCAACGCGCAAGAGATCCAACTCATCGAGCCGAGCGAGCAGTGGGGAGAGCTTCGATACGCTGCTGCGGCGGATATGAGTGTGCTCGGGCCCACGTTCGGTGACGACGCGGGCCGAATCATGAACGCACTCAACGACGCAAGCGTCTCAGAACCGACCGTCGAGGCGCTCGAAACGGCCGTGGCGGAACGCCATGAGCCGGTGTCGTTGACCGACGAGATGGTCGAAATCGTCACCAAAACGCCCGACGGCGTGACCGGAACGGCGTTCGACACGGATGGCGAGCAAAGCGGTGTCGTCTACGTCGATACATCGTTGACACCGGAGATCAGAAACGAGGGATACGCGCGCGAAGTCACCCGACGGGTTAACGAGATGCGCAGCGACTTGGAACTCGACAACAGCCAGCGTATCAAACTCGACATCACGGTCGATGACGATGGGATCGCCCAACACATCACCGAACGGTCGGAACTCATCCGGAACGAAGTCCGTGCGGAGACGATCGGAACCGTCGAAGACGGATACCGGAAAGAATGGGAGATCACGAACGTCGACAGCGATACGCCGGTTGCGCTCACGCTCACCATCGAGCCGGTGGCACCACAGAAAGCTTCGACGTAGTTCGATCGAAGCCGACGATAGTTGTCAGTCGTCGGCAGGCCCGGATTCGCCTGAAACAACGTCTTCAGCGGACTGTTGTTGGTCCATCGGGATAGGACTGTGACACTGCCTGACGAGCCGTTTGATCCGCTCGGGCGGATCTTCGGTCATGAGTGAGACGGCGATCGTCACGGCGAACACGAGAGGCGTACCGACGAGCGCAGCACCGATGGCCGGGAACACGTCAGCGAACACGGGAACGATCGCACCGCTTTCACCGGCAAGCCCGGAGAGTGCACCGATATAGGAGGGAAGCACCTGATTGATGATCGCACTGAGCCAGATGACTAAGCCCGTCACCATTCCGGCAAGCGCGCCCTCTCGCGTGGTGTTCTCCCACCAAAGACCGAGGAAGAACATCGGGAACAGCACGACGCCAGCCAGAGAGAACGCGTATGCGACCAGCTCACCGACCAGTGCTGGCGGATCGAGTGCAGTGACTGTAACGACAGCACCGAGCACGACGATGGTTCCCCGTCCGATGATGAGCTGCTGGCGTTGGGTCGCGTCGGGATTGATGATGTTCGTGTAGATATCGTGGGCGGCAGCGGACGACGCGGCGATGAACAGCCCTGCTGTAGTAGCGATGGCCGCAGCGATGCCCCCCGCTGCGACCAGTCCGACGAACCATTCAGGTAACTGCGCGAGCTGGGCCGCCAGCACGACGATCACGTCGCCTTCAGCACCGCTCATCCCCGGCGTGCCGTACGGATCGCCAACGACGTTGGCGTACAGATCCGTCCCGAACGCCGCGAACGCGGGCGCGCTCAGATACAACAGACAGATGAAGAACAGTCCCCAGACGGTCGACCACCGGGCAGTACGCTCGCTCTCAACCGTGTAAAACCGCACCAGTACGTGGGGTAGTCCACAGGTTCCGACGATCAACGAGAAGGCGGTCGCGATCCACAGATAGAAACCCTCGTGAACGAACGGTTCAGTGAATTCCGCACTGAGATCGGACAACATCGCTCCGTATTCGATCTGTGGGGCGATGGTGGAATACCCCTGCGTGAAGCCGACAACGTACAGCCCCACAAGGAAGGCGACGATCAGAATGACGTACTGCACCGCCATGTTTTTCGTCGCACCCAACATTCCTGACAGCGCCAGATATCCCACGGTGATCGCCATCATCAGGACTACCATCACCGTATAATCACCACCGAACACGTACAGACCGACCAGCCCCATACCTCGGGCTTGTCCGACCGAGTAGACGAATCCGATGAGAATCGTCGTCAGTGCCGCGATGGCACGGGCCGCGTCTGAATTGAACCGATCACCGACGAAATCCGGTGCGGTGTACTTCCCGAATCGACGCATCTGTGTGGCCAGAAAGATCAATAGGAGGAAATAGCCGGTCGACCAGCCGACTACGTACGACAGCCCATAGTATCCCGAGAGGGCGATGAGCGCTGCCATGCCGAGATACGACGCCGCAGACATCCAGTTCGAACCGATTGCCATCCCGTTTTCGATGTTGCCGATCGAACGTCCCGCGACCCACAGTCCTTCCGTATCAGCCACGCGGAACATGTATCCGACCACCAAAAACAACAACAACATTCCGGTGACCAGGATCGCAGGAACCAGCTTGAATGAGGCGTTCAACGCCTCCGGCAGAAGTTGTAGCGTGATCATCGTTGTTCAACACCCCCATCAACGGCGGTAGCCTCCGTGTTGGCAGCTTCACCCGCAGTGTGATCAACGCCGTACTTCCCGTCTAGTGCGTCGCGTTTGTAGGCGTAAACTCCCGAAAGCACCAGTGCTCCAAACGGCGCTGCGACCGCGGTCAGCAGATAATGCAACGGGAAGCCCAGAACGGTGATGGAAGACATCAAGTCGGGAGCCAGATACGTCGCTGTAACCGGACCGAACACGACGATCGCCCATACGACGAACAGCCCCCATATCAAGCGGAGGTGGTCGCGCATGAACGGCGTCGACGGATTGAAGATGTTCACTTCGGTGTCGAGGTACTCAGATGGCTCGTGGCTCGCTGCAACGCCGCCATCTGTCTCGACGGCTGTATCGTCCGAATCAGTGTTGTGCTTGGTGTTATCTGTCATGAGTGCGTAACGAGTATGTCGTTCGTTTTCGTTGTGTTGTGAAACCGGAGAACGGGTTAGTTGTCGGTGGCCTTCTGTTGGATGTCGCTAACGACGTCTGGGTTTCGCAGCGTGCTGGTGGTGCCTAATTGTTCGTCATTGGCAATATCTTCGAGCAGTCGGCGCATGATCTTACCCGAACGGGTTTTCGGGAGTTCGGGCGTGAACACGACTTCCTCGGGGCGGGCAATGGGACCGATCGCCTCCTCGACGCCCGCAACGATTGCGTCGCGGAGATCCTCGCCTTCCTCATAGCCATCTTCAGTGATAACGTAGGCGTACACGGACTCGCCTTTTACTTCGTGATACCCACCGACGACAGCGGCTTCAGCGACGCCTTCGACGCCGACGATCGCGCTTTCGATCTCCATCGTTCCGAGCCGGTGGCCCGAGACGTTGATCACGTCGTCGACCCGTCCGAGGACAGTGATGTACCCGTCGTCGTCAATCTTCGCGCCGTCCTCGGGGAAGTACACCCAGTCGTCGGGATCGTCCGACTCAGTGTCGGAGTACTCCGACCAGTACTCTTCAACGAAGCGTTCGTCGTTTTGGTACAGCGTCCTGAGCATGCCGGGCCACGGTTTCTGAATGGTGAGATAGCCGGCTTGTCCGTTGTCGACCGGCTCACCCGCACCGTCAAGGAGTTGTGCGTCGAGTCCCGGTAGCGGCGGGCCTGCCGAGCCGGGTTTCATGTTTCCAACGCCGGGCAATGTCGTCACCATCATCCCTCCAGTTTCGGTCTGCCACCACGTATCGACAACTGGACACTCTTCGTTGCCGATGTGGGTGTAATACCACTTCCACGCGCGCGGATTAATCGGCTCACCGACGGTCCCCAACAGCCGGAGACTCGAAAGATCGTGGGCATCAGGATACTTCGCCCCCCATTTCATGAACGCCCGAATAGCGGTCGGCGCAGTGTACAGTTGGGTAACGTCGTACTCCTCGACGATTTCCCAGATCCGATCCTTCTCGGGGTAGTCGGGCGTGCCCTCATACATGACAGAGGTGGTGCCGAGTGCGAGTGGCCCGTACACGATGTAGGAATGGCCAGTGATCCAGCCGATGTCAGCCGAACACCAGTAGGTGTCTTCGGGTTTGATGTCGAGCACACTGTTGGCGGTCCACGTGACCCACGCGAGATAGCCGCCGGTGGTGTGTTTGACACCCTTGGGTTTGCCGGTAGTGCCGGAGGTGTACATCAAAAACAGCATGTCTTCAGCGTCCCGATCAACCGGCTCAACGGTGGCACCTTCCTGCTCAGCGACCAGCTCGTCGTAATCGTGATCGCGCTCTCTCATCGAGTGGTCGTACTCCTCACCGAGGCGGTCCACGACGATTCCCGTCACGTCATGGTCGACGCCAGCCACACCTTCGTCGGCTTTTTCCTTGTGTTCGAGCGCGTCACCACGCCGGTAGTAGCCGTCACACGTGATGAGATACTCCGAGTCGGCGCTGTTCATCCGAGTCGAAAGCGCGTCTGCCGAAAAGCCAGCGAAAACAACCGAGTGCGGCGCACCGATGCGTGCACACGCCAGCATAGCGATCGGCAGTTCCGGAATCATCGGCATGTACAGCGTGACGATCTCGTCTGCCTCGACGCCAAGCTCCTTGAGTGTGGCAGCGAACTCGTTGACTTCCCGGTGAAGTTCTGAGTAGGTGTACTGTCGCGTCTCTCCCAGCTCACCGACCCACTCGATGGCGACCTCTTCGCCGCGCTCATCGAGATGCCGGTCGATGCAGTTCTGGGAGGCGTTGAGTTCTCCGCCGGTGAACCATTCGTAAAACGGCGGGTTCGAATCATCGAGAGTCGTCTCGTAGTCGCTCGTCCAATCAAGGAGATCGGCCGCGTTGTCCCAACAGTCGGGCCAGTCCTCCTCGAATCGCTCGTAGATTGACTCATCTGAGACGTTCGCCTGTTCAACGAACGATTCAGGAGGAGCGAACTCGTCCTGTTCGGTTAGTCGTGCTTCCAGTTCTCCGGTATCATCCGACATGGATGGCTCCACGTCATTAACGATCGACCATAAACGATCCCACTAATTATTACAAGTCGTCTGTATGACTGATCCGCGGAGCTGAGTGGACGAGACAGCCCGTCACGGAGGAAAACCCAATGCAAGGGCAGCACGAACCGCGTGAGGCCAGCTGGACATCGCCTAGATAGTTAGGTTTGAGTACCCAAGAAGGGCTCATTCGTCCTCAATAATGGTGCGAAGGAGTTTCTGCTGTGCGATTCGGAGGTGGTGGTGGAGCGTCGGAGAGGAAACGCCCAACGAATCGGCCAGTTCCTCAGCCGTCGAATCACGAGGCCATTCGAAGTATCCACCGAAGTACGCCGAACGGAGTACCGCAGCTTGACGGTCGGTGAGCGTTTCTGCTAGTCCCGTATCGGTCGTAACCGTCCGTTCGCCCTGCTGCTTTGCTTTCAAATACACGCCGGGAAACGCGTCGGTGAGGGTTTCGACGACGCCTCGAACGTCGGCGTCAGTCGAGACCTCTCCGACCAGTTGCCCGCGTTTGGGATCAACGGTGTACGACTGGACGCGACCGCCGGCTTCCGTGAACGTTCGTATTGGTGAACGCCGAAGCGTCAGTTCGAGCAAACACTCTGTGTTGTTCTCTCCAACGAACCGGCCGTTAATCACGGCGTCAGCGGCGTCCGTTCGGTCAAACACGGCATCAGGAGTGGTGTCATGGGCGACAACGTAACACAGTATCCCCTCTTCGACAGGAACAACCCCGTTTAACTCGAATGTACACGAAAGCGCCGCTGCGGTGGCCGGAAGAGGAGCCTTAGCCGAATCAATACCAAACGTCAGTTCAGTCACTGTGTCAGCGAGCAGCCACCGTTTTCGCTCGACCGCAGCCAGCGCGTGGCCCACTTGCGCACCCAGCACCGTGAGTAGGTCGCGTTCGCCAGCACCGATCCCGTCCGGAGTCGTCCCGATACCAAGCAGTCCGCGAGTGGTTTCCCCACCGACGAGCGGAACCGCGATCAGGGTGATCGTCGGCGTGTCACCCACTCTGACCGCCTGTGCTTCGGTCGCTGACTCAATGAGTTCTGTGTGATCAGACATTAGTTGATCGATCGTCTCGCGCTCGACGCCGGCCTGTGCCCGTGTGACCAGTCCGTCGCCGGTCGCTTCGGTGGCCCACACGAAGCGATACCCCTCCGCTTCGGCCAGCCGAGCGCACACAGCGTCGTGGATTTCTACGGGAGCGGTGGCCGCTGCGAGCGCGTCCCCCACGTCTGCCGCAACGGAAAGGGTTCGGTGGAGCTGTGTGGGTTGTTCCATCGATTGGGTGTCTCCGGCGAACGCCGCTGCGATCCGCTCACGATCCGGGCGTTCGACGTACGGTTCCAACGCTGACAACCGATCGTACGCGGTGACCGCGAGGACAACCTGCGGATCGATCCCCTCCCGAAGCAACCCCATCGCGTGAGTGGCCCGCAGTTCTCGGGTCGACACGTCCCGAAACCGATCGTCGCCAGTCGCAGTCGCGGCCCGGTCACCACACTCTTTGACGATCATCTGCATCCGCCGTTCGGAAACTGAAAATAACGGTCCCTCAGCGTCATTCGATCGAACGTACTTCTCAAGCGCGTGAGCAACCGCTGCCGGCACAATTGCATTTCGATCCCCGACATCGAGAAACCGCGTTCCATCAACGGTTTCGATGCCGTCTCGACGAACCGCCATTACCTCACTCGGCCGAAGTCCGACTTCCCCACACAGCCGGACGACGAGATCGTCTCGGTGGGTACGCGCTGCCCGGCGGAGACGATTGTATCCACCTTCACAGAGAAACTGAACTACCCCACCCATATTTCGGATATAGCTAATAGACCGAAATAGTAATTCCGAAATAGAAACACCAACGATAGCAAAAAAAGAAAATCGTCCCGAGAGAAACGTCGAAACCGTTTCGGAATCTACTACGTTTCCGAATCGTCGTGGCGTTCGAGTTCACCGACGATCTCGGGGTTTCGAAGCGCGCTGGTGTCGCCGTACTCTTGATCGGTGGCGATCGAAACGAGCAGTCGACGCATGATCTTACCCGAACGAGTCTTTGGAAGATCCGGCGTAAACACGATCTGATCGAAGGTGAATTCCGGTCCAAACGCGTTCTCGACGGCAGCACACACCACATCACGGAGTGACTCGACATCAGTTCTGAGCGTTGGACTGACGTACGCGTGAACGGCAGTCGTCAGCGGGCGGTCGATACCGATGACGGCCGCTTCAGCGACGCCGTCGACCGAGACGATCACTCGTTCGATCTCAGTGGTTCCGATCCGCTGGCCGTCGACCGTGAGACCGTCGTCAACCCGTCCCAATAAGGTGATATATCCATCTTCGTCCATCACGGCCTCGTCACCCGGCAGGTACAACCATTCGTCACCAACAGCGTTGCGTCCCCATTCTATGGCGGCTGCGAGTTCGCGAGCCATGCCAGGCCACGGCGTCCGGATCGCGAGTAACCCTCGCTCCCCCGGTGGAAGTTCCTGTCCCTCGTCGTTGACGACCGCGGCTTCGACGCCCGGCAACGGCGGGCCTGCCGAGCCGGGTTTCATCGCGTCGATCCCCGGCAGCGTCGACACCAGAATCCCCCCAGTTTCAGTCTGCCACCACGTATCGACGACTGGACACTCTTCGTTGCCGACATGAGTGTAATACCACTCCCACGTGGAGGGATCGATCGGTTTGCCGACGGTTCCTAACAGCCGGAGGCTCGAAAGATCGTGGGCGTCGGGAGACGCTGCAGCTCTCTTCATGAACGAGCGGATGGCTGTCGGCGTCGTGTACAACACGTCGACAGCGTTGCGTTCGACGATTGACCAGATCCGATCCGGATCAGGGTGGTCGGGCGTGCCTTCGTACATGACGGCAGTGGTGCCGAGTGCGAGCGGTCCGTACACGACGTAGGAATGGCCAGTGATCCAGCCGATGTCTGCGGTGCACCAGTAGGTGTCTTCGGAGGTGATGTCAAGTACGTCTTGAGCGGTCACCGCGACGTGGGAAAGATACCCGCCAGTGGTGTGGGTGACGCGTTTCGGTTCGCCGGTCGTCCCCGAGGTGTACAACTGGAACAGAACGTCGTTCGACCGTCGGACAACGGGATCGACAGTAGTTCCGGCGTACTCGGTGAGCAACGAACCGTAGCTGTGTTGGTTTTCACCGAGTGATAGCTCTCCGAGTCGCTCGACGACCACGGTGTCGTGGATCTCGTGGTTGAGGGCCATCCGAGCGTTGTCCGCCCGACGCTTCTGATTGATCGCGTCCCCGCGCCGGTAGTAGCCGTCACACGTGATGAGACACGCCGAGTCGGCTCGGTCCATCCGAGCGGCGAGCGCGTCCGCAGATAACCCGGCAAACACAACGTTGTGGGGCGCACCGAGACGGGCACACGCCAGCATCGACGCGACCAGTTCGGGGAGCACAGGCATGTACAGGGTGACCACATCGTCGGTCTCGACGCCGAGATCCCGGAGGGCCGCAGCGATCGCGTTCACCTCCCGATAAAGATCCAGATACGTGTAGCTCCGCGTTTCACCCAGTTCACCCTCCCACCGGATGGCAAGCCGGTTTTTCCGAGCGTCGAGATGACGGTCGAGACACTCGTGGCTGGCGTTGAGTCGGCCGCCCGTGTACCAATCGAACGGGGGATGATCACTCGCTCGAACCGACTCGTAGGGCTGATACCAATCGAGTACTTCGGTCGCCCTATCCCACTGTTCATCGACTCCTTGGGACCAGAGATCCCGGTTCACGCGATTTGCCTGCTCGCGGAACGACACCGGCGGCTCGACCGAATCGTCGGCCTCCATCGGTGTATCGATAGATCGTACCGCCGGAAAAGGATTGGCCTCCGGCGGTGTCCTGAGCGGTGATTCACCGGAAAGAGATGGCGTGCAGTCGGGACAGAACGAACGGAACGAATGAACGCCGCTGGATACAGACGAACCCGGCGATGATCGTGAGAAACCCAAACGCCGTGAGTGGATCAATCAACTCACCTAACAGCAACCACGAGAGGACTGTGGCCGAGACAGGTTCGAGGTACCCGATGAGGTTGATCTGTGTCGGACCGATCCGGTCAAGCAGTTCGAAATACAGGAGGAACGCACCCGCGCCGGTGACGATTCCAAGGTACACGAGTGAGACGCCGGAGACTGGTGTCCACCGAATCGCTGCCAGTGATTCCCCGCGAATGAGACCAGCAACGAACAGCAACGTTGAGCCAATGAGCATTGCCCACGCTTGTACCGTCCGAGGTGGGAGCGATGTCTCGATCGGTTGGGTCAACACCCCACCAAGGGCGAAGCAGACAGCACTGAGAAACACCGTCGCAATACCGACGCCGTCGCCTGTCAACAGCGCACTCGGATCCAAGGCCAGCAGTCGTGCCGCCACTGATTGACCGATTCCCTCGGGGACGCCGGGTTGGGCAACGAAAAACACGCCCAGAAATCCGAGGACGAATCCGATGAAATCCAACGACGTTACCCGATCACCGAGCAATCCGGCCGCAAACAACGCTGTCAACACGGGACCGAGACTGACGACCACCGCTGCGATCGGCCCACTGACGTGTTGCTGACCGAGATACAGAAACGCGTGATGCCCTCCGATGAGAAAGCTCCCAGCGATCGCGGCGACTAACCATTCCTCGCGCGCCCGAGGATACCACCGCGGTGTCGAATACCACGCGTATCCAAGCACGACGATCCCCGCGATGAGATACCGAAGTGCCGCAAACTCGATCGGTGGGAAATATCCTAATCCGATGTCGATCGCCACGAACGAACTCCCCCACAACGTTCCGAGAAGCAAAAACGCTCCGAGCAACCGGCGGTTCATCAATTCCCCCCTCGACAATAGACCGTATAGATCGCGTTCATCATGGGAAAATGTTGTAGAGTAGTGCATGATATAGCTGTTGATTGCACTATCACACCATAAATACAGTCTACATCGATTGTATGTGTAAGATCAATCGAGAAGACGATCGCACATCGTTTCCCGAGAGATCTGTTGGAGCGGTTCGTGACCGTCAAGAAGCGTGCTGATCGTGTACGTCGAGATCGTCCGCTCGACACCGTCAAGACGTTCGAGTGTGGTGATGAGGTCCTCAACCATCTCGGGATCAGACAGCTGCGCGATTACGAAAAAATCTGTGTCTCCCGCTGTGAAGTAAACATGAGTGATACCATCGATATCAGCGAGTTTCTCGCCAAGTGGTTCGTAGGTGTCCTCTTCGTAACCGGCAATGATCTGGATCACAAACGTGATCTCGAAACCGAGCGCCGCAAGATCAATATCGTAGTGGTCGTTGCGAATGATACCCGCATCCCGGAGCTGTTTCAGTCGGTAGTTCACAGTCGAAAGGGGAATCTCAGTCACTTCCGAAATGCGATCAGGACTCCGTGTTTCCGTATCCGCGATGGTTTTCAAAATATCGATGTCCTTTTCATCAACGTCCATACCCGTATCTGGTTGGTCCATCTCTCAAACCTTTCGCCCAATATTGAACGGTAACACAACAACGGGTCGCTACTGATCGACGGATCACAGGAATGACGGAGGCACTCTGCCAATTCAGAGGATATCGATAACAATGATACCCCTGTAAATAACAGCAAAGTATAATATACTCGCTATAGCCTGTTTCAGATAAACAATGATATCTGACTTGTTTGTTATTATAGTATTGCTAAAAAATCGTTGGATAGCTAAGGTGATCTCAGTCAGAGTATGAAACAGTCCGAAGAATGGTTCAATATCGTCTATGTCACTCTGAGTAGTAACGTTTATAATATATGTGTTTGAATAGGGTTGTACTGGGAGGATCCCACGGACGCTACACCGACATCGATGGAGATTCGGTAAAAAATCGTCAACGTGGGGTTCGTCCCAGACGATACCCATGAAACGAGCAATCCACGTTGCGCTGGCCGCGCTCATGCTGTTGGGCATGATCGCGGGGGCCGGCGCGACACCCGCTGTGGCGAGTAGCACAGATGTTACCCAAGACGACGACAACAACGGTGTCGACAACGACGGCATCGATGTCGATGATTCCTCCAACGTCATCATCGACGACAGCGAAGACAATGACCTCCTAGACCTCGGCTTGGATCTCCTGTAAGGCGTAGGAAGTCACCATTTTATCCCGCTGGCGTTTTCCGTCGTTTCGTACCGTCGAGGGCTGCGTCCGTACTGGTCGTTACCGACCCACTGAAAGGGTTCTCGGGCAGTGTATTATATGCTGTGATCGTGTCTCTGATAGGTGGCGATGACCCGAGCTGTGGAAACAGTCAGTACGCCCCGGTTTCAAGGAGGCGTCCGGCGATGCGTTGTGCACCACGAGCAGCGGCGGTTATCGGCTCTGCAGGAGTGGTCACCACGATATTGCGCTGGAGTTCGCTACTGAGTCGATCCTCGAACGCTTCGCGCAGGCCGGGAACGACAGCCATGTCACCAGTGAGGACGATCGGTTCCACCAAAACCCGCTTATAGATCTTGATTGAGCGACTGACGAGACGGGGGAGGAATTCGTTTGCAATCTCGTCAACCGCTTCCTTGACGTACCGATCAATCGCGTCCGTCACACTTCGTTCGACGGTGGACTTCTGAGCCGCTCCAGAGCCGGTGGTGTCGTCGAAAAGCGGTTGAATGTCGTCGCAGTTGGTCCGTCCTTCCTTGTACTCCCTCGCTGTGGTCCGATCGATGTGAACCCGGCCTTGCGTCCCTTCTTCGACGTTGTTGATGATCCATCTGTCAACCTCACATCCCCTGACGGACCCCGTCGAAAACGGTGCTAGTTGCTCTCCGCGTCGATACACGCACGCCTCGAGGTTCGTCGACCCCATCTTGATCGTGGTGAAGATCCGATCGAACGCGTCCAAGTCGCTTCCGAACACCGGAATCGACTCACACATTGCCGTTGAATAGCCATCGAGGAGTCGTCCGCTGATGCTCTCCTCGATGATGGCATCGAGCGTCGTTCGTCTGTCGTCAAAGGAGGGTATCGCATACACCACAGCGCTGTTCGGCGGGATGTCATTCGTCTGAGCAAACGTTTCGAGAAACGAACGCGTCACAGTGGCGCGCTCATTGTCTTCGGCCAACTCCGATTGGAGCATGAACTGCGCCCGATCGGGATACTCGTTGGCTGCGCGCTCGCCATAAACGGCGCGGCGTTTTCCCGTCAGTGGGTCCTGATACGTCGCTGAACACGTCAGCGCTACCGTCGTTTGGACGGCGTCGTCCTCCGGTCGAGCAACAACCGTTCGAACGCTACCGAACTTGAGACCGACCGGCGTCGGATCGTCCCCTACACCCCGTCTTTTCTCGCTCGCAGACGTACTCTCCTCGAACATATCGACCGTTGGTTCTGGTGCTAAGCATTTCGATCTTTTGTGAATTATTTCTGTTTTCCTGCGGTTTTGCGTGTTCCTCAATCGATTGCAATAAGTAGGTAAAGTGACCCTAGCAGCATTGCGATATCGCCCCTCCACTCATGAAAAAATCCCCAGACGCCGTAGCGTGAGACGTTGTCCTGAACCGGAAACACCCAGATACCGTGGCCGAGGAGGATCGGGATCTTTGTCGTGATGATCGCGCCGAGAGCGATCAACAACAGAAAAACAGCGGCCAATCGTGTCGCAAGTCCGACTAGTACAGCGCCGCCCGCAACGACTTCGATCACTCCAACAGCGGTGGCAGTCGTTCGTGGGACGGGAAATCCTAACTCAGCAAAGCGGCTTGCACCAAGTATTCCCGGAAATAGGAGTTTTTGTAATCCTTCTGTAATGAAAACACCACCAACTAACAGCCGGATGAGGATTAGGGACGCTGGTCCTTGAGTACCTAACTTCGTATTTGTTCCCATGTATCATCTCCTTTCGTCCCCAGATTAAACGTTTTCCATACCATTTATTATTATTTTTATTTAATATAGCTATCCACCAATATGTATCTATATTATTGCTATTGGTTGAATTGTTTCCCACAGCAAAGGTGAGCTTTGCCTCTGTATTTGCAGCGAATGGTTGTTCAGGAAATGGTATACCGGTGATGAAGGCGGTAATGTTGATAATAACAGCGGTAACGTCGTTATCGTCTATGAGGTCCCGAGCGACGACAACAGCGCCATCCAATGAGGGGATCCCCATTTGCGTATAATGTTGCTGGCCAAAACAACGTTTTTGATGTAATGTTTCAAATATATAGCAACGATACTGATAGCAGAAATTGTATTACAACACGCTTCATAATTGTTAATATTCTATTACTTATAGATACGTTTCGATGCGTTTTTACTGATTGAGTGCGACCGTCAGAGTGGACTGTCCACAATTGAACACACGAGACGGCATACGATATTTAGTACGACAGAGGGGCAGTCTGCGATCTGTGTTTGCTCTCCACGAGGCAGCTCATTCAAACAATCGTCCTGCCTCAGTTTTTCGGTTGATCGTCACACATCGTGGACGGCAGTCCAGACGGCGACCGTACCGAGAGCGAGCGCTGGTATGAGGGGCACGACGAGATACGCGTCCCGGAAGGACAGTCCCAACGGAGTGATAACGGAGTCCGCGTGGGGGAGATACAATATCGTTGCTGGAGCAACAACAAAGGCGATAGCAAGAGTCCCGACGAGGAGCCAGCCGTGCCGGCCAAACGTTTGATCGGAACGACCGTCCTCTGGACTGTCGAAATACGCTTTAGTCGTCCGATCGGGTTCGTCGTGATCAGTCTGTTCCCGAAACGATTCGGGATCGTGGACGTAGCTGTCGTTGCTATCCGTCATATTCGTTGTTGCCAGGATTCGCTCGATTGTTTGCAGAACGTTTCATCTCGCTGTCTGGAACGACAACGACCTTTCCGAATCCTTCACGCTCTTCGAGGAGTTCGTGAGCGCGCGCGATATCGCTCATCGGGAGTGTCGTCCGGAGTTGTGGGTTGAACGTACCGTCCCAAACCAACGACAACACGTCGTCAGTCTCTCCCGGCGTCGCCATTGTGGAGCCGATGATACGGAGTTGATTCCAGAAAACGCGGTTGATGTTCGTCTCGGCGGTCGGTCCGGTGGTCGCACCGCAGGTAACTAGCCGCCCACCCTTGGCAAGCGATTTCAGGGAATCGTCCCACGTTGCAGGACCGACGTGGTCGACAACGATGTCAACACCCCGTCCATCAGTCAGAGCGTAGATCTCATCGGTAAACGATGCTTCATCGTAGTTGATACAGTGGTCTGCACCACAGTCACGCGCGTGATCGAGTTTCGTCTCGCTGCTCGCCGTCGCGTACACCACAGCACCAGCGTGGGCCGCGATCTGGACCGCAGCGTGACCGACGCCACCGCTCGCGCCGTGGACAAGAACGTGCTCACCAGCAGCGAGATCGGCCTGCGTGTGTAACATCCGCCATGCAGTTTGAAACACTAGTGCAGCCGAGCCGGCGGTCGGCCAATCGACTGTCTCGGGGACGGGAACGAGGTTATCAGCCGGGACAGCAGCCAACTCCGCATGAACACCAGACACATGCTCTCCGATCAGGTGGAACGACTCACACATCGAGTACTGCCCATGACGACAGTATTCACACGTCCCACACGATCGTCCGGCCGAAACGGCGACGCGATCACCGGCTGAAAACCGACTCACCGCCGATCCTGTTTCAGTGACGACACCGGCTGCGTCGCTGCCAGGGATGTGAGGCATTGCGAGATCGACGCCGGGCAGTCCACGACGGGTGTGGACATCGAGATGATTCAACGCAGCTGCTTTGACATCGATCAGGACCTCGTCGGCCGATATCTCGGGATCGGGATGCTCCTCGTAGGACAGAACGCTCCTGTCGCCGTGTTCGGTGAACTGCACAGCCTTCATGCTCGATTCTCCGTGGCTGGACGCAAAACACTGTTGATGGTTTCAACCTATAATGGCAGATCGTTCGCCATCGGAATCAAACCACTTGTAGGGGACACACCAATGAGGAGTGTGCCACCACAACCACACGATCGATCCAAGAACGGGGAGTCGGATGGAAATCACAGCCATGATCATCATCACCACGACGTTGGAAATCCTAACGTCGCCGTTCTGACCGTGTCCTCCTCGCGGTCGGTCGAGGATGATCCGTCCGGGGACGCGATCGAAACCGCACTCGACGACGCCGACTACCGCGTTATTGAGCGCGAGGTCATCAGCGATGATCAGGACGCGATCCGATCACGGGTCGAAACGTACGCCACAGACGAACGCGTCGACGCCGTTGTCACGACCGGAGGCACAGGAGTGACGCCTGATGATGTGACTGTCGAGGCGGTTTCGTCGCTGTTCAGGAAGGAACTGCCCGGATTCGGTGAGCTGTTCCGACGGCTCTCTTCCGATGAGATCGGAACGCGAGTCATCGGAACACGCGCCACTGCGGGCATTGTGGCCGACGTTCCGGTGTTCTGCTTGCCGGGAAGCGAGAACGCCGTTCGATTAGGTGTTTCCGAGATCATTGTTCCGGAACTACCGCATCTGGTCGGGCTAGCACAACGGTGATGAACGTCATAGAGAACTCATCCAGAGCCGGGTAATGGGCAGAGACTGGCGGTCAACACGGCAACATCATCGGTGTCGTTGCGCGCCCCGTGAGCGCTGCCCCGCTCGTGGAACACGATTCCCGGTGCGTCGATAGCTTCCTCGGTCTCCTCTCGAATGACTGTTACCGTTCCTTCAAGGACGTGAAAGACGTTGGTCGAATCAGAGTGTTCATGAGCAGACAGCTCTGCGCCCGGTCCGAGTGCGAACAGTTTCACTAGTACGTCGTCGTTGACGAACAGTTCTGTTGATTCGATCGCATCTGGGCCGACGATTGGAGGGTCGTACTGGTCGAGATCCATACGGATCGTGTGTGCCGGCAGCGGTATGGGTGTTACCCCGAGTAGCTACAAACGGAATATCAATTAATTTCCGCAGATAGCTCAGCATCTGTACCTGCTCGATACCCAGTGGAGAACGAAAGATCACGTTCCGATCGACTGATGAACCGTCTACTACGTTTTTGAACGAGAGATACAGCCGTAACATGTTCGAATGTAAGAGATATTTTCGTCTGTTTCGGCCACTCACACAGTACGTTTCGTCTGTTTCCAGCGAGAGAGTGATCTCGGAGAGGAAGAGACACACAGTACGTTTCGTCTGTTCTTCTACGGAACACCCTTCCCCCCTTCCCCCCCTTGCCCCACCATCCGACTCGTTTGCGGATGAGTCTCAGGGAGTGTTTCGTCCGTTCTTCGTCAACCGTTTCTTACATAACTTGAATCTTATGCTATCAGCAATATAATCCTCTAATCCGGCAACCGACCACAGGATGATTTCTAAGGAGAAAACAGACGAAACGTACTGTGTGTCCCTCACTTAAAGATGGAGAACACACGAAACAGACGAACGGTATCTATTTACGTTTGCTGTGTAAAACCCACCTAGTCTAAGACACTGACATGAACGATCCATTCGAAGGACTCACAAGTCAGATTTTTGAAAACAAACACGTACTCGAAGAGGATTACGATCCAGAAACAATACTCGAACGCGAAGCCGAGATAGAAGCGTACCGAAACGCCCTCAAGGACGTACTTTTCGGTCGTAGCCCATCGAATATATTCATCTACGGAAAGACCGGCGTCGGAAAGACAGCCGTCACGAGGTATATGATGGACGCGTTACAATATCAAGTTAACAAACGGGACGAAGCCGACCGGCTCCACGTTCTGTTTCACAACTGTAACAACGATTCGGCCTACGGCACACTCCGTGCATTCATCAACACGCTTCGGAACGAGGACGCACCAACGTTCCCGAAAAAGGGACTGTCGACAAGCGACGCGCTTGAGGAGTTCTATTCGTTACTCGACGATATCGGTGGGACATTCCTCCTCGTGCTTGACGAAATCGATCATCTCGCCAAGGTCAACTCGCTTCTCTATGAGATCCCTCGGGCGAGATCGAACGGCCACCTCGATCACGCAAAGATTGGCGTCATCGGTATCAGTAATAACTATCGGTTCCGTGACAGTCTCAGCCCGAAGGTCAAAGGGACGCTAATGGAAAAGGAACTCTCCTTTTCGCCGTACGACGCCGACGAACTCCGGACAATCCTTTCCCATCGGGCTGAGAAAGCGTTCGTCGAGGATGCGTACGTACAGAGCGCTATCGCACTCTGTGCAGCAAAAGCCGCTCAGGACACCGGGAGCGCCCGACAAGCCCTCGATCTGCTCAGTACGGGCGGAGACATCGCTGAAGACAACAGCGACGACACCGTTACCGACGATCACATCTTAGCCGCCGAAACTCGTGTCCAGCGAGGTCGCGTTCGTAACAAGATACGCGATCAGACACCACATGCCCAGCTGATACTCGAAGCGATCGCACAACTCGAAGAGAGTCAGGAAACGCCAGTTCGATCGAAAACCATCCAAAGCACCTACGAACAGGTCGCTACGTACTGGGGAACGGACCCACTCTCCTCGCTGCGCAGCGTCCAAGACCACCTTTCGGAACTCAAGATGCTCGGCTTTCTCAGCCGAACGGAGCGAAACGATGGCAGGGCCGGCGGTGCGTACTATGAGTACGAGCTAGCAATGGATGCTGACGCTGTGTTCACGGCCCGAAAAGAGATCGAAGAGGAGGGTACAACATCGGCACCCTCTCGGTGATTTCCTCACTGTGAACGTCTGGATATTACTCGCGAAAAGACGGTACGTTTCGTGTGTTCTTTCCGATGATCCGAGTTCGATTCCTAAATGTTTCCGTCATATCACTTTACCCAATAAAATCACCAAAATACTAATAACACAATACAGCCAATTCGTACGCAGCCTCTGTTAACTGCTAGCCATGAATAACATGAGTGGTATTACTCACTTACGGGTGATACTGTGTAATGAGGCGACACCCAGCGATGACAGCGAGCGTGTGAATTCATGACAAAAAATAATCATCTTCTCTGTATGAGTATAAATGAATCCAAGATAATTTAGGAACATCCTTATAACTGTAAGACTTATTGTTGTACACAAGGATACCGGACGGCCATCGTGATACCAGATCGATGCGATGTTTCGGCGGTGGTTGACGTTCAAGTCGGCGTTGTTGTGTTGGGCTGTCCGTTCGGTTACCAACAACGAAACGCCATGGATGAAAGATCCTGCACACGGACGGACGGTCAGTATGAAAACTACGGACGCTATGAAACCCAAGAGGGTCGCCTTGTGGTGTACGAACACGACAATCCGAACGCATGGATCCGTTCGGATACGATCTCGACCGTAGTTGATTGATCTCCTCCCACAGTTTCAGTTGTGGGGGTTCCGGATCAGGTGAATCGAAGGTTCGGGCACGCCGAAAATATCCGGTGTGCTCGGCGGTGGACAGTAGGGTTTGCAGTCAGCCGTTCTCGTGGGTGACCGAACGTCTCAGTGAACCGTGTTCCTGAGCGTTCCGATACCCTCATAAGTGATCTCGATTTCATCCCCTGATTCAAGAAGCCCTGGGTTTGCGGGACTTCCAAATGAGACGACATCGCCGGCTTGGAACGTAAAGCGTTCTGAGAGGAACGAGATGGTCTCGGCAGGTTTGAAGAACATCCGTTCGGTGTTGTCCGACTGGCGCTGTTCCCCGTTGATGAGCGTCCGCATCTCGATGCCGACGGGATCGATGTCGGTTTCGATCCACGGACCGAGCGGTGCACTTCCGTCGAAGGCTTTGCGTGCTGTGCGCCGCGGCTGATCTAATGCGTCGAGATCATTCAGGATAGTGTAGCCTCGCACAACGGTATCGATCTCCGATTCCGGAACGTGTGAGCATTTCTGATCGATAACGGCCGCCAGTTCACCCGCGTACGTAAGCTCAGACGTGAAATCGGGACGCTGAATCGGTGTCTCAGGGGCGTGTACCGCAATCGGTGGCTTAATGAAAAAGTCCGGTTCTTCCGGGACCTCATACTCCATCTGCTCTACTTTCTCACCGAAATTGCGTCCCACACAGAAACATGCTGAGGGTTCACATGGTGCACGAAGTTCGTACTCCGTCGGCTCGTATTGATCGTCTTCCGTGATAACCGTCCCGTCGGCGTACTCACCCGTCTCAATCCCGTCCGTCGTTTCGATGCGTGCGAGCTTCATACCGGGTAGTGTTGGTTGAGTGAAATAGCAGTTATCATCGAACGACGCCCGCCGACGCGATTAGACGGATCGAAAGCATTGGTAGCACGTGCCGACCACAACACACGATGTGGTATATATTTATCCACAATACTGTGAAAAATTTATTAGTAGTCTCCTCGCCCATGTGGTGTATGGGCGATACGATGTCCACTCGACGCGGGGTGTTGTGTTCACTTACCGGTCTCACAGCTATCTCGCTGCTCCCTACCACAGCAGGGACTGTTAGTAGTGCTAGGACACGTTTGCAGCCCTCCCGAACGATACCAACGTTCATCCCAGCCGAAGAAGAACTTCTCAGCCTCGAAGAGGCGTCGATCGGTTGGGGCGTCGAAGCGACATCCGGACAGTCCGTTGACACCGAACAGGTCGCACGCACCGCGACGGACCGAGCAACGGCGTACGCCACCGTTCCTACGCAACACACCGGTGAGTTTGCCCAAACGGCAGTGATCGGCGCGCCGTTCACCGTCGCCACCGATCAGCCAGTCGATCTCTCAATCGCGTTCGATGGGCAGTACAAGGGGGCACTCAAAGCGGGCAGAGACTCCTCAGCGGCAGCGAGCATGGTGTATGGGGTCGGTCCGTACGAAGACGTGTACGGGGCTGCATTTGGACTTGACGCGTCGCCCACATTTTCGACAGCGACTATTCATGAACGGAAGCTGTTCGACCAAGCAGTGCGAGACGGCACGGCGATCATTCGCAACGCCATCGCAAGAGAATCCATAGTACTTTCGGCCTCAGAACCAACCACGTACGTCGCATACGCACGTCTCTGGACGAACGGTGAGGCCAGCGCCGCTGACACAACCACGATCGACTTCAGTCCCGACGGTCCGAATCTGATCGAACCGACGGACGACCAGCAGCGAGAGCAGTACAAAGGATTCGTCCTCAAAAACGTGCGAATAACGGCGTAAAATATCACCCGAGACACTAACGTCCGGCGTCATTCCGTGGCTGTGTGCCGTGTCTGCCGGGAAACCCTCGTGTCGGGTGTGTCGCGTGCCTGGGTTCGCCGCGCTGTCATCGCACCCCTAAGGAGGTGTACTCGGGCGGGGACTAACGGCACGCATTCTCACTAACAGCGAAACGAACTAAGCGTTTGCGGGACGTTGCTGGCGACGAGTGTTACCTACTGTCGACCGTACAGTCGTTCCCGAAGCAACGGTTCAGCGCGTCGACGAAGGATGTATACCCCGGTGAGAACCGTGGGCAACAACACGATGACCGTAATCATACCGTTGCGCGTGATCGTGAGTGTTGTGCTGAACGGCAACTGGAGGGGAATCCGGTGGATCCCTGAACCGATCATCCACGCAAAAACAGCGAACGGAGCGGCAAGAACAGCGTTCCAAACTGCCGGACGGACCCGGTAGCCGTGATCGTATCGATCGCTCCACGGCGCCGCGGTGAGGTCTCGACACATCGCTACGCTACTCCAGAGCAGACCGCTTATCAGGGTCATCCCGAGCAGGAAGTTCAGGAGCGTTCCCATCCGGATCGGACCCAAAAGCAACGGATCGACCCACGGTGCTGGGGTGGGCTCACCGACGAGCGAGATCAATCGCTGGAACGTTTCTCCACCGACAGGGGTGAACAACACTCCGATCGCGGTGAACACGCCGAGACCGACACCAACCCACGTAGTGTGTTTGGTGACATCCTCATCGCCGCCGACGAGTAGTCGTAATCCGTTGCCAAACACTGACGGTACCACAACGAAGAACACCCCGAACACTACTACCGACGCGAGAGCAAAGCCGATCCCGCCGTTGACTGCGCCCATCGCATGGCCGAAGGCGATCATGAGGAGACTCACTAGATTCGCACCGATGATCGGCCAGAGTCGTAACTTTCCAGCAGGCTTGTACCGTTCACGCTGTCTAGGTGGTTCGAACGGAAGCGGTGAAACGAGTTCGTATCCGGTGTAGCTGATGAACAGAGAACCGAGTACGATTCCCAGCCCGAACATCGGGTCGTTTTGGGAGTACCCATCGACGACGGAGGGAAGACTCTGTGTGAACGTAAGCACAAGCAACGCCGCGAACACGAGCCGGATGGCTGTCGGTGACTGCACCTTCCCCTCAAGCCACTTCTGAACGAACGGGACGGGATTAGGCGGTGGTTCCGTGATCGCCCGAACGAACAACGCTGTCGTTTCCCGGAATCGGTCGGCAACCCATTCGATTTGTTCGCCCAGCGTCGGATCCACGCGTTCGGTACTTGCAGTCCGTTCACGCTCGTGGGTCCGGGTTCGCGTCCAACGGTTCGCACGCGTCCGTGTCCACCACCGATCGTTCTCCGAGCCGCGCTCGTGGCGGTCACCGCTCGAATTCGGACTTGCGCTTGCATCTCGTGTCTCCGCTGTTCTTCGTCGGTTACCCGTAGCGCGTTTGCGATCGTACGCGGATCGCTGTTCTTCGTCCGTCAACACCTCCTTGGCTTCTCGGATCTGGATGATCTTCTGACGAGCGTCTGGCTCGTCGCTCACATCCGGATGGTGGCGCTTTACTTGCTCGCGGTAAGCCTTCCGGATTTCCGATTCGGAAGCGTTCGGACTGACGTCAAGCAGCTCATAATACGATTCGGTCATGCTGGTCGGACTATGGATGTCTTACACCCCCGTTAACGCTCATGCTCACACTTGTTCACCTCTGTATCTTATTTGGTCTCAGGCAAGTTCTGTTGCATGACAGAGAGTTCGTCATCGGTGAAACCAAACACCGATTGAATCTCGATTGCATCACCGATCTCGTGATCGACATCCCTTGCGCTTACGTTTAAGATTCCATTCTCATCAAGCATAAATTTGACTTCAATGTTCGGTTCCCCTTCAGGCCGTTGTGGAATCGGTCCGAGTTCGAACGAATCGAGGAATTCGTTTTCTTCAAGCCGATCGTTGTGTCCCTGGTACACCGGAATTTCGATTTCTGTTTGGTTGTCTTGTGAGGTTGTCGTCATATACGAATTCCGAGCGGGGATCGGAGAGTTCCGTTCGATAACGACGTGGTAGTACGGTTCGTACGTCTCTCTATCGATCAACTCCACACCGAACGACTGTGGAGTGACATCGAGCAACACCACGTTGTCCGAAGCCCGAGTGGACGACGGCTTAGTCGGTTGTGTACGTCGGTGTGCCTGTGTCCACTGTCCGGGGAGCAACTCCCCATCGAGGATCGCCGCTTGGGCTGCTGCGCCGATCGCCACGGCTTCGTCGGGGTTGATGCGTTTGGATGGCTCGACACCGAACCGATCTTCGATCCGCCGTCTGACCTGTGGCATTCGCGTCGCGCCCCCGACGAGCAGGATTTCATCAATCTCGGATCGATCGTAGCCCGCCTGGTTGAACAGCGTTTTACAGCGTTCAATCGTCGTATCGAGCAGCTCCCGTGTCATCTTCTCGAACGTATCACGGTGGAGCGTCTGCTCGATGTCGCTGGTACCGTCGTCGTGTTCCAAAAACGGGATCGTGATCGTCGTCGAGCGTCGGTTCGACAACTCGTGTTTCGCTGTCTGTGCCGCATCGAACAGCCGTTCCTCCGCGAGCGGCGTATCTGCGACCGAGACACCGTGGTCGCGTTCGATTCGCTCTTCGAGCCACTCGACGATGAGCGCGTCCCAATCGTTTCCACCGAGACGGGTATCGCCGTTGGTGCCAATGACCTCGAAGACGCCGTTAGTGATCTCGATCAACGAACTGTCGAACGTCCCGCCGCCGAGATCGTACACCAACACCGTCTTGTCCTGAGCCGTTTGGAGTCCGTAGGCGAGACAAGCCGCTGTTGGTTCGTTGATGATCCGGTCGACTTCCAACCCAGCGAGCGCTCCAGCGTGTTTCGTCGCCTGGCGCTGCCGGTCGTTGAAGTATGCTGGCACCGTGATAACTGCGCTCTCAATGGAGCGATCCAGATACGCTTGTGCATCGCGTTTCAGCTTCCGAAGAATGAGTCCGGATATCTCCTCCGGTGTGAACTCACACTCCCTCGACCCAAGAAGGATCGTCTCCTCTGTTCCCATGAAACGCTTGACAGCGAAGACGGTCCGGTCCGGGTGAGCGACAGCCTGATTCACCGCCTGTCTGCCCACGAGGGCCTCGCCGCTGTTCTCATCGAATGCGACTACTGACGGTATCGTTCGGTCGCCTGTCGCTGCCGGGAGTATGTTGATATCGTCATCTTTCGCGTGCGCGATCGCACTGTTCGTCGTCCCGAGATCGATGCCGATAGTTGGTGTCCCCGTCATATCACGTGCTCACAGCTTTTCCGAATCCGTGTCACGGTGGCCGGTGCTTCGCTCCGATACATCCCAGATCGATCTCACGTCACTGCCAAATACTACCGCAATGAGTTATCAATGTTTGTTTGTGTCCTCGGGAAGTTGTGCTGGTCGAGCGGTCGGTGCCAACGCACGCTATTTCACTGTTCGTACTGTTCCTCTCGGATCTGAACGTAGCGATGGTTCCGGTACCCGAATTTCGTCCATCCGTAGGATCCGAGTAGGCCAAGTCCTCGGAGACCGGATGTCAGTGCTTTCTGGGTGTGATACTCACCGTCGTTCAACATTCGACCGACGGCGCTGAACGTGCGATCCCAATCAGCCGGCTCGTGTCCACGCACCACATCAGCGAGCGAGACGTTGCGGAGGATTTCGTTTCCGATAGCGTGTTTCCATTCGGAGTTGTACGCGCGTAACGCTCCGAGCGCGGCCAGGCGGCCAGCGATCTTCCCTGTGCGGACCGCGACGTGGTCACCTCCTTCGTGAAACGCCGACGTTGCTCCCATCGCCCCACCGACGACTGCGATCTTCGCAGCCGTGGGTGAGTCGATCGGTTGCGTCGAGGAAATCGGATACGTCTCGGTCCCGTTTCGTTTCCCCCGGTCCTCGACGAGCGGAAACGCCGCATCAATGTCGTATTCATCGCCGTACTCGCGTTCGAGCAGCCGGCGGATGTACGCGTTGCCAGCTGGGACCGTCTCGTCGCTCTCTTGGAGGAGTGCATACTCCTCGCGGTGCTCAACAGTTGAGAGATCGAGTCCGATCGGCATCGTGAGACCGACGCGGGCGACCGTACCGTCGTTCGGAAACACCCATGGATACGCCGTGTGACCGGGAATGACGCCCCACCAGAATTCGAGCAGATTCTCCTCGAACACCTCTTCGGGGAACTCGCGGTGTTCTTGATAGGCGATATGATTCGCTCGCGTGGAGGCGAGTCGGTCAATCGTATCCCCGGACAGCAACGAACCGAGTACACGGTTTGTGACGGTGCGCTGTGGGCCATCAGCTAAAATGAGATATTCGGCAGTGACCTCCTCACCGTCCCGCAGCGTGAGATCATGTCCTCCCTGTGGATCGATATCGACCCGGTGAACACCGTTGCCGACGCGATAGGTCGCTCCAGCGTCTTCGGCCCGTTCGCGCAGCCAGTCGTCGAATCGCGCCCGATTAAACGTGAAACCGAAGTTCGGATACGAGCTCTCGATGCCTGTTGATCGTATCGTCATGTCTTCCGTCGGTCCGTGGAAGACGGTCCCCTCCAACTCGCGGCATTTCACCCACTCGGGAACCGTTTCGTTCAAATCCATCAGATCGACCCAGTAGTCGAGCATACCCGCAGCGTCGGTCGAATCCGGTCCCGGCTGCTCTCGATCAGCCCGAGGGACCCCTTTTTCAATAATGAGTGCGTCCGCGTCGTTTTCGGCAGCAGCGGTTCCCGCAGCAGTACCGGCCGGACCCCCACCCACGACGGCCACATCCACACGTTGCATAGCAGTAGTTGCCCACACCGAACGAGAAAACGCCTTCGCTCTCCCGCGATGATTCACCCACTGTTCAGGATGGATCGAGAACCCATGACAGTGATCCGCGTCGGTCGGGAGATTCAAGACAGTTCATACCCCCCTATCGAACGATGCGTTCCGAGCACGTTCTCACCACGAAAGAGCTATCGCGGAGCGATATCGAGGCGGTGCTCGACCGAGCCGTCGACATCGCCCGCGATCCCCCGGATCGATCGCAGTACGAAGACACGATACTTGCGTTGCTCTTTTTCGAACCGAGCACACGAACGAAAATGAGCTTCGATACCGCCATGAAGCGTCTTGGTGGGACAACCGTCGATCTCGGTCCCGTCGGCTCGTCGAGCGTCACGAAGGGCGAAAGTCTCGCCGACACCGTCCGCGTCATCGAGGGCTACGCCGATGGGATCGTCCTCCGGCACCCAAGCGAGGGTGCCGCGAAAATGGCCAGTGAATTCGTCGATGTCCCTCTCATCAACGCCGGCGATGGAGCGGGTCACCACCCGACTCAAACACTGCTCGATCTGTACACCATTCGGGAAAACGTTGGCTTCGATGATCTGTCGATCGGGATCATGGGCGATCTGAAATACGGGCGAACCGTTCACTCACTCTCACACGCGCTTACGAAGTTGGACGCACGGCAACATTTCATCAGTCCGGAAAGCCTTCGATTGCCCCGATCGGTTCGATACGATCTCCATGAAGCTGGCGCAAACGTGCGGGAACACACCGAGATTGAGGACGTGCTCCCCTCGCTAGACGTGTTGTACGTAACCCGAATCCAACGCGAGCGATTCCACGACGAAAACGAGTATCGAAAGGTTGCCGGCCAATATCACATCACTGCGGAGCTCCTCGACGAGGCTGCCGACGACCTCATTGTGATGCATCCACTCCCACGAGTGGATGAGATCGCTCCCGATGTTGATGAAACGGCGCACGCGAAATATTTCGAGCAAGCCCATAACGGTGTTCCCGTCCGAATGGCGCTGCTTGACCTACTACTCGGAGGGATCGACCAATGAGCGATCACTCAACTGACAACGACCGTGAACTCCGCGTCAGCAAGATCGAAAACGGCACCGTTATCGACCACGTTCCGGGGGGACAGGCTCTGAAAGTGCTTGCGATCCTCGGTATCGATGGGTCAGGTGGGGAGACCGTCAGCATCGGTATGAACGTCCCGAGTAAAAAGCTCGGCCGGAAGGACATCGTGAAAGTTGAGAGCCGCGAGCTGAGCCAAAACGAGGTGGACGTGATCTCTCTCATCGCGCCCGACGCCTCGATCAACATCATCCGGGAGTTCGATGTTGTCGAGAAGAGTCGCGTCGATCGCCCCGCGACTGTAACTGACGTGATCGCCTGTCCGAACCGCAACTGTATCACAACCCAAAATGAACCTGTCGTCTCCAAGTTCGACGTGCTCGACGACGGTGTCAGGTGTATCTACTGTGACACTATCGTGCGCGACGATCTCGCTGAGCACATTCAGACAGAGTGACGCCAGCGCGATAACCGCTACTCCTTTATCATGTACTTTACTTCGGCCATCCGGCGCTCGCACCTGGGACATTTGCTCCATGCCCCCGGATAGGGACGAGTGCTCTCAGAAAGGAGTTCACACGACGTACACCCATACAGGGTCGGAGTGTCGTCTTTAAGACTGGCCCACTTTTCGGCGTCGATCGTACACTCCATCTCTTCGTTCACATACGTCATCACACGGACGTTCACACCGTCATCTCTCACGCCAGACGACCGGTCCCTATCCATGATTATAACTACTATACGCCAGTAGTATTTTATATTGTTGGGATATGCAAATATAATAAGGTGATTAGTTGATCAGTTAAGAGGAATGGTAGTGTATCCAGCATCCCTGTCATCCATGCCACTGCGGGATAAGCATCCCACAGTCATCACATACTAAACATCCATCCTCGTACTGGTCCTCAGCGTATTCGGTCACGTTTCCGCTTCCACACTCGAAACACTGTTTGAAGTCTGTCATCATCAATGAATGGTGATTCTGACGTATAGCTGTTCCTAACCGGCGAAACGTCACTCTCGTTAGGAAACACCTGACAATACACTTCCTCTTATTTATTCCTATGATCATGCCACAACAATGTTTATCACTCAGTGATACCACTAGGTGTTTGATGACGCAGCTACAGCGAGCACGCGACGGTACGGTGACGGCGGCGATGAAACGGGTTGCTGAGCGGGAGAACAGGAGCGCTGAGTTCGTTCGTGAGCAGGTCGCAACGGGTCAGGCGGTCGTTCCCGCGAACCACAACCACGAGTCGTTAGATCCGATGATCATCGGTCGTGAGTTTGCTACGAAGGTGAACGCGAACATCGGCAACAGCGAGACGACGAGTAGCCGCGAGGAGGAACTCGAAAAGCTCCACACGGCAGTTCATCACGGGGCTGACACGGTGATGGATCTGAGCACGGGTGAGGATCTCGATCCCATTCGGGAGATGAACATCGAGTACTCACCGGTTCCAGTGGGGACGGTGCCGATCTACGAGGCGCTCAAGCGGGCGGGCGACGTTGCGGAGATCACCGCTGAGTTACTGCTAGACGTGATCGAAAAACACGCTGAACAGGGTGTCGATTATCAGACGATTCACGCTGGGGTGTTGATGGAGCATCTTCCCCTGACGGAAGGACGCACGACCGGGATCGTCTCACGGGGAGGATCAATCCTCGCTCAGTGGATGGAAGAACACGGCGAGCAGAACCCCTTGTACACGGAGTTCGAATCGATCTGTGAGATCTTCCACGAGCACGACGTGACGTTCAGCCTCGGTGACGGGCTTCGACCGGGGAGCCTCGCGGACGCGAGCGACGCGGCCCAGTTTGCCGAACTCGACACGCTGGGTGAACTCACGCGAACGGCGTGGGAACACGACGTTCAGGTGATGGTCGAGGGACCTGGACACGTCCCGATGGACCAGATCAACGGGAACGTTGAGCGCCAACAGGAGGTGTGTGACGGCGCTCCGTTCTACGTGCTCGGACCGTTGGTGACGGACATTGCACCGGGATACGATCACATCACAAGCGCCATCGGTGCGACCGAAGCCGCCCGTGCCGGGGCGGCGATGCTCTGTTATGTAACGCCCAAAGAGCACTTGGGGCTCCCCGAAGAGGATGACGTGCGCGAGGGGCTGGCAGCCTACCGGATCGCCGCTCACGCTGCTGATGTCGCCAACGGATTGGCTGGCGCGCGCGACTGGGATGACGCGCTCTCACAGGCACGGTACGCCTTCGACTGGCGCGAGCAGTTTGATCTGGCGCTTGATCCCGAGCGGGCGGAGTCGTATCACGATCAGACACTACCAGGTGACAACTACAAAGACGCGCGTTTCTGTGCGATGTGTGGCGCACAGTTCTGTTCGATGCGCATCGATCAGGACGCCCGCGACGCTGGCGATCTCGACGCCCTTGATTCGCTTGATGCGGCGAGCGAGCTTGAGACGACTTCCGCAGCGGAAGTAAATCGCCCGCCGGTCGGGACCCACGAGACGGAGCAACTCTCCCAACTGTCGCTCGATGAGTATGCGGCCGACAATTGAGTAGAAAATGATTTAGCGGTTGGCGCCGATAAGTAGCGTGATGTCCAAGAAAATACTCGTTGCGTTCGCACTGGTTGCAGTCGTCGTTGCTGCGGTCGCCATGAAACGGTAATCGCGCTGACGTACAGACACCAACTTTTCCCGAGCGAACGACTTACCCGATGGCTCCGTAAACCCCTGGTATGTACGGCGTCATCACCCGTAACGAGGGGGAGCTAACGTGGCCGGAGTTCGATACGGCATTTTATGAAGTGAAATCCGTCTCGGGACGGGCCGAGACTCCACAGCCCAACGCGGTGAACGCGGTATCGTGTTTCGCTGACAATGCTGCTGCGCGCGATTCACCCGATATCGTTCCGGTGAACGAGACGGGCGACCGCGCTACCCGGGAGCAGCAGTATTTCGACTGGGCGCACGTTTGTCCGAGTCACGAGCGGTACCGAGCAGGGCTGTTAGAGACGATCGAGGAGTGTGCTACTGTCAGCGACGATGTCAGACTCGACGATGTCGGGTTTCCCAGAGCGGAGTACTGTCACTGCCATCGGTGTGAACAGGCCTTCGCGGACAGCGAGTACGACGATCGTTTTGCGTGGCGCGCGTCAGTCATCGAGTCGTTCATTCGAGCGGCCCGTGAGCGCGTTCCGGGACGACTCTACCTCACACTCTACCCCGATCCGTATCCAGACCACCTGTATCAACGAAGCGGCATCGACGTGACCGCACTCGACTGTGTCGATGAGTTCGTCGTCCCGCTCTATGACACGGCGTACGCCACCACATTCTGGCTCGAAATTCTTGCCAAGGGGTTTGTCGATACACTTTCGACGCCGTTTAGCATCGAACTGTACGCCGTCAACGTCGACATCGACAACCTCATAGCAGCGAGCGAAGTCGCACAGACGTATGCGAAGGACGTTCTCTTTGGTTACGACGCGAGCACGGCCCGAGCAGCACTCCGCCGGCTAAACGCTGCTACCCAAGACGGGAAATCGTACGAACCGTAAATTTCTGATAAGATAGCATTTGACAACCCACCCCTCCACTTCTCCCCATCCACGTCTCCCCTTTGTCATATAACCAACCAAGGATAAGCCACAAAACACTTATGGGTATCAGCCTCTTTTGCACATGGATCGGGCGTCGCATAGACACACCCCCCAAGGCTGACATCCCAGGGCTCATCGACCCAAACGGGTTGGATGGCACTCATCTCCGTGTCCGACGTTCCGATTCCCCCCTCTCCCAACCGATACTTTCTCTCACTTCTCTTTGACTCCGGAACGGGTCATATACGAGATCCGGAGCTGGTCTGACGGCAGAAAAGATAGCCTTCGAGAGCAGCACACAGGCGCGTAGTCCGCTACCAGAGCGTTACAGAGGAATGTTTCCGTGTTTTCTGGACGGACGATCAGTGCGCTTGCTCCGAAGCATGTCGAGATCCGCAATGAGACGCCTGCGTGTTTCTGGTGGTTCGAGTACATCGTCCACGTAACCCTGATCCGCGGCGGTGTAGGGATTCGCAAAGGCGTCGCGGTATTCATCGATGAGTTCTTCTCTCCGTTCTTCGACGGCTTCAGCCGCGTCGAGTTCATCGTCGTAGAGGATGTTGACCGCGCCCTGTGGTCCCATCACAGCAATCTCCGCGGTCGGCCACGCGTAGTTGACATCCGCGCCCACGTGCTTTGATGCCATCACGTCGTACGCACCGCCGTAGGCTTTCCGTGTGATGACCGTGAGCAACGGGACAGTCGCCTCTGAATACGCGTACAGCAACTTCGCCCCGTGTTTGATGATCCCTCCGTGCTCTTGGTCCGTGCCGGGCATGAACCCCGGCACGTCGACGAACGTCACGATTGGGATGTTGAACGCGTCACAGAAGCGGACGAACCGCGAGCCTTTCAGACTCGCGTCGATGTCGAGCGTCCCCGCGTTCGCTCGGGGTTGGTTGCCGACGATCCCGACGCTGTGGCCGTCCAGTCGGGCGAATCCGGTGACGATGTTCCGAGCGAACTCGTCAGCGACCTCGAAGAACGAATCGGTGTCTACGACGTGATCGATGACCGCTGTGATGTCGTAGGGCATCTGTGGTTCGTCGGGGACGATTTCAGTGAGTTCCTGATCGGCCCGCTCGGGATCGTCCCACGGCTCAACGCGCGGGGGATCCTCGACGTTGTTCTGCGGGACGTACGACAGCAGCCGCCGGATGTTGTCCAACGCCTCTTTCTCTGCGTCTACCGAGAAGTGGGCGACTCCGCTCTCGCTGGCGTGCGTCTGTGCCCCACCAAGCTCCTCGAACCCGACCTCTTCACCCGTGACCGTTTTGATCACGTCCGGGCCGGTGATGAACATGTGGCTGGTCTCTTTGACCATAAAAATGAAGTCCGTGATGGCGGGTGAGTACACCGCACCGCCGGCACAGGGTCCCATGATGGCCGAGATCTGGGGAACGACCCCGCTTGCGAGTTGATTCCGGTGGAAGATGTCTGCATACCCCGCCAGCGAGTCGACGCCCTCTTGAATCCGAGCACCGGCCGAATCGTTCAATCCGATGATCGGCGCACCGACTTCCATCGCCCGGTCCATCACTTTACACACTTTCTCAGCAAACACCTCACCCAACGAACCACCGAACACCGTGAAATCGTGGGCGAACACGAACACAGTCCGGCCCTCAACGTCGCCGTAGCCGGTCACGACGCCGTCACCCGGTATCTGCGTCTCCTCCATATCGAAGTTGTGACAGTCGTGGGTCCGGAGCTGGTCGAACTCCTCGAACGTCCCATCGTCGAGGAAGTAGTCGATGCGCTCGCGGGCCGTCATCTTTCCTTTCTCGTGTTGGGATTCGATACGTTCCTCGCCGCCGCCGAGCAGCGCGCGCTCTCTGCGTTCGCGCAACGCCTCAATCTTCTCATCCATGGTCATGGCTGAATACCGTGGCTTCCACCACCGAAAGCAAAAGGATACCGAACCTCAAAAACACACCCGACGTTTCTATTCCGCCGCGACTATCTGTAGGATTTACACAGAGATTCCATTGTGGAGGCCAGCAGTCAGAATCTCCCGAGAGACGACGGCCACACTCCACTCTCAGGACAGTCCTCATCGATCGTGATGGATACTGTCGAACCGAGGACCATTTAGCGGTGGCGAGTGATAGAATAACTGTGGAAAACGTAACCGATCGCACGAGCAACCCGTTTGGAATGACGCCGTCTTGTGACCGGTACGTTCCCGGCTATGGGGATGCCAACGCCGATTTTCACGTTATCGGAGACCATCCCGGCGTTCATGGAGGGCGCGACACTGGCGTGCCGTTCACGAACGCGGCCGGGTTGTCCCTTCAGCGCGCGCTCGCCACGGCGGGGTTGATCGGGGAGACGGGTGAGCGCCCGACAGTGAACGGGACGTTTTTCTCGTATCTGCACCAGTGTGTACCCGACGGCGAACCGACCGAGCGCGCGTACACGGATATGGAGCGATTTTTCGACGCGGAGCTTCGCGCCATCGCGGCCCACGTGCTGTTACCGGTCGGCGAACGCGCGACCAGACACGTCCTCGAAACGTACACCGCTCGGTCGATGAACGGATCGACGCTCACTGAGCGTCACGCTCAAGAGCTCCGCGGCAGTGGCTTCCTCGTCTATCCGATTCTTGACCCGTCCGAGTGGACGGATGACGACGAAGAACGGCTCATCAACGCTCTGTCAGAACTACAGGCCACAGACTACTACCGACAAGCCGATCTCGGGCGGTTTCTTCCCGCCGATGAACCGTATCATGTGAGATGACTGTCTGTTAGATCCCTCGATGCGCTCAAAAAAGTTCGAGAACAGTCCCTTACAGAAGCAGTGGTGGGACGATCGACGTTCCTTTTTCTAAGGTGAAAAACAGGTCGTGGATGTTCAGAAGGAACACAACGACAACTACCACCAACACGAACGTACGGAGCGACCACAGCCAGACGGTCCCGAAGGAATCTCCGGCCATACCCTTTTTAATCTCATCAACGGCGTCATCACCCATGATCCATCCGACGAAGATTACGACGAACAGCACCGTTGTCGGCAACAACAGCGCGACTCCGATCCCGTCGAACCAGCTGAGCCACGCGATATCCCATGCGGACGGAACTCCGAGCACGAAGGCACCACCGCCGATTCCGAGCGTCGCCTGCATCCGGGGGACACCAAACTCATCTACGACGTAGGCGACTGGGGCCTCCAAGAGACTGATCGCTGAGGAGAGCGCCGCGATCAGAACAACGAAGAAGAATACGATACCGAGGATTTTGCCGATCAACGGCGGGAAATTCCCGAGTGCGATTGGGATAGCCACGAACACGGCACCGATGCCGCCTCCTTCAGCGGCTCCAACCGACAGTCCACCGGCGAACAACAGCGGGAGCACAACCGTCCCGGCGAGGATCCCGACGAACGTGTTCGTGACAGCGATCGACAACCCGTCAGCCCCGAGGCTATCATCTTTACCGAGATAGGAAGCGTACGTGATCATTACGCTGAACCCAACCGACAAAGAAAACAGTGCTTGCCCTGTTGCAGCCGGAATGATCTGTGTGAGGTTCGACGTGATCGCAGTGACGTTCGGATCAAAGAGGAATTCGTACCCCGGCGCTGCATCCGGAAGCATAAACGCGTACACCGCAAGCCCGAGCAACAACACAACGATGCTGGGCACCATGAACTTCGTTGCAAGCTCGATTCCTCGCTCGATCCCGAACGCCACGATCCCGATCGTGATCGCCATGAATAGGACGTGGGTGAGCACCGAGCTACTACCGGCAGACGCCGCTCCGAAGTACGCTTCCGGCCCGGCAAGTGCGGACCCGGTAGCGCTACCAAATATGTATCGAAGCACCCACCCCCCGATGACACTGTAATACGACAGTGTCCAGAAGCTGGCGAGCACTCCGATCGCACCGATAAATCGCCAGTTCCCCCTGCCGATCGCGCGGAACGCACCGACTGCATCCACGTTAGCACGCCGACCGATCACGAACTCCGCGAGCAACGCCGGAATCCCGACGATGAGTATCGCAATCAGGTACACGACGAGAAACGCCCCACCGCCCGACTCCGCAACGCTGAACGGAAATCGCCAGATGTTCCCGAGTCCGACGGCGCTACCGACTGCTGCCAAAATGAAACCGATCCGTGTGGTCCAAGTCTCTCGTTCAACCATTAACATTTGCCTGAATGAACGAATCCATATAAGTGCGACGATGAGTCACGTGGCACACGATATCATATAGAAATTAACATTATTCCACATCTATCGAGATAATCCTCCATAAATCCGATCTAAACATCTATTTTCGGTAGTAAAATTACATTCTGAGATTATTCCCCGATATGACTGTGGTGTGCGAACGACGCTGTCAGCACTCGCTCGTTCGAACTGTCAGGCAGTACCGTAGACGGGAACCGCCGCACCACTGGTGACAGTCGCCCCACTGCTGCAGAGAAAGGCGACGACATCGGCAATGTCTGTGGGATCGACCCACGCCTCGTGATCGCTATCAGGCATCGCCTCGCGGTTTGCGGGCGTGTCGATGACACTAGGCATGATCGCGTTCGCTCTGACGACACCCGTGTTTTCCGCAGCGATGGTTTCCGTGAGGCGTCTGACACCGGCTTTGGCGGCGCGGTACGGCCCGTCGCCTTCGCCGCCTTCGAGCGAGGAGCGCGAGGAAACGGTGACTACGGTGCCTTCTGAACGTTTGATCTCTGGCAGCGCGTGTTTTGCGGCGAGAAACATCGTTTTGAGGTTTACGTCGAACAGTAAATCGAACGTCTCAACATCGGTTTCCTCGATAGGATCACCACCGCGCCATGTTCCGGCGATAGCACAGAGAGCGTCGATGCGTCCGTGGTCGTCAGCGATCTCGCTCATCACGCGCTCGGCGTCGGTTTCGTCGGTAAAATCGCCCTCATAGAAGTGAATCGATTCGGGCGTGGTGTCGAGCAGCGTCTCTTCATCATCAGGACGTGCGATGTCGGTTCCACAGACGGTAGCGCCCGCCTCTACGAACCGATCGACAACCGCGCTTCCGAGCGCGCCGCTGGCACCCGTCACGACCACAACTGAATCGCTGAAATCAACCTCGAAGGAACAGGACATACTGACGAGGACGGCCGTCTATCGGATAAATCTAGGTCAGCACGCAAAGCGGCGTCCCAACCGTTCCCACATTGTGCAGCTACGACAACCCCTAAGCAGTGTCGTCGTCTGAATACACGCACACGACTGAACGATATTGGTCAATTTATTGTCTATTAACTATTCAAAGCTGCGTATTCTTCATGATAAAAGACCATCTTCAACGACAAATGGACGGGATTTATGCGCATGACGGGCGACTAATCGATTGATGAAGCTACACGAGCATCAGGCGAAGGGTGTGTTCGCGGATACGGGTATCCCGACACCGTCCTCGCAGCTCGCATCGAGCGTCGAGGAAGCAGTCGATGCGGCTGACGCGATCGGCTATCCCGTCGCCATCAAAGCTCAGGTACACGTAGGTGGACGTGGAAAGGCCGGCGGGATCAAACTCGCTGAAAACGAAGACGAGGCTCGTTCTGCGGCCTCCGACATTCTCGGAATGGACCTCAAGGGGCTGCACGTCGAGGATGTTCTCGTCGAAGAGGCGGTGGATTTCACTGACGAGATCTACGTCGGCGTGACGATGGACCGAGGAGCAGGTAAACCCGTCGTGATGGTGTCTGCCCGTGGTGGGGTTGACATCGAGGAAGTCGCTGCCGAAGACCCTGATGCGATCGTCCGCGAGCACGTCGACCCGGCGTTCGGGCTACACCCCTACCAAGCACGGCGTGTCGCGTTCGAGGCTGGTCTTGGAGCAGTTGCCACAGACGTTGCTCGTGTGCTGTCCACGTTGTACGAGCTGTGGGAGGACAACGACGCGACCGAAGTGGAGATCAACCCGCTGATGGTCACCGCAGACGAGGATGTCGTCGCGGCTGACGCGGTGATGAACGTCGACGACGACGCTCTCTTCCGTCACCCCGAGATTGCCGAGATGGAAAGCGAGGCGGCAGACGACGATCTCGAACAGAAGGCGAACGAGTATGACTTCGATTACGTTCGCCTTGACGGGAACGTCGGCATCATCGGCAACGGTGCTGGGTTGGTGATGACGACGCTCGATATCGTAGACTACTACGGGGGCGCGCCCGCGAACTTCCTCGATATCGGTGGCGGAGCGAAAGCCGAGCGAGTGACGAACGCGCTGGATATGGTGTTTTCGGATGAAAACGTCGAGTCAGTCGTGTTTAACATCTTCGGTGGGATCACCCGCGGCGACGAAGTTGCAGCAGGGATCAACGAAGCCCTCGAACAACTCGATGAGATCCCCAAACCGGTCACCGTTCGGTTAGCGGGAACTAACGCAGAAGAAGGACAGGAAATACTGAACACTGATCTCGTCTCGGTCGAGGAAACGCTTGAGGCGGCCGTTCAACACGCTGTCGAAAACGCACAGGAGGCAGACAGATGAGCGTACTAGTCGATGATGACACGCGCGTTGTAGTACAGGGAATCACTGGTGGGGAAGGAAAGTTCCACACCGACCAGATGATCGAATACGGCACGAACATCGTCGCCGGTGCCGTTCCGGGACGCGGTGGCGAGCACGTTTCTGGCGTGCCGGTGTACGACACACTCGAATCGGCGGTGACCAAACACGACGCGACTGCCGTCGTGGTGTTCGTCCCGCCTGCGTTCGCAGCGGATGCGATGTTTGAGGCGCTTGATACCAGCGTCGATCTAGTCGTGACGATTACCGAGGGCGTTCCTCAACAGGACATGAGCCGCGTCTACCGGCGTCTACAGGAAACCGACACGCGACTCATCGGTCCCAACTGCCCCGGAATCATCACGCCCGGCCAGTCCAAACTCGGGATCCTTCCCGGCAACATCTTCACCGAGGGGAACGTAGGGTTGGTCTCCCGATCGGGAACGCTCACGTACCAAGTCGTCGACAACCTCACGCAACGCGATATTGGTCAGTCGACCGCGATCGGTATCGGCGGCGATCCGATCATCGGCACCGACTTCATCGATGCTCTAGAACTGTTCGACGCCGATCCTGACACTGATGCCATCGTAATGTGTGGCGAGATCGGCGGTGAGGACGAAGAGGAAGCCGCCGCATACATTGACAACAACGTCACGACGCCTGTCGTCGGGTTCATTGCCGGCCGCACCGCGCCGCCCGGAAAGCGGATGGGACACGCTGGAGCCATCGTGAGCGGTTCGGGAACGGGTACCGCAGCGAGTAAGATCGAAGCCCTCGAAAGCGCGGATGTCCCTGTTGGCGACACACCAGCAACTGTCGCTGATTACGTCGAAAGCCGCTTGTAAGAATTCGTCCCCTACTTATTCTGACCGTTCGACCGGCAGCAACTGCTCATGTGCTGTTCGGTCGATGGATAATGTGTGGCTCAGTCACACATTCTGTCTCCGACGCGTCGGAGCTGGCGACGATCGCAACGTCGACCTCTGTCGAAACTTCGCGGCTCTCATCAACGTATTCGGCGTGACACGTCAGATACACGTCGGTGACGATTCCGTCAGTCGTCTCGATCTCCCAGTTGAGATCGTACGTTCCCCCATCGCTTTCGATGAACCGGTTGGGTGTGAGCGTATCGTGATACGCTTCGGTCTCTTCTATGTCCGCGAGGTTATCGACGTGGACATGATCCTGTACTTCTGAGCCAAACACCTGATTGAGGCACGTCTCAGCGATGTCGTCAGCGGTTTGTAGGAACGTCATCAATCGATCGTCCCACCACCATTCGTAGGTATCGCTCTGGTCCTGCCCGGTTTCCTGTTCGCTGGAATCGTGTCCGTCTGCCTCCGTCGTTTGCATGGTTGCACTCACCCTGAGAGCCACCGCCCGAAATCTGTATACGGGCTGAGACTCAGCACTCCGTGACCCTCGTACTACGTTCAAGGATTCCACCGCATAAATACCTGCCTGTACGAACAAAATAATCTAACATCCGATGAAAACAGACCAAAATGCCGTACGGCAGCATATTATGAAATATACTATTGTTGATGTATAGGTGTGTTTCACAATAATTTGGGTATCGATCGAAAACTCGTCAGTGATCAGACCGATATGATTATTGTGTGATATTTATGAAGTCGGGACCGTGGTCCTACTCGTCTTCGAATGGAGATCGAACGGCTTCCGGCTCGTTACCGACGAGGCTGATAATGTTTTCTCTGCCGACTCGGAGCTTACTGATGAGATCCTCGTCGTCCATCTCCGAGAGGAGCATGCTGACTTTCGATTTCGACCAACCGGTTTGTTCGACGATCTTCACCTGCTTCATTCGACCGCCGTTTTCGCGCAACAGCGATAGGATGCGGTCTTCGTCGGTCATGAGATCCGCTTCGGTGATGGTTGGCATCTCGTCTCTCGATCCGTTCTCTTCTGTGGAACGGTTGCTCAGTTCGGCCGGCAATCTGAGCGTGATGAAACCGCGACGGAGTGCGATCCCGAGACCGAGTCCAATGAGTACCACCACAGCGAATCCAGTAAGCCAGGACAATGGCAGCCACTCCGTCGTCGTTGCGTAACTGGACGCGTCCTCGTTGTCCGTTTTGAGCACGACCTGTGGTTTGCTGTCGTAAAACTGTCGGCTGGTGTTTGAGGCGACCCACGTATACGTGTTCGACGATTGATCGTCCGGTTCCGGGCTTGCGTTTACGGCCCGCATCTCATCGCTCCACGATATTTCGATCCGTTGATTCTGGCGGATGTACAGCCCTCCAGTGAACACGTCACCGACGATCACTCGGTTCCCATCGACCTCAGAGAAGTTCGACCACAGAAACGACATCTTGACGATGCCGGAGTTGTCCAACCGACTCACGTACGCTTCACGAGAGAACGACGACGCGTTCATCTGCCGGCCGGTCTGATTCGTCCCTTTGTCGGTCAATACGTGGGCACCCTGCTTGAAGTGAGCGTACAGCTCCGGATTTTCCTGCTTGTTAAACGTCTTAGCAAACGATGTGAACTGCTCTCGCTCCGATTGCGTCGCCAGATCGCGGCGATACACGTACGTCCAGCGCACAGACCCGTTCATTTTGACGTCGATGCGGAACGTCTGCCGGTCGAATTCCTGTCCGTCGACGACCAACTCCGGTTGTGCATCGGGTGATGCCGACGCCGAGTGAGACTCACCAACAGTTACCACACCAGCAGCTGTGAACACGAGGACCACGGCAGCGAGCACCCGTAGCATCGTTCGTTACTTTTCCCGTGAGGATATAAAACGGGTGTGACTTATCCGTGCGATCGCACCCGTTTCATTGCCAGTTACGCGACGGACCTGCGAGTCGTGGGCAGTCTCGCTCTGCGAGCATTTCATCGTGGCGCAAATTGGATCGGTTCCCCCTTCATCAAAGAGAGACGACATCATGGTGCTAGCCTATTCTTTCGCCCTTTCATGTGCTTTTCGTAGTGATCGAACGTGATCGGACACCACTCACTAGCCAAATCAAGCACTTGTTCTGTCATGCGTCTGACTTCCCACTGGCTATCAGCGGCCGATCGCATATCCGCAACGTGCATCAACATCCGTGCGTTGAGTGTCATCACCATGTTCACTTTGCTCCCGATCGGCAGCACGAACCGAGCGTCTTCGGGCGGAAGTCCGAGATCAAGGAGTTGCTGATACGACTCGACTGAGCGAACGACCGACTCTTTGAACACTCGTTCGCGTTCTTCGAGAGTTTCCTCGGAAACGGAGCCACCCTGCTGGTTCCGTCCGATCCAGTCAGCGTCGCTCACCGACGGCGGCGCAACGATCAGCTCGCCCGCTCGCACGTCCTCCGGATCGATGTCATCGAACGAGACGTATCGCTGGCTCTGAATGTCGAACGAGACGTGCCGGTGACGGGTGATCTGGGCCATACACGAACGGCTGATACCTTTCACAGCGAACGTCGCGTGAACGTGTTCGAACGGCCCGAAATGACCGTGCCGAAGAAGGTGGCCGATGAGTGTACGCTTTTTTTCCTCAATCGTCTTACCCTCAACCGATTCCATCGTGGATTCGAACGACTGCTCGCCAACGAAGCTGCTCGAATAGTCGTTTCTCGCTGCTGTACAGATGACACGCTCAGGGGCATCGGTCGCTTCGAGCAAGTGAACGTCCATAGTCGGTTCCGGAAACGCGACGAGTCCTTAAGTTTGGTTTGGGTCGGACGAGTCGACCCGTCTGACCGTGGTGTCAGTTTCCGATCGAATCGAGGAACTGGCTTGGTGAGACCACGTCCATTTTCTTTTTGTCTACGTGCTTAACGACTTGTTTGAAATCCGCTGGCGTTGTCTCTTTATTTTCACCAATCTTGTGATACTGAACGACGACCATCTGATTGAACTGCTCGGCCAGATCCAGTAGTTCGACAACCGCGTCGGGTGAAGCACCCATCACGCGGGGGATGGTGTACATGTTCGTGGGTTGTTTGGCGTTGCCCGGCCCGGCTCCGAACATGAAGTTGGTTTTGTGGTTGTTCCGAATGATGTCGAGGGTCGCCCGGTTGACTCGTCCGTTGGGCGCGACGAAATGTCTCGCTCCCGTTTTGAATCCGATCGAATTGAGCTGTTGTTTCGACTGTGTGATCGCTTTTTTCTGTTCTTTTTTCGGTCGTGTCGGAAGCTTGTCAGTCGACGTGTGTGACATCATATCCCACCCGGCACTCGCCATCTCACGCATGTTTCCAGTGCTCAATCGGCCTTCCGATCCGATCACGTCGGGGATGATGGCGACTCCTGCCTGCCAGTCGCGTTTTTTGAACATGGGGAACACGGTATCGTAAGCGGCCTTGACCGAGTCGTCGAACTGGAACATCACCTTCCCCTTGTCTGCTTTCGGGACCTTCCGGAGATCGTCGATCCCAACATCGATTGGCTTACCGCCCTCGGTCATGACGCTGATCTGTACGGTGAACACGGAAGACGGATCCGGCTGGCCTTGTTTCCCCGTGTAGCCGAGATCGAACCGAGTCCATCCGTTCAGCTCTTGGGGGATGAACCGACGGCACGTGAGACTACTGCTCTGGGTCGGTGCATGGCATTTGATCGCGATGTGTCCTCTCGTGGGCTTTCTGAACCGAACCGCCAGCGAAAGGTCGTGCTTGCTCAGATCGAGGGCGCTGTTCTTCCCCGAATCCGAGTAGAACGAACGAGTAATGGTGACGTTCCCAGCGTCTTGTTTGCCCTTGGCCTGCAATACGAGAGATTGGCTCCCTTTGAACGCGTTTTTCGTGTCCGTCGTGAATTTGCCTGCGTCCGTCTGCCAGCGGTCTTTGACGTTACCCTCGAAATCGTCTATCACGGAGCCGCCAGGACCGGAAGATGATCCGGAGTCCGTTCCTTCTGTTCCGGATCCGTCCGGCGTGTTGGTGGGGGTACTCGTTGATTCGCTATCACTGCCAGGGCCGGTTGGGATCATTCCCGAACAACCGGCGAGCGAGAATGTACTGGCTGTTCCGAGCGTTGCAAGCAATGTGCGGCGGGTGGTTGGACGCCTCATTGGTTGTACTCTCTCCTAACGGAGACAAAACACTTTATAATCCAACTCATAATCTCGGAGAAGTGTGTGTCGATTCGGAACTCATAATTGGGCGACTCGATCCGATCTGTGTCTATTTCATACTATATCTATTACAAACAATACCAGGAACTAGTTATCAAAATTATTTCCCTGGTGTAAGATACCTGCCTGCATACAACAAGATTTCTATTAGTTGAGAGTCATGAAATATATATTGTCTATTCAGCGTCGACGATACGAGCTCTCCTCGATACAGGCAGTAACCGATCATCCACGACGGGCGGCTGTTTCTGTGCTTTTAAAATCTGGTGGAGAACTACGGCGAGTAGACCATCGGTATCATCGATTTCCTTGACAACGCACTTGATTTCGGTTCGTCGAGTGCCGTCTCAATCAGCCATCGACGCGACAGCGTGGTACCGATCGGAGAACTGCTGTTCGACCGTTTCTGGAGCGAACTGTTCGATGTGCGCGGGGATAGCGTCGTAATAGGTGGTGTAGCTTTCAACGAGCCGTTCGAAGGCGTCCGCCAGCGCTTTGGGTTCACCAGTCATAAACTGCTCTCCAGCCGGCCCAACGATGTAGTCCGTGCTTCCAACGTCGGCAGCGAGGATTGGCGTTCGAGACGACAGCGCCTCAAGGAGCACGCGCCCGAACGGTTCATCAAGAAGCCCCGGATACACGAACGCGTCCGCGTTCTCGTAGACTGTTGGGAGTTCGTCGTGATCGACGTATCCGAGCCACTGGATGGCGTTCTCTAGATCAAGTTCGTGCGCGAGTTCGTGGAGTTGTTGCTCGTAGGGACCCGAACCGGCAATGTGTAGTTCAACGTCGTATCCACGGCTGAGTATGCGGGAAAGACTGCGAACGAGTACGTGTACGCCTTTGATGTCTTGGAGCGCGCCCACGTACAAGAGCGTGATCGGATCGTCGGATTCTAGAGCTGACCCGTCATTTTCCTCGTCGGTGATCGTTGCGAACGTCTCATCGTAGAAATGTGGAATGACTTCAATCCGGCTGTCGGGAAAGCCGATCGCACCGAAATCCTGTGCCAGGTGCGGTGATAAGGCGTGATACGCGTCGATGTCCCACGCCCGATCGATCGACTCGAAGACAAACTCGATCTGTCCGAGCGAAACGTACCCACTGCGCAGTTCCGAATCGACGCCCTGCCGGCGTTTGAGCGCCGTTGAGGAGATACAACTGGCACATTTCAGCCGTCCGGGCTCCGAACATTTTCGCTCACCGTGGTACATCATGTCGCCCTTCGGGCAGACTGGGAGATAGGAGTTGAGTGTCGAAAGCGTCGGTGTTTCGAGCTCTGCGAGCACTGGCATGAACGCCGAAGAGTAGGAATGTATCAACTCGTGTCGTTCGAGCGCGTCGATTTCTCCCTCCAGCGTGTCGATTTTGTTCGTGAGTGGATGAGGGAGCTTCGGGAGGTTGTCGTGAATCACGTAGTTAACGCGATCCTCAGCGGGTAACGTCGCGCTCGACGCGTCCATCTGGCTCGACACGTAGACCGTCAGATCGTGGTGTTTCGACAGTCGTTCGATGAGCAATGTCGATGTCCGAACAGCACCAGTCCCAGCCGCACCCGGACATTCTGCGGGGATAAAGCCTACGTCTAATCGTTCATTCACGCAGTTTCACCCCATCAATGATCTCGGTCATGTCTGTCCGGTCTCAGCTCCGAACTCTTGATTACTTGCTTTCGTCGGCTACGATGGAGTATGGTACCAACTACCGCGGGGTTATATCACCCCAAATGACCCATAGCTACGGATGTACCGGACAGTTATCGTCGTTAGACGTGTGTCTGTCGTCTGTCGTTCGATCTAGAAACGATAATAAGACCGTAGGAAGCTATGCATCTAGTAAGACCGGGTCTCCGGGTTTAGGGGGTGTATTGTAATATCCCTCCACCAATAAACAGGAGACGAGAGAGTAGACACGCGATAATATGTATCACGAACACACGATTGGCGTCGTCATACCGGCGTACAACGAGGAAGGTTACGTAGGATCAGTTATCGACACGTTGCCCTCGTTTGTCGATAGGGCGTACGTCATAGACGACGGTTCGACGGACGACACGTGGCTCGAAATAACTGACCACGCGGCAGAGTACAACGCGACGCATTCGGCCACGAACGGGTACGACGCTCGTGTCGTACCCATTCAACACAAGGTGAATCGAGGCGTTGGGGGTGCAATCAAGACTGGCTACTTACAAGCATTGGAGGACGGTATCGATGTCACGGCCGTGATGGGTGGTGACGGGCAGATGGATCCGGACGTGCTGACGAAATTCATTGATCCTGTCGTCGATGGGAAAGCCCATTACGCGAAAGGGAACCGCTTTATGAAGTTCCAAACCCTCGACGCAATGCCCCAATTCCGGCTGTTTGGTAACACCCTCCTCTCGCTGTTAACGAAGATTTCGAGCGGCTACTGGAACATCTCCGACCCGCAAAACGGATACACAGCCATCTCACAGGAGGCGCTCCAGCGCGTCGACATTGATGGGATGTACGAGTATTATGGATACTGTAACGACCTGTTGGTGAGGCTCAACCTCGCAGACTGTCGTGTCGCTGATGTCGTTCACTCCGCAGACACAGTGTACGACGACGACTGGAAGAGCCACATCAACTACTCCGCGTACGTTCCGAAAGTGTCGTACATGCTGCTTCACCGCTTTTTGTGGCGGCTGAACCAGAAGTACATCCTTAAGGACTTCCGACCGTTCGCGGCGGCGTACTATCTCGGTGCCGGCGTCACCGGTCTGGGTGTTGCAAAACTGGTTTCGACGATCGCAACCCGGCGTGAACAGTCCGACAACTGGTTCTTCACGATGCTGTCGGGGATCGTGCTCCTGTTGTCAGCGATGGTACTCGACCGGATCGAAAACGAAGAGAAAGGCGTACAAGTCAGAGAGACGCCGACATCGCTCTCCACGACCGACGTCTTCAAGAACGGGCGTACTGAGTCGAAAGCGATTCCAGCCGACGACGACTGATCGATATCGATGAGTACTCGACCTGGCCTCCTCGGGATGGCACGACAGGGCCGTCTCGATATTATCGCGGGCTTGCTCGGACTACTGGCAGCCATTGCTATGCTGCCATTGCAATTATTCTTAGATGACGTGTACGTTCGGACGCTTCCGATCGTACTCGGTATCGCATCGTTGCTGTATCTGATTGCGGCCAGGGACGAGTATCCTGGCGATCTACCGACGCTGTCGCCGATGTTGTCACGGCTGCTTCCCCCGCTCATCGTGCTGGGGTCAGCGCTGCTCATCCTGCTCGCGGGGATACAGGGCGAGCGGACGTTGCTGTTCTACGACATCGCAGCCGCCCTCGGGACGACCCTGTTAGTGACGATCCTGTTCGTAGACAGGGATTACTTTTCCCCGACGATGCTGTTGTTTCTGGTCGTCCTGTTCGGGATGGTGTTCCGGTTTGCGGCACTGTACACGACGCCTGGATTCATCGGGATCGATATCTGGACCCACATGGGGAACTGGGGTCCGGCTATCCTCGAATCGCAGTCGCTTCAGCCGATTTCCGGTCGAAAGTACTACGCTGCGCCGCTGTACCACCTACTCGTCGTTGGATCGAGTCTGTTGTTGGATATCCCTCTCAAAATGGCGCTGTATCTCGTTCTCGGGGTAGCGATGCCGCTGTCGGTGTTACTCATCTATTCGACGGCGACGTTTTTCGTCCGCAAACGGTGGGCGGTGTTCGCTACGGCGATCTACGCGATGAGTGCAGCAGTGATCGAGTGGGGGATCCACATCATCCCGACCAGCCTCGGGTTGGTCTTCTTCCTGTCCGTCTTCTACAGCCTCGACCGGATGTTGCGGATTGACTACAAACCCCGCGATTTCGGGATGGTGGTCTTTTTCAGCGTCGCTGTTATTCTCACACACCAGATCTCCGCGTTCATCATGCTCGTATTTACGGGATCCGGGCTGCTCGCGTACTTCGCGCTCGGACTCGGACTGTTCGACATCGGACGCCCCAACTGGGAGCGCTCCTCAACCCGGGAATCGGTGAACCTCACCGGGCTGTTGGTGTTCGATCTCGGTCTGATCACGTTCATGTGGTCGCTTACCCCACAGTACGACGGAACGTTTCTAACGGTGATGATTGGATACTTTGGTGACACGCTCGAATCCGGAAGCGTGGGCGATCTCGCTGGGGGAACTGTCCCACCAAGCGTTGCGCCCCAGCCCTCGTTCATGAGCACGATCATCGAGTATCTCGACGTGCTGGGGTTCCTGCTGATGTTGCTGTTAACGATCGTCGGTTGTTACTACATCATCCGGCAAGAGAACATCTCACACGCAATGTTCACGAGCGTGGTTGCCACCGTCCTCATGCTCATCTTCGTCTTCGGCTTCCCGATGCTTGGAGTGCGAACGTTCGTTCCCGGACGATGGTTCCCGTTCGTCGCAGCGCCGATGGCGGTCGTCGCGGCGATCGGATTGTCGTATCTCGTGAACAACACCAACCCGTCAGTCGTCGTAATCGTGCTGTTGGTGTTCATCCTCGCCTTCCCGGCGGCGTCGTTCCTCGCAAGCGACAGCACCCAAGAAAGTCCGCCGTTCTCGGAAACGCAAACCCGGTACAGCTACACCGAATCGGAGATAGCCGCCGTGAACGTCGTCGACACCTACTTCGAAAAAAACCAGTCGATGTGGTCGACCGACCAGCCGTACTACACGGTGTTCGAACGGACGGAAGCACGATCCGACGAGTACATGCAGGCGTCGATGTTCAAAAACGGGTCCGTTCAAGGCTGGGTTGGAACGGACGCAACCGGCAACGAGACCCTGAACGAGAGCGAAACCATCATCTACCGGGATTACCACCGAAAGGGGGCGGCAAATTTCAACTTCTATTACAACAACGCGAGCACGGCACACAAGCCATCGGTCTCCTTCCAACAGACGTGTGGCGATAATATGAATATATTATACAGCAATAAGAAGGTGAAAATATGTAGCCAGCCGGAAGCGTAGATACAGCAGGGTTCGACTCCTTTCCCACCGTGGAAAGGAAGGAAGGAATAAGTGCACACGGGGCGACCCGAAACAACAATGAGAAACGTATGGATGTCAGTCAGATCACTCTCTCGGCAACCGGATCTTGAACGGATGGTTCATGGATACACGGACACGAAACACAATCATGGAACGACAGCAGGTGGCTCACAATGAGTGACCATCAGATGGAAGCGTTGTTGATCGGAATCGACGCTGGTTGTTTGCCGGTGTTCGAACGTTTGATTGAGGACGATCTCATACCGAATATTCAATCGATCTGTGAACAAGGCGTTGCTGGACCGCTCACCTCGCAGATTCCGCCATGGACGCCAAGCGCATGGCCATCGATGTACACCGGGGTGAATCCAGGCAAACACGGAACGTTTGGTTTCGTCGATTACGACGGCTACGATTGGCACGTTGTGAGTGCTGATTACATCCGCGAACACGCGATGTGGACGTTGTTAGAGGAACACGACATGTCGAGCGTCGTGGTAAACGTTCCGGTCACCCATCCCCCCGACGAGATCAATGGCGCGATCATTCCGGGGTTCATCGGTCCGGAGCACCCGGAATCACACCCCGACGGAGTGCTTGATGACGTTCGAGAGGAACTCGGTGAGTATCGGGTGTATCCGATCTACGAACGCGACGACGAAACGTGGACGGACGCAGAAAAGATGGACGAGTATACGACGCTGGTTCAGATGCGCGGTGAAGCGTTCCGGTATCTTCACGGCCGGTTCGAACCAGATTTCGGCTTCGTTGAATTCCAGAAGCCGGACACCGTGTTTCACGAGTTCCGTGGCGACTGGGAGAAGGTGAAAACGGTGTACAAAGAAACCGATCGTCAGATCGGGAAACTCCTTGAGGAATGTGACGCGAAACGTGTTTTCATCGCTAGCGACCACGGAATGGGTCCCTACGACAAACAAGAGTTTCGCATGAACGAATTCCTCAAAGATGAGGGATTCGTTGTGACGACGCAAGGCGGCAAAGGGATGCCTTCATGGAACCCGATCCGAAACCAGCTTCGGGAAGGCGAAAACGAAGAGACGTGGGAGCCCGGTGTCTTCGAGCGGCTGGCGGCGAAAGTTGCGAAGCACGGTGTCACTGCCTCCCGCGTCGGTGATGGACTCCGAAAGATCGGACTCAACCACATTGTAAAGCAGTACGTGCCTGACAACGTTGCACGGACTGCGAGCGAACAGGTGGACTTTCCGGAATCGACGGCATACATGCGCGCACGTATCGAACTTGGCGTTCGGATCAACCTCGAAGGGCGTGAACCGGACGGCGTCGTATCTCAAAACGAGTACGAATCAGTCCGGTCTGATCTCATCGATCGGCTCCAATCCGTAGAGACGCCCGAGGGTGAACCGATGTTCGAAACGGTCGCCCCCCGAGAAGAGTATTACGACGGCCCGTACGCCGAAAACGCCGTCGACATCGTAACTATCCCGAAAGACTTCGAGTACTTCCTCTCGGCACAGTTGCTCGGAGAGCAGTTCGGGCCTCCAACCGAGCCGTGGAACCACAAACGAGATGGTGTGTTCGCGGCAATGGGCGAGGATATCGATGACTCCGTATCGATCGAGGACGCTCATCTGTACGATGTCGCTCCGACGATCATGGCCGCACTCGGCGTTCCCCGCAGCGACCGCATGGATGGACGCGTTCTTCCGGTCGTCGAAGACACCGGTACGGCTGACTACCCCAAGTACGGTGATGGCGTTGAGGACAACGTCACCGACGAAGCGGTCGAAAGTAGATTGGCCGATCTCGGCTATCTCTGAAACACGACGCGCCCTGCTTGTACAGTCATGGCTTCGAGAGTGATCGGATAGGTTGAGCTATCAAGGGACAAGCCCACGGCTCTTCGGCACGAACGAACAGTATGGTTGATTCCACTGACCAGTCGACCGAGAGCGACATTTCTCCAGAACCACCCGACAGCCTGATTCACACCGCTGGCACGGACCACATCACACTCGTCGGAAGCAACGAGGCAGAGACGATTGCGTTCTATCGGGACGTACTCGGCATGTCACTCGTGCTCCGACAGCCGAACCTCGATGCCCCCGACGTGACGCACCTGTTTTTCGACACTGGAGACGGACGCATGCTCACGTTTTTCGTGACCGATCAGCGCGACTCCCACGAGGGACCCCAACGTCCTCCTGTCGGCGGTGTCCATCATCTGGCGTTCCGTCTCGAACCGGAACGGTTTCTCGAAGCACGAACGTCGCTCACAGAGGAAGGCTATCAGGTCAACGAATTCGATCGCGGGGCGTTCCACTCGCTGTACACCCGCGACCACAACGGTCTCACCATCGAGTTGACCACCGAACCGTATCGGATACCGGACGACAGACGGGGGGAGGTCTTAGCAACTGCGCATCGAATTCGCACGGAAGAAGGGGCTCAGAACGTCGAAACGGATCACATAGAGTCTGCACTCACTGAGTTGGGCATTCCGATCAAACAGTACGGCCATCCTCAGGCAGAGAGCGGGGAGGAGATATCTAACGATTGATAGAGGCGGCCCAACAACGTTCAGGGGGCAGAGGGTCGATGACGAACCGGCGTCCACATCTCTCGGCTGTTCTTTCTAGGCGGCAGCGAAACGTCGAGGCGTTGGATGAAATCCACAATCATCATCCAGTCGTGACAGTGGGCACACAGGGAGGACCGGTTCGGATACTGTTCGATCTCTGAGGGGGGCCGACAATTGGCTTCTTTGACGAGTTCGTTGCAATTGGGACAGTACAGGAGACGGGAACCGCCTCGTTGTACGATCGCCCACCGAACAGCGGGGATCGAACATTCGATCGGTCTCCCCTCTCGTGGCGTGATCCGAAGCCGTACCTTCAGTGGTTCATTCTTGCTGGTTATCTCGTCGTGCGTCATAGATTGTTTCTACGTTGTAATCGAGCCATCAGTAGTCACGGTGTCTACACTCATGGTCGACGTGGCGACAGTCCCGACTGCGGCGGGGACGCATTCATTACGGTTATTAATAGATAAATATTCCGGTAGAACGTGGAGGGATTACCCTCTCAAGCCGTCCCTCGATCGGCTCGGACACTAGGAATAACGAGTTCCGGAAATTATATCCGGTATATGGAGTTTTGGTATCGATGCTGTTCGAAGAAACAGTAATGGTAACGCGGCGAAGCGTTCTACTACGGATGGGTGCACTTGGAACAGTAGCGACCGGAGCGGGTTGTCTCGGTACGTCGAGCGGAGACAAGACCCCGACCGAGACCGAGGCGAACGAAGTGATTGCCGGACCGAACGGGAACCCCGTCTTCGATCCCAAATCGATCGAGATCCCGGTCGGAGAGACGGTCACATGGCGGTTCGAGAGCACCGGCCACAACGTGAGTGCACGGCCGAAAGACGGTTCGGACGTGATGATTCCCGACGGCGCAACACCGTTTGCGAGCTTTGAGGGGGATAACACGTACGAACTCATTCCAAAAGGAGAAACGTACAGTCACACGTTCGAGACCGCCGGAACGTACACGTACGTCTGTGTCCCGCATATCAATGTTGGAATGATCGGAAATGTAACTGTTTCTGAATGATATTCAACCGATATGAAGATAGAAATACGTCGGTGAGTAACAGAGTCCCACGACGATGCCTCCCACACGCGGATCGACACCTAATGAGGAGTCGACGGACATCGAACACGAACGCGAAACGCCGTACGAGCAATATCTAAACCGACGACAGTATCTTGCTGTGGGATTGACTGCCAGCGCGAGTGTTTTCGCGGGATGCAGTCAGCTGACCGGCGATGAGCAGACACCGACCCCGACACGAACGGAGTCCGATGTCGAAGAACGGCCTGGGTATCACACGTATAGCACAGCCGAACTGCAGGAGAAATATCCGGCGTTGCGGATCTTCTCGAACCAGCCGCCGAACGCCGAGACCAAGCGTCGGGATCAGTACACGGAGTTCACGACGAGCGTCGACGCGACGTACATCCGGAGCCATTACGATTCCCCGAAACTCACCGAAGCGGACCACACCATCTCGATAGCGGGGTTGATCGAGGAACCGACGGAGCTCTCGATGGACGCGCTCAAATCGGAGTTTTCGACCGTCGAGGTGGCGCATACGATGCAGTGTGCGGGCAACGGGCGGAGCTATCTCGATCCGAACGTCGCTGGAACGCAGTGGACGTTTGGTGCGATGGGCACCGCGATTTATGCGGGGACGCCGGTCGGGGAAGTGCTCGAACAGCACGGCGCACAGACAGACGACGATCTGTATCTGGCCGTGATGGGGGCTGACGCACCGGAGGGCGAAAAGGTGTTTGCGCGTTCGATCCCGATGTCGAAGATCAAAAAGGACTGTATCCTTGCTTACGAGCGCGACGGCGAGCCGCTCACCGCCGAACACGGCTTTCCGGTTCGGCTTGTCGCTCCGGGGTGGTATGGCTGCAATAGCGTCAAATGGGTCGATCGGATGCGTGTCATGAAGACGATGCTCCACGACGATGACGACACCATGGACGAACCGGAGCGATACACTCACTGGCAACAGTCCTCCTACCGGATCCTCCCCGAACAGGACAATAAGTCGCGCCAGCACACGACTATCGATACGTTCGACACCGAGGCACAGATGGCTGATGCGGAGATCAAACAGCCGTACATGTATGAGATGCTGGTGAAATCCCTCATCACGTCACCGGTGGAGGGAACAACCGTCTCGCCCGAGAATGGCACTGTTACGGTGCGTGGCGTGGCGTGGGCCGGCGAAAACGAGCTACAAGGGATAGAAATCTCAACCGACGGCGGGACGGAGTTCACCGACGCCGAATTCACCGGTCCCGAACACGGCCCGACCGCGTGGCGACTGTTCCGGTTTGAGTGGGCGGCGACGCCAGGTGAATACACGCTCGTCTCGCGGGCGACTGACGATGAGGGACGGACGCAGCCAGCGACCGTCTCGGACCTCGAAGACGGGCTGAGACGGATAGAAGACGACAAATACCCGTGGAATCGGAAAGGGTACGGTGTCAATGCGTACATGCCCGAGGCGATCACGGTGACGGTTTCCGAAGAGGGCTGAGGGCACCGTCTGCGTGGGCGTCCCGCGATGACGCCCACGCGACGCTCGTGGTTACTGTGTCCGTCGGACAAAACCGAGCACGGATCGGTTTTGTTGGTCGACCGTCGGTGGTTCGATGTTCGTGGAGGGCCATCGGAATTATGAGTATTCGACGAGAGATCGGACCATGACGTACGACACGCTCGACGTGGAACACGCCACCGACCAAATCACGATCATCCGACTCGACGCTCCTGACCGGAACAACGTACTGGATATGCGGATGATACAGGAATTCACCGTGGCCGTCACGGAAGCCGACCGCGATGACGACGTAGACGGGATCGTCGTGACCGCGACGGGCGATATGTTCTGTGCGGGAGCAGATCTGAACTATCTCACAGAGCTATCGTTCGAGGAGGGAACACGATTCATGACGGCGTATTTCGAAGCGCTGGATCTGCTCCGAGACACGGGTAAACCGGTCGTTGCTGGCGTGCAGGGAATCTGTGCTGCTGGCGGAAACGAACTCGTATCCGCGTGTGACCTGATTGTTGCTGAGGAAACCGCCCGGTTCACCCAACCAGAAGCTGGCGTCGGTGCCACGGCGGCGGGCGGTGGCGTTCAACTGCTCCCGCTCGTCGTGGGCGAAAAGCGCGCCAAGGATCTGCTGCTAACCGGACGTATGATTGAAGCTGAAGAAGCCCGTGCGATGGGACTGATCAACCGTGTGGTTCCTGAAGACGACGCCGAACCCCGCGCCGTCGAGCTTACGGAAACGATCGTTGACCATACGAGTCCACAGGCGTACCGAACCATCAAGGCGATCATGAAACCATGGACGAACTTCGGTCTGCTCGGACAGGAGATGGCCCGTGATCTCACTGCACGCGTCTGGGATTCTGCGGAGTTCCGCGAGCGAGCAGCGGCGTTTCTTGCCGATGAGGAGCTTGCTTCTCGGAGTTTCGACGGCGTCCGACCCCCCCGATCGGAGGAATAAAGCGCACCGACAGCCGATCGGTTACACTGGTACACCGGCGGATTCGGTCCCGACGGCTGATTCAGTGATGTGCAACGTCAACAGGATCCTTTCAATATTTTCATCGACATCTGTCGTGAAAACTGAATCAGAGACCATAACGACAGCGACGTAGGCCATCTCGTTAGCGACGGCGAGGAGCATTTTCTGTCGGATCACGGTCGCGTGCTGTTCCATCCGCAGATCGATCACCGTGGCGTCGTGCCCGTTCGGAAGGATTTCGTCTCGACGATCGAGTTCTTCGATAGATCCTCCTTCCTCTTCGATCGAATCTTTGTACCCCTCTACGAACACCGGAACGATGTCCGCGACCGTGAGCGACGATGGAATGTCCTCTGTCACCTCTACGAGCAAGGCACCCACGTTTGATCCGATGGTCACAGCGGCCGGATCCGTCGCGTCGATCGTCCATCCAATCGGGTATTCGATGGTGTACCCGTGACATCCTCCCCGCCGTGAACGGCGGGATTCTCTCGCTGTTTAAAGATAGCGGTCATTCGTGTACGGCTTCCGAGTCGACAGGTCGGGAGCCGTCTCGCTCTCCGTGACCGTGCCCGTCGGTAACTCCGCAGTCGAGGGAGGTGTCGCTGTCGCCGTCGGAACCGGAGTGTCAGTGGCTGTAGTGCGCGCAGTTTCGGAGACCGTCGTTGTCGTGGGCGTAGTGGTCGTTGTGTCATTCCTGTTGATATCAAAATACGTGCCACAGCCGGCGAGAGAGGAGATCCCTGCTGTGAGTCCCACCAGAACGCGCCGTCTGTTCATATTTCCAACATGGACGTTGGCATTATGACACTACCGATATAGGAACGTGTATCGTTCAGATCACCGATCAGTGGCCACTGCTTCGCGTGTCTGGTAGGTTTCGTCTACAGACAACGACAACACGTAAGAGCCTCCATCAGTAATCTCCAGACATCCAACCATGGCCACGGACGTCAAGCCGACCCGCAAGAATCTCATGGCGATCGAGGACCGCATTGAGCTGTCCGAACGCGGTCACGACACGCTCGAACAGAAACGGGATGGACTCATCATGGAGTTCATGGACATTCTCGACCAGGCCCAAGACGTGCGCTCGGATCTCAACACCGCCTACGACGACGCCCAACAGAAAATCAATATGGCACGGGCGATGGACGGCGACATCGCGGTGCGTGGTGCGGCGGCGGCGTTGAAAGAGTATCCCGAGATCACGACCCAATCGAAGAACATCATGGGCGTGGTGGTACCTCAAATCGAGTCCTCGAAAGTCAAGAAATCGCTCGACGAACGCGGCTACGGCGTCGTCGGCACCAGTGCCCGGATCGACGAAGCCGCCGGAGCGTATGAGGATCTTCTCGAGCAGATCATCCTCGCCGCAGAAGTCGAAACCGCGATGAAAAAGATGCTCGAAGAGATTGAGACGACCAAACGCCGGGTTAACGCCCTCGAATTCAAGCTTCTTCCCGACCTGTACGAAAGTCAGGAGTACATCGAACAAAAGCTCGAAGAGCAGGAGCGAGAGGAGATATTCCGGCTCAAGAAGATCAAAAACAAAAAGGAAGCAGAAGAGGCAGAAGCAGCCGACGACCAGTCCACCGACGCCAAAGAGGAGCGCGAGACTGCGTCCCCAACTGCCTAATACCTTCTCGTGTCCAACTGTCTGCAGCAAGTATAACGCTTTTTCAAAGTCGTCGTCCAACGCCGTGTATGTCCTGTCCCGACTGTGACGCACCCCTTGTTTCGTTCGTCGTCCCGGCCGATCTCCGGGAGTACGCTCCAACCACAACGGAGACGCTCGCTATCTGCACGCAGTGTCTCACTCTGTATCCACCCACGTCGAACGCAACGCCTGAAGCCACCGATTTCAGTCGCATCAGCGACGCGTTTCCTACGGGCGAGGCCGCGGTCCCGATGGCGATCGTGCTCGGTCTCCTCGAGTCACTGGCGCTCAATCGTTCGGAGATCGAACAGTTGATCGAACGCGTAGAGCGGGCAGGAGCTGATCCGTTGTTGCTCCTCGACAAACTCGATCGACAGGGAAGCGTCGATCCACAGTGGGATGTCAGCCGACGGCGACACCAACTACAGCAGTTTCTGACTTCCGGGTGAATCCTTATATTCCAAACCGGAACCACGTCCAGTGTGTTCTTGACACTGCCAGATCTGTTCCAACTGCTCGTTGTCCCCTGTATCGCTTGGATGGGGTACCACGATGTCCGAACTCGTCGGATTCCGAACTGGATATGGCCGCCACTCGCGGTTGTTGGTCTCATCGTTATTTTTCTCAACGCAGTGGTCGTTGCTCCCTCCGTTCGAGTCGCGTTCGTGCTCCGGTGTGTTGTGAGTCTTAGTGCGGTCGCTCCGATCGGCTGGTTCTGCTGGCGGTTGAACATCGCCGGCGGCGCGGATGCCAAAGCGATTGGTACGCTCGCGCTCGTTTTTCCCGTCTATCCCACCATCTATTTCCGGTGGGGTGTTCTCCCGATCGAGCGGGCGTCCCACGGCGTCTTCGCGCTGACGATCCTTACCAACACCGTGCTCGTGGGACTCGTGATTCCGGTGGCTCTCGCCGTCTGCAACGGTGTCAACGGCCGGATTCGACCCGCGATGTTCGTGGGCCGTCCGTACCAGATCACCAGCGTATCATCCCGGTACGGACAGCTACTCGAAGACGACACCGGTCGTTCGCTCACCGGTGGACTCGATCTCGACGCGCTCCGGCTGTATCTTCAGTGGCGAGACACGTCGCTCGCCGCCCTCCGCTCCGCAGCCGACACTGACCGGGATCCTGCGAACTGTCCGAGCGCGTCTGCCAGCGATCACTGGGGAGCAGCGGCGTTTCTGTCCGAAATCGAGGGGACCGCATACGGAACCACACCCGAGCAACTGCGTGATGGGTTGGACCGACTCTGTGCGGAGGAAGCCGAATCGGTGTGGGTCACCCCCGGTCTCCCGTTTCTCGCCTTCGTCTGTTTCGGGTTGGTGATCGCGCTCATCTATGGAGACGTGCTTAGCACGATAATGAGGGCGCTCTGACCGGTGTGAGATGACACTCATCCGTTCACATTCAGTTTCACTCAACTGTGCGAAGGTACTTATCCGGAGATGCATAACCAACGACTCAATGGCTCACGCGGAGAACACCGATATCATTGATCGCTTCGAGGAGTTCTACCGCACGTACTACCGCAACGAGATCGGTGAGCTGGCGCGCAAATACCCGAACGATGAGCGCTCACTGTATATCTCGTGGAACGACCTGTACCGCTTCGATCAGTCCCTTGCTGAGGACGTTCGAACACAGCCCGAACAGTTTCAGGAGTACGCAGAAGAGGCGTTGCGTCTTTACGATCTCCCGGTCGACGTGAGCCTTGGACAGGCTCACGTCCGCGTGTACGATCTCCCGGAGACGACCGGAATCCGAGATATTCGTTCGCACCATCATGGACAACTAGTGAGTATCCGTGGAATTATCCGGAAAGCGACGAATGTCCGTCCGAAGATCCAAGACGCGGCGTTTGAATGTCAGCGGTGTGGAACGTTGACGCGTATTCCTCAAACTGGTGGCGATTTCCACTCTCCTCACGAGTGTCAGGGGTGTGAACGACAAGGTCCATTCCGGATCAACTTCGACCAATCGGAATTCGTCGACGCCCAGAAACTCCGGGTACAGGAGAGTCCTGAAGGATTGCGTGGTGGTGAACGACCACAAAGCATCGACATTAACATCGAAGACGACATCACCGGTGATGTCACTGCCGGTGATACGGTCCGCGTAACGGGAGTGTTACACCTCGACCAGCAGGAATCCCACGGCGAGAAATCCACGATGTTCGACATCTACATGGATGGTGTAACCGTCGATATCGAGGATGACCGGTTTGAGGACATGACGATCACCGAAGAGGACAAAAAACGCATCATTTCCTTGTCCGACGAGGAGGACATCTACCAGCAGATGATCGCGTCGATGGCGCCCTCGATCTACGGTTATGAAAAGGAAAAGCTCGCCATCATGCTGCAGTTGTTCTCCGGGGTGACGAAGCACCTCCCGGACGGATCGCGGATTCGGGGCGACATGCACATCCTGTTGATCGGTGATCCGGGGACGGGAAAATCCCAGCTGTTGCAGTACGTGAGAAATATTGCACCACGTTCGGTGTACACATCTGGGAAGGGTTCTTCTGCAGCAGGGATCACGGCCGCAGCGGTCCGTGATGATTTCGGTGACGGACAACAGTGGTCGCTCGAAGCAGGGGCGCTCGTGCTTGCAGACCAAGGCGTCGCGGCGGTCGACGAACTGGACAAGATGCGGTGTGTGACTGGAGACACTCTCGTCCGCACCGCCGACGGTATCATTCCCATCCGTGAACTCGCAGACGACGCGTCGCTGCACGGTGATACTGAGAACCATCGGAACGGCAGAACGATCCGCGGAACGAACATCGATGTGCTGACCGCAACCGACGACGATCGTCTTGTTCGCCGCTCTGTCGATGCGGTCCACGAGTACGACGCCCCGAATCGGCTATGGGAGATCACGCTTGAATCCGGAGCACAGCTCACGGCGACACCGGATCATCCGTTTTTCGTTCTCCAAGATGGTGAGCGCGCTGAAACGTCTGCACAATCGCTCACACCCGGTGATTGGGTGGCCGTTCCCGACGGTTCCCGAGCGGTCACTGATGGCGGAACCGTCCCTCACACAGCCACCGCACCGATCCAGAAACCGGAGCGAGATATCTCCTACTGTCGAGTCGAGACCACCAGAGTGGTCGAGAACCACGAGTACGAGGCAGTGTACGATCTCACCGTCGCCGGGACACACAACTTCATTGCCAATGGGATGGTCGTCCACAACTCCGAGGACCGCTCAGCAATGCACGAGGCCCTCGAACAGCAGGAGATCAGCGTCAGCAAGGCCGGCATCAACGCAACGCTTAAATCCAGGTGTTCGCTGCTCGGGGCTGCGAACCCGAAATACGGCCGTTTCGACGAATTCGAGGCAATCGCCGGACAGATCGATCTCGAACCGGCCCTCGTCTCACGATTCGATATCATATTCACCGTGACCGACAAGCCGGATCCCGAAGAAGACAAAAAACTCGCACAACATATCATTAACACGAACTACGCAGGGGAGTTACACACCCACCGTGCTGAAAACAGCGCGTCGGATGTCTCCCAAGAGGAGGTCAACACGGTCACCGAAGATGTCGAACCGGCGATCGACGCCGATCTCTTGCGGAAATACATCGCATACGCGAGACGGAGCTGCTTCCCGATGATGACTGAAGAGGCAAAAACTGCTATCGAGGAGTTCTACGTAGATCTTCGCTCACAAGGCACGGACACTGACGCGCCAGTCCCGGTGACGGCGCGGAAGCTCGAGGCGCTCGTTCGCTTGGCCGAAGCGAGTGCCCGCGTCCGTTTGTCCGACACCGTCGATTCCGAGGATGTCGATCGCGTTCTGGACATCGTGACCGCGTCGCTCGAAGACATCGGGATGGATCCCGAAACCGGTGAGTTCGACGCCGACGTGATCGAAACTGGTACGTCAAAAAGTCAACGCGATCGGATCCGCAACCTCAAAGGCATCATCGCGGAAGTCGAAGAGGACCACGACGTGGGTGCGCCACGCGAGGAAGTGCTCGACCGTGTTGAGTCGGTCGGAATGGACCGAGAGAAGGCCGAGTACGAACTCGAAAAGCTACGGCGTCAAGGTGACGTGTACGAACCCCAAGCCGATACGTTCAGAACGGTGTAATGGACCGCATATCCGCTCTCAGAAACGTCGAAGACGCCCTCACGGAGTTCGAAGACGGCGAAATAGATCTCGGATCGATGGAGATTCGCGTACGGTCGATCCTTCGCACCTACGCGACGAGTTTCGAAGAACGAGAGGCGTACAAAGCCAGCGGCCCACCACCTGTCGACGGTCTCGTCGTCGTCGCTGACTCCCCGCGCGACGCGCGAGAACGGATCCAGAACCTCGTCGATGATGTCGACCGATTCGACATCGAGACTGTCGACCAACACAAGTAACGTGTGTAACTTGTATCTTATTTTAATAATATAATAATCATATTTGTCAATCTTAATTAGGATTAAATATCAAGTAGATACGAGTAGTACTCGGATGCTCCTGATCATCACATACACCCGGTCCGCCCGGAGCAGCCTCCGGAACGTCCGTCGTTCTCACGAGGATACCGTGGTGCGGTGGTTCGGTCGGTCGGCACTGTTCGAGGCGACGGAACTCGGTGCGTTCCATGGGCTTCGTCTCCGGGAGAAACACCCGGAAGCGGTCCAGATCGAACGGACCAGACCGTTCAACGAGTACATGGAAGTCCCCGAGCGCGTACGGAAGGCGGTGTGGGCATACGCGGAGCGTGAACATACGAGCACGCCGTACGCAGCGTTCGCTGCCGGAACGGAGCACCCGGACGTGGCGACAATGGCCCGGCGAAAGCTGTGAGAATAGAACGAAACGGCTCGGTGTGGTGTGGCCGCGTCATCGAGCTGTCGGGTGTCACGCCGCGGTTCGACGGTGAGCAGGTACTCGACGCGATCAATGGGACGAGCGATGAGCTTCGTGTCGTGTGTGAGAAACCGGGTGATCTCCACGCGCACGTGGGTCGGCTCCGGCCCGGAATGACTCTCCGGCGATCTGCTGCGCTTGCAGCAGCCGCTCGGTCCCGTGGATGGTCGGCACCCCAAGACGAGGAGTACGAGAAAATACAGGGCCGCATCGAAGAGCTGTCGATCCCTGATACTGACACTGCTGCAGCCCGCAAACGCCTGGCCGAGACGACCGACGAGATTGAACGACAACGCGAGCGAGTTGCTCGGCTGCAAGGGAAGGTCAAAGCCCTCCGAGAGCACCCAGAACGGCAAACGTCAGAGCCGTATCGGGCACTTGAACGCGCAATGCAGAAACTGAGCGAGTTGGAAACCGAGCACGCTGCGGCCGAGCAGACGCTCGAACGAGCACGGGAACGACAGCGCCAACGCCACGATCGCCACGACGAGCGCCTCGCGCTTGAGGATCGGGCCGCGAATCTAGCACGAGCCGCTCGCAAACATCTGTGTGACCGGCTCCATGGAGAGTTCACGCGAACGATCGAATCCCTTCCGGGACCGGACGACGATCCTGTAACTGTTGCACTCACAATCACCCGGCTAGGCGAGATCCGTGCCCCGGTCGTGCTCGAATGTGACCGATTCGACAACGCCCAAACAGCTGCCGACTGGTTGAATGCGCCAGTCGTCAGCCTATGATTGATAACCGATGCCGAACCGACACGCCGTATGATCCTCACGGTTACCGGTCGACCGAGTTGGGAGCGATCAGCAGTCACCGCCCACCTTGGTGCACACATGAACGCGGTCGTCGTTGACGGTGCGCTGGAACTGAGCTGGGAACACGACACGGCCACCAGAGGACCGGATATCCACGACGTGCTCGCGGGGCGGGCGTCCCTAATTGAGGCAGTGTGTCAGGTCGGTCCAGTAGCAATCTTTCCGTGTGGGCGTCCCCTCGGTAGGAATCCGGCGCTCATCGAGGTCCTTGCCGCGATTGAGCGCGAGTATGGCACCGTTCTCATCGACTGTCCGGAAACCGTAGACACCGGGATGTCGTCAGCTGCTCGGGTGGTAGCAGTACGGACGCTTCAGAAGGCGCGTTCCGACCGGGGTCACGTGTGTGAGGGAGAGCACACGCCCGGCGCAGAGGTCGTAGCTATCGCACTGCTCGGTGCCGACAAGACGACAGCTCTCGAACAACTTGAACAGGAGTTTCGAGCGCCAGTGACACCAATTCCTGACGCCCCCCGCTCAATCGCGTCGATGGCGTCTGATGATTTCGTAGTGAAACCGGTCCACCGAGCACTCCGTCGCCTCGCTGATTCGATTCACGCGTCGATGAGATCGTAGTACGTCGATCTGAGCGTCACGGGTGTCACTCCAGCGACCTCGGCAGCGTCGTCCTGAGTGAGATCACACGACGCTTCTGTAGCAGCAGTGTACAGACAAGCGGCGGCGATCCCCCCCGGATTCCGACCGGCGATCAATCCACGCTCACGCGCGTCCGAAACCAACTCCTGAGCACGGTGTTCGACGGATTGGGGGAGGTCAAGCGCGCACGCAAATCGGGGGAGATACTCCACCGGATCAATTGGTCCTGTTGGCAACCCGAGTTCACGGTTGAGCGCACTGTAGGCTGCTTTCAGCTCGGCTTCCGACGCCCGCGCCGTCGTCGTGATCTCCTCGATCGTTCGTGAGACCGAATCCGCCCGACACGTAGCGTAAATTGCCGCTGCTGTGAACCCTTCGATGGATCGACCACGGAGCAGATTCGCGTTCTGGGCCGAGTCGAACAGCACACACGCGCGGTCACGGATCGATGTCGGCAGGGATAGCGCGCTCGTGAGACGCCTGATTTCGGTGAACGCGTACACCTGATTGCGTTCGGCCTTCGTCGAGATCTGTGCTCGACTGTGCTGCCGACGCAACCGGGCAAACTGCCGCCGCTTACGCCCCTTCACACGCGACGAATACCCGATCTCGGTTGACAGCCCACGATCATGGCGCGATCGAGTGAGCGGTGCCCCTGTCCGAACAGGACTCGTGTCGTCGTCATCGAACGAACGCCATTCTGGACCGTGATCGATCGGATCCTCACCGAGCACTAAACCACACTGCTCACAAACACTTTCGGTCCCATCGTGTCTCACACGACTATCACACTCTGGACAGCACGAATCTGCTGTGGAGTACATCACATCTGAAACTATGTTCCATCTCATCTTTAAAAATGCAGCCGGCGATACGAATAATGACCGATACAACGGATAGAGCGTATCGGTTACCGGTAGGTTCGAAAGCCACAGTCCTCACTAAGTGTTCCACTGGAACAAACATTTAAGTTAATATGATTCATTCACAGAGGTGTGGGATTAGCTGACATTGCCTCCGGAGTGAAGGTGACATCGAAGCAGCACGATCGGAGCGTCGCGGCGATCGATGCGACCGATACTCCGTTGTCCGATCGTTTGGCTCCGTTCGCTGACGATCTTCCGTGTACTGTCGACGCAGCTGTAACGCTGGTCGAGTCGTACATCAACGGATCGAGTGTCGGAGAAAGCTCGCGCGCGGCTGGTCTTGCTCCTGTCACCGGCGCGAAGACGCTCCACCTACTTGGTGAACCGATCGCACCGCTTTCACCGATGGGTCGCCGGGTGGTTCGGGAGTGGATCGACGCGGAGTGTACACGAGCAGAAGCCCGTGAGCTTTCGAACGCCAGCGAGAGGGAGTTTGCGCTCGCCGTGTTCGTAGAGACACACGATCCGCTACCGGGTGTGCGTGAAACGATCGAACCGGTGTTTATGCCGGATTCGGCCACGCGTTCGACGATCACGAAACGTGACGTGTTAGCCGAAACGATGAGTGACGCGGACGATCTCCGTTAACGGGCTACAGCAACCCGTCTCGCTCGGCTTCGACCGTGAGATCGAGCGCGGTGTCGAACACCGTTTCGACCGCTACAGCCACGGCGGCGGTGAACGACGTGTCTGCGTGAACTGCTGTCGGTGTCCGCCTTGGGTCGGTCGTGTCGGGTGAAGGAAGACGCCGCTCACCGCTCCCGTTTCCGTCTGCGTTGGTCCGAACCGTCACCGGTTCGGGACACCCCAGATCGTCGAGGCGGTCGTGAATCCGCGCCCATCCATCGGTCCCCGGCCTGTTCGCTGAGGTAACGACGACGATCCGATCGACACTCGTGACGGCCGCGATGGCCTGGTTCGACGCGACTGGTGGGGTGTCAATGAGGACGTGATCGAACGACGCAGCGGCCTCCTCGATCAGCTCCTCGAATCGACAGGCCGCTGCCGACGCCTTAGCCCGCGCGAGTCGCTCGAACGGCGCTCTAGCTGGACAACACGCGAGTCGTCCTGTAGGGGGTTCGAGTTCGATGAGTCCTGCTGCCAGTGGCGTCTCGTCCACCACGAGCGCCGTGATATCGGGATCGATCTGTCCTGCAGTGTGGTCCGATAGCCCCTGTGTCGCGTATGCGGCGTCGAGAACCGCGACCGATCGCCCATCCCGCGCGAGCATTCCCGCGAACTCTAAACACGTTCGGGTCGTTCCGACTCCACCGACCGCACCGACGACTGCGAGGCTGTTCATAGATTCGTGGTGGTCCCCTTTCGGAATATAAATCTACGCGTCCGATCGACGACGCTGACACCGAACCCATAGCGTTTTACCCGATGGCGCGCCACCGAATCGGTATGACTGCGGAGGGAATCGTCGGCGAGTATCTCACGTTAAAACGCGATTCGGAGGCAGACTTGCTGGCGATGCAGATGGGAGATTTCTACGAGTTCTTTCACGACGACGCGGAGACAGTGGGTCAGGAGTTAGATTTGAAGGTGTCGGAACGATCGAGCGGCGGTGAAACCTACCAAATGGCGGGGGTGCCGGTCGACGATCTCACGCCGTACGTACGGGCGCTGGTTGAGCGGGGGTATCGCGTGGCAGTGGCGGATCAACACGAGACCGAAAACGGTCACGCTCGATCGATCACGCGGGTGGTTACACCCGGAACGCTGCTCGAAACGACGACGGAAGACGCCCAGTATCTCGCGGCCGTCGTGGAGGGAGCGGATCAAACCGATGACGCCGAGTACGGTCTCGCCTTCGTCGACATCACGACTGGACAGTTCCACGTTACGACAGTGACGGGGGAGGACGCCGTGCTCACGGAGTTGTATCGGTTTACGCCGACTGAGGTCCTCCCCGGCCCTGACACGCGGGGCAATGACCGGCTCCTCGAACGGCTCGCTGAGCGCGTCGAAACGAACACCACGCTGCACACGACCGAGGCGTTCGCACCCGGCCGGGCCAGACACACCGTACGCGAACAGTTCGGTGCGGTCGAGGACAGCGTGGGTCTCGAACACGAGACGGCGATCCGTGCGGCCGGGGCTGTGTTGTCCTACATCGAGGAGACGGGAATCTCCGTGCTCGCTGCCGTAACGCGACTTCAGCGATACCGTCCCGACGACCACGTCGAACTGGACGCGACAACCCAGCGTAACCTCGAACTGGTCGAAACCATGACCGGCGGGGGACAATCATTGTTCGAAACGATCGATCACACCGTGACGAGCGCCGGTGGGCGGCTGTTAAAGGAGTGGCTCACCCGCCCGCGGCGCTCACGAGGCGAGTTGGAGCGACGCCAAGCGGGCGTGCAAGCGCTCTGTGAATCCGCGATGGTACGCGAGGAGTTGCGGGAGTTACTCGGTGACGCTTCGGATCTGGAACGGGCGGCCAGTCGTTCAGTATCGGGGAGCGCTGACGCCCATACCCTGCTTCGGGTTCGGGAGACGCTCGCGCTGTTACCCGAGGTGGTCGACCGGATCGAACGCTCGGATCGCCTCGCCGGCTCGCCGCTGTCGGAGATCGTCGACCGACTCGATCACACCGCTGTAGCGGAGCTTCGAGCAGCACTGTCAGACGCGTTGGCCGAGGACCCGCCACAGACGCTCACTCAGGGCGGACTCATCAGACAGGGATACGACGACGAACTCGACGCACTCATCGAGGAGTACGAGAGCGCCGTCGAGTGGATCGATACGCTCGCTGAACGGGAGAGTGGCCGTCACGACATCGGACGGCTGTCGGTCGATCGCAACAAGACCGACGGCTACTACATTCAGGTACCGAAATCCGAAACCGACGCCGTTCCCAACGAATACGAAGGGATCAAGACGCTGAAAAACGCCCAGCGGTACGTCACTGATGAACTTCGCGAACGCGAGCGCGACATCCTCCGACTCGAAGAACGGCGAGGCGAACTGGAGTACGAACTGTTCGAGGAACTGCGCACGCGCGTGGCTGAGCACGCCAGCCTGCTCCAGAATGTGGGTCGGTCGCTAGCTGAATTCGATGTCGTGGCGAGTCTCGCCCGCCACGCTGTGCGCCACGATTGGACCTGCCCAACGCTCACCGACCCCGGCCCGATCGACATTCAGGCCGGCCGTCATCCCGTCGTGGAAACAGAGACCGAGTTCGTTCCCAACGATCTCACGATGACCGAAGACTGGCGTTTTCTCGTGGTAACCGGTCCGAACATGAGCGGGAAATCGACGTATATGCGACAGACCGCACTGATCGTACTTCTCGCTCAGATCGGCAGTTTCATTCCGGCGCGCGAGGCGACGATCGGTTTAGTCGATGGGATTTACACGCGGGTCGGCGCGATCGACGAGCTCGCACAGGGCCGATCGACGTTCATGATCGAGATGCAAGAACTCTCCAACATCCTCCATTCCGCGACCGAGGAATCGCTCGTGATCCTTGATGAGGTGGGCCGTGGGACCGCCACCTACGATGGGATCTCGATCGCGTGGGCTACGACGGAGTATCTCCACAACCAGATTAACGCCAAGACGCTGTTTGCCACTCACTACCACGAGCTGACTGACCTCGCAGATCGGTTGCCGGGCGTTCACAACGTTCACATGGCGGCTGAGGACCGAGGCGGCGATGTCACCTTCCTCTGGACGATCGAAGACGGTCCCGCCGACCGGTCGTATGGGATTCACGTCGCAGAGTTGGCGAGCGTCCCCTCGCCGGTCGTCGACCGCTCCCAGACCGTCTTGGAACGCCTGCGCGAGGACAAAGCGATCGACGTGCGAGGGGCAAAGAACGGCACTGGCGACACCCAACAAGTGGTGTTCGATCTCGGATCGGGCCAGTTCAAACGAGCGAGCGCCGACGGGGGAGATGAAGTGGACGACGAACGCGGAGCTGTGCTTGAAGAGCTGAACGACATCGATGTGAACGAACAGTCTCCAGTGGAGTTAATGGCGACTGTCCAGCGCTGGCAGGAACGACTGGAAGACTGATACGCTCGGTCACCCGGCTCCGGTGATGATCGTTGCGACGCGGTCGCGGTCGAACAGCTGTTCGTCCTTTGGGATCTCGGGATAGGGTTCCCCGTCGACGTACCCCGGCCACGCGCCGAACTGGTCGGGATACAGCTGTTTCGCGGTCATCTCTAGTTGGAAGAGGTTCATGATCGGTCCCTGGTAACGCATACCCTGTGCGTACACCCGGTCGTTCGCTACCGCAGAGAGTTGCGTTCCGACTGGATGATTCGCCATAGTATCGAGCGCCTGTTCGGTGCTGTAATCGGGCGTCATTCCCCAGAGATGGAGAATAATGTCGGGATCAGCCTCGACCATCGCCTCGTAGCCAACTTCGCCCCAGAGCTGCTCCCAGTTCTGATCAGCGAACGCGTCGACCGCGCCGAGTGGTCGGGTGTCCGCGAGCCAGTAGCCCGGTCGGTTCAGGTGGTAGGTCCAAAACACGCCGTCACCGAGCGTCACCCGGACCGCAGTCGGCCGTTCGTTTTTCGGTGGGAGCTTCGATTCGATTGTCGAGTGCACGTCGGCATGGATCTCTTTGAGCGAGCGGTACCGCTCCTGTTCTCCCAGCAACTCCGCGATTGCGCCGAACAGCTCCCAGAGCGTGTAATATTCGTATCGATCGGCGTACCCCGCCGGCGGATCGGCGTGCGTTCCGCTGTAGAAGTTCCCGATCCATGGAGCAATGTGCTCTCGAACGTCGGTTATGTCTGCTTGTGTCCAGCCTTTCTGAGTCGAGACCCACGCGGGATCAGCGAAATGGATGTCGCTGTCGAGTTCATACAGCAACTCCGGAACCAACCCATCGCTCAACGGTGTCGCTAGATCATTCCAGTCGAACGAAACCCCGTTTAACCGGTCGTAGTAGTGGTTCATCGTCGGTCCGGACATCTCCGGGACGTACACCGCGTTCAAGGCGTCGCCATACCCGAGCGCGACAGCCATGTCGGCATACTGTGGATACACACTGAATATCCGTTCCGGGCGGGATTCCAACGATACGTCTCCAACCGGTGCGACCGACACGGAACGCCCCGTCCCATCCGAGGGTGGCGTCGATCCGGTTCCTGACTGACCGCTAATGCACCCCGCAAGTCCGCCGATGAAAAGCCCACCGGCGGTTTTGAGCATTCCGCGCCGCGCTGGTGACGACACGGAACGATCTCGCCTATCCATGTTTTTAGGCTAGCCTAATACAGTATAAGCGCACCGGATTGCAGACCCAACCGCGCTATCACGTTCGATCAGCTTCACGGTGGCTTGTCGGGGCGTTTCTCTCTGGACCCGTTTTGTCCCGATTCACCACTCCACAGCTGTGAAACGGAACAGCTTGCCGGCCTACCACTAACCAAGTGGATTGATACGCGTCTATCACATGTGAATAACCGAATGGACGCTCAGGAGAGACGGATTCACGAACTCGACGAGCGGACGATCGAGCGCATCGCCGCCGGGGAAGTCGTTGAGCGTCCGGCGTCAGTCGTAAAGGAACTGTTGGAGAACAGTCTCGACGCGGACGCCTCACGCGTGACAGTGACTGTCACTGGGGATGGAACGGAACTGCTTCGGGTGAGTGACGACGGCCACGGCATGGACGAAGCGGACGCGAAACGGGCTGTCGAGAAGCACACGACGAGCAAGATCGACGACATCACGGATCTCGAAGCCGGCATCCGGACGCTGGGATTTCGCGGTGAGGCGCTGCACGCGATCGGGGCGGTGTCCCGAACGACGATCACCACGAAGGCACAGGGTGGCACACGGGGAACTGAGATCCGCATCGAAGGCGGCGAGCGAACGCACGCTGAACCGGCTGGCTGTCCGCACGGAACAACTGTCGAGGTGACTGATCTCTTCTATAACGTTCCTGCCCGACGGAAGTATCTCAAACAGGAGCGCACCGAATTCGACCACATCCAGCGGATCGTGACGGGGTATGCGCTCGCAAACCCCGAGGTATCGATCACGCTCGAACACGACGGACGCGAGCTGTTTTCAACAAGTGGTCGCGGTGATCTCCGAGGGACGGTGCTAGCCGTTTACGGGCGAGAGGTTGCGAGCGCGATGATCGATGTCGAGCACTGCACAGAGGAACTTCCAGAAGGCCCACTCACTGCCGTAGAGGGATTGGTGAGCCACCCGGAAACCAACCGCGCCAGCCGCGACTACTGTACGACGTTCGTCAACGGACGGTACGTGACTGCACGATCGGTACGCGAGGCGATCATCGAAGCGTACGGCTCTCAACTCGCCTCCGACCGCTATCCGTTCGCCGTCGTAACGGTGACACTCGATCCAGAGGCTGTCGACGTGAACGTCCATCCTCGCAAACTGGAGGTGCGCTTCGTTGATGACACGCGAGCCACAGCCCAAGTCACCCATGCGGTCGAAGCCGCACTTCAGGAGGCGGGTTTACTTCGATCGAGTGCTCCCCGCGGACGATCGGCTCCTGAACAGACCGAGATCACACCGGAGAGCGACGCGACCACGCAGCGAACGGAAACAACGAGCGACCTCGACTCTCACCACGAGGGACGGATCGACGAACCAGTCCGTGGGACGAGCGAGACGGACACCGGATCGTCGAGCGAACAGGCGATCTCCGCGGCTGATCGACAGCAAGGCCACTCTCCAGACGAACAGGAACCGACACCAGCACCCGACAAGTCGTCTGACACGACGCCAGCGACCGGCGATTCCGACACCGGGAGCGAAACACGGCAATCTCCCCGGCTTCGTGGTCCAACCACCCAATCACAGCTGACTGATCAGGGAGCGGTCGATCAAGAGTCGACCGACCGACTGCCGTTCGATCCGGAACAGCTGCCGCCGTTGACCGTTCTCGGGCAACTACACGAGACGTACATCGTCGCTGAAACGGAGTCCGGGCTGGTACTCATTGACCAGCACGCCGCAGACGAGCGGATCAACTACGAGCGATTACGAGCGACGTTCGACGATGAAATGGCCGTTCAGGCGCTCGCCCAGCCTGTCGAACTCGAACTCACGGCGAGAGAAGCAGAACTGTTCGAAGCACACGCCGACGCGCTCGCACAGCTCGGCTTTCACGCTTCGCTTCTAGACGACCGAATCGCGCAAGTGCGAACCGTTCCGGAACTGTTAGCCGAATCAGTCGGGCCGGAACTCGTTCGTGATCTGCTCACGGCGTTCGTCACTGACGACGGCGCGAACACGGTCGAGGCTGCCGCTGACGAACTGCTCGCGGATCTCGCGTGTTATCCTTCGATCACGGCAAACACGTCACTCATGGAGGGATCGGTCGTCGACCTCCTCCGTGCGCTTGACGCGTGTGAGAATCCATACGCCTGTCCGCACGGCCGCCCGGTCATCATCGAAATCAACGAACAGGAGCTAGAAGAACGCTTTGAACGCGATTATCCTGGCCACGATGGACGCCGAACGTAGCGAACGATTCACGCGACCGAGTAGCCGCCATCAATCCTGAGCGCGTTCCCCGTGATGTATGACGACTCATCACTCGCAAGGAACCGGATCGCGGCTGCGACCTCGTCGGCGTCGCCAAGCCGTCGCAATGGATACGCTCGCTTGCTTCGCTCGCGGGCCTTTTGGGGGTCGTCCGCTGAATCGAAATATTCCTTACCGACGCCAGTGTCGATGAAGCCCGGACAGACCGCGTTGGCGCGCACACCGCTGGGTCCACTCTCGACGGCGACGGCCCGGGTGAAGCTGACGATTGCCCCTTTCGTGAGCGAGTACACCGCCTGTTTCGGGAGTCCGATGATCGCTGCCAACGACGCGACGTTGATAATCGATCCGTGACCTTGCTCTTTCATGATGGGCAATGCAGCCTGACAACCGTTCCAAACGCCGTTGATGTTGACCGACATCACTCGATCCCGGGCGTCCTCTGGCAGCTCCTCCGTGTACGCCGCGTCGTGACCGATTCCAGCGTTGTTCACGATCACGTCGAGTCCGTACTCTTCTGCCGTCACAGCAACGAGATCCTCGAACTGCTCGCTATTCGTCACGTCGAGATCGTGGGCAACGGCGTCGCCTCCCGCCGCTCGAATCGATTCCGCAACCGACTCGACGCCGTCGCTGTCTACGTCTGTGAGGACGACTCGCGCTCCTGCGTCTGCACACTGCCGTGCTGTCTCGCTTCCGATTCCGCCACCGGCTCCGGTAATGAATACAGTTTTGTTATCTAACATTTATTGACGCGAATACGGGTACGACTGGTTAGCTAATAATCATTGGTACTCGACTACCGGGAACGACGTCCGATCTTGTGTGGCCGGATCGTTTGGCCGAACCGATTGAGGACGAGCGACGTGACGGCAGTACACACCCAACGGCGCAGTGCGACCACCCGCTGATTTTAGTGTATCAGATATGTTCAGAATTTTTCGGTAATTTCCCCCGCATGCTATTGGGTGAGAAGGCTTACAATCGATGGGATACGAGAGTAGCCTAATGGGCGGAGACGACGGACGTCGGTCCCGTGATAACCCGCCAGATAATGGATCACGGGACGTTCCATCCGATGATGAGATGCAAGATCGGGATAGTTTCGTCTTCTCCGATGATTCCGGTTTTTTCGACGAGCTAGACGAGGATGCTCATTCTGGTTCGAATCCTCCTAACGGCGGTTCCGATCCGACGAGTCAGACCGAACGAGGGTGGGGAAGCCGCAGTCATGACACGACGACTGGGTCTTCCGACACGCGTAATCGGTCGTCCACGTCGGGTTCGAACGAGTGGAACCGTTCGAGGAACGCTAAACGCGACCGCCGTCGATCGACCGCATCGGACCGAGACACGGAGTTCACTACCACAAGCCAACCGAGAGATCACACGCAGACATCGTCTCGGAACGACGCTGTGGATCCTGATCGAACCTCCTTCCAGGAGCGGGGCGTGAATTCGGATTCAGCGCCCTCGCGGGATTGGAGCACTGACACGGACCGAGAACGGTTCGATTCTCGGAACCGAGAATCGACGACGAACTCCCAGAAACAGACAACAGATACGAATCGAGGGAAGCCACGAGATCGCTTTGACACAGACACGAGACGTTCCCGACAGCAAGACTCAACGGACTCCCGAAGCTACGATTTCACGTCCGATCCGGAGGGATCACAAAAACGAGAAACGTCCTCTCAAGGCTACGACTTCACGTCTGACTCGATAAACTCTCGGGGACCACGGACCGACACGAGCCATTCACGTTCGCGACCACAGGACGAGGCGACACCCGCATCTCCAGTTGACAGGGATGACACCGAGGAACCGGCGTCTTCAACCGAGGACACCGGTGACTCTCAGGGGTTGGGTGAAGCCGGAGTTCCTTGGAAGCGCGACTCGGCCGCCCGGTCGGATCAGAACGACCAGAAGACGACATCGGCCTCGTCTACAGGGGACGCCGATTCATCAACGCCGATACCGGACGACGAGCAGTCAGTTGCTCCGGACACCACGACATCGGCTGGTTCTTCTACAACGGCAGAAACGAACACAGCAGCGAAAACGGACACATCGTCGGAGGCACTCCCACCAGACTCCCTTGAACCAGCCCCAACGCCGGATGTTTCGAACGAGGACGATTCTCTCGTTCCGAGCGGTCCCTCTGAGGACCAGGAGATGCCTCTGAGTGCTCACATCGAAGAGATGGTCCGGCGGGTGTTGGTCGTCGTCGTTGTGATGTCCTTCGTGAGTGCGCTCACGTTTCCGTTTGCTGACCAACTCATCAATAATATCTGGTATTCGATTCTTGGACTGGCGGATACGGAAACCGTACAGCCTCGGGTGTACCACCCGCTTGCGCTTGTGCTCGCCCGGTTGAAAGTCGCTACTCTCGCTGGATTCGTCATCGCCATGCCGGTGTTCGTGTACGAAACGTATCTCTTCATGCGACCCGGATTGTACCCGCGTGAACGGCGATATTACATCGCTGCGATCCCGACCAGCCTTGTGCTCGCCGCACTGGGTGTCGCGTTCGCTTTCTTCATCGTCCTCCCCCTCATCTTCATGTACTTCCTCGGGTACACGGAGGGGACGGCCGAGATCGCGTTCGGGTTGTCAGATACGTTCGGACTGATGCTCCTCTTGATGGGCTTTTTCGCGCTCATCTTCCAGATTCCCCTGTTCATCATGCTCGCAGTCATGATGGGCGTAACGAGTCGAACGTGGCTCACTGACCGCCGGCTCTACTTCTGGGGGGGCTTTCTCGGTCTCGCGTTCGTTACGAATCCAGATCCGACTGGTATGGCCCCGATCATCGTGGCAATCTCGATGGTGGTCCTCTTCGAAGCCACATTACTCCTCCTCAAGTGGACGGAGTAAGGCTAGCTACGGAGGACTACGTATCGTTTCCCAACGCCGCCGCTGATACAGAGTGCTATTTACAAATATTTCACTGGTATAGTTGACATATATAGCTACTTTAGACCCAACAACATATACATGAATAATAACGGATGCAGACGATCCAACCGCAGCGACAGGGGCGTGAACGGTCCAGTCGCCAATCGACCGTCCGGGGGGAACACCCCGCAGTCGGTCATCCACTGAGGAGGAACACACCGAATGGAAACGCGTAAGATCCAGCTTACCGGTGGATCGACGTTCACTGTTTCACTGCCGAAGCGGTGGGCGAAAGAGCATGGTCTCGAATCAGGGGCACGGATGCACCTGTATCCACACAGTGATGGCTCACTGCTCGTTCGTCCGGATCCCACGAACAACGGGGACCGAGAGATCACGCTCACCGTCGATCACCGGAGTGAGACCGACATCGTACAAACAGTCCGAGCTGGCTATGTATCAGGATTTGATAAGATCGCACTCGTTGCCACCGGTGGTATCGACGACACCCAGCGCAGAGCGGTCACACGAACTGTGGATGGTCTCATTGGTCTCGAAGTCGTTTCGGAGACCAAACGCCGCATCGTCCTTCAGAGCCTGCTCAACACGAGAGACGTTTCTATCCGACAGACAGTGATCCAGCTTCAGCGGGTCACGCTTTCGATGCACGAGAACGCAGTGACGGCTGCCATCGATGAAGACAGCGAGCTCGTAACTCGGGTGCGTAACCGCGACGACGAAGCCGATCGGCTGTTCGGTATGGTGAGTCGCCATTACCAACAGTCCTTATCGGATCTCCAAGCCATCGATCAACTCGATATCGATCGCTCGTCGATCGCGGATTACTACACGACTGCCCAGCAACTCGAACGGGTCGCAGACCACGCCGAAAAGATGGCAGTGATCGCGGAATGCCTCGACGCGTCAGCAACTGAGACGATTCAGAACTTCGATTCGATTGCCCGCTCCGCGCGAGGTATCGTCACTGATGCCTCTAGCGTATTGCTCGCTGGCGCAGATGTGGAGATGGCCTACCGGGCGCTCGATGACCGCGATGCCCTCTTGACCGAACTCGATCGATCCGATAAACAGCTGTACCATAGCGACAGTTCCGACCAACACCCGGTCGGTCTCCTTCTCGATAGTGTCCGCAGAACATCCGAATACGGGGGGAATATCGCTGAAGCGATGATTCAGCGCGCAGTCAGAACTGGTACTCTTTCCGAATAGTTCGGCAGGCACCCGGCCACCTTTTTTGTGATTCGAAATGTACATATATACAATACGTCAACGTAAACAAAGATGACGACGGTCATGCTGTTGCGACACGGTGAAACAACTTGGAACTTAGACGGACGATTACAAGGGTGGGCACCGGTCAGGTTGAACGATCAGGGACGCGAACAAGCCACCGCCACCGGGGCGTATTTCTCTCGTGCCGATACGGCTACGCCCGATCGGGTGGTGTCTTCTGATCTCTCACGCACTAAGGAGACGACTGAACTGCTTCGATCAACGATCGATGTGCCAGTGCGGTTCGAAACGGCGTGGCGCGAGCGAGATCTGGGTGTGTATCAGGGTCTCTCGCTTTCGACGGTGGCTGATCGGTTCCCAGCGTTCGGTCTCGGCACGCAGGCGGCACACGCTTCCGATCGAACGCCCGAAGGCGGTGAGAGCTTCGTTCACCTCCAAGATCGGGTCCTCACCGGTTGGGAGGAACTGCTCGAAGCGAGCGAATCGGACGAGTGCGTTCTCGTAGTGACACACGGCGGACCAATACAGGTCGTGCTCGGGCACATCCGGGACGTCCCGCTTGAGCAGGCGCTGATCGACGAAGCCCCGATCAACTGCTCGTTCGCTGAGATAACCGTTCCCGATGGCACTGACACCGATCCGTCGGTCGTCCGTACGAACGTGGTCCCGTGGACTGACGCCTGATCAGGAACGAGGACGATTGCTCCCGAACGTGATCGTTTCTCGCTCGGGATCGACAGCGATTGTGTCCCCGATCGGGAGCGGCGCGGTCGGCGTGGTGTGCCCCCAGTCGATGCCACACACGATCGGCGCGGCGGCGTTGTATCGTTTTACCTGTTTGATGACGGCGTCGTACACCTGGTTGCGGTAGGCGTCTCGCTCGTCCCGTGGCGGCTCTGTGAGAAAACTCCGTCCGGGTGCTCGGCCCACGATGACCGCCTCGAACCGTTCGAGAAGTCCACGCTCGCCAAGGCACAGCAGGGTTCCTGCGATGGTTTCTGGCTCCGGGAGGTCCTCTGCGATCTCGATGGCGAGCACTGCGCCCGCAAGCGCGTCCGGTTCCGGGAGATACTGATCAGTCGCTAGCTGCCATTCAAGGACGGCTCGGCAGCCACCCCAGAGCCGACCTGTTGTGGGCGTCTCGCCGCCTGCCCACCGCCATCCAGGATTCGGTTCGTAGGATGGTGGCGACTCAAAGGCGTCCGGATCGTCCCACGGCGCTGGCTCATCGGTCCACTCCGACGACGGCGTGAGTTCACCGAGCGAGTCCTCGAAAAACGCCCGTCGACAGTATCGCTCCGTGTACGCCGGTAGCTCCCCCGGCACGGCGATCTCGTTCATCAGCTGAGCACCGTTGTAGGAGACGATGCCGCAGTTCCAGAGCGCGAGTGAAAGGTTCGTGTTGTCGCTCATCCCGAAAAATCGTGTGGGATGCTCGCTCAACACCGCCGGATAGAGGTGTTTCAAGATTCGGAGCTGTTCCCAGCCGCCGATCGTTGCAAAGACGCCCGTGATGTCTGGATCTTTGAATGCGGCGTGAACGTCCGCCGCCCGCGCCCGTGGGTTTGCCGCAAGGAACGCATCACCCTGACGGGCTGTCGGATACACGATGGGATCGAGATCGAACACCGTCCGAAGCCGTTCGAGCGCGAGTTCGAGTACGTGCGGTGCGTTCCGTGCGCCACCGCTCGATGGAGCGATCACGGCGACGCTGTCACCGGGGGCCATCGCTGGCGGACTCTTGAACGTCATTGCTACCAATCGAGTCAGGGAGACAATATATAATCATTCATAGACGGTGTCAGAAGACAGGAGACAGAGCGTTAGTACAGCGCACCACCGAGGGGAACCGTCGCGTCGGGTGCGACTAAGACGGGATGGCCGTCTTCGTCGGGCACGCCGACGGTCAGCGCTTCCGATTTGAACCCAGCGATCCGCACCGTACCAAGGTTCGTCGCACAGAGGACCTCTCGACCGACCAGTTCCTCCGGCTCGTAGTTGTATCCCAGTTGGGCCGCTGATTGGAGCTCGTCGGTGCCGATGTCGATCCAAAGCTTCGCCATTTCGGGCTTGTTCGCCTCCGGAAACGGCTCTGCACGCAGTATCTCGCCAACTTGGAGTTGTACATCAAACGGCGTCTCGGCGTCGCTCATACGCCGCTGGATGTCGCCATCCGTATAGAATCCGTTGATTGAGGTGTGTCACTCGGCGGTCGGATAGTCGGCGTCGAACACGTTTTCGACCACCGGCTCGGAATCGTCTGCGTGCTCCGTTTCGGGGCTGACACTGCCTGTCTCGTAGCCATGGAGATCGAGGGTGACGTGTTCGAAGCCGATCTCTGAGAGATGCTCGCGCGCCGCGCGAACGAAGTCGGGATCGAGCGCGCGCTTGAGTTCGTCGCTGCCGACTTCGATGCGTGCGAGTCCGTCGTGATCGCGCACGCGGAACTGCTCGAATCCCCACGTTCGCAGGAGTCGCTCTGCTTTTTCGATCCGGGTGAGCCGCGACTCGGTCACGTCGAGTCCGGTCGGAATACGCGAGGAGAGACACGCCATCGAGGGCTTGTCCGCGACCGACAGCCCGTAGTGGTCGGCTGCGTCTCGGACATCCGATTTCGAGAAGTCGTGTGCGAGCAGCGGCGAGTACACGTTGAGTTCTTCGACGGCTCTGAGTCCCGGCCGGTGTCCCTCGCCCGGATCGGAGGCGTTCGTCCCATCACAGACCGTGTCGATGCCCAGCTCGCGGGCGGTTTCGTACATCTTCCCCAGCCGCATCGTCCGGCAGTGGTAACACCGGTCGTCGTCGTTTTCCACGAACGCCGGGTTTTCCAGCTCCGAGAATTCGACGATTTCGTGGCGGATGCCGATCTCGTCTGCAACGCGCTTCGTATCGGCAAGTTCTTCGGCTGGTAGCGTCTCGCTTTTCGCGGTGCACGCCACCGCGTTCTCACCGAGTGCCTCGTGGGCGAGCGCGGCGACGACACTTGAATCCACGCCGCCAGAAAAGGCGATGAGCACCCCATCGCGCCCGGCGAGATCCGCACGAGCACTACTCAGCTTGTCCGCGATACTCATGCAGTCAGTTTGTCCCCCGACCTTTTTTGGGTTCGGATCCACCTTTTTTCCGCTCGGGTGGCGCAGCCACCCTCACCACGCGAGACGGTCGCTCACT
>NZ_RRCH01000020.1 GCF_003862495.1 Halocatena pleomorpha | reverse complement strand
AGCCTTTGACCGCTCCACAAGACAGCCAAGACGATGCTGCCACCCAGCAGATGACGCTTGGAACGTATGCGTCTTGAAACCTTAGGGTTGGTTCGACTGGCCCGAAATCCTATGGTGGGATTCACGCGACTTTAGGCGCGGGAGGAGGTCAATAGAAAGTGGGCTAGCTGCTCCGTTCCGCGAGCACGTCGAATCATTCAGCGCTTAAACCAAATCACATCTTCGTTCGATCACAGAGCGCTCGACTTCGCGTCCCGGTGAGAGGTAAGAGTTTGACACCGATGGCGGTCCAGACCGCAGGAAAATTAGCTTATGACCATCAACGTGGGATACATCCCAAATGGCGGTATTCCGGCCGGAAAGCTATGAACCTACTTCCGTACCGGCTTTTCAATAGAGCACAACAAATCACGATTGTAGTGGCACTACTGGAGCATCCAGTAAGTCCGTACCCACCCTACTCACCATGCCAGCCTGCGGGATCTACGCTATTGCGTATGTACACTAGAAATCCCCCTGTAGTATGCCTGAGTAGGGTGTGTGCGAATCAACTGAACGGAGCATTACACTAACCAGAAGTAGATGCGACGCGACCAAGATACCTCGATAAGCCATCCCATCAATATAATTCACTATTTATCAGTGGAGACATGTCTATGAATATCCTAATAAAGCTGCCACGAAGATGCAGAATAGGGTGAGAGACAGTCCTACCTGTCCATTGAATCCTTCCTTCTGGAACACATATATACTAACGATACCTAGAATGCCAGTACCGGTCCCTAGCAGTATTTCTGATATCATATGACTAATACTCGTGTCGAAGCGTAAATTGACTTTTGATTGATAGGGATTTTGCGATTGGCACTGCTATATTGAACCCTCCGACTTGAGTGCCTCAATCGGCGTTTGATTCTCAGTGCTTGATGACTTCGATAGTAGTTGTAGTAGGCAGTATAGGCGGTCAGCCAAGCACTGAGTGCTGGCTGCGACGATTTCGGCACCACTACAACCATGATCGACCGAATCAAGCGCTCGATGGACGAACGCCCGTCGAGGAGATGCTCAACTAGACAGTACCCTGATGTGTGTCGTTCACAACATCAAATAGGTAGTATCCCCGGGAATCCATCGCTGTATAGGGATTCACCACGGCAGCATCACTCGACGGTCAGAACACGCCCTGTGAGTTGGTCCTCGAACTGGTCGTCGTGAACTGTCGATTCGTGTACAGCAAAGTAGTCCTCAAACTGGCGGAGTTTGTCGTCGGACCATCGCGTGAGCGTCACGTCGTCGAATTTCGAGATGATGAGCGCCAACTCAACGGGATCATCATCGTCGAAGAGAATCAGCGAGCCACCGGGCGTCGTCGAGAGACTGGTTGTCTCGTACATATCAGCAGGGAGATCATCGAGGAAGCGCACTGACGAGCGATCAAACGTAGAAGTGCCTATCTCGCGCCTGAGCCGACGAACTTCTCCAGCGAGTTGTCCGACGATCTCGTCGTCGAACGCGGACAGCGTCGCCGTGGATCGCAATCGTTCGAGTTGGTTTGCGTACTCATCGAGCTGCCCGTAGTCGAACGAATCGCTCCGGACGATGTCGTAGATATGCTCGTCGCTCTCGTCATCGAACGACAACTCCAGCCGTCTAAACGCTGTGATGGTCTGGTCGTCGAAGACGGTAACCAATTCCGGATCCAACGATTCGACCACCGTGACGTAGTCGGCAAGGAGGGACTCTTCGTCGATGGAATACACGTCGGTTGTCGTGTCGATCGTTGCTGGATCGACGCCGAGCGTTCGGAGCCGTTCCTCGTCGAACGTCATGTCATCATCGTCAGATATATCGAGCAGATCGAGACTCTCGAACGCGATGATTGCAGTTCCCTCAATCGACGACAACGCGTCCTCGAGAATCGCGTTGATCGTTTCCTCGTCCAGCGACCGATACGCCGCTTCGAGCGATGGTTCCGTTTCGTACGCCTCAAACAAACGATCGATCCCTTCGATCGAATCCAGCAAAAACGAGAGCATCCGCGGATCACGACGGAATGCCGTGGCCGAGCCCGTCTGTAGCAGACGAAGATATCGTTCTCGACGGCGCTTGAACACTGAAATGTCGTCCGGCAGGTCGTCGATTACCGATGCTTCTGATTCGTCGAATTCGGTTTCGTCGGCCGAGGGGAGATCGTGTTCGACCGCACTATCCCGAAGTGCTGGCGGCATCAGGAACTTCGGTCGATCAGTAAGATACATGATCTGTGCCAGCAGACCACAGATCGTACCGAGACCGATACCGCTAGCCACGACTGGCATGATTGCTGCTTTGATGTGTATCTCCAAAATCGTCGAGAACACCCCCTCTGCCCCCAATCCGACGGCGAACACACCAACGCCGAAGAGGAACGCACCGCCACTCAGGGGGAAATTCCGATCCGTCACGTCAAACACCTTCCGGCCGAAGATTCGCTTTTTCCGCTCCGGAATCGGCATCGGCGGGGCGGATTTCTCACCACGCCAGACGTCTCGGATGCGCAGCGGAAGCCAGAATACCAGTGATAATCCAATTACAAACACGATCGTTGCACCGATTGGACTTGTTTCTCCCATACCGAATATCAGTTACAAACCACGTGACAAATAGATTACGAATAAAGGTGGGGAACCAATTTATGTTCTTTTGTATCATCGCTCTTGTGGCGGAGATTGTTGGTGAGTTAGAGCGCAGTTTCGAGGATGGTTTTGAGTGCTTTTTCTTCCGGTTCTCGGAACACTTCACGGCGGAGTTGGAACGCTCGTAGATTACTGAATGAACCCATCGTCCGGCGATCGGTTCGCGGAGATGGTCCGACGCACGTCAAGGTAGCCGACCTCCTCGGCGTCCCGTCGGGATCAAGGAGTGGTGAACGCGCCGAGTCACTCCTGCGCTTGGGCACGAACTGCGCTGGCTTCGACACGCTTGATGAGGCGCCGTCCTCGCTCGAATGAGTACCACCCCGATCGCGCCGAAACACCTACGAGGCCTTGGCCAGCACCGAGGCAATATGCTGATCCTGAACTGCTCGGAAAACTCTTTCACAAGCCCGTATCAACCATTGATTGATGAAATTCCCCCAAATTAAGCAGGACAGCACCCTCAACTGTGACCAGAAGCTGGACAAGATACAAGACCTTATCAAAGATGCCGGACATCCTTTGCCCGGAAGTTTCTATTATATATCTAATATATTTGAAAACTGCGTCAGCTATGAACACACAAAATGTCTGAAAACCGCCTACCAGATTTCAGTGGAAGCCAATATAATACCCACCTCCAATCTCGGACGTGGACTCGAAGCAATAGGGGGCCACGATATCAACGCAGTTAATCAGTACATCATTATGAAGGTCCAATGTGGAGACATTAAACCTGCACACAACCTGGCACCGCTGATACCTCACCTCTACAGAGGCCAAGAAGACGAATTGTCCGGCCAAATGCAGGACTGGTACGACACTTATAGCTACTTTTTCTTCCGTGCCATTGAAATCGCGCTGCGGGGCTTCTTGGAGGAAAGTTCAGGCCACGGAGCCGAAGATTTCTCAACCGAAATCCAGCCCATCAAAGCCAAACTTGAGGATATCGCACAGTCAGAAGGTCTAGACCCGAATGACGCTTATCAGGATAAAGACTTCGAGATTGTCAGGGTCTACATACTGCTGGATGATCTCAAATGGGTCACAAAGAACAATGTGGACTGGAGCACACTACAGTCAAACATTTCCGAGTACTCTCATCTAGAACTCCTGCTCAACCACAACACCTCTGCTGTACCCAGCCTTCAGCAGCACAATACTCATCCGCTGACCAAGCTCCTTAGATACCCGTTCTCCCCATCGCAAGTGAACGCAGTAGCTGACGACCCTAATGCCACAAATGACGAGGCGCGGGAAGCAAAACAGAGCCTCGGAAAAATTCAGAAACTGGCCTACTACGACCACTGCGTCGAACTAATCGCGCCTGAGCATGGCCAAAACGATGACCCTACTGCTCGTCTCAGAGACGAACTCTTGGCGAGAAAAAGCTTCGACAGCACCATAGCAGAGATAGAAGTGTTCAACGCTCTCCGACGAGAGTTCGGTGTCGCTAACGTAGCAATCGAACAGCAAGCACCAAATGGTGGAGTTCCCGACGCCACGATTACCGCTGGAGGGGAAACTATCTGGGTAGAGGTCACGCTACCACAACCACAGCCCTCCTACGAGGTCGCACAGCATTACTCAACCTCAATGAACCCCCAGGAAAGCGAAGCCAGAGCAAACGTCACAAAAAAACTCCGAAGCCAGATCCGAGACGTGAAAGAAGCGACTGGCGATCGGACCATGCTCGTAGTCAAAAACGAGGAATCCCGGCTTGACAACGAGATCGTGGGGGAGTACGTTGAGGGCGGAATTGAGATGGCGGTCCCAATGGGCGATTCTGACGGTGAGCCGATCCTATTTAGAGGAGACCCGGGCCTTCAATACGACAACGTCCCCGATCACCTAGATATATTAGTAAACTTTGACACGCTCCACGATCTTAGTGGGCCTCCTTACATCGAAGGCCAGGTGGCAAATCTGACGGATGTCGGTCAAAGTATTATCAGCCGGTTATCCAACGCCTTTAACGCCGTCGAACTCAAACCCTCCTGACCGTACACTGCTTCAATATTGCGCAGCAACTGGCCTCAGGCAGCTGTGATGGTATGCAAGCCGACTAAGTCCCCAGTGTACGGGGAGTATGAAGGGTCGAAGCCCATCAGAGATATGGCTTCAGCAGTCGATTCGGAACCGAGCATGGCGATTTTCACATGAAAACGTCGGGGGAGATCACGGTCACTGGTTGTGGAGGAGGATATCAACACGAATTGCTGTGAAAATGGTGTGAAGGTCTGCTATACGACGATCAGCAAGCGAAACGGTACTGTTATTTCTTCTTTCGTCCCTGTCTGCGGATCCTTTTTCCCTAATTGGAACGCATACTCATCCCACGGTGTTGAGGTGAGCCCAAGCCAAGTAGTCAGAGGTTGTTTTCGCGGCGTGAGCCAACAAATACCGATATCGTCCCATTCACCTTCAGTCGATATGTGGTCTGGGGCCGAATCGAGGAGTGAATGGATCTCAGTGAGTCGGTCCACGTTGTTCGCTGAGACCAGGACGGTGACAAACTCAGGCCGTTCGCGTTGTTGCCCTTTGCTAAGCTTCAGGTATCGTGCCCTAGGTGGTGATTCGATGTATCGGGTCAGAGGGAGATCCTTTGGTCGAATGAATTGTATCCTCTGAGAGTGTGGCCTTCTCTGTCGTGATATCTAGTCGAACGACGACTTACTCAGGACGAACCGTAGCTAAGGCGAGTGTCGTCACTCTGTATTACTGTAAAGGACGGGTCTATCACAAATGACAGACCCGATGTGATATAATGCGGTCAAGCACCAACCACTCCTTAAACAACGAACCACTTAATTATTTCGAATAATCTTTATATTAGTATAATATAATATCCCCTAGTACCATTATGGGATACAGATGTGATATGAGCGATCAAATACACCAGCGACAGCGTCAAGCACCATCGATCATTCAGGTGATGATCAACTGTCCGAAGTGCGGCGAAGTGATGCTGATGATCAAAGGCAGGAAATATGAATGTCCAAACGGACACGGTTACAGTAGGACCCTAGACGGATTGAAGCTCTCGATTACTGACGCTTCATTATCGTACGAGTCGGCAACCGTCGACCGCCCCGGTCACACCGGTCACCATCACCGGGTGGAATTGCGTGAAAGTATACTAACGTGCAACTCACCACCTAACCCCGCTCAGATGCCCGATTTCAGGCGACTCAACAAATCGTTCTAGCGTCCGATAGCTCTAAGTTGCATGAAATCCTTAATAGAAGTGTGCAAGAATGAGGACCGAGCGTAACAAAGACGGTACGTTCAACGTCTGGCTGAGCCGCGACGAATACCAACACCTCCCACGAGAGTGCAGTTTGTGGGAACACGAAATCGCGATCCGACTGATGGGCGACTGTGGCCTCCGGGTGGCCGAGGTGCTCGACGTCGAGCCACGGCATGTCTCGCGGATGAGCGACGGGACTCACCACTCGCTAGAAGTCGTCGGAGGCAAGGACACGACCGGCGAGCATGTCGACGGCAAACATCGGGAAACGTGGTTGCCCGTCGAGCTCGAACGCACCATCAACCGCTTCGTCCAGCACGAGGACATCGATCGGGGCGAGCCGCTCATCGACCGTTCGAAACGGACACTGCAGTACTGGGTCGAGCACGCAGCGGATGACGCGGCTGAGACGACCGGTGACGCAGACTATCGACGCGTCACCTCCCACGATCTCCGCCGCTGCTGGGCGAACCACTTGCTCGTCGAGGAGGGCGTCTCTCCACGCATCGTGATGGCGCTGGGCGGCTGGTCGAGCTATGACGCGATCGAGCCATACCTCACAGCCCCCACTGAGGAGAACATCATCGACTCAATGACCACCGTCGCGTTATGAACAGATATGACCGACAATCCGTCGGTGCTGCAGTTGCACCACCCAGCCGATAATCGATTCGCCCTCAGATTTATCAGCGACGACAAGTAGGATATATTAATCTTTAGAATAATAATCTGTTGATGAGTTCGGATCGATCATCACAGGGCATCACTTCAATATCTGTATTGAGTCTAGTGATTGGAATTGGTTCATTTGGACTTGCTATTGAGAGAAATGGTATATATTTTTTATATACTATCCTTCAAACAGTAACAGGCGTTAGTTTATGGTATAGGTCCCACTGGGGATGGTATTTAGGAATGTTTGCCTATGGTATTGGTGCCGTTTATGGAATATATGCGATTTTGACATCCTCTAGCGGATATATAAATTTGATATTCAACTCTATAATATTGTATATATTATATCGAAGAAAAATTGACTAGGAGTAGGAATAGTCCACCCGTCCTGACAAACCACTCACTTTCTGACCGTTTTCCATGCGATATCTGCTTCTGTGTATGCTTGTCCCCGACACAACTTCGGGAACAACCTGAGCTAGCGGTTCACATCTGTCGCGGGGAGTTCCCCTCCACGGTGTGGCGCAGGGAGCATTCACACGGAATCACGCAACGGACAGGATGAGTTCGTGCTGCATAAGGGATGCTGGCGACGGCTTTCCGAGGGATAGATGGAACCGGCGTGACCACCTTCTCGGTCAGTTCTCCTCCTGCTGCTCCGTTTACGCAAAGTAGGAGCATACTGTCACTCGCCACGCAGTGTTACCCGCAGGTGGATTGATTCGAAACCGGGGGCAACTGTGAACGATCAGCCGTGATCGCACCCGTCGAATCACTTCAAACGGCGAACTGACCAGAAATCGGTGAAATAGTGTCCATTTTATTCCGACTAACCTGATGATTAATATTTCAACCTCAGTGGAGGGTTTCGGGGTGTTGTGACGGTTTCGCTCACGTCATCGAATATCGGGTCAGGATTCTCAACAGGATGTAACAACAAGAGGGGAGGCCCCAGTCAGCAGTCCCCCTTGATCCAAATACACCACTTCTTAAAGTCCTGAGCATCACATTGGGTGGCAATCGAGTGGTAGGAGACTTGGAAGATCTTGTCTGCACCGCTAACTGGCACCTGAACGTTCCGTACCTCACCCGTCCCGGGATGTTCGTAGCACACCAAACTGGCTCAACGGGGAGAAAACGATCACCCATAGTCTGCTTCGGCGGACTCGGGCTGCTCGGCATGTGGGGCCTGTAATAACACAGGTTTCCGTTACAATACTATCGAGACAGCCACGTTTCTCCAGTAGGACTTATTGCTATATCTCCACTCGGTCGAGATTCTCCAGCACGTTTTGGATGAGTTTAGGTCGGACTCCGAACTGATAGACGTAATAACTCCCTCCTCTCGCCCCCATATTTTTTTCATCAACACTCAGGAATCCTTTCAGACTCAACTGATTGAGTCGATTCCGAATCGTTCTATCCGTTTTTTCCTCGGCTTCGAAGTGAGATGTTGCTTTTTTATATTCCTCGTATATTTTGCCTGTTTTGGCGGGCAACTCATCCTTTGCGTGCAATCTCAGTAGTGCATATAACGTCACATGGCTCTGGGCGGGAAGTGACTGGAGTTCGCTTTTTACTTTACCTTCCTTTATGAGCGGTTCAGCCTCTCGCACATGGGACTCGTCAACTGACTCTGCACCATCACTCCTCGCAATATCTCCAGCTTTAAATAATAGCTTGAGTGCTTGTCGGGCAGATCCAGACTCCTGTCCTGCGATTGCTGCTGTCAATGGGATCACATCGTCCTCTAAGACATCATCAATGAAAGCACGCTTCGCTCTTTGACGCAAGATTGATCGAAGTTGATCTGAATCATATGGCGGGAAATGAATTTCCTCGTCGCAGAGTGAGTCAGTGACTCGAGCGGATAGCTGCTCGCGAAACGTGAAATTGTTGCTAATCCCAATCACACCTACCTTTGTCATCTCGGGTGGGACGTTTCCGTTGTCGTTGCAACGAGGGAGCTCGTACAGGATGTTATCATCCTCACCGACGGCGTCGATCTCATCAAGGATAAGCAGGACATGAGTGGAATCAATTTCTTTTAGATGTTCCCACAAAAACTCGTAAACCGTATCTGGGGGATATCCAGTAGGTGGAAGTCTCTCGTCTTTGGAGCGAAAACGATTTGCTAATTTCACTGCCACCTGATATGATGTGGTGAGATTTTTACAAATGATATTAACCGCGTGTATATCCAGGTTATCGATCTTCTCTTGATCTATTTGGAGACGATCGATGATCATGTCAGTAGCAACTGTTTTCCCGACCCCTGTTTGTCCATACAGAAAGATATTGCGTGGACGTGCGCCATTGATAATCGGCTGGAGAGCAGATTGGTACTCTTTCAATTCATCTTCTCGTTCCAACAACGTTTCGGGTTGGTGGCTATCCCGAAGGATGTCCTCGTCTTCGAATATAGCATCGCCTGGAGTGAACGGTTCCAATCCCATCATCTATCGTCTTTTACCCCTACCACATAAACCCCCTCGTTTCCGGAGCTTCCTGAGCGGTGTTTACTTATAAACCCTCCACACCCCGCGTTTCCGGAGCTTCCGGAGTGGCGGTTGTTTATAAACCCACACACACCCCTCGTTTCCCGAGCGTCGAGAAAACGGTTGTTGGATGAGATTAAGTTGGATGAATTACACTGCTATGTTACTTACTAGGTAAATACCAAACTATATCTTAGCAATAATAATGTCGCTAGATAGCTAGTCCTAGGAATAACTTCCTAGGACTATCTTCGTTTCTCGCTAGTGCGGTTATGGTTTGCGTTATACTTACTTATAATTTTTCCCTTCTTAGTAACCATCTAGTTTAGCATGATCCTCACAAGCCATTGCTCAGGAAAAGAGGGGTGTGTGTGGTATTTAAAGGAACGTCGCTTAGGAAGCTCCGGAAACGAGGGGGTGTCTCTCACTCGACCTCCGCATGGCTATCTCGATGCTTCGTCAATCAACTATTAGCTCAGGAAAGGAGGGGTGTGTGTGGTATTTAAAGGAACGTCGCTCAGGAAGCTCCGGAAACGAGGGGGCAAAAGAGAACAGAAGGTTAACCTCGACATCTCTCTCGACGAGTTCTCAGGTATCTCCATTCCGGGAACGGTAACAATACAGCAGCGGCATTGTCTGTTCCGGAGATCGATGAGCAACTGTGTCGGAATCAAAGAGGACTATCTCAAGACGTATCCGTCGCTTCTCGATGAGCAACTGTGTCGGAATCAAAGAGGACTATCTCAAGACGTATCCGTCGCTTCTCGATGAGCGTTTCGAAGACAGCGAGGAATTGGTGAAACAGGCGATTATTCTTCAACTCTTTGGAGGCGTGCGTATTGAGCACTCAACAGGAGAACGCGAACGTGGCGATTCGCATGTTATGCTCCTCGGTGGCTCAGGGACGGCAAAGAGTCACCTGCTAAAGGCAGCGACGCAGACAGATCGAGCCAACGGGTGGGGATCGAATTCGCCTCTATCGACTCTGTGAGACCTGCTGCGATAGTGTGACTGGCCTTGGCGTCGCACCACCTGAGGAACAGTCGAACGTTCTGTGAAGAGAAGCTACGTGGACCTTTATAAAGTCACGGTACCCTAGAAACCCAACACGGGATTGAAACGTAGATCCGTCCGACCACGGCGGGGCTTTACCCCCGCTGACGCTCTATCCGATGTCGCTACCGGAATCAGTACGTAGGCTCGTTTCCCATCGTCCGGGAGAACGATCATCAACGACCACAAACACATGACCGCCGCTCGACTTGCCAGACTTGCTCACAACCCTGTCGCCATCACCAGCACCGACGACCGCCCATGAACTCTTCACCATCGCCTACAAAAAACAAGCAAATCGGGAGCAGGCAGCTCATGAATCAACCGATAGTAAGCAAGAACTGAGTCCGTGAATTACCTCATCCATGCATCCTCAGTGAGGCGCTCCATGTTGAAGAGGGCACACACCGGATTTCGAGTGAAAAATCATCGGACAACACGGCGATACTACACCACCGGTTCCAGTAGTTCCTGAGAGAGTAACAACCGATCACCGGAGCAACGACACCCCTCTGCAAACGGAAACTTACCTGAGGACACAACAAGCACACCTCTTACTCCCGATGTTTTTGAATCGTCACAACGACTATAGTGAGTTGTACTCGAAAAGGCGCATGAACCGCTTCAATCGCTCTCCGAGCGCAGAGTACCGTGCATTCATCAAGCCATCCGAGAAGACGCTAGGTTTCAGACGAACCCTTGGAGGGTTAAAGCGAGTCGATCGCTCTCGCGGATCGATATGGCGTTTCAGAAGTACCAAGCTGGTGTTGACGATTCGAATCCGTGGAAGAACTACGATAGTATCCCAGCTCATGGAACAGCCCCAGCGCGTCTAGCGATCGACGGCAACACCCCGCTATCGAGCTGTATGAACTGGGGTGGATACGTACGGGGAGATATCACCCCATCTTAGCAACGGTGAACGATCGGCTTTCTCAGTAGGATTTACTGGCGACCACTGTGCCAGCATCATTTTCGACCGTCACAATATCACCGCCGTTATTCCAGATTGCACTTGACGACCCCGAGTCAGGTTGAAGCATGAGCATCCAAAGATCATGACTGCCAGCAGTGGTATCTCGACACCGACAGAGGAATAATTCGATCGATCGGTAACTAAACTGATAGCCACCGATAGAGACGTCCCATTGACAGCTGGTTATCTGTTATGCTAGGATGAGAGTGTGGTGGATATACTATCTATTGCTGTAATTAATAACCCATCAATAGATACGTATTATCACGATGGCTCCCTCGAAGGCTGCTTTGTGGACGACATGGATCAACGAGACACTTCTTGAGGATATCCGTGCCTCGGATCAACCAGATCCCGTGCCGTTTCTTACGACGGACGATGGAGCGCTGGCAACGACTGATGCGCTTGATCAGTACCGCTATGGGAAGAACGACGGCGAGTACCTGTATCTCATCTATCTTGCGGACAAGCCGATCACTACACCCGCCGACATCACGCCTGTCTACGTCGGTGAATCGCGTAATATCGGGGCCCGCATCTACCAGCACTACAAAAAGCTCCGAGACGCACTCCCGATTGATGACTGGGAAGACGACGGCTCATGGGGAAGTTTTTCGAAGTACGACCATCTCGCAGCGATTCGTGAACGGGCTGACAATCGGTTGCATATCTGGATTCTTGATGTGAACACGCATGAGACGGGGCCCTACGGCACTGCCACCTATCGGCACGAACTCGAAGCGAAGGTTATCGGACTCATCCACGCCCACGCTGAATATCGGACTACCCTGACGAACCGTGAGTTCGTCCCGAACCGGGTTCTCCATGAGATCGGAACGCTTGGTCCGGAGTGGCTTACTACCGACCCGTCCGCTCCAGATCGGAGTCGGGTACCTCCCCAAGAACCGATCGATACGGCGAGGCATTCAAAAGCCGATCTCTGGCGACAGTGGCTTGAAACCCATGTCCATCCGGACCTCAGTGATGCGACGACAGCAGACCCGATTCCAGTGTTTGCCACCGATGATCAGCTGCGCGTCAAACTCACCGACGCTGGGCGGCTCAAACGCTCGAATACTATTGATGCACGGATTCGAGCCGAGGGACAGAACTGTGTCCATTCGAAAGGCGTCCGGGATGGGGACCATGAGGGATTACTCTACATCATGTACCAGCTTACGGAGACCGAGAACAGCGATCATCCACGAATCGTGCCGCGGTATATCGGTAAAGCAGAAGCCTACGGTAAAAAGAAGGAACTAAGTTCGAATTTCACAGAAATTGCCGCTGAGCGAGCAAGTACGAGGAGTTTCGCTCGATGGGGTGAGGGAGACTATTGGCATGTTGGCGAGCTCTCGATGGCGCTCTTTGAAAACGATACCCGGAAAGAACCATGGGCGAGTGAACTGTTCGAACAGGGCACCCGTCGGCTCAAAGAGCAAGTGTACCTTTGGACCAGGGCCTGGAATCAACAGACACACGTTGGGCCGTATGGCTATCAAGCGTCTCTTGCCGAGGTCGAACCACAGCTGATCGGTCTGGCACAAGCTGCGTTCCCGGCGCACCTGTTGAATAAAAGCGGTGTTCCTGACGATGCACCGATTCATTCAACTGACTTTGCATTCCAGACGGTTCAGCATCCATAGTAGCGAGACCACTCAGCACGAAAATAGGAGTAATGTATGTTTCCATATTACCCCAGATGGTAAGATATAGTGGTAGTAAGTCTGATATGAGAAATACGAAGGATATATTCGATACATAATGTGTGATCTGGTCGCGGTTCGATACGAACGGAACGTGGGGTTGGATCCGTCAATTGTTTTGCTCTTTGTACCACGATAGAGTTTCACCAATAGAAAGGCCTTCAGTCGGAATTTCCACACTCACACCCGTCAAACCCCTGATTTTTGGAAGGAGTTCACTGTAGTAGTCTTGTCCCGCATGGAAAACGAGATGAATACCTGGATCAAGGAGTCCAGCTTCTTTGAGTTCTTGGTACACCATCTCTGCCCAGTCACGCTTTTTTGTAACTCTTGCCCCCGTAAGTGTCTCATCGTACGGTTCGATTGGTGGTCCATTGGGGTCAAGAAGACCATGTTTTGCCGATAGAATCCACCATTCGTCGTGTTCTTTTTCGGCGTACGACCGCATTTTCTGGTAGTAGGAAGATGTATAGAGATCACGGGGGATCGCCGGACTATCCTGTTTGGTTTTGACGCAGCTAACGAGTCCGATTTCCAGAGTCATTTCGATTTGAATCTCTTTTTTAAAGGAGTTGATATCGGGTTTCTGCCTGCTATAATTGGCTGTTTCATCGACGGACGGGATTGTGTCTGTGAAGTCCTGCACCGGCTGTCGGATACGATGGCTTGCATACTCACGATACTCCTTGGTGATGTTCCAAAGACGCAGTCAGTTCATTAGCAAGAGTGGTGCGCTCGGGGGCTTCAAGGCCGACCTCCTGAAAATGAGCGTCGAGGGCCTGACGGCTTTCCTTAAGGTCTTCGCCTGTGTTTCCTATTACTTGCCCGGCCTGCCAGATAATCGAATCAATTCGGAGTAGTGAGATGGGGTGGCCGACCTTCCCGCTCACCCCTTCCATCACCTCCATCCAGGCAGCCATAACCACATCCGCTTCGGTGGAGTCTACAATCCCCGAGGTTTCTGAGACCCGCTCGATCTGAAGATCACATGGGATAGGGATATCGTAGGGGAATTCGTGATACTCGCCAGTGTCGATGAGGTGGGCAATATCATAGACTTTCATCGAGAGTACTACCGTCTTCTTTTGCTTCTTGTTCTCGATGTCGTTGGCTAGTTGTTCCCACACCTCAAACGGTTCCACATCACGGTGGTTTGCTAAGAACCATTCTGGAAATCCAGAATTAAGTAACTTCTCGAGACGAGTGTTCTTTATACTCTTCATCCTGGCATTCACCGACTCTTCCATGAATTTCCACAATATTGCCTCCACGTCGGTAATCGAATTCAAGGAGTCGTGCTTGATCGAGACTTCGGTGAGTGTCCGCCAGAATGCTTGGGCATCTCCATTGAGCTGGAACTCCTGAGTCGTCGCACAAGTAACTAACAGTTGAACTGAGTCGATATCTTCAAACTCTCGATAGAGTCCTTTGATAGCGTTGTACTCGGGTTCAAACTGATCGAATGCGACGATCCCCTCATACCCGATGTCCGCGATCGCCTCTGACACTGCATCTACACGTCTCTTTTGCATATATTGGTGGACACTCGTTAGAGAATAACAAGAATTATGATTACAAGAGATACAATTTGCATCTCTATTGAATAAGGACAGTGGCGGGATAGGCAAAGAGAGATGGGGGTAGTGAAACATTTCAATTGTTAAAGGGATAGCATTCTTTAAGACGATATGCTGGCTGTGGTTCATCAGATAGCACATGTGGCATTATAAACTATAAGGTACTGTTTAGTTGAGCATCTCCTCGACGGGCGTTCGTCCATCGAGCGCTTGATTCGGTCGATCATGGTTGTAGTGGTGCCGAAATCGTCGCAGCCAGCGTCTCGCGCTGGCTGGACTGCCCCGCCAAAACGAGTGAAAGCGGTCGATTCGCATCGTCACGGTCTGAGACCATTTCTCGATGATGGTTCGGGTGGTATGCCTCTGCCAATGTGTGCGTCCAGTTCCAGACGGCTCCGTGAGACCGATCGACGCCGAGCCAATCGAGCACCATGACGATCTCTCGCAATGAGAGGCCCATTGAGTGCAGGCGCACCCCGAACACACGGGTGTCGGGGTGCGCTCGTTCTCCCACACCTCATCACAATCCACGGACAACGTCTCTCTGAGCAGGGCTGCAAGTGTCATGATCACCACTCACTACGATCTACTCGTTTCTCAAACTCCCTCAACTAGACAGTGTCCCTGCCTGCTATGAGTATGTTTTTCTAGACTTTAATACTCCATCCAAAAAATCAATGGTTCAAGCTGAAAGTGGATCTATATCTTCCCAATTGATTATTGACTATAATATATTTTATATGTATTATTCAATATTTTGAAGGAAGGAAAAAGCTACTAACCACCGATCGCAGTCGAGTCGGTCGATATGTGCTCGTGAACCGATGTGCTGGCAGGCTATCGAGCCGGGGCGAATCGCACACGAACAGGTAGACGTTCGTGACGGTTCCATCGTCAGCAAGTGAATGGAGCATACTCGGTGTTAGGGATCGAGATGGCGTGTCAGGAACCGTTCAACGGTTCGCCAATGGTTTGTGATCTGTTCGTGCTCGACGAGCGCGTGGCCCTGGTCTCCCTGTTCGTGATATTCGAAATCGTCTCCCTCCTCAAATCCGTGTTCGAGGAGTGCTTCTCGGAAGCGGCGGGCGTGGCTCACGGGCGAAGTCATGTCCTCAGCCCCATGCAGCATGAGTAACGGTCCCTCGAACTGGTCGGCGTGGGTGATAGGGCTGCGCTGACGGAGCAGGGCCGTGTTGGCCGTCGGATCACCCATTTCGTGAAGCCCAGGAAGATCAGGGTTTGAGTCATAGATCGCAACCAGATCCGTCAGTCCACCCACAGCGATTCCGGCGGCCCATACCTTCGGACAGCGAACCATCTGCACGTAGGTGAGATAGCCGCCGTAGGAGGCACCATA
>NZ_RRCH01000002.1 GCF_003862495.1 Halocatena pleomorpha | reverse complement strand
CCCTTGTCACAGTACCCTAGAAACCCAACACGGGATTGAAACGAACAATGAGTCTCTTCGACCGCTTCCGACAAGGCAAATCGTCACAGTACCCTAGAAACCCAACACGGGATTGAAACGGTGCTATACAATAGTGTGTAGCAATGAAGATTGAGTCACAGTACCCTAGAAACCCAACACGGGATTGAAACCCAATATTTGTGTGCACTTGGACTTGGAGTCACAGTACCCTAGAAACCCAACACGGGATTGAAACACAGCGATGCGATCCCATTGCGAGGCAGCGATGATTCGCCGTGTTCACGGGGACAGCGACAACGGGACCGCACCAGATCGGGGCGACTCCCGCACTCTCACGGTTCGATCAATAGCGGCCTGTGCCATACCATATGTATGTGTTACACAGTCATTCGGATTAGGGTTACAGCAGTTACCATTAAAGCTATCGGCCTGAGATATCGGAAAGAGCACCACTGTGACCGATCCCTCCGAACGCTTGGAGAGAGTCGGATTAGGTTACATCTCAGGTATATTTTCAAGAGGGTTGAGTACAAAGAGATGGTAATGTTTGTCCCATCGACGGTTCGCGACGAGTCGCTCTCGCTAGACCAGCGGGACGGACTCAGGCGATGGGTACGTAAGCATCACACTCACGAGAGTTTTCAACCACCGTTGTTGTTCGCTCTCGTCGTAGCAGGGGACAAACCTGCCACACACATCACACCACGCAGTTGGGCCTTCCCTGACTCACAATTCGAGACAGACGACCGATTCCTCGCATTCGTCGACCGCCTCGATCTGGAAGCACATGCCCTGCGTGGGGGCCACGGGTGGTACGTCGCTCCTACGCATGCACGATTTGATCTCCTTCCTTCCTCAGTTCGCGCACCGATTACTGCCGCGTGGCACCGCCGGCTTGGAACAGTGTTCGGATATCCACCCACTGCGATCGAACACTTCATCGAGACAGACTCACGTGTTGATCCACGGGCCCGCGTCGAACACGATGGCTTCGCACCTGAGGAAATCGCCTACACCAAGCTGGTGTTTTATCGCCACGACGATTCCATCGCGGGCTACGAGCGGGCCATCGAGAACGGGAAAACGATGCGCGACCGCTTTGCTGAGCTGGCCGAGCACTGGGAGATCCCAACGCTTGATCAGCTGGCCGAGGAGTATTATCAGCTGGCAGTAGCTGTCTATTCTGGCGACAGAGACGCATTCCCCGGCGAACTCACTGATTTCAGGATGATCGCGCGAGGCTAGCTGTCAACATGTTCACCGCAGTGTTGACAGCGTCCACCGTTTGTCGATGGCGAGAAATCGTTCCAGAACCCGCAGCTATTGCATTGCACTCGAATCGTATCGTCGCTATCGTATCCCATACCCAATTTCATAAAACAACAATAAGAAATAAAAATATTGGTCTAGACAGTCAGATCCAATCGACTTGTTCGAGATAGGGCGCTGTAGGCACCGAGATAGTGCTCCAACAACGTCTCCCAGCTGCCCTCCCCCATGATCATCCCCGCTTCAACGAGAAGCCTCCCACATATGCTTGGAGAATGGAATAAACTATCAGCAAGCACGACCAGTCCCTCATACGAGTACGCATGCCTCAGGACCCCCCAGATGCCACGCTGTCAGCCGTGTTCGAAGATGGCTATCAAAGCCTTCTCGATGAGTTCGTCGAGGCAGAGGGGGTGTGGAACCCGCAGGTCGAGTTACTCGATGAGGCCCCGACCAACGCAGGGCCACGGCAATTCCATCACACCTGGGAGACCGACTCACTCAAAGAACGATTGACGTACATCCTCCCGCTCAGCGTGGGCACACGGACCGCTTCACATCTCGACAATTACATCAGCGAAGCCCAAACGATCCGCCGGCTCGCGGCGAACTTGCTCTGGTCGTATGAACCGGCCCAATGGGGTGGCAACTCCGACGTCAACAGTCTCATCAAAACTCACCCCTACTGGAAACGGAACAACCTCAAGGCCGGGAACAAGCAAGCCAACGTGAATAAAGTGGGCGAGGCGTTCGGGGCGTGGGCAGCCAACGACCGGTCGGCCGACACCTCGGCCTTGCCGCAGTTCGGGTCGGGAAACTATCTGTGCATCCGTGGCGATTACATCGAGGTGTGGGACGACGCCGCTGGCGTCACGATCGCGGTGGGCGGCGTGCAGCATCAGCCCCCCGACCCAGGGCGGGACGAGGAATTTCAGCTCGTCTGTGGTGGGGGCGACTACCAACAGAAAGTGCTCGACGCTGTGGCCGAAGGTGTGGTCAATACCGGGCGCTCGGAGGTCCACCATCGAGATGGGGAGTGGTTTCTCCACCTGACGGTGTGGTACAACCAGCCCAAATACGATCATCGAGAGCTTGAGCGCTGGGTCGGGATCGATCTCGGGACGGTCGCGTTGTACACGGCCGCGGTCGTCGAGCGCGCTCCCGATTCACCGAAAGGAAACGGGGTTGATGTGCTGGAGGTTGCTCATGGGCCGGGCAGCGAGCTCATGGACACCCGCCGGACACAGCAACAGCGCCTGTCGTATCTTCAGGAGGAATACGGGTACGAGGTGGCCAGCGAGAAACTCGGCCAGCAACTCGCCGAACACAGCAAACAGCTCGAACACGAGTACGCCAACGAGATCGTCGCGCTAGCCGATGCGTACGCCCCCTGTGGGATCGTCTTCGAGACCCTCAAAGGGATCAAAGGGCTTGGGTGGTCGCATCTGTGGGCGTATTTCCGGTTCAAGCAGGTGATCACCTACAAAGCCCACCAACGGGGGATTCCGACAGTCACGCTCGGGAAGAGCCAGACCCAACATACCAGTCAGGACTGCTCGGCGTGTGGCCGCCGGACGAGCGAGGCCGACGACGATGGACGCATTACACGCGCGCAGTTTCGCTGTGACGACTGTGGGTATGGGCCGGTCGATGCCGACAGCAACGCGGCGATCAACATTGCCACGCGGCGGCTTTCAACACTGTTTTCGGAGTGCGGGCGCTACTAGCTTGTAGAGTCCCCACGGGTCACTGTGCCGGTGGGGAAACGGGGCTGCTTCGCCTCGCGCGCCGGATTGATGCTATCCGGCGTGGGGTCGTATCCGAACGCCGTCGTATCGGCCAAGGTATCCAATCCGCGCCGGTCGAGGGCTAGGATCCGAAATGCCAACCCAGACCAACTGGCTAGGGATGAGTAGTTCGTGCGCGCGGACGAACGCCCGATAAGTTGCACGTGGGCAGGGACATTGCCCACCGCTGTAAAGCCGAAGACCGACCACCCTACACCAGCTATCTGTCCGCTCGGACAGAGCCCAGAGGGCACGTCACTGACGTGGTGTATGCTGCACTGACGTTTTGTCGCCCGAGACTGGAAACAGCCACTCATATTCATTCCGTTCCATCGACCCCCGGGGGGAACCCAGAATTGCGGGTCGACGGAAACAGCCGTTCGTCATCCTGCTGCATAGGGGCTCATCCCCCAAAATCAGGCATTGTTACAGACGGACCCTTGTGGGGTCGAAGCGTGTACTCAAGACTCGTGAGTTGCGTGACGAGACGGCGTTACAGACGGACCCTTGTGGGGTCGAAGCACAGGTAATGGCGCTGGATCGCCGCTTTCGGAAGTGTTACAGACGGACCCTTGTGGGGTCGAAGCCGTTTCTGTGCCTTGACGAGGAACTCCTTGTCGCGATCGACCAGTCGTTGGGGGTCAGCTCCGAGTCGCTCCAGGGCGTCTTCGATGTCGGTCGGTGTGCCGCCGTAATCCTCGACGGAGCGACGATGCTCGCTCGAGCGATGGACCTCGCAGTAGATGAGCCGACAGCGGTCGTGTGAGAGCGCCGCTTCCATCCCCTCGATGACGGGGAGTTCGGCCCCTTCGACATCGATCTTAACGACCGTCGGTGGTGGGACGTCGCCGTTCGCGATCAGTTCGTCCCCGGTCCGAGTCGGTACGGTGATCGCATTCTCGCCGGGATCGGGTGCGAGCGACCCGATTCCATCCCAACCGGTTCGGGAGTACGACGGGCTGTCGAACTTCGCAGTGCCGGATTCGTTGGACAGCGCACAGTCCAGTGCGAACGAGGGGGTGTCGTTGTACGCGAGGTTGGTTCGGAGCTGTTCGAGAGTTTCTGGCAGCGGCTCGAAGGCCGCAATTTGGTTCTCGGACAGGACGTTGGCGGCGAAACAGCTGTAGATTCCGACGTGTGCGCCGACATCCCAGAACACGTCATCGGGCTTGAGCTCGCAGAGGAAATCCGTAAGCATTGTCGACTCAAGCCGGAGCAGTCGGCGAACGGTCTTCGCCTCCTTGACAGTGCGAGTCGGAAACGTGGCATCGACGCCGGCGACGGAGGCCGATCGTGACCGGCGGGCAACCCAGTATGCGTCGGACAACCGGTTCGAAAGAAATCGCCATCCCTTGCTCCCAAACTGCGTGCTCCCTCAGTGCGGAGGATCTGGAGGGGACGGCGGATTGATGACATACGTAGATAGTCAAAAAGATATCCAATAAATGCAATGATATCGATCTTCAGATGCTTTTCAGACGATTCTCCCGTTCAAGATTGATCCGTCTGAAGAAGAACTCTCTGAGTTTCCGCTTCACTCGGTATACAAGCGTGCGTGCACTGATCGTGAGAGGTTCGGGATGATTGGCTTGCTGAACAGTATTCCGTTCGATTTCATTATGGGGAAGAAAGTGGAAACGCATATCTCGAAATACACGTTTGCAGAATCACAAGCTCCACGTCGAGCCGATCGATTGCGTACTCGCTAGTGAGCCGGCGCTGGCGAGAGAGATCCTGATCGGCTGTCGAAACCTGACAATAGGGGGGCAGTTGTTTCGCTTATTCGTCCCACTTTGTACCATTCCCGCCATTGTCTCAAAGTCACTCTCATTTACGCCAGTCTGGCGAGAAACTATTCCGTCTCACCATGAGAATAGACAACAAGGACACTCCTAGTAAGCGCTGAGAACTGTGATTGACGCGTTCACCAGCCATATTTTCAATATGATGGAGCGCGAAGGATGTGATAATGATTCTCCCTTCGTCTGTCCGCAATGACGACGCCCTCACGCCGACTCAAAGACAGGCGTTTCGGGAGTGGCTCCACGTGCATGAAGACCACGAGAGCCGTGAAGACCCGCTGAAGCTGGCGCTCGTCGTTGCCGGGGAGACCCGCGATGTATCTCCAGCTGTCGGAGTAGGCGTATCCTGGTACGCGGTTCGGCTTCGACACGAATGAGCAGTTCAGAGAACTGATTGACGCACTCGAGGACCCCCAGTAATGGTCAGTCTCGGTATCAGTCCAACTACCAGTGTGAAGCGTGACGGTCGCCCCCGCTGCGAGCGACGTCCCCCTCGGGAACGTGTACGTGTGATCTGCTTCGTCGGCAACCGTCCAGACAGAGAGATCGAGCGGCTCTCCAATACAGGAGATGACTGAGTTCCCATGGCTGTTCCTCTCACGACTCACACAGTGGACGTGATCGTTCGGAACGGACGAAATTCGGTCCATCCTGCATACGTCGCTGTTTCGAGCGAAGATCTCTGCTTTTCGTCTCCAGTGGTACTGATTGTGGAGCTATGAAAGGGTCTCTTGTTTTTCTGCCCATTCGAGGAGTGGATCGAGCTTCTCGCGGAGTTCATCACCTTTCTCGGTCAGATCGTACTCGACGCGGGGTGGAATCTCTGCGTACTGCTCTCGGGAGAGATACCCCGCCTCGACAAGCTCATCGAGGCGTGTCGACAGCGTCGAACTGCTCACCCCACCGAACGTCTCCTCGATCTCGCCATATCTCGCTGGGCCGAGCGCTCCAGTGACGCAGATCACCTGCATCGCGTACCGGCGACTGAGTGGATCCATCACTCCACCTAACGGACAGTAGCAGGCAATCTCGGCGTTCTGCGAATTTAGGGAATCAGCTGATACGTCTGGTCTCTCTGTCATAGCTTCCAATCCTCCACTTCCTCCAACACTTCGGACTTAACAGTATAAATATTTCCGTATCCAAAGCAACGGTGGCTATGAACCAGAACGACTCGTCGAGAGACGTTGTGTGTACGTTGACCGAAGAACAGGAACGAAACCGGAATGAGGACATCCGCTCGCGTCTCACCACCACCTACGTCGGATTCGAGGAATCTGAAGACGGATTGAAGATCCGGTTCGAAGGGACTGATAAGTCGCTCGTGGCTGTCGCTCGGTTCATATCATCCGAATTGAAATGCTGTGCGTTCGCAGAGTACGGGATCACGGTATCGCCGCCGTATGAGACGACAGTTCTGACTATCTCCGGTCCCGATGGAACACGGCAGATGTTTCGCGACGGTTTAGTCGAGCGACTGGAAGCGGAGGAGCCGTAGACACTATCTCATTCCACGGAAAAGACACTCTATGGATCCCTCGATTTTCGTGCCTCGAGCGGTCTCAAACCGATGCTCTTCCCAGCAGTCAGGGTTTCTCAGTGTCGGTACGTTCGACGGCAAGAGGTCAGTCAACGAGGGCAGCGGCGATCGGTACGCCGTCTGGAAGGACCATTCCGACCGTAGCAGCACCGACGCCTGCGGCCCAGCTCTCGTACGTCTCACGCGAGGGGAACGCCTTTACGTACGGACAGACGGCTTTGTACACCACTTCTTCGATGGGTCCGGCAGGACCGGGAATTTCGACGTCAGCGGCTACACCAAAGGACATGACCGCATCCGCCGGTGTAATCTCTATGCTCCCATCAGGTGTTGCTCGCATCTCTATTCGCTTGCCAGCGGGGCTCTCTGTCTGAATCGTCACTGGCTTATCGACGAGATATGTGAGTGCGACCCCGTCGTAAAAGCACAGGAAATGGTACGTCTCACTACCCACTGTCGCTCTGTGTGGTGTTTCCGTCGAGGCGTGGCAGAGGTCGTCGATGGTGATCGTGCCGCTCGCTGCATCACGGAGTTTCCTAACGAAGTCCCCGAGCGTTTCGAGTGACTCGGCGTCGAGGAGCTGTTTCATTCTCCTCGCCATGTCTGGGGGGAGACGTGCGTTTGTGACTGGCCGCTCACTGAGCCACCGGTCGTGGGAGTCCGTTCGTTTATTCGCCTGTTCGGATGCTGATTCACAACAATCGCATGCTCGGTCTGACATACAGCTATCACCTTTCTTTTCGAAGTAAGTATACTGTCAAGTACGACGTGTAGAAGTAACTCCGAGCGAACGAAGCCATCGGCAGTGCATACTGGAGGGGTCACTGGTTGGGACCGCACTGCGTGATTGGCTCGAAGTGAACGGGGAGCGACTCAACGCCGTAACTACACAGGCTTTGGGTTGGACGGAGCGTGGCGTCACCGAGTTCGATGGTTTCGAATGTGTCGAGCAGTTCGGAGAGAACGATGTCCGCTTCGAGACGAGCCAGCGATCCGCCGAGGCAGTAGTGAGAGCCGTGACCGAAGCCCATGTGATGGTTCGGCGATCGGTCTGGAATGAATGTTTCTGGGGCATCGAATTGGCGCTCGTCTCTATTTGCCGACCCGAGCCATACCATGAGCCGGTCGCCGGCCCCGATCGTCTCTCCTTGTATCGTCACCTCAGTCGTTGCCACGCGAGTCGTCGCCTGAACAGGAGAGCGATATCTCAGTGCCTCCTCGATGGCGGTTTGTCGGAGTCGATCGCTGTGTTTCAACTCGGACCAAAGACCCCTAGTAGCGAAACACCACACGAAGTTAGTGAGGAGGTTCCTCGTCGTGTTGCTGCTGGCGTGAAATAATAGGAAACACATACCGAGTGCTTCTTGATGAGAGAACCGTACCTGATCGTCGGCTTCTGCTGTTGCGATTCTCGATAGGAGATCATTCTGGGGATTCTTCTGTCGCTCGTCGAGTATTGTGCTCAGATACTTCTGTATCTCCCGTTGAGCCCTTCTTTTTCGTCTGATGACTTCCCCCGTGCCACCATTTGTCTCCTCGGTAGTCACAAGGCTCCTCGACCACAGCTCGAAACGCTCGCGGTCATCAGCGGGTACACCCAACAGCTCGGCGATAGTGCTGATGACGAGTGGCTGTGCTAGTTCGTTTGCGATATCGATCACGCCCGAATCATCGTGAAGTATTTCTTCGAGAATATTTGATGTTGCTTTCTTTATACCAGATTTGAGGCCATTCAGATTCCGTTTTTGAAACGCGTCACTGACGATCCCTCGAAGTTCATCGTGGCGTGGAGGGTCTGTCCCGATCATCGTGGTGGTTTCAAGCCCCTCGTCTTCGTCGGAATCGTAGTCGGCAACGTTCCGTGGATCTATCGAGAACGTTTCGTCATCCGTGAGTAGTGTTTTGATATCGGTGTATCGGAACACATCCCACACCTCCCGTTTGGGATCGTATCGGACGGGCCTTTTTTCTCGCATCTCGTGGTACCAGTCGAACGGTTCGAGTCTGGCTTTGCGGGTTTGAAGTGCGTCGGGAAACTCTTCGTACTCCTGTGGACTAGTTGAGCTCATCGATATCCAGTGTACGTCGATCGTGTTATCTCTCTATACTGCTCGATCGGTCCCTCGTTGCTGACTATGCCAAAGCCCGTTACTGAGATAGCAGTATCCGGGTCAGTTTGCACAGACATATCACCAGAGGTTATCACTATGCGACGGAAAGGATTGTCACCAATATGCTTGGTACAATTAAAACATCGATCTTTCTGTGATTATCAGATACATTTACTATTATAGCAAGATTTATTTATTTTTAATTCTAATAAAATAACGTATTAATTGAGATGAGTGAGAAATCATTCAACGAATGGGAGGAGATTGCTCAGTTGTACGACAAACAGCAGAGCGATTTCGGTCGCGTCGTGAAGAGGAATTTCCGGACGATCAACGATCGGTTCGAATTTACTGGCGATGATCTTCTCGACATCGCTTGTGGCGACGGTGAGTTCGTGGCATTCGCTGCGAAGCAGGGCTACACCGTAACCGGGGTTGACAAGTCGAGCGAAATGTTGCGTTTGGCTGAAGAGCGGTTCACGAAGGAAGCCGTCGACAGTACGTTGTACCAGTATGACATGAGGGAACTCCCATTTTCGAAGGAATTCGACATTATCACGTGCTGGTACAATAGTGTGAACTACCTTTGTAAACTGAAAGATCTCCGTACGGCCTTCGAGACTGTTTACCGATCGCTGCGACCGGAGGGTATTTTCGTGTTTGATTTCGTGAATAGGAAGCGGCTGAGAGAGTTCGCCACCTCTCCAGCACTCGTTCCTCACGATACGGACGATCTTTTCGAGGTGCATCATGATATCACGTACGACACGACAGAAGATCTGTTGTCAGTCGAAATCACGGGCTTCATTGCCGATGGTGATGTTTGGGAGCGCATCGACGAAACACACAAGAACCGTGGGTATAGAATCGAGGAGGTCAGAAGCAGCTTGAAGCAAGCCGGATTCGATTCAGTAACAGCGTGGGAAGATATACGGACGAAAACGTCTGCCACCGAAAGTTCAAAGCGTATCTGGACGATCGCCAAGAAGTGAATCGTCTGTGTGTCACCCCTCCTCGATTTGCTCCCGGACAGTCATTCCGAGCGGATCGCCTTCGAGTCGGCTCTCGATGTCTCCGGTTTCGATAGCAGTCGCTAACTCTGCCATCGCATTGTCGAACACGCCAAGTGTTCGTTGGATATCCCCGTGTCTGTGGCTGTAGTTCGGGAAGAAGGCTCCAAAGAACAAGATCCCACGCTTGAGACACTCCTGAACGAAGAGAGTCTTCAACAGAAGGTCGGACTTGCCGTTGGCGTTTCGGAAGTACACCTGTGAGCAGGCTGGATACCCGTGGCAACGGGTGTAGTCTGCAACACTGTGCTCGGCCGCGAGTTCGTTGTATCCATCCTGGAGCGTCTTCCCTTGGCGATAGACGTGTTCGATCACTGGCTCTCTCCGGAGTAACGAGAGACAGGCGTTTGCAGCGGCTAATGAGACAGCTTCATTCGCATACGTAAGTGTGAAAAAGAAATCGTCGTTCTCGAGAACGTCCATGACATCACGGCGACCGGCGATGGCTGAAATCGGGTACCCATTACCCATCGCCTTGGCGAAGCACGCCAGATCCGGTGTCACGCCGAAGTGTTCCTGTGCTCCCCCGATGCTGTAGCGGAAGCCGGTTATGATCTCATCGAAGATGAGGAGTGCATCCTGTTCTCTCGTCAATTCACGAACACGCTCAAGGAAATCGTTTTCCGGTGGGGCTGGGGGAGAAAGACTAACTGGTGACATGACTACTGCCGCAACGTTCTCCGGATGTGCTCTGAATATACGTTCGAGGTTTTCGATGTTGTTGTATTCGAATGGAACAGTAAAGTCACCGACGGCGTACGGAACTCCGCTACTCAACTGCGGCGAAGCGCTCGTCCAGATATCCGGCCACCCGTGATATCCCTGTGTCGCAATGACGTTCCTGTCGGTGTACGAGCGAGCGAGTTTCGCAGCAAGCGTCGTCACGTCGTTACCGTTCTTCCCGAATCGAACCGCTTCTGCACACGGTATGATGTCGACGAACTGTTGAGCGAGTTCGATCTGCAGGGGGTGGGGCAGGGAGAACAATGTACCGTCTGAGACTTGGTCAGTGACGGCTTCACTCACAACGGGCTCATCGTGGCCGAGGACGATTGCCCCACCCGAGCTTATGTGATCGATATACTCGTTACCGTCAACATCCCAGACATGACTTCCCTTCCCACGCGCTATGTGCGTCGGGGCGGCTCCCCGTATCCAGCTCGTTGGACTCGTATTATGTGATTGGCTAGCCCCCGGAATCAGCTTGTTTGCACGGCCTAGGAGCTCTTGAGACCGTGTGAGCGGACCGATTGTGCTGTCGTTCGGATCAGAGTTACCTTTCATGGACTTGTGGATCTAAATGTGCTGTTGAAGCTTCGAGCGATTACTCGTGTGTCTGGTACATGTAGACTACAACCCCCATCACAACCACTCCCGAGAGGAGGTAGTATAGCATATTAACGCCGATTCCAGCGGGTTCAGTGATCGGACGAACGATCGGCAAAAACGTTCCCGAGATGTAGATTGGTAACGAGAGCAACACCAACGCTAGCACCTTACGGGACGCAGTTGCACCGGGGATGGAGTGGTACACGTTCGATGTGATGGCACCCAAAACACCGACACCGATGGCTGTATAGCCCAAATAAATGGGACAGCCCGGCGTTAGACCAAATGGTAGCTGATTGACGAACAGATAACCAGCACACGACGCCAATCCGACTACAAAATTGGCTGCAGCTGCTGTAATAGCCATCATCAGGGTCCGTTTCGTGGTCGTGTTTCCAAACCCACTCACAGCCCGAATTACTCGGGATACGGGATTGATCTTATTTTCATTTCCCATGGTGACATCTCCAACCGTATTAGTATAGGTGTTTATCCATATATATTGGATACCTTTATTTTATGAATTTGCCAATGCATATTCGGTTCTTATTGGGAACAGTACAGATCAAAGGTCACTGGCGTCGGATCGACGCTGTGATGCTAGACAGCACGAGAGCAGTCGGTGAAGCTCTGTGCATTTAACTTACCCCTACATATTGGCAATAATTTTCTATCCAGTTGGTTGTAAAAGTGTGGCAATGAGTTCAAATGAACACCAGCTTGCGAGAAGCGTGGGGAAACTGGGCGAACACCATCTGTCCCTCTTCATAGGCAAATGAACACGGGGAGAATCGCGGATTTAGCCGAAGCTTTTTGGATTATCAACCGATTTCCATCGCTGTTGGCTTATAACGTCGGATATTTACTAATCATCATCGGGATCTCACACCGTCCGGCAGTAATGGGTCGCGCGCTGGAGATAGCCATCTTCTTCTTCGCAGTAATATTCATGAAAGCACACGCTTCAATCGCGGACGCTATCCACGATTATCCGATCGATCGGATGAATCCCGAGAAGTCATACGTCCCCGATTCGGTCGATACGATCGGAAAAAAGAATGCTCGCACATTGATGATCGTAGAACTTCTTCTCGGTCTGTGGTTGTGGGGCTACTTGTCGTATCTTACAGGAGACCCTCTTTACGTAACCATTGGAGCGATCTCTAGCTTCTTCGGCTATACCTACTCTTATCCACCACGATTTAAAGAACAGGGAGCAATCAATCATCTCGTTACTTCGGCTGTTGACGTGCTCTGCATCCTACTGCCGGGAATCGTTCTCCTCTCTCAGAAACTGACAACGGTTTCGATCGTCCTGCTCGGTGTCGTGTTTCTGTATTCGTACTCTTATCACATAATGTACCAGATAGGTGATACGTACTACGACAGAAAGTCCGGAATAAGTACGTTCACTCAGAGGTTAGGTGTCGCCAACTCGCTTCTCGTTTCGTTGGGACTTCTAGCCGTGGCAGCCGCCGTTTCCCTGATTATCAATTATATCCTCTTGACTGTGGTGCTATTATTTTTCGCTGTTAATTTTACCCGAATATATATTCGAGCCTGTGAAATGGGTGAACAAAGACAATCGGATTTCGTTTCATCGTCCTTCGATATCAGCCGTTGTGCGACAGTAATTAACATCTCACTCGCGGCAAATACGTTTCTTGCTGGCTGGGTGTAGTGGTCGGCTACTGTGAACAGGTTTTGTGAACCTCGATTTCTCGTCTCTAGTACTCCGTCGCTTTGCACGAATATTTAAATACCTAACACTTATATATTTCGGGATATCACGATATAGTATGTTCCAAGATGTAGCCAACCGACTGTGGAATCGTCTCGAAGACCGTTACACCGCTGACGAAGAAGGTGGCTGTGATTGTGGCAGTGAAGCGCCGCCCGAGGCTCTGGCCGTGATCGAAAACAGTAAGCTCACCGAAGACGACCTCATCAGCTATTACAAAGGTGAGCTACCGTTCGAAGAGTTGGTCGCCACGATCGACGCTGATCTCGAAAATGAGGCAATCACAGATCTCCATTCTCTCGCTGTGGCACTGGGGGAGCGCACCACGGAGACGTCGGCCAATACGTCACACACGTAATATCGAAATATCACAATACAATAATCATGATGAACACCGACACTCCGTCCGAGCCCACGTGTTATGGCCTCAACAAGCTCGTCGACGAGCCGACCGAACGGATCGAGACACTCCAGAGCCTCGTACCGAGCAACGAGGACACCGAACAGAAACAGGAGATATTCAAAGCACTCGCCAACGAGGACCGGATTCGAATCCTCGAAATACTGCGCGAGGGTGAGCGGTGTGTCTGTGAACTTCAGGCGGCACTTGAGGCCCCACAGTCGACTGTCGCAACCCATCTCCGGAAGTTGAAAGACGCAGGATTGGTCAAATCTCGGAAACAGGGCACGTGGCGGCTATACCGGACAGCAGACACGGCTGCGTTCGAACTGCTCAACCTGGCCGAGGCGATGAGGGACGACGAATGATACCACCGGGCATCGAAGCGTCGCTCCTCGACTCGGGAACGTATTTCCTCCATCTCTTGCTTGTTATCCTTCCTTTGTTCATTTTGGCATCGTTTCTCGTGGGGATACTGCAAGAGTACGCTGCTCCCGACCGGCTCGAAGCCGTCTTGCGGGGTCGAGACGAGGGGACCGGGAATGTCGCTGCAGCTTTCCTCGGGTCCGTAACTCCCTTCTGTTCGTGTTCAAGTCTCCCTGTCGCTGCTGGACTGCTCCAGTCCGGTGCCCCACTCGGTATCGTCTTTTCGTTTCTCATCGCCTCGCCCCTCATCAACGAGATCGCCATCACACTGCTCATTGGACTGTTTGGGCTCGAGATAATGCTCCTGTATGTTGGAGCGATGTTTGCTGCTGCCGTCTGTGGTGGGATCATACTCGGTCGGCTGAATCTTGAGGACCACATCAAAGACACCGAGTTGTTGAGGTCGGTGAGTAATGAACAGCCGATGATGAGCGATGGGGGGACACTGAACCAGAAAGTGTCAGTGACTCATTCGGTTCATTTCAAACGAGCTGCGTCTCAGGCGTGGGAGTTCTTCAAGGAGATGCTACCGTACGCGCTGTTTGGTCTTGCCGTTGCTGCTATCATCCATGGCCTCGTTCCTATCGAGTGGCTACTAGCTATTCTCGGCCCACAAAATCCGCTTGCGGTTCCGCTAGCTGTCCTAGCGGGTGTTCCGTTGTATCTCGACGTGACAGCAATGCTTCCGATCGCGGCGTCGCTCGTCGATAAAGGAATTCCACTCGGCACCGTGCTGGCGCTTCTTGTCGGTGTCGTCGCGATAAGCTTACCGGAACTTATCATGTTGAATAAGTTATTCGAACGTCAGCTCTTGGTGGTGTACATGACGACAGTTGTCGTGATCGGTATCAGCGGTGGAGTGCTGTTCAACATGTTTCCGCTGTAGTTCTTATATATCTACCAAATATACATGGTGTAACAAATTACCACATACACAAAGAAATAACTAGATGTGACTAGCAACGGCCCCCCTACCCAACTCGGTCAGATACCGACGGAACTCGCGCTTACAGAGCGTCAACTCGATCCGTTTCCGTGGTACGAAACGATGCGAGAAACTGCACCAGTACGGTACGATGAGAAACGAGATTGTTGGGACATCTTCCGGTACAACGATATCGATACAGTGCTGTGCAACCACGAACAGTTTTCTTCACGATTGTCGTCTACGGACGGCAGTACAAGAGGAACGAGCCCGGGTGAGAGAAAGGATACAATGATCCGGGTCGATCCCCCCGAACACGGTCGGTTGCGAGGCCCAGTCGACGAACACTTTACGGCAGGCTCGCTCCGAAACTACCGACCCGAGCTAGAACGCCTCGTCGACGAAACGCTCGACAAAGCGCTTGCCGATGGGTCCGAGATAGAGATCGTCTCTGAGGTCGCCTTCCCAATCACCATCGGTGTCATTGCGGAACTGTTGGGGCTTCCGACGAACGACCGAGACCAGTTCATACAGTGGTCGAGAGGCATGCTCCCACCACAGAAAACCCGTGGAGAAGATCCACGTCGGGAACGAACGAATCCAGTTAACAAGATCCACAAGTATTTCGAGGAAATCATCGATGAGCGAAAACGAAATCCAGGGGATGGTTTGATCTCGGAACTCGTTCGATATGGCGAGGATGGTTCTCGGCTCACAGAGAAAGAAGTGTTCGACACCTGTAATCTTCTTCTCGGGGCGGGTCACATCACGTCGGTGTCTCTCCTAACCAGCGCAATCTGGATGTTCGCCAAACACAACATCGTCCCCGAAATTCGAGACGGTTCGATTTCTCTCGACTCGGCGGTCGATGAGGTGCTTCGATACCGTTCACCGCTACACACCATGCCGCGCATAACTCGAACCGAAGTGGAAGTAGGTGACACACAGATACCCAAAGGAGAACGGGTTGTCGCTTGGATCGGGTCGGCCAACCGAGACGAACAGGAGTTCGAAACACCGGCGGAATTCGTTCCCACTCGCACTCCAAACAGACACATCGCCTTCGGAGCAGGGGCTCATTACTGTCTGGGCGCACCACTCGCCCGGCTCGAAGCAGACGTTGCTCTCTCGAAGTTCTTCGAACGGGTGTATGAGATAGAGATTACTACAAGAAAGTGTGAGCCGATCGTTCACCCCACTCTACACGGAATCAAGAGTCTCCAGATCGATGTCGGAACGGAGTTGTGACGCACTCACAGCTAAGTGGCGACACGGCTGTGGATCGATTCTTCCGATCGACGCGGATTCCATGGCAGCCCGGCAGTCATGTTCGGGAGCATCGGGATGATACGACCAAGACCGAACCTTCGAAGTGATTCGGCCGAACAAAACGAGTGCTACGGTTAGTCTTCCTGATCTCTGGCCCATTCAAGAAGAGGTTCTAGTCGTTGGCACAATTGCTCGCCTTTTGGAGTGAGTTCGTACTCGACGCGAGGTGGAACTTCTGCGTACTGTTTTCGGAATAGATAGCCCAACTCGACAAACTCATTGAGGCGTGCCGACAGCGTCGAACTGCTCACACCGTCTAATGTGTCTTCGATCGTACCGTATCTTGCTGGACCGATGGTACCGATAACGCAAATCAACTGCATCGCGTATCGGCGGTTGAGAACGTCCATTACCCCTCCAATTGGACAGTAACAAGTGGGAGTGTCACAGCTCGAATGCACTGTTGTGGATGATTCCTCCGAATTTTTCACCATGGCTTTTGTTCACCAAATTTCATGTGGTACATCATACTTAACAGCATAATAGTTCTTGTTCACGTCTCTGCTATCTTGTCGGATCGTTTTAGGCGATGTTTCTGTTCTGTCTACGGATTCGGTGATGGGAATGCACGCAGATGGCGCGGTGGAATGAGGTAGTTACCCCTACGAATCACTTTGAAGAACCCCTGTATGCCATGATTTTCTATCGGAACCTCTGAGGCAGCTGGTCGTTCGTTCTCTGGATCGACGAACGACATCATCTTTCTAACATCAATAAAATCGTCGATCGTGCGCTGAAGAGATATAAACTGGGTGTGTGGGTGTCCGTTATCGGTCGAGGGAAAGTCACGTCGGAGGAGCGGAGGAAGCGGATTCCGCGCACGTGCGAGCTTCTGAGCGTGGCCCACGACGCCGTGTTCCCGCGCGTTCTTGACTGTTTCTTCGGCGATGTCTACCATGCTCTGTTCGCTCGTTCCACTCTGACGTCCGAGCTTGCGACCATGCTGGCCGGTCTCGTCGCTATTGTGTGAAGGACTGAACATCCGATCGATTCGTTCTTCGGTACAGTGCTCGCTGTACCACTTTCTGACTCCATCGTCACGGAGAATCGACACGTGCTCGGTCGTTCCGCCACAAAACGGATGGTCTGATGAGGTGATGGCGACGTGATCCTCGGATGGCTGGCTGTCCGTGAACAGTGATTTGAACCCGAATAGAACTGGTGCCTCCTCAGTAACCGGGTTATCACCGGGAACGTCTTCCTTCCAACTCTCGTGGGGCAGTGGGGCACCGGTAAATCCAGTCCGTCGATCCACCTTTTTAAAGATCTCAGAGAAATCAGCTGTGACTGGCTCTCCATTGATCTCTGAAACATCACCGAACAATGCGGCCTCGGCTTCGAGAAGTACCAATGGATTGTCGCTAGTTAAATGCATGTGGGCATCATCGGTCTCGACGACAACGTTTCCGCTCCGTTCGATATCCACCTGGTCGATGACTTCACTCGGATCTCGAAGCCCCGTGTCTGGGGGAAGATCCGTGTCGAATCGATCGAAGTACGCCGGTGAGTACCCGATCGTGAATAAGAGGCCTTCATTGCTCCATTCGAATCCCCTTTCGAGCGTCCGCAAGGCGTCTTCTACGGTCTCCCGGTCGGTCCTGTTGGGAACACCCTCCCTTCGATACTTCAAGTGTAACAGAAGCCGATGACTCGGACCTTTCGCTAGCCCGATATTATTTTTTGGGATGTAATCGTTCCATGCGAACTGTCTGTCGGGTAAGTTCGAGCGATCATCTGTCCCGCCCGGCGGGGTCTCAGACCGGGAACGAACCGCTATGAGTGCGTTCGTCCCACCGATCGCTACAGCAGCTTTCATGAAATCTCTCCGACTCAATCGGTCTTCCTTAGAATCTCTACCGCTGTTGGCATGACTACACGGCATACTCACACGAATACGTTTTCATAAAATAAATTATCTCCAAACATGATTGGGTGTATATGTCGGAATAATATGGTGGCGGCTGTTGTTACTGGTGCTAACGGCTTGTGATGGTAGTCCATCCGGAAGGGATGGGGCAACCCGAACCCCCTATAAAGGAACGACATCTACGGAGTCTGAAACCGTTCACAAGACTTCCGTCCTGTGGTCCAACCAGAAACCTTCGGCTTCTGGTGACGTTCATCAGACGATGCGTTGATGGGCCGCACAAGATCTTCGCTCTTGTGGTCGCTGTGTCCACTGTGAATGACGTCCTGACGTAGAAACTCCGTCCCCAACAAGTGAGGACCAGGCAGTCTCGAACGGTAAAGCGGAGTAGTTCACAGATCTCTCGTGGCAAAGTATCTGACCCCTTGCCTCAACATTCTCTTTTCCTGGGTATCGGGGAGGTGCTCAACGCAGGCGACCGATCTCTCTATGAACTCGGACATCTGCTTTCGTGCAAAGCTCATGCTTTCTTTGTCGTGAAGGATTTCCTTGACACGCTCGATATCACTCCGTGTGGTATCCATCGGGGGCTTCTCGAGGATTTCGTAAATTCGATCATCGTCGGCGTGGATCATCGGTAATGATCTTCTTCCAGCACGAACATCACTGCCGATTCGACGATCGTCACTCTGTTCGAAATCCAATAGGTCGTCGCGTATCTGGAAGGCAAGTCCTAGCAGTGAATAGTTCTGTATCTCCAGATTCACCGTGGACATCTGTTGTGGAATTTCTATACAGAGATCTAACAATGCACCTGTTTTCTTTTGAGCCATCTTCAAATATTCTTTATAATCTATATCTCTCCGTTTCTCGAAGTCGAGTTCCATTTGCTGCCCCTCCGCCATTTGAATGCTTTTTTCTAGTGCTATCTCCTTGTATTCTCCTGGGAATAGGCCAACCGAGTGAGCAAACAACATGTCACCTAGATTGATGGCTCTGTCTTGTCCGTAAACTGCCCATACTGATGGCTCGCCACGTCGGAGATCATCGTCGTCTATTATATCGTCGTGAACGAGAGAAAAGGTATGAAGCAGTTCTATCCCTGCTGCAGTGTCGACGAGCTCGTCCGGCGATACACCGCAGAGTTTTCCGATCAAAAACGTAAGCCCTGGTCGCAAACGCTTTCCTCCAGCCTCGATCTGGTACCGTAGCTCCTCCTCGAACGGCGAGTCAGCCAAACTGTCTTTGAGGCGTCGATCGATGCGGGGCTGCACCGAACTCTGAAGCCAATTCGAAATATTCGATGTTTCTTCATTCTTATCGTGATCTGAATCCGTCTCCATGTCGTTCATATGATCAATATGTTGCTATTTTGTAGTGTGTCTTATCCCCACTATGTGAGGAGGTTTCATACGGACATTCTTTCTGGAAAGGCCGTGGCTAGTAGTAGTGAGAAATCAATTGACAATTCATCGAGACATCGAGTTTGTCTCCTGCCGTCTTACTCTGGGACGGAGTGTACGGTACTGCCCCGGTATGAACAGAGATTCACTGTGTCTGTCGACGACTGTACGCTAGAAACCCCATCGTCGGATCACGACTGGACGGGTTTCGATCGACCGACCACCGGTCTTTGTTCGTGACTTGCGTCATAGACGCAAGGTGGTCTTTAGTCACATGAGTGAAGTCGAGCATCGATAGACGCGACGTTCGTGATGATACTTCATGGACTCCTCGGTGAATTGGTGTTTCTCTCTATAGACAAGAACGTTGCCACAGCGGAGCGCCATAGCGCCGCCGACGATACGATACTATTCGGTTGAGACTCCCATGCTGTGATCGTCTCTATTCGATCTCTAATCACTCCTCTATAGCTATGGGATAATATCATATTAATATCTCTATATTATATGAATACTGTATTTATAATATTAATCATGAAAAATAGAAAAGCTTTTCTCTACAGTAACATAATACAATTAATGAAATGCGCGAACTAGTTATTGAATGGTCTCCCGTAACGCCTTACGAATGTTGGGGCGGATTTTTCCACCTCCTCTGTCAGAAAAAAATACAGAGGGCGAGACTCTGTTCGTGCCAAGGAGATCGATCGAAGTGGGTATTGGAAGCTGAAGATCACACCGACGACACTGATTTGACCACGACCGACTGCGTTAGGAGTGTACAGGAACTGTTTCGGGGACGTGGGGTACGGGAGTATCTCGCTATTGTGGACAATCCGGACAATTGTCTGCTTGTGACAGACTGTTTCGAAAAAGCACTTTGTAAAACGTCAATCAGCTTCGCCGGCGATGTCGTTCGTATCACCCTCGTCGCCTCAGAAGAAACAATCAATGAAATCAGCCAGTCGATGGAGAATAGCCGATTTCGATTCCAGATCATTCGACTCAGGAAATACACCGGAATGAAAGGCAGTCTCGATGCACTAACACAGCGCCAGAAGGAAGTCATCCAACTGGCATACGAGCAAGGGCATTACAACGTGCCCCAACAGATCTCGATTAAGGAGTTAGCAACGATGCTCGAACTGGATAAATCGACTGTATGGGAACATCTTCGCCGGGCCGAACAAAACCTCCTCTCAGAAATCATCAACAGCGATGTAACCAGAGACGATCGGCGGATTGCGAGCGGAGTAACGAGATGACAGTTGCGCTTCGGTGGGCACCTAGTAAACAACGCGGATGAAACCCTCGATTCCTCGTTATTCTCATACGTTCCTCTCAGAACAGTGTTAGCGTCTACTTCGAGTTTCAATTGAGTGGTGGCGCGGAATAGCCTGTAAGCGCGGAGAAAGCGAGCTGCAAATCAGTGGTGGTTTGCCTGAATTCAGGCGTAACATCCTCATCCTCAACCACGAACCATCAGACGGACGGTAGGATAGGGTGGATGTCACGTAGCCGATGCTCGGATGCATACCGAAACATAATGCACTATTCATCTAACTATTACGCCGGTGTTCGTGTGTCAATCCGGCTCTTAAATACATTAATCCTCTCCAAATATATTAAATTCTATTGTTGTTGATTGGTTTATTTGGTAATCCAGGTGATGGGATATGGGTTACTGGATCGAGAACTGGGGAGACGATCGAGAAGGTGTGATAATACGACACGACTTCGTGTCATCGATTACGATTATCCATATCCAGCACACGACCATCAGCGACAGTACCGGAAAAACGGGTGCTACTCTCGGAAAAAGACTAGGATTCTATAGCTTCCGAACACAGAAAAGAGCGTGACGGCTACGCGATATCGCTACTAATCAGCCCCATCAACAGCAGTTGCAGTGAAACTCCGAGGAGCTGAGAGCACGCCGCTCGGCGGCCCGATACGCTTCGAGAGCCACATCGTATGTGTCTTCGAGAGAAAGAGCAACGGTTGTGGCAGTCGTCGTCTCGTCCGCCCAGTTCTCATACGCATCTGTCGAGGAGAACGGGATGGCGTAAGAGCACAGTTGGTCGTAGAGGAACTCCGAACCCTCGATCGAGCTACCGTCCGCCAGGTCCGATGGGACACCGAAGGAGATGACCACATCAGATGGTGTCGATATCACCCCGTCTGATGTTGTTTCCAGCGCGATTTCGTCTCCATTGTGTGGACAGTCGGCTTCAATCCCTACTGAGTCCCCAGCGACGATCGAAATAACGATCGGAACGAGCACCCCGTGAAAGTCGGGCGAGATCTCTCCAAATACTGATCCATCTGCTGCAGTCACATATATCTCTGACTCGATGGGACTGGGGGTAGTAGCCCGCAAATCATCGGGCGAAAGTGATCCTCCTCCGAGATTGAGATGTTCACTCCACGCGTTGATCCAGTCTCGAAAGCTCGTGGGTTGGTACTCGGGGAAGAGTCGTGCGAGTCGCGTCTGTATCTCCTCCGGAAGTTGTGAATCGACGATCAGTTGTTCGTTGTGCTGGGACTGTGCCACGGCGTCCAACTCGAGGGCACTATTCATTGATGTCACAATTATAAATAAGTTATGAGATAACATAAATTATTAGGTTTAATAGATTATAGTAGCTCCAATGCTTCGAAATTATGGACATTAAGCCACAATACTGCGGTTTATGGCGTTTCAACGGATCTATTCAGAAGACAAGCGATCAAGACACGATCTCCACACGACCGGTGGTAGCGAAGTGACTCGAAACTCTCTCCTTGCGGTTCTGTAAACACCTAAAAGTGTGGCACTTACGACTGCTATCGACACAGTATCCTCGATTTCTCCCTGAGCTTTAAATCCTCCAACCATGTCGGGATAAAGAAGAATGGCCTCTCCCCACAATTTACAAATATGGCATACGATGTCTCAAGTAATAGTATTTCCGATTACTACACCAAGGTCCAATACATATACGATTGGACGATGGACGAGTTCGATCACCAGTCCATCCACGCAGGCTACTACGACAACGAACACACGAGCCGCGATACAGCGGTGAAGAATATGAACCGCCACCTAGCAGACGCGGCCGACATTAGATCGGATGACACCGTGTTACACGCTGGATGCGGCGTTGGTGGACCGCCAACCTGGGTTGCAAAACATTGTGGCTCCGACGTCATTGGAATCAATATCACGGATCTCCAGCTTGATCGTGCCCGAGAGCTCGCTCGTGAACGTGGTGTGGCTGAGCAGTGTGAGTTCCGATACGACGATTTCACAGAGATGCACACGATTAGAAACAACGAAATAGACGTTGTCTGGGCGCTTCAGGCCGTCTGTCACGCCGATGAGAAGCGCGAGTTTCTCGAACAGGCAAAGCGAGTGCTGACTGATGGTGGACGGCTTGTCGTCGCTGACGGATTCATGGCGAAGAGAAACCTGAGTGGACGCGAACAAAGACACATGAACAAGTGGCTTCACGGTTGGAAGGTACCAAATCTAGCACATATCAATGATTTTGTCGCTCATCTTGGCGATTTGGGATTCGAGAACATCCGAGTGAGAAACGACGACGATAACGTGATGCCGTTCGCTAAAGGCACCTACCGCAACAGTTTGTCATACTATCCCAAAGCCAAGCTCCTTCGCCTACTGGGCCGATTGTCGAGGGACGAGGCTAGTCATTTCGCAGCGTGTTACTACCAATACCGAACGCTGAAGAAAGGATTGTGGACACATCGGACGGTCACCGCTGAGGTGTGAGATACGCGTTACTTGACATCGGTATACACCGACCACTGTTCGTTACACGACTTACAGTTTCTTTAATATTATGTAGATTTGTTAAACATAATTTAATAAAGGCTGTGGGAAATCGACTACTCGCGCGATACCGGCTGAAAAGGAGGAAGACGAGTAACGAGAGCCAGTGAGAGATTCGCTGTATCGATGAGTGATCGGACGAACACTCGACGTGCCAGCAAAGAGGCGATTTTCGACCCCAGTCTCCCTGACACGTACCATATATCTCTAACAGTAATCTGTAGTAGGTATCTGTAATAAATACCTGTGGCAGCTATCTATGCAGGATATCTGTACAGGATATATGTTATTGACATCTGTGACAGATTTATGATACAGTAGTGAGTAACAGAAAGTGTATGATAGCAACTGTTGTCTACTCCGAATCAGGTGGAACGGATGGGGCTGGACACGCTCGCTATTGACCTTGATCCTCAGGAGGGCAACCTAACTAGCTTATTCGATGTCGGGGGACAAGGAAGTGATCCAGAATCCGACAACCTCGTTAAGCATATTCTGGACATGCTCGACGGCGATTTCCACGACCTGATCGAAACATCTGAAGAGGGAGTCAACATTATTCCAGTATCTATATGTTGGGAAACTTTACTTCCAACCTGGAACAGAAGATCGCCTATGAGACAGGGATGAAAAACATGAGTCGGGATGAATACCCTTGACTCGAATTACTCCATGATCTGCTCTGGAACAAACACGCGCTCCAAGAGGAATACGACGCTATCATTATCGATCCAAACGCACGCGCCGAAGGCATCCTTTACACCTCGATCTTTGTTTACAACTCGGTCTTTGCGGTTCGAACCCTCATCGCACCGGTCAAGCCAGCTGGAATGGGTAGTCTGAGCTTAGGTGGACTTGAAGATCTGGTCAAGAATATGCAACAGCAGTTAGAGACAGAGATTGGTCTCTCCTGCGTCGTTCCATCCGGTGTCGGCCAGACAAACGCTCATCAACAGTACACAAAACAATTCCTCTCATTGCGAGAGATCATCGTGGTGCTCGATTGGGGAGGGATCGGGGACTCGTCAACGGACGATCTTTCGCCCGTTGCTTGCCTTTTAGGACGATACGCTGTCCCCGAAGCTTCCCGAAACGGTTGTGGAGGCTCTGTGAAATCGCGTACACACTGCTAGTGAAGTGGTGTCGATACACAGCCGTGACAAATATATGTCTCTTTGAGCGGTTCTATAAACCTCTTGCACCAGCGATGGAACCGTAATGGTGTGGTTGAGACGGCAGTAGATTCGCTTACCAATAGTGTCATTCCGCCTTGTAACCAGAACAACTGCAGCAACATGCCAGGAGTGGTCTGAGTGGAACACCGGAAGGTGTTGTCTCCATTTTTTCGTCGCATGGTTTATAACCTATTTGCTGGTAATCATGTAGGAGTGAGTAGCAATGATACTGTTGGTGTTTAATCGTCCCCCTGTGCTGTGCATGGGTCCCTCAGTGAACACATGGTTACACGATCCGTGTGTCTCCGCCTCCACGAGACAATAGATGAGACCGCGAACCTCAATGCATACGATCGTGGTAGATGAGCCCTTGCTCACTGGAGCCACCTGTGGTTTGAATTGGCTTCGCGAATCACAGAAGAATTATTTCACATTTCAAAATGTATAATATCTATGTTCACGAAGTAAATTCATGGGAACTGGTAGAGTTACACAGCTCCATATTGCTCCCGATAGTGGTGAACCGATGCAAGCACGAGAAACCGTCGACGCAGTCGCCGAACGCGGACTCCGTGGCGACCGGTATTTCGAGGGGCATGGTTTATGGAACTTTCTCGACGAAGATCCGAACCGAGAGGTACAGGAAGCGAGCGATATCACCTTCATCGAAGCCGAAGCGCTGGCAGCAGTCGAGCAGGATGCCGGAATTGAGCTCTTGACGGGCGCACACCGTCGAAACGTGACGACACAACATGTCCCACTCAATCACCTCGTGGGCCAGACATTCACGGTCGGTGACGCCATCTGTGAGGGAATTCAGCTATGTGAACCGTGTGGGTATATGCAGTCGCTCGTCGGAGAGGAGGGACTCTCGAAAGCGCTTGTCCACCGTGGTGGGCTTGATGCGATTGTCGTTGAGTCTGGTCCGATCGCCATCGATGACGAGGTTCGGTGGTAACCATGATTATCATCGAGTTGGAGGAATCCATTTTCGTTGAAATGACGACAGGGGATTCAAAGCCATGCAAGTATACCATTATGCACGATGGAGAACAGGTCGCACAGTACGAAACTAGCGCGGATCCACGAACGGCGGGCGGTCGTGTTGGGCTTCGAAACATCGTCTGCAGGCATATATCCAGCGTCGATAAAGACGCGATTGATGAGCGGCTATCGACTGAAATATCGAAAAATGCCGAACCACTGTCGAACGAATTCGGCTCAAAATAATTCCCGTCTCTTCACGGTAGTGTTTGCAAGACATACATTTACCCTCATCAGACTCTTTCTGTTGTTTGAACGATCACGCTTTTCGGACGGTGCTTAAGAGAGTAGCGTGAGTTCAGCACACCACATTTTCGGTTACCTCTTCTTGGTACACCATCTCTGCCCAGTCACGCTTTTTTGTAACTCTTGCCCCCGTCTCATCGTACGGTCGATTGGTGGTCCATTGGGGTCGAGAAGACCATGCTTTGCCGATAGAATCCACCATTCGTCGTGTTCTTTTTCGGCGTACAACCGCATTTTCTGGTAGGAGGAGGACGCATAGAGATCACGGGGGATCGCCGGACTATCCTGTTTGGTTTTGACGCAGCTAACGAGTCCGATTTCCAGAGTCATTTCGATTTGAATCTCTTTGGCTCTGCTGAAATCCTATTGTTTCGACGCTTTTTCTACTGAAACAGCCGTTAGATGGTTGTGCGTATTACTAACGTCAACTTTTCCAGTCAACCGGGCCTCACTACCAGAGCAGTTTGCTGACCACGGTTGCGAACCCACCTCAGAATTCAGACGAGCGAACAGTTACGGAAACGGGTTCTTTCGACCGTGGGTGCCGTCGTGACGCCGGTGAAGCATGATCGGGTTCCCATCGGGATCGCCGACCATCGCCATGTCGCAGACGCCTGAATCGACCGTGTCCATCAGGACAGTCACCTCTTCCTCACGAAGTTCATCGACAGCAGCCTTGACATCATCCACGGCAAGGGCAAGGCCGACACCACCCTCCCCCGGTGAAATCGGCATATGAGGATTCGCTTCTCCGAGTGCAAGTGTCGTCGGAGGGGACGCAAATTCAGCCCATCCCGACTCCTCGTCGAGGATTTCAAGCTCCAACCCTAGCGTTTCCTGGTAGAACGATACCGATGTCTCGATATCACTCACGGTATAGTAGGCGAAATCGACGGCCTTAGCATTCATACGACGAAGTCAATTGGTGGCGATAAAAGTTCTTCGTTGCCATTATATTTGGAACCTGTATCTACCAGTTAGAGGATCAGTCGAGGTTGTGAACGAGGCAGGTAATCGCGAGTTCTCGAAACTGTTTCCACCAATGTCTTGAGCGGACGAACACCCGTAGAGTGAACGGATCTGTCGAGACATCCAATTGAGTCATCAGCATGGTTTCTCATCAACAACGTATCTCGTCGACGGACTTGACTCCCTAATCACCTTGGTGGGTATGATTCAGCCTGGATGTGCAGATCGTAACAAAAGCGATAGCCATAGAGGATTCACATTAGTGGATGTGGTCAATGAATTCAGCGTGATCACATTGACGACATTGACTACATGAACTATCGCAATCATATGTTCCTGTATAGTGTGCTACTTTGTCTATTCTCACATTACTAAATGTGGCCAACCTGCTAACATTAGTAAATGTTCTCTCGTCGACGGACTTGGCTCTCTGACCACCTTGGTGCGGTATGATCCCGATGATCAGCTTGGGTATGCTGACGCAACAAAAGCGATAGCCATAGAGGATTCACATTAGTGGATGTGGTCAATGAATTCAGCGTGATCACATTGACGACATTGACCACATGAACTATCGTAATCATGTGTTTCTGTATGGTGTGCTACTTTGTCTATTCTCACATTACTAAATGTGGCCAACCTGCTAACATTAGTAAATATTATAACATTATTCACATTGTAGACACTGAGTCATGTCCTCATGTTTTATAATGTGGGAAGATAGATGAATAGACATGGAAAGCGAACCACGGGCAGTAGCAGTAAATGTGTTGAAAGGTGGGTTTGGTAAGAGCACGATTTCGATCAACTTAGCGCGCGAACTCGCCGAGCGCAACGGTCGCGCGTTACTGGTTGATCTTGACGACAATGGACACGCAACGTTTAATCTAGGATACCGTGGTCGGTTTGAAGGCGACAACCACGTTGAGGAGATCTTGATCGATGGACGGGATCCACGGAAGGCAATCGTCAGCATCGGAGGAGGGCTTGATCTGCTGCCCTCTCATGAGGATTTGGAGGGAGTTGAGACGGATCTTCAGTCCGCTATGGCTAGCAGCCAGCGGTTGGATCGTAATGTCGTAAATCCACTTCTTGACAATGTCTATGAGCATATCGTCGTCGACACGCCAGCTAATAGAGGAAAGTTAAACGATAACGCTCTGTACGCGACACAGAACTTGATTGTCCCTCTCCGGCCTGAATCTGGCTGGGAATCCGGTATCACACAGACGAATAAGCGACTTATTCAGGAAGCACGCCAATATTTCGACTTGGATCTGCTCGCCCTCGTCCCGACAGATCTAAGCGAACGGTTGGATCAAGACACCCGTGATCGAAACCTCCTTGAAGCGATCAACAAACGTGACGAGCTCGCTGGATTTGTCCCCAACTTCGCACGCCTTACACAGGCAGATTGGGACGATATCGACAATCGCACGTTCGATGACAATCTTCCGGGGATCCGTCACCGGGGGTCCATTGACAAGGCACATCGTGCTCAGCAACCACTCAGAGATTTCGACCCTGACTGTGATCAACTTCGGTGTTTTGACGAGCTTGCAGCAATCGTTGAGCAAGGTGGGGTGGTGCGCTAATGGCCTTCGACGATCTCGGTGACGATCCAGGTGATGAAGCACTTGACGAACTGGCTGGGACATTGCACGATAGTTCAGAAGAATCAAATGAACCAACCTCAGATCAATCTCCTACGTATGATCCTCGGTCGGATCCAGCGTTTGCGACCAACCAAGAGAAAACCCAGCATTCTGTTTATTGTCTTCCTGAAACGTGGGAAAAAATAGACGGGGATGAGGGGATACTTTTTGAGGCGGAAATCGAATTGCGTCGAGAGGGGTATTCGGATCCTCAGAAGCGCGAGTTATACGAGGCATTTCTCTGTGCAGCTGCTGAGCAGCTCACAGCGGACGATATCAAACAGCAAGTCATCGAGACCCGAAACCGGCGGTCGGATGGACCGCTGCTTTAAGTCTTATTGATCTCAAACATCGTGAACTACCCCACCCTACTCGCTCACGGCTGACGCCGTTCGCTCCTTGCGGGTGGGGCTTCCTGCTTCCACGACGTTGCCAGACTATGTCTGGCAGCCAGCCAGAACCATAAGTTCTGGCGAACGCGCTTTGCAGGAACCGTAGTAGTTCCCGTAGGGAGCGCAGTCTCCACAGGCGTTGACGAGACGCGATACGTCTCGTTTGCCAACCAGAAATCTGAGATTTCTGGTGACGTTGATTCGGAGCGTCCCGCTCCTAACTGCTTGATACCGCGAGAAAGAATATTCCACGCCGCATTCCAGTCTCGGTCGGCGGTGAACCCGCACGACGGACAGGAATGTTCACGGACCCATAGCGGCTTATCCGTCGAGACACCACACGCAGCGCACTCTTTGGTCGTTCCTGCCGGGGCTACCGCCACGAAGTGCGTTCCTGCTCGTTCACACTTGTATTCGAGCAACGAGAGGAACGTTCGCCACGCGGCGGAGGCGGTGTTGCGGCTGTTCGATGGTGACTCCATCATCCCCGAGACGTTCAAGTCTTCGACGGCCACAAGGTCGTACTCTCGGGCGTAGTAGGTCGACAACTTGTGTAAGAAGTCGCGGCGCTTCCGTCGGAGGTCGGCGTGACACTCTGCGACTCGTCGCCGTTGCGTCTCGTAGTTGTTCGACCCGTGTTGCTTCCGTGAGAGCTTGCGTTGCTCGCGTTCCAATCGCTCTCGTTCGTCAGAAAGGTCGAGAGACTCGACTGCGTGGCCGTCGGTATCGTGGGCGTACTTCAGGATGCCCACGTCGATGCCAACCGTCTCGGTCAACTCGTCGGGTTTCTCTGGGAGGTCGCGGTCAACCTCCACGCCAAAAGTAGCGAACCACTCACCCGTTGGTTCCTTCTTGACCGTGACCTGCTTCAGTTTCGCGTCGTCGGGGATGGCGCGGTGGAGCCGAATCGGGATGTCCGCGAGTTTCGAGAGTGACAGCACGGTCTGACCGCCCTTCTTGTCGAGCTTGAAGCCGTCGCCAGAAATCACAGATTTCTGGCTGCCAACCAGAAGCCTTCGGCTTCTGGTGACCAGACTGACTGTAGGTGAAACTGCGAAACTCGCGTGGCGGTTTCCACTTGAGTTGTCCGACGCTGTAGCCGTTTTCTTTGAGTGCGGAAAGGCTACTCAGATTGTCGAATAGGCGTTCCACGACGGTTTGGAGAACTTTCGAGTACACGTCCGAGAGGCCGTCCCACCACTTCTTGAGGTCGGGGAGTTCCGACCGTAGGGTGGTCATGGACGGTAGTTCGCCGTGTTCATCGCGGTATTCGTTGAGGCGGTAGCGCGTGTGGTTGTACAGTTGCCGACAAATATCGCGGTGGCGGTCCAACTCCTCGCGGTGGGCGTCGGACGGCTTGAGACGGTATTTGTAGGCGTAGTACATTCGCTACTCGTGTTCCTCGATATACTCGTCAAGTCGCTCGCGGATGAACGATGAGAGAGTCAGGTGGTGTTCCTGTATCCACTCGTGTTGGTCCTCTCGGAGCGTGATTGTGGTCCGTTTCACCGTATGCATAGTATATACTCTATGCACAAAAGCGTTTCGATTGCGTGGGCCTGTGGGCCAGCAGTAGTATCGTGTATGAACAGATGATGACGGCGCTGTATCCCCGCCCTACTGCGCTCCTTGTCCGCTTCGCGGACTGCGGTGCTCCTTGAGGACGGGGGCTTAGCGCCTGCATCCAGCTAAAATCAGGATACTGTACCCGCCAGTTCGGGGTGAGTATTCCAGTCTCTGTCTCTTCACTCCTTGCACTCGCCAATCACGCGTTCATAAACGTTAGCGCACGTTGATACAGCGGAAACGCAGGGTGGCTAGACACACCGAAGGTGATGGTGTCCCTCTCGATCGAGAACAACCACTTGCGGGGCGCGATCTTCGAGTGAGCAAATATCGTGCCGGTCTTATCATTGAACGTTTGGTCACAATTCTTACAGAGATAGCGTTGAAACGGCCCATAGCTGCCGTTCTTGACCGTCCGGTCAGAACGGCAGCGGGAGCATTCAACGCCGTCACGCCAGCGGGCCTGTTCCAGCAGATCTGCTGCGATCGATTCCGAGCCAAACACATCGAGCGGAATCACTCGTGTCGGCCACCGCTCACGCGGTGCCCTTGCCCTCTTCGATTCAACAGCCCCCGCTAAACATCATCAACAATCTCCTACAGAAGAGCGTCGCCGAAAATTGCCTCGAATCCAGGCTAAACCCCAGAAGTCGTGCTACTATAACCACCACCGAAGCCATTAAGCGCTGGAGAATCAGACGCCGACCGAAGCGCTTGAACTAGATGGCTCAATCTATCATTATTCAGTGTAGTGCGTGGGCGTGTACGAATTGTCTTGTTAACACCGGTGGCGGCGCGGGGGTTTGCGGATGGGTCTGTAGAATAAGTAAATTAACAGGAATTAAGGGTAAAGTTGCTTGTGTTGGCTGTATAATCGCTGGAGCAGCGTATGTAGTACCATCATGTTATAAATACTATAATACGTACCCTCAAGATAGACAAGACATCATCGATAACACGACGCCAGCAGCAACCGATCAGAAGTTAGTGACACGAACGACCAACGGGAAAGGAAAAGTGTTCGTGTCACGGTTATTGGGTTGATCGAGAGCTCGAAACCGTCGAGTAAGGGGATGAGCCACCACACTCAGATCACGCGACTCTCTGGCTCGATAAGAACAGCCAACCCGCTGTCTATGCGATGCACGTTTACCATCCTGAGATCCAGACGGTATCAGACACTGCAGACTCTGAGCAAAGGGCTGTGTTGAATCGCCATAAGGCGGTGGAATTCACTGGCCGCGATGAAACACTACTGTCGGGAGCACGAGGTCGATCCAGAGGATGTGAATGTGTTGCCTCCGGAGCTTCCCAAACAGACGCCGAAGTGGGCGGTTGACGCCGCGCCGATGATCGCAGACGCCGAAACCATTGAGGATTTCCGGCAAACGCTTGCACCAGCACCGGAGGCACACGATCAGCTCTGGGAGACCGTGCAGGCCGACCGGGAAAAGTAGCAGCGGCTCCGCGAACACATCGAAGACTACGACGTGGTGATCGCGCATGAACTCGACCGACTTGGCCGATCGTTCGACAGAACGCAGACGGAGCGACGTCATGGAACACCAATCGCTGAACCGACCTTAGGTATCAGATCAGTCCCCGTAATCCAACCATCATGAGGGTAATGAGGAGAAACAACCCCGTCATCCCCATCAACCAGCGCATTGCCGTCTCATTGAGACGCTCAACTCGCTCGCCATTTGGGGCCGAGGAATCTAGCTCACGGAGCATTTCCAACTGATAGTGATGAAGCGGTCCAAAGGCGATACCGAGCATCACAGCAGCGATGCCGAGCGCTCCCCAGACCCACACTGGTGGGGTGACCAGGTAGCCGAATCGATGGGCGAGTCCAAGTCCCGACCCAATCGTCCCGACAGTTAATGACTCTCCGACGACCATAATCCGCGGCGAGAGGTTGGGAATGAGTGCTGCCGCCGTGTCGGGGCCAGACGCAGCGACCGCTGGAGCCAGGACGTACCTGAAGAAAAAATCCATCCCAAACCAGAAGGCGGCCAGTCCGATATGAACGTAGAACATGGCGGCGACACTACCAGAGAGGTACGCGATGGCTGGCACCCCTAAGATAAGCCCAGCCGCGACGGTTGCATACCGAGAGCCAGCCGAACTGATGATGAATTTGTACTGTTCCCAAATGGGTACTTCCTGATGCTTCGTCGCCATGATATCATATATTATTTTCATCACAGTAACCTGTTTCGGTAAATAGAGGAAACAGCGTCGAAGTAACCGATCCACACCCATCATAACTGAAGATGGCTGCGAGTTTTCTACTGTACAATCTGCCTTGTTAAATAAAGGTGCAGCATCGATCTCATTCCATAGTCTTTCTATGACCGTTCTGGGAGTGGACAGCGAGCAACGCTTTCTTCGTTTGTCTCTGGAAGAAGATATTGCTTCCACTCATGCCGTCGCGGGTCAGAGTAATCACCCACATCGGGATGTCTTTGAATCTCATCATAGTTAGCAAGCCGGTCGCGGATAGTACTTCGTGCGCGCTGGCCCTTATCGGACATTCCAGAGAGCCCCTCAAAGACGCCTGCAGGCTGAATCGTGATTTCGAGACCATGAGGTGTATATCGGCTGTGTCGCGCCTCATAGAAGGGCGCACGAGCAACCAAGAACATGGGTTCGCCAGCGAAACAGTAGCGCCACATCGGATGGTCGGGATCCGTGGGAACCGTCTCAGGCCACGGCTCAGGATCCCGATTCCAGAGGTCTTCAAGCAACTCCCAAAACTGGCGCTTGTAGGTCTCTGTAGATTGTTCTCTTGCCGGTGGTTCAAACAAAATAACCAGTGAAGTAATATCGCCAATCGTTCTGTAATTACCGAGATAGGCCACGAGCGCATCCGTGAGTCGTGAGCGGGCATTAGGGTCATCTGGGCTGCCGAGAAAAGTATACCGGAAGTATCCGTTCCGTTCAGCTTCGACTGCGAAATAACATGGATAGGGAGTATTCTCATCGGTCATCGTGTCGTGGAAGGTCTCATACCGTAGTGCCTTCCAGTCAGCCAATGCATCACGCTCGATCGCGTCTTCGAGTTCGCTTTTCGTCCAGAGTTCGTCTGTATCGAGCGTTCCCATTATATAACTAACGGGAAGTGATTAAGAGTGCATTTCGCCTGCATGCGCTTGCTGTCTCGCTTTCAGCGAGGAACGCAATTTTTATTCGTGGAAATTTATCTTTGATTACACTTCCATCGATGGTAACGGACCTATTCGTTGTGAGGGGGTAGTAGTTAGAGCGGCCAGCGTAAGAAAGTCCTGCGCTTATGCTCCTCACCCTCGATAAACATCAAGGTAGGGGGTTACATGAACAGCGAACCCGCGATAACCGGCCTGCAAAATGCCGCTCGACGAAAGTACGAACACATAAAAGAAAATATTATATCAGATGACAAACTATCGACACTGTCGAAATATCGAGCTGATGACTTCGATAGCGTGTTACTTATCGCATCGGCTCCGAGAGGGGGCAGTAGCCTCCTTTTTGATATTCTTCGACATCATGAAAAAACGTGTAGTCCCGATGGCGAACACGGCCAATGGTACACCTTGAATGGGATCTGTTACCCAGCGTTCGAGTCCGATATCGTTCCTGCTGACTTCGAGGCGTTCAACCGGGAACAGCTTCTAACAGATATTCTAGCTGATGTCGGCGCAACTGAGCGATCCGGTGACCGAACGCATCGTGTGGACAACGCGCTTGTCCGGCTTCCATTGCAGTTCCCACATCGAGATATTCCGTACGAGCAGGTGCACGAGGAACTACTTGAGGGTGCTTCACTCGACGAGATACTCACGGGATTCGGGATCTCGACGTTACAGTACGATGAGTATACAAGAGGGGACGCAGACAGCCCGTTCGAAACCGAAACAATCGAGGATAGACCGTTCGTTTCCTCGCACGACCACAAGCGCAGCCTCACGGCTGACGACTTCGAGCGAACGCTCGTTCTGAAAGCGAGCGTTGACGCATACCGACTCTCGTGGATCCGCAATCAGCTATTTCCTGAGACAGACATCAGAGTCGTTCACCTCACGCGGAACCCAGCAGCGTCGATTAATGGGCTCTATGATGGATGGCGTCTAAACAGAGGATTCCAGACGTACGACGTGGGGGCCCTCAATCTCGAAGGTTACGATGGCTCACTGTGGAGCTACGACCTTCCGCCGAACTGGTTTAACGAAGGAAAACTCATTGATATCTGTCTGGCACAGTGGACCCAGGCTCACCGCCACATCCTTACTGACCGCGACGTGTTCGAAGATGTCCGTAGAATTCGGTTTGAGGATGTCATCACCGAGACCGACTCTACGATCGAGGAGATCATCGAGTTTGCCGGTCTCGGCGAGTCAGTGCTGCTTTCCGAGAACGTTGAGAATCCCAATAAGGTGATGACGACGAAGGAACCGAAACCTGCTCGCTGGCGAAACAGAGAGGATCTCATCAGAAGTGCACTTGAACGAGCCGATGAGACGTATAACGGAGTCGTTGCGGAACTGGGATACACGGAGGAGTCAGAATGGATCTGAGCGAAGCGACAGTCCACCGCGATAAAACACACTCCCATCGTGAGGTTCCTAAAGCTAGTAATTCTCATGGAGCGCTCGAAACTGTGTCCCTCTGTACGATTTCTGAATCTCTCGGAGTTGCTCCTGACGAATACCAATGTCTCGACCGCAGACATCGAGCGTTCAACGAGGAAAGTAGTGCGTATCGTGAACTCCGTAAGAACCATGGCGTCAAGACCGTTCTCAGGGAATCGCAGCACTCGAACGTGGCGTACAGTGCGAATGTGTGTTTCGAGTACGCTGACAACCCCAGACGGTCGTGCGACGGTCCGTCACACCCACATCGAGAACACCAAGACTCTAGAAGCGTGCGACGCCGGAAAACAAGCTATAAATTTCACAATTATAACAGATGAGACAACTCTCATGCCAAACGATACAACGAACGCAGAGTCAAAACTTGCTGGACAGTACGACAGCGAAACGACCAATGTCGATGCAATCGGCGCGAGAGCGGATGGACCCGCCTCGCTCACAAGGAGGGTAAGCTGATGGTGGGAGAAACCACGTGGCTCTTCGGGCTGCCATGTTCCGGAAAGACGACCCTCGCTGAAGGATTAGTTGGTCCGAAGACGATTCACTTGGACGGGGATTTTCTCCGTGATACGCTCAACACCGACCTCGGATTCTTAAAAGCGGACCGTACCGAGAATCTCAGACGTGCTGCTGGGATGGCTGAAGTGTTGAACAAACAAGGGTTCGATGTCGTCGCCTCGTTCATTACACCATACGAATCGCAACGAGAGATGATTCGTGAGAAGGTCAGCGATGTTGCGTTCGTCCACGTCAAGGCACCGATTGATGTGTGTGAGGAGCGCGATGTGAAAGGCATGTATGAACAAGCTCGGAAAGGAAAGATAAAGAACTTTACCGGTATTGATGCGCCCTTCGAGGTGCCCGAGCAAGAAGAAGATGTGCTCGAAGTACAGACTGCGACGCACTCAAAGAAGGAAAATCTCAAAGAAATTAATATGGAGTTAAATCGTAAACCCGAACCGAGTCACGTGTTCCTCGGTCGGTGGCAGCCATTCCATGATGGTCATCGTACTATCATCGATTCCGTTGCCGACAACAGAAAGGGGGTCGTCATTGCTATCCGCGACACCGAGCTCAGCGAGAAAAACCCGTTCACTGCTCAGGAACGAAAGGAACTTATTAAAAACGTATACAGCAGTTATCAGAATGTCAAAGTGATGATCGTTCCAGACATCGATACGGTCGCTATTGGGCGTAGGGTAGGATACTCGGTTGTCTCGGTTCCTGAGAAGATAGCGGAAATAAGTGGAACGAAGATACGACAAGAGTATGAAGAGTATGAACTCCTTGCTGGGGCGCACTTATCCGATTAGATAAATTTTATCTTGTGTCAAACGTGTCACGCTCGTTTCTCGGACTCAATGGTCTGCATTCCGCTGTTTGAAGAGAAACACAGTTAAATTGGGCACCCAGACCGCCATTACTCGATGAAGACTGAGCGGTCGGTTAATTATACGGACCAAAACCTGATCGGGAAATGGTTTCACACCTTCACAATGCACATCGACCGCTTCCATATTCATGGGTGGGAAGTGGACTGAGCGTTCGCCAGTAGCTTGCGCTGTTCGTTCACTACATAAGCACGTGTTAGACAGGGTGTTGCTCGCCAGTGGATCACGGGGAACGGTGCGATCAGGATACACCCGTGTCGATCGGTGCACTCACTGACCTGACGCATTCGACGACCAATTTCAGCACGCCCGCTATCAAGCATACGTATCCAAACACGTCAGGACAAACTACCGGGGGCACCAGACTTCGAAGACTCCGAGCGCATGCTGCAACGTTCCCGAGACGCCGCTCCACGAAGGACCCGCAACTCCACCGGGAGAGAGATACAGACAGCTCGCCCGTTGAGTAGCAGTGATGAGTCTGTTTGGCGGTCCCAAAAAACGGACGGCGATAGACCGCAAACTACCGGCGGATCGCCTGAAACGAGAGTACGATTCAATCACTCAAGCTGCACGCGTTCGCCTTTAAAGCCGAAGCTAGCGATGATCCGGTTTTTGATGGATTCACGAGAACGACACCGAGATGCTCGTCAAGACGGTCGTTTGGAAATCGAATCAGAGCAACCGACAGAGAGTACGAGCCACTGAAGGGTAACGTAACCGCCGTTCGGCAGCCGACGCCCGAATCGCACAGTACAGAGTCCGAGCTCAAAGACACACCGTTTGTTGGCAGTGGAATGGTTGTTTCCTTTGATGGGTCGGGAAGACGCCTCGGAGAGCACACGACGAAGCGAAGTCGATCATTCTCTCCATACACGAATAGCAACCATCCTCGTCTTCGTATACGTATAAGGATATATCTAAAAAACATACAAAATACCACTATTCGTCCACAGATTTATATCTAATAGAAACTCTTATGAATACATATTGTATTGACTGGTATGCGATGGTGAGGAATCCAGAGGACGTTATTGAGACGTGGATGCAGAACGTATCCAGACGGACATTCATGAAAACAACGGGCGTGGCGGCGACTGCCGCTGCACTGGGAAGCGGTTCCTCCGGCGCCACGGCGTACGACGGAGTTGATATCGAATCGAAGTTGGAAGAGCTCACAGTTCGACAAAAAGCCGCTCAGATGACCCAAGTGGCGATCAGTTCATTCGATCCACAGGCCAGCGTTCCGGAACGGTTCGGGGTTGAGACGCTTGGAGAGTATTTTTCTAAGCTCGAGCTTGGTTCGATCCTCTCGGGCGGGTCAAAGCCACCGAGCTTCGACGCCAAAGAGGTCGTTCAGGGAATCAACGCACTACAAGAGTACAATCTCAACCACTCGAGTAGTTCCATCCCGTTCCTATGGGGGGTGGATGCTGTTCACGGAAACGGGCTGCTTGCAGACGCAACCGTGTTTCCACAACGCATTAACATGGGTTCGACGCGGGATGTCGACTTGCTCGAAGATGCAGCACGGCACACAGCGGATTCGACAGCAGCAATGGGTGCACACTGGACGTTCGCACCGACGAACGAACTCCAGCGCGACCCACGATGGGGGCGCTTTTTCGAGGGCATCACAGAGGACCCGATGTTGTTGGGAGCGATTACGAGGGCACGAGTCCGCGGACTCGAGAGCAACGACCGGTTGTGTTCGACGGATAAGCATTTTGCTGGCTACTCCATCCCCGAAAGCGGCAATGATCGAGGGCACGCCCAAACGTCGATGCGAGACCTCCGAACGAATTTGCTGCCGCCACATCGAATGGCGCTCGAAGAAGAGCCAAAAACGGTGATGGTCAACAGTGGTGCGATAAACGGCAAGCCCGCACACGTCTCCTCGTGGTTGCTTACGGAGGTGCTGCGCGAGCAGTACGACTTTGAAGGGGTCGTGATCTCGGATTACAATGATTTCAACCGACTGATCGTCAATCACGACTACACCGACAGTTTGCGCCAGGGGATCAAGGAAGGGATCAACGCCGGGGTAGATATGTACATGATCGGGAACGGCGACGCCTCGAACGGGCCAGTGACGTTCATCGAGACTGTTGCCGACCTCGTGGAGAAGGGTGAAATTTCCACAGAGCGCATCGACGAGGCCGTCAGGAGGATTCTCGAGCTCAAAGCAGAGCTTGGTCTGTTCCAGACACCAACTGTCGAGGAATCACGGATCTCGGACGTGCTTGGGGGAGCCAAAGAGCAGTCCGAACAGCTCGCCAAAGAGTCGATGGTGCTGCTGAAAAACGAGAACGATGCGCTCCCGCTGTCGGGCAGCAACCGCGTGCTGTTGACGGGACCAGGAATCAATCCGAACACGGGGTTGCGCAATCGGTTCATGATGCAACACGGTGGCTGGACGCTGGGATGGCAGGGCGTTCAGGGTGGATATCCAACCGAAGGTGGTCCGCGCCCGCGTCAGAACACCATCCTCGAAACGATGAACGAGGCGTTTGGTTCGGTTGCGCACGTTCCGACGAGCTTCGTGACCGCGCCGTTTCAAAACGCCGAGCCACACACCGACGACGTCTCTCCAAACGGTAACTTCGGATTTACAGACCAACAAGAGTCGAAGGTCAAAAGCGAGGCGGCTCGTGCTGATGCTGTCGTCGTCGTACTCGGGGAGGGACCACACAACGAGGGCTTTGGGGACCGCGACACGTTCGAACTCGCCCCGCCACAGCGGTCTCTCGTCGAGGCAGTCACCAAGCAAGCACCGGACACCCCGGTCGTCGGTGTCATCCTCGCTGGCAGCCCTCAGGGAACTGCACAAACGTTCGACATGCTGGATGCGGTGCTGTTCGCCGGTCAACCCGGAAGCGACACTGGGCGTGCCGTCACTGATACGCTACTCGGGAAATACAACCCATCGGGGAAGCTCGCGTTCAACTGGCCCGCTAGTGTCGGAAAAGTCCCGAATCATTACAACCAGTACCCGCCACTCGACGATCAAGGTCCGCTGTACGAGTTCGGCCACGGGCTGTCGTACACTACGTTCGAGTACTCGAACGCATCGGTCTCGCCGAAGTCGGTTTTGAATCCCACGGACACGCCGACGGTCACTGTCAGCGTCGATGTCGCAAACACCGGCGAGATGGCGGGAGACCACATCGTCGAGGTGTACAACACCCAGTCGTATGGCTCCGTGCTTCAACCAAAGCGGCGACTGATAGGGTTCAAGCGGGTGTCTCTCGACGCTGGCACATCAACGACCGTCGAAATCGAGGCGAATCTCGCGGCGATCGAAGTCGTCCCAGGAGATGTGCCCGGAACAAAACAGAAGGTCGTCGAAGCAGGTGCATACGAACTCTCGGTCGGTGACTCGATAACAACGACTCTCACAATCGAAAACACAGGGAGCGTCACTAAACCTCGAGACAGAGGCAGCCACGAAGATTGAGATCGACCAGCACTGCGCCCGGCAGTCGGAGTCGCTGGTGTGACAACCGTTCTATGAGGAACGTCGGTTTTTATATCTACTGGTCGACAACATTGTTCGACGCGGGCTTTTTCCTGAGTAGCTGCAGATGGTCGTGCTTTCACAGTTCCGGTGGACTCTGCGAGCGTTGGTCTTCGATCACCACTCTGTGTGTCGGTTGCTACGACGAACGTTCCGAAAACCTGCTCAGCGTCCGATTTGTGAACACGATAGAGCGACACCTCGACGATGTGAAAGCAGAAATCGCAACCGAGATGCCGTACGAGATCCCCCTGTCTGAGGTGCCCCACGAAGAACTCGAGATTATCAGTTACACACGGGCCCAAAGACCGTTGCCCGGCGTGGGGGTCTGATTTGGACGCCGGCAGGAACGTTCTGGAAACGAATCACCGACCGGCCAGCACAGAGGTTTTCCCACGCACATAAAAGCAATAGAATTGTGGCGGGTCCTGCAAACTTCGAGAGATAGCACGTCCGAACTGGACCAAATATCGTATCTGCAACCATAGTTCTCAACAATGACAGACGGTACACGGATCTACATTCCGAGGACGACCGTCCAGACGTGCAGGCGGATGACGGCCACCAGCTCGTGAAAAGCTGTCTACAACCGGCTCGTCGTCTTCGTACAGTCGCTCAAGCGCGGCTTGTTCGGTGTGACTCAGTGGTGTCCGCTGGGTCCGCATACAGACATGAACGGTCCCAATCACCGAGACTGTCCCAGCAAAGCCGATTTTCTTAAGTACACTTCGACGACTTGGGAGTCCATCACTTCCCACTATGAATAAATAAGTTGGATAGAATTATAAAATACTTTAATTTTTTGTTATAAAATGATAGAATAGATATGAGAAATAAAACTAGCGGCGTTTTAGAGCCAATATGGATGGTTCTCCGGTCAGGAGGAGTGTTCCGAGGCACCCAGAATTGCAGGTCGACAGTACACTCACATCAGATACTATCAAATAACGGCCTCACACCCGAGATCGGATGGGTATAGACGGTCCCTTGTGGGGTCAAGCTGGGATTGAGGGATCATACATACCATTGACCAAATCCCTATCCGCCTGATAACTGCCGGAATTGCGTGAATGTACAGAAACATACAATCAAGGGTGACGAAGCCGGTGAAAAGGACGAATCATCACGGCCAGCGGTGGCACCGAGGCTTTAACCCGACAAGGGTCCGTCTGTAACGACTCGTCTCGAACTGTCGATGGGACAAACACACCCATTTCTTTTTTCTAGAACCTCTTGAAAATATACTTGGGATGTAACCCAGTCCGACTCTCTCCAAGCGTTCGGAGGGGTCGGTCACAGTGGTGCTCTTTCCGATATCCTGGACCGATAGCTTTAATGGTAGTTATCGCAACCCTAAGCTGAATGATTGTGTAACCTATATATATATATATATATGGTGTGGCTCAGGCCGCTATTGATCGAACTGTGAGAGAGCGGGAGTCGCCCCGGGATGGTGTGGCTCCCTCGTCACTGTCCCCGTAGACGCGACGCATCGTGGCCGGTGAGGCGTCAGTCTCCGACGTTCCCGCACGACAACGCCAACGCATCGCCCGCGAAGTGAAAGTCTACGCCAATCGGTTCCCAGACGTTGGGCGCGACGGTGGAACGGCTTATCGGCGCTCTCAAGCAAGCAGAGGTGAGCGTCGATGGGCGCTGAGCCGATCACCACCTCCAGCGTTGTGAGTACGTGTCGCCGAGGGACGTGCCCGCGGTGCCAGCACTCGTTCGAGGTGGCCCTCGAACCCGATGGCCTTGGAGCGGTCTGTCCAGGCTGTCTCAATGTGCTTGAGGATAGCAATCCAGCGGCTAGGGAGGTGGATACGGATGCACAATGTCGATCTCTACCCGACTACGCAGGCAGCAGCCCGTGAGTTGCTGCTCGGTCTGGGGTTCGGTGCGCTCGCGCTGGCGACTCAGGGGCATGACTCGCCAGCGTTCGATGTGCTTGTGCTCGGTGGGTTCGGACTCATTGCGAGTGTGCTGGGACTCAGCTGTGGATGGATCCAGCCCCTGCCCGGAGATGCGCGATGATGGCCGCCTGTCGAATCTATGAGTGTTCTAAAGGATGGTCGGTGTGATACGAGATCGTGATGCCCCTAGCTCGTGTTCAAGCGCCTCAGCTCACGTTGTGATCAAATATCTAGAAACAATCACATGGACACTAGGGGGATCACCATTGTAGTCAGAAAACCTGTGTGATATGATATTAGTCTCGTTACTCATGATCCTGTCTCTCTGGTTTCTCTCAGAAGAAGCCGGTGTGCTGTGGTTGGGGGTAATCTGAGTCGGTCATATTCGGTTGGGAGCGGGATACAGACACCTTGCATACATGTATTGTGTATTTCCAGACAGCTGTAGTCTGGATAACCAACGGTTCATACTATCAATTATGCATGATGGACATAAATCGTATGACACTATAGCAAATCCTGCACCTGAAGATCGGATTTTGCTGAGGTTTGTGCGTGGATAGATATTATCATAACAACATCTTCTTTTGGAAGAAATGAAGCACACAGCGACCCTGTCATCAGTAATATGATATATTATTTCTATTCTATTACACTAAAATTTTCTAGAGAAGAGGCTGATGTTGCTGCTCCCTGGGCACCCACAACGCAGGTAGCCGGCTAGCCGACAGGAACAATAATGCGATCGAGAAACATCTCCTACGTCCGGGAGCAGTTCAGTGAACAGACCAAGAGCACGCTTGACGCCGCTGCAAAGAGCATCGCTCTCAAGGACCACGACCACGACGTTGTCCCTAACGCACTGGTTCCCCTCGACCTGAATGAAGACGAAGCCGACGAGGATGCAGACGACTCAGAGTATAGACAGCGTTGACGCCGCAGTCAACCATAACGTTCCGTTCGCCATTGCTGGCGAACGCCACCACACCGGTGAGTTCCTATACGTGTCAGCGACTGACAAGAACGCTGAGGGCAACTTCGCCGTATTCGTGACCAACCATAATCACGTCGCTTCCGGCGAGATCACGCACGTTACTACCAGCTACAGTCGCCGCTGGGACATCGGACATCGGTACAAATCGGTGACAGCGTTTCTCCCCAAGGCGTCCTCGAAAAACTACTGTGTTCGGTCGTTCAGATTTGTGTTTGCAGCCCTGCTGTACAATCTCTGGCGACACACTGACGAACGAAATCGCGGTTTTTTGACCAGTGGGCATCATCGGGGCCCTATTTTCACGCCGAGTTCCTAGGAGAATGTGACGTACAACGAAGGTCTCGGGGGGCGTTCACTCGGCGAAACGTCGTCGCGATCCCGAGTTCGGCGAGTCCCCTTCGACACTCATGTATTTTACTCTGGAAGGACGTCTCGGAGCGTCCAGTAAGCCTCCTTCGGTCGCCGGTACTCGTCGACAATCCCCTTGTTATTCTGCGTCCGCGGGCGGTGCATCGCCTTCCGTCGTGGTACGCGAATGTCACAGTACTGCCAGACGGTGAATCCGGAGACGAATTCGGACTCCCGGAACGTTTCGACGGCGTTCTGGAGGTACTCTCGCTGGAACGGCTCGCTCCATTTCTGGGCTTCAACCGTCCGTTCGCCGGGGACCGCACCCGCGCCGAATTCCGAGACAATCGCTGGCGTCTCGCCGTACTGGTTTCGGACGTCCTCGAGGAACTCCGGCCACGTCTTCCCATCGAAGTACCAGTCCCAGTAGGCGTTGATGCCGATGAAGTCCACGAGGTCGACGCACTCGTCGGTGTAGCCCTCGAAGTCGCGGTTGGAGGCGTAGGTGACAAGTCGTGAGTCGTCAAGTTCGCGCGTCCGATCGACGAGCCGTTCGGTCGGTTCGCGCAATCCCTCTTCTTGGGTCGCACACTCGTTGTGGATACTCCAGGCAAACACCGACGGGTGATGGCGGTGCTCGGTGACCATCTCTTCGAGCATGTCGAGCCCGCGGTCGAGAACCGGGTCGCGTGCGAACCGCTCGGCATCGAACTGCCAGTAGGGGATTTCCTCGATGACGAAGATTCCCTCCTCGTCGCACAGGTCGAGAAAGCGAGGGTGGTTCGGGTAGTGGCTGGCCCGCACGGTGTCGAAGCCCGCCCGCTGGATCAGGTCAAGGTCGTGGGTCATCAGACGGAGCGGCTGGGCGTGTCCCCACTCGGGGTGGTCTTCGTGTCTGTTGACCCCTGCCAACTCGACAGGCGAGCCGTTCAGCAGGATGTCGGTACCGTCGACCGACAGCGTTCGGAACCCGATGCGGTCGCGGTACTCGTCGTCACCGACGGTGACGGTCGCGGTGTACAGCCGCGGTTCCTCCCGAGACCACTGTTCGACGCCACCGAATTCGACCGAGAGAGCGACCGAGCGATCGACTATCGGCTCGCTGGCCACGAGTTCGACCACGTCCGTCGTCTCGGTGCCGTCGATCGTGAGTGTGACTTCGCGTTCGGCGTCATCGCCGAGATTTCTGAGCGCGACCTCGGCGTCGACCGTCGCGCAGTCGCCGTCGAGTTTGTAGGAGAGGTTCAGGTCGTCGACGAATACGTCCGGGAGCTCCTCGACGAACACCTCACGGGTAATGCCACCGTAGGAGAGCCAGTCCGCGCCGGGCCGTGGGAGGCTGATTTCGTCACGCTCGTTGTCGACGCGGACGACTAGTTCGTGTTCGCCTGCGGCGAGACCCTGACAGACTGCCTCGAACTGTGTGTGCCCTCCGTAGTGGCCGACGAGGTGTTCGCCGTCGAGATAGACGCTCGCATCGTGGGCGACCGCAAGGAACGTTAGGCGGACGTTGCGCCGCTTGAGGAGTTCGAACGTCGTCCGGTACCACGCCGGTCCCTCGTAATCGACGTAGTCCGGCCGGGCGTTCCACCCGCATGGCACGGTCATTCGCTCGTCGGTAGCCGGGAAGGACTCCCAGTATTCCTCTTCTCGTCCCTCATCCTCCGGATCGGTGACGAACTGCCACCGGCCGTCGAGATACTGCCGTCGTCGGGAGGGCGTCGGCTCGAATGTTCGGTGCATGTGTCTCCGGTAGAGAAACTGAGCACTTGAGTGTGCTGACATCGCCCATGGTCCGGCTAGCGTACTCCAGTGCGGTGACGCGCCTCTTCCCGGCGTACGTCCGGATGTAGACAGTCAGGAGACACTTCTCAGACATCAGTCTGGCACACCGACCGGAGGCTGGACGAGTTGATAAACCCTGTCTGTGGCCCGCTCCAGAAATACGTCGGCCACCGACCCATACCGCCGGTCAAGGTCGTCTGGTACCTGTCCGAAGGCCATCGTGTCGATTATCTAATTAAAACATTTCGGGATGGCATCGAAATCAAGACACCCAAGGTTCGATTGAAGCGTGGGTACAACCCACGGAGATCCCCAGTGGCTGTTCGCAACCCGCCGTCGACAGACCCAACGAGTACTTCACCGTGACGCCCGGATCGACCCGCTGTTCGACCCGCAAGACGACGCACGTGTGGCGGCGAGCGTCACGTTCGAACCGGGTGCTCCCACCGTGTGGCACACCCACCCGCTCGGCCAGCTGCTGGTCGTGACAAGTGGTTGTGGCCTCGCGCAACGTGAGGGCGGAAAGATAGAGCAGATTCGGCGGGCGACGTTGTCTGGTTCCCGCCGGACGAGAAACACTGGCACGGCGCGACGCCAGACAACGCGATGACCCACATCGCCATCCAACAAGAGCAGATGATCGGTGAACGGGCGCGCTCGACGACGGTCGAGGTCACGCCCCGAGACGTCGAGACGTGAAGCCGTTGTGAGACAGTCTGGTCCTCAATGGCGGACCGGTGGGATACTTGAACACGCTATCCTGAAAGGGTCACGTTCAATTTGATCCCTGACCCAGACCTGACAAGATGCCGGCACCGACCGAGGTCGTCGACGATGTCTACGACATCACGACCAGAGAGGAACCGAGAGACAAACGATATCGCGTCTTCTTCTCGACGAAGGCGACGCCCACGCTGGTGGACACGGGATTGCAGGACACGACGGAGGCAGTGCTTGATGGGATCGTCGACGTCGGTGTGGAACCGGAGCGAGTCATCATCACTCACGACCACGGCGACCACGTCGGCGGGTTCGACGCGGTGGTCGAGCGCTACGATCCGGAGACGTGGGTTCCGGAAAAGACCTCACTGGAGACCGACCACACCCCAGATCACCTGTACGGCGACCAGATCGGCCGGTTCACTGCGGTACACGTGCCCGGTCACACTAAGCATAATCACGCCCTGATTGACGAAGACGCCGGAGTCGCGATTATGGGCGACACCGTCTTCGGAGCTGACCACCGTGGACTGCCGACCGGCTACTTCCATCATCTGCCCGCCGTCTACTCGGACGACCCGAGAGCCGCCGCATTCTGATAGGCAGCAGTGACGAGACGCTCACTTATTGCGAGAATGGTTCGTTTTGCACTATCCGAGAGTTCTGCATCCCACGAGATTGTGATCGTTTGGCGCGTCAGGGCTGTATTGAATTTCCCGAATTCGAAGGATCGAAGCCCAATCGAATGGCTCGTGCTTCGGTCGAGAGAAACTCATAAAGACCATTCCACGAAAGCCCAGCGAGTTCGCGACAGAACAGCGCGCGCACTGTCGCGCAGCATCGTACTCAAGTCCTTCGAAGCGCTCGTAGTCTGTGCCTCAGAGCACCACATCAACATTTATCTGTCGAACGAAGTCAACGAGTGTTGGTGCTGTTTCGAGACGCTTGCGTGAATCGTCGGCCAGAGATGCTGAGGGAGCGACGTTGCTCATTACGAAGCATTCCTAGGGTAGCGAGTCGCCAATCTGTCGTCAGGCACGATCTCCTGTGTAGTGGCGTCCGCCGCTTTCACGGTTACCTGCGTCCGCTGTGTAGCCAGCCGAGCAAACCAACACTATCTAGACCACCCTGAACACTACATTGATGCGATTGAGTGAATTCCGGCGGGGACGTTCCCGACCTGCCGCCACTCACCGTCCTTTGTTCGTTGTAAGACGCTACCGCTAGACCCAGCGGCCGTACTCACATCGATTGGTCTGGTGGACTCCTGCGATCTGAACACTGTGCCTGCGATCACGTGTCCATCGATCACGGCCCACGCATCGATCACTTCCGCAGGACCGCTAGGATAGCTCACCGCTGTTAGCGTCTCATCGTCGTTCGATTCGTACAGCACCGCATCCGCTCCACCAGCCCACCAGGGCGGTGCATCACGTGCAGCCGAGACGTAGAGTCGCCCGTCATGATCGATTGCTTCCCGGAAGTACGCGCGGTCGCCCGTATCGAGCCGCGCCCATGTTTCACCTGCATCTGTCGTCCGATAGAGGCCACCGGGTTGCTCTCCGTCGACGCCGAGATAGCCGGTGGAGACGATAAACTCGTTGGGAGCCCGGACGTTGACGTGGTGGATATCGTCTGGAACCGGATCATCACGCTCAATCCACGTCTTGCCACCGTCTTCGGTTACGTGAAGTTTGCCGGCCTCGATGCCGACAACGAGCCGTTCTGGAGCTTCTGGATGTGTTCCAAGGGTTCGGAGTCGAGGTGGGATACTACCAGGTGCAGTCCACTTCGAATGTGAGGGCTGTTCCTGCAGCGACTTGACGTCGGTCCACGTTCGCCCACCGTCGGTAGATCGATAGAGGTGAGCGGGCGCTGTCCCTGCGTACAGTCCTACTTCTGTTGCATGCACTGACCACACTGATTCAGTTGGGACACTGAGATCGTCCCACGAGTCGCCCGTGTCAGTCGAGTGATACAGTCCCGTTGTCGTCGCCGCGAATGTTCCGTCCACGGCGTCAAACGTCGCTATCCCTGTGACAAAGCCCGTGTCGAGAACCTGCTCGACGATCTCGAACGGAACATCACTAGCTCGGTATACGCCGTCAGAGGCACCAATTAGTACGGTCATACTATCATATCATTCGGTGGACATAACGTAGTTCACTGTGAAGGTGGTCAGCGGAACGATGCGATTCTGTTCGATTAGTCATCTTTAACATCTATACCGGCGATCGATCGAGGTTGTTGATCATGGTACTCTTCGTCCCATGCTAGATTCATCTCCTTCCACGTTTCACCAGCGTCTATCGACTGGTAGAGACCACGGTTCGTCAATACGTAGAATCGTCCTGGTTCGTTATTGATCGTTGCGAGAACCGGCACGAAGGTTCCACTCGGTTCTGGGAGTCCCTCCGTGCATTGCTGCCAGGGTTCGTCGCTCTGTCGTCGGTAGACGACTGAGTATGGGTCGTTGGGTTCATCATGGGTACGAACCGCTTCGTCTTCGATGTCGTGCGCTCGACCCGCACTCGTCGAGGTTGTTAGTACCCGTGTTTCCGGGTCGCCAGGATCGACTGCAACGGCCCACCCGTAGTGATGGTCGAGGCCTTCAGAGAGGGAGCTCCATGATTCATTTCCATCGGTACTCTCCGCGTATTCATGGCACGCCCACTCCTCTACCAAACCATCTCCCGCAGCGGCATATACCCGATTCGGTGCATCTGGGTGAGTTGCGAGGGTATGAGCGTCGGACGGCGAGTCAGGGACGCGATCGGTCCAGGTCTCACCACGGTCGCTGGTCGTTACAACTGCTCCAGCTTCGATACTCACGTAGAGCCGCTCAGGATCGCTTGGATCCGGTTCGATCCAGCGGACGTGGTGGGTGTCGGGACGGCCAGGGAACGACCATTCGGTCGCTGAATCAAGATCTGTGAGACCGTGACACGTACTCCATGTGTCGCCACCGTCATCTGACCGGTATACCGCACTTGGTTCTGTTCCTGCATAGACCGTTCCGTACTCCTGTGGTCGATCTTCTGCAGCGACGGCGACCGCCGTAACGCGCGACGACGAGAAATCGGAGCCGATCTGTGACCAAGAATCACCACCATCTACTGTTCGCCACAGTCCATCGTTGAATGTCCCAAGGTACGCGCGCTCGGGAGCGAATGGATCAACGGCAACAGCGTACGGCCGTTCGTTGCCATCGAAATATTGGTTGACGTCCCAGCTCCCATCTCGGTCATCGATGACGAGCAATGCGTAGTCCAATGCGGCGTAAATTCGGGTTGTCATATGATTGGAGTAGTTTCAGTTACAGGGTCTGATTTACTTTGCTCGACCCCGTCGAATCTGCGGTTGCATTGAGGAGAGCAAGGCCGAGAAAGTGAAATTCTCTCCTTCGAATGGATAATGTACGAGCGATACATAACTGAGATGGTTAGTAGACTCACTATTCGAACAGTTTGACAGCTTGTCCGTAGCGATCAGAGGGCTCCACCCAGTCGACGACCTCCAAGAAGGCATCGATGAAGTCGCCGCGATCTGGACCGTAGTTGCGGTAATAGGAGTGTTCCCACATGTCGAGTGCAAGGACGAGGTGGCTCCCACAGAGGGCTCCCTGATCATGCTTATCGACCTCGTCGAGGAGTAGTCTCCCTCCTCGTGACTCTCCGCGAGCGTCTCTTCAGCACTATGCCAGCCGTTGACGTAACCCTGATGATTGGTATCGCGATACCATGTCAGGACCCGTTCACCGATATGTAGTTCGAGTGCGTCGTAGTCGTACGGCAACGGTGGTTGTTCGTGGTCGGACATTGGTTTCGTCCCGTTGCTTTCCAAGTGGCAAACCAACTTGAATCCTTGCTGAAATGAAATCAAGTAGACTGATGAATATGATTCTGAACCAGTGTGTTCCCTTTACCAGCGAAGGAAACCCGAACTATACGGAAGACGACCACCGAGCGAAGACAGGAGGAGCAGTCATCGATCCTCGACGCCGCCATTCGCGACAGCTTGACGTTCCTCGCTAGTCGTAGCATCATGTTGAGTGCCATCAGAAGCATTATTGACAACGTCGTCTTTCCAGATTCTTCGGAAGAAGTAGAGTTCCGTAACGAGTACCATCACGGAGATAACTACTTCTGCTCCCTGCAGTACATCAGCAAAAGAATCGTAGTTCGTCGTCGCCTTGCTCGACAGTAAGGCGGTCGTGATTTGTGTCCAGTTTTGAAGATGTCCGTACGACCGCCGTCACGCGATAGCCGTTGTTGAGTGCATGCCGGACCACTCACCATCCAGTTCGCCCCGCCGCCCCGAAGACTGCGATGTGCAGGTCATCAGCTGCAGCGATCTTCTGAAGTTCGTCTCTTGCCCACGATCTCATTATGATTCGTTTTTATAGGTCTCTTCGAGGACGAGTGCATCGAGGGGCTAAGTAGTTGGGTGGTGATTTCGTCGCTTCTATTACCGTCCAGTTACTCGTTTTCGGGATACTCGTCGTCGGAAACCTGCTCCAGCCACGTGACAGCCTCTCCGTCGAGTTCTTCTTGGATGGCAATGTGGGACATGGCTTTATCCGGCATCGCGCCGTGCCAGTGTTTCTCGCTCGGCGGGAACCAGACAACGTCGCCCGCGCGGACCTCTTCGATCGGGCCGTCCTCACGTTGGACGAACCCACAGCCGCTCGTCACGACCAGTCGCTGGCCGAGCGGGTGAGTGTGCCACGCGGTGCGCGCGCCGGGCTCGAACGTCACGCTCGCCGCAGCAGCGCGCGCATCGCCTTCTGGGTTGAACAGCGGGTCAATGCGAACGTCACCGGTAAAGTACTCGTCGGGCCCTTCGGCGGACGGTCGCGAGTGATCAGTCGTGATCTCCATATATGATACCCAATCTTAGGTACGGCGCTCTTCGCCTTGGAGTTGGTGCTATCTGATAAGCATCTTTAAGTACAGGTTGTCTCGGAGTCAGGTCTGACCACTCGCGGACTGGTGAGGTGCCCCGGTAGAAGAGACCAGTCCCCGAAGACCGTGACGACACCCAGTGCAACGAGTGGAGCGACGGCGTCACCCGTCACACGGTCAAGGACACACAGAGCGGATGGTATAGGTATTGCAAAGACAACTATCGAAATATTGAACGAGGGACTGTTACTGTCGCGTTTTCGGCTCTAAAACGTGTGGGATGATCGGTAACTGGGATTCGACACCGTGCCAGAATCGCGTATCGTATGTGTGGTTAAGACGGGTCGATACTGAAATTACCAACGTCACACCATATAAATGGGCTAATGGGTCAGCATAGGTTGTACGTCATCTCTACGCGTATACATAGACAATGTCTGAACAAAGAGGTCCGACCAATTCAGTCGACAACGTACCTAATACGTCCCACGGTATTGGGACGGTCGTAGTAACGGGCGCGAACAGCGGGCTCGGCTTCGAGGTAACGAAGGCCCTCGCCAAAGAGGGTGCACACACCATCATGGCGTGGCGAGAACACAAAAAAGAGACAGAAACAGAATTCTCAGGGGCGTCGCCGACGGTGCACAATCTCGACCTCGCCGACTCCGATACCGCGTGGATACTTTCCCGCCCATTTCGTCGATGTAAAGGCGTCGATCCGCTGTCTTCAGGCGCATGCCGAGGAGTACGGCTACGATGCGATCTGGATAGCGACTAGGGGAGTGTCCGCTGGAGGACATCTGGCTCTCCTTGCAAGACTCGTCGACGACGTCATGGACCTTGCGGAAGATGCTTTCACCGTCAGTGATTTCGAGAAGTTGGCTGCGCCCGACGAGTCAATCGCCTCGTAGCCCTCGGGGACGCCGTTGAGGTTGGCGGTCTTCGTGAAAATCGGCGAGGGGTCAAGCGTTCTCTGGAGCACGTCATCCATCAGCTCCTCGGCGTAGTTCCGGACGGGGGCAGGACCGGCGGAGGCGTCGTCCGTGGACAATCGACGTGGGAGGTCGCAGACCTTCTCGGTCTCCTCGTAATCGCGGAGCGTCACGGTAAGCGGCAGCAGAGCGCGGAAATCATGGCTCGTGGCATTATCTACGAGGCTGCCCGTGAGGACTGTGTCCCCGATGGTCAATCGAAGCGCCATAGTGGCCATACTTCCGTGGCTTCGCTATTGGCTGTTCGCACCGGTCGTCGTCAGAGCCATCCGCCGTTATCGATTTGGAGGATCTGCCCCGTGACCGCCGAAAACATATCGCTCGTCAGGTACAGCGCGGCGTACGCCTGATCGAGCGGCTTCGTGTCCGGGACGTCCAGATTGACGTACTTCTCGGCGATGTCCATTATCTCGTTGCCGCCCTCCATATCTCCGCTCCGTCAGTCCTCGGTGGAGGGTTTCAGTCACTCCCGGCGCGATCGCGTTGCAGCGGATTCCAGTCCCGGCGAATCGCATGGCGATGTTCCTCGTCATCGTGTTGAGGGCACCCTTGCTCGTGGTGCAAGAGACGCCCATGACGGGCTTGGCGGCGTTCACTGACGATACGTTCACGATCGCTCCCTCACCTCGTTCCTAAAAGTGCTGCACGGCCTCGCGGAAGTGACGGAAGGCGGCGAAGAGGTTGAGGGACATGGTTCCCTCGAAATGCTCGTCAGTAGTGTCCTCTATCGGTACCATCTCGCCGTAGCCAGCGTTGTTGACGAGGATATCGACGTGGCCGAACTCTTCAATCGCCCTGTCGAAGACCCGCTCTGACGACCCCGATCGCGCGTGATTCCGTCCACCGTTTCGTTCAGCGCTCCTTCGCCGCGAGCGGTGAGGACTACGGAGGCACCTTCCTCGGCGAAGAGCTCACTGATGGCTTTGCCGATTCCCTGCTTGCGCCCGTGACGATGGCCGTCTTTCCGTCCAGCAGGCCGGATTCGGTGTCTATTGACATCGACTGAACGTAGGGCGGGTGCAGGCTTGGGAACGGTGCTATCCGGAAAGTGTGTTTAAACACACTGAGTTCGGTGCCGAGTTCCCGACATCGAGACACTCCCTCGTCAAGGCCAGGTCACTCAGCCCACGAATCACGTCGCGCGGCGAGGCAGAGTGAGAATCGAGAGGTCGAGTCGAAGAGACATCCCACGCCGTCGGCCGACTCAGTTCGACGAGTCCGATTCGGCCGTCGTCGAGAGGATTAGCTTCCCGCGAGCGTGTTTTTCTTCGCTCAGCCGATGGGCCTCTCGCGCTTCGGAGAGCGGCAAGACCGTGTCGAGCGTCACCGAGACGGCGTCGTCTTCAAGCAGGTCGGTGATGTTCGCGAACCACTCTCGGTCCCAGCGAACGTCCGTCATTATCGCCCGCACGTCGTGCTGTTCCGCTAGCTCTTCCTGCCTAGGAGTGGGTGGACTCGGGAGCTTATCGATGATTCCGCCGTCCGTGATGATTTCGAGCGACCGGTCGAACGTCTCGCCGCCGACACCGTCGATAACCCCGTCAACCGGGTCGAGAACTTCCTCGAAACGCTCCTCGCGGTAGTTGACGAACTCGTCGACACCGAGTTCTCGCAGGAACTTCTCGTTGGAACCCGAGGCGGTGCCGATGACGTGGAGACCGCGCTGCTTTGCAAACTGAACGGCGAAGTGACCGACACCGCCGGCTGCAGCGTGCACGAGAACACGGTCGTCCTCTTCCAACTCGAGAGCGTCCAACGCTTGCCACGCGGTGAGCGCCGTCATCGGGACGCCGGCCGCCTCCTCGAAGGAGAGCGATGCCGGCGTCCGCATGAGTTCCTCTTCGCGGGCCACCATGGTCTCCGCGTACGCACCGCCACCGTCGGGAAATCCGACGAGGCCGTACACCGCATCGCCGACCTCCAACTCGCTCACATCGGGGGCGGACTCTTCGACGACGCCAGCGACGTCCCACCCGACCGTCCACGGGAGTTCTCGTTGCTCCATCATCCCTTTCCGGGTCATCCAATCGACCGGATTCACACCGGCCGCGCGAACGTCTAAGCGCACCTCACCGGCCGCCGGTTCGGGCCTCTCTACGTCTTCGTACCGAAGGACTTCTGGACCCCCGTACTCGTGAATGCGTACTGCTTTCATAGACTATAGATTACGTCGGAGGCGAGAGACTAAAGAAATAGTGCTAACTCGATAGCATGTTTAAATGAGAGCGTGGTGAGCGCTGTACGAGGAGCCGGGACAGCGAACGCGTCGTCGAAAGCCGGGCTACGGCTGGACCTGGTCGAGCGGGCGAATCAGGACCTCGTTGATATCGACGCGCTCCGGTTGCGTGACGACGAACGTGATCGTTCGCGCGATGTCTTCGGGTGCGAGCGCATCCATCGATCCGACGTACTCCTTAACGCCTTCCTGAATCTCGTCGTCGGGGATGTGATCGAGGAGTTCGGTGTCGACCGCGCCCGGCTCAATCGTGGCGACGTGGATGCCCTCCTCGGCGATGTCGAGGCGGAGCGAGTCACCGAACATCTTGACACCAGCTTTCGCCGCGTTGTAATGCGAGCTGTTCGCCTGGAGGAATCGACCGACGACCGAGGAGAGGTTGACGATGTGGCCGCTTCCCTGTTCTATCATCGTTGGAACGATAGCGTGCGTGAGCGTGATGAGCCCAGTGAGATTCACGTCGACGGTCGTCTGGAGCGTTTCGCGGTCCGCCTGCGCGATGTGGGCGAGCGGCATGACGCCGGCGTTGTTCACGAGGATGTCGATGCGGCCGTACTCGTCCAGCGTCGCGTCGACGAGGTCGTCGATGTCGTCGTCGTTCGTGATGTCCGTCGGCACGACGAGCGCCTCCCCGTCGGTGTTCTCGATGCTGGCTTCGAGTGCTTCGAGTTCGTCTTCCCGCCGTGCGGCGATCACGACGCTCGCCCCTCGCGAAGCGAGTGATTCAGCGGTCGCACTGCCGATCCCGGACGAAGCGCCGGTGACGATCGCGACCTGTCCGTCCAGTTCCGAACCGAAATCTGTTGACATCGGTTTTGGTAAAACCGTTGTGCCCTTCGCCGTTGTGCTATACTGAAAGCACGCTTATAAACTGGGCAGTTCGTACGGAGTACGAAACAATTCGAGACTATCGAGAGAGGCTGTCGATCTGGGGCTGTGAGCCCAGTGCCGAGGTAAGGAGTTGACGCTCACCGCGGCGGAGGAGACTCGACATAGACGGTTGCGAGATACCCATTTCTTCGGCCAGTTCTTCGGTACTGACCTGACGCGGGCTTTCGTAGTATCCTCGACCGATCGCCAGGGTGAGCGCCTCATGTTGCCGGTCAGTCAGCCCATATTGAGATGACTCATCGTCTCCAGATTGATTCTGAGAGATGGAAACCAGTTCAACCTCGATGCCATACTCCTCACATCGAGTTCGCATCCCATTGAACGCATTGTAGTTCTGGAAGAGTTTCTTCTCGTACCAGCCCTCTGGTGTGACGACTGTCGGTTCCATCTGGGTCGCAGTGAACCGTTCCGGTGCGAACGCTTCCGAGACGATATCCTCCAGTTCGATAGTGATCTGAAACACGTCTTTCCCACTCGATCGTCCGAGTGCTGTCGCCTCAACCACTTCGTCGAACGCCAAGAGATCGTCTTCAGAGCGATCCTCCATCGGCTCAAGATAGATGACGAACACGCGAGAATCGTGTTCGAGACAGAGTCCGTGTACGCACTCGAATTGATTCGACTCGAGCGACTTCGCGAGACTCACGAGTGGAAGCGATAGTGAACTGATGAGGAACTCTGTGGTGACCGTCACAGGTCAGACGTTGGATCTGTGTACAATTAACGGTCTGGATTCGATAAGGGATCGTGGTCGTAATGAGGGGGTTCGGGATAGTTCCGGGGGTCCTCCCTCGGTGGTGTGATAATCCCCGACAGCGGTCACACCGATGGGTGATACGAACTTCCTCGGACGCATCGCGTAGCTCAAACTCATGAGAAACGGTACTCCTACACCACGGGCAAACACCGCTCTGAAGCAGGTCAACCAGTTTCCGTGACCATGTATCGAAGGCAGACAAGAGTTCATCGTTCGACCGATCAACCATCCCGGCAGGCAAGAACGGTGAACTCAGCACTGACTCCTCGCACGACGGACACCGTGCGACGAACACTTGATTTTTGTAGATCAGTCGCAGCGGCCCGTCACACGCCCGACAAAGTGTATCGAAATGGCCCGCTCGGTCGTGTTAATTACCCAATTGGAACAATTTTCTACGAACTATTAACTACGGTCCATGAGTAGTGCCGTCTGTCTTTGAATGACCGTAGGCGACCTCGAACGGCCGATAACGAAGAGAGTAGCGTATCGAATAACGAGTATGAGGCGTAGTTGAGTGACATCTCTCAGATCATTCCTTTATCGATTCTATATCTATCGACTACTGACCTCCGAGGGATTCGTGTATCCGATTCTTACAGTCCACGCACTCGCGCAAGGGCTGGACCTCGCGGGTGTTGGCCTCGCAGCGGGGACGTTCTTTCTCGGCACGCTGGTCGGTGAAATTCCGACAGGGTACATCGGTGACCGTCTCGGTAGACGGAACGGACTGGCCCTTGGCGCAGCACTTGTCTCGGTGACACACGTCGGGTTTGCTCTCGCCGATTCCCTCGCTGGATTCATTTTATGCTGGTCGTTTTGGGGCGTAGCCGCAACTTTCCGCTCCGGTAGTACCGATGCGTGGCTCTACGACACGCTCGTCGATGCTGAGGCCACATCGAGGTACACGAACGTTCGAGGCCAGAGTACGTCAGTATTCTACGTAGCGGCTGCCGTTACTGCCCTGTGTGGCGGTCTCCTGTACGAGTCCTGGGCGGTCTTGCCGTTCGCTGCTGCGGCCGCCATGACCACGCTGGGCGGCTTGGTCGTTCTGACGCTTCCCGAACCAGACGCTCATACCTCGGCAGAGGGGTTCTCGCCATCAGAAGCTGTCGATGCGCTCACGACAGTACTCACGACAAGTCAACTACGGATATTCGTCGTCATCTCGGCGGTCGTCTTGGCTGTGCCAGAGACGATTGAGGTCTTCGTACAACCAGTCGCACTCTCAGTCGGATTCACGCCGACGCTTCTCGGGCCGTTGTATGCGGGACTGATGATCGCCGCTGCCGTGGGATCGGCACTCGCAGCTCCAATTGCGGAGCGACTCGGTATCGGAGCCTGGTTTACGCTTGGAGCGGCGGGACTCGCAGGTGTTCTCCTGCTTGCGAGTACGCTTCCCGTCGTTGCAGTACTCGTATTCTTCGTCTCCCGGAGCGCCAACACTGTCAGCGATACCCTCGGCAGTACGTATCTGAATAACCGACTCGACTCTCAGGGGCGAGCAACAGCCTTGAGCGGTGTTTCGATGATACAGGCACTCATTTTTGTCTTGGCACGATCGACTGGAGGAGCCCTCGCGGAGGTAACCACACCGATGACAGCACTGGCCGTTCTCGGGATGTTCGCGACCTTCACTGTTCTCCTGATACGGGCACTGGTAGATCCGTTTGAATCACAGACAGCAATGAGTCTTCCTCTCCGGTGAAATCAGTCAGTATCTTACCCGTCTACTTGTGCTTGTCCGCATAAATCTGGATGATTCAATGCTGCGAGAGTCGTTACAATGAGGGAGACGACAGTCTCAGAATCACTCCTCAACAAGGCAGACGAACAGCTGGAGACAGCGCCGACACTCGTTACTCTCGTACACATCCCAGAGCTCACTCGAATCCTTCAGAATAAGGACTATGAGTACTTCGAGGGCCGAGAGTACGATCCTGAGCCGATAGCTCGAGCACTACTCTGCCGCGAACTCGGCAGACTCTCTTGGAAATAGCTCTACGAGCACCTCTCGACCGAGACACGCGCGAGCCGACTCGGTTTCGACGCGACGAAGTTCGAAAAGTACAACACGGCCCCAACGCGGCAGACGCTCACAGCGGTGTGGGACGAAACCTCTCCGACGCCACGAAACGACGTATTCTCCCAGTAAGCGAGCGCCTCGTTGAGGCCGCTCTGAGAACGACGACGCACTCGATCTCCGCCAACCGCGTTACGTCGAGGATAACGACTCCGACCTCCTCGAACGGCACGTCGGCAAGTTCTCAAATGACCAGATTCGGAAGCACGTCCGGCTTGCTGGGAATACGGTGTTCGGATCGTTCAACTCAAGACGTGCGGGCAACGGGAAGTACCCGGACAGTCAAGTAATATTCCCAAGAGCAGATTCACGCGGGGTTTGAGCAGTCGATCGAGAATCTCCTGGCGGCAGTGAATCATCTCCAGATCCTCTAACCGCCGGTGACTGTGGCGATCGATATCACGACCTGACCCTACCATGCTGAGGATGCTCCGCCGAGTGAGGTCAGTGGGACCGATAAATCGCGAGAAATAGCCTACAAATTCGCTATGTTATCGCTCGTTGGGAAGAGCATGCCGATCGTCCTCGCCGTTGAGCCGGTGATTGAGAGCTCAGCGTGGAATGAGAATTTCCCCCACGAGTATCATCGAACGGTCCGACGGCTCGTGCGCTGAACCTAAGAATTCGCATCGATCGATCTCGTCCTCGCAGACCGTGGGTTCGAATCGTTGCAGGTCTACCAAACGCTGGACAACCTGGGCGTCACCTATCTCCTTCCCAAGATCGATCGAGAGCCCGAAACAGCGTACATCGAGCGGATGGAATAGGAAGACAATATGTGGCTGTCGAACGGATAATAGTTAGAGCCAGAGGTGGACACCACGACTGTCGGGTACTGTTCGTTCCCGGTCAAACCGGTGATATACAGTCGCTCATCAGGAACAAACTGATCGACGACCCTGAACATGCACAGAGATGATAAAGAGCTTTATCTTCTTCATATATACATTCCACTCTAGATCTTTTTCTTGAGATTCAGACACACTATTTATATCATTTTATGATCTACAATACGGTATGTCGGAGTGGACAGATCAAACTGATTGGGGTGACCAGACAGAGGACGACTTAGTGCTCATTCCGTATCATGAACCGAAAGCATTTCATCGGTCTCTCAGGTTCATCACTGACGATTACGAGCGATTTCTGTCTAAGACAGAAGAATTCAGAGAACAAAATGATATCAAGAATTGTAGTCAGTGGCAGTTCCAAGTAGACGGACAAAAGGTACACACAATATATACAAGTTCACAATCAGGAACTCCTGATGAATGGTCAAATTCTGATGAGGAAATTAATGAGTATCTTAATGGTATTTTCGAAGACCGAGAAATAAATTTTGTCTTACTTGTGGATACAATTTTCCTGAGCATCACCGACGACATTCCAGATGAATCGATGAGGTTGTACAAGAAATTCGATTTAGAATCTCTCGCGGAGGTTGTTCGAAACGTGCAATGGCGTCAGCCTGTGCCAGAGGTAGCCACACAACTCCTTTCGGAGTTTATTTGTCAGCATCCCATGCCGAACACTAACCATCGATCGGGAATTAGCATCCTCGGAAGGTATCTCCGGACCTTCGATGAGGATATCGAGCTTCCGAAGACAGGTGTAGATGATGAATGGCATGACTGGGCTGAAGACTATATTCTCTCATCAAAACGTCATTTGACACTTCGCCGCAAGGCTGGGCTTCTCAGATATGCTCATTCGCTGGGAGTCGATGCAGTTCAACGGAAAGAAGGAATCATTATTAATCTTAATAGTGAACTAGAAAACCTTCAGCGTCCGGATGCTTTTCAGTATTACACCCAGCAACATCGAAACGCGACTCAGCCGTTCGTTGATCATCTTCTTGAGCGAAGTGACGCGACTCACCTTCGAAACATAACTGATGACGGGAAACGAGCGTTTCTAGATCGTATCGCAACAGATTATTCTTTTGATGAAGCTAGTGAAACGCCTGCTATTAATGAGAAATAATATATCATAAGGAACGATAGCGAACAATACAGGGACTTAGTCCGGAAGAGTCGAAAGAGAACGACTGAACTCGCGGACTGCAACCTCATCACAGAGCGTTATAGACCACTGCTCTTGAATTAGTTTACGAAGGTCAGAGGCGTCCTTTGCTGCGACGCTATCGCGATCCTCCGACTTTACAGGCGCAGTCTCAGAGTGCATGAGTATTATTACTAAGGTTGCCAGCGTATAAAGTTGTGCTTTTTTAAAACGGATGAGATAGAGTCTTCTTTGCTGTTCTACAGCCGTAGTTATGTGGTGAAGTAGCTGAGGACGTAAGGGCGTAGTTTTCCAATTATGGAGAGGACACTTGATAGACGGTATGAGCACCGAAACACTAACACGATTGAGTATGGTATCTGGTCGTCTACTGCGTGATTTTGGGAAAGAGACAGAGAATGCAATGTGCAGCTGGAAGCATTAATTTCAAAAATCACAATGGAATAAATGTCGTAGACAAACTATGTACGTTTATACTGCGAAGTCAGGGGGAATCCCTATTTCAGAGGGTGGAATTCTGCAAATAGAACGAGTGTTCATGCAATCGAATCACGAGCTAGAATGAGCTGTTTGACATGCCTCTGTCTCGCCTCAGCCTGTTCGTAGGTGGGGGATGTTCGGCTGAACGGGTGACGTAACTGGCAAAGCCAAGATCGCCATCGATACTACATCCGAGGAAATCTGGGAGTACGTGACCGACCCTTGTCTACTGGATAGTGTCGTATCCGGGGAACACCACGGACTCGAATACGACACCTTTTCCACCGGATGCTTGACGTGCCAGCGACGACGCGACTTTGCTTTGACTCCCGATGTGTTACGTTGACTGTGTATGCTCTCTCCTGATCGAAATAGAGGTTGAGGATGCCAGCGCAGAAGTCTTCCGTTTGCGGACAATTCGTTCGATGTGGTGATCGTGTCTCTCGTACTCCGTACAACTCCTGATGTTGAAACTGTACTTTCCGAAGTGGCTCAGGTGGCGAAACTATGGACGAATTCCGCTTCTTCGAACACGTCTAGGGAGACGGAATAGTTGATGTCGCATACGACGTACTCGCGCTGGCACGACACACCTTAGCTGGTGGATGTCATCTGAATCGCGAAATAGACGAAGGGTTCTGCATGGACGACCGATTTGAACGTATCTGCCACATGAAATTTGACGCTCTTCTGGCGGAGATCGTTGATGCAGGAATCTGTGAGAGCCGATCGGCGTTGATCGACTGTTGTAGCTGCTCACAGTATCGCATATGGAGCCAGTTCAATCGATACGAATCGCAAGACGGCAGTTCATCAATAATGCATACATGATAGAAATTTGAAAACTGCCACTTCGGGGTGTCTCGATCGTCCGTGGGACGCTCAAAGGACACGAGAAAACGTCACTCCTCTCTCGTTTCGTACGTCGATAGAACGTCCTCATTCGCCAGACAATCTAGAGCGTATCTATCGCCGGAGAATCGAGAACGCCGCAGACTTTTGCACATGCACATCGTACTCTGAGCAACGATGGTGGGATGCTCTTTATCGTTCTGTCGTAATCTTCCACGTGCATACGAAACCTGGTTGGGAATCCTCTGTCGAATCGAACGAGAAATAGTTCAAGAAAGATGATGCTCGTAGAATCAGCGGCACTGTTCTTTGTTGGGTTCGGGTTCTTGGTGGGCATTCTCTTTGGCTTCTTCGGGTTGGGTGGGAGCTTTTTTGTCACCCCTGCGCTCCTCGTGCTCGGTCATCCTGCCGAAGCTGCTGTGGGCTCTGGTCTCGTGTTCGTCTTCGGAACATCCATCGCCGCGGCGATCACCCACCAGTCTGCCGGACACATCGATTACGCCCTCGGAATTCTCCTTATTGTCAGTATGGCAGTTGGTATTGAGGCCGGTAGGCGGGTTCTCTTCTGGCTCGCTGGGAAAGGGCTCGCGGATGTTGTCATCAGCATCGCCTACGTCGTACTGCTGGCAGCAGGTGGCGTACTCATCCTCCGCCGAGTTCATAGGGACAGATTCACCGATTCCATCGAACGACGCGCTCCTCCCGTGTTCAAACGCTACGCTCTCGGTCGATTGCCCCCTCGAATCAGTCTACGTTCGGACATGCGCGTCTCCGTCTGGCTTGTCCTTGTCGTCGGTGTCGGTATCGGAACGCTCTCCGGCTTCCTCGGGGTGGGTGGTGGATTTCTGATGGTTCCGAGCCTCATCTACGGTATCGGTATCTCGAAATCAATCGCGGTCGGCACCGATATCTTCCAGATCGCTGGGTCGAGCGCGTTCGGATCCGTTCGCTATTTCCAACAAGGGGCCGTCCATTTCACGGTCGTGTTCCCGCTGCTCGGTGGAAGCGTCCTCGGATCCTACGTTGGCTCGCGCCTCACTGACGTTGTCGACGAGCGCGCACTGATGGGTTACTTCGCGATGGTACTACTCCTTGACAGCATCGCAGTAGCAAGCAAGACGATCAGCCATATCTACGGGATTCGGGTTCTCCACGACCTCAGTATCACGCTTCTCTTCGGAACCGCGATCGTCGTGGCTGCGCTCGTCGTCTACCGGGGAGGACGAACCATCTACCGCGATTCAACTGGATGACTGTGCACATGATCGTCTTCGACTAGGTCGTGTGGTTGGCTAGGTCGGTGAAGAGTCTGCTAAAGAGTGGCTTGGCGATTGCCAGCTTCTCATCGAATATTGTCGTCCGATGAACGGATTAATAGGACGAAGAAAACGAGAACGCGCCTAATCCAACCAGTGTGTAAGTGACGTCGACGAAAACCACCAGTGTACTTCCAATAAGAGCATCCGTTGCCAGAATCACATAGCCAATTGAGCGTGATTCCTATTGTTGCGTGTCAACCGCCTCGGGGTCGACCCCTGAGACTTGTCAGTTGACTGGTGGCCCATCCCCCGCGAGACGTCTGCCCGCGATGGATATACCTGCAGTATCGGTTGGCGATATTCTTCGCTGTCACCGGAGCTCAGTGAGTTCCGGTTGCTCGCCGGATGTTGTCCGGCGACCGCAGTGTAGTCCGTGTTCGCCTCGTCCCCACCACGCACTCGAACACCTTCTCATCCCGGTTATTCTCGTGGGTAAACCCGCAGTGACTACACCGCTGGCTCGTATATGCAGAGTTCACCGTGTTCACGGACAGTTCCGTGGATTCGACCTTGTACGCCACGAGTTCGACGAACATTGGGTACGCCCATTGCTGGATGCCTTTCTGGACGAGGTTGCCAAGGATCCGGAAGAGACGAAAAGAAAAGCGAACCATCTAGGTCATCATTGAATTCACTCATCGTTTCCTAAAAGACACATATTTACACCACTCCGAAATGACCATTCGGCTGGGGATCGAACAAATCGCTTGGATGCCGACTGATCCGGACTGTGGAATGGAACTTTCACATGGTGACGCAGTCACCACTGTCCAGCACGTAGTAAAATATACTATTTCTGTAGTGAAGAGTGTCGACAGCGGTTTGAGAAACAGCCGACAGTATATACAGAGTAATCCACTACACTCGCGTTTGAGGTCGGGCAGGGTATGCAGTCTCACAATCGATCCTGATGCAGCACTGTTTCGTCCTCTGGTATCACTGAGACGCTCCACATCGAATCCCGGACAATGAGCGAGCGCAACGGTGTCAAGCGTTATCTCACAATAGACAGGACAGGATCGATAACACGACGGTCTACGAGGCAATGGCAGGAGCTGGTCTCAACTCCCAGCTCACTGGCGTTATCGACGCTTAGCGGCGACCGAACGTGAGAGCACGCGGATTCCTGAGTCGAGTCCGAAGCTCTAAGATACCGCGGTCGATTAGGTTTCGAAGTATTCCGCCAAATATTGATTGGGTTTTAGATATATTCGCCATACGCTGGCGGAGTGAACTGACGGTTACGTAAGAGCGAATCGGGACCATCCTCATCCACTATGTCAGAACAACTCGCTCTCCGAGAGGTGATCGCCATGGGGGTCGGGGGACTCATCGGGTGGATCTTGATTGTGGGCTACGTCGGCACCATGGCGATGTACGTCTTCGCATTGGTCGTTCGCAGCGGAACTCCTCGTGGGTACGACCGACACGTGGCTGCGAGGAGCACTATCGATCGGCATCGTCGTCTTTACAGGAATTAATCTCATGGGTGTACGCGAGAGCGGCGAGTCTCAGGACATCCTCGTATACATCAAAGTGGCCATCCTCTTTGCGTTCGGGCTTGTCGGCCTCTGGGCTATCTTCGTCGGCGACAGTGCCCGTCCGTTCGTCGGGGGCGTCTTCTCTACGGGACTGCTCACACCGATCGTGAGCATCGGGACCATCTTCGTCTCCTTCGAGGGGTTCCAACTGCTCCCTTACGAGTACACCGACATTGAGGGGGGGAGGGGGTATCGCCACCATGGAGACGGGTATCTACCTCTCGATCGCCATCTCGACGGTGATCTACGTCCTCGTCGCGTTCGTGACGACGACGGTATTATCACCCGAACAGATACTTCAGTCCAAGGAGACCGTCCTCGCCGTCGCGGCGAGGATGCTCTTTGCCGACCCACGGATACAGCAGGGAGCGTTTGTTCTCGTCTCTCTTGCTGCGCTGTTTTCGACCACTTCAGCGATCAACGCGACGCTGTTCGGCACGGCCCGACTCGCACACAAGGTAGCGAGCGATGGCGCGCTGCCACAGTTGTTTTCGTTTCGGAACAAGAAAGGGATCCCCACGTGGAGCTTGGTGGTCATCGCTAGTCTTACGGGTGTCTTTACCGCACTTGGAACACTCAAGGTAATCACGTTGTTCGCGTCGATCGCATTCGCCCTCATCTTCGGGGCGGTAAACTACATTTGCCTCCGCGACCCTGACACCGACCGTTCGCCGTGGATACCCGGGATCGGTCTCGGTGGCACCGTCTTAGCCGTCCTATTAATCCTTTGGTACTACCTCCTAACCCAGCCGTCGATGCTCTATTACGTTGGCGGAATCTTCCTTGCACCGATCATTCTAGAGATACTTTACTCCGAGCGGCGGCTAATCGAATCCCCATTCCGGATACAAAACCGGTAATCAGGTCTGAAAAGTACTCTGGGGCATACCAGAGTGACTTTCAAGCCTAGCCACTATCCCTGGTTTGTAAGAAAAACTGGTAAACCGACGGCCGTCATAGGTTCTCTATGCAATCTGCCCTCGTCAACGGGGTTCTCGAGTCGTTGCGGATCGGCATCGGGTTCCTGTGGACAGCTGCGTGGGCGATTATTGCAGGACTCATCATCACAAGCTTCGTCCAGGTCTACGTCTCGAAAGAGCGGATGGCACGGGTTCTGGGGGATGCGGATCCGAGTGGACTCACGAAGGCAACACTGTTCGGTGCCGCGAGTAGTGGCTGTAGCTTCGGTGCTGTAGCAATCGGCAAAGGCCTGTTCAAGAAAGGGGCACACACGGTGAACGTCCTTGCGTTCATGTTTGCCTCGACGAATCTCATCGTCGAACTCGGGCTGATGATTCTGATCCTCTTGGGCTGGGAGTTTCTCGTTGCCGAACTCCTCGGTGGACTCATCCTCATCGCGGTGATGGCGTTGATCGTTCACCTGACGCTTCCAGAGAATCTCTTCGAGCAGGTTCGAAACGAGCTCAATCAGGAGGATCAGGAGCAGGGTGTCACCGAAGATCCGACCTGTGGCATGGAGGGATCCGACGAGTATTCGCTCGTGACTGACGGCGGTGAGACGCTGAAGTTCTGTTCTGCTGGATGTATGGAAACCTATCAGCAAGCGGTAGCCAGTACTGGTACCTGGAGAGAGGAACTGATGTCGTGGGGTGGCTGGTACAAACTCGGGAATCAGTATCGCAAAGAATGGACGATGATCTGGAGCGACATCGTCGCGGGATTCCTGATCTCTGGGTTCGTCATCGTGTTCGTGCCACAGCGGGTCTGGAACGCGCTGTTTCTCCAAGGGGAGGGGTTGTTCGTGAGCGCCGAGAACGCGATCATGGGCGTGACGATTGCGGTCATCAGCTTCGTCGGCAGTATCGGGAACGTCCCATTCGCCGTCGCACTCTGGAACGGCGGTATCGGATTCGCGGGCGTCATTGCATTCGTCTACGGTGATCTCATCACGATTCCTGTTTTGAACGTTTATCGCAAGTACTACGGCTGGAAAGTGATGCTCTACATCCTCAGTGTGTTCTTCGTGACGATGGCCTTCACGGGATTGCTCATGGAGCAACTGTTTGCTGCGCTTGGTATCGTTCCAAACCTTGCAGGGGGTCAGACGGCGACCGAGCAGACGTATTTCGAACTCAACTACACGTTCTACCTCAACGTGATCGCGTTTGCCCTCTCGGGATTTCTCTATTTTGTGTATCGTCGTGGACTCGGCGCGCCGGGTCAGTTCCGTGATCCTGTGTGTGGAATGCGAACGGACGACGACGATCCGAGCGTCACCCACGACGGCGAAACGTATTACTTCTGTTCGAGGACCTGCAAGCAGACGTTCGAGAACGACCCATCCGAGTTCGCCCATGTCCCCACCCGAATCACCGAGACAGACACCACCCAGAACCACGATCACCAATGAGAAAAGTCATCGACGGTGTGGTTGTGGTACGCTCCACTATGCACAGTACGGCGCGGACGACAGTGCTGTGAGTGACCGTTATACAGTATCACTCTGCTCGAAGCAACGCGTCGAGTATTAGTCATAAGACAGTCGATTGGATATTTCTCGAACCTAACTGGTTCAAATTCGAATTTCGAACCATAAGTACTTCCGCAACGGGTTTTGTCACTCTCATCGTCCAATAGGAATATTGAGTTAGCATGGCCACCGAGCGCGTCTCTGATGGCTTTTTGAGGGTTTTGTTGATCGTCATCGGTGCGATCGTTCTGATTCCGATACTGATGATATTCATCGCTCCGATGATGGGAATGATGGGTTGGTGGGGGGCAATGGGATGGCAGGTGGTTTCTCCCCAATTTGGAGAAGTGGAATGATGCTCGTCGTGCTCGTCGGTATCGGCTATCTCCTCTATCGCGGGCTGGTCGGTGGCGTCGAGTCGTCGATAGCTGCCGATCCGGCAAACTCATCGTCGCAATCAACAACCAACGGCTCACGTTCGCTTCAAACGGAGATAGCCGCATTGGAACGAATCGCTTTAATATTCGCACTGATAGCCCCCCATATACGTGGTATAGCAGCGGAGAGCCGGTGACGCTCGTTGAAGCACTCAATACGCTTCCAGGGATTACGTATCGTGGACGTGGGGGTACCTCGGTGATCACGCACACGGCGAACAACGCGTATGGTGGGACATTCCGAGAGACGAGTGACGCGACGACCATCCTTACGAGACAACGGTGGAACAACGTCAATCCGCAGTTGTACGAGCTTCAGGAGGGAGATATCATGTGGGTCTACATCCACACGACACGAGCGCCTGAGAACGAGCACTAACGTGAGACTACAACCTTTGGAGTAATACGCCATTTGGAGCTCTGTACTAACAGCACTTTTGTGTACTGCTACTCTGTAACGAGATGCTATGTGTCATCACTTCCGCTCCATCGGTGACCTGACCACTGAAGAGCGAATGGAGATCCGCGAGGAGCACAGCATCGAAGAACTCCGTTCTGAGTATTCCGCTGACGAACTCGAGAAACTCGGTGTCACTGCCTAAAGAACCACGTCACATACTCATTATTTTGTGGGTATTAGACATACTCCAGAACAGGTAATCTGCTTCTCTGTATTCTCCGGTGTAACTTGGCCTATACAGGGCGGTCTCACTGCCTGAGAACACGCCCTCAGTTATTACTATCGGTCGCTGGTTGATCGACACACATCAATGAACGAATCGCGACGATTCACACGCCGACAGGTCATCTCACTCGCCACTTCCGGCACGACAGTTGCCATGGCGGGCTGTCTGTCCTCGCTAGACACAGGGTCAAACACACACAATTCTGGAGATTCGCACCATGAATCGGCATCAAGTGGCGGTAACATATCCTCGAACGATCACGACACGACCGGGGCTCAGCACTCCGAGAAGAATGGTGATGGTCACGGTCACGGCGGCGGTATTAGTCGTGCAACGAAAAACGCGACCGTCCAGATGCTGACAACAGGAGGAATAACAGAGGCGTTTACTGGGCAGGCAGATCCCGTCTCATTTGTGATGGAGAATCGAAACCACTTCGAGCCGCATATCGTCCACATCGCCGTTGGTGGGACCGTCACATGGGTAAACAAATCCGGTCGACATGGCGTTGCGGCCTACCATCCACGCAACGATCGGCAACGCCGCATTCCCAACGAGGCATCCTCCTGGAGCAGTGGCCCACTTACGGGCGACGAGTCCTTCTCACACACATTCGACATCGAAGGGGTTTATGATTACTACTGCCCTCCGCATGAGGGGTTGGGGATGATCGGAAGTATCGTCGTCGGGAATCCCTCCATCAGGGATCAACCGGGACTCACACCACCAGTGAACCTGCCGACATCGAAAGCAAGCGCAAAACTCGAGGAACTCAACAAACGAACGAGAACGGCACTCACGTCTGGGACGGATGGTAATGATGACGAACATGGTCATGGATCTGGAACAGATGGAGGTGCCGAACATGGCAATAGAACGGAAACAGATACTAGCAGCAACCATGGACATGAAACGAAAACAACTACTAAAACAGAAAATAGTAGTGAACAGGGCCATGGGACGGAAGAAGGCGGGCACGGTCACGGGGGCGAGTAACGATGTCACAGGTTATTGATCGCTCAGTTCCTTCCATCGACACACTCAATCTTGGTCACACGTTCGCTATCGTGCTTGCTGTGATCACCGGGTTCATTCATCTCTATCTCGGGCTTGGGTTTGGCGGACCAAAGCTCATTCTCGCTGGTGTTGGGTTTCTCGCAGGCAGTGGACTCTTTCTAGCTGGTGTCAAGCGGCGCTGGCTCTATGGGTTGGCTATCCCGTACACGATTATACAACTGCTCCTCTGGGTTGAGATGGGTCAACCGTTCATACGGTTCGGGCTTGTGGACAAATTTGTGCAAATCCTATTCATCCTGCTCTGTGGCTATCTCCTCATCACGGATCGCTCTTGATCCACGTGAGATATGTGACCGGTCGCAGATGGTGAGCGTTGTCAACAACTTGAACCACCCTTAAAACTGTGCGAAGAGCGAATAAAGGATGACGAGCAGTCCAAATGCGACGATGATCGATTGAATCATTCCGGCTGTAAAAAGCGGCCAGTTCATGATGTCGTACAATACGCCCTCTAGAATCGATCCAATACTGATGAGTGTAAAACCACACGCTACGTAGAGCAATTCAGCTCGGTTATTGCGTCTGTAGCCCCGATACCCCTGCGCGGCGATAAGTCCGCCGAGGATGATGACGACGACCTTCGCGATGATGAGTCCCACGTGCATTACCGATCCTCTCCCCGCATTTCGCCCCAGATGCGTGTGATCCGATCAGCAGCGTCCTCATGCCGCGTCACATGGACCTCAAAGTCACCACCATCAAGGGTAATATCAATGTGATCGAGGTTTGCCTCGTACACTGTGTAATGATTACCATTCTCATCGATCTTGAGTTGTTCGGTGAGCAGATCATGATCAAGCAGGTCGTCGACACGGCGATAAATCGTCGCCCGAGACGCATCGCATGTTTCGGTTAGCATACTGGCAGACATTGGTTGGCGGTTTGTGGTACACAAAATGGTTTGTACGTGCGTATCACCAAGGAGAGTGAGCAACGCTCCGTTCGAGGACCCATCTCCACTCACGATTTCCTATAAATTCTCCGGCATATGGCCGTACGTGCAACCTCACTCATTAATACCTGCTCCATAGTGTATTTAGTGTGTCGTCGTCTCTTTGATAGTGGATACTAGCAATAATTACGTGGTACACTGATGCGGCCGTTCTGTTCCTCATATCCCACAGTCGGCGAGACGATAACAGGGGTTGGTACTTATGCGTTATCGAACGAAGACGTAGTTGTTATCTTTCTTCCCTGCCGGGACTATATGACTTAAAAACTACCCACGAAAATATATGATTGGTTCGGCTATGTAATCGATTCCGTCTCGATCGGCCATCAAACTCACACACAAACAGCGATCGAGAGATATTGTCTGGGTCGCATCTGGGGAAGCTATCGAGGTTCAACCCATAGCCGAGACCATATCTCGACAGGCGTTAGCACATTCTCGGAGGTACTCCTCGCAGACCTGACAGTGATTCATGTCGTGCTGGGCGCACTCGTCGGCGCACTCTTCGGACGCATCAGCACACAGTTCAGCGGTCCGCGTGTGAAACGCCGATTCACGCGAACAGAAGCGTGCACACTGCGTCGCAAGATCGACGACATCCCGACAGAGTCGGAGACAGCGGGTCATCTCCTCGCCTTCCCCGGCGCACTGATCGGCACACTATTCACAGGCTTGGGCAGCTTCAAGACAGCTGTCTATACATCGGTCCATCTCACTGGTCAGATGATCGATCTCTTCAAGCGCCATTACACCTTCAAAATCATTCGGGTTTTGCAATATTATTGCGCTTGAACTCGCAAGGGAGACACACAACAATCGGTCAGGTCTAGTGAAAACACTGATGGGTTCACTCAGCACAGAGAGCGTCCCTGAAGGAGGAGGAAGAACGGAGGGTACGCTCATCACGGACTTCGTGAGCATCAACGGCTGGCTCGGTCTCTGGCTGGTAGCACTCTTGTTCGTTGTCGGGAGCAGCAGTATCTTGCTCCGGAACGACGTACTCGTCGATGCCATTACCTCCGCCTTCCTAGCTACAACGGGAACGTTGGTGACGTCGGTGCTGACAACCGTACATTTCAGATGTGGACTCAGCTACCCGCTGGACCTCATTCCGGTGGCGCACCATCATCACTACTCCAGTACATAACAGACGAATACTCGATTCAGACCAATGCTACTCCAATACCTGCTCATAAACGTGTTCCAAAGTCCAGTCGTGCCGAGATGGCTGATTGACATCGGGTTGCAACTCGAACACGCTTTCGCGCCGGTCAGGGCAGTCCTCAGACCGATTCTGTCGAATCCGATCGTTTTTGGACTCTGGATACTGTTGGTGCTTTTGTCGGTGAGCGTCCTCTGGTGGGACATCAGAAAGCGTAATCAAGTACTCCCCTCGATGATGAAGTTCGTCTGGACGCTCACCGTACTGTACTCCGGACCGTTCGGACTCGCAATCTACTGGTATTCAGGCCGGACACAGATCAGCCGTGATTCGTTCTGGCGACGCGGGTTCCGTTCGGATTCGCACTGTTACTCAGGGTGTGGTGCGGGCGAGATCGTCGGTATCACGCTCGCACAGGGAATCCTTGCGCTCAGTACGCTCTGGGTAGTGCTGATCACCTTCGGCTTTGCGTACCTCTTTGGCTATGCGCTCAACATCGGCCCGCTCATGCAAGAAGGCGAAAGCTTCCGAGAGGCCGCCAAAGACGCGCTCCTCAGCGAGACACCGAGCATCACGATCATGGAGATCGCGGCGATCGGTACGGACCTGCTGCTGGCAGCGACTGTCGGGATGGGAAGTATACTGTTCTGGATGGCGCTGGCGTTTTCGCTGTCTATTGGGTTCATTGTCGCCTATCCGGTCAACGCCGGGCTGATCACCCTTGGAGTGAAAGAGGGGATGATGAATCCGAAGGAGATGGGTTGAAGGCGGGCTACAGCTCTTCTAACAAAACTCGCATATTGCATGAACGTGCCCGTCTCAATCGAGCCATTATTCGAGCGAAATCTCGGTCAGTACATCCTGAGACTATCGAAGTTCAGAGCTGACCGATATAGGGATTCTTCCAATCTCGTCTTCGATTTCAGACGTTTTGAGAGAGTCGGCTTGCTGTTCGCTCATCCATCCACGTACGTCTGAACTAGTTGCTGTGTGAGTGCAGTTATGATCGAAAATATCTCACTGCTGTTATCGGAGGAATCCAAGCAGTTCGTAGTCGTGATCGGGTGTGTACCGACGGAAGAGGAGACTGTTGGTGAGCACCGATACGCTCGAAAATGCCATTGCCGCTGCCGCGAGCACTGGCTGGAGCAATCCCAACGACGCTAGGGGAATCATCGCTGTATTGTATCCAAGTGCCCAGAAGAGGTTCTGTGTGATCTTCTGGAGCGTGCCATCAGAGATACGAATGGCTTTCACGACATCGAGTGGATCGTCACGCATCAGGGTGACGTCTGCGGCTTCGATCGCGACGTCGGTCCCCGAACCGATCGCTGTGCCCACATACGCCGTCGCGAGTGCGGGCGCGTCATTGACGCCGTCACCAACCATCATCGCTCTCCTGCCTTCTGACTGTATATCGTCAACACCATCGGCCTTGTCCTCGGGGAGGACTTCTGCACGGACATTCTCGGGATCGATCCCGACTTGCTCGGCAACTGCGCGCGCCGTGCGCTCGTTGTCGCCGGTGATCATATGAACCTCGACGCCACGCCCGTGCAGCGCCGCCACGGCTTCTTTAGCGCTCTCTTTTACCGTGTCAGCGTCGGCCACGAGACCGATCAGTTCCCCTTCGAACGCGACGAGCATCGCGGTCTTTCCCTCGTTCTCTAGTCGTTCCAGCTCATCTTCGGCGGACGCGGGATCAATGTCGTTGTCGCGCATGAGTTTGCGGTTACCGACGAATACTTCGCCGTCGTCGACCGTTGCGCGGACTCCGTGTCCTGGGACGTTCTCGAAGTGAGTGGGATCGGTCACATCAATCCCACGCTCGGTGGCACCATCAACGATCGCCTGCGCGAGTGGATGCTCGCTCCCAGATTCGGCACTCGCCGCGATCCGGAGGACGGTCTTCTCGTCGAATTCCCGCTCCTTATCTCCTCCGGACTGCTCTTTGAGCGCCTGTGCGCCGCCGTCGGTCGCCGTCTTCGAGCCACCGCCGTCAGTAGCGGTGCGAGTTCCGTTGAGGGGAACGACATCGGTTAGTTCCATTTCGCCTTCAGTGAGCGTGCCGGTCTTGTCGAACACGACCGTATCGACATCCTTCGCCCGTTCGAGGATATCGCCACCCTTGAAGAGGACGCCATTTTTTGCCCCGATTGAGGTGCCAACCATCGTCGCCGCCGGCGTTGCGAGTCCCAACGCACACGGACAGGCGATCAGTACCGCGCTTGCGAAGACGACGACTGCGAATTCGAAGACTGAGACAGTGCCGCCAGCGACTGCTGGTCCACCTTCGACGAGTCCCCACAGCGGGAGTGCGCCGACGAATCCGGCGAGTGCTTCGGGGAATAGATACCAGACGAGTCCCCACAATAGCGCGTTCACGATCACTAGCGGGACGAAGTACGCCGAGATACGGTCGGCGAGGTTTTGAATCTCGGGTTGGCGGCTCTGTGCTTCTTTCACCGTCTGGACGATCTGCTGGAGGGCGGTGTCCTCGCCAACCTTCGTCGCTTCAGCGATCAACACCCCGTTCTGGTTAACTGTCGCGCCGACGACCTCATCGCCCTCGCTCTTCTCGACCGGGACTGATTCCCCCGTAACCATTGACTCGTCGACCGCACTCTGTCCGTCAACCACTACACCATCCGTAGGAATCTTCTCTCCCGGACGAATTTTCATCCGGTCACCGACTGTAACCTCGTCGAGTGGAATTTCCTGTTCGGTGCCGTCTTCGTCGACAATGGTCGCCGTATCGGCCTCCATTTCGAGGAGTTGTTGAAGCGCCTCACTGGCCTGTCCTTTCGAACGGGCTTCGAGATAGTTCCCGAGCGTGATGAACACGAGGATCAACGCAGCGGTGTCGAAGTACATCCCGCCTGCGATCAACCCCAACAGAACCGCGACCGAGTAGAGGTAGGCGGTGGACGAGCCGAGCGCAATCAACACGTCCATATTCGCCGTCCGGTTTTTGACCAGCGCTTTGTAGGAATTTTTGTAGAACGGCCAACCGAGCACCACCTGCACGGGGGTTGCGAGCAGGAATTCAACCCAGCCAAACTCCATCCCAAAGATGGTCTCCGGAAGCGCCCCGCCACCGAGCAGGAATTTTTCGACGAGGAACGCGAGCAGTGGAAGCGAGAGTGCCGCACCGAACACGGTGAGTCGCAGCTGCCGGCGAATCTCCTCAGTCCGTGCAGCGTCACGACGGTCCTGTTCGGAGTCATCACCGCCTTCATCGCGCACAGGCGAATAGCCAGCGGTCTCAATCGCATTGTACAACTGCTCGCGTGTAACCTCCGCAGGGTTGTACTCAACGGTTGCCTCGTCTATCGCGTAGTTGACCTCCGCCGAGATAACCCCCGAAACGTCCGTGAGTGCTGTTTCGTTCGTCTCCGCGCAGTTCGAACACGTCATATCGGTAATTCCGATCGACACCGTGGCACGCAACGCGTTGTATCCAGCGTCCCCGATCGCTGTGTAGATCTCTGCGAGCGATGTTTCTTCAGGATCGTATTCGATCCTCCCTTCATCGGTTGCAAAATTAATGTTCGCTTCATTCACCCCATCGAGAGATTCGACGGTCTGCGTTATCGTCTGGGAACAGTTCGCACAACTCATGCCCTGAATATCGAGCTGTGCCGTTCGTGGTTGCATCACTCGTATCTACGGGATCCTTCTTCAATGGCTTTTTCCTTACGATATCTCGGCTATGGGACGGATGAACTTATGATTCAAAAGTCAAACCAGACAATCCGTTTAACTCGTTGCACCCTCATTCAGCCGTTCGTATTGTGCTTCGAAGCGAGCTTCACACGATGGACAACAGAACTGATAGAGGTTATCGCCGATTCGAGTAGCAATCCCCTCGCTCGTCACCGTGTTTCCGCACTCTGCACACATTAGCGCGAACTCAGTTCCATCGATGCTGGGCGTCCACTCAACCCCCGTCAGGAGCGTCACATCATAGTTGGCCACGCTTGTCATATCGAGTGTTCCTGAAAGCCACGTCGGGACATCGCCGTCGACAACACGTGCATAACAGAGGAGGTCGTTTGCTGCGGTCGTAAAGATATACTCAACTGCATCAGCTGCAAGGAGCGTCTCACGAACATCACCTCGCTCGTCCGATTCTAGTTCGAGTGTCAGGAGAACGGGAACACCCTCATGGAGCTGTGATCGATCGACATCGAGCGTAAACCGTTGGATGATACCCACTTCCTGAAGTCGGGAAACCCGATCCGAAACAGCTGGTGCGGAGAGATCAACTATCTCGGCGATCTCACGCCATGGACGACGTGCATCGCTCATTAGCAATTCAAGGATTTCGAGGTCAGTTTCGTCGAGATCGCGCATACAGAGTCCAATGTGGGTGGCGAATAAATGTGTTTGCGGATATTTGCTTTGGAATCATATTGACGGTTATTCACCCGTAGAACCGAAGTGAAAACCAACATAAAACAGGCAGGTGTAGTATCACTTGTATGACGATGACCATTACCGTCAACGGAATGAGCTGTGGCCACTGCGAACAAACCGTCGAAGATGCCCTCCGTGGCGTCGCCGAAGTCTCGGACGCTCACGCAGACCGGGAGACGGAAACCGCCACAGTTGAGGGAGAACCCGATATTGCTGTCCTCGTTCAAGCGGTTGAAGACGCGGGCTATACCGCCCGCACATAGTCCTGATCAGCTATTACGGACAGAGATCCTCGAGATCGATTGAGAAAATGCTATTGAGAGAACATTAGAGAATTTCTCCACCGTTAGTTGACCTTCTCTACCAATGCTTACATCGAACGAAAACGAGAGAAACCGTCAGCCAAGTACGGTTTGCGAAGTATAGAGTGTGGATCTCGAAGCCTCAAGGCAGGAATTTAGTCTGCCGGTTCTACGTCTTTACCGTGTCCCTCCATCACTGGTTCGGTTCGGTGGAGATAGTAGAGCACACCGAACACAATCGTTGCGAGGATGTTCAACACGGCCTTGTAGTCGAGTTCGATGGACATTTCCGTGATTATGGCGGATGATCGTGGCGGAATCAAGCCGATACCAAAGAACAGGAAGTGGATGATAACCCCCGTGAGGACAGCCACAATGAAAATCATCCCCGAGAGGACAGCAGCGAACGTATCACCATAGTACTCGCGGTAGCCCTGCACGATCGGCGGAACGATGAGGTCGGCGTAGATGTACGCGAGAACACTTCCGAATGGAAGGCCGTTCGCCCACAGGATAGCTGCAAACGGGACGTTCCCGACCGAACACACGAATGTGATCACGCCAATGACTGCACCGAGAGCAGCCGTCCAAATGACGTACACGGGCAGACCAAACGTTGGACCCGAGAATACCGAGGTCCACACCTGTTCGGGGATAAAACCGGCAATGAGACCGGCGAAGATGAATCCGATGGTGATTTCGTCCCAGAGCATTCCCCACTCCTTCCATTGCTTGTCAGCGAGTGCTTGCCAACCGGACAGTGAGGTGGCTTGCTCATAGATACTCGTGTTCGCTTCCTCCGGATCGAAGCTCTCCAGACAACTCTGCGAGCAGAAGTGATACGTCTGCCCGCTGTATTCGAGTGAGTGCTCCGTCTCCTCGGGATCGATGTCCATTCCACAGACGGGATCCTGAACGGTCCCTTCATTCTCGTCGTTGACGTTCTGTCGGGCCGTCTCGATGAGATCAGTTGGCACGACGTACGCAAAGCCAAGCGCCATCAACACAATGAGGATGAACCCACCGACAAAGTCGGCGAGGAGGAATTGCCAGCCGAGCAGGATCCAGATGACTGCACCGATTTCGATAACGAGATTTGTCGACGCGAACATGAACGCTCCGAGCGTTGCCGCTGCGGAGCCACCTTTCTTGAAGAGGTTTTTCGCTGTGGCGATAGCGCTATAGGAACACGAGGATGAAACGAATCCAAACAGGGACGCATAACCAATGTCACGCGGGCCGTGTCCCTCAAAGAACTCCGAAATCGCTTCGCTTGATGTCCACGCTTCGACGCCACCAGCGATAGCGAAGCCGACGACAAGCGCCCACCACGTGATCCACGCCATCGTGACCGTCGTCTGGGCGGCTGAAACGGTACTCTCGACAAAGAATTGCGCCAGAGGTTTCGATGTCGTCACTGCGCCGATGCCAATTGTTGTAAGAGCGACGACCACCAAGAATGCGTATTCTTTCCGGTCCATAGTCCCTCCGTGGATGAAACATACGCCTCCAATCCTTATTGAGGTTGTGACTAGGAGATCGGACGTTTGATCGCCGCGTTGATTAGTGATCGAAAGTGCTGTCCGTCACACTTCTGCGTATGTTTCTCTGAAGATACCGTCTCTTACTGTTCAGAAACAGCGCTTCGAGGGAAATTCAGTTCGGGAGTGCGTTCTCGCTCCTATTTTGGTTCTCAAAGAAAAAGCGCAATAGGTGAAAACACTGTACTAACGGTATGCCCAAGAGCAGTGTCTCTTCACTCGTGCGACACTCTTTTGCACGATTCGATTCCAGCAGCAGTCCGCTTCCACAGCCGATCGCTCGTGTCTCTGAATACGGTCTTTATGCACTGTTCACAGGATGTGTGTTGATGGGAATTGCATTCCTGACTAACCCTATTCCGGATCCATCGTTTCCATGGGCAACGTTGCCAGCATCGTTTCGAGTGTCGTACACACAACCGCGGATCGAACACTGGCCAGTTACATACTCAGTCGGATTGTGGATGATTGTCTTTACCCTCCCACTCCTGCTGTTATATGCATATCAGCGATACGGGCCTGTCTCTCGATGTGCGGCGAGTTGGTGGCTTACGGGAGTTCCGGTAGCAACCATGATGGTGTTCACGACATACTGCCGGTTTTTCTGGCCGAAGCTCTACCCTGCAACCTGGAACGCACCCTCGTATACGCTAGTGTGCTGGGCGTACTGTTCGTCATATATCCCATTTTGGAATGATCTGGCATACGCTGTTGTGATCGTCGGTATTGGAGCGGTCGCTCTTGCCTACCGAGACTCGCCGTGGACGACGTGCGGATTGGCCATATGGGGTATCTTGGCATTTCCGCTTGGCATTCCGGCGCTTTATGATGCTTATCGACGTATACAACGGTAAAACAAACGACTACGACCTGAAAGTCGCTAGCAGTGCTCAGAGCAACTGGTTCCAACAGACGACGGATACTTAGAATCCATGGTTAGATAATTCTCTATCAGTAATTTGATGTGACATACGGAGGACCCTGCTTAGTGCTACAGTTCCGTACCACGTTCAACGGTAAAATGAAACTATGATTATCATGTTTCACTTGGAGGCCGTGGTGATGAAACGCTGGCTCTAACATGTGTTCCTTCTCACTCACATGAACCAACTCAACGAGCTGGTTCTTGATGCAGAGTCCACCAAAAATTGAACTTGTGGGCTCTAGTCTTAGCGGGAGTGACAGCCAGGTTGTTGATCTTAGACTTACAGTTACTGTGGACAGTGAGACGATCCCGATCTCACGCCACTGAGAAGATGATTTGCTAGCCAAAATATGACTCAACTGGTCACAGATCCATATCAGTGAAGGATATCAGGTGAATTATCCATCGGTGTTGTGAGGGTTACTGGATTAATAAATGGGAGGAAGTCTATTGTATTCTGCGTAGAACCCTACTGTAGGCAGCTACGCTCTCTGCAATATCAGCCGTATATCTGTCGCTGGCTTTGGTCGTTACAGATGTATGGCTGTAATCCCTTGAAAGAGCACGATCCAAATGAAATTTGCTTACTATCGTATTACGAATAGTGATAGAGGCTCAGAAAAGCGTCCAATTCCAGCAGAAGAACTGCTGATACTGATGATATCAGAGTTTTCGTTTCGAAAGTAGGACTTATAAAAACCCTATTCCTCATGATGATCTGGATTCACTGCCACGCGACCATAGTGGAGACGTGCAATGGCCATCTTTGTAGCTGGTCTCCCACGAAGTACTCGTGGCGAAACGTGCTACCATAGGGTGGTAGACTTTACTCTGATTGGCGGAGTTCTTCTTGCCGTTGTTCGAATTTGTCTTGGGAGAGTTGTGAATCCGGTCTCTTCGTTCTCTTCGAATAACAAGCATCATTCCTTAGTTCCGTTTCAGAGGACTGTGCTCCAACTCGCCGGGCTTGGAATGTTTCTCATCTTCCTCGGGTTGTCCAGTGATTCCCGTGAATGTCACATCAACTAACATCAAGATATACGACTCAATACCATTATGACATACATATGAAATATTAGTTATAAAAACGCCAATAACGGAGGGGCACGTTCGGCAAGCTATGGACAACTCCGTAAGGAAAGCTGAGACTAACTCATCCCGTGGCACAACAATGCCTCGTCGTCGATTTTGCCAACTCGCATCGATTTCTGCAATTGGAGCCCTTGCTGGCTGTGCATCTAATTCAGGGTCTCCCTCCTTAACGGAGGCGAAACCACTACTCGAAACGAGTACGTTGATGAAGACTCCATCGTGTACCTGCTGCCAATACTACGCAGATGCTCTGACTCAACGTGATATAACTCTCAACATCAAATCAGTCAGAGATTTGTTACAGATTAAAAAGCAGAAAGGAATTCCACAGAAGCTCCACTCGTGCCACACAATCCTCACAGAACAATATGTGATCGAGGGGCATGTACCATTCGAAGCACTCAACAAGCTTGCGACGGAACAGCCAGACATCAAAGGGATCGCACTTCCTGGAATGCCAGCAGGCTCGGTAGGGATGGGTGGAACAAAGCAGGAGAAGTTTACAGTAGTTTCCTTCATTGATAGTGGCAAATCAAAAATATTTATCCGAGTTTGATGATACGGTACTGTTGGATTGATCTACGCATGGACGGACATTGTGATGGTTGTATTGAATCGGCTGATCGGTCGGATCAATCGACCACACGCTCTCGTCACTCTCCTCTACGACTAAGGCTTAGTAAACAGCGAGAGGTTCGTGCAGACGTTACTGTCGATTCAAGATATGCTTGAGGCTGAGAACTAATTGGAGCTCGATTCGGTTGCACCAGGAGGAGTGTTATAGATCAGTTCGCCTCGATCTCGTGGAAGATTCCGAGAAGTGTTCGTCAAGTAACGATCGGATGCACCCCGGCCTGCTCGACGAGTTCGAGTGGCTCTCGATTCCAATGACAGCCGAGTCGTTTCGCATGCGCGTCTTCCCGAATATCCTGGAAACGACCAACCAACCGATTGCTACTCCGCCCGTGTTCTAATAAGAGTATTCGGCCATCTTTCCGACAGACTCGGTTCATCTCTTCGAGCGCGGCGATAGGGTCGGGGAACGTACAGGGCGTCAGTGTCGAAACGACTGTCGAAACTCTTCTCGGGAAACGCAAGCAGTTCCGCATCCATGAGTTGAATATTAATATCCGACGCCACTGTCTTAGTGCGTTGTTCGGCGATCTCCACCATCGCCGGGCTCAGGTTAACAGCAGTAACTGCACACCCCTGCAGATAATAGGGAAAATTCGCATCCGTGCCACAGGCAACCTCCAGCACCTCACCCGACGCTCGCTGCAGCAGCCGCTGTCTGAGTTTCCGGAGACCTAACAACTCCTGTACACGCTCCATCGTGTTGTATGTGCTGGCGAAGTCGTTGTACTTGCGTTTGATCTCCTTGGTCGTGTATTTAGTTGTCATACGATAGCGTACCCAAGTGACGTGGATAACGCTGGCGCAAGGTATCTCTGCCAGTTAATAACAGCGTGCCTTGGAATCTTCGGTGTCACTTCCAATGGTGAGGATTCAAGTCACCTTCAGCGAGGGTAGAGAGAATTCGGGCCTCGATTTTTCGGAGGTGTTCGCAAGCTGTGCTTGCTGCGCATCCAACAGCGTCAGAGACATCGTCTGCAGTTCCTCAACGAGGAACGTCGTAGTATCCTGCATCAACTGCCGCGGTGAGGACTTCACGCTGCCGCTCAGTAAGTGTTGAAACTATGCCTAGAGCCACTGGCGAATACTCCTCCACTCGCTTTATCGAGGCCCGACGACGAACCTCTTCAGGAAGTGCGTTGAACCCGTGTTGGAGCCCCGATTCGCGACCGATACTCTCGATCGTGATACCACTCATTTCATCGACGATAACAGGGAATCTGATCATCAACCGATAGTCGTTGAAGAGCTGAAGGAGTTCCTGTGTCTGTTTGGACGGACGATAATGTTGATGGATATGATACAGATCATCCTGTGCCTCACCCTGTTCATACGCGAACTGGTCTGTGCTGGTCTCCATTATGGTCAAACTCTCATCGGATGATGCGCGTACGAGCGCTAACTCAGCAGTGTTCCGTCGGGTAGTAGTTGTACATTGAGGAGATGGTCGTCAGTAACTGCCCCACCGAAAGCAACGATGTCGTGCGGAACGGTCATACAGAGATACTTCATTACTGATGACGGAGTGTTGCTAGTACTAAGTTGTATAGAGCGGGCACTGGCCCATTCTACGAGCGTCAGACAATAGCCACTGATCTCAAAAGCGCCCTCAGACATATAGACGAAGCGAGAACATGTGATCGTTCTAGCTCAGTTGCCAGTATCATGATCGTTCCGGACACAACTATCCCACAAAACAGTCAGGGTTCCGTACGGAATCTCAATATCGAGCAGTTCGACATTGAGGAGATACGCTGTTCAGGATATGCGAATCGATTAGCATCGAACTGGTGGAGGAATGAGTATGAGGATAGTAGATCTCACATTCGACAAGCGCGACGATGAACATTCACACGCTTTTACTAAGTATAGTGATCATACCGCCATCAACATGATTGTTCAGGAACAAGACAAGGGGACTAGATGGAGATACTATGAACAGAACCAATTGTATTTAGGTAGTGGCAATGATTGTAGTAGTGCTGGAACATCACAGTGCCTCGTGTACGATGGACACCGAAGTATTCCTCTGTTTACGACGTTTAAGACCAACGCCAGCTATCAAGGCATGGAGCATACCAAAGGGCGGGACACAGCACACCCATCAGATACTATATAAATAAATCGATGTCGAACTTATCACTACGAACACGCTACGAAAGTGCCGTAGTGAAAGACAGGCTTGGAACGCCATTCATAGACACTTCCACTCTTGAATCGCTAACGCACCCATACAGCACCCCTAGGACACGCTTCAGCACAGAGTTGTGTGACAGTGTGTATCCTATTGCTGACACGGATGGATAGACTTCTCGTTCTACAATCTGGCCGCATTTAATAGCGCTAACAAATGGTTTGATATCATAAATATGATCATGATGGATCGATTAGTATAATAACTTTTTAATCCATATACCGTGTTGCCTAGTCCAGAATTGGATGTTTTATATTATCAACGAATTCCACAATGAGCGATGTGGCCCCTCTTGTGCCGTTGCTTGATGGCGTATATGAACGAATTAACACATCTCCAACACTTGTTGACTTCGTTCAGCACATGAATATTAATCTGATTCTCCACGATGCAGACAACGAGCGCTTCGCGGTCCTCACGTACGACGCAGCTCCAATCGTTCGTGCGCTGTTCTGCTGCGAACTCGCTGGGCTCTCCTGGAATGGTCTGTATGAGTATCTCTCAACTGATGGACGAGCCATCCGATTGGGCTTCGATCCCGCAAAGTTTTGCCCGTACAACACAGCACCGATCCGCCAAATACTCACCGCTGCATGGGAGACGGAACTCTCGGATGACGCGAAACGAGCTATTCTCGCGGTGAGTGAGCGACTCGTCGATATCGCTCACGAAAACGACAATGCGCTTGATTTTCGACAACCGCGGCACGTCGAGGAGAACGATTCGGATCTCCGGGAGCGGCAGGTCGGCGACTTCTCAGACGATCAGATCCGACAGACAATTCGCCTCGCCCGCGACACGATGTTCGGTGCGTTCGACTCTGGCCGAGCAGCGAACGTGATCTATCCCGACAGCCGGTTTGACGAACTCCAAGCGCTGATGTCGCTGTTCGAATGTGGAACACCTCAGGGCCAGTCCCGAATGGCGAACTTCTTCGGGAATGAATACACCCCACACACGGTGATACGCATCTCCGAGCGATCCAACAGTACTCGGAAGCGACGATTCAAGCTGGCTTCGACCAGTCGATCGAGAATCTCCTGGAGCAGTGAACCAGTTCCAGATCCTCCAGCCCCCAGTCACGGCCGCGATCGATATCACGACATGGCCCTACCATGCCGAGAGCGATCTCCCATCCGAAGTGAGTGGAACGAAACGATCTGACGAGATGGCGTACAAGTTTGCCACGCTCTCGCTGGTTGGCAAGAGTATGCCCATCGTCTTGGCATATGCTCCGGTCATTGAAAGCTCCGAGTGGGACGACAATCCACCCCACCGATATCATCGAACCGTTAGACGGCTGGTTCGGCACGCGCAGGAATTCGTGACGATCGATCTCGTCCTCGCTGACCGTGGGTTTGAATCAATGCACGTCTACCAGACGTTGGATAATCTTGGCGTTCGGTACCTCCTGCCGAAGATCGAGCGTTCTCCTGAATTGGAACGTATCGACCGGATGGGCAGGATGGTGAAGACGTCGCGGTTGAACGCGCAAATATCTCGGTCGAGACGGGCTCGCACGAGATCACGGACTATACGCCAGTCCTCACAGCTGGCGAGTTGGCTGACTGGATTACGATTCATCTTCAACTCAACGCTGGCTGAACGCACTGTGCTACCGTGATGAGAGCGTCGCACGGAGCAACTGCTCTCATCACTACCCACGAATATCGACGACAGTACTGCGGTCCACACAGATTTCCAGTCACATGCTCGATGCGGATTGTGCGAAGGAATATTTTCATATATAATAATGAATTAAAACCGAGGGCGTCCATGTTTCGTTTACACTCCGAAGTCAGGTTCCCCCAACTTCGGAGGATGATTTCCTGGAAACGGCTTTGTCTCGATGTGATCGAAGTGGAATTTGTACCATCGCGCCACGAGAAGGCTTCTATCAGCATGCTACTCGATCCACACTACTATGACGAGAATTTCTAGGCAGCGTGATCTACTCGGTGGCTCGGTTAGCAAGCGGTACAAGCGGCTTCTCGCCAGCTTTGACCTTCGCGCGTTCGAGCCACCACTGATCACTGTTGAATGGGATGTCGTAGTTCGCTTCGGCCCGTGTGAGGATGCTCTGGACTGCAGAATCGGGAATCTCGAAGAACGCGGCGGTCGCATGCTTCTCGCGACCCTTGCGCACTTCGCGGATGAAGGTCTAGGCGCGAACATACTCAGTGGGAATCTGCTGGAGAAAGCCGTCCTCGACGGTGTAGCCGAACGGTGGTCGGCCAACACGCTTCCCGTCGGCGACGGCGTCGATACCCTCCTGGACCCGTGAACGGATCATTTTGCGCTCAGCGTCGGCAAACACCATCATCATATTCAACATCATCTCGGCCATCCAGTCGTCCTCACCGACGATTCCAATCAGCTGATTCACAAGATCGATATCGATACCCTTTACACGGGGATTCTCGCCGAAGCCGGCAAGATCGGCGCACTCTTGATGTCGCTGTCGACAGTCATCGTCGCCATCAATGCTCAGTTTCTCCGCCGAGTCGACCTCGATCTGCCGGAGTTCTCATGCGTATCCGCACCGCGAGAGGCACAACCTGCCGACTGATGGAGATCAGGTCCTCCTTTTTACAGAAACAGAAGGCGAGTGCCTAGCGTGCCCCAAGCCAGTTCATTTGACGTACTGCACAACACGGGCCATCCCCGCTTCGAGGTGATAGAGGTTATGACAGTGGAACAGCCAGCTTCCGGGGTTGTCGGCGACGAAATCAAACGTCACCTGTCCCATGTGTCCCGGGACGACGACGGTGTCTTTGACCGCGTTCTTGACTTGGAAGAAGTGCCCATGGAGGTGCATCGGATGGATGACCGGGCTTCGGTTCGTCATGCTAACCCGGACGTGCTCTCCTTCCCGAATGTGGAGTGAGTCCGCGTCGGGATACGCTTGCCCATCGATCAACCATTCGCCCGACTGGCCACCTGCCGAGAGCGTCAGGTCGAACGTTCGATCCGGATTACCATCAATACCGTCGAGCGGTGAGACGGCAACGAGGTCATCGTACGAGAGCTGGCTTCCACTCTTCGATGGAGCCGTTGGAGTGGCTGACGTACTCCCATCGTACGCGATGATAGCTTTCGCTGGCGGTTCGTTCCCGTCGACGGCGGTCGCACGCATCTCCCACGTTCCTGGGTTCGTAGCCTCGACGATCGCGTCGTATCGCTCACCTGATCCGAAGCTGAACGAATTAGCAGTCACCGGTTCGACCGGACGACCGTCGGCATGCGTGATGGTCATCGGGTGTCCCCCTAGTTGCACCCGAAAGAGTGTCGCACTGCTCGCATTGATGAACCGGAAGCGGATACGCTCTCCTTCCTGAACGTCGAACCGCTGCGGATCGGCCGGCAGGTGGCCGTTGATAAGAAGACCAGCATATGGAGGTCGCCTCCCACCCATCATACCACCCCTGCCCCCAGGACCACCGCCACCCATTGGCCCGCCACCAGAACCGCCACTGGAGAGTGGCTGCGGTGCTCTGTCGAGGAAATCGTCGACGACGACCGTGTACTCCCGGTCGTACTCGACGTGGGGGTCGGACTCCTCGATTATCAGCGGTGCGAGCAGCCCGCGATCGAGTTGGAGGCCGACGTGACTGTGGAAAAAGTACGTGCCCGGTGGCTCGGCCCGGAACGTGTACGTGAATGAACGCCCGGGATCGACCGGCTGCTGTGTGACGTTTGGAACACCGTCCATCGCGTTCGCCACGGGGATGCCGTGCCAGTGAATCGTTGTTCCTTCTGGGAGTTCGTTCGTCACCGTGGCTTCGAAGACATTTCCTTCAGCTACTCGAATCTCTGGCCCCGGAAATGCACCGTTATAGAGCCAGTTCTCGGTGGATTCCTTCTGGCTTAGCTGAACCGTTCTGGATGCAGCTCGCAACGTCGCTGTCGCGTCAGCTGGCCCAGATGGAGCCGGACGTGGCGTTGCAGTCGGATCGGTGCTGTCTGGACCGTCGAACAGAGAACACCCTGCAAGCGCACTGACACCGATCCCACTCACTAACTGAAGGAACCGGCGCCGTGCGAGTGACGATTGTTCAGTCACAACGAATCAATAATTCGTTCGAACCGATCAGAGACATCCCCAGCAGTAGCGTCGAGTTCCGTTTCGAGACCTTCATATGCCTGCTGTGGGTTGTGCGCACCGAGGATTCGGTACTGCCTGAACGCTGTATCGAGTTTCGTTGCGAGCGTTGCCTGCATGTCGATATCACAGAGAACCCCGAATTTTCCGTCTTCGAGAGCGCTCATCGTCCGCTTGACGACATCGTCGAACGATCCGTCGATCTGTTTTTGCAGTGTGTATCCCATACTGGAGAACAATTCTCAAGTGCTAATGACTGTTGTGCGTGTGATTGCTGGCAGCGAATATTCAATCGATAGTCTACGTTCCGATGGACAACAGGTTGTCCGTCCTGCTCTCTCGTATGTCAAGGTTTGTAAGAAAAGCTGGTAAACCAGCGGCAGTCATGGGTTTTCTATGCAATCTGTCCTCGTTAACGGCGTTCTTGAGTCGTTGCGGATCGGCATCGGGTTCTTATGGACAGCTGCGTGGGCAACTATTGCAAGACTTATCATCACGAGTCTCGTGCAAGTCTGCGTCTCGAAAGAGTGGATGACACGTGTTCTGGAGGATCGGATCCGAGTGGACTCATCTCCATCGCCTCATGGCCCTGCTCGTCCGTCTGACGCTCCCTGAGAATATCTTCGAACAGGTTCGATCAAGCCGGAAGAACGGCCTCTGGCCCGTTCCTTGATCTCCTGCCAGACGATGAACGCCAGATTCTCGAATCAGTCCTTTCCTCACCTGAAATCACACAGATCGGACTGTGAGATCGTCCGGACTCCTCGAAGAGCGAAGTAAGTCAGACAGTTAGCGCCCTCAAGAAGCACAGCCTACTGTACTGCGAACAGCAGGGCCGGACGTATCGCACCTATCCAAGTGACGAGTTGCAGCAGAATCTTGAACACCACCTTAACTTTTCAAATCACGACTATGAACACCAATTATTTTGGTTTGCAAGCCGTTGAGGGTGGGGATCTGCTTATAAGCACGTTATTCATGACCCAATCCGATCGAGGAAGCCGATGGAATAGCTTTTCTGCTGGTTTTCGTTGAGCACCGATTTCACCAAAGCCATGCCTGCAGTAGTAGCCACAATTCAGTAAAGTGACCCCGCCGATAGTATTAGGGTACAATGGAACTCTCAGAGACGCTGTCCGAGATTGATCACTTGGATACCGACGAACGCGAATGTATCGAGAACTGTGTACGGGCAGTCGAGGTATGTGAGTGGTGTGCCGACGAGTGTCTCGGCGACGAGGGTATGGAAAAGTGTGCCCGCCTCTGTCGCGACGTTGCAGACGTCGCCTCGCTGAACGCTCGGTTCATGGCTCGTGATTCCAACTACAGTACCCAACTGGCGGAAGTGTGTGCGGGTGTGAGCGAGGAGTGTTCTGAGGAATGCGAACGGCACGACGACGACCATTGCCAACTCTGCGCCGATGTTCTGGAAGATTGCGTGGAGAGCTGTCGTAATATGGTCGCATAACGCGGGTCGTTCACGGAGGCGAACTGATCCTTCTCAGGGTCTACGCTCGCCGACGGCGAAGCCCCGAGAACGAAAACAGGGCTAACCACGCCTACACGACATCAACTGATAGATGGGCTACACACCTCTGGAGGACTACGGAATTATCGGAAATCAGGAGACCGTCGCGCTTGTCGGTCGTGACGGTGCCATCGACTGGTGTTGTCTGCCGTCAGTTGACTCTCCGAGCGTATTTGCCGCTATTTTGGACGATCAGCGAGGCGGACGATTCACTGTTCAACCAACGGCGTCGTTCGAGTCGTTCCAGGAGTACGTCGATCGGACGAACATTCTTGAGACGCGGTTTCGAACGGCTTCGGGGCAAGCGACGGTCACTGATTTCATGCCCGTCCCGTCGCTCGCTCGAGACGGCCGAACGCCGATGGAGACGATATTCCGGCGTGTTACGAGCGTACGCGGGCAAGTCGAACTCCACGTTGATTTCGCCCCTCGCTTCGAGTACGCCCAGACGATGCCGACCGTCGAGCCGACTCAGGACGGAGTCGTCACTCAGGGAGCCAACGAACAGATGTTTCTCTCGAGTTCGATCCCACTGTCCGTCTCGACACACAGCGCGGGGACGACGATCACCCTCGAAGAGGGAGACACCCACTGGCTCGTCCTGGGGTACGACCACACACCGACCCTGGAACCGGACCGCTATCGGGAAATTCTCGACGACGTCGTCGACTACTGGCAAGACTGGGCTCACACCTGTCCGGACACGCAAACATGTCCCGTCGGTGGGCCGTGGCATAAGAGTGTCGTGCGGTCGGCCCTCACTCTCAAACTGCTTATCAACCGCGAGACGGGAGCAATCTGTGCGGCACCCACGACGTCGCTTCCTGAGGACATTGGTGGCGTGCGAAACTGGGACTATCGGTATAACTGGATCCGCGACTCCGCGTTCACCGTCCGGGCGCTCAGCGAACTGGGACACAGCGCGGAGGCAAGAGACTACTTCGACCTGTGTTTGGCCCACTGCTCGCGTGGACCACCGTCCGACGTTAGCCCGGTCTATGGCGTACACGGCAACCCCGTCCCGGAGGAGCGAACGCTCGACCACCTCTCGGGATATCGCGGCTCAGTCCCGGTCCGTGTCGGCAACGCTGCGACGGACCAACACCAGGTCGACGTCTACGGCGAGTTGATTCATGGTATCTACGAGACGATGCGCTACGGCGAATCCATCGACGAGGATGATTGGGCGGCGATGCGACCGCTCATCGACTATGTGTGTGAGACGTGGAAGGAACCTGACGCAGGAATCTGGGAGACGCGAGCGGACCGTCGGCACTTTGTTCACTCGAAGGTGATGTGCTGGCTCACCTTGGACCGCGGACTCAAAATCGCCGCGAAGACCGGCTTCGACGCGTCAACTGATCGCTGGGAGACGTGCCGCCGCGAGATCAAGGAGACCGTCCTCAAGAAGGGCTACAGTGAAACGGCCAACAGCTTCGTCAGTGCGTTTGGTGACGACGACAGACTCGACGCGACAAGTTTACTGATTCCACTCGTTGGCTTCCTCCCAGTTGACGACAGTCGTGTCCAATCCACGATCGACGCAGTCCTCGACCGATTGCTTGTCGATAATGGACTGGTCATGCGCTACGAGGGCGACGATGGACTTCCGGGTGAGGAGGGGGCGTTCCTCCTCTGTTCGTTCTGGCTCGTCTCCGCGCTGGCTCAGTCCGGGCGTGTGAACGAGGCGGAGGCCATATTCGAGGACGCGAGACAGCATGCGAGTCCGCTCAGTCTCCTTTCTGAAGAGATCGACCCCGAAAAGGGCATCCAACTTGGCAACGTTCCTCAGGCATTCAGTCACATTGGGCTCATTAACGGTGCACTCGCTCTGTCAGATGGCCCCAATAGTGGGCTCTCCCTAGACGAAGCGAACGCGTATACATCCGCCGAGAACGATGTGACGAAAGACCTGGAGAGCAGTGAAGCGCCCGAGTACGCGACACAATCCCAATCCGAGAGTGAGAACCAATGACTGAAAACAATTCCACGCAATCGTCGGAAGCGGACGAACAGGACCACCAAGACAACTTGTCGGGCGGTGAGATGCAAGAGCCGGGCGAGATGATGCTCAATCATCCGCTAAAGGAACCGTGGATACAGTACGGCGTCATCTCGCTGGGCCTCTGGCTGTTGTTCAGTCCGTTCACGCTCGGCTACGAGAGCACGCTATTATCGTGGAGCGACGTGATCACCGGTTTCGTTCTCATCGGTTTAAGTACCGTAACGCTCGTGCAGGAGAACCCCTGGGCGTCGTACGCCAATGCCTTTGTTGGACTCTGGCTACTGGTGGCCCCACTCGTCTTTCACGCGCCGACGGCCGCCGGATACCTGAACGACACGCTCGTCGGCGTTCTGGTGATCACCTTCACGGTCATCATCATGATGCGCATGGAGATGGACGGTGCGACCGTTCCCGGGGGCTGGTCGTATAACCCGTCGACAGCGGCCCAGCGCGCGCCACTCATCGCACTCGGCCTCTTCGGCTTTTTCGTCTCGCGGTACATGGCTGCTTACCAGCTCGGCCACATTAACGCCGTCTGGGATCCGTTCTTCGGGACCGGTACAGCCCAGATTCTCAATTCGCGCGTCTCGGAAGCGTTTCCCGTATCGGACGCTGGCCTCGGCGCGGTCGCGTACGCCATTGAGGGGCTGATGGGCTTCATGGGCGACAAGAGCCGCTGGCGGACGATGCCGTGGATGGTGTCGTTCTTCGGCATCGTCGTCATCCCGCTCGGATTTGTTCAGGTACTTCTCGTCATCTCTCAACCACTGCTCGTGGGCACGTGGTGTACCCTGTGTCTGCTGTCGGCATTCGGAATGCTCTGGATGATCTCGCTCACTGTCGACGAGGTCGTTGCGATGATGCAACTCCTCAAGCGCCGGATGAGTGAGGGCGTCGGTCTCTGGCACGCGTTCTGGATGGGGGGGAATCTCTCTGAGGAGGACGCTGGCCTGAACGGAGAGACGCGGTCGGACCGCGATCGGCCTGCAGGCATGTTCTGGGGCGTCTCGATACCGTGGCATCTCCTCGGGACGATGGCGCTTGGCTTCTGGCTGATGCTCTCGCCGGCCGTTTTCGGGACACAGGGACCGCTTGCGGATAGCAGTCACCTCGTCGGCGCACTCATCGTCTCGTTCACTGTGATCGCGACAGGCGAACCGGCGCGGGCCGTCCGGTTCCTCAATATCCCACTTGGCACGTGGATAGTAATCGCACCATTGATATTTGGTGCGCCGACGCTCGCCGCGGCGAATGGCGTCGCTATCGGTGTCCTAGTGATACTCGCCAGTATCCCACAAGGGACGATCCGCGACGAGTACGGCCACTGGTGGCCACAGTACATAGTCTAATCAATAACATCATATCAACAATGAATACAACAATGCAACACGAGGTCGTGGTAATAACAGGTGCATCGGCTGGTGTCGGACGCGCGACAGCACGAGCGTTCGCCAAGCACGGGGCTAAAGTTGGGCTCCTCGCGCGTGGCGAAGCTGGACTGGAGGGCGCACGCCAAGATGTCGAAGCCAACGGCGGAGAGGCGCTCGTTATTCCGACAGACGTTGCCGATGCAGACCAAGTCGAAGCGGCCGCAGATGCCATCGAAGAGGAGTTCGGGGCGATCGACATCTGGGTGAACAACGCGATGACATCGGTGTTCTCTCCAGCATGGGAGATGGAAGCTGACGAGTACCGGCACGTCACCGAGGTTACCTATCTCGGCTGTGTGTACGGCACACAGACTGCCCTTGACCGTATGCTTCCCCGGGACGAGGGGACAATCATTCAGGTCGGATCTGCCCTTGCGTATCGCGGTATTCCGCTTCAGTCGGCATACTGCGGGTCGAAGCACGCGATTCAGGGCTTCACCGAGTCAATCCGGACCGAGCTCATCCATGAAGACAGTGACGTCCAGCTATCGATGGTGCAGATGCCGGCGCTGAACACACCGCAGTTTGAGTGGGTGAAGAGTCGGCTCCCGAACAAGGCACAGCCCGTGCCGCCCATCTATCAGCCCGAAGTTGCTGCCGACGCCATCGTTTGGGCAGCACACCACGATCGCGATGAACTATGGGTTGGACGCTCGACCGTGAAGGCAATACTCGGAAATCGGGTGATTCCTCGCCGTCTTGATCACCTGCTGGCGCGGTCTGGGTGGGACTCGCAGATGACCGACAAACCCGAAGACCCCGACAGGAAACATAACCTCCGGGAGCCAGCTGACGACGACGCCGACCACGGCGCTCACGGTGCATTCGATGGACGTGCGCGGAGTCGGAGCTATCAGCTCTGGGCGTCTACCCATCCCATACAATTGCTCTCCGCTGGATTCGCGCTAGTGACTCTCGTCGGGGCTGTAATCGCGCGAGCACGACGCTCCGGCGTGGCTTGCGATGATAGCTCGACAGCCGACGAAACCGCGTTGAGACACGATCGGAGACCGCCGGCGACTGAAGGGCGTGACGGATGAAGATACTTCTGATGGGTGGGGACGCTTTCGTCGGTCGTCACCTTTGTGCCGAACTCGTTGACCGTGGGCACGAAGTCACCTCGCTTTCCCGGTCGCCAGATCCTGGGGTTCTTCCCGACACTGTCGAAACAACGACGGGTGACGTGACGGACTACGACTCCATCACGGGTGCCTACGAAGGAATGGACGCCAGCGTGAATCTCACTGCGCTCCCGCCACTACACGAACCGCGTCCCGGAACGTTTCACGACACCGTCTGCATCGGCGGCGCGGTCAACAGTGCCCATGCAGCGAGCATGACGTCGATCGGTACGTCGAGATGAGTTCGCTGGGCGCAGAGATGCACAGCCCTATCGCCTACTGGCGCACTCAGTGACCCGGCGATACGGTCGTTGAGTACTCCAATCTAGACTGGGTGGTGCTCCGCCCGTCGTTCATCTTCGGGGAGGGCAGCGAGACGTTCGCGTTCATCAAGAAGTATTCAACACCATATGTGACGGTCCTTCCCGCTGGTGGAACGCATCCAACTTTCGAGCCAATCTGGGTCGAGGATATGGCGTTGATCACCGCAGACGCGCTCGAAGATGAAGACCACGTGGCAACTCGTACAATCTCGGTGGACCGGACGTACTGACGTTCGGTGAGGTGACACAAATGCTCTACAAAGCGGAGGGGAAGTCGGTCAAAATAATCTCCGTACCGAAGTCATTCGCAAAGATTAGTTTGTACGCGGTTGATCCAGTCCCGTCGATACCGTTTGGCATTAATCAGGCCCATGCCCTCGACATGACGAATGTCGCTGACAGCAATGACATCGATGCATTCGGAATGAACGAAGCAGATTTACTCTCCTTATCGACATATTTGAACGGATGATTGGACTTCCCAAAGCAATGAGGATAGGTACCGGCAGCCCTGTAGTTTCAGTATACAGTACTTTATTTTAAATATAATTACAACTATGCGAAGGTTGTAGACAGTCGCTTTGAGCAGCATTTCACGGAATTCTAGCTACTAGGGTCGCCCAGCACGGTAGTGCCGAACGTGCGCTTGATGCTTGAGAAGACGGTTTCGTTCATCAAGTGACGGTTGTATCGCCAACATTAGTTCATATAATTAAAGCAAGAAAATAACGAATCAGCGACCGAAAACGGCGCCTTTGTCAACGGGGGAAGATGAACCGGGCAGTCGATTACGCCCGTTCGGTGACACCATTGCAGGTTACCGCTCGGTGGACTCAGAGCGAATGATACTAGCAATGTTGTCGAATTGGGCCGAAACGTGAGCACTCTCGCCGGCCAAGTGGATCACCACGTCATCCAATTCGAGGATCCCCGTAAGCGCACCGTTGACGACAGGGATCCGTCTGGCGTGAGCCTGATCTCCGTGAGTTCCCAGATAGTCGCGTCCGAAATTGCAGATCCACGTCCTCTCTGACGAGTTTCTTGATCCGCATCGGGAAGTCGAAGCGTTTCGATCCCATAGGCAACCCCGATCTCTGGCACGAAAAATGGCAGCTTGCCACCTGAGATGGTGCCATGTGTGACCAATAGAAGAGACCTGATCGTTAGTCTGCTGACCGCGCCTGCCCTGGAGCCGATGCGCCTGGGAGACTCGGCACGGAGAGGTCTATTCGCCGGAGCAGTTGCGCGTTGATGGCGACGATGACCGTACTCAGCGACATCAGCAGTGCGCCGACTGCTGGCGACAGAAGAATCCCGATCGGAGCCAACACGCCTGCTGCCAGCGGAATCGCAAAGACGTTGTACCCGGCTGCCCAGACGATATTCTCCTGCATCTTCCGGTAGCTCGCCTTGCTCAGTTTGACGAGTCGAACCACGTCCATTGGGTTGTTCTGAACGAGGATGACGTCGGCCGACTGGACCGCGACGTCGGTGCCGCTCCCGATGGCGATGCCGACGTCGGCCCGTGTCAGCGCCGGCGCGTCATTCACGCCGTCACCAACCATCCCAACGAGCTTGCCCTGATCGTGAAGTTCCTGCACTTTCTTGTCCTTGTCCTCGGGAAGGACCTCAGCGAACACGGTGTCGATGCCCAGTTCGTCAGCGACGGCGTCGGCGACGTCTTGGGAGTCGCCGGTGAGCATTGCCACTTCGATGCCGAGCTTGTGGAGGGAGTCGACGACCTGGTAACTCTCCTCGCGAATCACATCAGCCATAGCGAAGGCGGCGATCAGCTCGCCCTCGCGAACGAGATGCACTACAGTCTGTGCGTTCTGGCTGGCTTCGTCAGCAAAGCGCTGGAGAGAATCAGGAACCTCGCTATCTAGTTGGGTCAGCATATTCGGGCCGCCGACGTACACTTCATCCCCGTCGACGCTCGCCCGGACGCCCCTCCCTTTGATAGCCTCGAACCCGGATGTGTCAAGAGAGGTCAGATCTCGCTCATCGGCAGCTTCGCAGATGGCTCGCGCAATCATGTGCTCGGAATCGCTCTCAACGGCCGCCGCCAGCGCGAACGCATCATCCTCGTTGACGCTGTCGACGGTCGCCATATCGACGACACCGTGCTCGCCTTCGGTGAGCGTCCCTGTTTTGTCGAAGATGATAGCGTCCAGATTCCGTGCTTCCTCCATCGCAATCCGGTCACGAACGAGCATTCCGTTACGAGCGGCGAGTGACGTGTTAATCGCGACGACCAGTGGGATCGCGAGTCCGAGCGCATGCGGGCAGGCAATAACGAGTACCGTGACGACGCGCTCGATGACGGTCGCGTCGATCGAAATCGCTATCGTCCACGCGATCGCTGTCACGCCCGCCGCGGCGACGGCGACGTAGAACAGCCAGCCGGCCGCTCGGTCGGCCAGCACCTGCGTCTTTGACTTACTCTGCTGGGCTTCCTCAACGAGTCGCACGATGCCGGCAAGGGTCGTTTCCTCACCCGTCGCACCGACGCGAATGCGGAGACTTCCGTCACCGTTGACCGTCCCGCCGATGACCTTGTTACCAGGCTCCTTCGAGACGGGTTTGGATTCGCCGGTAATCATCGCCTCGTTCACGTCGGAGTCGCCCTCCTCAACGACGCCGTCGGCCGGGACGCTCGCACCCGGCCGCACTAGGACGAGATCACCCTCCTCAAGGTCACTCACTGGAACTTCTTCAGTTTCACCATCATCGGTGATTCGTTCTGCGGTGTCCGGCATCAGTTTTGCCAGTTCATCGAGGGCGCTAGAGGCCCGGCGAACCGACCGCATCTCGACCCAGTGACCTAGCAGCATGATGTCAATCAGCGTCACGAGTTCCCAGAAGAACGCCGACTGTGCGGGGAAGACGACGGTGGCCAAACTGTAGACGAACGCGACAGAGATGGCCATCGAGATCAACGTCATCATCCCCGGTAAACGGTCCCGCACTTCGGGGACGGCCATCTGCAGGAAGGGAACGCCACCGTATGCGAAGACGACGACCGCGAAGACGGGGTTGATCCATTCGCTGCCGGGGAACGCCGGGACGAAGAAGCCCAGCCACTCCTGTAGAGTCGGACTGTAGAGCAGGACGGGAATCGAGAGGAGCGTCGAGACGAAGAAGCGCCGCCGGAACATCTGTTCGTGGCCTTCGTGCATTCCGCCGTGGCCGTCGTGATCGTCTTCGTGACCGTCCGTTCCGTGACCCATCTCGTGCTCGGTTCGCTCGTGGATTTCCTGTTCGGCTTCTTCCGCGGCTTCCTCCTCCTCAAGCATTCTCTGTTCGACTCGGTCGACATCCCGATCGTCGGCTATCTCGTTCGGTTCGTCACTCACGTCGGGTTCGGAGCGATGGAAGTGGTCGCCATCGTTTGAGTGTTCGTGGTCGTCCATAGCTCATCGTTGTCTCTGAACGTATGCGTCGGATAGTGATGGATGTAAGGGACAGGGAGTCAGGTGTAACTTGCGGCTACAGGGCTTCAGGCGTGGGCCGTGTATCCAGCGTCCTCGACGGCCTGAACGAGTGCTGTGGTGTCAGCGGCTCCATCGACGTTCGCCTGTTCGGCCTCTCGATCGGCAGTCGCGTCGGTCACACCGCTTACCTCCCGTAGCGCTTCTTCGACTGTCTGCTTGCAGTGGCCACAGGTCATTCCCTCGACGGTGATGGTAGTTGACATCCATGAATACATACGCTCCCCTTTCTTATGCGGATTCTCCCTTTGAACTAGTGGGTCGTAGACATCCCAAAGTTTAGAAGCTAAGCGTATCCCGCCGGGATGGTTTAGTCATTCGCCGCCGTTTGTACCACTATGCGCGACCTCGACGAAACCGATCTCGAGACCTCCTACTCCTGATGTCGAACGCTCGTCGCCCGTGCAGTGACATCACTGGTGCCGTCGGTCTCTCGGCACCGGCCGTGTCGGATCGGGTAGCGAGACTGCTGAAGATGGAGGGGTGGCCACGATCTCGGAGGACGGAACTGTTGCGTGCCTTTATTTCATTTCTGTAGTACTAATATTATATAATAAATAGATATGTTAATATACTGTTTTAACCCTGCCAAAACTGAGGATAGTTCACGAAGACGTGATAAATACACAGCGTGCATCGGTCTCTTGTGGGTCGCCATTTAGAGAGAGTACAGAACGATAGACACAGAGCGTAGGTCTGTCACTCAGGCGCAATGCCATCTTCGATTTTGTCAACAATATAGTTCATGTGAAGTCAGCCAATGCGTTCCTGCGTAGTCATCAGTAAACGCCTGCACGATACCGCGTTCAGCGTGTGTCTCAGCACTTTTCGAAGATATCAACGAATGGGTAGTCATTGAGGGCAGAGGCGAGTCCTGCCAGTAATCACGCCTTCGACACGTTCAACCCTACCAGATGAAGTGCAACATCCCCTTAGAGCTTGTATCCACTTGAGCGGGACGAAGAAGCGCGAGTCGTACGGTAAAGTAGTCATATCTGGGAAAAACGCATTGGTCCACATCCACAATTCATCGGGGTTGAGCACCCACTGCATCAAGTCTGCCTCGGTCAGTGCCGGTGAGATGAAATCCCACCCGATTGGCTTGTACTCGACCAGATAGTCCCTATCATCCCCGTAGAACCGTCTGGCCGTGTCGATAACAGCTGACTCAAGCTCCGACTGGCCTATTGTTCGGCGTAGTCAAGAATACAGTGCAACGCAAAAGCGGAGTTGTGGTGCGTGGCGACCCTGAACGGGCGGTCCTGTGGCAGAAATTCGGAGGTGACGAGTTCTCGTATCCTGGATTCGAGAGGCTGAAGAATCGATTTCCACTCGTCGGCACGCTCGTCGTCCCAGAGGTGGAGTTCCGATGCGAGATGCAGGAGACATGCCCAGCTGTATGGCTTCTCGAACATCTCGTGCTCCGTCGAAATACGCGACCTCTTGGCTGACGTTTTCCGTGGTGAACCGAGACTCAATGCTGGTTGGGCCACCAATTACACCCGACAGCGGTAATCCGCGGCTACAGCGCTACAGACTCATCTCTGCGTGCCCGTTGATTTCGATGCCAATGATATCGCCTTCGCGAGAGTAGTAATCCTCCCCTCCCTCGAAGACCGAACCGTATGCGCCCCCGTAGGTCGCGCCGTCCTGCCCTTGCTCAAGATTGCCATCCGGCGTGATAAGCCCATTCGAATCGATATCATAGTCTGACCACCCAGTCAGACCAGTTACCGACATAAAACCGTTGGCGGTGGGATCGGTGCTGTGAAACCGGATGTGTCCGTCAACTTTCACATAGATTAAATATCCCGTGTGGGCATACGAATCGAAGTTCCTCGCTCCAAAGACAGAGCCAGAGACGTATCCGTCGTCATAATCAACACTATCACCGTTTTCCACGTCGTTCGAGGAAGAATCTTCCCAAACCTTGCCAGCGAACACAAGTTCGTAGTTGTGCCATTCGCCGTCAGTCTGTCCTTCAACGCGTACAACATTGGTCGCTGCGCGCGCAGTGTCAGTGCTCACAGCCACCCCACTCACGCCGAGCACTCCAGCCGACACTGTCTTCACAAATCGCCGCCGGCTCAATGGCTGGGTCATCGAACTGTCAGACTCGGTTGTTTCCAGCGTGGGGGGCTGTGCTACGTTACCGTTAGGAGAATTCCCGGAATCGTTTATCATGGGTAACTAATCAGCAATTGTATTTGGGATTTGAGCAATGATAATTATTTCGATAAATAGTGGTAATTGGTATGTATAAATATAATAGTTGATAACATAGAGGGAATATCGCTAGCTGACTCGCCTCGCCAGCATCTACCAGCACTTTTTCGAGACGCGTGAGGACGGAGAGACGACGTTCGCAAAACGTTCCCTGAACCGACACCCGTTCCGGTGCCGGAATCAGTCGAATTGGAGACACTTCACCTCTCCGGGCCGGCCCCGGCGATCGTGTTCGTCCACGGTGGTCTCGGGTCGCTTTTGAACCCGTATCTACAACTAGATACGTTTGAGGGGAACCACGAGTTGGCCACGTATGCGCTCGCCAGCAACGGATACTCGACGACGCGGCAAGAGCAGTCCCTCTCTGGGCACGTGGTCGACCTCGTGAATCTCCTTGATGAACTCGGCATCACAAATCCGATCATCCACGGCCACAGTTACGGTATCGCCCTCGCTATCGAGTACGCGAAGCGCCATCCGACGGCTGGGCTCGTGTTACACGCTGGGGGCAACCATGACCTCACTCCTGCGTGGGAGAAACCGCTCTTGCGGATATTTCTCCCACTCCGACGCTATAAGATACTCGCGAACAACGCGCTCATTCGGCAGTTAGCCTACAACGTCGGCTTCCACGAAGAGACGCTATCAGTAACGAACGCCTAGCAATTCAGCTCGCCGGGCTGTAACTGTTGCAGTCTGTACGCGTCGTACCTGCGGGAGTATCTCGACACGACGCTCCGAGAAACCGAGGCCGAGGACGTGACTGCCCTCAAGCAGCGACACAACATTCCCTCGGAACTACAAAGCTGTCACACGCTCGTTCTCGACGAGTACATCGTCGAAGGACACGTTCCGGCCGAGGTCATCGCGACGATGCTTGAGGAAGAGTCGGCTATCGACGGCATCGCGCTGCCCGGGATGCCGGCCGTGTCGCTGAGAATGGGCGGGATGAAGTCCGACTCGTTCATCGTCTACGCACTCAGTGGCGGGAAGACGGGTGACGTGTATGCCGAAATATAGGATCCTGACTCGAGTGAGCAACTGGTCAAGATTCTTTGGGACGGCAGACGACGGTCTGAACGATGATTAGACGACTCCTCCACGACCTCGGATACGCAATCGCGTATGTTCTCTTCGTCGGCGCAAATACACCGGAATCGATCGTCAAGCGACTTCGTGTCGCGTACCGCCTCGTCGGCGTCCGGATCGTCGAGATGCCGCAGGTCGATTCAGTCGAACGGACGATCTTTTTGTGCCCATACCGGAATCTAGGCGTCACTTGGTTCGGGGAAATGTGGATCTGTCACGACATCTTGGACCGCGTTGACGACGGCTACGTAACGTATCTCCGACGACACAAGGGAATTAACTACCAACGCCCCCGCGGGTGTGCCGACCTTGCGTACTGCGACGAATCCGAGTACTGCTATTCGGAGGTCTCCGAACTCGAGTAGGTCTTCTATGGATCAGAACCCCCTCCGCGAGCGGATCATCGATCAGTTCTCCTACCGCGGCGAACGAGCCGACATCTGGCGGGCGTTCGACCTCCTGCTCGAGACCGACGAGTTTCTCAATCTCGGCTACTCGGAGTGGTATCAACCACACGTCTTTGGAGCGAGTCAGCGCCGGCTCGTCACGGAAGTCGGCTCGAGGGTCGCGTCGTACCTACCCGCAACGAACGGAATGCGACTTCTCGATATTGGCTGTGGTCGGGGTGGTCCAGCGCTCTACCTCGCCGATCGGTTCGGCTTCCGGGTTACCGGATTGGATCTCGTTCCGTACAACATCGAGCGGGCAACCGAGAACGCACACGGAAAGCACGTCGCGACCGAGTTCGTTGTCGGCGACGCCACGCAATTCCCTTTCAGGGCAGATTCGTTCACCGCGTGCACAGCCATCGACGCCCTCGTCTATCTCCCCGACCGGAACAGCGTCTTCGCTAGAGTCGCGGATGTTCTCGAACCCAAGGGGGTCTTCGTCCTCTCCGATCTTGTGATGCAGTCCGACGTGAGCGAGACGGAACGAAGGGTCGTCGACTCGTTTGCAGACGCGTGGGATATGCCGTCGATTGGGACCGTCGAGCAGTACAAGGCGGCTCTCGATAATTCGAATCTCGAACTAGAGACGGTCGAGAACATCACGGGACACAGCGTCGGGCGGTTCCGGAAGTGGACCTCGCTGTACCTTCAGCTACTCAGGAGTCCTATCCGATCGCTCCTCGAACGACTGTTAGGAGCGTATGACCTCGATCCAACGATTACCGAGCAGGTGAAGGCCGCGCACCGCGCGTTGCCGTTCCTACAGCACGTCATCCTCGTTGCGAAAACGGAGGCGCTCTGATTTCGCTGCTCACACGAAACGAGAAAGCATCAAACCCTCACGTCGGAGTTTGAGCGTCCCACGGACGATTGGAACGACCTGCGTGATGTCCTTCAGCCGTGTATAATCTACGAGTTCGAATCGATCGTCGTCTCGAAACAACTCGTCTGTTTGGCGGTTCAGGTGACAACCACCGGCGACGGTGTGTCACGCTGGTACGAGTACGTCGTGGACGACTCCGATCGCACCCTCGCCGTGGACGTGTTCGAGAAACCGGAACTCGCCTCCTAGCTTCAGTACCCGGGCCACCTCGGAGAGCGCGGCTCGACCCCTGATACTGCCCCTCAACACTGAAATCGAGGTCCTCGGAGAACCGCCACGATCGTGGGAAGTACAGCTTACTGAGCGCAGTGCCGCCCTTGAACAGCAGATTGTCGCCGTAGTCGCTCGCGTAAATGCCCCAGAGGAGCCACAAATTGACATAATCCTTTTCGGCGTATCCCTGCCGGACGCCCAGCTCTCGGGCGAGGACGCGAAGTCGATTCCGGCTGAGCATTGCGATCAGGACTCCGTCGGCCCGAGCGTGTCTGGCTCGATGTTGATTCGGAGGCGATATTCACTGGTGGTGGGTCCTGTCTCGGGACGCGTTGGATCGAGCAGGGAGTAGCCGCTCGTGAACGAGTCGACAAGGGTCTCGCGGGTCGGGAGGTCGATGCCGATCTGGTCGGCGAGGTAGACGATGCGCTTGGTTGCGGCACCGTTGTCGAGGCGCTCGAGAGACTCCCCGACCGTCGGCCACGAGCAGCCCTGCTCATCGGCGGCGACCATCGCGGTCGCGAGTTCCTGTATCCCGCCACAGAATTCGGGGTGGTCGGCACAGTCGACGAGCGTCTTCTCCAAGTCGCTGACGTGGACCGTCGTTCCCTCGATAGAGGTTGGCTCGTAGCCGAAGAACTTCCGCTCGGTGACCGTCGTGACGCGATACGGCACGCCGTGAATGTCGCGGTTCTGGGCCCGGGTCGGCGTGACGACGTAGACCGTTCGGGGGACTTGCTCAGTCAACCCGTGATGGCTGAGCGCGCTGTAGTAGCCGATGTACATCGGGTTGGCGACGTGCGCGGCAATGAGGTATTCGTGCGCTGTGTACACAGCGTTCTCGCCAGCGGCCAACGGGATGATGAGATACCGTCTGGGGAGGAGTCGGTCGAGTCAGCCCTTCTCGGCCAGTCGTGAGGCGATCTCTCAGGCCGCGTTCGGGACGACGTTTAGTGTCGTTTCGGTGTCGTCGATCGCGATGATCTGGCGGTCCTCCGAAGCCAATCGCGATAACAGGCGACTCTCCCGGGTTGAAAGCCCTGTCCGCTTACGTTGTGTCTTGTCTATGGCACTCATACCTGCGTTTTCTACATAGAATGTGAAATGGATTGGTTTCGCCTGTGCTGGACGGCTAGTGCTGAATGAGTTATCCAACAGCGGTGGAGCGGAGGCTCCGGTTGTTGGTTAAGTTGGGGGAATCCGACCTAGTTGTCGACGACGTCGATGATCTCCTGAGCGGTCGAACTGATCCGGCCCAGACGATCCTGAATCATCCCGGGATCGTCGTCCTGCCACGCGGCGAGATAGAACGCCAACCCGCTCGTATCCAAGCCGAGGAACCGACCGACGATGTACGCGACGGCTTCTGCTTCGACCTCACGTTTCGACCGTTCGGCCTCGTCGTCGACATCGAAATGGAGCAGTGCGTGAGCGTACTCGTGAATCAGCGTGACCGCGAGATCGGCTTGGTTCGGCCGGGCTTTCGCCTCGACGACCGGCGTACGAACGGCCCCGCTTGCAGAGAAAACCCTGCAGGAAACCGATGCTGAAGGACTGCTCGGGAATGATGTCCTCGTTTTCGCCATGAAGCGCTCGACCTGTTTGTACCCAGCTTCGATCTCTTGGCGGTCATTGTAGAGGCCGATGTGCGCGCCGACCAACCCATGGATAGGCTCCGACGACATGAAGACGACGTAGCGTTCGTGCCCCTCTTCGATGTCTCCGTTAAAGTTCCGTTTCGGCAGATGCAGCAGTATGGTGTCGTGCCATTCATTGTTGCCGAGATGCAGTCCGCGCTCGTTCACCGCTGTCTTGACATTGTGCTGTTCCATGCGGCTGGCAACTGCCTTCTTGCTGGTCCGTTTGCGCTCCGGCACGAGATAATCGTGCCCACGCTCGCTGATCGCTTCGAGGACGTGCTGCCTGTCGAACTCCCGATCCATCAACACCCGACCGATCCGGATAAGATCTTCATCTGACGCAAGCAAGCGCTGCATGGCCTCATGATACATGTCACGGTTGCATGACTGCTTGATACTCAACTGTAGAACGGCTTGAGTGGAGTTACTGTTCGACGATAAACTGTCCAGCGATCTCTGTGACCTCCTTCATGGATTTAGCCTCGTCGAGCTCATCAGAAAACGGCGAACCCATCAGAATTGACAGCAGACGGTTGAGATTCGATAGGGAGGTCAGTGACGATATGGTCCTCATCAGACAAGACAGTCACAAGCGATCTGTTATCAACATGACGAGCTTTTCGAAGCGAGCAGCGTTGAAGGGTAAACAGCAATAGTTTCGTGTCGTTGGCCAGTCTACACCTTTCTGAGATCGGTGACGGCTTGCGAACGGATGGCAGTAGCCGCTGCATTGTCGACTTGTCGGATGATCGCAGCTTCGAGTGTTGCCGGCTCAACACTCGTTCGGTGAGTGTGTGACAACACGATATGTGCGAGTTCAACCGGCAGCCCAACTGCCGCGACGACGTACACTCCGTAGTAAGGGTGGCCGAGCAAATCTCCAACACTGGTCGGTTCCATGCCGTCGAACTCATAGAGTTTGCTCACATCATGAACCAACGCACCTGCCACGAGAGTATCGACAGAGAGGTCAATGGAGCGTCGCTCTTGGAGGATTTCTGCAAATGTGATTGCTCCTTGGGTCACGTCTCGAATGTGCGGAACCAGTAGCTCATCCGCTAAACCGAGGCCTCGTTGGACTGGCGGGAACCACGCGACAGTTTCTAAATCGTCGATATCGTTGTCAGCCATCGCAATAGCCCACGCCTCGCGGACACCTGTACGAAGATCATCACTCTCGATTGTTGCCAGTTCAGGAAAAGCCTGTTCGACAGCTTCATGATGGTGATCCATACCGACGAAACGGCCGGACCCATTATATTGAGTCCGAAACCAAGATTCCGGTAGGATTGTGAGAGGCAAGGACAAAGCGAGTAGTTTCCAAGCAGTGACTAATGCTTTACAACCGATCCAATCGACCTAATTGGGCGTTGTTGAGCTGTGCAATGTCATCTTCAACCTCGTCTCGAAGCGTTTGTCCTTCCGTAAATCATCAGCGGTACTCCGTCTTGAGCGACATGAGTAGTGCGGCTGCGAAGGCGATCCAGTCGTCCTGTACCCGTCCGGGCGCAGAATTTCATTCGTGAAGTCCGGAAGGGCCGTGAGAAACGAGCAACGGCTGACTTCTTCGAGATCCCGCCCTCGAAGATGCGGAGCATCCTCGATCGAACCCAAGCGAACTATGATGTCTCGTTCGATAACGATCAGTGGCAGATCGAACGTGCGAAGGTCAAAGCTGGCGAGAAGCCGCTTGCAGCACTTGCTGACTGGACCATCGAGTAGATTGATTACTCAGGAATTCTCGTCATAGTACTGTTGATCGGGTAGCATACTGATAGAAGTCTTCTCGTGGCATAATCGTACAAATTTCACATCGATCGCATCGATACAAAGGAGTTTACAGAAATCCACCCTCCGAAGTTGAGGTACCCCAACTTCGGAGTGTAAACGCGACAAGGACCTCAGCAACTTTTGTTCTCTTTTCAATCGTAGAGATAAAGCAGTCAGAATAGATGCATCAGGAATTGAGTTAGTACCCAAACAGTTTCCGGTGTCAATCTCCATATTGGAGATAGTTAGAGAAAGCTGTCGCTCCATCTACCTCTTTCCCGACTGGGAGAGTGGCCGCCTAGCCAGGGCCCAACTGGAGGTGAATGGTAACCCAGTCAGCGAGTTCCCCAGCAGTAAGGACTAGTGGAGTGGTCGTCAGTTTCCGTAAGACCGACGCTTTCAGGAGGACATCGGTGAGCCGCCAGACGTTGTACATCAGAATGGCAAACACGAAATAGTAGAACCGCAGCGTATGATCCTTCGGAGATGTTTTTGCGAGGAACTCCTGTTTGATCGAGCGGTATTCGGCTTCGATCCACCAGCGAGCCGCGTAGCACTTTACCCACTGCTGTGCGTGTTCGGGGTCGTTGATCCGCTCGTTCGTGATGAACACCTATGTCTCCGTTTTCATTCGGGACGAAGAGTCCTCGACAGTCATGGCTCCCATTTCTCGCTTTCACCGTCACCTGTTCGACAGCGACGTCTTCGTCCTCCTGTTCCATCTGCTCGATGTACGCTGCTTCGGGCTCCCGTTCGGTCTTGGGAAACAGATAAGTGACACCCAGGTTGTTCAGGGTTTGGTAGACCTGCAATGATTCGAACCCACGGTCTGCGAGGACGAGATCAATCGCCACGAACGCTTGGGCGCGTCGTATGAGCCGTCGGACCGTTCGGTGGTACTGATGGGGGAGATTCTCGTCCCACGCTGAGCTTTCTATCACCGGCTCGACCGCCAGGACGATGGGCATGCTTTTGCCCACCAGTGACAGGGTGGCGAATTTGTAGGCCCTTTCTCCCGAGTCATCGGTCCCGCTGACCTCTCTGGGAAGCTCATCCTCAGCGTAGTAGGGCCACGTCGTAATGTCGATGGCCACAGTGACGGGCGGTTGGAGGATCTGGAGGTGATTCACCGTATCAAGGAGATTCTCGATCGACTGCTCGAAGCCCGCTTGAATCTGTTTCTTGGAATAGTTCTTGACCGTTCGAAGGTGGGTATCGCCATGGGGTGTGTAGCCGTCGCCGAAGAAATTCTCCATTCGTGATTGGCCCTGTGGCGTGCCACAGCCACCCAGCGCCATCAGTGCCTGGAGTTCATCGAATCGGCTATCGGGATACGTCGTATTCGCTGCGCGCCCGGAGTCGAATGCTCCGAGGATAGTGTTCCGAGCGTGCCGGACGTGTCTCCGAATCTGCTCATCGGAGAACTCACCGACGTGTCGTTCCCGGAGATCTGACTTCGTCTCGTCGACATGCCGTGGTGGGCGCAGATCGAGAGCGTCATCGTTCTCGTAGGCGGCATCGACGAGTCGCTCGCTTAGTGAGAGGAGTGCTCGCTTGGCGTCATCTGAGAGGTCATGATCCCAGAGCTTCGTGAGTGTTTGGCGGGTTGGGGCCGTATTGTAGGGACCGAATTTCGTGGGATCGAACCCAAGGCGAACTGCTCGGTCCTCGGTGGAGAGAAACTCGTAGAGGCCGTTCCATGAGAGCCCAACGAGCTCGCGGCAGAACAAGGCATGAACGGTTGGCACAGCGTCGTACGTAAACGCCTCAAAGCGCTTATCGTCTGTGTTGCGGAGCAGTCGAGCAACGTTCACCCCTCGCACAAAGTCGACGAGCGTTGGAGCCGTTTCAAGTCGGTCGCATGCTTCATTAAGTATCGGATCCCAAGCATCTACAGAATACATGGTAACTCTGTATCTGTACTTGGCATATCTGATTTTGACTATACTGTAGGCCGGAAGTTTTGATACGCCAGCGAACTAGTCGCCGATATGGCCAAGGAAGGGAACAAGATTCCTGGCCTCACGAAACGTCGAGTCCGCGAGCAACTCGCGGACGAGACAGATCGAAGGCGATCAAACGGCTCACTGCTGCTCGCGAGTATCTGGAAGGTCTCTCGCCGGCCGATATTGAAGCCAAATACGGATGGGACCGCCAGACCGTCTACAACTGGTTGAACCGCTTCGAAGAGCGCGGCTTCGACGCCGCGCTCTACGACAAACCTCGCCCCGGACGACCGTCCCAACTCAGCGACGAACAGTTCGAGGCGTTTCGGGCTGTACTCCATGAACCTCCTGAAGACGTTGGATACGACGACCCAGCGTGGAGTATAGCTCTCGCTCAGTACTACCTCATTGAGGCGTTCGACATCGCCTTCTCCCGCCGTCACACTCGCCGACTCATGCACAAGGCCGGGGTCTCGCCGCAGAGACCCCGGCCGGAGCCGGCCTCTGCCGATGAAGACGAACGCGAAGAGTTCGAAGAGACAGTCGAAAAAAAGGAGGCCGCCGTGACGAGGACGCCACGGTCGTCACGATCGACCAGACGCGGAAAGCGGTTGGAGCGGATCTCTATGCGGCATGGTATCCGGTTGGCGAGAGGCCGACCGTGGGCGTGTCGGCCTCTCGCGAGGGCGTCAATCTGCTGGGAGCAATCACTGAGTACGGGGAAACGACGGTGCTGGAGTGTGGCGGATCGTTCACCGGTGAGGTGACGATCCGCTTTCTGGAGTATCTCCAAGCGGAGTTCGGCGAGAAGCTGGTCGTCCTGTTGGATCAGGCGACGTACTTCACCGCTGCGGCGGTGAAGGACTTCGTCGCCGATGAACCGATCGAGTTGGTGTATTTTCCGACTGGATCGCCGGATCTGAACCCAACCGAAGAGTACTGGCGGCGGCTCAAACTTGCCTTAGGAAACCGCTACTTCGGCAGTTGTGCTGAGATCCGATCAGCAGTCTGGACAGCGCTTGAATCAATCAGTCCACCAGGAGTCTATCAATATCTCTGTCTCTGAGTATAAATGCCCTCAAAATCGGTGTCGAGGGCACACTCGGACTGCTCACCGGGAGCCTCGCACTCACCGCTGACGCAGCGCACTCCGTCGCTGACCTTCTCGCAAGCGGTGTCGTCTTGATCTGGGGCCGATCCGCCTTCGATGATGCTAATGACTCACATCCACACGGACACAATCGGTTCGAACCGCTCTCTGCGCTCTTCGTTGGTGGGGTTCTCGTTCTTCTCGGACTCAAACTGTTGTACGATGCAGCTCACTCGATTCTTACTGGTGTCTCTGCCGAGTACAGTATTTGGCTCGTACTCGGACTCCTGTTCGCACTCGGTGATATGTATCTCTGTTACTGGTATACGCAATACAAGAATCAAGAACTCCAGCTACCGAGTCTCCGAGCGCTTGCCGCCGACAGCCTCAATGATCTCTATACCACAGGTGCAGCCCTTGTGGGCGTCCTGGGTATGGCCGTCGGCTACCCTATTTTCGACCCGATTGCGGGCGGCATTGTGAGTCTGCTCGTCATCCACCAAGGAGTAGACATCTCTCGTGAGAATATTCAGTACCTTGCCGATAGTGCACCTCCCGCATCAGAACAGGAAGCAATCAAACAGCAGATTCGAGAGCACTCTGCCGTTCACGGGATTCACGATTTCGTCGCGTACTACTCCGGGCACATGGTCGAGGTTGAGTTCCATGCTGAAGTAGACCAAGATCTAACTGTGGTTGAGGCACACGATCTCGAATCAGATCTTCGCCAACGCGTCCGCGAGGTCGAATCAGTTTCAGACGTCCACGTCCATCTTGATCCCGCTGGACTCGGTGAATGGAAAGAAGCTGATGATTCAGTAACCTCGCCTGCATGAACTATTCCCGATACTGCAAACTAGAGTCCTTCTGTTGTGCAGTTAGACGGACTCTTGCGCGTGTCACGGCCACAATCTCGTAGTGACTACAACGTGTGAATCCAAGCGTAGTGTCTTTCGCCAGATTGCATACCAGTCGCATATCGAATGGCCCATATATAATTCAACACCGCTGTACGATTGCACCTCACTTGGTGGATTAGAATCGGACGTTCGAGTCGTCTCGGGAGTCTGGTTCACCCATCCGAGTCACGACTCGGTTGAGCAGTTCGTCTGCGAACTTCCGCTGACCTACTTCCGATTCGAAGCCCATGACCGCTACGGGGGTTCGACACGCTACAAAATAGACACCCTCTTCCGGGTGTTCTTGCTGAAAGAGCTCCACGGGTGGGTGCACGAGACAGCACTCATCGAGTACCTCGAGAGCCACCCCGCGCTTCGTGAGTGCTTGGGGTTGGAGACCGTTCCTGACCAATCGACACTGTGGCGTAGCTGGAACAAGCGTTTCACGAGAGACCTGCGTGAGACAGTCGAGAAAGCTGCTCGAACGATCCTCGTCAAAGCACAAAACGCGGATGTCGCTGTCCCGCGCGAACCAGAACAGAGCCTTCCGCTTCGGGGTAACGACGTAGACGAATCGAAGCCGGATAACCGAGCCATCCTCGACAATGCTAAGACGATCACTGATCATGTCAGTCGTGTCGTCTTTCCCGCGTTCTCGCTCGACCAGGATGAGAACTGTGAGATTCACGAGAATGCCTACTGGGGCTTACAGACCTATCTCGGCCTTCGTGAGAACTTGGCCGCCAACGATGGCGCTCGCAGCTTCATCCACGAGTCAACACGGAAGCGAACACCACTCGGACACGCTCATCGCGACCACATCCGCGACCTCTCTATCGAGCAGATTCGCGAGATGTACCGACAGGCGATCCGGCAACTCATCGACGAGGTCGCAGAGACAGAGGAATTCTTCCGCGCAGGCATCGTCGCTATCGACATCACTGAAGCCGACCCCTTCACGGGCGATAGGACGGGCCACGAGGACGAGATCATCGGGACGAAAGAACAGACCGACGAGTACGCCTACCAGTGGGCGACAGTCCAGTTGGTCGGGAACGCCGTCCCGCTCGTCCTTGATGCCCGTCCGGTACGGAAAGGAGAGTCATGCAAGGAGATCGTCGAGGATTTGCTCAACTCTGCTGAGGACCTCGTTCACGTCGATAACGTGCTGATGGACCGGGAGTTCGATAGCCAGCACCTTCTGGAGATGATCAGCCAGCGTGGGCTTTTCTACGTCGTTCCGAAGCGGATGCAGACCAGTGAGAAAGCCCAGGCCAAACGGTTGCTCCAACGGGGTCAGGACCGCTACGAGACCGACCGGAAGCTCCACCTCGGCAAGAACAAATGGCACGAGACGACGCTGATCTATCGCCGGAAAGAGGACTCAGAGCACGACGATCATCGGCAGTACTCGGTGTTCATGTCCAACCGCGGCAGTGGCTTCCTCAGTGAGTATGGCTACAGGTGGGAAATCGAGAGTGGGTACAGGTCGATCAAACGCTTCATGGCGGCGACGACTTCCAAGAATTTCGGGCTGCGGTTCTTCTACTTCGCGTTCGCCTGTCTGCTGTATTCGATCTGGCGAGCGGTGGACCTGCTCGTACAGGTCGAGTTGACCGGTGAGTACGAGTACTCGCCAATCGTGACGGCCGACAACACGCTGACGCTGTTGAAGGAGGAAACAGGAATCGGCTAAAGGCTACTCAGTCCGAGGGAGCGCCGAAGCTTTGAGTGGCAACACTGGTAGCAGTCGCGGAAATCTCCTGAAACAGTTGGAGGTCAGATAAGAATGGTCGTTTGAACTCGGTCTGAAGCAGTTTCTGTTCACTAATTCGGCTGAAATCACGCATCACAGCCTCGCTAAACCCGGTGTAGTCTCAACTTCCCCTACAAGGAGTTGTTTCACAAATTAACGACCCAAAAGACTACAGAGAACCAACTGCTTGCCAGCAACACGTTCAACGATACCAATCAAAGCCGCGCGATCAGCCCCCATATCCGCCTCATCAACTGGTGCAGCTCATCAAACTGAACACTACCCTCGCCAAGGTAGTATTTCGAAAATGCGTAACGTCGCCAGCTCTTGCTTCGAGATCGTCGCTCACTCTGGTGTCGATACGCCGGACGAGCGTCAGTGCGACGTCGCTGAAGCGTTCTGGTTTGGCGATGAATCAACGTGGCAAGTCGGGCCGACTACGAGTTCATCAGCTAGTGTGCAATTGAAGTGCTCACGCGACGGATGGACACTCACCGGATTGGCGTACATCCCCGCTCAACGATCCGCAAGCGCAAGGATGGGCCCGGCTTCATTCAGGTGGTCGATAGCAATCCGCGGTATTTCAGTGCGTTCGGTAATTCCAACGGCTCAGCCGAGACTATCATTTAGTGTCGCTGTACCGTTGTCCCACGCTTTGCTGATGGATTCATGAACAGTGGGCTGGCGATGTTGGCACACGGCAGCTATATGTCTAACTGGTACCGTTGACCGATAGGAACATGGGACGTTCTTATTTATCGATAGAGTGATGAAATGCCACAGATCAATGGTGAGGGAATCTATCTGTATAAAGTTACATGATCCCTCAGCACAAACTACTCCTAATGAAAAATAGGACGTTTGCTACCCAGTGGCACCCCATTATCCAGGTCATAGTAACACTAATTCTATTTTCTATGATGAACCTAACTATTAGTGCCATCCTGGGTGTTGTATATATACCAATCATTGAAAACTATGGGATACGTCTACCTGCACCTATTATCATTCCATCTATCTTCATCATTATAGTCTATCCAATACTCATCATTCCAATAGTAGAGTTAAAATTTCGACAGCCACTATCTCGAAAGGCTATCCTCCTACAAGCATTAGTAGGACTATTCGTTTTCCCGCCTTTGGCGATTCTTACGGAAATCGGTATAGTTCATCTTGCGAAACTCGCCTCTCCATTGTCGTCAGTGCCAATTGTTGGGGAAGTGGTGAAGTTGGGAAAACTAAGCCCAAGCATTCTCTTTGGGCTCATTATGGTAGCTACAGCTATCGCTGCAGTTCTAGGTACCTGGAGTTCACTTATACTCTACTGGTCTGTTCAGAAAATCCGATCGTAATCTTTGTACTACAACGATCTGAATATGTCCTCCTCTACAGATCTTCAGGGTCTAGTATCAACAAGGAAATCGTTCGGCATTGGGAACAGTGGGTTATCTGGAAGTTTGTCAAGAACTTCTTCCCGACCGAGTTCGCTTCCGTCATCAGCTTCGCCATATGCCATCACTGGATGATCATAAAGCGGTGAATCGACTGAGTCATACGACCAGCGATATATACTGTTTATTGACTTGTATGGAACAACATAGCTCTGTTCAGTTTCCTGTTTGAATCGATCCCAGACGTTATTGGAATCTTCACGGATAGCGGCATCGTATGTATCATCGGCTGTCGTTACAGTCTCATCAAGGATGTACCGAAGACCGCTTGTGGTGCGCTTCGTGCTTCTACCATTTGATAGAGGGCTTCGAAGATAGCCAACATGCTTTGGGAATACGCTTGCGTCTGGAACTCGTACATATGTCGTTCCGTCAGTCAGTAGCGTTAGCTCTATCCAGTTATAGATGATAGGGTTATCAGGGACCTCTCCGTCAAGGAACGGTATCTCTGAAGGATTTGTCATCTTTTTAGTGTACGGATTTGCAGATCCCCAGATAGTAGCAACGCGAATTCCCTCAACTAAACCACTATTTGGGGACTGGAATTTATCCTTCTCTGCATCCATATGTCGGGGATATGGAGCCGCGCGCTTCTTTTGACTACCAAATAGAAGATCGAATATGTCCGAGTCTTTCCAATCGTCAGCTAGTATTGTATAGGATGGTTGTTCTGGGCTGTTTGGTAAGAACAGATCTTGCGGTGATGTGAAGCTGCTTCTTATGGATTCGCTTGTGTTGTCAGCAACTTCCACTGTATCCCCATCTTTTTGGGAATTCACAGTTATTCTGACCGTGCCATTTTTAATTTCCCCTTCTTCCGTTGTATCGTAGTATATTTGGACTGAATTCTTGAACCTAAATTTGTTGTATGTTCCGTCAAGACCATCAACATTCTTCTCTGCGGCGACCGCTTCTGTCAACGTCTCTGGGAGTTCTCCAATTCCATCGCCGTAGAACATCGTGTCGTCGATAGGCAACTCCATACCTAGCACTGGTGGAGAAGTATCTGGAAATACGCTGTTCCGGTCGTCAACGTTCTCATCTTTTCCGCCAACAAACACCAGTACAGCTGCTGAGGCTGACTTGACTGAACTGTCTCCGCCACCTCCAACACCCTTCGTTTCTTTTCCTGTGTTAGTACTCATGGCCATCCACCTCCAAGTTTGAATTCCTCTCCATCGATGGTATATCGAACTTTGTTTTCAGAAACGAACTCTGCTGCTACTGGAATCCTCGTGCCGTCACTGAATACGAAGTGACCGCGTTCGATCGTCTCAGTACATGCATCTATATCCACTTCGTAATGATAGCTTCCATATTGACATCTTAAGGAATAGCTTTTGTAACCAATCGCTTGATTGATGTCCCTTTCGAATTTGACCTTGATCGAGGTCGGGAAAATAACCTCAATCAATTCTCCAGTAAAGTCGAAAACATCTGTCTTTCCAGCCACCTTCCCAGAGACAGTTCCTCCATCGATCGTTGCGTTGTTGTTCGAGTCTGCTTTCGAGAGTGCCCCGCTGACCGTAATCTCGTAGCCATACGGCGGATTCGCACTGTTGGTGAGATCCCGAACGATGAGCTGCTGATAGTCATGGTCGACGTCCAGTTGGAGACAAGTGAAGTCGCTGAGGCTCGCTAGCTCGCCAGAGTATAGATACTCGTCCGCACCGGTGTTGGCACCGTAACCGCGGCCGTAGCCGTTGGCAGCCCGATCACCACTGCTTGAATTGCCGAGCGGGCCGGTCGCAAGATCACCAGTGACGCTAAAGCCGTAGTCCACCCGCTCTTGTCTATCGATACTAATCGTCAGCGTGTGCGGAAGCTTCCTTGATTGGAACCTCTTCTCACCGAGTAACGAACCGGGGGTAACCTCTGTCCCGTTTTTGAGCACTTGGATGCTGGACGGGATGTCGATGGCTTGGATTTCGCCGGTGTAAACATAGCTGTCGCGCCCGCTCACCACGGAGCCAGTTACCTCGCTGCCGTCGATCGTATCGCCACTGTTGATCGAGGCGTTGTAGGCGTCGGTTTTGGCGACATCGGTTTCGACGGTAAAGGAATACTCACGGGCGATCTCACAGCCACAGCCGTCGATCGTGATCGTATCGCGCTCGAACTCCTCGTATTTCACTAACTCACTGTTGATGTACACCTCGAGCTCGGCATCGGTAGTGAGGTCGCTAACATCGCCAGAATACAGAAAGCTATCCGTACCGCCGCTCACCGACCCTTCCACGACGGTCTCCCCACGGAGATCGTCCTCAGTACGGATACTCGTATCGAGCCCGTAGTCTTTGGTTCGGCCGGAGATCTCATCGGAGTCGTTGATCGAGCCGGCGAACTCGGTGCTTTTCAACACCTCTCCATCCACACGCAATCGGTAGGAGACCGACTGGTCCGGGCGCCCTTTGATGGTGATGAGATTTTTGAGCTCCTCTCCGTTCAGATAGAGTGTCAGCGCGTCGTAGTCGCCGGACCACGACGTGATCTCCCCGCTGAACGTGTAGCTGTCACGTCCCCCACCGACGTGGCCTGACGCTGTACTCCCCGAAATCTCGTCATGACCATGGATCGTGCCACCGAATGCTGTACTTTTGGCCAAATCTCCCTCAACCGTGAATTCGTAATTTGTGCTTGCTCCCGGCCCTTCGATCGTGAGTGTTCGATGCAATCCATCAGCACCACGCACGGCTGGTACACCGCCAATTCCCGCAACAGCTGCTCCACCGATCAACTTCAGATACGAACGGCGATTCACACTATCATTGCAATGTGTGTCTTGTTTAGTTTCCTTTTCCTTATCTGTTGGTTGCAATTGACAACACCAAATCCAATTATTTTGTCCACTATTATAATAGTTTTGTTTTCTATATGTCTTTGAGGCAATCTATGCATGATACTGTTAAGTATATTACACAAAGAACATTGAATGTTGTTACAGAAATGAAGACACACAATAGCGATAGTGACTGTACAGAATGTGCCGATCATACTACCTGTCCTGATCAGAAATTGATAAATCAATCTTCCCAAGGATACGGCTAGGAACGACTGACAGATACAGTATTCAGTAGGGAGTAACAGCTGATCAATAGCGCAGGTGTTCTTCTATAGTTGTGAGTGATTCTCGGTAGCCGCAGTCATACCTTAGACAGCCGACGATCACTAGGACGAAGATGTACGCCAATCTGGTGGATGTCCCATCCGTCACGGCGAATACTTCGATCGCACGCCAACTGATTAACGTATTCGAACAGCTCCAGTTCGTGGCGAAGTTCAGAGAGCTCTGGAAGTGTGATCTCATCAACGTCGAGGCGGTGAGGAAACACGGTCACGTTTGCCAATCTTCACCGGCCTGATCAATGGTGAATTACTCTTCGAGTACGAGATACGCCACCTTCTCGTTCACATGCGTTTGCTCTTCGTCACTGCTTTGTTCTTCTTCGACCGTCACTTCAACACCCGTCTCCGACAGGTTCCGATGGCGGAGATTACACGTATTGTACCCGGCAAAAGACTGTATTCCCGCCAGGAAGACGGGATTCGAATACTCTCGATCGAAGGCGAGGCGATTCCACGTGTGGTCCAACATTGTGTGTCCCGCCTCAAACGCCGTCCCGTCTAGCGTGCCTACACCTGATTCGAGGGCGATATAGCCGAGTGCCTCCGTGTAGTGTGTTCCGTGGGCCTCTTCTTCCTGAATTCTCACGTCGAACCCCTCCGGCGAGACGTTTCTCACTCGCGTGACGATGGGGTGCCAGCCTTGTTCGGTTTCCGTCTGGCAGAGCACAACTGGTGTCGTTTCGAATGGTTGCTCGAACGAGACGCTCCGCCAGTCAGTGTCGACAGTGGCCCGTCCGGCGGAAGCACTGCGCCCATCATCCAGTTCGTGCCTCCCAGTTTCCATGGCTAGACTGCCGACCGTCTCATCGTAATGGACATCGTTCATGTAGAGCCACTCCTCGATGCGGGCATCGAAGCTCTGACGGGAGACGTTCCGCAACCGCACGTGGCACGGTTGATCGCCGTTGGAGGATGGTGGGTTGGCGATGACGACCGGGGCCTGGTAGTCCCCCGCGAGATCGTAGGTCTGCCCTGGATCATCGACAGTGAGTGTTCGTACCTCGGACTGGCTGGGATGTAACGCGTCGAGTGACTGTTGCTGTCCGTCGATGAAGACATCGATATCGCTGACCGATCCCTCTTCGACTCTGAACGAGGTCACCTCCCCTCGGAACAGGTAAGTGTCATCCTTATCACGAACAATTCCCTCGATACGGTCGATCCCAATACGGTCGGACTCCTCGTTCGTCGCTGTCGGGTACACGATATCAGTCACCCCGACGGTATACTCCGTTCGAGGGCCGGTTCCGGATACGCGCAGTTCGTGCACGTCGGATGGATTCAGGTCCGAAACCGTCTGTTCGTTCCCATCGACTAGAATCTCGACATCGTCAGCACTCCCCTCAATGAGTTCGAACGAAAGGATGTCTCCGGTGAATCGGACGTGGTCGTTCAGGCTGCCCACCTTCCCGGAGACAGTGTAATCCGTGACTTCGTCGTGTGATTCGAGTGAATCGGTGCCGGAGACGGTCCCACTCACTGCAACCCGATAGCGCACGTCGGAGCCAGTGCCAATAATCCAGAGATCGTGCGTCGGGTTCTCATCGAGGTCGTCGACTGTTACTGGGTCGCCGTCGACTTCGAGGGTGAGGTCGTCGGCATCACCCGCCGTCACGTCGAAACGATCGACGGCGCGGGTGTACTCGTAGATGTCCGTCCCGGTTGTGACGACGCCGTAGGCCCGGTCCCCGAAGACACGATCGTTGTCCTCCATCGAGGCCGTCGCGGTGAACGGTTCGTCGACACTAAGTTGGTACGCTACCTCGGGACCTGTCCCGGTGATCCGCAACTCACTCGTGGCCTCTGGCGTGAGTTCGGTAATGGTTTTCTCCACCCCGTCGATGTACACCGTAATGTCGTCAAACGTGCCGTCAGTCATATTGAAGGCGGTAATCCGGCCAGTGTAGTGGTAGTAGTCGATGCTGGTACTCACGGTACCGTCGGTGTGGGTCTCTGTGACTGTGTCGTTGGTGTCGATAGTGTCCGTCGCTTCGATCGACCCACTCACGTCGATAGTGTAACTCGTCAAGGTACCTGACCCCTCAATAGCAAGCACGTGGCGTGGATCGTCAGCATCGTATTCAGCCCCTCGAAGGTCCAGCAGCCGCTTGACGAGGGACTTCTGCCATCGCACGCGCGCAGAGAGGGTGAGACCATCATAGGTTTCGATGATGTACGTCGGAATTCCTAACTCGAAGGCTGTCCGTTGGACGAGCACGCCGTCGGGGGGTTCTGCGGGACTCGGCAGAAAGCGCGGGTGGAAGTGGTTCTTCTGGGTATCGATCGATTCGTTGATGGCGTCGATCGACACCTGAGCTGCACCGCGGAGGTTGCGGAGCGGAGAGTAGCCGATCGACTGGCCGAGTCTACCGTCGATGTACCGTCCCACCGACTCGTGCAGATCGATGAGGAGATCCGGATCGTACTCGGTGATGCTGTTCCATATCTCTCGCGCCAGGTCGGTGGTCGGGTGCTCTTCGAGCGGAAACTGCCGGTTCAGATCGCCGGTTGGTCCGCCTCTCGTCCCATCCCTGACCCCGACGATGTTTGCCCGGGGAAGCACGAGCAGAGTGCCAGCCGACGGGACCCAGTTTTTGATGTCACCGCCCGCGAGGTAGCCCGCCTCCTCATTGCCGTGCATTCCTCCGATGACGAACGTTGTCATGCCGTCGATCCCGGAGTCGTTGATGTAGAGAGCCGTCTCCTGGTCGGTGCCGTCCATCAACGTGCGAGTGCGCTGTGTTCCCGTGGAGTCGGCGCGTGCCTCACCTGCACCGAGCCCGGTAGCGACGCTCCCCGCGATAGCCTTGATAATCGACCGTCGCTCGATCGGATACGGCTGCGTCCACTCCGACATGCTATAAGACCCCTGTATCGAGAGACGCTGGGGGTAATGAAATATCCAAGCTAGAATGAGACCGATGGCGCTCTTTGATCCCACACGTATCACAGCATCCTACACTCATGTACTACAACATTTTTGAAACTATTCTATATCAGTATGTTGTTTTCATACTATATAATATACATTAATACTACGACAGACCAATCAGCAGTTAGGACATCGCGTATTGAATGACCCCATCCTCACTCCCCCAGCAGCGTTTTCACTCACTGAGCGAGATGGAGACGGCTGCTACGTCCACTGTCGCCAACGAGAGCGATACTTCGGCCTATCGAAGCGGAAGACATCGACGTTGGTCACCAGTATACGAATGATCCCCGCGTATGGCGTCCCGAACTACTCGATGAGACTATCCAGTGGGAGGGATATCGACAATACCGATTGTCCACAGATCCTCGGTCGATTCCTGTGCACGGACGCCATCAACCGCACAGCGCCAGCCCTTCTCCGGGCCGCGCCACCACGGATCGAACGTGTGCATCCCGTTGTTCGCCCACCCGGTACCGAATTCGTGGAGCACAGGTGAGCCAGCAACCTCTTGATCGGCGTACGTAGACGGGGACAGTTCGGTCACCTCATAACACCGGATGGCGTCGCCGTAGTTGTCGACGCAGTCCTGGAAGTAGAGGAACAACTGACCGTCAACGACGATCGGTCGGCCACCCTGTCGGCCTGCCTGCAATCGATCAGTAACGACAGGATTCTGCTCGTGTGGCGTCCACCCCTCGCGTTCGAGATCTGTGGAATGATACACCATTACGTTCCGACTGCCACGGTCGGTGAATAGCCACCACCGCCCATTGTATCGAATGAACGTCGGATCGTGACAGTAATAATCGACGTCGATCGCGTTGCCGATGTAGCGCCAACTGGTTGGGAATTGACGAGACTTGTACAGCTCTACGCGCTTGCCATACGAGATCGTCATGTAGTAGCTCCCGCGGTGTTTCCACGTCAACGGGAACGACTGGTGGTACCGGTTTGCCATCACGACCTGATCGTACGTCCAGTCTATCCCGTCCTGGCTGGTGGCGTGGCCGATCGGCGCGTCATCATCCCGACTCGCGTTGAGGATTTCGAAGAACATGTGCCACGTGCCGTCCTCAACGAACAGGAACGGGTCAGCCACGTAGTCCACCGCACCATAGTCGGTCACATCGCTTCCACGCAACACGGGCGTTGCAGCCGACGGCCGGAAGTTGCGTCCCGTCGGAGGGGTCACTCCGCTCGGCGCGTGTGGAATGGTCGGGATCGTCTCACCCTGGTGCGGTGACTCCGCATCGGGGGTCGCTTCAAGCACCAGATAGCCCACCTGCTCGGTCACGTGGCTTATCTCATCGTCCTGACTCTGCTCTTCTTGGACGATCACCTCAACACCGGTCGTCGAGAGATTTCGGTGGCGGAGACTGGCAGTATTCGGGCCATTGAACGACTGCATCCCGGCGAGGAAGACAGGGTTCGTGTACGTGTTGTCGAAGGACAACTGGCGCCACTGCTCTTCGAGATCCATCCGTCCTGCCTCGAACGTCATCCCGTTGAGAGTGCCACTACCGGGTTCGATAGCGACGTAACCGAGCGACTCGGTGCGGTGATAGCCCCCGATTGCTTCTTCTTCCTGCACTCTCACGGCAAATCCGTCGGTCGAAACGTCAGAGACGCGGGTGATCATTGGCTGGGGCCCTTGGACGGTTTCGGCCTGACAGAACACGAGTGGTGGTGTCGCAAACGTCTGATCGAACGACACCGTCGACCACGTGTGATTGGCAACAGTACGCCCCACCTCGACAGCGCTCCCACCGTCAAGGCTGTACTCTCCGGGCTCTATTGCTAAACTGCCAACAGTTTCTTCGTAATGAACGCCGTTTAGATACCGCCACTCTTCGACACGAGCGTCGAAGTGTTCACTGGAAACGTTCTGTAGCCGGATGTGGCATGGATCTGGACCAGTGTACGACAGCGGCATGGCGATAACGACCGGCGAACTGTACTGGCCTGTGAGTTCGTAGGTCTGCCACGGATCATCGACCGTGAGTGACCGTGCCGAAGCATTGACTGCACTCAACGAATCAGTGCGCTGGGTGCTAGTAGAACTCGTGCTTGCCTCAACTCCACCGACTCCAGCTAGTATACCTGTCGTTCCGATGGTTTTGAGGATGGAGCGTCTCCCAATAGACGATTGAGTGAATTGATCAGTCATTATATTAAATTAATATTTAACTGTTAACAAGTGGCCATTCGACCATAGCCCCAGTTGACAGCTACCAAAACACAGTCCATCATGATAATCTAATTTCATTCTTAGAATTGGTATTCGTAGTAACATTATATTAAACTGCCGTTTTTAGTCTATCTACACTGTATATCATTATCGATTGAAGATCAAGTGATTATGAGTGCATATTTCTTTGATTTTCGATTGGCGTGATGAAGAAGGAGGAAGGCTGGGAGTGTGATTACCCCGCCCAAGTGAGAGTCGTGGTGAATCGCCAGTAACGCTTTGAGCAACAGACACAACGTCACCAATGGAACGGGGATTTGCGTCCTGGACTCTTGCAGTCCCCCGCTTCAGTTCCTCTGATGTAGCGACCTATCCCGCTGCCGTCTAGTGATTCAACAGAATTCTTTTAATCTATATCTGACATCACTTCTTGTATAATATTATAAATATAACAAATATATTCAGAATCTATGTCGAATCTGGAGAGTCGGGAGTGATTTCAATATCTGCTGGGTTAGAGTCATGAAATTCCATCCCAATAAGATTCTCGAAAATTTCCACCTCCGGCCAGGCACCTATATGTGCCAATAGCTCACCTCTAATTTCCAGAGAAGTTTCTCGGAGCTCACGAAAACAGGACCGCGCTCGTACGGCGATACCGAGTGAGCGCGCTAATCTCGCGCAACGGGGTATTTGGGAACGTCTTAGTCAGTCACTTTTCCGTCACCGAATCCGGTGGGGGCTCCATTCACCTCTGCATTAGTTCCCACGCCGCTAACGGCTAGCGTTCTTCGACTGTTCCCAAGTTAATCTAGAACGGATGCAGGGCCATCTGACTAGAACAATTCATCAATCCCGCTACAGTCCTTCGATTTACCATACCAATTAAAGTCAAATGAAGAACGAGACTGTATCGGTCACCTCTTGGACGAGAGTACGGCCGTTGAGTGGCTGACCCGGCTACTGGAAACTGTACTTGTCGGCCTGCATGAACGACAATCGCCCGAAAGAATGTAATATTCCCTCCTTGAAAAATAATATTGCTGAAGGTTTTGAGCTTACGGATTCGGATATCACTGAGTTAGGGTCGGAAGAGGTCATCCGATTTTCCGAGATCTGCTGTAGTCAGTTGTCTCGAACGCTGTGTTAGATAAGTCCGATATCCACGTTCCTATCTCTATCTACAAACCCGAGGGTATAGATGCGATGACAGAGGATGCAGCAGCGAGTGGATTTTTTCCTGAAGGACAGCGGGATACCAGATCAAGGCAGATAGTGGTCTTCTTACTCCACGAGACTGGCGACCATCCCTGAGACGTAGTCGATCTCGTCTTGGTTGATGCCGTGCCCCATGCCCTCGTAGAGGCGCTTGGTCGTGTCGGCGTTCGACTGCTCGAATATCTCTGTCGACTCGTTGACCCGTTCCTCGGGAATGTGTGGATCGACATCGCTACACCCGAGGAATACAGGCGTCCCGTCGAGGTCGCCCTCGTAGTCGCTGGGATCGACGGATTCACCGATGAGACCACCGCTGAGCACCGCAAGCCCGCCATACCGTCGGGGATTGCGCGCGACGTACTCGCTGGCCAGACACGCACCCTGAGAGAACCCCAAGATCATAACCCGCTCGGTCGGGATCCCTGCGTCATTGGCCTCGGTCACGGCGTCGTCGATGGCTTGTAATCCCGAGGATCGACCGGGTTCGTTCGATTCGACTGGTGCGGTGAACGCGTTCGGATACCATGTGTACCGAGCTGCCTGAGGCGCGAGATACGCGACCCCATGCTTATGGAACTCGTCGGCCATCTGGACGATACTCTGGGCGGTCGCTCCTCGTCTGTGGACGAGGACGAGCGCAGCCTCAGCCGCGTCGAGGGGAGCGCCTGCCGTCACGAGGGGCTGATCTTGGTGTGGACCGGTCATCTTAGCTCACAATGGTGCTGGAAGCATTTATTTCGGGAAGTCGTCTTCGATTTTTCTTGGATATCTGATTTCATTACGTTACTTACTTCGATACGGAACTTATATGTATCCTCGGCAACATAGATGATAGTAGATAACACCGATGTCATCGATAGACTCACAGACTGAGCGATCCTCCGAGGACCAGAACCCGAACGCGTGTTCGGTCGTCGAAGCCGTAAACGAGATTGGTTCTGAGTGGCGTCTTCTCGTCCTCCACGATCTCGTCGACGCGGAGGAGAAGCGCTTTAACGAACTCAAGCGATCGACGGATGCCAGCTCTCGAACGCTTTCGCGCGTACTCGACGATCTCGAAGAGGCAGGGCTCGTGAATCGACGTGTCGAGGATAAACCGATCGCCACCTACTACTCGCTCACCGAGAGCGGGGCGTCGTTGTGTCCCGTATTTAACGAACTCGAAAACTGGGCTGACAAGCACCTATAATTCGAAGCCACCTGCCGGAGTGACCTGCGGTCACTCAGCGTCCGCAGGGGTCGAAATCGTGGAAGTGCTCACCCTCCTTCTTGGTGAGGATGTTGAGCGCAGCAGCTGGCCGTCATGGTGGAGATGCGGCCTGTTGTTCCTTGGTGCGCACCGTCGTCCCCGTCGCGTAGGTGTTTTCAATACGCATCTCCACTGTCACGTTAACGTCAACGAGGTCTCGATGAATCGCTATCAGGACTGGAGATTGAGGATGTCACGTGCTTGATCAGGAGTCGCAACCTCCCGCCCGAGTTCGCTGGCTATGCGAACGACTCGTTCGACCAACTGCGCGTTGCTCACCGCAAGCTCTCCTTTGCGATAGTAGACGTTGTCCTCTAGGCCGACACGGATGTGTCCACCTAGCAAGATACCCATCGTTGTCAGCGGTAGCTGATGACGGCCGAACGCGAGTGTGTTGAAAAGCGTACCGTCAGGGAGATTGGAAATGGCGTTCAGCAGGTTTCGCGGTCGAGGCCGCGTGAGTGTACCGCCACCGAAAATGAGTGTGGCGTACACCGGGTGGGCGAGCTCACGCCGCTTTAGGAGGCCGTGAACCTCGTTGAGGTGACCGTCGTTGAACACTTCCATTTCCGGTTTGATCCCGTTGTCACGCATCTCCTCATGGAGTGCATCAACCATGCCACGCGTGTTCTCGCTGGTCAAGCGGTCGTACCGGTTGAGTGGACCCATGTCCAATGACGCCATTTCCGGCGGTGGATCAGTGCGCAGGGGGAGGTGTCGGTCCTCATCGGGGGCGCCCGTCCCTCCTGTCGAGTGCTGGATAATCACGTCGGCGGCGTGCTGGCGCACGGCGTCGTCGATCTCCTGAAACCGTTCAGCAGCGAAGCTGCGCTCACCGTTGGGTTGGCGCGCGTGGAGGTGAACTACGGCGGCTCCAGCTTTCTCCACTGCCGCGGCAGCTCGGCCGATCTCTTCTGGCATCTCCGGGAGATTCGGATTCGCCTCCTTTCCGTGGACACCACCGGTCAGTGCAGCCGTGACGATCAGCGGGTCGCCGGCGAGGTAGTCCTCGTAGCTCACGATTCTACCTCTCCGGTGTGCTCACGGTAGATCTCGCAGTGTTCCTCGTGGTTGAGGTCGTAGCGGTCGTTGCAGATGTCTGCTCGCATTGGCTGAACGAACCGCTCAGCGGCGCTACAGTACGCCCGTTCGTGATCGAATTGCTTTCCGCCCGACTCGCCCCGGTACTCCAGATACGGACAGGTCATGAGTGTCCTTTTCGGAGGAGCTGAATAACGGTTTGGCGGTATCCTCGTCCGGGAGTTACCCCCGCGTCACGTGATCACGCCAGCGTCCGGGAAACCATATTCGACGCGGGACAGACCCAGAACACGGCGTCTCCCATCCACCCCGGCTCGGTTGAGTACTGGGTCGATCAACTTCTCGATGGAGGCCTCCTTGGCCTGTAATGTGTTGTCTCCAGCACAGCCCTGGCCACGCCTACCACGAAAGGGGAAACGATACGTGGACGACCCGACCGCAAGGCACGATCGACGACGATGTTCGGGACACCCATTCGTCAATAGAACAGCGAAGGCACTCATGCGTTGTATGCCAACAGAGAACTACTCAACCAGCCTCACAATCAGAACTGTCTTAATCGTAAAGTTGGTTCAAGGACGCTATCGGTGGGTAGTAATCAGATCGCAAAGGCATGCCGATCCGGTTGAATACTGTGAGGAGCAACGACTGTGACGATTGCTGAGACCTTACACAGCTGTGTATACACAGAAAGTGAATCACCATCACTGTATTGCTTCTGCTGTGAAGAGAATCGTGGAGAAGTGAGCGACCATCGTCTTCTCGTATACATCGAAGACGACAATTGGGCCTGTGGAATCGCGTCCTACTGCCAGTACTTCGGCACGAGTGGGTTGAACGCGTCCGACCGTCTAATGGGCTGTCAGCTGTAGGTTGCGGAGTTCGTAGTTCCTTATTCAGATGTCCGATGATACATACTTCTCATATCGGCTGCTGCGGACAACGTGCACGTTCACCAGAGGAAAATTCTTATTCTTACAATAACGTATCCAATAATATGATGGCAACGCTCATAGCCCTCTCCCAACGAAATGAAGCGTTCTGGATTAGTTTGGTTCTCATTCTTCTCGGGGGAATTACTCCTGAAATCCCCTTTCTCGGGGAAATTGAGCCTTCAGGGATTCTGATTTGGATTGGTGCAGGAATTCTTCTGATCAGAGTCCTCGTCGCTGCCGTGAGAATCTTCAAAACGGCGGCAGAGGCAGGGGTAATTGGCTATCGTGAGGGGAAACGTAACGACAGTTAGAAGGTGAGTTGACTCGGGTGGTCCAGCGGCTCATGAAACTCATCGGTCACCACTTTATCAAACTTGGTCAACAATTGGCGCTGCACAGCAGCAAGGCTACGGTGACGCCATCGGAAATAGACACTGCTGTTATCAATGTAGTACGACATGAATTCGAGACGATGAACGAATTCCACGCTGAGGGACCGAACAGTAGTGCCACTGAAGATCCAGTTGATGCGCTCAAACCGAATGTAGACGGAGAGCCGAGGATTCGATCATCTGTTCGCCGGTGTGGGGAGGGTTCATGGACTGTGGTTTCAGACTTACCTGTGAGCTCCGCACGCGTTCTCAGGAGGAGCAGGCCACCTTTGTGACGGAGTTCACGCCATATGCTAAACAGGTCGTCAAGCGTTGCTACAGACGTGGGCGACAGTAGGTGTTGAACAATAGCTATCTCCCGTGACAAAGGTTAGATCATGGATTCTACTGATGCCAAACAAGCCCGAATGATAGACGCAAACATGCATGGCCAAAAACCGCTGGACGACTATATTTAAGCCTCATAGAGGCTGACGAAGCAGTGATACGGCTAGCCATGAAAACAGCATCAGTGAGAGCCTTTGATTCTGCAGCCGACTTCCCCAACTCGCGACAGAACAGGACCTGAACGGTTGGAGCTGCATCGTATCGTCGTATCTCAAAGTGCGTGCGATCTATATCCTGAGCCAGTTCCGAACCCGTCGCTGTCGGATGTCACCATGCGGTGCTCGGTAGTGTCGATCGCAATCGACAGCGTGGGAAGGAATAGCCCCCCGTACGTATTCAAAGAGACGTTATCTCTCTTACCTCTAATGGTAAATCCTCCATACCTTCATAAAGACTACAATATCATCGGTGTTACGATATGATGTCGGAGTCATCTCACGACTATGTTGGGAAGGATGTCAACATCCGCTCTGACCGCCGAAGAGCACGATTATCTGGGCGATGAATATACGACAACCGAAGGACAGACGTGGAACGATCACAAGTGTGTCGGCCCGATTCATCATTCATGTGAATCGAAGGAACTGCCGATCGTCGGTCCGATCCACGGTTGCGGGATACACGATGACGAAGTTTCCCTCGATCAGTGTCGAGATGTTCTTCGGGAGTGTCTGTAGTTCCTCGTGCCAGCCGATCGTCCCTCGACGGGCACTCACGCAAACGAGCAGATCGTTTGGGCGAATAGCGTCACTGAGAATCTCTAATAGCGGTTTCCAGCCGTCGATCCGCTCGAACTGCAGGGGCACGTCCAGTTCGACCAGCGTGAAGAGCCGTTCGAACTGATCGGCATTGCCCTCGACAACAAGTCCGCGAATCGACGCGCCAGTGTGTTCGGAAAGCACCTTGATCTGGTGGACGGCCTCGTAGAATCCATCGTTGTGGTCGATTCCCGGTGGCAGAATCACGACCAACCGTCGTGTCGTGCTCACCGGCTCTCGGACGTGAGAGACGAAGACGACCTGGTCGGTCCGGTGGAGCACCTGATCGATGATCGAGCCGAAGATACTTCGTTGGCGAGATTCTGCGCCGTCCCACCCGATTACGAGCGTCGTGATCCGGTTTTCGAGAACGGCACGGATGATCCCCGATGCGGGATTGTGATCCACCTGAACCCTCGATTCGACCGGCACCTCGGCCCCTGAGGCGTACTCCTCCGTAACTTCGAGTGTCTCCTCGACCTCCGCCACTTCGGCATCGACTTCCTCGCCGGGGGGAACGACCGACAGCGTATACAACGGTTCGTCGGATTGGGTACCCCTGAGGAGGAGTGCGAAGTCGAGCAGTGCTTCTTTGTGCTGTGATCGCTTCGAAAACGGGATGATGATTCGCTGGGCCGCACCAACAGGATCGTACGGTTCTTGCTCGCTAGCCCGCCGGATCCCCTGACCAGCCCGTTCGACGAGCATGGGACTGATAAGGCTTACCACCAAGATCATGACGACAACGCCGTTGATCATGTTCCGGTCGAACCCGGGGACCCCAGCATCGAACCCGATGAGTACGATAGCGAGCGCAGCAGCGGCTTGGCCGACCGAGAGACCAAACATGCCGAGGATTTCGGTGTTGTCGTATCGGTAGATCCGGCCGGTCATCCAAGCGGCGGCCGATTTCGTCACCACGACGAGTACGAGCAGTGACCCCGCGATGAGGATCGTTTCAATCCCTTCGAGGAGAACCCAGACGTCCACGAGCATTCCGACCGAGAGGAGGAAAAAGGGGATGAATAGGGCGTTGCCGACGAACTCGATGCGGTTCATTAAGATTCCGGTTTCGGGGATGAGCTGATTCAGCGCGAGTCCAGCGAGGAAGGCACCGATGATGTGTTTGACCCCAATCGCTTCCGCGAGGAACGCACTGGTGAACAAGATAGTCATCACGAAGAGGAACTCGAAGTAGCTCTCTTGGTCAACCGATCGGAAGAACCACCGCCCTACCCGAGGCACGATCAGCCATACACCGACGAAAAAGGCCGCGAGTCCAACGGTCAACCGGAGCCAGAACGTCGCATCGAGCGTACCACCGACGGAGGCTATCACGATTGCGAGCACCAGCAGCGCCAGCGTATCGGTCAGGATCGTTCCCCCGATCGTCGACGTTATCGCCTCGTTTTTGGCGATCCCGAGGCGGTTGACCACCGGGTACGCCAAGAGCGTGTGCGAGGAGAAGATCGCGGCGAACAACAGCGCCGCTTCTAACGTCAGGTCCAGCACGTAGCTCCCGGCGAGTGTTCCGGCTGTCTGTGGGATGATGAACGAGAGCAATCCGAAAACGAGGCTCCGATCCTTATACTCGATGAACTGGTTCAGGTTGATCTCCAGTCCAGCAACGAACATTAGGTATACCAGCCCGACTTCACCCAATAGGGTGAACGTCTCACCGCGCTGGAGGATCCCAAAACCGTTCGGGCCGAGCGCGGCCCCAGCCACGATGATCCCGATGATCCCGGGAAGTCTGTACCGCTCTAAGAGGAGCGGAGCCGTGAGAAAGATCAGCATCGCAAGCCCGAAGATGAGGATCGGATTTTCTATAGGAAAACTAAATGACATATATGATAATTAGATTATAAATATATTATCTTATTCTGTTGTTAAATTGTGAGGGCGAGCCGCTAATATCGTGCAGACGATTTCACCATTGGCGACCCAGAAACGGATTCAAGCATCGTTGCGTCGTGATTCGTCGTCCGGCTGGTAAGCATTTATCGATTGTTTTCGATCTCTATGAGTTTAGGGATGACGGCCAAAATTTCATGTTATATAGTTATATTTTTTAGCGATAGAGGGGCGTGAATTCTTCTCGATAAGTACAGAGTTCTAGCGGACTTGTTGACAGCCGGTGTGCGAGTAATTACAGAGAGGACGATGTACGCGGACATCCCTCGCCGTCAGTCCGCGAGGAATTCACACTACTTTCCCCTGATAATCGTGGCGAACAGATCAAAGGATTCTGAGAAACCGCTTGACACGTTGCACAGCTATCGAGCGTCTCTGTACAGAATATCTGATGCAATGATCCCTCAGTGGATGTCGGAGAGTCCTGTAACACGACTTATTCACATGGTGGGAAGGTATAGTTTCTCGCCAGCGCCAGGTCACCAGCGAGTACGCTACCGATCGCCTCGGAGGTCAGTACGGGATTTCTCCGTGACGGTCGAGCGGATCGTTGACGAGCACGGCGTCGGGCTGCACATCCTCGACATGAGGATTGCGCTCGATCCCAACGACTCTGTATACCTACACACGCGCGTTCTTGACGGTGGCTACGACGTTTGCCGAGTTGGAGGCTGAGATCAAACGTGAGAACGTCCGCGAAGAGATTACTGCAGCGCGCGAGCAGGGCAAATGGCACGGTCGGCCACCGTTTGGCTTCGATGTTGGATCCGAAGGGTATCTTACACTGAACGACAACTACGAGAAAGCGGTCGTGGTGCTCGATAAAGAGGCAAGCAAGCGGCAACTCGCCCGGTTGCTTAGGATTGCACGCTCGACGGTGCGGACGATCGCGGAGAACAGCAAGCGATACACTGCCCAGTAGCTCTTTCTTTGAGGCTGTTGCACGGTCGGAGGGGCGGTCGAGACCGAGGCCATCCGTGGATCCGTTGCTCGTCACTCACAGAGTTTTCGACTGGAGAGCGTGTTCACCGAGTGAGAGAGTACTGCCTATCGGGATAGGTGGCGAGCAGCCGAAAATCGAGTACTCCGGCTTGGACTCGCTGTCGGATCAACCGCTGATCACGCTGTTTCGCATCGGTGTCAACATCCGCGAACTCGTTTTGAAGCCGTTGTCGCTGGGTTTTCGTGAGCAGCGACACCGGTCTCTCATCCATACAGCAACTCTATTCACGACAGAATATATCTGCATCGACGTACTGGAGTATGGTATATCACAGTATACCCCCCTACACTCGCAGTATACCGATGGGTATATCTCGATTCACAGGCCCGAATTGGGGAGCTCAGCGGGCTGCCACGGTATACCATCAATTCACACCGCTCAGAGAGGGCTAAATTAGCGGTGTACAGCCATATACTGACGAGATATGGCGAAAACAGTCCTGACCTTTTAATAGAGTGCCATCAGGACAACTGGATGGATGACTGCAATTGAACTGAGAGGAGTGACGAAGCAGTACGGCGACGTGACTGCTGTTGCTGATCTTGATCTCGTTGTAGAGGAAGGGTCCATCTTTGGTTTTTTAGGGCCGAACGGTGCGGGCAAGTCGACTGTCATCAACTGTTTGCTCGATTATATTCGACCGACAGAGGGCCAGATTTCCGTGCTCGGCCACGATGCACAAGAGGAGACCCTTGCGGTGCGCGAACGCACGGGGGTGCTTCCCCAAGGATTTGATCTGTACGATCGGCTCACTGGCCGCCACCATTTGGAGTTCATGATTGACTCGACCGGCGCAGCCGACGATCCGGAGGCGATCGCTGAGCGTGTTGGCATCGGTGACGCGATCGACCGACAGGTCGGGGGCTATTCGCGAGGGATGACCCAGCGACTCATTCTGGGGACTGCCCTCGTCGGCCAGCCCGACCTGTTGATTCTTGATGAACCCTCGACAGGACTCGATCCGGAAGGCGCCCACGAAATGCGCGAAATCGTTCGCGCTGAAGCAGATCGGGGTGCGACGGTGTTCTTTTCGAGTCACATTCTCGGACAGGTCGAAGCTGTCTGTGACGAGGTCGGAATTCTCCAGAACGGGTCACTCGTTGCCGAGGACACCGTCGACGGGCTTCGGAACGCAATCGAAGCCGAAACGACCCTCACAGCTGCAGTCGAGCAGCTACCAGACGCAGCACTCGCAGCCGTCCGCGCGCTGGCCGACGTCTCTTCAGTGAGTGCAACCGACACGACGGTGACGGTACAGTGTGCTGATGCTGCGAAAATGACGGTGCTCCGGGAACTGGAAACAGCAGGAGCGACGGTCGAGGATTTCGAGCTGACGGAAACCTCACTCGAAGAGCTGTTTCTCACGTACACGGACGATGAGACTGATACATCCGATCACGATCGGCCCGGTGAGGTGCTTACCCAATGAGTATCCTGCTGGTCGCAAAAAAGGACTTCCAAGACGCGATCCGGTCGCTTACCTTGGTAGCTGTTGTGGGGATATTCACAGCGTTTCTGGCGTTCTACACCTACTACGAGTTCACGATGACACCGTTGACAACAACCACGGCATTCGACCTGTACCAGTCGACGGCCAACGCTGTCGTCGTGATTGGCACGTTATTGGGCTACAAATCGATCGCTGGGGAGCGCGAATCAGGGAGTCTGAAGTTCCTGCTTGGAGCGCCCCATACCCGGCGCGACGTGGTTCTTGGGAAATTCCTCGGCCGAGTAGCTGTTGTCGTCGTCACAGTGGTCATCGGTTTCGTCGTGGTGAGTCCTCACTACGTCATGCTGGCCGCGTCACCCTCAGTGACGGCGTATGTCGGCCTGATTGGACGATTGCTGGTGCCTGGCGTGGTGTTCGTCGCAGTCGCGCTCGCGCTTTCAGCAGCGAGCCGCTCTACGACAGTGGCGATGTGGGGCGCGATCGTACTGGCGATCGTGTTCGCGTTCGCGTGGGATATGGTTCGCAATGTTATCGAGTCGTTCATGCTTCCTCCCGATGCGGGGATCCCGAACTGGTTTCGCCTTATCACCCGGTTCAACCCGAAATACTTCTATCTGGATGCACAGACGCTCGAACTCGGGAATGCAGCACCATTCTATCTGGAACCATGGTTCGGGGGAGTCATTGTGGCTGGGTGGTTGCTCATCCCACTCGGTCTTGCGTATCTGCTGTTCGAACGGAGTGATCTGGCATGAACCGGCGTCACCTCGCTGTGCTCGCGGTGGTTATCGCCGTCCCACTGTTCACGATCGGACTTATCTCACCGGTTCCTGATTATGGACCACAGCTTGAGACAAGTGTCTATCACCAACCGGACGGTAACCTGAATGAGGAGACACCAACGGTAGCGTATCGGAATCTCTCGACGGACGCCCAGCAGCTATTCGACAAGGCGAACAACAACGGGCCCAATAGTGCTGCTGTCCCGATAGATGATGCTCCAACGTCGTGGGCGACACTCGTCTCGGAGACGGCAGAGACGAACGAGAGATACGTTCGGAAAAATGGAAAAATATATGGTGTTTATTTAACTTGGGATGTACCAGCGCCATCCTTTGGGACGGTCATGCTTCGATTGGGACCGCTCCTCGGTGCAATCGGTCTCGGAACACTTGCTGGATTTCTCATCCTTGAAGATAGTAGTTAATAAGATATATCTATCATTTTCCTGAATTAGACACTTAGTCGAGAGGTTCAATCTGGCAGCACTCCACTTACCAATTCGTGAGTGGATGTGAAATATAAAAATGACATTAGAAACCGTAACGAATAAAAACGTTGAGTAGAGAAGATTTGCAGGCCAGACGAGAAGTCCAATGTTCACGTCGTGGGAGCGTTGTGCTGAGAATTTCACGGAAAGCAGCAAAGGTAGTCTCGGCAGATGTCCATGAAAAAATCGAAGGCCCTTCAGAAAGTGTAGCTGATAATCTTGTCGAAGAATGGGACAACGAGTGTTCGTCAGTGAACATCCACCTTCGAAAAGCTCCCCGTCACACGAGATGGTGAGCCCAGCAGAACCCAGAATCGTGCCAACACAGCTAGCGCACGCAGGGACAAGCCATCTACCACTTGCATAGTCCCCGCGTAGGCACCAGCAGTCGACAACACACATCCCCAATTGACGTTACAGTCGAGGACACCCCTTGGCGTGATTTGTCTCTGATTTAGAAGCTCCTCACTAGAGATTGTACGTTGACTTGTAACGACTGTGCCACTATCTATATAACATTCAGTTATTTTCCATCTTTGGGTCCCAGAAATATTCACTACTTTGTTGATACCGACTTGCGATTCGATATTCGGATTGGTAGTCCAGAATAGATAGATTTGTTTAGAGTACAACAGGCACGCGAACGCGAAATAGAAAAACCGGAGCCCGAATCGTTCCGAGGTGATGTCGGCCATGAACCTCTTGACTTTCTTGTAGCCGTTCTCGATCTCTTGCCGGCGACGATACCACCGAACGAACCGCGTGACCGTGTGTATCTGCTCAATCTCGTCGGATGGACTGCTAGTAGTGCCGTGTCTCGAGATATCTGGATGGTTGGTTTGGAATACGACAAAACCCGTCTCATATCTACCACGCGAAGAAACCGACATTCGCTTCATACTAGCAAAATCTTTAGCTGTGACGAGCGGTAACGCTAACCGGATAATGTGGCAGCGTCGACTTACTCACTGCGGGAGACAAATTAACGTGCTTTTGAACAAACATAGGGAGAGGTACGTTCTCTCGCTTATTCTTGCGTTTATCCTTGGAAGTTCTCTTACAAGTTATGTACTAGGTGGCAACGGGGGTGTTACCACGATAGCGGGTATACTCGCTGGCGCTCTCTATACACTCGTTTGAAAATTACGGTGATCTATTGAATTATCCAAAAGATCCGATTTCACAGACCGTATGGACTGAAGGGATCTAACTACTGCTTGCAAGGTGTCGGCGTGAATATACTGATACCGCCTCGCAATGGGACCCAAACCCTCACACCAGAACGAATCAACCAGTACCTATCTCCCAATTAGCAATTGGATACGACGATACGACCGTTCATGGTTACGGCCAGATTTGCTTGCCGGAATCACAGTCGCTGCTGTAATCATCCCAGAAGGGATGGCATACGCATCGCTCGCCGGGCTCCCTGCCGAAACCGGTCTCTACGCGAGTTTCTTCGCCGTCTCTACCTATCTCTTCGTTGGAACGTCGAGGCAAGTTATCTACGGTCCAACCTCCGCACTCGCAATCCTCCTCGCCACACAGATCGGCGGCATCACAGCAAGTGCTTCGCCATCTCGCTATGCCGCACTCATCGCTCTGACGACGCTGCTCGTCGGTGGGATCGCAATCGTGGCGTGGCTCTTTCGTCTCGGCTTCGTCGTGAACTTTATCTCGGAATCGGTTTTGACCGGATTCTCGACGGGCGCAGCGTTGTTCATTATCTCGACACAGTTGGAAGCATTGGTTGGCATCACGGGAGCCACTGGACCGTTCTATGAACGCCTTTGGTTTGTACTAACCCATCTCACCTCTATTCATCCTCTCACGGCGGCCGTTGGTGTTGGTGGGATTGTCCTCCTCTTGCTCGGAAAACGATATCTTCCCCGTGTTCCTACCGCGATCGTCGTTGTCCTACTTTCCATTGTTTTTGTTCCTATGGTGAACCTCGGAAGCCGCGGTGTCGGTGTTGTCGGTCCGATTCCGAGTGGACTTCCATCACCAGTAGTTCCACCGCTCGCTCCGTCCCTCGTACTACGATTGCTCCCCGTTGCACTCGCTCTATTCTTGCTGTCATACGTCGAAGGAATGGGGGCTGTCGAAACGTTTGCACAGCGAAATCGCTATCGAGCGGACGCAAATCAAGAGTTGCTGGCAACTGGCGTGATGAACATCGCCGCAGGTCTCGGGCAGGGGTTCACCGTTGGTGGGAGTATGTCTCGGTCGGCGTTAAACGATGCTGTCGGCGCAAGAACTCCACTCACAAATGGTATCGTCGCAGTCATTCTTGTTGTGGTGCTGGTGTTTCTGACGGAGGTGTTTACGAATCTCCCCAAAACAATATTAGCAGCCATTGTAATCGTCGCAGTAACTGATCTCATCGACGTGTCGGCACTTCAGCGTCTCTATCGCGTCGACATACTCGAATTTACTACGGCCATCGCTGCACTCGGCGGTGTTCTCGTCTTCGGTATCCTCTATGGTCTCTTCATCGGTGTTCTCGTATCGCTGCTCGCGGTTGTCGGACGCGCCACATATCCACACACGGCTGAATTGGGACGGGTTCCTGATTCTGATGCGTTTAGTGATCTGTCACGCCGTCCGTCGAATAGCAGGATCTCAGGTGTTCTCGTTTATCGCGTCAATGCTGAACTGTTCTTTGCCAATGTGCCAACTGTACGAAGCGATCTCATCGCCAAAATCAACGATCATCCGTCACCTATCGATCTCGTCGTCTTCGACCTCCGATCGTCGCCAACGGTAGATTTGACTGCCGCTGATATGTTGTTGACCCTCTATGAGGACCTCGCAATGCGCGATATCGATTTCCGACTCGCCGAAGCAGACGGTACTGTTCGAGATGTTCTCACTGCAGCACGTCCCGATCATCCGCTCTGCGAGACAGCCCTCAACGAGCGTGTAATAACGGTCATCGAGGGATGGCAAAACGAAAATAGGACAGAGTAACAAGTGAGTAACTTGCTTCGCCATTTCAATTACTTCACTGAGTAGTTGATCTGCTGCTGGATCCACTTGAGACCTCGCACCTAACGATTCGCGCCACTCCTTCAACCCGTCTAGGGTCCTGCTGTAACCGGGAACGGCTCGAAGACGCAGGGATCGACGACATCGACATCTACTCTGAGCGGGGATCTGGCTCCGACGGCGACCGGGAAGGGCTACAGAACCTGCGTGAGGCGGTGAAAGATGGACAGTACGATTGCATCTGTATGGGTGAGATTTCATTACTACGACCACCCCGACGAGATCCGTGAAATCAGACAGCGACAAACCATACCCCCCGGAGAGCTGCGCGTCTTTCGTAGCCCCGAGAGTGCGAACAGCGCGAGACAACACAGAAACAGACGTGAGACTCGTTGCTGACGAACACATCCCGCCCGCGTTCGTCACGGCCTTGCGTGGGGAGGGATACGACGTGACGGCTGTCGGCAGCGCGGTCGACCTTGGATCGGAGGACGATACTATTCTTGATTATACCCGTGAGGGGAACCGTGTTGGTCTCAGTGAGGATTCCGACTTTCGTGGCACTGATCCCGGTCTGGATCTGACCGATAATCCCGGTATCTTCGCCTGCGGTGCAACGCCTGATCCGGCGAGATCGCCACCGCTGTGCGCTGTGTCGCCAACATGAACGCGGACCTCACCGAGATGGTTATTTTTATTCATAAAGTTTAGGTATGATACTATGGCGAGCGCGGCACGCACGACGAGCATCATCGTGCTCTGAACACCTGCTTTCAGCTGTCCGTACGCGCTCTCGTGTCGGAGATTGTTGGAAAACCGGACTATATCACGGGTGTTACGGCGATGAGACGATCACGACCGGCGGGAGCGGATCGCAGCTTGCGACGACCCTCAAGGAACTATCTCCCGAAGAGTTCAAGGCGGCAGTAGCTGACCATTCCACGGATGGCGGAGGATGTGTATGACCGACCCCGAAGATGTCCTCGATGCCTGCCGAGCCGCTGGCTTTGCTGAAGGCCGGTGGCGTGAAGATGTTCGAGCCGGGCACGTGCGACTCAACATCTTCACCCCAGAGAGCATCGTGTTCGTCTCAACAGAAGGAAGTCCTCTCGACATGGGTGATGCTGTCAACCTGTGGAGCAGTTATCAGAATAATTCGATCTGGCCTGTCAACGACACACAATGACCGGTTGGAAAAATCGTCAGACGCACAGCGGACGGTCCCTGTGTTTTATAACCCTCCGGATAGGAAAGCTAGGCGGAAACACACAGAAGGAACTCATCGTCAAGGGGCCGCAGGAAAGGCCGCCGAGGTTCGAAGGGTGGTGGCACACCCAATACCCTCGGTGGTCCAAACGCTGTACCTGTGGTTTCTTGCTCCGACGGCTTAAGGGCTTGGGTTTAGTCAGTGACATCTATCGCTGTCACTCATGTTACAACCCAGTTATTAACCGTCTGAGTGGCTCTGAGAGTGGGTCGGCGCGCCAGCAGCGCGGTATATGACCACAGTAACAAGGAATGCCCATCTAACGACCGGCGCAGTGATAGATGACCACACGGCACATAGTCACCGTGCAAGTAGCGACCGCTGGCGAGGAATGGTAATGGGCAGCATGGCGGGCGATGCTCCAGAAAGGGCCGAGAGCACGGACAGCTCGGTCCCTGGTGACAAGCCGGAGCCAGCAGAACTGTCCCCGGTCGATCAGACCTCACGGATAATCCATGTACCGCCGAGTTCGGTCGGAGGACACCTATGACCACTCCGGCCCGCTTTGCGATCGTTGGCTGTTCGGTCTGTGAATCGCTGTGGATCATCGGAGACCGCCACCACCGAGAGACGGCCCACTGCCCGCTGTGTAGCACCACCCACACTGTTGAAAAGCTCCGGCCGCGCTTTCAGCACAACGATAGAGATGTCGTCTGTGAGGTTCGCTCACGACTGCTCGCACAGCAGGCGGGGTACGAAGATCGCTATGAAGCGGTGGACGACTATGCGGTACTCGAAGAGCAAGCCAACGAGTATCTTGCGCGCTACGATCACATCGCCCAAGAGCGCGCCGAGGCATACCTCAACGAACAGGACACACGGTTCAAGACGGCAGCCGAGGACTACCTCGATCGCCAAGAATCGCTGTACGAGGAGCAAGCCAAGGCATATCTCGACCGGCGAGAGCAGGAACTCAACGACTGGGTCAACGAGAGCGTCTCGACGGCCGAGACACCGAGCACCGACACCGATCTGACGCCATTTACCGAACAGGCAGATCCGAGCCTGCCAGCCGGGACAGGGATCACACTTACGACGCCGGAAACGTTGCCTGAAACGACTGATGTTCGGCTCGACGGTCCACCGATCGCGCCGACGAAGCTGTGGAAACAGCTGTGGCAGACGGGTGATCTCGTCGCTCGACTTCGTGACGCGCTCGACACGCTTCGTGGAGCTACCTACCGCGAGGCGTGGGCGACACTCACCCAAGCCGGTGTGACGGCCCCCGCTACCGCAGAGCACCCTGCCTACGCTGAGTACCTTCTCGACGCGCTCAAACACAAGCCGACAGAGGAGAAGTGGACGGCGATCGTTCGACTCACGCGCCAGCTCGGTGGGATGACAGCGATCGGCCAGACGACCCGTGCGGACATCATCACTGGCGCAGTCGCGTTGTTTGTAGCGTGTGACGTTGTTCCACAGGTGACGATCCGCCTCTCACACGCGTTTTTCGCGGACTACCAGCGCAACCAACGCGAGACCTTCCTACGGTTCCTGACAGATCTGAGTATGGCGTTCGATATCCGAATCGAGTGCGCCGGACGGATCCTCCCGAAAAAGCTCGCTACGCAGCACAATGAGGAACTGCCAGAACGCTGTCTGACTGACGCCCCAGATTCGTACCATCTCAATACGAATCAGTTACCAGGCACACCGGAGGAGGTAGCAGCATGTGCGCTCGATGAGCTTGGGGTCGAGCACGCCTACTATGACGTCCTCGATGCGCTCGCGGCGACTCCGTCGAATCGCCGCCAGTTCGCGGCGCTCCGGGATGATCCGACGTTCGACGTTACAGCCAATGGGATGCAAAAACGAGTCGATCGCCTGCGTGAATTGAAGCTCGTGAGTGTCGACCAACTGAACGCTGATGCGTTCGTCCAACTCCTCCCAGCGGGCGAGGAACTGCTCGCTCTCCGCGCCAAAGAACGGCTGGCACAAGCCCGCTTGGACGAGTATGCGACGGTTCCGGACGCAGAGCCGACTTCCGAAAACGCGACTGAAGCCGATGTGACTGACCCCCCAAAACCCCCCAACAAGACCGTGTGTTCAGCGCGAGCACGGAAGGGGGACCCCGGATCGGCTGCCTCCGCTGACAGCACCGCTGCCGGCACCGCCCCCGCGACCGCTATGGACGGTTCAGCTCCCACGTCGCGGTGTTTCTGGTTGCCGCCGGCCCAGCAACACGCGATTGTCGCGTCTTGTACCGGTGAAGATGCTGGTCCTGACATTGCCTTGGCTGATGAGCCGGCCCCCACCCGTGAACAGCCCCGTGACTGCTGGGTTGGATACGATGAGAATCGGAAAGAGGTCGTGGTCTCCCTCCAACCGTCGCCGGTGGCTGCGTATACAATGACGCGGGTTTGTGCTGGCTTACTGAGCCCGCTGCTTCGGAATACGATCCTCACCGCTGCCGATCTTGATGGTGCGGACGGCGAGGAGCTTGGGAAACTGCTCGACACTGGTGTCTCGACGGCAGCGTTACGGAACATCCACCAACTGGGCTGTCTCCCAGATCGAAGTGCCAACGGCACTGATTACCGTGAAGAACTCACCGAGGAGTATGTCGGGATCATCGAGGACGTGCCCCAGATCCAGACTGAGGAAGGTTTCGATGGCTCACTCGCTCGGTCGGTGTGCCAGCGTGCTCATGGTTTTGCTGGGACCGTGATGCGGATTTACGAACTACTGGGGTGGGAGGTGACCCAAGAGTGGACGTTTCCGGACTACCGCTACAGTGAGCACAAGCGTCGGCACATCTATCACCAAACGCTGGCGAAACACATCGCTATCGTCAGCCGATACGGTGGGTATCCCGCTCATCGCATCCTCTACGAGGAAGACGATGACCTCCGGGCAGACTCGCTTGGCTGTCCGAACGTCGACGGTGTCGATCCGACCGGGGAGTGCTTTGGCAACTGGGTCCTCCGAGGCCCGGGCATCGATCGAATGGCCGCTGATTTAACCGATCTGGAAGCAGCTGGCGAGCTCGAACTACAAGACGAAGCGCAAAACTACACGCCGTTTCTCGTGGAGTTACAGATCGGCCAGGCGACCCGCAAAGCAACTGTCGAGGCGGCTGCGACCCGGATGTGTGAGCTGAAAGATCTCCGGCTGACTCGGTCGGCAGCGGCGTTGTTGGCGGCGTTCACCGACAGTGTGTTCAACACTGCTGAGGCATTAGCTGGGTTAGCGACAGCCCGTGATTTCGATCGGGAGATCACTCTGGATGAGGTGCGATTCGCGTTGAGTACACTTGATCCGGCGACGGTGCTTCCGAATCTCGACATGGATGGTGATGATGCCGGGCGGAAGAGTGCTCGGTCGAAGATCGTGCATACACTCTTGACGGCGAGTGCCCCGCTCACAACCGGTGAATTAGCCGAGCGAGCGAGCGTTTCGACGCAATCGATTCGGAATCACCGGGATGATCTGGCAGCGATCGGCCTAGTAGCCATCGATGACCGGGGCGTCGGAAAAGCAACATATTACCGGTTGACACTGCCGTTCCGTGACGAGCGTGGGGATTCAGACGCGCTGAAACCGTTACACCTTCCTGACGGTGAGGGGGGAGAGTCGACGCACAACACTCGAGATGTCGTGTATGACCTGTTGGACGCACGCGACCTCCTCGATGACGCCTTTGGTGAGGCGGCAATAAATGAGGGACTCATGGGCTGGCCGCCGGATCTCCAGCCAGCCGTCGAGCGGTGGCCGTGGCTCCGGCCGTGGATCGACACGATCGACTGGCTGTTCGGCTACGAGGGAAGGGTTTCACTTCGGGGACCGGGTGAGTGGATCGATGGACCGTATGAACTCATAACTCAACTTGGCACCGAGCCAGAGACGACCCAGTCACAACTTCTGGTATGACCCGATATATTTAGTTAATTTATCGATAACTATTTTACTATCTTATATTGGTACAGCGACAAAGCAACGTTGAGGTCTATACGTAAATTGGGGACGATGGAGTGTGTTCTACACATCATTTTGATTTATATTTTATTATAGTATTTTTATATTATATTAAATATTCTTCACTAGGGTTTTAGTGAACCAACAGTCACACACCACTGTTGCAAGTGAACACTACTACAGTAAGCTAGTAGGGTAACACACCACCGTTTCAACTAAAGCATTGACACTTTCTGTATTATTCTTAATATTAATTATGGAATTTACAGCCCTACTCGTCCCTTACCTAGATGCGGCTTCACTTGCAACAGTGGTGTGTGACTGTTGGTTCACTTGAAACAGATGTATGGGTGGTTTTATAAGGGATGGATAAGATGACTGAGGCATGCCCCGCTTCACACGGAAGCAAAACATCTTTCGAAATAAAGATGTTCTTGGTGAATCCTATCATCCTGAACAGATCGAAGAACGAGATGCTGAAATCGAGGAATATATGACTGCTCTCCAACCCGTGATGGACGGATGGGAACCGAACAATATTTTTATCTACGGTCACCCTGGTGTCGGAAAAACTGCTGTCACAGAGTATCTTCTTACCCTTCTTCAAAGAGATGTCAAAGAATACGACGATGTTGATTTGTCCGTTATCTCGGTCAACTGCAAATCGCTCAATTCCTCCTACCAGGTTGCTGTCGAGCTTGTCAATAAACTGCGGCCGACAGGCGGGGAAATCAGTTCTACTGGATATCCCCAGCAAACCGTTTTCAAAAAGCTCTACCGCGAGCTTGAGACTCTTGGTGGAACTATTCTTGTTGTCCTCGACGAAATCGACTCGATCGGGAGCCGAGATGACTTACTCTACGAACTTCCACGAGCACGAGCAAACGATTACCTCGATCAAACAAAGGTCGGCATGATCGGTATTAGTAACGACTTTAAATTTCGAGAGCAGTTGGATCCACGGGCACAGGATACCCTGTGTGAGCGAGAACTTCAGTTTTCACCGTATGACGCCACTGAATTGGAAAGTATTCTGCAAACACGTGCTGACATTGCTATCGCAGAAGGTGCTGTGGGTCAAGGAGTATTGAAGTATTGTTCTGCACTTGCTGCGAGAGATAGTGGAAGTGCTCGACAGGCGCTCGATCTTCTGCGCTTAGCGGGAGAGCTCGCTGAGAATAACAACGCTGACCAGATCGAAGAATCTCACGTCGAACGGGCGCGAGCGAAGTTAGAACAAGAACGCATTGAAGAGGGAATGCGGGAACTCACAACGCACGGCCGCCTCGCCTTGTTGGCAGTCGTCTCGAAAGCAGCAAAAGACGAAACTCCATGCCGGTCCCGTGAGCTGTATGACGACTACACAGATCTCTGTGAACGGGCAGGAACCGACTCACTTGCGCAGCGATCGATGCACAATCACCTTTCCGAACTACGTATGCTCGGAATTCTCTCAGCATCTGAAAATCGGAGTGGATCACGGGGAAACTACTATAGCTACGAACTGAACGTGCCGTTTACCAGTGCAATTGATGCTATGGCTGATGTTCTTCGTGTAGATGAAGCAATTCAGCGAATCGAGAGACTCGCTGTGAAGAATGACGTTTCTTGATGGCCACACACCACCGTTGCAAGTGAAGGTATTGATAACAGGGTGAAGACGTAGCTTCACTTGCAACGGTGGTGTGTACCCTGAGCAGCTTCACTTGTAACAGTGGTGTGTATTATAGATGTGAGGCCTTCATGTCTATAGTAGACAAGGGTTTCTCTCCAAGCGGCGCCGTCAAACTATCCAGCTGATTCTGGCTACACACCACTCTTGCATGTGAAGCTCCTGTTTCTCCGTCTATGAATATACACGACGAATGTGAGACTTAAGGATATCTCAATAACAGGTATAGGACTATAGGACTCCTGTAACAACCTCCATCTCGTGTGAGTCCGAGATTTGTTGAACATCCCACTGTGAGACTGTCTCCGTGGCTGCGTCCACTACTGCCTCAATGTCGTCCCAGTACCGTTCCGGACTTCCGTTCCGAGTAGCGAACCGCTCGGTGTAGAACTCACTGAACAACTCCTGAACCGATGCGGTCTCTTTTCTTTCTTTGCCCACAGTTGCGCACCATCGGCTGACCGTCTCTGGTTGTACATCTAAATACAGGGCACTGAGGATTGCATTCAGACCGGACTGGAGGGTCGATACCTGATCCGACAGGTCTCGGTTGGAGTCGTGGTTCATCTGCTTGGCCAGCGTGAGCGCCCATGCAAGCTGTGCTACCGGTGTTTCGATAGTCGAGGAAACCTCTGGGATGGGGATCGGCTTCGAGTACTGCCCGTCCATCACTCGTGCACTTTCTGTTGTTTCGGAGAAAATCGCTTTCTGGAGGTAGTAGGACACACAGGGATGGTTCAGCGCCGCGTACACGAACGCGATCTCTTCTGGACTACTCTCTTCGAGTGGCACATTAACGAGCTTCTCTGTACCCACGACTTCACCAGCTGCGTCAATCCACGCTCGGAGTCGGGTCCCCCGGAGCACTTTCAGCATCACGCGGGGAACTGCGTATTCGGCAACGGAGTCGCGGTAGTCACTGAGGTCTTTATGACATATTTCTTTCAGATAGAATTCTTGCACCCACGGGTTCTTGTTGATGTACTGGTCATCCCCGTCGTCAAGCCTTTTCTTTTTGCTGTCTGGGATGTACAACTGCCTCGTTGTACTCTCAGTAGACATCACGTCACCAAGACGGCGGTCATGAGAGCGGAGGCATTCTAAGACATCGCTCTGATCGTCAGCTATTGGTCGGAAAATGATGGTCTTCGAGTCCATCATGACCGCTTGGTCAACCCAACCAAGATGTGTTGGTTGGTTTGCAGTTGTACTCCGAAGATCCTTGCTTCGGTGGACTGTCGGAACAGTTGATTGACCGTCATTACTGAGAGTGTTGATCATCGCGATGGTTTCGAGATTTACCCCGACGAATCCCAGTCCAACGTCGAGGATGTGCTTGAATTCGGTTTCAGCTAGCAGCCGTTCCCGGATGTCGGCCCACGAGCTGTAGAAGGCTATGCTCTTATTGACGATGTAAGAGACGACTCCTTGGTCGTGAACAAGATCAAGTGCCCGCTCATAGAACCACTCACAAGAGTCATTTGTCCCTTGACACTCATAGTTACTCTCGCTTTTCAACAACGGCTCTTCTTCCGGACTGAGGGACGCCCCGTAAGGAGGGTTGCTGATGACGACATCGAACCCACCGTTTTTCATGAACACGAGTGGGAATTCCAGTGGCCAATGGCATGCGTTGAGTTTGTCTTCTCGGAAGTCCTGTCCGGCGTACTCTCGTTCGATGAGGACACTCCAATCGTCAGGATCCGAGAAGTGTTCTCGGATCCGATCGAAGATCTTCTCGACACCGTGCTTATCGAGTGTTGGCTGGTCCAGCCGTGCCTTGTATTTGTAGGTGGTAAATCCTTGATTTTCTAAATACTCATCAACCGATTCGGGTATTCCGTCCGAGATTTTGACGCTGAGCGTTGTCGAGGATTGCGGAGTCGCAGTCAGACTCTCCCACGCTGCACTAACGTTATCGACGTGATCAGCAATCGTGAGACGATTGTTGTTCGAATCGCTTTGAGTTTTTGCGTACCACTCGTTGAGGTCCTCTTTCAGATCGTCGTTCCGATGTTCGAGTTCACGCTTCGCCTCTTTCTTGGAGTCGGTGGATTCTCTGTAGTCATGAACATCCTCCCCATACTGTCGCAATTGGTCCTTCATCGTCGAAAAACCCAAAGTGTGCTGCTGACCAGTCGCAACAGCGGTTTCGGTAAACCCGAGGAGGCTGTTTCCAGTTCGGATATTGAACGTGATGTCCGGTAGAGGCGGGATCTCATCACGTTCGTCTACAGGAGCACCTTCGGTCGTATCTACTGGGGTTGCGCTGATCAGCCACAGCCACAGCCGCAGTTTACAGATTTCTGTTGCTCCTTCCAGAATATCTACACCAAAGATGTTCTGGGCGATGATCTGCCGACGGAGTACGTACTCATCGGTGTCTGGCCGGCACATCGATCGCCATTCGAACAGTGTGTTCGCTACTGCAAGGGCGAATGAACCGCTCCCGACTGCAGGGTCACAGATTCTCAACTCCTGTAGCTTCGAATCAAGGTACTCCAAGACTTCCGAAGATGCTTCGTACTCCTCGTAAAGGACATCAAATCCTCCTTTCTGATCGGATTCGATAGCTTCAATTTGATCCTCACCAGGCTTGTACAGATCATCGGGACTTAGGGCTATGGGAGCTTCCTCTTCGTCGATCTTCTCCAGTAGGCCTTCCCACAATGCACGGCGAGCCTTGAAATCGGTTATGTCTTCGCCAGTGTAGTACGCACCGACCTCACTGTTGCCTTCGGAAAGCAGGTCGTTTCGTTCGGAAGCATCTAAATCACTAAGCCGGATGTCGTCGCCGACTTTACTCACCGAAATGACGAACTTTTCGTAGATGTACCCCAAGACGGTCGGGGTGAGGTTTCCGACAGTGTCTACTTCGTCTTCGTCTGTTCTCTCCAGGCCGTCTAGAAGCCAGTTGTACTCGTTAAGTTCGCTGATTAGTGCTTCCCAGTCAAAGTCCTCAACGACGAGTTCCTCGTCCTCGGAGACGATAGTTCCGTCCGTCGTAGTGAGATCCGCCGACTGGAAGAGTCCTCCGTTCAGGTATGGGATGTGGAGCCAGTAAGCCCCGGTGAATTTGACGTCATCGGCGTCTCGGGAGTTTAGCCGGTCGAAAAAGACGGTTTGAAGAAGCATCCAGAAGTCATCGTGCTCGTTCACGAGCGTATTGAACACGTGATCCGTTTTGCCCGGTACCATCTCCTTGGCGTCATTCACCGGGATAACGACACCACGTTCAACGAGGAAATAGAGGAAAGTCAGGCGATCGATAATTCGCTGAGCAGATAGGAGCTCTTCTCGCTTGCTGAGCGTGTATCCGCTCTCAGTGGTAAGGGCACTCGCGAGATCAGAGCGGTGGTCCCATAGTTCCCGGTAAAAGCGATCAACGACATCTTTGTAGTCAAAGAGGGCGTTGATGTCTTTGGAGACTTGTTCCAGTTTATCGAGCTTGCTTTCCTCTGTCGTACCTGTGTGAATATTGGGGTTATAGATGAACTGGAAATTCCCACGGGACGCACGGAATACGTGAACCCGGTGGGTTTCTGGGTCGAAGAACCAGAAGTACTGCAAACGGGTTCTCCGCTTCAACTCCTGAGTAATCTTCTTCGGCGTGTCCTGTGGCACATCTGCCATCGGGAATTCGAAGTACGCAATCCGCACGGACCCTTCGATACTAAATCGATACTTGATCTCGCGGTCCGAGTCGTATGTTACTGTGTCCGACGTAGGATCTTCAAAGTACCCAGCGTTGACCAAGTACTCATAGCCATAACCGTCGGTTTCATTTCTCTGCTGCATAGCGTCCAACATCCTTGGGTAGTTCGTAGTATTAGTCATTATTTTGGTATTTGGTACTGCCTTTACTTCACTTTCTCCGGACTTGTTCATCCCTTTTTCGACATTTGAATAATTGTTTGCCATTCTGGTGAGTTTTGGATCTCGTTGTCTGGGTTCGACATCCAACTGTAGTCCTCCGCTTGAATCGACGATAAGCTGTCTTCCAAGGTGTTTCGTTGAGGAACCGTGTACATGTCCGCTTCCAGTCGCTCACGGGCTGCTGAAAGTGTTCTTTTCATTTCATGATTAGAAACGATGCCTATTACCTCCTCTACCTAATCAACTAGCTGTGAGGCAGCACGGCCTAATTGGCCTGCTGTAACTCCCGAGACACCGTCCGGCGGGTGGTGTTGTTCTGTCGGCTTCAACCCGTCTAGGGTCCTGCTGTAACCACGATGAGTCGGGCTGTCCTATGCAGTCGAGTTTGCCCTTCAACCCGTCTAGGGTCCTGCTGTAACCGGATCATAGACATCAATTGTTTGCCAGCCAGACGGACCTTCAACCCGTCTAGGGTCCTGCTGTAACCCGTCTTCGTGGAGTCGATCGACTAGCCGATGACTCCTTCAACCCGTCTAGGGTCCTGCTGTAAC
>NZ_RRCH01000019.1 GCF_003862495.1 Halocatena pleomorpha | reverse complement strand
AAAAAAGTGGGTGTTGAACCACAACGCGTAATGGCGACTCGCTACTACATCCACAAAGTCGATGACCCCGCTATCCCTCGCTGCCGCCGGAAGCCTTCACCTTCTGGCTGCTACCCAGAACGCGTTGCAGTCTGGTTCTGGTGATATCGTCGGTCAACCTCTGGCGTCGGGGATCGGTGTGCTTCCCGCGGCAAGCGGTGGGTTCGCTGGAGAATACGATCTGCTCGTGTTCCTTTCGATCGGGTTGTTCGGCGGGGCACACTGTCTCGGCATGTGTGGCCCGCTCGTGACAACGTACGCCGAGCGAATGGAGACCGATGACCGGTGGGAGGGCGCGCTCACATCGTATGAAGTCCGCCAACACGCCTTGTTCAACCTCGGACGAACGATTGGCTATGCGGCGCTGGGTTTCGTATTCGGACTACTTGGCGCGCTGCTGTACGAAACCGTCAGCCTCGCAGGGGTGATTACCCCCGTACAGGGCGGTGTCGGCGTACTCGTCGGTGGCATGATCATTATCATGGGAGCAACACGACTGGGTGGCTACCGGCAAGGATCCGCCGAAGCGGTCGTTTCGAAAGCTGGTATCGGCTCGCTGTTCGCTCGGAGTTACGCGCTCATCTCCAGCCGAATTGATCGGTGGGTCAACGGCGTCGGTATCGTCGGTCTCGGCGCGCTCCACGGACTGTTGCCGTGTATGTTGCTGTATCCCGCGTTCCTGTACGTCTTCGCACAAGGCTCACCGGTGTACGGCGCGCTCGCGCTCGGTGCGCTCGGTCTCGGCACCATCCCCACCGTGTTCCTCTACGGCACGCTCATTCAATCAGTGAGCGCTCGGCAGCGACAGGTCGTTCACCGGGGTCTCGGCGTGTTGTTCGTGGCGCTGGGCTACGTGTTGCTCACGATGGGTCTCATGCGCTTTGGCATCGAACTCCCAATGCCGGATATTCCGTTCTATCAACCACTCAATCCGATGATGCACTGATCCAATTATGTCAACCTGTTCACTCTGCGAGCTACAAATAACCGGACAGCCGATCACCGAGGAAACCGCGGACGGAACGGAGTTGTTTTGCTGTCGAGGCTGTCGGGAGATCGCTCGACTGCTCGAAGACACCGACGCGGAGACCGCAGAGGCTGCGGATTCGGTTCCAGTGTCGGTCGACGATCTCAGAGAGCGCGTTGCTGCGGAGTCGACCGACTCGTCCGTTCCGTCCGATACAGACGGTGCGGAGACAGCGTACCGTTCGGTCGACGGAATGCACTGTAAAACTTGTGAAGGGTTCATCGAACTGCTCGCAACGGACACCGACGGGATCCACGAGGCGGAAGCGAGCTACGCGACCGAAATGGTTCGGCTGGTGTACGATCCCGACACGATCGAGGAAGCATCGCTGTCAGACGCGGTGAGTCGTCTCGGCTATCACGCTAGTGCTCCCGATGAAGAGGATAGCTCACTCAGAAATCGACTCGAGTTTGGCCGGTACCGCGCGATCATCTCGGTGATACTTGCTATGCCGGTGATGTTCCCGTATCTGCTGTTCATCTATCCGGTGAACCTCGGGATCTACCAGGAGAGCTTCCTCTACGGAGGAACCATGGCGTCGATGGTGTTCGCTCCGCTCGCGGTGTGGAGCACGCTCATTGTGCTCGGGCTGGGCTATCCGATCTTCCGGGGCGCGTACGTGAGTCTCCGCGTCGGCCAACCCAACATGGACGTGCTCGTCTCGATCGCGGTCGTGGCCGCCTATCTCTACTCGATAGCGACGTACGTGATGGGCGGTCGGCATCCGTATTTCGACGTTGCGGTCATGGTGCTCGTCGTCGTGACCGTCGGGAATCACGTCGAATCGCGGATTAAACGAACGGCACTCGGTGACCGCTCGTCGCTCACCGAATCGCGGGTGACTGATGCCCGTCGACTCACCGAGGATGGACCCACCGAGACGGTCTCCGTGGAGTCGTGTACGGCCGGCGATCGGTTGCTCGTCAAACCCGGTGAACGCGTGCCGATCGATGGGACGATCGTTGAGGGGACGGCCGCCGTCGACGAATCGCTCATTACGGGCGAGTCGATCCCACAGACCAAAACCGTCGGTGACCGTGTGCTCGGTGGGTCGGTGCTGACTGACAGCACGGTGGTGCTTGAAGTCGGTCCGGACGGAACCAGCACGATCGATCGGCTCATTGAACTCCTCTGGAACACGAAAAGCGGTGACTCGGGAACGCAGCGGCTTGTCAATCGGTTTGCAGTCGTGTTCGTTCCGCTCGTTCTCTTGCTGGCGGCCGGTACCACCGTGGGATGGTTGCTGAGTGGTGCTTCCGTTAGCACGGCCGTGATGATCGGAGTGTCGGTGTTGGTGATCTCCTGCCCGTGTTCGCTTGGGATCGCAACGCCGCTTGCGCTGTCGGCCGGCAGCCGTGATGCCTCCTCTGAGAGCGTTCTCGTCCTCAACGACTCTGTTCTCGAACGGATCGACGATTCGGACATCGTCGTGTTCGACAAGACAGGCACGCTCACCACGGGCGAAATGAGTGTTGCTGCTGTGATCGGTGAGCAGTCCTCGGAGATCCTCGCCCGGGCAGCTGCTGTCGAACGCCGATCGAGCCATCCACTCGCCGCGGCGATCGACGAGAAAGCGCCCCCGACACCGGATCGGTCGGTGAGTGCGTTCGAGCGCGATGAACGCGCTGTCTCTGCACTCGTCGACGACGTGCGCGTTGTTGTGGGCCATCCCGACACCTTCGACACCAACGAATGGACGATTCCTGATACCGTACAGGACGCCGTCGAAACGGCGTATCAGTCCGGCGTCCATCCAACCGCGGTCGGATGGGATGGCACCGTTCGCGGCGTTATCACGGTGCATGACACACCGCGCGATGAGTGGGAGTCGGTTGTGAGTGAGTTGGCAGAAGACGACCGGGAGATCGTCGTGCTGACGGGTGACGACGAACGGCTGGCGCGGCGCTTCGGTGCACACGATGCGGTTGATCACGTCTTTGCTGGTGTGCGTCCGGAATCGAAACGAGCCATTGTTAGCGGGCTCTGTGAGCGGGGCACGACGACGATGGTTGGTGACGGCACTAACGACGCCCCCGCGTTGGCCAGCGCTGATCTGGGAATCGCCGTGGCCAGCGGCACGGAGCTGGCGATTGACGCCGCTGACGCGGTCATCATGGACGACCGATTGACGTCGGTTCCGACGATTTTCGAACTGGCCAGCGCAACCCGCCGACGGATCAAACACAACCTCGTTTGGGCCGGACTGTACAACGCGGTCGCTATCCCGATCGCTATCGCCGGACTCATCACGCCGCTGATCGCTGCCGCTGCCATGGCGGTGAGCAGTCTTGTGGTTGTCTACAACTCGAAACGACGACTTATCCCAAAACGGAGTGAGGAGCGAACGACTCCGGCCGACAGTGAGGTGTCGAGGTACGACGTGGATTCACAGCCGGTGTGAAGGATGGGTGTGGTGCGAAAATCTACTGATCGGTGTTCGAAGCCGTTTCGAGAAGCGTTTCGGTCCACACGTGGCTTTCTATCGACTCGTCTCTGTTGCGAAACAACACACTTCTCTGTTAACAGTTATCATCAGATATGACGGCGAGTAACTCCTGAATGTGTTCGTCTGCCCACCTCTGAATTTCATTGATCTCCTCACTTAAGTCACCATAGTCCCAATCTGTGTAGGCGTTTTCGACGTAGCAAATACATTCTTGATAACATCCAACGAGTTCATGACACAGTTCATCCGGATTGATAGAATAGCCAATTGTTGACTTGACCGGGATATGATATCCAATATCAGCACTAACTGGCTGGTATGCAATGCGTACATGCTCTCCGTCGCAAAATGATAATATAATTGTACTAAAGCCTGGCTCGTCTTCCATTTTTGCCGGTACCTCCTCATATCGGTCGAACTCACCTTGTTGAAATCGAAGAACGGCATCTTTCAACGCATCGAGATTCCAATTAAGCCATCGACCAGGATATTCAGCAGGATCATGATCATGTTGTCTTCCATTACTATTATATAGTTCATCATAGTATGATTGGAAATTTTTTCGCCGAGTGAGTACAATATTATCGACAGTTATTCGTATCCCTCCTTCAAGCCCGGGAAAGTCAGCCGGATTTTCGGGAGGCGATAAGAATCCTACGGATATATCTAAGCTCATAATCCCGTTTACAGGTTTTTGTATTTAACTCCTCCTGAAGTTGGGTATGCAGTTTTAACTAGTCCACTTTTTTGCCGGATAACAACTTTCATTTCCTCTATACCATATTTCTTATTATATTTACTGTTCTTCTGAATATCATGCGTTATGACTCTTGTGAATTGGTCTTTATTTTTCCCTTCGCCGTTTCTTGCTGTTTTCATGATGAGATCTTGAATTTCTTCTTTATCCATCGCTTTTGGGTATAGGGTTGCGGTATCATCAGCTGCCTGTGCAGGTTTTGTGGGATATCCATCATTGTATTCAAAGTCTTTATAATGGTTAGATTTTGGATGTACATGGCGCTCAACAATGTGTCTCCATCCAGGAATTTGTGTCTCAGACTTTTTCCATTTTCCCGTATCGGTCAAGTAAATCGAATTCCCGTTATCGTCTTTGCCAAATTTAGTAATGTCTTCTGGTTTGAGGGATTTATCTAACTTTGATCCCTGAAATTTTCCCGCTTGGTCCAATTTGCTGTTGAGTTTTTTCTTCGAAACAGTATCTGGAATCTTCGTGGATCCCCCATCAGTGACGAGCCGCTTGCCCTGATTAGGATTCTCATCGAGCGATCCTTTTTTCGCCCGTTGGACGATCTCATCGATGGATTTACCGCTGTCTTTGAGTTTGCTGGCTTTCCCGTCGGTGAAGATATCAAGCAGTTTCACAGACAGCGAGTCAGGCATGTGGGGAGCGACGTGTTTGGCGAACAGCGGAGCGATGTCGTCGCCCTTGCTGGGGAAGTATTTCAGCCAGTCTTTGGCAAACCCAGTGGCTTTGAGAGGATCAGCTACCGATCCGGCTCCAGGGATCGCAGCGGCCCCAGAGATTACTGCCTGCACGAACTCTCCATTATCGGCTTGCTGGTGAGCATCGCGCGCGTCAGCGAGGTTCCCCACTCCCGGGACGAACCCGACCGCCAGCTGTCCGAGCGCATAAAACGGTGAGGAGGACGTGCTCCGGGGATTATTCCCGTCGGGCATCCCCCGATCGCCGTAGATCGCCCCATCCTGGAACGCTGTCTTGTCCGATTTGTGGAGGGTGATTCCCGCGATCGTCACCAGCTCTTCTGATTTCTTGGTGGTCTTCGCCTGTCCACCACCAACGTTGGTGGGCGTTTTGGCAGTTGATCGTCCGGAATCGCTTCCCGGTGGTGTGAAGTGTTTCCCTGTCTGACCAGTGGTACCGTTGCCGACTGTTCCTGCTGCGTCGCCCGTAATTTCGGTGCCGGCGTGAATAGTGAGCTGCGTGTTGAGTTGATCAGTGTCGGTGGTATCGATAGCAAGCCCGACGGCAACGGTGTCGCCCGATGTGAGTTCAACAGCGTTGCCCTTCCCTTCGAGTGAGTTACCACCATTCTGCTGGAAATCGATGTGATCGCTGGTGTCTGCTACCCAGACACCAACTGATTGCGTTCCTTGATTGGTGATGATGAAGACGCTATTGATGGCCGTCGTGGCATCACGGTTAACCCCCTGACCGACTGGCGCGTCTTCGCCTTCCAGTGCGCCGTTCAATTGGAGTTGTAGCTGGCCGTTCTGGTACGTGGTGTACTGCCCGTTCTCGCCGGGCGTGAGTCCCAGATAACCAGCTTTATCGCCCGCGACGTTCACGCTCGCGTCGCGTGACGCTGTTAAATTCGAAAATGCACCCGTCCCATAGATAGCACTCATCACTAAACCGATAGCAACCAACACGATCGCAAGGCGGCGGACCCGGCGCATAGATGATGTTCTCTACACACCCCATGACTGTTGGGAACTTTATATTGTTGTGATTAAACGTCTTCAAGCTCAGCTTGAAACCATATCCACACTGTTCACAACCGTTTAATATTTTATAACTAATGTATAGATCACAGATAAAGACAAGAAATTATCTGAAAGAGGTGGGATCACTGCTGATCTGTTTAAACGAACGATGTTTTTAAATATAAGAATATACCTGAGTAGTCTGACACCAGTGAGCTGCCAAAACGTCCTGACTTTGCCGCCCTGTCGCACCACGCCATGGATTTATATCCGCCGTGTACATAGCGAACGGTGTGAATACCCGCGCGAGTGCACTCGACGCGGTCGTGTTCGGGGTCGACATCCAGAGTGGCGACGTGCGGGGTGATGCGCCCTCGTATGCTGTCGTCGCGTTCGACGGCGAACAGATCGACCGTGATGTGGTGTCGTTTCGAAAGCTCCGCCGGCTGATTGCCCGCGAGGAGCCAGCCATCGTTGCGACGGACAACACTTACGAGTTGGCGGCAGACAAAGACGCCCTCGTTCAGCTCCTCCGTGAGCTACCAGCTGAGACGAAACTGGTGCAGGTCACCGGCGCACAGCGACCCGAACCGCTGTCTCGGGTCGCCTCCAGACACGGCGTTCCCTACGGGAAAAAGCCGATGAAGGAAGCAGAAGCCGCTGCACGCCTCGCGGCCGCAAACGTCGGCCAAGAAGTGCGTGCGTTTTCGGATACGACGACCGTCAAGGTCGCCCGCGGCCGATCGACCGGGAACGGTGGCTGGAGTGAGGACCGGTACACCCGACGGATTCACGGAGCAGTCAAAACCACTGCTCGGGATGTCGAATCCGAACTGCGAGACGCCGGGCTTGATTTCGATGTGGAACGGACCGAGAAGTACGGCGGTCTCTCCCGGGCAGTGTTCACCGTTGAGAGCCGTCCCGAAGAGATCCCCGTCTCACGGATGCGATCGGGCGACGTTCGCATCGAAATCGAACGAGAACGACGCGATGGCATCGAGTATCAGCCGCTTGCCAAGCGACGGGACCACGTTCTCGTGGGAATCGATCCCGGCACGACGACTGGTATCGCCATCGTTGGACTCGGGGGCACCGTGTTGGACGTGTCCTCGACGCGCACTGGCGACACCGCCGATGTTATCGAATGGATTATCGAGCGCGGGCAGCCGATCGTCGTGGCCGCCGATGTGACGCCGATCCCTGAAACAGTCGAAAAGATCCGCCGGAGCTTCGACGCCGCCGCGTGGACGCCTGAGCGAGATCTCCCCATCGATCGCAAACAACACCGAACACGAGAGAACAGCTACGACAACGACCACGAACGGGACGCAATGGCCGCAGCGCTGTTTGCGTTCGACGACCACGAAGACCAGTTCGAACGGATCGCCCGGAAGATCCCGGCACAACTGGACCGGGGGACGGTTACCGCGCGGGTGGTTGCAGGTGAGGAATCCGTCGAAACAGTCGTTGCTGATCTCACCGACAACGAAGAGTCTTCGGAGACGGACACGACCGATGACTCTCCTGAGCGATCCCCCGAAGAGAAGGAAATCAAACGGCTGAACGAACGCATCGAGCGGCTTGAATCACACATCGAAACGCTTGAAGAGACAATCGACTCGAAAGACGATCGCATCGCGGAATACGAACGGAAGTTGAGCGATGCCCGGCGCGCTGAACGGCGGAAAGCCCGTAAAAACGAAGCGGTCACCCGGCTTGAGCGCAAAACAGAGCAGTACCAACAGACGATCGAACGCCAGAGCGAGGAGATCGACACTCTTGATAACAAACTCGAACGGCTCAAAGAGCTCTGGAAGATCGATCACTCTAATTTCGCGGATGTCTCCGAGGAGAAACAGGGTCTCACCCCGGTGAAAACCGTCGATCAGTTCACCATGCGGGCGATCAAGCGCGCAGACGAGCAGTACGGACTGATCCCTGACGACGTGATCCTCCTCCGGGACGCTAGCGGAGCGGGAAAAAGCACTGCACAACGGTTGGCCGACTGTGATCCTCGTCTTGTCCTCCGAGAAGGTGGATTGAGCGACATCGCTGATGAGGTGCTGTTCGATCACGATATCCCGATCGCGCCTGCCGAGACAGTGACCATCCAAGAGATCGACGAGTTGGCGGTCGCGCGCGAACAGGAGATATCAGCTGCTGTCGAGGAATGGCACAAACGCGCACGCGACCGCAAGCGATCCCAAAAGTCGGAACTCGTTGATAAGCTCATCAGCGAACACCGCGCGAACCACGAACCGGAACGCGGTGAACCGACCAGTGGCTAAATCTCACACCATTCCACTCATTCCCATCGCCTCTAACGCGTAACCAACTACACCGCGAACAATGAGTGCTGTTCCCACCAGTACGAGCGCGATTCCCCCAGCGACCAACGGATTGACCAGTGCTGTGAGTGCCAGTCCAGCAATGACGACAACCACTCCCACGATTCCGATACGGCCGAGTCGATCGATCATATCCACGCTAATAGACGACCACGCCATAAACCCTCAGATATGACCGTGCCAGTCCCTGTGTCAGAACTCGTTACAGACGGGGATTCCGACAGTGTCGAATTCGTCCATCGAGGCGACTTTCTCTGGGACTTCATCCAGTGAGATCGTTTCATTGACGATCTGTCCGGGATCGATCGCCCCGGATTCCATCATGCTGAATATCTCGTCGTATTCGTGCGGCGGCATTCCGTATGACCCGTAAAACTCCCGCTCGTCTTGGACCATCATATCGACTGGCAACGGTACTTCCCCTCCTTCATCTGCAGTGGTCATCCCGATTTGGAGGTGCTGCCCGCCCTTACAGAGTGAGTTAACAGAGTTCCGACACGTTTCCGTGATGCCCAACGCGTCGACACTCACCTCTACGCCGCGGCTACTCGGGGTGAACGACTTGACCGTCTGTGGCACGTCTTTGACCTCGGTGGCGTTGATCGTCTCTTCTGCACCGACCTCTTCGGCCATTTCGAGGCTGCGGTCATCGAGATCGACAGCGATAACCCGACCCCCAAGCGCGTTCGCGGTCATGATGGCTGACAGACCGACGCCGCCGCAACCGTGGACCGCGACTGTGTCACCGGGTTCGACATCGACCCGGTGTGCAACGCCGTGGAACGCGGTCGCAAACCGACAGCCGAGTCCGGCAACGTCAACCGGGTCGAGTCCGTCCGGCACCGTGATCGCGTTCTGATCAGCGACACGGACCGGGAACTCCTCCGCGTACGCACCGGGCTGAAAATCCAGAAAGCCCATCGGAACAGACCGTTCACAGATGTTCGCTCGGCCACTCATACAGTGGCGGCAGGTGCCATCGCTCATATTGAACGGGGCGGTAATGCGATCCCCTTCTCGGACGCTTTCGACTTCGTCACCGACTTCCACGACCGTGCCACACGGTTCGTGACCGAAAACCAGCCCGGATGTCATCATCAACCCGAGCCAATCCCAATCGCCTTTCCATGCGTGCCAATCCGAGCGACAGACACCACAGGCCTCGGTTTCGACGACAATGCCGTCGTCATCACACTCTGGACGATCGATATCTTCGACCGTCATCGGTTCTTCCGGGCCTTGAAAGACCACTGCTCTCATTCTAACTGTACTCATCAGTTACATCAGTATAAATCATTGGTGTAGTATATCATACACCGGCTGTTCACGGGTGTGTCCTTTTCTGTGTCTCTCGCTCTGATACGTCGCGTGGTTGATCCCATCGACGCGGGAGATCCCCGCGATGGGAGAGACTTAACCGTCCGCCAGCCGAAAGACGGAACATGAGCGATAGTGAGAGCCACAAAAGTCTGCGAATGCCCGACGAGGACGAAGTGTTTGCGGTCGTGACGAACATGCTGGGGGCGAACCGCGTACGAGTACGCTGTATGGACGGGAAAGAGCGCACAGCGCGCATTCCCGGTCGAATGCAAAAGCGAATCTGGATCCGAGAGGACGATGTTGTCCTTGTCGAGCCGTGGGATTGGCAAGACGAAAAGGCCGATGTGGCGTGGCGCTACGAGAAGCAGGACGCAGACCAACTCCGTCGAGAGGGACACATTCAGGAAATGTAATATGACTCTCCACCCATCTTTTTTGCGATCGGGCGTCCACCAGTACCGATCGCGAAACTGCGCTTACGAAGGAGAGTTGCGTTCTCGCTGGTTTTCACCACCATTGTCGTTTGCTGCCAAACAGGGGGTGAAGTAACGTATGTCCGATGAGTACGGCCTTCTCGACACGGAGATGAGCGATACACCGGGCGATGAGTGGGAAGAGATCGATGTCTCTGACACGGAGTCCGATCGTATCGCTCGGCAGCAAGACCGGGAATTCCTTTCATTTCGCAAGCGTATCAAGGACGCCGACCAGTTCAAAGTGGAGGCGTCGGTGTTCGACGACGCGACGTTTGCGGCGATCTACAAGCTCGTGCAGGACGGGTACATTGACGCCTTTGGCGGGCCGGTTTCGACAGGAAAGGAAGCGTCAGTGTACACTGCACGGGGGGATTCGGAGACGGTCGCGGTCAAGATCTACCGCATCAACGCGAGCGATTTCCAACAGATGCGGGCGTATCTCGATGGTGACCCTCGGTTTTCCGGCATCGGAAATGACAAGAAAAAAGTCGTGCTTTCGTGGGTGAGAAAGGAGTTCTCGAACTTACAGCGGGCGCATGAGGCCGGTGTTCGCGTCCCAAAGCCGATCACGACCGAGCGCAACGTCTTGGTGATGGAGTACGTTGGCAACGACACGCGAGCGTTGCGGCTCGCGGAGGTGGAGATCGAGAACCCACAGACCGCCTACGAAGTCGTCCGAGAGTACACTCGACGGTTGTACGCTGCCGGATTGGTGCACGGTGATTTGAGCGAGTACAACCTCGTCATCCACGACAGCGAACTGTACGTTATCGATCTCGGACAAGCGGTGACTATTCACCACCCAAACAGCCGGGAATTCCTTGAACGGGACTGCCATAACGTTGCACGCTTTTTCTCACAACTCGGCGTAAACGTAACTGGTGACGAACTGTTGGAACACGTCATCCGAGACGAACAAACTCCCGATGTCGATCCCGCGTTCACGGCATACGACTGATCTGTTCCCACCGAATCGTCAACTGTTCGATGCACGAAGAGCAAGCTGTCTCCATCGGTTTTCGATCGTCTGCTCGTCAACAACCTCTTCTACTCACCAGTAACACAGTGTAGAGCTTATAATATACATACATATATATATACAATCTAAAGTAACCGATCACAAAGGCACACCTCCCTAGTCGTTCCACCGAATAGTTAAAACGTGATCCCCGATTACAACAAGTATGCAGCACGTGACGATTCCGCAGGACCGCATCGGCGTGCTCGTCGGTGAGGGCGGTGAAACGATGCGGGAGATCGAGTCGAAAGCCGAGGTTCGGCTCGACATCGATTCGGAAACCGGTTCGGTCGCTGTTGAGACAGTTGGAGACCCGGTACTCGGGTTAAAAGGACCAGAGATCGTCAAGGCGATCGGACGGGGATTCCGACCCACGGAAGCCCTGCGATTGCTTGACAACGACGTGATGATGTTCGAAGTCGTTGATATCGATGCCGCATCGCGCAACAAAAACGATCTCCGCCGACAGAAGGGTCGGCTCATTGGTGAGGACGGTCGCACACGCGAACTGATGGAGGAACTCACCGGCGCGTCGGTCGTCATCTACGGTACGACGCTCGGCATCATCGGCCGTCCCAAGGAGGTAAAGGCCGTCCGTCGCGCCGCCGAAATGATCCTTGAGGGGGCACCGCACGGTTCGGTGTACGCGTTCCTCGAACGCCGGCGCACCGAAATGAAACAGCACGAACTCAGCTACCACGAGTTCACCGGATAGCAGCGCACTGTGATTTCAGTTGGCGACCGGTCACGCCTGCCGTGGTCAGTGCGGTAGACCGACGCAGAGTTTCGTGGCCGATCAGTTGGCTATGAGTCGTCTACCGACGTCTCGCGGTCGAGTTCGTCGAATCCGTTTCCGTTCTCGGTCCACCGAGATCATCGCGAGAGCTGTCTCTCCGATCGACGCACAACGCTATTATAATATCCTTATGTAAAATATTAGTATTGTTTCACACCCTATCGTTATCTTGATCTAACTATTAGTCAATAATTTAATAGACTTAGAGATATTCCTTCGTCTCACATGGACGATGACTTATGCCATGGCCGAGCGAATTCGGGACAGAGTAGTACTGATGGACGGACGAGTCGTCGCGAGTATCTGAAGCTGGCTGCCGGGACTGTAGCGACGGTTCCCGTGTTGCACAGCGCGGCGGGTTCCGTTGACGCGGCGTCGGTACCGCCAGGTGAGCCCTCGCCGGTTGGATCACCGATCGGCGGTGGACAGGCGTACGGTCGGAAGATTTCGGGGGGTGACTATACGGTCAGAACTCGGGACGGTCTCATTCAGCGGCTCGAAAACGATGCCTCGGCTGGAGAGACGGTGTACGTTCCCAACGATGTGACGATTGATCTCGGATCAAGAACCGGTATCCCAATTCCAGATGGGGTAACACTGGCGAGCGGTCGCGGTATCGATGGCTCGGCTGGCGGGCTGTTGTACACGGACGAATACACGGGTGGAGATCCGTTTTTCGAAGTCCGGAGCAAGAACGTTCGTATCACCGGCCTTCGGTTGCGAGGACCGAACACGTCCTATTTCAATCCGGGACCGGAACCGCCGTGTCACGACGGACCGGAGTACGACGATCAAGAGTGTATCGACGCCCGGGAGGCTCATATAACGATGGGCATCATGCTCTTCTATGAGGGCTGTGAGATTGACAACTGCGAACTGTACGGCTGGTCTCAGACGGCCGTCATGAGCGGCGTTACCAATAAGGGACCGATCGATCCTCACATTCATCACAACAGTTTCCACAACAACCAGATGGAGGGATTCGGGTACGGCGTCAGGGTGACCGTTGGGCATCCGACAATCGAATGGAACTTCTTCGATCGCAATCGCCACTCGATCGCGGCCAGAGGCGGGGACAACTGTGGTTACACGGCCCGGTACAATTTGGTCGATGAGGCGACCAGCCACGCTTTCGATGTCCACCAAGAAGATGGGTATGCCGGTGAGACGATCACTATCCACCGCAACACGTTCACCTTTACCGACAGTCACGTCGAAGAGTACAGTGCTCCCGAACAGGAGGCGATCACGATACGGGGTGAGCCACGAGACATAGTGACCGTGAGGAAAAACTGGTTCTACCACCCGTCGAAACCGGACGGGGAGAACATGGACCAGCAGGGTGGGGCGTTCCGGCAGAAGAACACCAACAGCGAGTGGCGGAGCTTCGAGTTCAGTAACAACCACTACGGGAAAGACGAACCTCCAGAAGGCATTGGTGCCCCTCGGAGCGCTGGCGGTGGTGGAGATGGATCATCGTTACACGCCGAGGTCGGACAGGTGTCGAAGGACGCCGACAGTTGGCAGTCCATCTCCTTTTCTGGTTCGTACACGAATCCGGTCGTCATCATGAAACCCGCCTCCCAGTTCAACGGCGCGAACCCCTGTCACGCGCGGGTCAGAAACGTGACCGCCAGCGGCTGTGAGTATAAGATCGAGGAGTGGGATTACCTCAACGGCATCCACCGGCCGGAAACGATTTCACAGCTCGTGGCAGAGCAGGGCACCCACACCGTGAACGGAATCGACATTGAGGTTGGAACCACGGCCGTGGACGAGACATTCAGCACAGTCTCCTTCACACAGGACTTTTCTACGACACCCGTGGTCTTCACCCAGCCACAAACCTACCACGGAGCGAACGCGGTCGTCACTCGAAACACCCACGTGAGCGCGGACGGTTTCGATGTGCGTCTCCAAGAGGAGAGCGGCCGCCCCCAAGACGAGTTGGGACACGTCGACGAGTCGGTCGGATACGTTGCGATCGAATCCGGAACGGTAGATATGGGAACGAAGACCGTCGAAATCGGTCACATGAGGGGACTGACAGATGGCTGGCAGCGGCTCGCGTTCGACGGCCAGTTTTCCTCTCCTCGGTTCGTTGCGGATTTCCAGACGATGAACGGCGGCGACCCAGCGACACTTCGGTATAAGGCGCTTGACCCTACGGGCGTCGATATCGAAGTCGAAGAGGAGACCCGTGAGGACGCGGAAACGACCCACGTTACTGAAACCGTCGGCTACTTCGTCACTGCTGGCAGTGGGCAACTGTAGCCCGGCCACACCGCTGGGGATCCCCGTCCGATACATTCTTATCGTCGAGTTTTGATATAGAGCTATGCCGTACAGTTACGAACCGCACTACTTCGAGGAGATGGAGGAGGGAACGACGTTCGAGAGCGCTGGCCGGACGATCACTGAAGCGGATTTCGTGACGCATTCGATGCTCACTGGTGATTGGACCGAACTCCATACTAACGCCGAATACGCCGAGGAGGGACCGTACGGTGAACGAATTGCTCACGGTCCAATGACGTTCATCATCGCCACGGGACTGGTCCAGCGGTGTGGGTTCGTGGAACGGACCGTTATCGCGTTTCTGGGCATGAACTACATGGACGTTCCGAACCCAGTCACCATCGGTGACACGCTCACAGCGACGTTCGAGGTGACTGATCGGCGCGAACTGGAGAGCCGGGACGACGCCGGGCTGGTCGTCATCGATTCTGATGTCAGAAACCAAGACGACCAACAAGTGTTCGCGGGCGATATGAAATTCCTGTTCAAACGACAGTCGTAGGCGATCGTGACGTACTCTTTGCCGCGCTGTTGAAACTACAGCTCCGTTTCGATCTCTCGGAGCTGGTCCAAGCGGCGATCCATTGATGGGTGAGTGTCGAACAGCGGCTCTGTCAGTTTTTGAAACTGACACGTGTTCTTGTGGTGTTCCGGTATTCTGTCGCCATTAGGTCCGAGGCGAATGGGTTCGTCGACTGGGGTGTCGATTGGGATGATCGAAAACGCCTCGATCGATACCTGTCCCGCTCGGAGATCTTCGGTAGGTACGTCATCCAGCTGCCGATCGAGTTTCGCGATGGCACTCACCAGCGCCACTGGAGCGCCGGTGAGCGCCACAGCCCCCCGGTCAGCCGCTAGTTCCCGATACCGCGACAGCGATCTGATGAGGAGTCGACCGAGCATCCTGAATACACCGGAAACGATGTAACACACACCCACTCCGATCAAATCTTTGTCTCCTTTTCTCTGTTCGTCTGCCCACTCGTAGATCGAGCGAGCGATAATCAAGGGGATCGAGGCGACGGTCATGACGGCCACGTCGCGGTGTTTGATGTGTGTGAGTTCGTGAGCGAGTACGGCCCGTACCTCCTCTGTGTCGAGTGTGTCGAGGAGCGCGCTCGTAACGACGATCGTCGCCCGGTTGGGTGTCAGTCCGCTCGTGTATGAGGTCGGGAATTCCGAGTCCGCGACGACCACCGTCGGGACGGGGAGATCGGCCTGGTGGGCCAACTGTTCGACGGTTCGCTGGAGCGACTCCGAACGCTCCGCTGCCGACTGGGTGGGACGTGAATCGACGAATCTGAGAGCGAGGGGTCTGCCGGAGTACTCCCGATAGACGATCGCTGTAAGAAACATTCCAGTTACGACGACGCCGAGCCAGACGCTGTTACCGGCCGGAAGCAGCGGATGGGACTCCAGAAATAAGAGGAGTCCAACCACGACTCCATACACGACGCCGAAGAACACACACGTCACAACGCCGAGCAGCGCGAGCGTCACCGCCATTCGGAGGACAAGCCCTCGGTTACGAGACCATTCCATATTCTAATAGTATCACTCATCGACTAAAGTAGCTCGGAAAATGGTGATCGAAGACGACGTTGTGTCAGGTCAGTCCGCAGTGGCTTCGACCGGCTCTTGTTCTTCGTCACCGGTGTAATGTTCATCGAGGAGATCCTCGCCGATCCGGTTGAGCTCGGACCGGGGGAGCATCGACAGCAGATCCCACGCGATGTCGAGCGTCTCATCAATGTCCCGATCGGTAGTGAATCCTTGATCGACGAATTCGGTCTCGAACCGCTCAGCGAAGTCGAGATACTTGTTGTCGCTTTCGGACAGCGCTTCGCGGCCAACAATGTTCACGAGATCGCGCAGGTCCTCACCCTCCGCGTAGGCTGCATACAGCTGATCGGAAACGTCCGCGTGGTCTGCGCGAGTGAGACCCTCACCGATCCCGTCGTCCATCAGTCGCGAGAGGCTGGGCAACACGTTGATCGGTGGGCTGATGCCCTGTGATTGAAGGTCCCGATCGATATAGATCTGCCCCTCCGTGATGTAGCCGGTCAGATCCGGAATCGGGTGGGTCTCGTCGTCACCGGGCATCGTTAGAATCGGGATCTGGGTCACCGATCCGTCCCGACCGTCGATGCGGCCGGCGCGCTCGTACAACTCCGCCAGGTCGGTGTACATGTATCCCGGATAGCCACGACGACCGGGCACCTCCTCGCGGGCCGCACCGATCTCACGCAGCGCTTCACAGTAGTTGGTCATGTCCGTCAGGATGACGAGCACGTGGTAATCCTTCTCAAAGGCGAGGTACTCAGCGGTCGTCAACACCAGCCGCGGCGTGATCGTCCGCTCGACAGCCGGGTCATCAGCGAGGTTCATGAACACCACCGACCGCTCCAGCGCACCCGTACGCTCGAAGTCGTCCATGAACTCGTTTGCCTCCTCAGCGGTGATCCCCATCGCGCCGAACACCACAGCGAATTCCGATTCTTCCTCGTCTTCGTCTGCGGCCTCTTCGGGCACGGTCGCCTGTCGGGCGATCTGGAGCGCCAGATCGTTGTGGGGCAGCCCCGATGCGGAGAAGATCGGCAGCTTCTGGCCGCGAACGAGCGTGTTCATGCCGTCGATCGCTGAGACGCCCGTCTGGATGAACTCCTCGGGGTACTCTCTCGCTGTCGGATTGATCGCGGCACCGATGATGTCGTGACGCTCGTCGGGCACGATGTCCGGCCCGCCGTCGATCGGCTGCCCGGACCCGTCGAGCACTCGACCGAGGAGATCCTCGGTGACGGGCATCTTGAGCGTCTCACCCAAAAAGCGAACCGACGAATCCCGATCGATGCCGTCGGTTCCCTCGAACACCTGAATCGCGACGTGATCGCTCGCCGCTTCAAGCACCTGCCCGCGGCGCGTCTCACCGGACGGTGTCTCGATCTCGACCATCTCGTCGTAGCCGATCGGCTCGTCCGTCTCCACGAACACCAGCGGACCGCTGATCTCCGTGATTGTTTGATATTCTTTCATGTCAGTATTGCTCTTGGAGTTGGTTTGCGATCTCTTCGGTGAGGTCGGTGACGAATTCCTCGGTCTCCTCGTCGGGAGTGGTTGCGATACGGTTCAGTTGCGGTGCCGCGTCGATCGAGGTGATCTCGTCGACCGGCACGCCCGCGTCCAGCGCCTCGAACGCCTCATCGTTGAACGCCTTGATTGCCGTGAGGATCTGGTAGGTCTTCTCCGGCGGACAGTACCGGTCCACGTCGTGGAACGCGTTCTGCTGGAGCCACGCCTCTCGGAGGTACCGAGCCACCTCAAGGGTGAGCTGTTGGTCCTCCGGAAGCGCGTCTTTCCCGACGAGCTGGACGATCTCTTGGAGCTCTGACTCCTCGTCTAGCGTGTCGATCGCCCACTGGCGCGTCTCCGACCAGTCGGCCGCGATCTCGTTTTCGAACCACGGATCCAACTGGCTGCGGTACAACGAATAGGATTCGTCCCAGTTGATCGCCGGGAAGTGACGGCGCTCAGCGAGATCGGCATCGAGCGCCCAAAACGTCTTGACGATGCGCAGCGTGTTCTGGGTTACTGGTTCCGAGAAGTCGCCGCCGGGCGGGGAGACCGCTCCGATCACCGAAACGGAACCTTCGGTGCCGTTCACGTTCTCGAAATACCCCGCCCGCTCATAAAACGCCGAGAGCCGCGCGGCGAGATACGCGGGATACCCTTCTTCGCCGGGCATCTCTTCGAGCCGCGAACTGATCTCTCGCATGGCTTCGGCCCACCGCGAGGTCGAATCAGCCATCAACGCCACGTCGTACCCCATGTCGCGGTAGTACTCCGCGATCGTGATGCCGGTGTACACACACGACTCTCGGGCCGCGACGGGCATGTTCGAAGTGTTAGCGATGAGGCACGTCCGGGCCATCAACGGGTTGCCGGTCTGTGGGTCCGGGAGTTCGGGGAAGTCGTCGATGACTTCGGTCATCTCGTTGCCCCGTTCCCCACAGCCGACGTAGACGACGATGTCGGCGTCTGCGAACTTCGCTAGTGACTGCTGAGTGACGGTTTTTCCGGAGCCGAACGGTCCCGGAATCGCGGCCGTTCCGCCCTTTGCAAGCGGGAACAGCCCATCGAGGATGCGCTGGCCCGACACAAGCGGCGTAGTGGGCGTCTGTTTCTCGACTGTCGGACGGGCCTCGCGCACCGGCCACTCTTGGTGCATCGTGACCTCCTCGCCCGAATCGAGCGTGACGACCGCCTCTGTGACGGTGAACGATCCGTCTTCGACCGATTCGACCGCGCCGCCCTCGAAATCCGGGGGAACGAGCACTTTGTGCTCGATGCTGATCGTCTCATCGACCGTTCCGACGACATCGCCGGGACCGACTTCCTCACCGACTTCGACCGTCGGCGTGAACTCCCACTCCTTTTCGAGGTCGATACCGGGTGCGTCGACACCGCGGTCGAGGAACGCCCCCATCTGGGATTCGAGTACGTCGAGGGGCCGCTGGACGCCGTCGTAGATTGTGTCGAGCATTCCCGGGCCGAGATCCACCGTCAACGGTTCGCCGGTGTTCGTCACTGGCTCGCCGGGGGACACGGCCGAGGTCTCCTCGTACACCTGAATCGTCGTTATGTTGCCTTCGATCTCGATGACCTCGCCCATTAGCCCTTCCTCACCGACGTACACAACGTCGTTCATCCGGGCTTGGAGGTCCGTGGCGGTCACGACCGGACCGCTCACGCTTTCGATAACGCCGTCATCGCTGACGGTCTGCTCCTGTGTTGCCTGACTCATGGTTTGTTGGTTCGCGTGGATTGACTGTGTGTGATCGATTCCGTTGATGATCGGTGCCTCAGACCGGACCGGATTAGTGGTGTCGCTTCGAGCGACGGTGACCGGGTTGTGTCTCGGCTACGCCTTCGGCCGCTCCGATATCGCCGCTCTTGTCGTCACTCATCCATGAGGTCGATACCGATCGCTCGCTTGATCTGCTCGCGGAGTCCACCGCTTCCGGCTCCGCCACCCAGCGTGACGAGTACGGGATCGACACTCGTTTCGACCTCATTCCGTAGCTGTCTGGAGAGGTACGAGAGATCCGCATCGTGCATCACGATGATCCCGATCCCGTCGTCGTTCACCATCGTCTCGACGGCGTCGTCGAGATCCTCTGATTTCCGTTCCTCGGGAACGGTTTCGAACCGACGAACGCCGGCCAACCTGAATCCGGTGGTGAACTCTTGGCTTCCGATGACGCCGATCTCCTGACTTGCGTTGGTGTCCTGGTGGCTCATACGATCACCAGTTCTTCTTCGATCTGCTCGCCCGTTAGTCCTGCCTCCTTGCCGCGGGCGATCGCGCGGATGTTGTCGACTTCTCTCTCTTTGGCACGGATGTACGCAATCACCGGACAGATCGACAGGTGATGCCGATTCGTTAGCGCGTCCGTGTACTCTAACAGCGCCTGATCGAGCGCTCGTTCGAACTCGATGAGGCTGTCTGCCTCTTCGAGTTCATCCAGCGCGCCCTCCAGATCGCTTCCGTAGGAACTGTGACGGAGGTACTCCGTGAGCTGACCCACGTTGGTTGTGAGCTGTTCTAGCTCCGATTCCTCGAACAGTTGCCCGCCGGAAATGAAATACTCGCTGGGATCGATGTCCGCACCGCTGCGCGCGAGCCGTAGCGCGTTCCGGATGTTTCGGAAGTCGATCTCAGCACGCAGCAACTGAACGTACAGCTTCGTCGGCTCGGAGGGGTTTTCTGGAACATCACCGAGTAACTCCGAGTAGAACGCGCGATCGATCGCGTTTTCGAGTGGAACGAGCACGTCCGTTTCCTCATAGTCCGAGTAGGCCGCTTCAAGCGCTGGTCCGAAGATGGTGTTCGACAGCTGCTCAACAACCATCTCGATCGAAGTCGACTCTGTGAGCCGATCTAACAGCTCATCAGAGAACGCTCCGGCGCGGATCAGATCGTCCGCGATCGTCTGCTGTCCGGCGTCGGTGTACACACCACGAATGATCGTCTTGACGTTCCACGCGTCGAACTTCCGAAGATACCGCGCGATGTTCTCATACAGCTCTCCGCCCGCGAACGTGAGCAGATCATCGAAGTGCTTCGCTAAGTTGCGGTTGAGCGCGTACTCGATGAGATCGACGCCGTCGTGACGCGAACCGAGCGCGTTCATCTCGGTTTCGTATTCGGTCTCTTCCATGAACCGGGCGATCTCTCCCGGGCCCATGCGAACGAGCTTGCGGTAATCGTCCTCATCGAACAGGGCCGCCCGGCGGACCCGAACGCGTGCCGTGACGTAACCGTAGTTCGCCGTATCAACCGTCGTGTTCATTCTTTGCTTCGAATAACCGCTCGCTCACCTCGCGCAGATTGTCGTCCCAAACATCCTCGAACACGGAATCAAACGTGTTGTTCACACGGACCCGTGAACTGTCGCTTTCGACGACCACGCCACCGAGACAGTCGTACTCGCCGGCGTCGGTGAATCCGTCGTACGCTTCGTCTTCGAGGATCGACTCGATCAGTTCGGCGTCGTCTGCGCGTCCATAGACATCAACCGCTGCGTCGCTGTCGAACTCTTCGGCAGCGTCCGCAAGCAGCTTGCGGGTCAGTTCCTCTCGATTCGCTTCGAGCGCTGCGAGTTCCGATTCGATCGATCCGCGGACCGACTCAAGGATGTTGCGACGCGCTTCGAGGCGCTCTTGTTTCGCTTCGAGCTTGGCGCTTGAGAGGCGCTGTTCTCGTTCTTGTTCGATCGTTCGTTCGACCTCGCGCTCGCGCTGTTCGACGATCTCTTCAGCCTCCGACTCGGCCTCTGCGATGATCGACTGGGCCTCCTCCTCTGCCTCGTCGCGTATATCGTCTGCACGCGCGCGGGCTTCCTCTCGAATATCCTTTACGACCGTATCAAGGCTCATAGTATCGATAGGGAAAGTCGGGTGCGGTTATTGGAGGAGGAAGACGACGACGAGTCCGAAAATGACGATCGTCTCCGGAATGACCGTCAGGAGGACACCGTACCCGAGCATGCCTCTGTCTTCGGCAATCGCGCCGACGGCTGCCGATCCGATGCTTCGCTCGGCGTAGCCGGCCCCGATCGCTGCGAGTCCGAAACCGATCGCTGCACCCGTTGCGGGTGGGATTGCAGCTTGACCTGCTTGCAGTACCATCGCATTAAGAAACGCTGCGGTGAGTTGGAGTTCCATCATGGTTTAGTGGGTTCTCTTGGATTCGCTCGTATCCGAACGGTTGGGTCTAATTATACTGTACCCATAAAGCTTCTCAAACGATTTTCTCCGATATCGTGGTAATACGTACCGAGTCCATAATTCATAAGGTTATAGCGAAAAATATGGGTGCGTGTCATATTTTTCGGGCCCTTGTTCCTCTGTCGGGACAATGCGAAGAACAGAGTGATGGTTCTACCGAGCGATCCAAAACGATGACCGGGGTGGTTTACTCCTCGCTTGTGAAGCGACGGACGCGTCCGAACGGGGAGTATTCTTCACCGCCGCCTTCGTAGAATTTCTGGAAGAATTCCACCCATTCGAGACGAATAGACTGGAGTCCGGCGCTGGTCACCCCAAGCGCGAGCACGAGGAGGTGTCCTGCCACGAAGATGAGCACGCCACCGACCGCGCCGAGGAGTAACTCGACGCCAGAGCCGTTGACGAGTCCGGCGAAGATCATCTCTTCGGCAGGGACTTCACCGGGTGCCTTCTCACTGAAGAAGAGGAAGTGGTACTCGCCGTGGTGTTCGTAGGCACCGAACACGAGCAGGTTGACGGCAAACGCCATTCCCGCTTTTGCGAGCAACACCGCCGTGATCCGGGTGTAGGACAGCACGTCGGACAGCACCTTCAGGAACACCGCTTCGATGAACTCTGCGATCCCGGTGGTGGCGGTCAACGCCACGCCGACGATGAAGGCACCGAGTCCGATGAGACCGACCGTTTCAGGGAGTCCGGTGAATTCGAGTCCGATCGGGTTCCCGTTGAACACCGATCCCGATCCGACGAGGAATCCGGGTACGACGTTGGCCGGTGGTGTACCGGCGAAGATCCATATCCACAGTCCGAACAGCATCAACAGCCACGAGCCACTCTCGCGGATGGCGTCGCTTGCGCCGTGGCTGAGATGCTCATAGAAATCGAACACGTAGCCAAACGTCATGTGAACCATCCCGATGAGGAGGCTCAACACCAGCCACAGATTAGCGAACTCGCCGTAGGCCGGGATCAACCCCTTGTGAAGCGGTGGGTGGCCGCCCCAGACGATGTCTCCGAGCTGGTGCAAGCCGAAGAACTCGCCGTACAGAACGCCGAACAGCGCCGTAAACCCGCCAGCCCACAACGCGATTTTGCCGAGATCCGCAACGACGCCGTCGGATTTCGAGACGATGGCTAGCCCGATCGCGGCGTACAGCAGTCCGTATCCGAGATCACCGATCATGAACCCGAACAGGGTCGGGAACGTGAGGAACACGATGATCGACGGATCGAATTCGGAGTATTTCGGCCGGGCGTAGGCGTCGACGAGCGCCTCGAACGACGCAACCGGGCCGGGGTTGTCCTGTACCACCGGCGGCTCGCTTTTGCTCATCGACTGCTCGATGCTGCCGCCATCGGGAGCGACCTTCTCGCTCCCCTCGACGGTGGTGGCTGGGTCGGCTCTGTCGGGCGTGCCTCCAACGTCCTCGCGGTCGATGAGGTGGCCGTCGCCGTTGTACGACGCGCGTTCGAGTTCGTCGATCTCCACGTGGTCACCGACGGCGCTGTGGAGCGTCTCCACGAATTCTCCGAACCGCTCAGTGGGGATCCATCCCTCCGAAACGAACGCGTTGTCGGTCGTCGCAAACGACAACGGCGCTTCCTGACGCTGCACGTCGATGGTCAGCGTTTCCTCTGCTGCGAGCAGGAAGCCGCTGTGTTCCGATCGCAGCGCATCGAGTTGCTCTTCGATCGTCCCGAGCTCTGATTCGAGCTGCTGGCGTTCGTGGTGCAACTCCTCGATGTACTCTTCGGGATTGCCGTCGGCGTCGGGGATCTCGTGGGTAGAAAACGAAGTGCCGACGAGCACGTCTTCGAGGGTGCTGGACTGTGTACTGCTTGTGGAATCTTGTGGCGTTTTGTCCTCGACGCGGGCGAACACGGCGACGACGCCGTTTTCCTCGAACAGCTCGTACTCCGGTATGTCTGCCTCCGTTAGCGCCGTTTCGATCGCCGTCGGATCGCCGTCACCGACCGCAACCGAGAGCGAATCGTATCCCGAAAGCAGATCGAGATCGATGCCCAACGTGGCAAACGGCTCCATCGTCTCGATGCGGTCCTCGACGGACCGGAGCTGGTCAGTCAGTTCACTCCGTTGGTCGTCGAGTTCGTTGACCGACTGTCTAATGGATTCGAGTTCGGTCTCCAGCGCCTCAGTGGTAACGACGCGGTCGGGCGCGTCGGTGTCCTCATCCACATCGAGAATACTCTGGAGCGATCGGACGGTGACGAGTTTCTCGGACGCCTCGTCCGCCCCATGGATCGGGTCCCCCGGATCGAACCCCTCCCACGTCCCATCGTAGTCGGTGAGGTGGAGCAAACGCATCTCGTGGATGGTTTCGATCACGTCGTCCATCACTTGGGTGGAGCCGGTCACCGACACCCGGCTCATTCGCTCAGGTCTGAGCATGGACGGTCTCTTCGAACGTCGTGAGGATTTCCTCAATTACTTCTGCTTCGCGCTCGCTCGCGTTCGCTTCGAGGGCCTCACGCTCAGCTTCTCCTTGCTCAAGGATCGATTCTCGCTCGTGTTCGATCTCCGCCTGGGCGTCGCTGAGCCGCTGTTCGGCCAGCTCGTCGGCTTCCCGTTCGGCTTCCGAGCGTATCTCATCGGCTCGTTCGTGCGCCTCAGCGATGATCTCCTCGCGGTCGGTTTCTGCCTCAGCCACGATATCATCGACATCGTCCTCGGCCTCCTTGATTCGATCCAGAACCTCGGGTCTGGCCATATTTATATCGTAAGAAGATTTGATTAGCGGCTATTTGGGCGTTGCGAAGTAGCCTGTGTGTACTGAGTGACTGTCGTCAATTGATTGTCGCAAAGACCGGTTTCGTGTGAGTGCTCGATCCGCACTGTTATAGCGATGTGCGTGCAAGTCGACCCGATGGGACTCCTCGAACACAAGGCTCGCGCACGGATATTTTACAAATATCTTTCCAGGGTGTATGATGAGGTGAACGCATTTATCTGGACTGAAGAGATGCGCACCGAGGCCATCGGTTTGCTCGACATCGACGCGGATGACACCGTGCTCGATGTGGGGTGTGGAACGGGGTTTGCAACCGAAGGGCTGTTCGAACACACCGAACAGATCCACGGTCTCGATCAGAGTCCCCACCAACTCGAACAGGCGAAACGGAAGTTCGGGAGTCAGGGACCGGTTCGCTTCTATCGCGGCGACGCAGAACGGCTGCCGTTCGATGATTCGACGTTCGATGTCGTCTGGTCGTCCGGTTCGATCGAGTACTGGCCGCATCCAGTCGAAGCGCTCCGGGAGTGTCGGCGCGTCGTCAAACCCGATGGACGCGTGCTCATCGTCGGTCCGAACTACCCTTCTCGGACGCTGTTCCAGAAACTCGCTGACGCGATCATGCTCTTTTACGACGAATCCGAAGCCGACCGCATGTTCGAACGCGCGGGGTTCGAGGAGTTCGAGCACCACCTCATGGGACCGTCCCACAGTCCCGAAGTCGCCATCACCACGGTTGCCACGCCCTGATTCTCACACACGGGTTTCGAGCGACGCTACTAGCTGGTCGGCAGCGTACAGTCGAACAGTCACCATTGTGCCCGCCTGAAACTGTGTGTTGGTGCTCGCAACCCGGAGGCTCGCGGACTGCCCCGCCGTCCAGTTGCCCTCGTAGGCGCTGTTAAACGGCCCGGTCGGGCCACCGATGAATCCTTTCGCAGCGAAAAACGGGATCGGCGGTTGGTGGGCGATCGGTTCGCCGTCGACAGCGATCGTCAACCGGAGCGTCTCCGGAGTGAGATCCGCCCCGCTCTCGTGGGTGAGCGTGATCGTTTGGGTCGCGCTGTCGGCGGTGAGCGCGAACACCGCTTGCGGAGGCTCTGATGGTGGTGCCTGTGTGAGTACCATCGCGCCGAACGCCCCAGCCAACACGATCGTGATCCCCACAAGGACGATGATCCCAACGACGGTCGACACGCCACGATCTGACACATGGCTCGCTGGTCACCTTTTCACTGATAAATCTACGCGAACGATCGGGATTCGAGTGGCGTGAACCGTGCTGTTTCCCGGCGTCGTCACGGGTTTCCGGCTGGTGCCGGTGGCTGTCGGCTGGCGTTCCCAACGGTGACCGAGACGTTTTTGCTCCCGACGGTGCCGGTGATTGTGCTTCCGTTCGATGGCTGGAGCATGAGCAGTGAGTCCTCAGCTGTCGTGCCGACCGTTCGGCCATCAACGGAGACGGTCCCGTTGAGTGGCTCTCCGTCTGGATCGGTGAGCCGAACGTACATGTATCCTCCCGGGAACGTCGTTCGCTGTGTGAGTGTGAGCTGCTCGGTCCGGTTCGTTTTGGGTTCGTGTTCGACCGTTCGCTCCTCCTCGATCGGGACTTTCTGCCTTTCGAACACGATATTACCAGACCCCCGATCGACGTAGTGTGTAATCCCGTCTTCTGAAGAAACGTACTCCGGTGGAAACAGTTTGTACCGATAAAACGACGCCACCCCAAATTCCTCCTGTATGTAATCCTTACTGATTCCGTACTGCTCGGTCACTTTCTTTCTCATGTACGTCGCGCCGAGCTCTTTGGGACTGTCTGGTCGACTTCGTGCCCCGTCGAGATACGTTTCCCGCACGTACGTTCTTTCCTCGCCACTGTCGTCGATCGTCCCGAGCTCTATCCCTGCTGTGGACGTTCGAACGAAAAACCGGTTCGGAGCGGTCGGATCGCCGTTGAGTGCTGACCGGATTCTAGTCCGCACGGGACCTTTGAACATGTACAATTCTTGTTTGATGTCGTTCGCTTGGCGGGCGAGTGTGTCGTTTTCTGCATACTCAGTGAGATATCCGGCTAATACCTGTATTCGATCTGCTTCGGAGGTAATCAGCGCTAATTCACGGAGAAACGTTTTCGAGGCTATCTCTCCCTCGTTGTACTGCTGTATCTTCTTGTTCTGTCGTTCTCGAAGCTCGTTGGTTCGCGTTTCGATCGTTTCGAGCTTGGCAATCGTAAACGCCGTTTCGTTGGACGCGTTTTCGTCAGCGGCTTTGATCCGTTTGTGTTCGAATTCTTGTTTGAACTTGACTGTCTCCAACGAAACAGCGCTACCAACGTCCTGTGATAGCATCACGGTGTCGTTGCGCTTGATCGATCCGTTAATAGATAGATACGACAGGCTGCCGTTCGCGGTATGCTTGACCGTTCCGGTGCCGTCCTGTTGTGCACTCGTCGGTAGGGGGGCGGTTACCGATGGTGGTATCCCTGAGAGTGTGAGGAGCACGATCATCCCTACGACGGGAATCCGGGAGGAACGCATCGAACTCACATACAATGGGGATGAACAAAAACATCTGTGATACGTCTGCGGCTTGGTGTCTCTTTCTTCGTATCTAGGTCTCGTCGTTACTTCTTACCCAGCCAATCCCCCCGTCACCGTCCCGATGGCATCGTTTTCGCAGGACGAGACCCCGACAGTAAGTGTTTTCCTACCGCAGCGTTCACAGGTTTGTATGCGGACTGTGGCCATCGTTGCCCTCCTCATAGCGGTGTCGGTGTGTTTTATCGGTCACACAGCCGTGGGTTCGGCCACCTCAGTCCCTGTTTCGGTTAATGAGTCGGACGACATCACTGTGATCCAGATTCTCCCCAACGGGGACGCAAAATTTTCTGTGATACGGACTGTTCAGATAAAGACACAAAACGGTTCGACAGCGTTCAACAAAACGGCGCAAGCATACGAAAAGGTCGGCGGTAGTAGTTTCAATTCTCTCGATTCTCTTTTGGCATTCAAACGGGCAGCGCGCGCCGTCGGCAATGAATCGAACCGGTCGATGCGGATCGTCGATGTGACGAACGACACCGCTCGCCGTGGAAACACGGGGATCTTCTACCGGAATTTTACGTGGACGAACTTCGTCGCTCCACCGGAAGGCGATGAAGTCGTCAACCTGAACGACTCGTTCACCGCTGATGGTCGTCCGTGGTTCAGACGGCTCGGTGCGAATCATAAGCTCGTGATCAGCTACTCCCGAGGATACGAGCTACGGGGTGGGACGAACGTCGACAGGGTCGAGAAAAACGCATGGGTGTTCACCGGTCCACGAACGTTCCAGCAGTTCGACATTTCTTACCGGAAGCAGAGCTACCAGGGTTCTGGCGGTGGGGGGATCCCTGACGGCGTCGATCCTCCTGTCAGTGCCCTCGCGTTCATCGCCATTGCCGTGGTTGGTTCGATCGGTGTGTTCGCGTATTCGCGGCGTCGAACGCTGTTCGATCGCATATTCGGGGGAGACATCGGATTCCCGAAGTGGGACAGTCCGGATACTCCGTCTACGAATGAACACGAAAACGGGACCGAACAGGATGGTGCTCCCGTGGTAGAGCTTTCAGACGGTTCCGATATCGGTTCTGCCGCTAATCAGATCGATCTTGAGCTGTTGAGCGATGAGGAGCGTGTCGAGCGACTGCTCCAAAACAACGGTGGTCGGATGCGACAAGCGACGATCGTCACCGAAACCGATTGGTCGGACGCCAAAGTCTCACAGTTGCTCTCCGCGATGGATGAGAACGACCGCATTGAGAAGTTGCGGATCGGACGCGAAAATCTGATCAGTCTGCCAAACCACGACCCCGGTTTGGACGCCGACTCTGATCCTGACCACGCGGGGAACGATTAGAATCGTTCCTAAACGTTTAACACGAAACGGTGGGGAGTGTGTAGTGTCTATGAAGATACTCGTCACCGTTAAGGAGGTGGCCGAGGCCGAGGATGATTTCGACATCGACGGTCTCGACATCAATGACCGCTATCTGGAATACGACCTCAACGAATGGGACGAGTACGCCATCGAAGAGGCAGTCCAGATCAAAGAGGATGGAGAGGACATTGACGTCGTCTCTGTCACGATCGGTCCAGAACGCGCCGAGGAGACGATCAGAATGGCGCTTGCAAAGGGTGTTGACCGAGCGATCCGCGTCTGGGACGACGACATCGCAGCCACGGATGTCCTTGATCCAGCAACGAAAGCCGACGTTCTCGCGGCGGTCGTCGAACAGGAAGAGCCGGATCTCGTCTTTACCGGCGTTCAGGCTGGCGACGACAGTTTCGGTGCGACAGGCGTCGCGCTGGCCGAAACGATCGGCTTCGAGTGGGGCGCAGTTGTCAACGCGCTCGATCTCGACGCCGAGGCGGGGGTTGCGAACGTCCGTCGAGAACTTGAGGGTGGAATCGAAGAACTCACCGAGATTCAGCTTCCCTCGGTGTTGACGATTCAGACCGGTATCAACGAGCCACGGTATGCGAGTCTGCGCGGGATTCGTCAGGCACAGAGCAAGCCGCTCGACGTACACACGCTCTCTGATCTCGATTTGGACGCAGGAGTGCTCGAATCGCCGCTGCGGCGGACTGAGATGTACGAACCCGAAAGTGAGGGTGAGGCCGTCGTCTTCGAGGGCAGTCCCGAAGACACTGCCGATGAGCTTGCTGAGCTTCTCCAAGACGTGGGGGTGGTTGAGGGATGAGCGACGTGCTTGCTGTCACTGAACACCGTCAGGGTGAGCTTCGGGACGTGAGTTTCGAGCTTGTTACCGTCGGACGGCAGCTCGCTGCCGATCAGGGTGGCGAACTGCATCTCGCGGTGATCGGTGGCGATGTCGACGCGTTCGCTGACGAGTTAAACCTCGATGGTGTTTCCGTTATTCACACCGTCGACGCGGGTGCGGAGTTCAACCACGACATCTACACTCAAGTGACTGAACAGCTGTTCGCGGAGATCGAGCCGTCGACGTTGGTGCTTCCCAACTCTGTCAACGGGCTGGATTACGCCCCTGCCGTCGCCTCCCGGCTTGACGTTCCGCTGGTCACGGACGCCGTCGACATTGCTCGTGATGGAGAAACGGAAGTCACCCGCGAGATGTACGGTTCGAAGGTCGAAACGACCGTTGCCGTGGACGCCGACACCGTCGCGGTGTCGATCCGTCCCGCTGAGTGGGAGGCGACCGACGCCGAGGGCGACGCCGAAGTGCGCGAGTTCGACGCCGAGGTCGATGAGAGTGCTGTCGAGTCCACTGTTACCGGCTTCGAAGAAGTCGCCGGCGGCGACGTGGACATCTCCGAAGCGGAATTCCTCGTTTCGATCGGCCGGGGCATCGAGGAGGAGGACAACCTCCCGCTCATTGAGGAACTGGTTGAGGCGACCGACGCCACACTGTCGTCTTCGCGCCCGATCGTGGACAACGGCTGGCTGCCGAAAAACCGACAGGTCGGTCAGTCCGGGAAGGTCGTCACGCCCGACGTGTATCTCGCCATCGGTATTTCTGGCGCTGTCCAGCACGTTGCTGGCATGAAAGGATCGGACACGATCGTCGCCATCAACACCGACCCGAACGCGCCGATCATGGATCTGGCCGACTACGCCATTGTCGACGACCTCTTCGATGTCGTTCCGCAGCTCATCGACGCGTTAGAATAACGTGTCGTAGCGACTCGGTCCAACCGTCTTCGTGGTGGATCCCCTTCGTTCGTATCTATCTCTCAGCATTGCTACCCACAGCGAGCCGCCGGATGGATTCGGTCAGCACGTCCACCCCGATCCCTACCGACGCTTCGTCCACATCGAACGTGGCCGTATGGTGGCCGCCAGGGTGGTCGGTACCGATGCCGACGTAGGCTGCCGTGCCGCCGTTGTCTTGAACACGTTGCATGAGATACGTTGCGTCCTCGCTGCCCCCAAGATCGTCGCGTCGCAACACGGTCTCGACACCGTCGCTCTCGCGTGCCACATCTTCGACGATATCCACGATCGCGTCGTCGCTTCTCGCGCTCGGAGCGTCTCCCACGGCGTCGATGTCGACTTCACAGCCGTGCATTGCAGCAGCGTTCTTGACCACGCGCGTTGCGTGCTCGCGCATGTACTCTTTGAGCTCCGTCGTTTCCCCACGCACTTCGCCTTCGAACCGGGCTGTTTCTGGAATGATGTTCGGTGCGCTGCCGCCCTCGATGACCCCTGCATTGACGCGCGTCGCTCCGTCCTCGTGGCGCGGAATGGCATAGAGGTTCTCCACGGCGGCCGCCACCGCTTGGACAGCGTTGGCTCCCTCATTGGGGTGGCTGCCAGCGTGGGCTGACTCCCCCGTGAACGTCGCCGCAAAATGATGCACCGCCAGAAAACCATCGATTCCGGCGACGACTTCGCCCGTCGGATGATCGAGACCAACGTGGGTGGCAAGCAGGTGGTCGCAGTCGTCTAACTGCCCGCTTTCAGCGACGGCTTTTCCGCCGCCGATAACTTCCTCTGCGGGCTGGAAAACCACCTTCAGAGTTCCCTCAAACGCCGATTCGTTCACGATGGACTCGATGACGCCGACTCCGACTGTGGCGTGTGCGTCGTGGCCACACGCGTGCATCGCGTCGGTTTCGGATCGAAAGCCCTCCGCCGTGGGAACGTGGTCGTCTGATTCGCTTTCCGATCGTGGGAGACCGTCGATGTCGACCCGCAGTCCGATAGTCGGGCCATCACCCGCTCGCACGACGGCCAGCACGCCAGTCACCCCGTCCGCCGTTCGGTCGAGAACATCCTCGCGTGCTCCTGCGTGTCGGGCCGTCTCGTCCCACCGATCGATCTCTGCTTGCTCAGGAACGCCGATACGGGTCCCGGGATCGATGAACTCCGAGCCAACGAGCAACTCATCTACTCCGATCGTTTCGAGCTCGTCCACAATGCGACTCGTTGTGTAGAATTCCCGCCACGCAGGCTCTGGGTGACGGTGCAGATCACGACGCAGCGACACGAGCCAATCAGACGGTGTGTCAGAGTGAGACATCTCGTCCTGTCGGTCGTTTCGAACAGACATAAAACAGTCGCGTGGACAGCGCTTGTAGCTACGTGTCGGTTCCACCGCCCGTAATACGGTCGACATCGGCCTCAACGTAGATGTCATCAGGAAAATCGCGGGCCGCTGTATCGCGGGCAAACGTTCCGTGTCCGAGGATGTGTATCGTTCGCGTATAAATCGTGTATCGCCACGGGCGGAACTGCTTCGAATCCCGCCCGGGACATTTCGACTGCGGAACCCGGAAATCTTCTGGCGGCTTAGAGTGTGGCCCTTTCATCTCCACCCCTTTTCGCCGTGCCGTTTGTTTGATGTCGTTCACGACTGAATCAAGAACGTGGCGGTCGCCGCTCGTGAATCGGAGCGTTGTAACGAAAGTCATAGCCGTGATTCCCGGCGCGAACGATAAAAACACACCCATTGATCGTTTCCCACTGATCATTCCGTCACCACTAATTCGTCGTTCCACCGTCCGACAACCATCGATCCGATCAGGCCTCCTCACACTGTGCATGCTCGATCAGATCCCGGTAGTGGGTGCGGATCGTCATGCTCGTAATATCGGCAACGTTGCTGATCTCCTGTTGGGTGATCCGTTCGCCGGTGAGACACGCACTGGCGTACAAGGCAGCGGCAGCCAGCCCCGCCGGATTCTTCCCGCTCGTGTATGTGGTGCCGGCGACGGAATCCAGCAGGTCGTGGGCCTGTCGATGGACCGCTTCGGAACAGTCCACGCCCGACGCAAAGCGCGGTAGGAACGCCGTTGGATCGGCCGGTTCGATAGCGAGTCCTAACTCGCCACCGACAGTTCGATACGCCCGTGCGATCCGATTGCGGTCGACACGGGCAACTGTCGTCACTTCGTCGAGTGTGCGGGGAATGTTCTCCTGACGAGCTGCTGCGTATACGCCTGCGGCCGCAACCCCTTCGATCGATCGTCCGACCAACAACCCTTCATCGAGTGCTCGTCGGTAGATGACGCTCGCGGTTTCTCGAACGGACTGGGGCAGTCCGAGCGCGCTCGCCATCCGATTGATCTCCGTAAACGCCTGTTTGAGATTGCGCTCTGTCGCGTCTCGCGTCCGACACCGCTCGTTCCACGTTCGAAGCCGTCGCATCTGGTTGCGCTTGCGCGCGCTGAGCCGGCGTCCGGAGGCGTCCTGATCCTGATCACTGATGAACGTCGACAGTCCTTTGTCGTGCATCGTCAGCGATGTCGGCCCACCGGTGCGAGCGATCTCCGCATACTCACGGGAGGTGTAGGCCGTCCACTCTGGCCCGTGGTCTACGGCTTCTTCCTCAAGAACGGTGCCACACTCGGTACACACGGTCTCCCCACGGCGTGGGTCGGCGACGACCGTCGCGCCACAGTGGGGACACGATTGCTGGGTGGGAGTGGCGAGATTCATGTTAGTAGAACAGTCTGTTTCGGTGCTCGCCAGCCGGCGGCCTGATCCCGTGACGACGCCGACCGGAACCCGAGGCTGTCTACCACTGTGTCTAGTACACAACGGCTGGCTGTCGCCCAACTGCCCCTAAAACGGTCGGTCACCATTGTCTCACCGTCTGTCAATTCGTTCCCTACGCTGAACGGGTGATTCGTACACTGTTTGCGAGCTGCTCTTCTCAGTTGACTGTTGTTGTGATTGCTGTGTCGGTGGAATCTCATCTATCCTGAATGATCGGTATCGCTGCTTTCGTAGCTCCGGCGTCGCCCGGAGAGACGAATCGTGTTTTCTCTGACTGGTCGAATCTGTGCGGCTACACACACCCGTTCCAGACAGCTCTACTGTCACATTGATCGAGTGATGTTTTTATTGTCGACGATCATCGATGGCCGTTATCTATTGTACAGGATGGTGTTTTGGATCCTGTATCCAAGTATTCTCGCAGATATACCACTACAATCGATGAACGTTGATATGATATTTTACTGTCTTAATTGGCTACCATACTCTCTATGAACACTCTCTATCCACTTATATGTCGGCTATTGTTTACCCCGCATTGGTTTTATTCATTTACAATAATTCCTATTATTCCCAAACGTTTTCATGGGTATGCGTAATTAAGCACAACTATGCAAGATCAATTTGAAATCAAGATAGAAGAGAAGTTATCTGAGCTTTTAGCCATCAAAGATGAAAATAATGCTGAAATTGCAAATGAAGTGGGTGTTTCGTCGTCATCGATCACACAGTATCGGAAAGGTGAAACTCGTCCCAGCTTAGAGAAGCTCGTCGCGCTCGCTAAGGCGCTGGATGTGAGCCTCGATTATCTCGTACTCGGAGAGGACGAGGAGGCCGACCAGATGGACGCCGATCCGGTCGTTCGGTATATGGATCAGTCGTTACAGGATATGCAAGTCCAGACGGCTCAGCACACGGCTCTCGTGGCGCATGTAGGTCGTCGACTCTCCCACATGCTGGATTCGGAGATCGAGCAGTATCTCGAAGAGAATCCGAGTCGGCGTCTCTACGCGGGCATCATCGCGGATACCGAGTTGACATCCCTCGAAAAACACAGCCAAACGACACGGTTGATGCTCCAGACGCTGCATTACAACCTTCAAGACGATTGTCCGAAAACACCGGGTAGCTTCTTTAAAAGCGTTGTTAATAATCTGAGCAAAGGACGGGAATATCAGTATTTGCTCGCGGAGACGTCAACGACAGATTGGCCCTCGAAGATCGAACAGTTTCGTCGGCTCCTCATCGAACAAACCAACAGTGAGGGCGTTGTCCGCTCAAACTGTAACTTTCGCGTGACGGACTCACCGTTGTTCACCGGCTGTGGTGTGTATGATATCGCGGCGGACGATCTTGAGAACGAAGATCCCATACTGTACGACTTTCTCACTGAACAGGATTATGTGCATGAAGACGGTCGTGTCGGATACGTGATCTCCCCCTCGCTCGATGTTCAGGGAGTCACGATCATGGACAACGATCATCTCACGAATGCGATGCAGTCGTTCGAGACTCTCTGGGAGGAGGCAGATCCGATTTAAGGCGACGCAACTGCCGAATCGGCGTCGGTGGCGTCCCGCGTGCGGACATCGAGGAACGTCAGTGTGGCGTCCGGACACGTTTCACAGATCAGATCGTAGGCGCGTCGACACACCGCTCGGTTGTCTTCTTCTGCGGTCTTTTCGTTTCCTAACGACAGCAGCAGCGCCTGGTCGGTCGCCTCGGTGACTCGGTATGCGCCCGCATCGCGATCAACTGGGCCGAGGATGCCGAGGATCTGTCCGCCGACTTCGTGAAGCACGTCGCCGGTGGTGGCCTGTACCGGCTGTTCGTGGAAGATTGGAAGGATGCGCTCGCCGCCACTGGCCCGATGGACGTACACATCCCCTGACAGCGCCGTCACATCGTGCATCCCCAGTCCCATCCCCCGTTCGGCGCTGGCGATGTTGTACGCGTCGACGACGTTGTTGTGACGATTCAATCCCTGTTCTCGGATGAGCCGGACGAGTTGTTCACCTGCTGGCTCCTGTCCTGGATGTCCGACCGCTTCGAAAACATCATGGTATGCTGAAACTTCTTCTCTACTAAGTATTTCTTCCGAATTCTCGCTTATCTTTCGTTCAAGTTTTTCAACATGTTCGTCTAGCTCGGATGCTCCAGACCGTACTTCAAGCCCACTAATGAGGCATCCAACCGGGTTTTTGATTCCGAGCCGTTGAACGTCTTCCGTGACAACAATTCGATCCATCGTTTCGATCTCTCTGTTTGATTTACTATCAATTATATATTTTGGTAGGTTACTAGATAATATCCGCATGTATTTACTACTTCCATTATTATAGTAAAATTACCATGTCTAAAACCCATATACTTCCCGTGTTGGAAGTTGTCTCACACACCGTTGTTCAGCCCTCTGTCGCGTCAGTCTCGGCTTTCCGCCTGTATTCAGATGGCTTTCGGTCCTGATGTTATATCCACGGTGCGTCCGGTTCGGATGGCCGTTCCGGTTCGGGTTCCGTGTCCGGTTTCGATCCGGTTCTGTGGTTGGGTTCTACGCTGTCAGTCGGCTCGGTGTTTTCCGAAGAACCATTCCCGTCGGCTCGGATCGGTTCCTGTTCTGCGTTCGGATCGAGCGAAAACAGGGCCGTAACGCCGAGTACTGCTAGGGCGAGCGGGATCTGATCGGAGATAACGCCCAACACCGACAACGAAAGCACTCCAAGAGCGACCGCGCTGCCGAAGCGGAAGTAATCGAGCGAGACGTGTTTGCGCAGGGTGTTTCCGGCGAGCGCTACACTCAACGTGAACGCGACGCCGACGACGGCTGCTGCGACGCTCCGAGCGATCAACATCCGATCAGTCGTGAACAGCAATTCGGCGTTCGCTGGATCGAGGCTTGCGAGTAGTCCAAGTCCGATAATGACGCCTGGACTCGGGAGGTATTCACCGACGGTGGCGCTGGCCGTTTTCGCGGCGATAGCGAGGATCACTAGCGCCGCAAACCGCTCGAACGTTTCGAGGACGAGTAGCGATTTGATAGTCGGCGCAAGCGTGGCTTCGATGGCCGCGAGAATGATGATCCCCGTCCCCACCAGAAGGATCGACGTGACCTGTTCGCGGCGGGTGCCGTCCATTTCAGCGAGAACGACCGACAGCGTCGCACTCCCCCCGAACACCAGTAGTCCAACTTCGAGAATACCGGGGATCGTATTGACTGCACCAGCGATGATGAGGGCAGGAAAGATTCCATCCACGAGCGGCAACGCCAGAACGGTCGTCAACAGTTTCGTACCGGGACCGACGTGGCGTTCTAAACGGAGCGCAATTGGATGACGTGACGTACTCATTTATCAGGCTCGATAGCCGTGACCACTGGCTAGGGCGTGTCCGTCACGATACCGGGGACGCAAGCGAGCCGTCGCGTTGGAAAACGCGCTGAATCGCCCTGTGTCGGCTCGTGTCACTAGTGGCTCAATAAACATCCCTGTCGCAAATCGGACCATACTGAGTTCCACACGGTCGTTTCCGATGCAGTCTGCGATGGGACGTTTAGCGTCCATAGGCGTAATAATTGCCGTTTGTATCATAAACGTTGTGTGAGAAGCGGACTCATTCCACACGCATTTCGACCAGACTCGTCTATTAGTGTTGTAATTCACTCCATCTCGATCGTTACTGTCTATACGTACAGAAATATCTGTAAATACCGTCGTTCGTGATCTCGAAATCGTGTGTACGACTCCCAAATCGTATATCGCAGGGGAACAAGCGACGAGCATGGACATAACGATCTCACGCTCTCCGGTGTCTGGTCGCGTTCGTGCACCGCCATCGAAGAGCTACACTCACCGCGCGATTCTCGCGTCGGGATACGCTGACGGTGCGACGGTTCACCGGCCGCTCGTGAGTGCCGATACGCGGGCAACAATGCGGGCCGTCGAACAGTACGGTGGTGCGGTGGACGTAACCGGTGAGTCGGTGACCGTTACCGGGTTCGACGGTCGCCCGGCTGTCCCGACCGACGTTATCGACTGTGGTAACAGCGGAACGACAACACGGTTGATCACGGCGACGGCGGCGCTGGCTGACGGGACGACGGTCATCACCGGCGATCGGTCGCTCCGCTCCCGGCCGCAGGGATCGCTCCTCGATGCGATCGACCAGCTCGGTGGACGTGCTGAAAGCACCCGCAACAACGGCCAAGCGCCGCTCGTGATCCGTGGCCCGATCAACGGCGGAACCGTTTCGATTCCGGGAGATGTGTCCTCTCAGTACGTCACCGCGCTGTTGATGGCTGGTGCGGTGACCTCCGAGGGCATCACGATTGACCTGAAAACCGAACTCAAATCCGCTCCTTATGTCACCATCACGCAGGAACTGCTCGCCGCGTTCGGTATCGACACTAGTCGAACCGATACGGGCTTTTCGGTACCGGGTGGGCAGACCTACCGACCGGAAAACGGCGAGTACACCGTTCCAGGAGATTTCTCCTCAGCGTCGTACCTCCTCGCAGCGGGAGCAGTGGCCGCTGATGGGTCACTCACCGTGGAGGGACTGTTTCCGAGCGCACAAGGCGACGTGGCCATTGTGGACATTCTTGAACGGATGGGTGCAGACAGCAACTGGGATCGGTCAGAGGGGCGTCTGCGCGTTTCCCGATCCGCGCTTTCCGGCGTCACGGTCGATGTGGGAGACACGCCGGATCTCCTCCCGACGATTGCGGTTCTCGGCGCAGCTGCAGCGGGTGAGACCAAGATCGTGAACTGCGAGCACGTCCGGTACAAAGAGACCGACCGTGTGGCGGCCATGGCGACAGAGCTGGAAAAACTGGGCGCGCGCGTCACTGAGGAACACGACGCACTCACCATCCACGGCGACGACTCGACGCTTCGAGGCGCACGCGTCGCTGGCTACGACGACCACCGAATCATTATGGCGCTATCGATCGCTGGACTGCTCGCAGAGGGCGAGACGACGATCGAGGGCGCGGAACACGTCGACGTTTCGTTCCCTGATTTCTTCGACGTGCTCGGTGGGATCGGTGCGGATATTCGGCAGTGAGCGGCGCGACAGAAGCCAATGGTTATCTCAGCACCGCCCGATCGACGGAACGTGACCGAGGAACACCTCCCGACGGCGAGAAACGTCCACCACGTTGGGCTGACCGTTCCGGATCTGGATGTGGCTGTGGCGTTCTTCGTAGATGCGCTCGGCTGTGAGGAACTGTACCGGAAGGGACCGTTCGGTGATCCCGATGGGGATTCGATGGCGCGACGGCTGGATGTCCATCCCGACGCCACAGCGTCGCTGGCGATGCTGCGCTGTGGACCAACGACGAACCTCGAACTGTTCGAGTGGAACGCGCCCGACCGAGACGAGACGCCCACGAACAACGCCGATGTCGGTGGGATGCATCTCGCGCTGCAGGTCGAAGATATCGACGCAGCCGTCTCTGCGCTGTCCGATCGTTCCGACGTTACGGTGCTTGATGGCCCACACACCAATGAGGACGGCCCGACAGCGGGGTTGACCTACGTTTACTGCCGAGTGGAGTGGGGACTGTACCTCGAACTGCTCGAAGCGCCCGCGTCGATGCCCTACGCCGAAGCGGCTGATGATCGACTGTACGGTCCTGCACCGGCGTGGACGCACCGCCCCGAGCAGTCCGAGTGAGTCGGCACCCACCCCGTGTTTTATCTGTTTGCCATTGATTAGCCATGTATGCTTAACCAAGCCGCCGCCGACCGACTGGTGGACGATACGATCGCCCCCGGCTACGTTCGTCCCGCCTACGACGGTCACTCGTTCGGGAACATCCCCGCCACAGTTGCGTCGCTGTTGGGCGTCGATATCGATGGGCGGCCGCTTTCGTCGGAGCTTGTCCCGTTCGAACGCGTCGAGACGGTCGTGGTGGTCGTTGTAGACGGCTTTGGCTTTGAGCAGTGGACACGTCACCACGCTGAGCACGAGTTCTTCGCGCGGTTCACCGAACGAGCGCCCGTGTGCCCGATCACATCCGTGTTTCCCGCAGAAACGGCGGCGGCAATGACCACCTATACAACGGGTCGTATGCCGATTGAGCACGGACTCATCGGCTGGAACATACCCAGAGAGAACACCGTGATCGAGTCGCTGCCGTTCGAGACGAAAGACGGGACCGACGCCGGTGAGGCGCTCGGCATCGAGCGCGGGGCGCTTCAGGACGGCACGCCGATTGCCGAGCAGTTTCAGGAGGCGGGCGTCGAAACCCGCCACGTCGTTCCCGAATCGATCGTAGACGACGGTGCTTCGTCGCTCATCCGGCTCCCGTATGAGGATCTCGACGGATTTTCCCGACAGCTTCAGACAGCGATCGAGACCACTGATAGCGGGTTCGTTCACGCGTATTTGCCCCACGTTGACGCGGTCGCACACGACGTCGGGACTAGCGCGACTGCGTACCGATCAGTCCTCAGCGACGTGTCTACTGCGTTGGCGCGGGCGGTCGACGGCGTTGGCGAGCGAGTCGGGGAGCGGACGCTGGTGGCCGTGACCGCCGACCACGGCCACGTGGATACGACGCCCTCTGAAAACGTCGACTTGCTGCAGTTCGATCGCGTTGCGAACGTGATTGAACGGGATACGCACGGCACGCCGCTTCTCGGCGGCGGCGGACGGAACGTGCATTTCTACGCGGACGGGACGCCCCCCGAGCAGATTCGGGACGTTCTGACTGCCGAACTCGACACGCGTGAGGCCCTTGTCCTCGAACGCGAGACGGCGATCGATGAGGGGCTGTTCGGTCCGGGCGAGCCGAGTGACGTGTTCGCCCGACAGTGTGGCGATGTGATCGTCATCCCCCGCGAGAAGATCGTTTGGCACGGCGAGGAACCCGACCCGCTGCGGTACACCGGTATGCACGGCGGACTCAATCCACGCGAACAGCTGGTACCATTCGCCGCTACCGGATTGGCCGCGCTCCGAGACTGACTGGAGCGCAGCCGTTCAATCGAGCCGATCAATGAGATCGCTGCCCTCGACGTAGACGAGATTGTGGTGTCGCGCGTACGCCCGTGCACCGGCCGGTGAACGTGCGGTGCCGGTGTCGTCGTCGAGCATCTCACAGACGACGACTGCGGGGGGCTGTCCAGCGGCTTGGGCCAACGCCACTCCGAGTTCGGTGTGACCCTGTCTGTCTGACAGCAGTTCCGGCGCGGCACGGAGCAGATGAACGTGGCCCGGCGCGTGGAACTCATGAGCAAAGTCAAACGACTCGGGTGACGCGGCCGCCGCCGCGAGCTGGGCAATCGTCAACGACCGGTCGGCGTCGGTGATCCCTGTGTACGTCTCGCGGTGGTTCACCGTGAGCGAGAATGAGGACCGATCATCGTACTCCAGCTCCGGCTCCGTCCCCACAGGATGGTCGATGACATCCTGCGCGAACGGTAAGTCGAACGCCTCACAAACCGCGTCGGAGAGCGCAACGCACACTAGTCCTCCGGCGTCGTTTCGGAGCCGAGCGACAGCGCTCGGCGTGACAGCCTCTGCCGGATACACGAGATCCGTTTCACCCTCCCGATCAGCCGCGTCGTGGATTAGTACCGGCTCACCACGGCTGAACGCGTTCACTACGTCCTCGACAGCGTGGGGTGTCTCTGGTTCACTTTTCGACATACGTGGTGAGTGTGTCGCCGTCGTCTATCGACAGTACGTCGCGGAGTTTGTCGGGTGCGATGACTTCGAGCTGGTCATCGGCGTGGTGGGTCCGTTCCGGTGCGATGACGTGGGCTGACTCGTACATCTGCCCGTCGGCTTCGACGCTCGCAGACCAACAGAACGCCGGTCCGTACGTCCGATCGTCGTTTTCCCAGCCGTCGATCCGAATCGGCTCGATCGACTCCAGTCCCGCACGGGTGTGTGCGCTTTCGTCGTCCAGCTCGACGTTCAGCGTTCCCGCGAACGGCGTGTACCCGAGCTTCGATTCGAACTGTCGCATGTATCCCGGCAGTGAAATGTAGTGGCTTCCTTCGCCCATTCCTCCTGTCACTGCTCCAGTGAGTTCGATCTCTTGGCCGTGTTCGAACAGCCGACGGTAATCGGCGTATTCTCCGCGAAGCACCCGCTCACCCGACTCGGTCGTTTCCACTAACTGCCCATCGGAAACGATCCGTCGCTCGATCAACGTTGCGTCTTCGAGCCGCTGGAGCCGGCGCGACACCGTTTGTGTCGACACACTGAGCCGGTCGCCGAGCTCCGAACACGTCACCCGTGCACGACCGGCCAACGCACCATCGAGTGCGAGCAGCTTCAACACCTCCCGTTCGTCGGCTCCCACTGCTACTCCCGTCGATTCTGCCATGTCTCACCGTCTGTAGCCGTCGCTGATAAGCGTACCGAATATGGTATGCGTCTCATATCTGGAACGGAACGCGCGTTGTGATGCGTTGTTGGCCAGTGGAGTACGCTTCCGATGGGTCTCACAGGGTCACGTTGTACAGTTCGTCGCCAACGTGGTGGAGTGAATCGACAACTTTCCCGCTGTCGCCCAGTAGCTCGGTGCCGTCGACCCGTGCGCGACCGATGGCGAGGGCTTTTCCGTGGGACTGTTCGGTGATGACGACGAGGTCCCCGGCGTCGATCTCCGCGTCGGCGTCAGCGATACCGGGACGCATTACGTCCGCACCGTCTGAGACGAACGAGACCGCGCCGGCGTCGACGGTCACGGCACGCCGTTGGGGCGGGTAGGCGTTGGCACCACGAACGGTGAGAAACGGCTCGGAGCCATCCGCATCGAAGTAGGTGATAAGCGGATCGTTGTCGACGAGCACCAACTCCGTCTCGCTGTCGGTGAATTCGACGTGTTCAAACGCCTCTCCGTCGATGGTGACGCCGAGCGCGTCGGCGAGGCTCTGTTCGATGCGGTCGATCGCATCACTCCGGAGATGGTGGCGTGATTTGACCTCCATATACGGCTGTTACGGCATGAAACCTTTACGTTTAGCTTACCGCGACGGCGCGACGATCGTCGGTGTGGGCGGTGTCACTGTTTTCGAATAAGGCCGGCGAGCGAATCGTAAAACCCCGGTTCGTATTTTGCTGTTTCATCGACCGTCGGTCGTGCGTTGGTTTCCGTGACGTATGGGCGCCCGTCGCTCACGAGCAGATCCACCCCGAGATACGGAATGTCGAGTGTGTCCGCCGTTCGTTCCACAATGTCGCGGTACTCCTCGGGGAGTTCGGCACCCACTGCTCGCGCGCCTTGATGGACGTTGTGCTTCCACCGGTCCCGATCGGGATGGCGGCGTTCGACCGCTCCCGCGTACTCACCGTCGATGACCATCGCTCGGTAATCCCGAGCCTCGGGAAGATACTCCTGTACGAGAAAGGATTTGTCGGCCGTGGTGCGGTGCTCGTGGAGGAGAGCAAGGTAGTCGACGATGCCGAGAAACGCGTCGAGATCGGCGGCCGTCGTGACCCCTGCGCCGCGAGTGGCTGAATTCGGTTTTATCACCACCGGCGGCTCGAATCGATCGAACACCGACGCTAGGGTCGATCGGTCGACCGGATTCGACACCGCTACCGTCTTCGGCGTCGGTATCCCTGCTTGTTGGAGGCGCGCGATGGTTTCGGCCTTGTGCCGGGATCGAAGCATCGCTTCCCGATCGTTAACCCACGGCACTCCGAGGAGAGCGTCAACGACACCGCCCTCTGGCAGACGGCTCGGATACACGAGCCCGACATCGAACGACTCGAACGGCGGCGCACTCGGATCTAGCACCCGTTCATCAGCCTGCACGTGATCGACGGCGATTTCCCGCTCTGCGAGCGGCTCGCGGATGCGTTCGTACGTCTGGGCGTTGGTCGTGACCGCGAGGCGGAGCATACCGTATTCCATCGGTGCGCCAAGGAAAATCCTCCGTCCGCTGAATAAGTGTTCTCAGATCCGATCTAGCAACTGTCGTTTTTTCTCATTGAACTCCTCGTCGGTGAGCACGCCCTCGTCGTGGAGTTCCTTGATGTTTTTGAGCTGTTCGGTTGGATCTTGAGCTGATCGACTGGTCTCGTTGGCTGCGTCTCTCGCTGCTGTTGCTTTGTTCTGGACGAATTGGAGTGCCTCGCGTAGCTCGCTATCGCTGGGCTGTGACACGTCAATCCTATACGTGGGTCCTCTGGTAACAATAGTCACATATCGCACGGTCATCCCTGTATCGAGATTGCACGAGATGATCGAGGAATACGGAATATAACGCTCGTCGTCACCGAGAAACTGTGAGACGTTGACAGCGATTCGCTTGTCGGTAATCGCCGTGAAAACGCCGGTCAGTGAGGATTCGTCCTCGGGGCCGTCGCCTTCGATATCGAGTGAACTACCACGAAACATGTAGTGAACGGTCTCCCCCGCTTCTAACACGTTTCCCAGCTTCGTGATTCGTGATTCCGTCACCCACGATCCTTGTGGCTCGGCGTCCATGTGGACCTCAAGACTGTGTTCGATCTCTTTTAGTCCGGTGCCATCGGCTGCTGTGTTCGCGACAAGAAACCGTTCTATCGATCGCAGCTCGTTTTCGGCATGGATCGCAATCGGAGCTTTGAGAAGGAACTGATCGGTCGTCACTTCGATCGTTCTGTCCTCTCGTTCGACCCCATTTATCGCAGAAAGTGAGACGGTCAGTGTCTGATCCCCGTTCTTGTTTCCAGCGATGACCAGCCAGCGCTGCTCCGTGATGAGATGTCTTACTGTCCCCGTCGCGTTGCGTTCGGGCACTCGTGGTGCGTAGGCTCCTTCGAGTGAGATATTGGTCATGTCTGTATCAAGGATGAAGTGCGGTTGTTCATCCTCTCGGAGATAGTCGATGAGCGGCTTCGTGTAGAAATCCTGTGTGAGATGTCCGGTTTTTAGCTTGGTCAATCGGGGTTCAGTCACGGAGCTGTGGGTGGCGGCGTCGATGAGAGCCGTGATTCCGTCCGGATCGGCTCCGGCAGTGGCTTTTTCCGGCTGGTCGACTGGTTTTAGTCCGGTCCCATCAACGCCGGTGTTCACGATCAACCATCGATGCAGCCTGTCGAGATCTTCCGCGTCGATTTTGATCGGTGCTTCAAAGCGAAACCGATCGGTCGTGAACGAGACTGTATTGGTCCACGGCTCCGTTTGTACGGCGAGACCAGTGATATCCTGCAGTGGCACACTGAGCGTCTCATCGCCGTTTTCGTTTCCGGCGACGACCAGCCAGCGCCGCTCCGTGATGAGATGCATCGTTGTGTTCGTCCCTGCTTGGTTCGGGGGCGTCGGAGCTGACGATCCGACGAGATCGATTGTCCCATCTGACAGTCCCGGCGAAAAGAGGAAGTGCGGTTGTTCGTCCTCACCGAGGTAATCGATGAGGGGTTTGGTGTACAACTTCCCTGCGAGTAACCCGAACTCGAGTTCGGTCAGTCGTTGTTCGGTCACTGAGTCGTGGAGAGCGTTGTCGATGCGTTCGCTAACATCTGGTTGCGCTACTGTCGCAGGTCCTTCATCGGACACGAACCGCTGTAAGCCAGTCCCTGTAGCTGCCGTGTTCGCAATAAGCCAGTCTCGTAGGCTTTGAATTACGTCGCTTTCGTGCGTTTTTGCGATCGGAGCATCCAGTCGAAATCGTTCAGTCGTGAATGAAACGTCGTGTGACAACAAGTCAGTCCCGACGGAGAGCCCCGTGATATCCTGCAGTGGCACACTGAGCGTCTCATCACCGTTCTTATTTCCCGCAACGACCAGCCAACGCCGATCGGTGACGAGATGCTTTACGGTACCGGCCGCTGTCGTTTCTGGTTTCGATGGGATGTCTGGACCGGAAAACGAGAAACTCCCCCCGTTATCGAGAATGAACTGCGGTTGTTCGCCGTCAGTGAGGTACTCGATGAGTGGTTGGGTGTACAGATACCCCATAAGGACGCCGAACTTACGCTCGGTCAACCGGTGTTCAGTCACGGACTCGTGTGCTGCCGCTTCACTGCATTTTGTGATGTCTTTCCTACTGGTCATTATATAGAAATACAGTCGCATTTCCACTTAACACTATGGACAGTATCGTAGCAACAAGATATCTACTTTGGAGATACTCACTACTAGTGGCCGTAAGAAACACGTCCTGACGGAGATTTGAACTCCGGTCCCTGGCTCCGCAAGCCAAGAGGATAGTCCACTACCCTATCAGGACTCATCTTCCTTTTTCGCGCATTCCCCTAAAGCCGTTGCGATTCGCAGCCGTCACACACGATCCGTACGGTCCGAACATTGAAATGGAAAACAGGAGCCACACAGCGTATGTGGACGGAATCGTCTAACCGACAGTGCTTAGCGGCCGTGTTACCATATCCAGCGTAATGAGCCAGATCGAGGATCTTTACGAGGAGTTAGATCCGAGTGTGGATCGGGAGACATTTCAAGAAGCTGTCGAGGAGAAGACCGAGGAGATGGCCGGACTCGTCGACACGGAAACCGCTGCCCAAATCGTTACGCACGAAGTTTCCGATGGCCAGCCGAACTCGATCGCGGCAATCGATCCCGGTCCGACGGAGGTGACGTTCGTCGGTAAGGTGACCTCCGTTGGTGAACTCCGGACGTTCGAACGCGACAGCGACGGCAGCGACGGCAGTGCTGACAGCGGCGGCAGTGCTGACGGCGACGACAGCGACGACGGCGGCGACACCGGAGAGGATGGTCACGTGCTGAACGTTGAGGTTGCCGACGAAACCGGCCGGATTCGCGTTTCGTTATGGGATGAGCGCGCGATAGCAGCCGTGGAGGAACTCGACTGTGGGCAGGTGCTTCGCGTCAAAGGGCGACCGACGGATGGCTACTCCGGGATCGAGGTGAGCGCGAATCGCGTCGAGCCGGCTCCCGACACCGAGATCGATGTGACCGTCGATTCCGAAACCACCATCGAGGGGCTTTCGATGGACCAGTACGATGTGACGCTTTCGGCACGCGTGCTTGCCACGGAACCGATGCGTACGTTCACCCGAGACGACGGTAGCGATGGACGCGTCTCAAACCTCCTGATCGGTGATGAAACGGGTCACGTGCGCGTCGCGTTGTGGGATGAACAGGCCGACAGCGTCGACGATCTCTCGGCAGGGGAGTCGATCGAGATCATCGATGGCTCTGTGAGCGAACGCGATGGACAGCTTGAACTCCATGTCGGAAACGGCGGTACGATTGAGCTGATCGACGCGGCGGTTCAGTACGCTCTCGACGCGACATCGATCGGGTCGCTTGCGGTCGGACAGACGGTCGACATTGCTGGCGTCATCCGGTCGACTGATTCGAAGCGGACGTTCGAGCGCGATGATGGGAGCGAAGGACAGGTCCGAAACGTCCGTGTTCAGGATCAGACGGACGATATCCGCGTTGCGCTCTGGGGTGAAAAGGCCGACATCGACATCGCGCCGGGCGATGAGGCGTTGTTCGCGGGCGTCGAGATCGAAGACGGCTGGAAAGATTCCATTGAGGCCTCAGCCGGGTGGCGATCGACGGTCACGGTGTTGGATGACGACACGTCCGCCGTGGACGACGCGAACACGACGGTGGCAGCGGACTCCGCTTCATCGGGGGCCGATGATCGAACTGAAAGCGGAAGCGGTTCCCTCGTCGCGTTCACCGACGAGACCGCCGACAGTAGTACTGATAGCCAGACGAGTGCCGAACGGCGAGAGTTCACCGGGACTGTTGTCCAAACGGGCGACCCGGTAATTCTCGATGACGGCCAGACGACGCTGTCGGTTGCGACTGACGCCGACGTACACCTCGGAGAAGAGATCACCGTTCACGGCCGGGTCAGTAACGGCACACTCGACGCTGAGAATGTTCTGTGACGTATTCCCCCGACCGTGGCGGTATCGATGCGCTGTCGGCGCCGGAATCTCCCTGTCAGCCAACGCGGAACGTTTAAGCCTGCGACAACCGCCTATGTGGCTATGAGCGTCGAGCTACCGTTTGCCCCGGTAGACGCTGTTATCCGTCGGAACGCTGGGAATCTCAGGGTGAGTGCCGACGCAGCCGAGGTTCTGGCCCGCCGTATCCAGACACACGGTGCAGCGTTGGCGGCTGATGCTGCCGAACAAGCGACCGAAAACGGTCGGAAGACGTTGATGACGGAGGATTTCGGCGTCGAATCAGCCGATCGAAGCGCCGTCGAACTTCCGATCGCGCCTGTCGATCGTATCGCCCGCCTCGATATCGATGATCGCTACCGCGTTTCGATGGATGCCCGGGTCGCGCTGGCAGCACGCCTCGAATCGTATGCGACCGCGATCGCCGCGGCGGCGGCGGCGTTCGCCCGTCACGCCGGTCGTCGAACGATCAAATCCGAGGACATCGAACTGTATTTCGACGTTGAACAGCACTTCTAGTAATGTTTCCCACGACCACAGTCGTGGGCGTTCCCTCGTTGGGTTTCAGCCCACGACTCGCTCACCCGCAGGCAGAGGATACGACGGACCACCGTGACCGGCTCTCGGTGATCCATACTGGTGGCTCCCCGCGGCTATACACCGCGCCGACCGCGCCCTCCTCACACGCCGGACAGCTCGAAGGGAACAGTACAACCTTCATGATTCGACCGTCTGTGGGACGTACCGACCGCAGCAACGCTACGAACAGACGAACTGGGTCGAGATACACATGATGTTTGGCTATCGTGAGCAATGTCTGGCCCACGACACCGGACCGCGTCATCCCGAGTCACCGGATCGGCTTCGCGCGATCCGTCGCGCCTTGTCGCACGAGCACGGCGTTGAGTACGTTGCTCCCGCGTCGGCGTCACCGGAAACGGTGACCATGGTCCACGATTCCGACTACGTCGAACAAGTGCGGGAATTCTGTGCCGACGGCGGTGGGCAGTGGGACGCCGATACAGTCGCTGTTTCGGACACATGGGACGCCGCACTTGCAAGTGCTGGTTGTGCTGTGTGGGCTGTCGATGCGGCGCTCGATGGGGCGTCGGGGCGTGAAACACCGTTTTCGATCGGCCGTCCACCAGGTCACCACGCCGTCACCGACGACGCGATGGGATTTTGCTTTTTCAACAACGCCGCAATCGCAACCGAGACGGCAGTAGAGCGCGTCGATCGGGTTGCGATCATCGACTGGGACGTTCACCACGGCAATGGCACCAACGACATCTTCTACGAACGCGACGACGTGTTTTATGCCTCGTTGCACGAAGAAGGACTGTATCCTGGTACTGGCGCGGTCGAAGAGACCGGTGCCGGCGAGGGTACGGGCCGAACGCTCAACCTTCCCCTGCCACCGGGAAGTGACGACGCCGTCTACTTGTACGCGTTCAAAGAAGCCATCATGCCGGCCTTAGAACGGTTTGATCCGGAACTCCTTCTCGTGAGCGCGGGCTTTGACGCTCACGAACGCGATCCGATCTCCCGGATGCGTGTTTCGACCGAAGGGTTCGGTGCACTCACCGCCCGGTGCCGGTCGCTTTCGGATCGGCTTGACGCAGCCCTCGCGTTCGTACTCGAAGGTGGGTACGGACTCGAATCGATCTCGGACGGCGTCCGCATGATCAATGACGTGTGTGATGGGCGCGAACCGGTCGAGTCGGACAACTCCGTCAGCGAAAGCGGCCGGACAGTCGTCGACACGGCACGCGAGCAGTTATTTGACGCCGCCGACTGGAACGACTGAGCGTCTTCGAAACGCCTGTGGGTCGCTCTCTTGTTCAATTACTGGCTTGGTTCCTGAAACGAGTGTACACGTATTTTCTGATCGAATCTGGTGCGAATCTGATTCCGACGCGGGTAAGGACATTAAACGTGAACTGGGCTATGTTGATGAACCCTCGTCGATACCAGCGATACTGCTGTTCGAACTCCCGCCGAGCGTACTCATAGCCTTTTCGACGGTCGTACAGCTCATCGCCGGCTCGCATTTTCAACAGAACTTCCGGCACGTTCCAGAACTGGGCACCGTTCATGAGCATCCGGACCCATAAATCGTAGTCTTCCATCCGAGTCACAGCCCGATAGTTTCCTGCTTCCATCACCGATTCTCGGCGGAACAGCACCGTTGCGTGATTCATCGGACTCCGAAACTTGGCTCGCTGTTCGATCTCTTCGTGGCGACACGGTACTGTCCGTTTTGCGTGTGTCTCGTCGGGATCGGTGTCGAATTCAGCGAGATATCCCCCAACAACGTCGATATCCGGATTGTTTTGGAGAAATTTCATCTGACTCTCAAATCTATCCGGGACGCTAACGTCATCGGCATCCATTCTGGCGACGTACTCGTGGGAACACTCCCTCATTCCCTCTCGCAAAGCATTGCCTAGTCCTTGATTGGTTTCGATTTCATGAACCCTGAACGTCTTCTCGTAGCCGTCTTGCCACGTTTGAATAACGGCTTCGAGCGGATCAGGCACTGGCCCGTCCCGAACAACCAGAATCTCATCCGGAACGAGCGTCTGCTCTGCAATGCTTGTGATCGCTGTGTCGAAATGGTTGGGATCGTCACCAGCGTACACCGGTAAGAGAACGGAAAATGGCGAAATATCTATGTTTGATGATCGGCTCATCGGCACTCTTCGAGAACTATCACGGATCGCTAAATATGAAACTTGTGTTATAATCTCTCCGCGCACTAATACGTTAATATCAATAAAGATATAGTATTCTCACATCGATGGGTCTCGGCGTAGCGACACGGACCGTCTGGTTATTGATCGCCGTCGAACGAGGAACGTTCTCTATCCGACTGATGGTTTTGGTGCAGCATCGACCCCGTCACGCCTCCATGGACAGCCGCGGGTGAACGCCCTGATTCGTTGTTTCGTCGGCGTGTGCTACGTTGCTCTTCCAGAGGCAGCGATATCGTCGCTCGTCGTTGAGCTACGATTCTCCGCCGTACGTTTCTTCGAGATACGCGACGATATCGCTCGACTCCGGCAATCCTTCGACGTCATGCTCGTGGTCGACGAGCACGGGCACGCCGGTCTGGCCGCTCACCTCCTTAACTTCGTCGCGTTCTGCATGGGACGGTGACACCATGTGTGATTCGTAATCGAGTCCAAGCTCCTCCAGTTTTTGCGTGACCGTCGCACAGAACGGACACCCCTCTAGTTCATAGAGCTCGATCGATGACATCGGTGTGACTACGTTCGTGGCGGATAATAAAACACCGCCGATGCGCCGTGATAGTGGTTGCTGCCGCTACAGTAAGTGGGTGAGTAGCCCACTGGTACGGACGTAGAAATACAGGACGAAACACACGAGTAGTACCAACTGTCCTGGTCTGATATCGGCCCATTCACCACTGGCGGCCTTTACCACCGGGTAGGCGATAATCCCTGCTGCGATACCATACGCAATGGAGAACGTAAAGGGCATCACAAGCAGCGTCAGCGCTGCCGGCACAGCGTGCGTGAAGTCATCCCACTGGATATCCACGATGCCCCGGAGCATGAGGACCGCAACGACGACGAGCGCGATGTGTGAGGCGTGCATTGGGATCGCTGACGCCAGTGGAACGATCGCCAGCGACGCGAGAAACAGTCCAGCGACGACAACCGCGGTCAGACCGGTCCGTCCACCCTCATCGACACCGGTCGCTGATTCGATGTACGTCGTCACCGTCGACGTGCCGAGGATGCCACCCACGGTCGTGCCGATCGCGTCGGCCAACAACGGCTTGTCGATCTCGGGGACGTTGCCGTCCTCATCGAGGAAGCCGGCGGCTTGGGAGACACCTGTTAGCGTCCCTGCCGTGTCGAAGAAATCAACGAAGAAGAACGTGAACACGATCAGCGCGAACGCGAGTGAATCGATGTCTGCCAATCCGTCGACAAACGCACCGATCAGGGGTGTGATGTCGTAGCCACCGCTGGTGTAGTTGACCGCTGAAAAGGGATCGGACGAGAGTGTCGACACCGAGATGGGATCGAGCGTCGCGTCGCCGCTCAGTGTCGTCCCTTGCGGTGCGTTTTCTGCGGGCACGGCGTTGTAGCCCAGTGCTGCCGCGAGGTAACTCATCACTGTTGTCCCGAGCACGCCGAGAATGATCGATCCGCGAACCCCGCGGGCGTGCAACGCGAACGTCACGAACAGTCCGACGACGGAGATGATCGCAACTGGATCGGTCGCAAACACGGGGTTGAGCGACACGAACGTGCTTGCATCGCCGGCGGTAACCCGCATCGCCTGCAACCCGATGATGGCGAGATACAGCCCGATCCCGGCACCGACAGCGAGTTTCACCGGTTTCGGAAACAGTTCGATCACGTATCTGCGCGCGCCGATCAGGGTCAACACTCCGAAGATTACGCCTTCTACCACGATCGCTGCCAGCGCCGTCTGCCACGGAACGCCTAGTGTCCCGACCACTGTGAACGCGAAAAACGCGTTCAGCCCGAGTCCCGGTGCCAGCGCGAACGGACGGTTAGCGTACACCCCCATCACAAACGTCGCAATCGCCGCCGACAGGATCGTCACTACCGTGAGCATCTGTACGGTCTGCGCGTTGCTCCGAGTACCGATATCGATCGCCTGTCCCATGATCTGGGGGTTCACCACGACGATGTACGACATCGTCAAAAACGTCGTCAGCCCGGCAAGGATCTCGGTCCGGAGATCGGTGTCGTGCTCCTTGAATTCAAAGAGCGATCTGATCCCATCGATCGGTGCCATCTTACACGAATGAGCATAATCGAAACAGCGTAATTAAGTATTTCTATCGAGTTCCGATAGAAGTATACACGATCGTGTATAGATATGCTATTCGAGTGTCAGCAGCGATTCCACGGGTGCATCAGTTCGTTGGCGGGCGATGTCGATCCCATCGTCACCGACTGCGATGAGAGTGAACACGCCGACGACAGAGGCTTCCGCGATCGATGCGATGTCCAACAGGAGTTCTTGGGTTTCTCCAGACCGGATGAGATCGTCGACAACAAGCACCCGTTGGTTCGGTTCGAGCGCGTGTTCGGGCAGGTAGTACGTGAGTTCGATTCCGCTGGCGAGTCGGGAGCGTGCCTCGATGAACTCCTCGACAGCGGTTTCTTTGGTCTTTTTCGCGTAGGCGATGCGGGCGTCGAAGTACCGCGCTATCGCCGCTCCGAGCGTGATCCCGTCGGTCGCGGCGGTCAACACGACATCCGGCTGGTTGAATCCGAACGCCTCTGCAGCCACAGGCGCGGTGAGGTCGAGAAACGTTTGGTCGAACACGAGCGCCGAGTTGTCGATGTATCCCGCGTCGTCGAACGCGATGTGTCGTTCGAGTTCGTCGGCAAGCGCCTCGGGACCGGTCTCCGCCAGCAGCTGCTGGGCGCGTTCTGTGCCCGGCAGGACGTGGCCGTTGACGTATCGGTTCAAATCGCCCGCAGGAAAGCCGGTCGTTTCAGCCAACTCCTCGTACGTTCGCGTCTCTTTGAGCGTCCGCAACACTGCAACCGCCCGTAACTGGAGGGTCGCTTTCTCCGCCCTGTTCATATCCTCATTCTCCAATGCATAGGTATGGATACTTCGATTCAATATTGACCAGAATATGTACATGAACGTGAGTAAATTAGTGCAAGGGTCGTTTCCGTGGCGTCGTGACGATTTTGCCCGATTCTCCCGTAGTAGAATCGAGTAGTGGTATGAACACCCGTTTCGATACCCAGTAGATCGAGAGCAAAGGGCGGATCACAATCCCGAAATCGGTTCGCGAACGATCGGATCTCACGGCCGGTGACCACGTTGATATCGATGTTGAGGGTGTTTTGTCGTACTCCGGCCTCGTGTTTCACGGGAATAGTTATTCGGACTTGAAAGTATGATTTGTTGGGACCGAGCAGCCGGTGCCATGAATATTGATTTCGGAGCCATAAATGATTATACTCTAACAATAACGCTCATAGAGAAATGGACAAAATTTTTATAAATGGCATAACTCGATGTAGGCTATGACCTATCAATCGATGCAAATTGCGAATATTATTCCCGACATTAATAATCAGTTTTTCCTACCTGGTATTCAACGTGAATTTGTCTGGAATACAGATCAAATTATTCAGCTATTCGATTCAGTTATTAGGGGCTACCCGATTGGTTCGTTCCTCTTTTGGAACGTTAGGGGTAAAGTTGCAAAAGAACGTATCAAATATGAATTCATCAAACATTACATTACTGAAGGTGTATATCCTGCTGAATTTGACGATAGGAACTTTCGCAATCCAAAAGTTCGAGATGAGTACAGCGAAGGTCTTCCTAATAAATTGACACTAGTGCTTGATGGCCAACAACGACTTTCGTCTTTCTATATTGGACTTAAGGGAAGTCTTACAGATCGTGGCTATAACCAACGCAAGAAAAAGCCTGATTCTTGGGATCGTAAAAAGCTGTATATGAATTTGTTGTTTGATAATGCGACAGTCATGGACAATGAATTCGGATTGAAATATATGTTGGAATTCAAAGAACCCAAGCCCTCTCACTCAGAGACTGAATACTGGTTTTTTGTTGGTGATATTCTAGATATCGAGTCGCGAGATGATGCGTATGAGAGAACTGATGAAATCATGAATGAACTTGAGATGGTCGGAATTGATGGAATTGAGAGGTCAAATATTCAACGAAACCTCAACGACCTTTGGCAAACTTTCCACGAACGGAATATAATAAACTATTATGAATTGGGAACGAAACATAATGATGATATACTCGATATCTTTATTAGAGCGAATGATGGCGGGACGCAATTAAGTAAAGAAGAGATGATGCTGTCCGTAGCGACAGCAGAGTGGTCAAAAAGTAATAATCCAACTGATGCTAGAAAAAAGGTTACTACGTTAGTTGATAAACTCAATAACTATTATCCCAATTCTAATTTCAATTTTGCCACCAATTTTGTCTTGCGTAGTCTCCTTGTAGCGACTGGCTTGCGAAGTAAATACGATATGCAGGCATTTTCATCCGATAATCTACAAGAGATGAAATCTACCTTCGAAGAGGATGAATTTGAGGGGTCATTTTTTAAGGCATTAGATTTAATCAAGAGTTATGGATTAGATGGACGTTCTGTCTCCTCAACTGTGGCAATTATCCCAATAGTTTATTTCTTCTATTTAAATAAAAATTATAACTTAAGCTGGGAATCTAAACAAGGTCGGAAAACGAGAGCAAAGATTTTCTACTGGCTTTCGACTACCCTCCTGAAGGGAAGTTATACACAGTCAGGACATCAGGTGATGACAGTTACACAAGATGCTATTGAGGCTGCGCCACGCGGTGTGTTTCCGCTTGAAAGCCTCCATCATGAATTACTTGCAATGGGGAAACCAATCACATTCCTTGAGGAGGAAGCGCGAGAGATGCTTCAGAGTCTCAAGTATCGTGACAGACATGCTAAAATATTTCTTTCACTGCTGTACTTCCCTGATCCAGCTAGTGAGCACGAGACATTCGAAATCGATCATATCTTTCCTAGAAGTGAGTTAACTGAAAGGAATTTGATAGAAGACTATGATATGAATGTTACCCAAGCAAAACGGTATGATTCACTCCGAGATAGCATTCTCAATCTCCAATTGCTTACGCCAGAAGAAAATGCTGAGAAAGCAGATCGTCCATACAATGAGTGGCTTCAGAGTCGACATGAATCACAACTAAACCGACACTATATTCCTCAAGATGATAATCAAGATCTGTATACTGTTGCTCAGTTCGAAGATTTTCTCAACCAGCGCAAAGAACTGATTGTTTCTGAAATTATTGAGATGTCTAACAAAATAGAAGAGTTGTTCGATAGCTCGTAGGCTGATATCTCTCGACTACTAATTCATTTTAGTAGAACGTTCTCCCATAGCATCTATACAGATTTCAAAACGAGAAGATGGTTACGAGAACTACTTCGAGATTAGAATGTGTTCTTCCAGTTGATCTGACCGACTATTTCTTGCATCACTGCGTTGCAGATTTCGCAGTCTACCACTTCTACGAGCCTGTCTTCGGATTTCGTTTCAGGACCGATGAGCAGCGAAGACGTACACTCACATTTGGGACATTTACCCGTTTGTGCCCAGCTATGCAGTGGAATTGCCTGTTCCACACCATCTTCCACGCCGATACCTTCAAGTTCGCTTGGTTCAGAATTTACCATGGTTCTGTCGCTACGATGGAACCGACCTTTCGGAGGGTGTTGTGGCACCCTCTGGTTTCCAACGACATTCCGGCACGATGATTCGGCCGGTTCCGAGTACTTCATCGGATGATCATCACTTATACTTTTGCACAGAGGAGAAAGGACTACTTTGTTGGCCTATCTCTCACCTGTATGCCCGAGAGAAATCGGAAATTCGGTGACGACGAATACATCGACGCTATTCGAGCGAACGAACCGGCGAGTACGCCGGAAGTCGCCGGTCACGTCGGTTGTACCCGAGAGAACGCGAGAATCAGACTTCTAAAACTACACGAAAACGGCGATGTAGAGCGGAAAATGATCCGTGGGAGTCACATTTGGTTTCTTGAGTAGCGTTACGATTCGTCCAACAGCTCCGACGCCGTAACGAGCGCCTCCAGCTCGATTCCCTCTGCTTCGAGTCGATCGGTCGCGCCTTCCTCGCGGTCGACGACGACGAGCACGCGGTTCACGACGGCTCCGGCGTCTCTGAGCGCCTTGACCGCGTCGAGTGCGCTTTGGCCCGTGGTGGCGATGTCTTCGATGACGACGACTTCCTCTCCCTCCGTGAGGCGGCCCTCGATACGGTTGCCGGTGCCGTACTCTTTGGTTTTCTTCCGGACGATGACGTACGGACACTCGGCTTTCATCGCCGTTGCTGCGACGAGTGGCACCGCACCGAGTGCAACTCCGGCCGGTTTTTCGTCTCCGATGCGCTCTGCGAACCCGCTTGCGATGAGATTCAGACAGCGCGGCTCGGTCTCGAAGAGATATTTGTCGACGTAGTAATCGCTCGTTCCGCCGTGTGACAGCTCGAACGTTCCGAACTGTACTGCGTCGGCCGCTTTGAGCGCCGTGATGAGTTCCGATTTCTCGGCAGCCATACAGGGGAGTGAGACTGGTGACGTGTTAAGTTGACCGAGTGGGCTCCAGTCGAAACAGGGGGGTTCGGGTGAGATTCTCACACTCGTGAACGGTACTACCGATCTTCATGGACGGTACTACCGATCTCTTCGATATCTGGGTTGCGCGCTGGGATCTGGGTGATTCGTATTCATCTGGATTTGTCAAAGCCGCCAGCCTGCCCGTTTGCGGGATCGTAGCGATCGAGATACAACTCGCCTTTGTTGGCATACTGCTCTTCGTCGTTCATTTCAGACTCGTTGGTCGAGTCTGTCGCGTTGGGAGATTCCGACTCGGACAGGGTAGCCTCGTCCGCCGCGTCCTCAGCGGTCGCCTCTGCGGGCGCGGTGTTCGGTTCAATGGTTGGGGACTCCTCCACTGTATCGGTCTCTTGCTCTCCACCGCGGTCGTCACTTCCGTCGGTGGACGGACTGCCGTCGCCCGCCGGTGTGTCGGGATCGGTACCCTGGCTAGGTGTGTTCGTCTCGGAGGTTGTGTTCTCGGCAGTGGTCTCTTGGGACAGCGCCCCATCTTCGCTCCCCTGTGTTCGGTCCTCAGTGGCGGTCTCCGCAGTGTCCCGTGTCGCAGATTCGGATGCGTCTGTCGCTTCCTGTTCGTACTCGTCGTGGTTCTTAATACGAGCTTGAAGAGCACTTTTCTCCGTTCGAAGCTGTTTCTGCTTTGCTCGGATCTCTTCTTTTTTCTCCTGTAGCTCTTCGTATTTCTCTAATAGTCTATCTCTCTTATCGAGATCTTCCTCATCGATATTACCCTCGCTCTCCTCTATTGCCTTCTCACATTGAGATATGAATTTTTTATTCTGCCCAATCCTGCTGTCATACATCTCAATTTGATCGCCAAGATCCTCGATTTGCTCTTCGATCGCTCCTCTCTCTTCTCTGAGTTCACCGATCCCTTTCTGAGGCTGCTCCTGTTCTGCTGTACGTTCAACATCCATCTCCCAATCGTCAATGAGACGTGTCTCGGACTCCATTTTATTGTAGTCTCTTCCAATATAGAAATCACCAGTTTTCATGAATGCTCGTCTGGAGAGGGTACAGTCGGTTGGCTCGGCCTCACACGAATGGATCATTTTTGTCCCACTCGTGGTATCTGTGGCCTGAGCTGTCTTCTGATGTGTCTGAGTCCGGGTTCGGCCGTGCTTAGTTGAGACTTCTCCGGTTGTATCAATATTTCCTACCCCTGGGATACCAACCCCTCCACTACCACTCACTTTGCTGCCAACTTCGGTCTTCGACGCTGAAGAGGACCCCCTAGTTCGGCCAGTCGTCTCTTGAGAGCCTCTCGTTACTGTCCATGTCTCCACCCCTTCTCCATGAGTGCTACACACCTTTGCCCCTTCTTTGAATTCCGTTTGTTGACCGTCGAGTCCCCAGAAATCCCGTTGCTTGGGACTATTTTCGATCATGGCCATCGTTTCTTTCCATTTTTCTTGAGGTATATATCCCTCTCGAATAAATGCAATTCGATCATCTTGTCGCATTCGTGCCAAGGTATCAGCAACGTCCTCGGGAGACATTTCCTCAATCTCTGCTGGCATATCACCGAATTGCTCTTCTCGTCGTTGGCGATCAGGGGTAGCTGACTGGTTGGTGGGAGATTTCTCGTTCGTACGGAACCGTGACCGGATCCGATCAAGCAAACCCATCGTAGTTACTTCTCGGCGTATCCTGCGCCGACTTCGGTGATATTGATCATCTTCTCGACCCGTTCAGTTGGGAGGACCTGATCGGAACGCAATTCCTTGAGACCGGTCAGCACCATATCGATATCTTCAATTGCCTCAACGTCTTCGTGGGCGACGATCGTCAACGTCTCGGCGGCATGTAAGCGAACTTCTGGTTCACTATCATCAAGTACCGAAACGAACGCTTTGAGCATAGCGGGGAACGCACGAGGCGCGGCTTTGACAGTGTCGTCGAGATTTATTGCCACTGTCTCCCGAACATGCCCATTCGTATCACGGAGTAGGGTTGCCAGCGCCTCGTCGGCCTCGGAAACTGACGTGGATGTTTCCCTATCGATCTTCCCGAGTGCACGAATACCATCCATTTGTGAACTTCCAGTCAGTTCCTCGTCGGTGAGTACAGCAGAAAGCTGAGGGACAAAGTCGGCACCAATCTCTGGGGTCGTCTTTGTAATGGCTGCGACGATACCAACTGCCAATCCCCGCACAACGCTATCCGGGTCCCCAAACGCGAGTTCGAGCAGACCAGGGTGACGCGTTCCAATCTCAGGATCCACCTCCGCAACGTCTCCAATAAGGCGCGTGGCCGTGCGCCGTGTATCGGTCTCATCCGATTCGAGGATTGTCCTGAACGCCCCGACGTGTTCGTCGAACCGCCCTGGATCGCGCTCGATCATCTCAATAAGATTGTCACTATCACTCATGCATGATTCACCTCTGATCGGCAGGTCGTTCCTGTTTGGAGGTTCCCTCGACCGACTGCAGGATGATTCATACCATCCTATCTAGTGATACGATTATATTAGTTTCGATGTTCTTAAAACACCGTGTCAGCAGTTGCCGCGCCGACGACGCTGAACATCGCACCGAGGCAGAGCGCCTTTACCGTGGTGGGCACGCGCTGTTCGGGCGGGACACCGGAGAGAAACACGTCAGGAGCGTCGAACAGCAGTGCAAGCACCAATACCGAGCCGAAGGAGACGAACATGAGCGAGACGAATCGGAGCGGAACGCCACCGACATCTGATTCCTGGTCGGGATCGCGCTCTGTCGCCGCGCCGTACAGTGCTAGATAGCCGATCGTCCCGACGATCCCGGCGGTGAGAAGTCCCTGAACCCAACTCATTGCGTGAGCGAGCGACCACACCTCTTCAGTAACGACGAAGGGACCTGCCAGAAGGAAGCCACCGATCACCTGCTGGGCCGTGTCAGCGGCTTTGAACCGAGGCGCGCGCATCAGTGACAATATCACACCTGTGGTGAAATACCCTGTGTCGAACGAGTTTTGTCCACAGCGTTCGAATTCGTACTATGGGTGTTCGAGAGGAATTCGACGCGTGGGCAGCGGATGGCCGCGATAAAGGGATGGAAGCACGCCACTGGCACACTGCGAAACACGCTCTCGCACGGATGCCGGTCGAGTCGGGCGACGTGGTGCTCGATCTCGGCTGTGGCAGTGGCTACGCCGGGCGCGCACTCCGCGAAACGGGGGCGGTGGCACGCGCCTATGGCCTGGATGGCTCCCCCGAAATGGTGGGCAACGCCCGTTCGTACACCGACGATCCGGCGATCGGCTACGTCGGTGGCGATTTCAACGCTCTCCCCTTCACTGACGACTCCATTGACCACGTATGGTCAATGGAAGCGTTCTACTACGCCGCCGATCCCCACCGAACCCTCTCGGAGATCCGGCGTATCCTTCGACCCGGTGGCACCTTCTACTGTGCGGTGAACTTCTATGAGGAGAACGTCCACTCCCACCAGTGGCAGGAGTTCATCGATGTGGAGATGACGCGGTGGTCCCGTGAAGAGTACCGTGCGGCGTTTCGAGACGCGGGCTTTCACGTCGCAGAACAAGACACCATCCCCGACAGAGAAATTGATATTCCTTCTGAACGTGAATTTCCGACTGAAGAGTGGGACACACGCGAGGCAATGGTCGAGCGCTATCGGGAGTACGGCACGCTGCTCACCGTCGGTGTGGTGCCATAATCCCCTGTGTCCACGACTGTCTGGTAATATATAGATATACATGGAGTTTATTCAATATACAGCTAGGGTTTTATAATATATGGTGCGTTCAGATATGAATAGATATGCACGCAGAGCTGCCGGGGATGAGTCAAAGACGCAGAACGTACACTGATTCGTCCGTATTTGCCACGGACTTTTCTAAATATCAATACAATAATTGTATTTGCAGAAGTTCAAAAATAAGGAGTCAACATCGTATCACGTATCAAATGCGGTGGCGAAACGGATTCTGTTCTTGCCGCCACCGGCACCGGGATATCGATTTATGGATCGATCGTTTGCGTGGGTTTTCGGGTAGTCGGAACTATGACCATTGAGATCGACGTGTTCGAGGATGATCGGGCGGATGAATGGAACAGGTATGTTGATCAATCACCGATAGCGACGCCGTTTCACCGGTACGGTGTTCTCGATCTCCTGGCAACAGAAGTCGGCGCTCAGGTTCACACTCTCGTTGGCTTCAAGGGTCAGGAGCCGATCGGCGTCTTGCCGGTGTTTGAGCAGACCAAGGGACCGTTTCGACTGGTGGTTTCTCCGCCGGAACTCGAAGTGTTCACCCTCGGTCCTGCGTTTCTCAACATCGAGAAGCTCAAACAGAGGAAAAGAGAACGCCGTCAGAAACGGTTCGTGGAATCGTGTCTAGATTGGATCAGTACCGAAGTCGATCCGGATTATATCGACATCCGAACCGTTGTTCAGTACGATGATTCTCGGCCGTTCATTTGGCGAGGGTACGACGTTTCTCCCTCCTATACGTACGTTCTGGACCTCAGTCCCGACAAAGAGGAAATTCTGATGGGCTTCAGCCGTGACGCACGAAGCACGATCCGCGATGGTGACGCAGTGACCGGGGACGCTCCTGTGATCGGTCAGGCCGGCACAGCGGGCATTGAGCCGATCATCGAACGAATTCGAACCCGGCACACGGAACAGGGCGAGTCGTATTCACTCACGCCTCGGTTCGTTCAGCAACTGTACGACCAGTTGCCCGACGGAATGATGCGGGTGTACGCCGTTCGAGTGGCCGATGACATCGTTGGTGGACTGATCACACTTGAACACGACACCACCATCTATCGGTGGCAGGGCGGGGCGAAAACCGATGGATCCCTTCCGGCCAACGATATTCTCGATTGGCGAATCATGTGTGACGCAAAAGATCGGAATATCACTCGGTACGATCTGGTAGGAGCCAACAATCCCCGTCTCTGCCGGTATAAGTCGAAGTTCAACCCCACACCGAAGCAGTATCACGTGATCACCCGCCGAACGCGCTTGATGCAGGCTGCAGTCGGCGTACGTCGACTGCTCTCGAATCGACTCCCTCATCTCTCATCACGGTGAGGACCGGACTGTGAAGTGTCGGTTATTGATCAATTCGCCGGTGTCACTGTCCGGCTCAGACACTCATACGACGTGTGCTATTTACGTAGTAGTAAAATAAATACACCCCTGTGAGCTACAGGAGCGGTACCGGCGGATGTCAAACTGCCATTTGTAGTCATGAGCCTCAACGACTGGATTCGGAACACGAAACAGCGGTATAACGAGCACGGCATTCGCCGGGCGACAACGCGCTCTTCGATCGAGTTTCTCGTTGGTGGCGGGCGTCGGCTCGGCAAGCGGGTGAACTTCGGCACCCCGGTTTGGGAACGCGATTGGGAAGTGCTCGTTATCCTCGATGCGTGTCGGTACGATCTCATGACGGAGGTCGCGCCGGAATGGGACTGCCTTCCGTCGGTTACTCCGACCTACAGCGCCGCTAGTGCGTCCTACGAGTGGCTACAGCGCCACACCCAGTCCCGGTATGCCGACGAGATGGCAGAAACGATGCTGATCGCCGCCAACGCCTGGACCCGAGACGACTGTGTCCGCGCTGCGGACTGGGCTGCACTCGATGAGATTTGGAAACACTCCTGGTCCGACGCGGAGGGCACGGTGTTGCCCCGCCCGGTCACTGATTCGGCAATCCACCATTGGCGGCGTCGAACCGACGACGCCGAGCGAATGATCGTCTGGTATCTCCAACCCCACGGCCCGTTTATCGACGCGGACTGGTCAGAGGGGTTCGAAAGCGATCAGATCGGTGTCGACGCCGGCGGTAGCAAGAACGTCTGGAATCTCTACCGCGACGGAGTGGTCTCACGAACGGAGATTTGGCGCGCCTACCGAGACAACCTCGAATACGTTCTCGAAGACGTGGCCGTGTTGCTCGACAATCTCGACGCCGATGTCGCCATCACCGCTGATCACGCGAACTGTCTGGGCGAGTGGGGAATTTACGGTCATCCACCGTGGGTCCCTGCGCCGGTGTTAAAACGTGTTCCGTGGATGAGATTGACGGCAACCGATGAGCACACGTACGATCCGGCGTACGAACCGCCGGTGTCACAGACAGTCAGCGACGATCAGGTCGACGAACGGCTTGCTGCCCTCGGTTACACCTAAGCGCGAGGCCCATGATCGTTCGAAGCCGACACTGGCTTTTAGTTGGATCGAAAAGGTCCTGGTATGAACTCACTTCCGCGTCGTCCTCGCCGTCTTCGCAGAGACGGGATTCGAGAGCTCGTCAGCGAGACCTCTCTCTCTCCGAGCGATCTCATCGCGCCCGTCTTCGTCGACGCGACGACGGACGAGCGCGCTTCGATCCCGTCGATGCCCGGCCACGAGCGCGTCCCCATCGCTCAGGCTGTTGATCGCGTCGAGGAGGTGCTCGACACCGGCGTCGAGACGATCATCCTGTTCGGTATTCCGGCGTCGAAAGACGCCGACGGCTCGCGTGCGTGGGCTGAAGACGGCGTCGTTCAGCGCGCCGTCCGGGACATCACCCGTGAAACCGACGCCACCGTGATCACTGATGTCTGCATGTGTGAGTACACCGACCACGGCCACTGTGGCATCCTCGAAGAGAACGCCCGTGAATCGCCTGAATTGACAGTTGATAACGACGCGACGCTCGACCGACTCGCACGGATCGCGGTGTCCCACGCCGAGGCCGGTGCTCACATGGTCGCCCCGAGCAGCATGACCGACGGCATGGTTGGCGCGATCCGCGAGGCATTGGATGAGACGGGCTTTGAATCCGTGCCGATCATGAGCTACGCGGCGAAATACGAAAGCGCGTTCTACGGCCCGTTCCGCGACGCCGCCGACGGTGCACCCGCCTTTGGCGACCGTCGCCATTACCAGATGGATCCCGCCAACGCGCGCGAGGCCACTCGGGAAGTCGTCCGCGACGTTGAACAGGGTGCGGACGTGCTGATGATCAAGCCGGCGCTCTCTTACCTTGACATTGTCAGCACGGTGCGCGAGAACTTCGACCAGCCCGTGGCGGCCTACAACGTCAGCGGCGAGTACGCCATGCTCCACGCCGCTGCCGAGAACGGCTGGCTCGATCTTGACGCTGTCGCACACGAGTCGCTGCTCTCGATCAAACGCGCCGGTGCCGATCTGATCGTCACCTATTTCGCTGAAGCGATCGCTGAACAACTCTGAGTAGTACGCCAAAACGATTTACTGTGCGGGTGCTTGTGGTGGCGTATCTGGGTTACAGTGGACAAACGAACACATTCTCATCGTATTTTAAATTTGGTGACAACTTAACTAGTGTTTGAGTTGGTCAGCACTATTCTCCCTGTATCGCACAATCAGATAGGAATTAGCTAGTGCGTAGTTATTGTTGAACAGTGATGAACTAAATGAAAACTGCTTCAAGCTGAGCTTGAAGATCTTCAAGCACACCAATACAAAGTACTACTATCACGTTGGAATGGATAGAAACTCGCTCTGATACGGATCAGATATAGACTCCAACTACCAATCAAGACAACCCATGTATACTCATACGGAATCATTTGGCATGATCGCGGTCGCGGCTGTGAGTCTGGGCGCCGAGACAACCAGCACGACGGACGTTCCTGGCGGTTCCAGTGACGTCGTGATGACTCTACACAATCGAAGGCGAAGACACGCCTAACCGCTCCAACTTCGGCCCGAGTCCGTCGGTAGAGACAGCGGGTGAGCTGCAACCAGTTGGTCAGGACGGTCCTGCGGTGTGGCTGTTGCGGTTCTTCGTGCGCGAAGAACGGTAAGCATTTCACCGATCGTTGCCCCGGCTGAACGCGGCTCTACCACCACACACCACCCATCTCACTCAATCCATCCATGCATCGACTACGTCGGTACGCGATCATTGTACTCACCATTGCGGTGATCACGAGCGCGATCTACGCGACGGGGGCATTCTCCTCGCTGCAGTCCTCGCGTCAGGCGAACGTCAACGTCGCCGGTGACGCGTCAGGCTATCTCGCGCTTGAACCAGCACAGAACAGCAAGAACAGTGTTTACGCCACCTACCAGAACGGCAAGCTTCGGGTGTCGCTCAATTCGATGGCCGATGCGGCCGGCAGCGGTGTGAATCCTGGCGGGAAAACGACGGTGAACAACGTGTTCACGATCACGAATCAGGGCACCCAGCCGGTGGCAGTCTGGCTCGCCACTGACAGCGGCGCCGTCTCGTTCACACGCGGGACTTCCGGGAGAGCGATGGAAACGAAAGGGCAGGCGGTGCGGCTTGCTCCCGGCGATCCAGTCAGTATCAGCATCGTTGTCGATACCACTAATCTCGAATCTGGCGGCTCTTTGCGTCCCGGAATGACGGTGCACGCCAGCACCGATGTCGCGGGAACGCCTGTGAACAGTGGCGGAGGGAATAGTGATGCTGGTCAGACTTCCCCACCGCCAACTGAATCGCAACAGTCTCAACAGCATAGTAAAAAAACAACGGATAAACAGAAGAGTACGGACAAGGACGACGGGGGCGGACTTTTGGATGGGCTTTCTCATGCCGTTAATAACCCCGAAGAGACCCTCAATGACGCTGGAGAGGCCATTACGGACTTCGTTGTTGGCAGTCTCAAGTGGTTCAAAAACAAAGCACCGGGATATATCTACCAGAAGTTGCGCAATGCTGCGACCCATCCCTTGCAGACGATCTATCAGGCAGGAGAACAGGCCTGGAATTTCTTCCTCGGTGTTGCGTTGGGAGATCTCGCAATGCCCAGCAGTAAGTTTCCAATGGATCAGGCCGAAACACTATCGTATCTCGGAGGCTGGATAACCGGAACGATCGTTCCGGGACTTGATGTCGCAACGGGCGTACGGGACTTTGTCTCAGCCGCGATGAAAGGCGATCCAGCGGGGATGATAATCGAAGCGGTCGGTCTCGTTCCTGGGCTTGGTGCACTTGAAAATGCGAAGGATCTCTATCGGACCCCTATAAAATGGGCAAAGGCGTTCCCCACAGCGGCCGATGAGGCGTTTAAACTCGTCTCGGGACCGTTCCTCAAAAATGCTCCAACTGAAGCCAAACACCTGGTTCTGAGCGCCTTCGGAAAAGGCAGCGACGAAGCCGGAACAGCAGCCAAAAATGGCGACGAAGGGTTTAAACGGAGCGATAGTGTCTCTGATAGCCGATTGAATGAACTGACAACAAAATACTCTGAAGAGCGAATAAAACGGCTTGTAAATAAACATGGATTTATAACCGCTGATATCGATGACTTTGCTAAGCGAGGGGTCGATCTTAGGAAGGTCGAAGGACTCAGCCAAAGCGGCGTCTCAAAAGGGAATATCCATACCCTCACCAAAGCCAATGCTAACCTCAAAGTGGCCTACAAGCTCACGAGTCGAGGGTTCTCCGGCGATCAACTCGCCTACCTCGCCAAACACGGTGAGGAGGCTCACCCAAAAATCACGGTCTCACAGGCCGAGACACTCAAGGATGTGGGCTACTCCGCCGATGACATCATCCATATCTCCAAAAACGCGAACAGCAAGTATCCCGTCCGTATCAAGCGACCCATCGAGGGCAGCGTCCGGAACCCACTCGACGGCTACAAGGCACAAAATCCCGTTGCAACGGGAGCCACCACTGAGCAACTTGTGAAACTCCGCAAACAGGAGATTCCAACTGATGATATCAGATACTACGTAGACAATGGATACAGTCTCAAGTTCGTTAGCTATCTCAAGAAAAGTAGGTCTCCAAAAGAAGTTAGGCGGACAATTAAAAAATTAAGAAAGACGAAATACAGAACGTTCTTGTTCGGGAAATGTAGAGATATTTCTGCATCGAATGGAGCAGCGAATCGCACAATCGAATTAGGTGAACATTCGTTCAAACCACCGCAAAAATGCATTGTATAATACAAATATCTGATGCATAAGATCATCTTCTAATACTGGAAATGTAGTCATATATTTTATATTTTATAGTAGAATAAATATAAAAGCATATTCCAGCTAGTAGATACCCTGCTGCTCCAGCAGGAGTGTCTGGCCCCCGGAAAGATCTATTTTCAATCGGAACATGCTGAGGAGTAAATATTGGATGAATACTTGCTAAAAATGGCTGTAGAATATAATTAAATACAGTCCCAAATAACAATACAAGAATTATAGATTCCACCCCAAATATAATCTTCCCTTTCCAATCTTCGAACATAGTCTGATATAGAATAACAGAACAAGTAAATGTAATGGTATCTCAGCACCTCGGGAAAATATGTACTGATAGTGTGTGGTTTCGGTAGCTATCTAGTAAAGACATCTAACCCAAGCAAAAACGAAGCAAGTCAATCTGACTACACTGTGAATTACTACTGGTAATGAGTAATTATTCGATAACATGTACTAATGACACAGGAATTATATATGATATATAGTATCATTCCTAAGAATATATACATAATCGACTATCTGATCTAGGTCAACCGAGAGAATGTATAAGGATGTTCCAACTGAGCAGCCACCGATCGCTGCTGTTCTGGCTGAACGCTGTAGCAGTTTCACGGACTACTCGGTCGTGTCCTGAAGTGGCGGCTTTCACGAGTCGGAACTGGCGTATTCCCACCCTCCAGAGGCTGGGAATCCATACATCTCCCACTACCCGCCTGGTAGAACCAGGGTGGTAACACCTTTGAGGAAACCGGGCGAATGCCCGGTTATGAACCACGAGCGTTCTCGGACGCTGTACGACCGCGCCCTCTCGGTGATTCCGGGAGGCGTGAACTCCTCAGTGCGTGCGATCCAGCCCTACCCGTTTTTCGTCCAGCGCGGCGACGGTGCCCACGTTATCGACGCGGACGGCAACCGGTACGTTGACTACGTGATGGGGTATGGGCCGTTGTTGCTCGGCCACTCCTTGCCCGAACCCGTGCAGGCAGCGATCCAGTCGACGGCGAGCGAGGGTCCGATGTACGGCGCACCGACCGAGATCGAAATCGAGTTGGCGGAATTCGTCACCCGGAACGTACCCAGCGTCGAGATGGTTCGGTTCGTCAACAGCGGGACCGAGGCGACCGTGTCAGCGATCCGGTTGGCGCGGGGCTACACGGGCCGAGACAAGATCGTCGTCATTTCGGGCGGCTACCACGGCGCACAGCCCTCAACGCTGGTGGCGGGCGACGCCGAGGATCCGACCCCCTCGACGCCGGGGATCCCCGAGTCGTTCACCAAGCACACGTTACCCGTTCCGTTCAACGACGAGGACCGACTCCGTGCAGTGCTCTCAGAGCACGGCGACGACGTTGCAGCCGTCATCACGGAGCCGATGCTCGGCAACACCGGCATCGTCGCACCGACCGACGACTACCACCAAACGGTGCGGGAACTGTGCGATGAGATCGGCGCGTTGCTCATCTTCGATGAGGTCATCACCGGCTTTCGTGTAGGCGGGCTTCAGTGTGCACAGGGAAAACTCGGCGTATTGCCCGACATCACGACGTTCGGCAAGATCGTCGGCGGGGGATTCCCGGTCGGCGCGATCGGCGGCCGCACCGAGATCATCGAGCAGTTCACGCCGTCTGGCGACGTGTTCCAGTCCGGCACGTTCTCGGGCCACCCCGTCACGATGGCCGCAGGACTAGCGACCCTCGAATTCGTGGCCGAAAACGACGTGTACGACCACGTGAACGCGCTGGGTCGACAACTCCGGGGTGGCATCCGGGACATCCTTGCCGACCGCGCCCCGGAGTACACCGTCGTCGGTACCGACAGCATGTTCAAAACCGTCTTCACGCGGGCAGACTCCCCGGTTCAAGGTGGAGAGTGCGTAGACGGCTGCCAACAGGATCGGGCGTGTCCCCGCTTCTCGGAGTGTCCTAAAAACGGCGCGGACGTGCGCCGTGGCGAGACCGATCGGTGGGAACGGCTGTTCTGGCCGGCGATGAAAGAGCAAGGCGTCTTCCTCACCCCGAACCAGTTCGAAAGCCAGTTCGTTAGCTACGCACACACCGAGGCGGACATCGAAGACACCCTCGAAGCGTACAAAGCATTCTTCGAGTGACGACTGAATCCAATATCATCCAGCGTGACATCCTCCCCGCCGTGAACGGCGGGATTCTCTCGCTGTTTAAAGATAGAACTCCTTTTCACGCCCGGAATCGGAATGTAGGTATACAATGAGCACACGCACGGTCCGGTTAGCGACGCGGGGGTCGTCGCTCGCGCGCCGGCAGGCGAATGCGGTGAAATCCGCGCTCGAAACCCGTCGGCGGTCGGTCGAACTCGTCGAAGTTGAGACGAGGGGGGATCAGATCCGAGACGAACTGATTCATCGGCTGGGACAAACGGGTGCGTTCGTCCGCAGCCTCGATGAAAAGGTGATGGCCGGTGAACTCGACGGCGCCGTCCATTCGATGAAGGACATGCCGACGGAGGTTCCCGAGGAGCTTGTCGTCGCTGGGCTGCCCGAGCGTGCACTGCCGAACGACGTGCTTCTCACGCCCAATAACCGAACGCTTTCGGAACTTCCGTCCGGAGCGGTCGTCGGCACGTCGAGCCTCCGGCGAACGGCCCAACTGTTGGCTGACCGTCCCGATCTGACGGTGACGCCGCTCCGCGGCAACGTCGACACGCGCGTTGAAAAACTGCTCGCTCCCGCGCTCCAGCGCGAACACGAGCACCGACTCGACGCAGACGAGAACGAAAACGGTGGTGATGACGGTGATGACGCACAGGAGTGGTTCGAGTCGTTGTCACCGATCGAGCGCCGCGCGCTCGAACGCGAGGTAGACACCGAGTACGACGCGATCGTACTCGCGGAGGCCGGACTCCAACGATCCGGTATTGCCCACCATATCGACTATCAGCAGTTGTCACCAGTGGAGTTCGTCCCGGCACCAGCCCAAGGGGTGATCGCTGTCACCGCCCTTGAAGAGAACGCCGAGACGATCCACGACACACTCGATCACGCTCAAACGCGGATCACATCGACTGTCGAACGGTCGATTCTCGCGGAACTCGGTGGTGGCTGTGTCGCTCCGATCGGCGTGTACGCTCGGCTTCGGGGCGAGTACGTCAACACCGTGGTTCGTGTTCTCAGCCGCGACGGCACCGAAGAGATCGCGGAAACGCGAGATCTGCCGGTTGAGAACCACCCGTCGGCTGCACGGGAGTTTGCGGCCGATCTCCGTGAGTGCGGTGCTGCACAACTCATCGAACAGGCCACAGAGGAACCATCACCGTCTCCATCTCGACAGGAATGATGACCACTGATCTCCCCACAGAGTCCGATCCGGACGACTCGGTCGGTCGGGTGTATCTCGTCGGGAGCGGCCCGGGCGATCCCGATCTCATGACCGTCAAGGCCAGGCGCCTCGTCGAATCAGCGGACGTGATCCTCCACGACAAGCTTCCCGGACCGAAAATCCTCGATCAGCTCCCGGCGGAGGCGTGTGAAGATGTCGGAAAGCGCGCTGGCGGCGATCGCACCACCCAAGCGTACACGAACCAGCGGATGGTCGAACTCGCCCGAGCGGGCAAGACAGTTGTGCGGCTCAAAGGCGGCGATCCGTTCGTGTTCGGACGCGGCGGTGAAGAAGCGACGTATCTCGCGTCGCACAGCGTTCCGTTCGAGGTGGTACCGGGTGTCAGCTCCGCCGTCGCTGGACCGGGCGTGGCTGGCGTGCCGCTCACCCACCGCGATCACGCCTCGTCGGTCTCGTTCGTGACCGGTCACGAGGACCCGACCAAAGACGATTCGGCGGTCAACTGGGAAGCGCTCGCTGCTACCGACGGAACGATTGTCGTGTTGATGGGCGTTGGCAAGCTTCCGGAGTACACCGACGCGCTGCTCGAAGCGGGAATGGACCCGGATACGCCGATTGCACTCGTTGAGCGTGCCACGTGGCCGACCCAACGGATCGCGTGTGGTACGCTCGAAACCGCTGTCGACGTGCGTGATCAGGACGGGATCGAACCACCAGCGATCACAGTCATCGGAACAGTCGCTGGCACGCGACAACAGGTGCGTGAATTCCTGCGAAACGATTCGACCGACCGACAGTCTAGCGGTGATGATCGATGACGGTCTCAGTAGGGGTGTTCCGTCCGGACGACGCCCGTCTGACGCAGGCTGTCGAGCTGTTGGAGGAACTGGGAACCGAGCCGGTTCCCGATCCGATGCTCGCTGTCGAGCCGACCGACGCGATTCCGCGATCGGACGCCGATTATACGGTGCTCACGAGCAAAACCGGGGTCGAACTCGCTGCCCACGCCGGCTGGACGCCGCCGGGGGCCGTCTGTGCAATCGGATCGAGCACCGCCGACAGCCTCCGTGCATACGGCTACTCGGTCGATATCATTCCCGATCAGTTCACGTCGTCTGGGCTGGTCGCTGCGCTTTCGGACCGTGTCGATGGCGCGCGCGTCGACGTAGCCAGAAGCGATCACGGTTCCCCGGTGCTCACCGACGGACTCGAAGACGCCGGTGCGTACGTCCATGAAACGGTACTGTACCGGCTCACCAGACCGCCACGAGCGGGCGTCTCGACCGAGTTGGCTGCGACCGGCGAGATCGACGCCGTGTTGTTCACCTCATCGCTCACCGTCGACCACTTCCTCGACGCTGCGAGCGAGCGGGGGTTGCGAGAGACGGCGATCGATGGACTTGGTGATGCGGTCATCGGCGCGATCGGCCCGCCGACCCAACGGACCGCCGAGAACGCCGGAATCGATGTCGATGTCGTTTCCGACCGTGCCGACTTCGAAGCGCTTGCCAGAACTGTCGTCGACCGGCTGAGCGAACGCGTATGAGCCATCGCGCGTCTGCACTCCGTCCGGACGAGCATCCTCGTGCAGTGCTTTATCAGGGAACACCGTGGGAGACAGTGGTATGACAACCACGGCCGATCTACCCGTACCCGTCCCGGAACTCGAAGACCGCGCGCTCGCGTGTGCAACGCGGCTGCGTGACGCCTCGGAGGTGTTGCTCGTTTCTCACATCGACGCTGATGGACTCACCAGCGCGGCGATCGCTGCGCGTGCCCTCGAACGGGCGGGAATCCCCTTCGAAACGGCGTTCGAAAACCAACTCGACGCCGATGCGATCACCGCGATCGCGGCAACCGGTCACGACACGGTGTTATTCACCGATTTCGGCAGCGGGCAGCTCGATCTCATTACGGAGCACAAGAACACATTCACGCCGGTGATCGCAGACCACCACCAACCGGCGGACGCCGAGACCGAGTACCATTTGAACCCGCTGTTAGTGGGGATCGACGGGGCGAGCGAACTCTCGGGTGCGGGCGCGAGCTACACGCTCGCGCGGGCACTCGAAACCAACGACACCGACAACCGGGATCTCGCTGCGCTCGCGGTCGTCGGCGCGGTTGGAGATATGCAGGACACTGACGGCGAACTCACCGGGGCGAACCGCGCGATCGTTGCAGAGGGGATCGAGGCGGGGGTGCTGGAGGAACAGTCCGATCTCGCGCTGTACGGCCGACAGACCCGACCGCTGCCCAAACTGCTCGAATACTCGAACGCGGTGTATATTCCTGGTATCACCAACGATCAGCGCGGGAGCGTCGAGTTGCTCTCGGGATTAGCGATCGACCTGAAACAGGACGGTGAGTGGCGAACGTGGGTCGATCTGTCGGGCGAGGAGCGCCAAACCGTGGTGAGTGCGCTCGTCGAGTGCGCACTCAAGCGGGGTGTCGGACCGGACTCGATCGAGGATCTCGTCGCCACGACGTACACGTTGGTGGCCGAACCCGCTGGCACCGAACTCCGCGACGCCAGTGAGTTTTCAACGCTACTCAACGCGACGGCGCGATACGATCGGGCTGATGTCGGGCTTGCCGTCTGTCTCGGCAACCGTGACGCAGCGCTTGACCGGGCACGCACGCTGTTAGAGACCCACCGCCGGAACATCTCGGAGGGGTTGCAGTTGGTGAAAACGGAGGGGGTCACTACTGAGACTCACATCCAATGGTTCGACGCCGGGACGCGGATCCGCGAGACCATTGTGGGAATCGTTGCGGGAATGGCGCTCGGTGCCGAGAACGTCGACCGTGGCCGGCCGATCGTCGCGTTTGCCGAGAAAAGCGAGACGGAGACGAAAGTGTCCGCTCGCGGGAGCCACGCGCTCGTTGACCGAGGACTCGATCTCTCGGTCGTTATGCAACGCGCTAGCAGCGCCGTCGGCGGTGACGGCGGTGGGCACGATGTCGCAGCCGGAGCGACGATCCCCATCGGACAGCAAGCGGCGTTCATCAAACACGCCGATCGGATCGTCAGTGACCAACTCGACAGTTAGCGCTCAACCGACTCGATTTCGGTCGTTCCTGCCGGAACGCGGAGCGTTTCGTGTCGTTGTTTGCGAGGTGATTCTTTGACGCTCTTATCGACGCTGTACACCGTGTACGTACACGCGTCTCCAGTGAATTCCACGATCGAATAGCCCCAAATGCTGCTGTCGAAAAATTCGATGTGGGGGTTGAGAGTGGTAACCGCCTGCTCCGTCACATCGAACGGATCGATATCGTCGATCCCAAGCACGATTTCTGACAGATTCACACTCGTGACAGCAGGCGTCATGAACTCGACGCCAACCCGCTCGTCGTCACTGAACGGGTCGTATCCCGTTCGTTGGTAGCCGGCCATCGCAGTGTGGAGATCGCCAGTCAGCGTGATGAAATTCGACGTGCCATTCCGGGCGAGATGGCGCATGATCGTCCGGTATTCGTCCCGGTACCCATCCCACGCGTCTCGGTTGAGGTAGGAACCGATCGCTCCTGTTCCCATTTCGAGGGGCATCGTCAGCACCTCATTTCCCCACACCGTCCATTGCGTCTCGGCGTCGTCGATCGCGTCCAAAAACCACTGTCGCTGGTCGGTTCCGAGCATCGTTCGATCCGGTTTGTCCCCGTTGGCAAACGCTGGCGGTGGATCACGAAACAGTCGCTCATCAGTGAGGACAAGCGTCGTGAGATCACCGAACCTGAATCGTCTCTGGAGTCGGAACCGTTCGTGAAGGTCGCCCGGCGCTCCCACCTCGGCCGGTTCGTAGTCGATCCGGGCAGGGAACTGCTCAACCCACGCTTTGATGGCTGCGGCGGTGATCCGCGTCGCTGCGTCGGGATCATCACCCTCAGGATGGGACGGAAGTCGAGGGCTGTCGGTGTCGTAATCCCAGTACCGGTTGTCCGCTACCTCGTGGTCGTCCCACCCAGCGATCAGCGTGTGGCGTTCGAGTGCGCGCTGGAGGTGCGGATCGGAGCGGTACGTGTTGTACAGATACCGGTAATCTGCAAGCGTGTGGGCGAGATCGTGACCACTTGGCAGTTCGAGATTCCGATCCGGGTATTCCTCGCTTATCGGCGCTCTGTACTGGTTGTCGGCAGATTCGTAGATGAAATCTCCGAGATGGAGTAAGAAATCCACGTTCTCCTCGGCAACGTGGCTGTACGCCCCGTAGTATCCGTTCTGGTAATCCTGACACGTCAACACTGCCAATCGCATGCTGTCGATCGTTGCGTTGGGATCGGGCAGCGTTTGACACCGCCCGGTTCGACTGGCCGTTCCATTGTAGATGAACCGGTAGGCGTACTCGGTGTCGGGCGACAGTTTGCCGTCGAGATCAACCGTTATCGTGTGGTCGTGGTCGGCCATGATCGCCGGCGACTCCACGACGCCTCGATGGACCGGCTCGGAAAAGGAGTCGTCCCATCCGACCTCAACGGCGACCGGCCCACCCTGATACTCCTCGGGCGCGATCCGCGTCCACAGCAGCACTCCCTCGGGTGTCGGCCCGCCACTCGCTACCGATTGGGGAAACACCGCGTCTGTGCGTTCTGTGTCAGCCGTGAACACCGACCGATCCGTGGGTTGTACGGTGTCGACAGGCACTGCGACCCCGCTATCGCTGAGCACTGACGCGAACCCGCTGACGGCGGCCACCAAGGTCGTTCCTTGCAGAAACGTTCGGCGTCCGATACGACGATCGTCACTATCATCCTGACTATCCATTCATTTATACTATGTATTTGGTAACTAAAAATAGTGTGGTACGATATCTCAGTACGGAACTGTTTATGCAGGAATTGATACGGTGGAATATCTGTGTTTGTTGTCTCGTTCATACGCGACTGATCTAAATCTCAACTTATTGATTGATACATCGTATAGCACGATACGAATGGGCGCTCGCGGGTATCGACCGTACGCTTACTACTAAGTAATCTCATCCCTTGCACATCTTCCATGGACAGGTTTGACGTGCTAGAGAAGCAATCCCAAACTGATCAGTCTCGACGGGATTGGGTAGTGGGGTGACTCGTATGCGCAACGTTGTACTCATCGTTCTCGACACGGTTCGGAAGGACGTGTTCGACGAGTATGCGACCCGGCTCCGTGCGGCGTCGGGGACCTCTTTCGAGCAGGCTCGTGCCGCGAGCTCGTGGAGCGTGCCGAGTCATACGAGCATCTTCACGGGACAGCTACCTCACACGCACGGCGTTCACGCCGAAAGCTTCGATTCGTCGTTTGACTTCTCAATGATCCCCCGTGAGGAGACGTTCCTCGGTGATCTGCCGGAGTACCGGACGGTCGGATTGAGCGCGAACTCCTATATGAACCGCGCGTTCGGGTTCGATTCTCACTTCGATGCGTTTTCGGACTTCTCCATCGGGTCACACATCCACGAAAGTCTATTCACGGAGGGGCTGGCGGTCACGGAGTACCTCTCGAAAACAGACGAGTCGAGCGCAACCAAACGGTATCTCGACTTTCTTCGAGCCTGTTTCGGCCACGATCGGCCGCTGAAAAGTGTCGCGAACGGCGTTTGGTCGCAGATCGGTCCGGCGGTGAAACAGCTCCCCGTTCCGGAGGTCGTCGATGACGGCGCGCAAAACATCGCACACACGGCACGCAATCATGCTCAGGCGGACGAAGCGCCGTTGTTTCTGTTTGCGAATCTGATGGACGCGCACACGCCGCTTCGGAACCTGATCCAGTTCGATCAGTCCCTCCACTCCGTACCAAACGATTGGAGTTCGACCGAGTTCGACAAGTGGGAGTTGAACAAGGACGGATCGACGACAGAAGCGTACACACGCAACTACCGGCAGCTGTACGCCGCTGCCGTCGAGTATCTGGATCGGGTGGTGGCCGATCTGATCGACGACATCCAGCGCGTTACCGACCGTGAAACCTCGTTCGTTATCGTCTCCGACCACGGTCACAACCTCGGATACGAGGCCGATGACGGGCTCTTTCATCACACGGGCAGCATGACAGAGGGTGTCATGCACACGCCCTGTGAGATCGTTAACCCACCGGCTGGCTATCCCGACACCGTCTCCGAGTACTTCTCTCATCTCGAACTGGGTGATCTCATTGTCGATCTCGCTCACGACGATCCCTTCGACGATGACCGCACGGCCGAGTGGATCCCCGCCGAAACGATCGGGCTCCTCGGAACGAATCCGACGTGGGACCGGGAATTCACTGACGACGAGTACGCCCACTGGAACCGGATGATCCGGTGTGTGTATCACGAGGACACGAAACTCCAATGGAATTCGCTAGAGGAGTGTTGTGAGTACGAACTCGATCCGGATCGTCCGTCGTGGCAGCGACAGCTCGCTGACGACGCAGCGCCAACTCAACGAGCAACGGCGCTGTTCGAGGAGGAACTACTGGCGTACAAACAGCAGGCCGCGGCCGACGCACAAGATCTCGCGTTCGACGAATCGGTTCAGGAGCAACTCCAGCAACTGGGCTATCTCTGATTCGGGTCGGGCTGTGCAGTGACACTGCGACGGCTACACCGTCAACGGTTCGGAGAACGGTTTCGTTTTGTGATCGGCCGCGTGTTCTCGGAGCCACTCCCGCCCGCGGCCGGTTGCTCGTGGGCCGAAGTCGTTGTTTTCCACCTGAAACCGCCTGTCGCCCCGGCTCTGCTGAACGATCGACTCGCGTCCGTGGCGTTCGAGTAGCGGTACTGCTTCGAACCAGTTGTTTCGGACCCACGAGTCGGCGCTCGATCTCCCTCGGAGTACGACCGCTGCCGCGTTCGTCGTCTCGAACACCGTGTGGTGAACGCGCAAATACTCCCCCGCCAACAGTCCGGTGTAGTTATCGAGATTCTCGCTGAGTCGGTGCATGTCGAAGGTGTGCCTGACGGCGTGAGGACCGACCACGTTGAACCGGGCTTCGTACCCGTTCTCACGGTGTCCGAACGCAGCCACGGCATGTCGGTTGTGATCGAAGTAGTTCCATTCGATCAGATGGGTGCCGTTGCGGAGGTCGAGTCCGTAGCCGAGCGTCTCCATCTGGTTGTGATGGATCGCGTTGTGGTGGACGTGTGAGCCGGTCGGCGCGTCCCCTGCGCCGAGGCTGACAGTGGCGTGTGTCCACCCCGCTAGCTCGCAGTGGTCGATCTCGATGTCATCGCCAGTGAATTCGAACGCACGCGCGTAATACGACGACGCCGGCTGTGGCTTCGATCGTGGATCGAAATATCCCGTTTCGGGACCGACTACCCGCAGTCCTGTCACCCTAATTCCTGTCCCGGGTGACCGAAAGACGGTCGATACAGTCGTCGGCACTGTGATCCGTGCCCCCGGTCCGTTGATCCCGCGGTCGCTGGCGAGCGTGACGTTCGCTGCGATCGAAATCGGCATCGACACCGAATCGTCCAAACGGAGCTCGGTTCCGCTCGGTAGCCAAACCGTCGCGTCCGGCGTCGAGAGCGCCGACCGAAGATCGGCCACGGACTCGACAACGTGGGTCGCGTCCGCTCGTCTGACTCGCCCTTTCCGAGCGGCGAAGCCCAGTGGCTCCGACTGTTTGACACCCGCGATCGAAAGACAGCCGCTGGAGAGCACGCCGCCAGTGATCCCCACCGCTGCCGCGAGCATCTCCCGTCGCGTCCGGCTCACGGTCGACGACCCCACAGGTTCTCCGTCACCATACCAACGCCACCTTCGCCACGACGTATAAGCTGTCCTTTTTCCGATCCCTTCGATCGCGCCCCAAACGTTAGGAACCGGTCATGACGACACTCGACCGTTTAGAAATGTACGATTACTTCTATCGTCATTCGTTAGATCTCGGTCACGCGCTGATACTCCTCGTCGACAGCAGCCGCGTCTTCGGGGAGCAGCGCAACGACGAGGAACCCGGCGTAGTCAGCGACGTACTCGATGAGTGCGGCGATGCGATCGGAGTCGATCGCTTCGAGCGAATCCAACAGCATGATCGGGACCGACTCGTGGACTTCGTGGACGAGATAGCCTGCGAGGGCGAACACAAGCCCTGTTACCTCTCGCTCACTTTCTGAGAGGTGATCGACGGTGTCTTCGTAGGCGGTTCCCGAATCGGTGCTTCGGATGACGTGGAGATCAAACGTCCGCTCGGAGACGGTTCGCCGTCCTCTAGTGACTTCGTGTTCAGTGCGTTCGATCCAGATGCGTTCGAGGTTGGCGTATTCGAGCAGGTCCAACACGGTTTCCATGTGGTCGTTGAACTGTTCGATCGCCTGTTTTTCGATCTGCTGGATGCGCGTTCGGAGATCAGCGAGTTCGTCCTGTACTGTCTCCTGCCGCTGTTTGAGTTCATCGCGCTGTTCGACCCGCGTTTCGATGTCGTCGATCTCGGATTCGACGGATTCGCGCTGGTTCTGTATTCGGCCCAACTCGAATTCGAGTTGGTTCGCCTCCTTATGGAGATCGAGGATCTCACTGTAATCCTCTTCTTGGAGATCTTCGACGTCGTCCTCTAGCTGCTCGATCTCCGATTCCAGTTCATCACGCTCCGATTGCAACTCTTCGATTCTGGTCTCGCGGCGTTCGAGTTCGGAGTCGATCTGTTCGGTCCGTCGTTCGAGCCGGTCGCGTTCGCGCTGGTGCTCTTCGAGCGTGTTTTTCTCTTCCTGTAGCTGGTCGATCTCGGCTCGGAGCGAGTTTCGTTCTTCGAACCGTTCCGAACGGAACTGTTGGAGTTGATCGAGCGTCTCCTCGATCTCTGATTTCGGGACTTCGCTCCCACATGTCCAACAGACAACGTTCTCGGTGTCAGAAACCAACTGATCGGTTAGGGTCTCTGCCTCCGTGTCACGTTCACCCCGAAGCGAATCAACGATCTCCCGGCTCGTCCCATCGAGCATCTCTTCGTTGAACTGGATGATCGTCTGTAGCTCGTTGACCGTTGAATCGATCGATCGTAGACGATCACGCAGCCGTCCGATTTCCGTTTCGATCTCCTCGATGTCCCCGACCGGCGTTCCCGGAAGTTCATCGAGTTGTGTTTGAAGCTCCGATCGTTCCTCTTGAAGAGCTTCGAGGCTTTCGCGCTGCGTGCTCAGTTCGAACCGGGTATCGTCCAGGGACGCCCGCGCGTCGTGAAGCTCATCGAGTGCCGCCTCCAGCTCGCGTTTGTCTGCCCGGCTATCTTCAACGTCCGCGTCGGCTTCCGCTAGCTCTTCCTCTTTCACTTCGAGAGCGTTCTGTTTCTCCGAGATCTGCTGGGTGAGCGTCGTTCGACGATCTTCCAATTCGACGAGCTGATCCGCGAGCGTGTCGAGGTCGGACAGTTCGGTTTCGATCTCGCGCTGCTCGGCTTCGAGTTGCTTGATCTCGGCCTGAATCGCCTCGGTGTCCACAGGCCGCATGATAAGTTCTCGAAGATCCTCACTCCGAGCGACTGCTTGTCTGGCTTCGTTCGATTCCAACAAAAACGCGAACAGATCCGCTAACTCTGTGTCATCGAGATACGGGTTTCCACCGGTGATGATCGTTCCGTTGTGGCGCTCTAACGTTCGATTGTACGTTTCATCACCGATCGTCATCTCGACCGCTCCTTCGGTGGCGTCACCCTTCAACGAGACGCGATCACTCCCGAAGGCAGCCATGATTGCTTGCAACAACGATGTACGATTAGTTGCGTTTCGACCGGCGAGTGCAGTGACTCCCGGTGTGAACTCGACGGTCGTACTGTCGATACCGCCGATGTTCTCTACGGAGAGTTGCATCTTTTCCGTTCCAATCTGCGATGCTCCCATATACGCATCTTTCAGGGAGCCACCTATTTAACTCCTCAGACTCATAGATAACGAGAACGCCTGTCTCGGGGTTACAGATGTAATTTCGTAACGGCGAGCTCAATCGAGCGATTCAACAGTATTATCATCCGCTGACACACAGTCACAGTGACCCCGTTCAAGGAGTTCTACGACGCCGTATCTTGTCCCACAGTCTTGGCAGGTAACAGTCACATCAACGAGAACATCGAAGTCACCAATCTCAAGGCGGTCGGTGTTTTCGAGCGTCGAGAGATTATCCTCGGTAACACGAAGGGTTCGGTGGGAGAGGCGCTGAATCGCCTGTGTAACGCTTTCGATCCGGTCATTGTCGTCAGTTGCCGGTGCCGAGTGGCGCGCGCCCCGGTATTTCGTGAGATACGTGTGAACTGCCTGGTGGGAGACGAAATCCCGTTCGAGTTTATCAATCGATACTCCATCACGTTTCAGATCGTTCCGAGCTTGTGTCCGGACACCACTGCTGACATCATCACCCGTGAGCAGTCGATACACGTTGTCTACCTCGCCATCAATCGGTTGACGACCGGCTCTCGTCATCGCTACTTCGAGGAGGTGTTTGTTCAACCAGTCTGCGAGCTCGCGGAGGCTGTATCGCTCCTCGCTGTCGCCCGTCCATCGCGCCTCCATTGTCTGTCCGAGACCGTCCAGGTCGTACTCGACCAGAACGCGGCCGACTTTACTGGTGGTATGTGACTGGTCTGATTCTTTATCATCAGACGCGGTCCCATCCCCTTGATCGTTCATTCTAGTCACCGTAACGTCCTCAATACGAATAAGTGTTCATTTCTTAGCGTCAGTCACCATCGCGAATATTCGATCACGGAACTGTGTGTCTCTCCGACTTCCTGTTTCGGGGTTGTGGCAGAGAAATATACTTCACTCTTCTCTAACTTGTCGAAAACATTATGATGGCTGTCCGCCGTGCGTCTCGATCAAGAGACGACGCCACGCCACGTGTCAACAACTCTATGGGTGTGGACATAAAATATTGTACTATCTTTTCGTTTATGTAGGATTGTATTCATACCTCACTGTTCCGATGGACTTTTTCGCTGATCGACGGTTCGTACACCGCTATCGATGACCGACTGGTTCGAGGATCGAGGTGGTCCATTGCTCCTTGCCTGCAGATTTGACTCGGCGGCGACGACCGGAGCAGTAGAGTCCAGTTCGGTATATCAACATACGATTCATCCGAACGGATCGCCCGATTTTTACCGGTTTCGAGCGATGATCATACATGACCGAATTCGATCCCGAGCGGTTTGAGGACAAGTACGTCCATTACTTTCCGGAGCTACAGGAAGCGTACAAGCGCGCGTTCGAGACAATGAACGAGGCGTATGACTCACAGCTGATCCACGCCATCGATCAGCAGGTGCTCAACGAGTCTGAACCGTTCTACGACGACGGATTCACCATTGATCTACCCGAGAACCCGACCGAGCGAGTGAGCGGCGTCGTCGTATCTGACGAGAAACTCACCCGCGTTCTCGATCGGTACGTCACGGAACTCCGCCGGGAGTTAGCGGCCGTGTTCGATCTTGAGACAGCGGAAAACCGACACGAAAAATGAAACGGCGTGGAAAGCCCTAAGCGTGTTCAGGCGCTATCGCCTTCCATGAGCACGGAAACACAACGGTCGGACGACGAACTCCGAGAGGAAGTGACAAACTTCCTGCGCCGAAACTTCCCGCAGATCCAGATGCACGGTGGAAGCGCAGCGATTCAGCACCTCGACGCCGAAGCGGGTGAGGTGACCGTCGCGCTCGGTGGCGCGTGTAGTGGCTGTGGCATCTCCCCGATGACGATCCAAGCGATCAAAAGCCGGATGGTTTCGGAGATCCCAGAAATCACGACGGTCAACGCCGAAACCGGTATGGGTGGCGGTGGTGGCGGTCATTCGACCTCACCGTCGTTCCCTGGTGAAATGACCCGCGAGGACGACAGCGACGAAGGCCCACAGGCTCCGTTCTAATCCGATCACCGTCGCAAATCTCGTTCGTGTTCCCACGCTCGGAGTAGTCCAGCGAGTGTCGTGTTCACTGGTGTGTCGTCGTACTGCGCGACGTATCCATTGATAGCGTCGATCTCTGTCGGCCGCTCCGAGCGCACGTCCTGAAACATCGAGGACGTGTTATCGGCTGTCGCGTCAACAACGCGCCCAACGGCGTCGACAGCCTCCGTTTCGACGAGGTCGACTCCTTCCTGCCGGGCGGCGTGAACCGTCTCCTTCGCGGCTGCTTTGGCGATCTCGGCCGCTGGGCCGTCATCCAACGCCCCGTTTTTGACGCGCGCGAGCGCGGTCGTCGCGTTGATCCCCGCATTGACGGCGAGTTTCTCCCAGAGCCGTCGGGGCATGTCAGTAGCCGCGGTCGCCACGAGTCCGACCGCTTCGAACGCACCGACAACCCGTTCAGCACACTCCGACCGCCCGCCAGCGGGTGCCCCGAGCACGATCTTCCCCACACCAGTACACCGTACACGGCCGGGTTCACGCGTTGCTCCGTACGTACACGTCCCGGCGAGAACGCCGTCGAGATGTTCCGACAGAACCGATTCGTTGCTGAGTCCGTTCTGGAGCGACAACACGGCGCGTGGTTCACACGCTGTGAGTGCTCGTGCTGCTGTCGTCGTGTCGAACGATTTGACGGTAACGATAGCGAGATCGACGGCCGCGCTCGCAGGCACGCTCGTTCGAGCTTCCGGTGTTACGGTGGCTTCTATTTCCCCGTCCACGACCAAGCCGCCGTCGCGTATCGCTGCCATGTGTGGCTCCCGGCCGACTAGCGTCACGTCGTGCTTCTGGGCGAGTACCCCCCC
>NZ_RRCH01000018.1 GCF_003862495.1 Halocatena pleomorpha | reverse complement strand
GGAGTGAGTGACCGTCTGACGCGGTTCAAATCGGGGAGAGCGGACTCGTTTTTCAGACGATTCACGGTCGACTGTAGATTGACGTGTTCCCCGTCCCCGCGAGTGATGCGATTGGAGGGATTAGACGGCAATGGTACGGCCAGAAAACATATTCCAGACACCACTAATCCAATCATATAGATGAAATCTCAAAAATCATTAATCGGTCGACGATCGTTTCTTTCTGGAGCAGCTGCCGCTGTCGTTGGTGCCGGCGTGGCACTCGGTGCGAGTGACCCGATACAGGCACAACCGGAGCCGACAGGCGAGGAGCACTGGAACCATCCCCGTGGAAACGCGGCGTCTACCGCCTTCAGTACGGACGGCGTCGGGCCGACCGGGAGCGTTTCTATCGCGTGGGAAGGCTGGAGCGGGGGATACCATAGTGATATGAGCGTCAAAGCGGTCGTCGACGGGATGGTGTACGTCACAGATAGTTCGCTGAGCGCACTCGATGCAGCGGACGGAACGGAGCTGTGGGAGTTCAGGGCCGAAATCCCCGACAGGGAATTCTCCGATACTCCAGCAGCAGCCATCGAGAGTGCTACAGTGATGGATGGGGTCGTGTACGCACCAGTTCGTATCGGTGCCTACGATTCGGAGAACATATACCGCACAGAGCATACGGCGGTGGTCGCAGTCGATGCGGAAACCGGCGACAAACTGTGGCGGCGTGACGCACCGGTAGCTGGTATGTTTTCCACAGTGACAGCGGTCGACGGGTCGCTTTTCGTGTGTGGACCGGATTTCGACAGTGGCGAGGGCCGATTCGTGTACGCACTCGATGCAAACGATGGATCTGTGCGCTGGCGCCAGCCCATAGCGGTGGAATCAGAGGACAGTTCCCCGCCGGTCGTCACCGATGAATCGGTGTTCGTTGCGCCAGACAACGGCGTCACCGCCTACAACGCGGCTACCGGCGACATTGTCTGGGAGGCACTCCCCCGCGTGAAAGACCTCTCGGTAGCGATGATTTCGGATGGCACCCTCTTCGTGAACGAGAACACCGAACCGGGAGCGACGATCATCGCGCTCGATGCGGCGTCAGGGGACGAACGGTGGAAAACGTCCTACGGCGGGGACGTTAGAGTGGATATCGGTACAGTAGACATGGAACGACTGTACGTATCCACGAGCGAAGACACCGACGTCATCGCTCTCAACCGAACCGATGGGAGCGAAGCGTGGCGGGCGACGATTCCTCAACCGCCGATCCCTCCTGAAAACCCCCCTGCAGAGCCGATCCCGGCCCACGGCATGGCCCGTGTTGGGAAGTTGCTGTACGTTGGCGGCGCTGGACTCAAACCGAGCGACGGATCGATCGTCTGGAAACAGGGGATCGAAGGACCGTGGATCGCCGGGTATTGGTTAGACGCCGTCGCTGGGGGGCGGGTGTATCTCAGCGGTGATAGCCTCGTTGTGATGGAAGGAGCCAAAATTCAGACAGGAACGTCAACGGCACAGTCAGACACCGAGCAGCCGGACGACACGGTAGACAAGACAACCTAGCAACACGACGAGACAACGCAATGACCGGACGGAACGACACCACAGATGGAGTCGGACCGAACCGACACTCCCTCGGGCGCCGATACGAGCGCCACTGACGGGCCGGGCTTTGGCGTAGCAACCACCGTCGCCGGCTGCGGTGTGGGTACGTGGCAGCTTTTCACCAACTGAATAACAGCCGAGCCAGTGCGCGTCGACGGCTACAGCATGTCCGAGGGATCGACATCGCGACAGTCGCCGTGACATTGGCACCACGAATCCATTGGGGGTATCACTGAGCCTGAACCATCAAATACACCGGAACTAGCCAAGATATCGGCTGTACCAGAGAAACGCTCAACGTCGATTGGTCGAGTTGTACGAGAACGGTGAAATTACTCGAGGAACGATCGGAAAACGCCCTGTACGGTGGATTGGACAGCCGAAGCGATTCCAAACGGATTCGTATACAGCACTCGAAACGAGAAACGGAAACTGTTTCTGGCTGCTTCGAAATGCAACCAGTTATGAACAAACGCGGACACGTACTCAACGGATTGTTGCTCGGTGTCGGTGTCGGGTTCATCCTCGCACCAACCGGGGATGTCAACACTCTCAGAACGATCGTCGCGGTAGCGGTGCCAGTCACACTCGGGGCGTTGGTACCGGATATCGATACGGAGTTCGGCCGTCACCGTAAGACGCTACACAACCTGCCAGTGTTGGGGCTGTTCATCGCGTTTCCGGCCGTCTTCGGCAATCTTCATTACGTTTGGATCGGTGTGCTCACCCACTACGTGCTGGATATGGTCGGTAGCAAGCGGGGAATCGCGCTGTTCTACCCCTACACACAGGAGTATGGCTTTCCAACCGGCGTAGCGACCAAAAGTGAATACACGAACGTCGTCACGCTAATCATCACAGGAGGCGAACTACTGGCGGGAGCCGCCCTCGTGTACGGTCTCGGGCAGTATGGATGGTCGGTGACGCCGTTGCCTGCGTGATCGATCAGACAGCTCAGTAGACGCGGACATCTTCAAATCGACCTTCATAGGCGATGTGGTCAGGATGTGTGGGTTCGGTACCTGAAAGAAGAATCCGATCAATCTTACTCCACGTGTTCTCGTACGCGAGATGAGCAAGCTCGATGCCACACCGAACGTTGTGTTCGAATCCTGACCGATGGAGGACCCGGCGTGGCACGTGGTCTTTCAACGCCGCCGTAAGGTCGTTGATGTCGTCGATCGACTCCTTGAAAACGGTCCACGTCTCCCCGATCGTTCGGGAGAGGTGGGCATACGACGAGGTAAATCCGGGAAGACCAGTCTCGCGGGCGATCGTTTGGGCGCGTTCGTTGTGTGGGGACAGATGTTTCGGGTTGTACGTCTCGACAGCGTGCACACCGTATTGGCGAATGTCAGTGGCGTCGAGGCTGACGGTGAGAAACTCGGGATGGGGAACCAACACCGCTGCTCCCTGTCGGTGGAGTTCCGCCATCGCACCGGAGAGCGTGATGAAATCCGGAACCGGCTCCGTCAATCCGATCGCAAGGACATGTTTTCGGTCGTGCCAAGCGCCTGTGAAAATCTCCCGAGCGGGAAAGACGGTGAGTTCCGCGTCAGAGAACGCCTCTGCTTTCGCTTGGATCGCTGGAAGGCGGGTGAAATGGGGTGCGTACACGAGTGCATCGAGTCCGCGGGCCTTCGCTCGTTCGACGATCGACTCGTCCAAAACCTTCACATGCATGTCGATCCGGACACCCTCCCCGGCTTCTCTTCCCATCACGATGGCGAATACTCGCAGTCGATTGATAACGGTGCCGTTCCATTCGGACGACGGGCTGACGATCGATCGTCGTAGCTATCGATCCTCGCTATCAAGGACACGGATCTGATCGCCGCGCACGGTCACCGGAATCGGAACGGTCGCTTCGTACAACTCGACTGTGACCTGATCCTTGCTTTCGTCGATGCGCTGGACCTGCGCTTTCTCGCCTTTGAACGGTCCGGCGATGAGTTCCACGATGTCGCCCTCCGCGATTCCTTCGACATCGGGCTTTGGTGAGAGGAAATGTTCGACCTCCACGATCGAAGATTCTCCCTCGACCAACCCCCGAGCATGCGGGATTTCATCGAGAATGCGATCGAACACGCTTGCATCTTCGGCCTCGACCATCACGTAGCTCGTGAGCGAATCGGGCGCGAGCGCCGCGTGTACCGACGACTCTTCACGGTTCATGACCATGTCTGCAACGGTGCGCTCCTGACTCGCGGTCGTTTTGACGGCGTAAATCGACATCAGACACCACCCGGAAGGAACTGCATGATAACGAAGATAACGAATCCGAGAAGCCCGACGAGTATGATCCCTGCACCTGCGACGAGTGATATTTGTGAAAACTCGTCTCGACCTGGGGTGCTGGCGAGTTTGAGCACCCGGATGTACGAGGAGAGATCTGTTGGGATGTTCATGGTCGGATCTTGTAGATGGCCGTTTTTCTATCTTTCTACCGCGTCGAGTAGAACACGAGCGAGCGAGGCTGAGAAAAGAGTCCGAGACGACCCGGATCGAGGACGATAACGTCTACTCGATGTAGTCGATGGAGTCAGTGGTCGACGATCGGGATCTGGCTTCCCGATCAGCTTCGCTCCGGCCGTAAATTTGTGGAGATTCCACACCGGTTACGACGACCATCGTTTCCATTCGCTGTTCGAACTCAGTATCGACCGACGCACCCCAGATGATGCGCGCGTCGTTATCGATGCGCTCATAGATCTCTTCGACGACGCCTTCCGCTTCCTCGATGCTCATACCGGGACCGCCAACGACGTTGATAAGCGCACTAGTAGCGTTCGAGAACTCCACGTCAAGTAGCGGAGACCGAAGCGCAGACCGGATCGAGTCGCGCGCCTTATTATCCGATTCGGATTCACCGAGACCGATCATCGCCACGCCGCCGTTCTCCATGATCGCTTTCACGTCCGCGAAATCCACGTTCACCAGACCTGGTTTAGTGATGAGTTCGGTCATTCCCTTCACTGAACGCATCAAAACGCGATCACAGATCTTGAACGCGTCTTGAAGCGGTAGGTTCGGCGCGTATTCGAGCAGACGGTCGTTCGGGATGACGATAACCGTATCAGCCACTGATCGCAGTCGTTCCAATCCGGCGTCCGCGTTCGACCGGCGGCGCTTGCCCTCCGCCGTGAAGGGAATGGTGACGACCGCGATGGTGAGCGCACCAGCCTCCTGAGCGGCTTCCGCGACGACCGGCGCAGACCCTGTTCCCGTTCCACCACCGAGCCCCGCCGTGATGAACACCATATCCGAATCCCCGATGGCGGCGTCGATATCGTCTTTATTCTCAAGGGCAGCCTGTTCACCGATCTGCGGAACGGAACCGGCACCACGGCCGCCGGTTTGTTTCCGACCAATGAGGATCTTCGAGTCCGCGGTCACCTGTTCTGAGAGGTGCTGCGCGTCTGTATTGGTGGCAATGAGGGTCGCGCCGTGGATGCCCTCTTCTGCCATCCGGGTGACGGTGTTGCCACCGGCCCCACCACACCCGAACACCGCGATATTAGTTTCTAGCTCACTTACAATATCCGCAAGCTCGTCATCGGTCATCGTACCGGACGTGGCGGCAGTAGGGGTCTCGGTCGCAGTTCCATCGACCTCGGACCCGTTCTCCCGTTGGGCGTTGTTCCCTCCGGCCTCCGGCTCACCCTCGGCCTCGTTGATCGCGTCCTCGATGATCGAGTCCATACGTGCGTTGGATAACAGCAACGTCGGATAACTATCTTTCGCCACCAGTATGACGTGTGTCAGACTATCATATAGATGAAAACATATGCGTCTTTCGTTCACGAACGTCGTCCGGTGTTACGATCGTGTCATTGACTTCGACAGCTTGTCCGTTCGAGAGCCGACCGAACGCCGGACCTTCTGGAACACCGTGCTGTCGCGCCAGAGCAGGGGAAAACGCCTCCTCGTGTGCGATGACGGTTTCCCCGTCGCGTTCGATGTCGTATTTGCGTTGAAGGATCGTTATGAACGCTTCCGTAAGGTGATTTCGATCCACAGTCGGCGGAACGACGACCGGTTGATCGAGTTTCGTCCCGTTCTCGGTCGTGGTAACGGCGACGGCGCGGGAACGAACCGTTGAGAGAGTTCGCTCGTGGTCGATCCCGTTCGCTGCCGCGAGGAGATCAGCAGGGATCTTGATCTGTGACAAGCCGTCGTAATCGATAGACGCACACTCGGCTGAAACGGCGTCAGTCGACGGACAGCGGTCACCGAACCTGAGGCCGTCCGTGATTGGACGAACCGACCGTTCGAGATGGTTCACGAGGGCAAGCGGTACGCCGTCGGTTTCTCGCACCCACGTTTCACTCACGGTCCGGTAGCCGAGTTCCTCGATCGTTCGTTCGAGTGCCGGATTGTTCTCGATCAGTGCGTAACTGGTTTCGCTCCGTTCAAACGCCTGTCGAAGGACTGAGTGGTGCTCTTGGGGCGCTCCCATCGCCGCAAGCGCCCAATCGACACCGATGTGGCCCACGGACCACGCAGTGTCTCGAACAACGCGCTCGAACCGTGGGACGTAATGACCGCCACCGAACCCGACGAGCGTTTTCTCGTCGTACGGATCGACGCCACGCAACGCGAGGATGGCCCGCGCGACCGCTCGCGCGCCCTTGGGATCGTTCCACTGTGGCTCATCGCTCCCCAGTTCCACGAACAGGGAGGGAGTCGTGAGTTCGGTCGGTCCGTGGTGGGTCCCTTCCAGTCCGACATCGTATCCGTCGGGAGCGTGTTCGGTGAGCGCGGCGAGCGCCGTCGACTGTGCTGAAGGGGCTGCCTGTGCTAGCGATCGGTCGTAACCACCGAACTCGGCCGGACCGAAGTTCCCCGTCGGGTGGGCCGTCAGCAGCGGTCCTGTCTCACCGGCGTGTCGGGAAGCAAAGACCAGCAGATCGATGTCTGAAAACGCGCTGTCGACACCATCGAGATGAGTGTGTAGCTCCTCGAATTCGCGGAGTTCGGCCCCATCGAGGCGGTACACCGTTCCACCACCGTCGGCGTCCGACCGCGAGTCATCGTACTCCTCACGCCACGATTCGAGCCCACGGAGTTGCTCACAGATGTGGACGCTTGCGCTGTCGGCGCGGCTGAGAACGATTCCGATCACACCCCCAGTCGGCAGTCACACCAGTAAAGCCCATCGAGACGAGAGACCGGGAGCTAATATCTGCCCGCCGTAAACCCGGACTATGAACGTCTTCGGACTCATCGGCAACCCGGTTGGACATTCGCTGTCTCCGCCCATGCACGAACGCGCCTACGAGACGCTCGAAATGGACGCACGATACGTCACGTTCGAACCCGATCCGGACGCGCTCGAACGAGCGGTTAGGGGGGCACAAGCGCTGGGGATAGAGGGCCTCAACGTCACGATCCCGTTCAAACAGGACGTGCTCTCGGTCATCGATCCCGATCCCCTCGCTGCTCGCATCGGTGCGGTCAACACGATCGATCTCACGACCGGTACCGGTTACAACACCGACGCCGTGGGGGCAGTGCGCGCGTTGCGCGGGCATAACGTGACATTATCGGGGACGGCGGTCGTTGTCGGTGCAGGCGGTGCTGGACGTGCTGTTGCGTTCGGTCTCGCTGACGCCGGTATGACCGTCCGAATCGCCAATCGAACAGTCGACCGGGCACACGAACTCGCTGAAGCTGTGCCGGACGCCTCGGGGCACGGACTCGATTCGCTGTCGGAGTTGCTTTCCGACGCCAACGTGCTCGTCAACGCCACGAGCGTCGGGATGGACGAAGACGCCACGCCGGTTCCGGCGGCGGCACTCCACTCGAATCTCACCGTGTTGGACGCGGTGTACACGCCGCTTGAAACGCGACTCCTCAGAGAAGCGGCCGCTGTCGGCGCGACGACCATTGACGGCGGGTGGATGCTGCTCTATCAGGGTGCGGCAGCGTTCGAATGCTGGACCGGCCACGACGCACCGATCGACGCGATGAACGACGCACTCCGCGCAGAGTTGTAGCGTCGAAAGCGCACACGACGGATCAGGTGCGTCTTTAAGTACTGCGAATCACTATCACCGTCCATGAACCTGCTCGATAAGATCAAATCACTACTCAACATCGAGAGCGAGGAATCGAAACCCACGGACACGACTGCTGTGTCTGACGCTTCATCGTACGAATCGAACAGTTCCGACTCTAGTGGTAACGGGACAGTTGACAGGAAATCCGACGCCGAACCGACCCGCGCCGCCGAAGCCGACGCCACGAGAGTCCCCAATGTAGAAGAAGCCGAGACTAATGTGGAGGTGTCTACAGATGGGCAGACGGGGACGGCCACGGCTGTCAAAACTGATTCGAAAGACGAATCAGAACCCAAAACTACCGAATCAGAACCCAAAACTACCGAATCAGAACCCAAAACTACCGAATCAGAACCCAAAACTACCGAATCAGAAACGGAGACCGACGGAGCGACCTCGGAGACCGACGGACCGACGGTCACCGAGACGGGCGAGTCCGAACCAGTTGACGTAATCAAGGGTGTGGGAACGACGTACGCCGAACGGTTAGGTGAGGCAGGTATCGAGACGGTGGACGATCTCGCGGCGGCCGAGTCGGAAACGGTCGCTGACGAGACGGACATCTCTGTCAAGCGGATCGAGCGCTGGGTAGGTCGCGCAGAACACCGGTAATGAGTACAGTCGTAACCGACCGGGCAGCGTTCTGTCGCCTCGCGCGGACGGGCGTGCGCGTCCCGGTCGAAGTCCGTGTAGCGGTCGACGATCCGTTTCTCGCCTACCGTCGTGCTCGTGACGGCGACTGCGGCGTGTATTTAGAAACGACGGGCGGGCAAGACGGCTGGGGCTATTTCGCTACTGAGCCGATCGACCGAGTGACCGTGGGGTCCGGTCAAACGGGTGCGCTCGAAACACTTATCGACCGACTCGATCGGGAAACACTCGTTCGAGGGGAGTGTGAGATTCCGTACCCCTGTGGTGCGTTCGGCTGGCTGTCCTACGACATCGCTCGTGAACTCGAATCGATACCGACGAGTACAACGGACGACCGCCAACTCCCCCGGCTTGAGATCGGTGTGTACGACCGGGTAGCGGCGTGGACAGCTGACGCTAGCGATGAGAAAACGGTAGAACTCCGCGTCACAGCCTGTCCGCGTGTTGGGGAAGACGAACGTCCCGAAGCGGCCTACCGGCGCGGACGAACCCGGGCGCTGGAACTCACGCGAGCGATCGAGACAGGCGATGCAACGGTCGAATCGCCATCAGTTCGATCGGAGACGCACACCGCCCGATTCGAAAGCGACTGTGGACGCGCAGCATTCACAGAGCGGGTCAAACGAGTGAAAGAACACGTTCGAGCGGGTGAGACGTTTCAGGCGAACGTTTCCCAACGGCTATCCGCACCTGCTATCGTCCATCCGGTCGAGACGTACGCAGCACTCCGGCGTGTCAACCCGGCACCGTATTCGGGACTGCTCGAATTCCCGAGTTGCGACCTCGTGAGTGCAAGCCCGGAACTCCTCTTAGAGCGAGAGGGTGACCAGTTGCGAACAGAACCGATCGCCGGAACCCGGCCACGCGGTGAAACATCGGACGAAGATCGGGCGCTCGCGGCAGAACTCCGCTCGGATGAGAAAGAACGGGCTGAGCACGCGATGCTCGTGGATCTCGAACGCAACGATCTCGGTAAGGTGAGCGAGTACGGCAGCGTCACCGTGAGCGACTACCGACGGATCGATCGCTACTCGGCAGTGATGCACCTCGTGTCGGTTGTAACTAGTCGGCTCCGCGAGGACTGCGATCTGGCGGACGCGATCGGGGCGGTGTTTCCGGGCGGGACGATCACCGGTGCGCCCAAACCTGCGACGATGGCGATCATCGACGACGTAGAAGCGACTCGGAGAGGACCGTACACAGGGAGTATCGGGGCGTTCGGTTTCGACGAGCGAGCGACGTTGAACATCATCATCCGGACGCTTGTTCGGTACGAACAGGCGTACCACCTCCGCGTCGGCGCGGGCGTCGTCCACGACTCGAACCCTGAACGCGAGTACGACGAAACGATGGCGAAAGCCCGCGCGCTGATCGACGCACTCGACGAGGCGATCGATGTGACACACTGCTTCACCGTCCAGTAAATGATACCAGTGCAATAAAATACCATGACTGTTCTCGTTATCGACAATTATGATTCGTTCGTGTACAATCTCGTCCAGTACGTCGGGGCGTCGCTGACCGCGAGCGATCTCGACGACAGAAACGGGAAGCCGGTCGTTGTGCGCCGCAACGACGACATCGACGTTGCAGGCATCCGCGCGATTGATCCCGACGGCGTCATCGTGTCACCCGGACCGGGAGCACCTGCGGAGGCAGGCGTCTCGATGGCTGTATTCAGTGAGCTGTCGTATCCGGCACTGGGTGTCTGTTTGGGTCACCAAGCGCTGTGCGCTGCCGCCGGCGTGAGTGTTGGGCACGCGCCTGCGGTCGTTCACGGCAAACCTTCGACGATCGAACACGACGGACAAGGCGTGTTCACCGGACTCCCCGAGCGGCTCACAGTCGGGCGGTACCACTCGCTCGCCGTGACCGACGAGCTTCCGGACTGCCTGATTGAGACCGCTCGCACCGACGATGGTCACGTCGTTATGGGCGTCAGACACCGCAACAAACCACACGCAGGCGTTCAGTTCCATCCGGAGAGCATCCTGACCGACGCGGGGTATCGGATGATCGAAACGTTCTGTCGAATCTGTCTGGAACCGAATTCATGTACTATCACGTAAACGGGCAGCTGGTCGCCAGCGAGAACGCAACGGTGAACGTGCGCGATCGCGGATTTCGGTACGGCGATGGGGCGTTCGAAACGATTCGGGCATACGGCGGGGAACTGTTCGCGTGGACGACCCACCGACGGCGACTAGTGAACACCTGTGAGACGCTCGGGATGGCTAACGCGGTGCCGACAGATCTCCGTGAACGGATCGACGCTACACTCGAAGCGAACGATCTCGTCGACGCCTACGTTCGGGTGTCAGTGACGCGAGGGATCCAGCCAGGGAAACTCACCCCCAGTCACGATGTCGATCCGACCGTTGTCGTGATGGTCGAGGAACTCCCCCGAGGGGGCCGAAACGGAACATCCGTCTGGGAAACGTACGCGACTGTCCAGTCGGTAGGGACCCGCCGAATTCCGAATGACGCAGTGCCGGTCGACGCGAAGACCCACAACTATCTCAACGGAATCCTCGCTCGGCTCGAACTCCGGCGCGCGGCGACCGACAGCTACCAGCCCGATGAGGCCCTGCTCAGGGACACCGACGGCTACGTTGCCGAGGGGACAACGAGCAATCTCTTTTTCGTCGAGAGGGGCACGCTCAAAACACCGCAGAAGGGGACGGTTCTGCCGGGCGTCACGCGGGAGATCGTTCTCGACCTCGCAGAGGATGAGGCGTTTCCGGTCGAGACCGGACAGTACACGCTGGATGATGTCCGATCAGCCGACGAGGCGTTTCTCACGAACACGACGTGGGAACTCCGGCCGATCGAACGGATCGACGGGATTGCCACCGGAGACGGACCGATAACGAACCTGCTCGCGCGACTGTACGACGATCTCGTTGAACGACACTACTGAACCTGTGTCGACGGGGGAGCCATCGCGTCGCGTCTAACCACGTCGTCGAACTCTAGGACGTACTCTGGACCGAACGCAGTGGCAGGCGTCTGGAATCCGGGCTCCGGTTCACCATTGAGCGTGCGCACCACGCTTTCGACTGCCGTTTTAGCGGTCAGGGCGTAGCCGTTAGGGGTTTTGAGCCGCGCGATACGCGTTTCTCCGCTCTCTTCGTCGGTGACTTCCCCCCACAGCCGGGTTTCTCCGTGCTGCCGTTGTTCCGCGCTCGGGCCGCCGATAAGCCGTTTAGCAAGCGATTCGAGACCACGCCTGATCGGTGGTGTCTCCAGTACCGGACCGAGACGACGGGTGAGGCGAAGGCCGCGGATGGACCACGGTGGAGCTGCCATGTAAAACTCGATGTTCGGGATCCCCGTCGAATGGTACGCCGTTGAAACGTCACCCCACGGGATCGTGATTGCCGTCCGTTCACCCGAGCCGAAATCGATCGTTCGGGTGTTCCACCCCGCGGGAACGGGTCGTATCTTCCCGTCTCTGCGGACAGCACCACCCGAAAGCATCCCGTCGATCATCGTCAGTGCCGTGCCTGGGGAGGGTGTGCCGAGGCTCTCGAAACCGAGGGTGAGCTTCGACGGATTTGAAACTGCGTTCTGGAGGTGGACCGCGAGGCAGTCCGAGGGGACTACGTCGAAACCCACGCCCGGAAGAGCGGTTACACCGGCGTCGGTGGCCTGCTCGTCACGAGCAGCGATCGATTCGAACACCTCGATCTCACCCGTGATGTCCAGATAATGGGTATCCGTTTCCAGACACGCATCGAGAAGCGGCTCGTGGGTGTGAACGAACGGGCCAGCGCAGTTGAGAACGACATCGACCGGCGATAGCTGCTGCTTGATGATCTCCGGACGCTCTAAATCGAACGTACGGTATGTGAGTCCCCACTCCGACGCTTGTGCCTCTAGCTCAGACAGGTTCCGCCCGGCGAGCACCGGCTCTATCCCTCGTTCCATCGCAGTCGCAACGATGAGCCGTCCGGTGTAGCCGTACGAGCCGTACACAAGAAGATTACTCATATGTCTATAACGTCGATCCAGAACCATAATCTACCCGCCGACTATGACGAATATTGCTGTGATAATAAGTAATTGAATGAAAATACGTTATAAATAGCGTTTATTTGATATCCAAATAACACTGGTATAGATGAGGGCGCAAACAGTTCGGGTGAGTTCAGAACGGTCCTGGTATTGATTAGTGTTGGCAGTGTAGCCGGGGATATGCCGAAAACAGTTGAGGCCAAATGCACAAACAGGGAGTGCGAGATAGATATGGTAGAGCTACACTACACCTACGATATGGACGAGAAGACGACGGTTGACGACTTCGTCTGTCCGTACTGTCGTTCTGACACGCTCGAAGAGATCGTCGTTTGATCAGCACAGGAGTGCAAATCAATAAACACGCGCACACCGTATGATAGAGCATGTTACGGAGATTCGGTGAACACATTGAGCGGACAGTGTTGGGAGGGGTCGGTCGTGCAACAAGCCAACTCCACGAGCGCACGCCGCTGTCGGTCGATCTGCTTGAAAGCGAGGAGAGCTACCTCGCAGAATTCGACGCGCCCGGCGTGGCAGCCGAAGATATCGATATTCGCTTAGTCGGGACGGAACTGCAGGTCAAACTCCATCGGACGCGCGATCTCGACGAGTCGATCGATCTGCTGTTGCGCGGTCGAGCACTGCGTCGTTCCGGGTCGGTGACGCTTCCGTCGGCGTCGGTTGACGCGGGCGCAGCGTCGGCAACACTCACGTCTTCGGGGACGCTCAGGATTCGAGTTCCGAAAACCGAACCGAAGTCGACGGAAGAGCCGATCCGGATCAAAACGGACAGTGAGGACGACAGCGAGGACGCCGACGATGATCAGTCGAGTCCAGCGGCCGGGTAGCCAACAACGGTGTCGACGCCGACCTCATAGAGCGTATTGATCCGGTGACGAACCGTCTCTCGATCTCCGACGAGTGCGAACTCCCGAGCAGCGGTGAGAAGTCGATCGCGAACCGCTCCACTCGCGCGGTGATCGGTTGCCGGTTCGTCCGATTGTTCAGCCAACGCCGCCCGAACTGCGCGGCGGCGTGCGACGTAGCCACCGACTGCGTCGAGAATCTCGTCTTCTTTGCTTGAAAGAACCGTTGGGGCATACACCGAAACGCCACCGTCGTAGCCGGCAGCCCGCAGCGCCCGGACCGACGAGTGCGTCTTTCGGGTGAGTAGTTCGTACTGGACACCGCCAGCCGCGAGCGCAATCCGCTCGATGCCCTCGGTGCCGACCCACGGCGTGCGGGTTGAAGCCGAGTCGAGGGCTGTCCGGAGACGCGGCGCGACCGCTCGGCGCTGCTCTGCGTCGCTCAGATACGCGGCGTGCCCGGCGACGAACACACGCCCGACGCCCTCGGGAATCCACTCGACCAGCGAATCGTCACCGAGTGGGTCGAAGCCGTCTGCACGGACGGGCGTCGTGAGATAGACGGTTCCTCGATCCGTGAGGTGTCGGAGTGCGTTGGCAGTCGGGAGATGTTCGCGGCCCTCGTAATCAATCACTACCGTGTCGACACCGAGATCATCGGCGCGGGAGAGATCACACTCCGTCGGCTTCAGCGCGACCGCGTCGAAGCCAACGCGAGCGAACGGCTGTTGGGACTGTTGTGCTGTCACGATACCACCACTGTTGAAACGAGATTAGAGACAATGCGGAACACGATCAGCCGTGAAAACGACCATACGGTGTTCTGGTTCGGCCGGCGCAAAAGCGTGACGCTCCGGGCGAGCGTTACGGTACGTCAACCGTGTGTTATACATCAGTATATTTACTGTTGGTGCGCGTCCACACCGACATGGACACGTGCCTCTCCCTTGAATACGGCCACCGCGAGGAGTTACCGGACGGTCAGGTGAACGAGGTTCGAACGCCCGACGCCCTCGTGGCTCGTTTTTTGCGAGAGTTCACTGAAGCAGGCGATCGGGTGATCGATATTTTCGCAGGATTCGGAACGACGCTCATAGTGGCCGAGCGGCTCGATCGCGTGCCGTTCGGCGTCGAATACGAAGCGGATCGGGTCGCCCACATCGAAAGCCGGCTCTCGACGCCGACACACGTCCGTCACGGCTCGGTCCTCGATTTGGAGCCGTCGTGGTTCCCCCCGTGTGAGTGCTGTTTCACCTCCCCACCGTTCATGACTCGGACGATGAACGAGAATCCGTTCGAGAACTACACGGGTCGGAGTACGTACGAACAGTACCTCACGGACATCGAAACGGCGTTCGCCCGTCTCGACGCCGTGGTGGCTCCCGGTGGGCACGTCATCATCGACGTGGCGAACGTGAAACACGACGGAACGGTGACGCCACTCGCGTGGGACATCGCGGATACGGTGTCGAACGTGTTCGACTTCGAGGGGGAAGTCGTCATCACGTGGGACGGTGACGGGAGTCCGATCAGTCGAGATGGACGCTTTGGCTACGGTTACGATCACACGTACTGTCACGTGTTCAGGAAATCCACGCTGTGATACGCTAGTGCCCCGCCGACTCACACCGGAAACTCGGCGTCGGGATCAACGCGGCGGTCGGGTTCAGGCGGGCATTCCCTGTCGGTGACGAGTTCGGGGGGAGCCGTTCAGAGAGTGTATCGCTTCGTTATTGTAAATGAAAAATATCTTCAACTGAATTCGTTGCGATCAAGTACTCAGAACGGGTCAGCAGTCAGATTTTCTAAATATGAGAATCCCTCGATGAATTCAATGCGATCGGGAAGATCCGAGTGGGTGATCGCTGCAACGATACCCTCGCCAGCAGCGATATCAGCCGTGTAAACGACCACCCGGTCCACAGCACCAGTGTCTAACAGTTGCGCTGCACACCCAGCAAGGGCTGCGTCTGCTTTCTCGATCGTGTTCTCCTGTCGGTCAGTTTCCCGAGCAATGTAACGGCACGTGTCATCCATTGCGGTTGCCACACGTGGATTCGTATAGTCAAGCGGCCCAAACACCGCCACCCACCCATCCTCAATAGCGACATCAATCGGGAGCGTGCTCGTCGTATACTCGGTCTCGTCTCCGTCTGATCGGTCCGTTAACTCCTCGTAAACGCGTTCAGGGATGATGAATCTGCGGTCGGTCCGTCGTGCTTCAGTCCGAAGGGCGTTGAATTTCGCGTTCTGAACGCTTCCCGATGCGATGAAAAGGCTCGCGTCGGCGATGTGAGCGACACTCGACATCTCACAGGGGATGTTCGCTCCCGGCGTCGTCGTTCTCGACGTGCTCAGGCTGCCATGTCCGGACGATATCACGCAGTTCCGTGAGAATCGTCCCGGCTTCGAGGACTGAATGATCTAGTTCACGAGCCATAATCTGGGTCGTGACGCGCCCCGCTGTATGATCAATCGCATAGATGAGCGCGTCTGCCAGCCCGCCGATCCCATTGCGATCGATGTACAGGGCGATGTTTTCATTGTCGGCGCTCCGTCCGATCGCATCAATCAGCATCGGCGTGATCGCGTAGGGCGTCGCTTCTGTGCTGTCGATCGCCACCTGCAGATCCACCGGGATCGCTCGATACCGGTAGGGACGAGTCTCGGTAGTCTGTTCAGCGAGTCCGGTGTCGGTGAGATGGTTGAGTGACTCGTAGGCGGTTGTCTGAGCGATCCCAAGCGCATCGATCACTTCCTCAGTCGTTGGGTCTTCCGCCGTGCGGGCGAGGTACGTGTAGATACGAGCAAGCGTCGGTGTTCCCAAGAGGTCCACAACGGAGATCATCCGGTCGACGGCGTTCGGCTCGTGCTGTGGTGGGACAGAGTAAGCCATTCTGTATTTCGTATTTCTCGTAACACGTAATAAGCCTGTTCTCCCGACTCACACCGGAAACTCGGCGTCGGGATCAACGCGGCGGTCGGGTTCAGGCGGACACTCCCAGTCGGTGACGAGTTCGAGAAACTGCACGAGAATGCGGGCAGTTGCGCCCCAAACGGTGTATCCGTCCACGCGGAAGTAATGAAGTCGGATGTCCCCATAGTAGGGGTGATCACGCTGTTCGGAGTCGTAATTGGCGTCGTCGGTGAGCGCGTCGATGGAGAGCCGCACGATCTCAGCCACTTCGTGCTCGTCGGGGAGATACGTCTGATCCGGAATTCGAGCCACGTGCGGACACACCGAATAACGGGTGACCGTTCGGATACAGTCGAGTTGACCGATCACGTCCGCCTCTGTCCGTCGGAGACCGATCTCCTCGTGAGCCTCCCTGAGAGCGGTCTCCTGAAGTGAGGAGTCATACGGTTCGCGCCCACCGCCGGGAAAGCTCATCTGTCCGGGATGTTCACTGAGATAGTCGGCGCGTTCGGTGAACAGCAGTTCTGGACCCGCATCCAGCGCGATAACCGGAACGAGCACCGCTGCCTCGCGTTCCTCGCTACACACCACGATCGGATCGTGGTCACCGACTCGTGCCAAGTCCATACATCCATCACTCATCCAATGGATTTATCTTCCGCGGTGAGTGTTGAATTTGCTCGCGTTCCAAACGCGTCATACCCGGCTCTCGATCGGATCACTATCCGGCAGTCGGTCACGAACTCGTGTCAGATCGACTGCACCCCACGTTTCGAGATCGTAACTTACGTCGCGGAGATGGGCGATCTGGCGCTCGGCGGCGGCGTCGACGGCTCGTGCTGTCTCCCCACGAAAGCGCTTCTCGACCGAGCGGGCGAGTCGTTCCCGATCGATCGACCGTGCCTCAATCGACATGATGTGTGGGAGATCGGTCGCGCCGGTCGGGATCGTCGGAAAGGCTGTCGGCCCGACCGCAAGCCCTCGATTGTACTCTACGAGGTGGTACGACGCGACAGCGCTGTCGATGATCGCTCGGTCGGGGGGATCCTCCCCGCGTCTGAATGCGAGTTCTGCGAGCGCGTCGTCAAGTTCGTCTCGTGTGAGGACGCCGAACAGGTCGACGATCCCTGCGAGTTCGTCGGCGGAACATTCGAGCGTCATCTGTCGGCGTCGAGATCAACACGGTCGGTGGTGATATCACCGTCGCTATCACGATTTGGCTGAGACCCACCGCTCTCGGCGTCAACGGCGTCACCGATGTCCGCTCGTGACGCTGTTCGAATCGAATCCGGATCGATAGCGGTGTCCGTCCATGCGGGGAGACGAGTGTCAGCCGTTGGCGACTTCACAGCCGGCAGGTACGCCTCGATCTGGTCGCGTTCAGCGTTGCTGTCATAGTCTAACCCGTTGAACGCCGCGTCTGTGGCGTACTGATCGATGAGTCGGTTTGCTGTCTTCCGATAGCGCTCGCGCAACGACTCGTAGTCAGGAGAAACACCGTTTGCTTCCAACACGGAAAACAGCGACGCACCAACATCGATGCTCATGTCACCCAGTCCGTGAGGCCCACTGACCGATCGGTGATCGTGTTTGTGGACACCGAGGTCGATCTGGGCAGTGCCCTCGAACCCAGCGTGTTCGAACGCAGTGCCGAGTGCACCGACTTCCAAGCCCCAACCGGGAGGCACCCGCAATCGACGCGCGAGTTGGGTTGTCATCGCCATCTCTCCGGCCAAAGCGTACCGAAACGCACCGAGATACGAAACGATCGGAGCCCCAGACAGTTGGGACAACGCACGGATGAGCGGTGCATAAAACAGCCGAAACAGCCGTCCATACAATTGGTTTCGCTCGATACGTGCGTAATATCCCTTGACGAACGAATGTCCGCGTTCGAGCGGGAACAATAGCCGGTTGACGTGGCTGCGTGAGTACGTTTCGGCGTCTGCGTCGTGGACAACGGTGTATTTCGTATCGCTTGCGACACCAAGGGCAAGCCACACGTCTCGCCCCTTGCCGCCGGTGTCACCGAAACCAGCCTCCGTTAGCAGTTCGTTCACGCGAGGACCGTTACACCAGATCGTCTCAGTGGGAACGTCGTAGTCCGTCAGCCAGTCGTGAATCGACGCGACTGCTGGCGCATCGGCGCGCAACGCGATCACGACACGATCAGGAGCCACGTCTTCGAGCGTCCGTAGGATGCGGTCTGTGGCGTGGCTCGTGTGAGCGTGACCGGTCATCGGAATGACGATGCTCGCCCGATCGGTCGGTGCGTCGGGAACGGTGTCAGTAAAATCGTGTAGCGTCGGTATCCGCTCCTGAACGTACTCCATCAGCGAAGGTAATGTGACGAGGGGAAAAGACTCATCGATCGATTGGGAGCGACTCGGGTCGTCGGTCAGGAGGAAACCAACCAGTCAGATACACTACTACGAACACCGTCAGAACGAGACCGATGACGCCAGCAAATCCCCGAAAGACGAGATCGAATCCGTAGCCGGCGTCAACGAGCACGCCGAGTGCGGAACTTCCGGGGGCCTGCACCAACATCATTCCACCACTTTGACATCCTCCCCGCGCTAAAGCGCGAGGATTCCACCGTGAGGGGTCGGCTACCGACCTACGGAGGCAACTTGCGGGTTTGTGCGCACTTCTTTGGGACTTTCGTGAGGGTGTGGTTTCCCCGACCACTCGTGGTCGTCCCACTCGAATCGCACGGGCCGTGCCATCGGCCTGACTTCCGTATCGCTGTGTTCCCGAAGGAACGTCTCTGACGCTGTGAGGTCGGCGTGCCCCTCAAACCCGCACGAACACGTCAGCGTATTCCCGTGGCGAACCGTCCTCTCGTGGTCGCCACACTCGGGACACGTCTGACTCGTCCACGCTTCCGACTCGGCTTCGAGGGAGATGCCATACTCCTCACAGACGCATGCGAGGCGGTGGATGAACTTCTTGAACGCCCAGAAGTTGTGCGTCTTCTCGTTCACCCTGACCGACCAGTGCGTTTCCAGCACGTCGGTCAAGTCGCCCACGTACACCGTCGCAACTCCCTCCTCGTACAGCCGTTCAACGAGGTTGCGCACCAGCGCGTTCTGTGCGTGGTCACGGCGTGTCGTCCGCTGTCGATACAGCCGTCGAATCCGCTTGGAACTGTAGCGTCCCTCTCGGAGTTTCGACAGTAGGCGGGCGATTTCTCGCGTCGTCTCACGGAACCGTCCGAACAACTCCCGACCGTCGTAGAGGTACTGGTTCCCAGTAGTCGTGGAACAGGCGACGAGATTGTTCGCGCCAACGTCGAGGGCGGCTTCGTGAGAAGCCAGTGGTGAATCCAGTCGAGAATCAGGGACAGTGACTGGTTGAAAAGCCCTGAACGTGTCGCTCACCTCGTCGTACTCAAGTTCCAGACGACCCTGTTTGCCATCCCATTTCGGGTTGCCTCGGACTTCGAGGCGGAGTCGTTCGTGGTAGCCGAGTCCGTATTCGTCTTTCAGTTCTTGCCCGACAGAGATTTCGAGACGGCTACGCTTCCCCCACTCAATCGTGTACTGGTTGCATCGAATGTAGGTACGGAGTTCGCGTCCGTCCTCCTCGTTTCCCCAGTACGACGGCGGGTTGGCGTACTCGCCTTTCTCTTTGAGGGCAAAGAACGACCGCCACGCTTCGCTGTTCTTGCGCGTGACCTGTTGAACAGTCGCGCTACCGACGATACCGTTGTAGCGTCCTCTGTACTCGGAGGTGTCCCACACGTCGCCGTCACCGAAGTAGTTCTGACGGCGTTCGTAGGTCAGTTCGTTCCACAGGGAGGCGGATGCGTCGAGTAGCCGTAGGAGGCACTCTTTGTCGTTCTCTGTCTGTGGAACTACCTCGAAGGTGTTGGCGCGCTTCATTCGTCTTCACCCTCCTGTTCAGCGATGTACTGTTCGACAGCGCCCTTCGAGGTGCTTCCCGCCGTACCGACGTAGTACGAACGAGTCCACTTCACGCGGTCGTCGTAGCGTTGGTTGTACTTCCGCGCCGAGATGCCCTTCACCCAGTTGACGATGAGTGACGGGGCGTTCTTGGGCGGACTTCCGATGAACAAGTGTACGTGGTTGGGCATGACCTCTGACTCGGCCAGTTCGAGATCTTTGTCCGCACAGATTTCCGCGAAGATGGCTTCGAGACGTTCCTTCGTCTTCCCCGTCAGGTGCGAGTGCCGATATTTCGGCACGAACACTATGTGGTAGTAGAGTTCGTATTTCGCGTGACGGGTGCTCTTTACCATCTATGCATACTATCACTGTCGGACGGCTTAAAGATTGCGTTGGAACCCCGTCTCTGCCATCGTCGGCGGTTGAATACTGTTGGTCGGCTTCATCCCCGCCCTGAAGGGCGAGGCTTTCGCCTCGAATTTTCCGTAAACCGCATACGCGCTAGCGCGACTTTTATCGGGAAACGATGAAAGTAAGAAAGTATCAATAATTGGGAATAAACAGTGGATAGCGTAGCCGAGCACCGCACTCACAACGAACAGCGCAAGGTAGCCTGACGCGACAGTGAGTAGGAGGAGACAGCACGCGAACGCACCACAGATAGCGAACATAAGCGGCGCGTTAGGGAGACGTTGGGCGAGGTAGCCGGTAATCAGAAACGCGGGGACGCCAGCCCCGAACAACACCGTCAACAGGCCTTGTGCCGCCGGCTGTGAGAGCGATTTCGCCGTGATTAGATACGTGACGTAGAAGTTAAACACGCCCTGCCAAACGAATCCGGTCACACCGACGAACACGACGCCGACGAGGATCAGCCGCCACTGGCGGCGTGCTGCACGGATGAAATGGCGATCTGTCGTGCCCGCCGACGGGAGGTCGGTCGTCGAAATGGTCCCAAGGAGGGCGATCGTTGTGAGTCCACCCACGACGGCGAGCAACGAGAACGCGAGTCGCCACGACCCGACGAGCACCACGCCGCCAACGAGGGGTGCCGCGATGACAGCCGCTGCTTGGCTCGACATCCCGTGGATACCAATCATATCTCCGACGCGCTCTGGGAACAGTTCGGTCACCAGCGGGTTCGCAGCGATGAAATACGTGCCGCTTGAGACGCCCAAACAGAACGCGCCCACCATCAGCCACTCGATGGTATTCGCAGTTGCAGAGAGTCCGGCTGCCGCCGTGAGAACGGTCCCGGATGTGATCACCACGTAGTGGCGAGGAACGCGCGTGAGGAGGTACCCGACGGGAAGGCGAGGACTCGCGCTACCAATCCACACGAGCGTTGCGAGCAGTCCAACGGTCGCGTCCGTCACACCGAATGTCGTTTTCAGCGGCTCAAGCAACGGCGAGAACAGTACCCGCGCGAGGTTGACCAAAAACACCATCGAGCACAACGTACCGAACAACTGACGGCGCGTCACGATCGTAGATTCGAGTCGGCGTCTATCAATCCTCGTGAATCCGTTACCGGGTGAGACACTGTAGCGTGGGGATGACGCTACTCGAACGTGGCGTCGAACGCCTGTGCACCCATCGGCTCGAACGTCCCGGCAGCGACGTTCTCATCCACGTGGTCGGTTGTGTGCATGCCGACGAGCGCGCTCGTCACGCCGGGGGCGCTCCGCGCGAAGTTGATGGCTCGTTGGACAGGGCTGTCACCGTTCAGCGTGGCGGCCACCGCGTCCGGAATCGCTCCCGATCGGGCTAACTCCCCTTGTCCGATGGAGGCGCTCGTGAACACGTTCAATCCGGCGTCGTGTGCGAACCGGAGCGCGCTTTTGAGACCCTCGCTCGACTCGTGCGCTTCGACGGTGAACGCATCGGCCATGTGAACGTTGAACGGCAGCTGGATCGCTCGGAAGTGTGTGGCGTCGGTCCCTGCCCGGTCGGCGGCGTTCCGGGCGCGTTCAACGATTTCGGGCAGCGAAAGGTAGCTGTCGTGCTCTTGTGGTACGCGAAAGCACTCCCACGTTGCGACCCCATAGTGGCGGATGTGCCCTGCTAGTGCGCGCTCTTCGAGGCGGGTGAACGTCTCCTCTAGTTGGTCGTACACCTGTTCTCTGGGCGTCGTTTCGAGTTGCGTTTCGGGATTGTGGACGTAGTACAGGTCGATGGTGTCGACGCCGAGGTTGTCGAGTGACCGGTCGAGCTGATCATCGATGAACGAGGGGCGGATGCAGTGCACACCACGAGCCAGATCCTCGGAGTTGATGATCCCAGAATCGAGATACTCCTGTCTGATGTGCGCTTGGGGGTCGTCGGGTCGGGATCTGTCGAACGGGACGAACCCGCCTTTCGTCGCCACGAACACGCTTTCACGGTCGGTTTCGGCGTTCTGAATCGCCCGACCAACTGCCCGTTCGCTGCGCTGGTGGCGGTAGTTGATCGCTGTGTCTACGACGTTGACGCCGTTTTCGATCGCCCGAACGACGGCGTCGTGGTAGGCCCGATCGGCCGCGTCGGTCGGGTCGCCAAGATACGTTCCCACGCCGATGCTCGACACCACACAGTCTGACAGCCGCCGGAAGTACGTGCGGGCGAAGTCGGGAAAGCGATCCCGGTACGCCCACGTCGCCGTGTTCGTCGCCATACTACTACATTGAACACCCACTTTTTTTGCGTTCGGGTGGCCGGAGGCCACCCTCACGCAAAAAACCTGGACTAAAAAAGCCGCTCGCTGACGCTCGCGGTGCTGCGTCTTACCCGCTCCGCTGCCGCACCGCGACCGCTTCCGCTCCGCGACCGCCGCCTTTGTGTTCTCAATCGTCAGCGTGAACGACAGGAGCCTCACTCACGACGTGCGCCACCTCTGGATACTGCTGGCGCAAACCGTCGAGATCGCCGCGCTGGCGATACCAGCCCACCTTTTTTCCGCTCGGGTGGCTGCGCCACCCTCCCGCAAAAAATCTGGACCAAAAAAGGCCGCTCGCTGACGCTCGCGGGGAATGACCTTGCCCGCTCCGCCCCCGCACCGCGACCGCCTCCGCCTTCACCGACTCTGTTGTTTTTAGTCGTCGGCGTGGACGACGGGCGCTTTGTCCACGACACGTGCGACCTCTGGACAGTGCTGGCGCAGTCCATCGAGATCCCCGCGCTGGCGATAGTGGCAGTACTCCGCGAGCAGTGCGACTAACGCGGCGGGCGCACTCGTTGCGTCGGGCTGTTCGGTTATCGCAGTTGGGTCTTGGTCGTCTTCCGGCGTGTACACCGACTGGACGACGGTCCCGTCGCGCTGTTCGTGATACCGAACGCGCCCGCCATTGTCGAACCACCCGGTGGTGACCAGTTCCCCTGTCGCTTCATAGCGCGTGATGTTCGCAATGCCGGGCAAATCGTCGTAGCTCGCCTGCGACCGACCGAGTCCGGCCGTCGCTAAGATCTCCTCGATCTGGGTGGCGTGCGCACAGCCCGTACTCCGACACGGCTTGCACCAGACCCCTGTGCCTACGTCCATCACGTAGTACAGCTCAGCCTTCGAGATCCGGCTTCGATCATCAAGGGTCGAGATGTTCACCGACTCGCCCAGCCGATCCCAGAACTGAAACACTGGCAACGTCATCTCCTTCCCCCCGCGAGCGCAGTTCCCGCGAGCGCAGTTCCCGCGAGCACGGCGAGCGGGAGCCAACGAGTCGCAGCGCGAACGGAGTGAGCGACCGGCTCGTCAAGCGAGCGGCTTTTTTGAC
>NZ_RRCH01000017.1 GCF_003862495.1 Halocatena pleomorpha | reverse complement strand
CGCACGCGGCCACCATTGTCGAACCAGCCGGTGGTGACCAGCTCGCCCGTCGCCTCATACCGCGTGATGTTCGCAATGCCGGGTAGGTCGTCGTACGCCACCTGTGACCGGCCAAGCCCGGCAGTTGCTAGAATCTCCTCGATCTGGGTGGCGTGCGCACAGCCCGTGCTGCGACAGGGCTTACACCACACTCCTGTCCCCACGTCCATCACGTAGTACAGCTCAGCCTTCGAGATCCGTTCTCGATCGTCGAGGGTCGAGATGTTCACCGACTCACCAAGCCGATCCCAGAACTGAAACACTGGCAATGTCATCGGCGGCCCTCCAGTAATGGACACCCCACCCGATGCGCGTGCCGCGACCGAATCGGACGGCCACAGTTCCGACAGCGCGTACGCTGGTCACGTTTCTGATACGATTCGACACCGTTACATGTCTCTGTTGCGTTCCCAATCATGGGTCGTTCTTGCAATGAGGACCCCAGCGTCGGGTGCCTTCTACACCCGGCGCGTTTCAATGAACGCGCACCGTCTCGTGGCTGGCGTCCCCATTTACCGTTCGTTACCCCATCACTCATAAAGGTACTGATGTAACGTATATTGTTACAGAAGCGTCTCGGTGAATCTGCTGGAACGGTGCTACGCTGCGACCAGTGGCCGACATCCGGCTCATTAACACCACAACGCTGAGAGATGCTGAGAGATAGAACGAATCATGAATAACAATTCATTGTCATTATCGCACCAACTGTTTGGATCGGTCCCAACGGAACACCGTTTTACGCGCTGACCTTCTCCGTATTCGTATGACCGACCCGGCGACAGAGGGACACGACGCCCCTCAAGCAGTCGGACGTAGTCCGGCGACACTCGACGTAACGATCGTGGACGGCTACGTCGACGAGCCGGCGCATTTCGGCGTTCCGCCGTACATCTCTACGTATCCGCGCTACACCGCTGGCGCGCTCGTCGACGCTGGCGTTCCAAAAGAACGGATCACCTACCACACCATCGACGCGCTCCGGGATGATCCGTCCCGCCGCGAGGACATCGAAACCGCCGATCTGTTCATCTACGTCGGCGGCATGACCGTTCCCGGAAACTACGTGGGTGGGACACCGGCAGAACCGGAGGAAGTCCGTCGGATGGCGTGGACCGCGACCGGCACGACGCTCGTCGGCGGCCCGGTCCGATTCGGTGTCGGCTCCCAAAACGAGGGAGCAACCGACACCGAACGCGACGATCTCGACTACGATTTCGTTGCGAAAGGCGACATCGAGGCCGCTGCGTACGACCTCGTGACGAACGGGCTGGAGGGCTTTGGCAACCGCATCCGAGAGACCGAGGAGGTCACCCGCTGGGCCAGCAAGGGCGCGTTCGTCGTCGAAAGCCACCCCAACCACCCCGGCTACCTCATCGCAGAGCTCGAAACCGGCCGGGGCTGTCCGTACCGCTGTTCGTTCTGCACGGAGCCGCTGTACGGAAACCCGACGTTCCGCCCGCCCGAAACCGTCGTGAGCGAAGTCGAGGCGCTCGTCGACCACGGACTGCGCCACTTCCGACTCGGCCGTCAGGCGGACATCCTCGCGTACGGTGGTGACGGCGAACGGCCCAACCCCGACGCGCTCCGTTCGCTGTACGGCGGCATCCGTGCGGCGATCCCTGAGGATGGGCCGCGAACGATCCACCTCGACAACATGAACCCGATCACGATCGTGAACTGGCCTGAACTGGCTCGGGAGGGAATTCAGATCATCGCTGAGCACAACACGCCGGGGGATACGGCCGCGTTCGGACTCGAAAGCGCTGATCCGGTCGTACAGGAGGAGAACAACCTCAACGTGAGCGCGGAGGAATGTTTCAAAGCAGTGAAAATCGTGAACGAGGCCGGCGGCTGGCGACCCGGCGAATCGCCCGGCGGCGGGCCAACACACGGGACACAGGCCGAACGCCTGCCAAAGCTGCTCCCCGGTATCAACCTCTTGCATGGACTAAAAGGCGAGCGCGAGGAGACGTACGAGCACAACCTAAACTTTCTCCACAAGGTGTACGACGCGGGGCTGATGGTCAGACGGGTGAACATCCGGCAAGTGATGGCCTTCGATGGCACTGAGATGAGCGATACAGGCGCTGAGATCGCCCACGACCACAAGCGACAGTTCAAACAGTATAAACAGACGGTGCGGGAGGAAATCGACAATCCAATGCTCGAACGGGTCGCTCCCCGAGGGACTCGTCTGCCGGATGTTCATTTGGAGTATCACAAGGACGGAAAGACGTTCGGTCGCCAGCTCGGCACGTATCCACTGCTCGTCGCAGTGCCGGGCGAACGCCAGCTGGGTCGTTCGATCGACGTTGCGATCACGGACCACGGCTACCGGTCAGTCACCGGCGTTCCGTACCCGCTTGACCTCAATAGCGCCTCGATGGATGAGCTGACTGCGGTTCCGGGGGTCGGACGGAGCCGAGCCGGAACGATCGTCGTGAACCGTCCTTACTCCTCGATCGACGACGCCACTGGTGACCTCGATATCGACGTTCACGACTTCACGACCGTCGATCGAACCGGTGAAGAAACGTCGTCTTGATCGTCCGAACGAAGTGATATCGGTTCGGATGCGACTGGCCCTAATGCGGAATGCTCTTTAGGAAGTGTGCTGCACCACACAGCAATGAGTACTGAGGTGAGTGTCGTCCTCCCCGCGTACAACGAGGAGACCCAAATCGAGCACACGGTGCGGACGACGCTTGATACGCTCGCCTCGTTTCTTCCGAACGGGAGCTACGAGGTGATCGTCGCGGAGGATGGATGTGATGACGCTACACCGGAAATCGCTGCGCGCATGGCAGACGAGACGGACGCAGTCCGACACGTTCACAGCGACACCCGTCTCGGGCGCGGGCGAGCGCTGGAATACGCGTTTCGGCGCTCGAACGGCGATACGCTCGTCTATTTCGATACAGATCTTGCGACTGATATGTCCCACCTTCAGGAGCTGGTCGAGAGCGTTCGCTCCGGAGAGTACGATGTCGCAACCGGCTCCCGGTGGATTCCAGGATCGGTCGCTGACCGACCCGTCAAACGCAGCCTTCCGAGCCGCGGGTTCAACTGGCTCGTCAGACAGTTACTCAGCTCCGAACTCCGCGATCACCAGTGTGGGTTCAAAGCCTTCGATCGAACGGTGCTGTTTTCCGTGCTCGATACCGTCGAAGACGAACACTGGTTTTGGGACACTGAGGTGTTGGTACACGCCCAACGACAGGGATATCGCGTTAAGGAGTTCGCTGTCGACTGGGAGCCTATCGAGGACACGAAAGTCGATCTCATCCGGGATCTCGCCGGGATGGGGAGTCAGATCCTCCGGTGTTGGTGGGCGTTCACCGTCCAGCCCCGCATCACTCGGGGCGTGACCATCGTGGGGGGTGTGTTGCTCGTCGTGGCAGCCATCGCGCTCATGTCCGTTTACATCGATCCAACCGAAGTCATCAATGAGATGCAGCAGGCGAATCCGTGGTATCTCGCCGGCGGAGCGGTTGTGTATCTCTTCTCGTGGCCGCTCCGTGGAATGCGGTACCGCGATATCCTCAGAGAGCAAGGATACACTGAAAACACGTGGTTCCTCACGGGAGCGGTGTTCATCAGTCAAACCGGCAATCTCGTCATCCCTGCGCGGATCGGTGACGCCGTTCGTGCGTACGTAGTGAAAATGCGTCGGGAGATCCCATACGCCTCTGGTTTCGCGTCGCTCGCCGTCGAGCGCGTGTTCGATCTTCTCACGATCACTGTTCTCTCAGCAGTCGTGTTTCTCGGGTTGGCTGTTTCGAGCGTCGACGTGTGGCAGCTCGGGTCGGTGTTCCAGAACGGATCGCAAAGCGGTCGTACTGCGCTCATTGTCGCGTTCGGTGTCGGCGTGGCGGCGATCATCGCCACGTTCGCCATCATTCTGAGTGCGCGATCCGACCGGAATTACATCCGATCCGCGATCACGGCCGCCAGTTCCGACACCTACGCCGACCACATGGCAAGCGCAGTCGAACGGTTTGCTGGCGACATCCAAACCGTGACCAACTCTCCGAGTGCGTTCGTTCGGGTCGGTGTGAGTAGCATCGCCATCTGGACGCTTGATGTCGTGACGGCGCTGTTCGTCTTCGCCGCCTTCGACATCGATCTCGCGTTAACGACGTTCATCGCCGTCGGCTTTTTCGCTGTGAGCGTCGGTAATCTCGCAAAGGTGCTTCCGCTCTCGCCCAACGGCGTCGGACTGTACGAAGCCGCGTTTTCGATCATCGTTGTCGTGTTCACACCAGTCGTCGGTCCAACCGCGTTCGCAGCTGCGACCGTCGATCATGCTGTCAAGAACGTCATGACGGTGGTCGGTGGCATCGTCTCAACATTCGTGTTGAACGTCTCGCTCACCACCGCCGTCAAGGAGAGTCGAGAGATCCAACCGAGCGAAACGGATTGATCCCGATCTACCTGACGTGTAACCGAGCGCAAAACATTGATCGCTCGATTCGGTCGGTATTGCGGGTCAACGGAGGAACAAATGAACTCCTGTTCCGTCGTAGTGAGTGTATATCCCGTACAGTAGATACCGGAACGGTTAAGAAGGTTTCGACCGAATATAAAAAGTACTGAGCGGACATCCGGGGGTTTCGGGGAGTGGTCTGCCCGGATAGCACCCGCCCTCATCATGAGCGATTCGAACACGCGAATCCGAGAACGTACAGAGGAACAGGAGACGGAGGACACAGGAGAGACGGTAAACTGTCCGGAGTGTGGTGGCAAACTCGCAACGGACAGCGAACACGGTGAGACGGTTTGTATAGAGTGTGGGCTGGTCGTCGAGACGGACGAGATCGACCGTGGACCGGAATGGCGAGCGTTCGACGCCACCGAGAAGGACAAGAAGTCCCGCGTCGGTGCCCCGACGACCAACATGATGCACGACAAGGGGTTGTCGACAAACATCGACTGGCGCGATAAGGACGCCTACGGCAACTCGCTTGGGTCTCGTCAACGCGCGAAGATGCAGCGGCTGCGCAAGTGGAACGAGCGGTTCCGGACACGGGACTCCAAAGAGCGTAATCTGAAACAGGCACTTGGCGAGATCGACCGCATGAGTTCAGCGCTCGGTCTGCCCGAAACCGTGCGCGAGACCGCGTCAGTGATCTACCGACGCGCACTCGACGAGAATCTCCTGCCGGGGCGCTCGATCGAGGGGGTCGCAACGTCCGCCGTGTACGCCGCTGCACGGCAGGCAGGAGTTCCACGGAGCCTCGACGAGATATCCGACGTGTCTCGCGTTGAGAAAAGCGAGATCGCACGCACCTACCGGTACGTCGTCCGAGAACTCGGTCTCGAAGTCAAACCAGCCGATCCCGAAAGCTACGTGCCACGGTTTGCGTCGTCGCTCGGTCTCTCTGATGAGGCCGAAAACAGAGCGCGCCAACTCCTTCGCAGCGCCAAAGAACAAGGCGTTCATTCAGGGAAAAGCCCGGTCGGATTGGCTGCTGCCGCGGTGTACGCTGCTGCTCTCCTCACGAACGAGAAGACGACACAAGCAGCCGTCAGCGAAGTCGCTGACATCTCCGAAGTCACGATTCGTAATCGGTACCACGAACTGCTCGAAGCCGAACAGGATCTACCAGCGTAATATCACATCGGTCGGCCGCCGCTCTATCTTCCCGACAGCTTTCTCTTTCAAATTGATATTTATTTTTTGATGCGGTGTGGGGGATTCTATGATCTAGAAAATATGTGTACTGATCCTCAAAACCCGATTTTATCTGTCGTTATTGAACAGATATTTATCACAAATCACTGATGGTATTTCCTTTTTAAACATGTAGTTGACTATCTGATGATTAATGCTTTCGCATACCACACGCTATATTGGGGATAGAGAGGCTCAGATACTTGTTTTATATGGCTCCGTTTTGTGGCCTAATTTCATATAACTGTATTGCACAGTAAAATAATCCGCCCGGGTAATACATCATAACAAAAAGGGTTTTTACCCTATCGAGATACCATACTGGTGGGTGTAACAACCAACGAAATGGTTAAGAACGAACAATCAACAGATAACACACGACGGACATTCTTACAACTAGTTGGCGTAACGGGAGCTGCCACTGCCGGATTCGGTACGTTTAGCACCAGTGCAGCCGCGAAATCCTCGTCCACGACTACGACGATGACGATCGATCTCACCGCTGATGACCTCGTACCGGCTAATAAGTACCTCTCGCTCTCGTTTACGGAACTCGTTACCGACGAGATCGAGACGTTGACCGTCTTGGTCAATGGAACACCAGCTTCGAACGCCCAGATGTACCAAGTTAATGATGAAACCTCTGGCGTACTCGTTAGTGTGTTTGACATGCTAACGAACCACGACATGGAGGCGGGACAAACCATGTCCATCGAGGTGAAAGGTGAGACGGTTTCAGGGAAGTCATTCAAGGGGACTGATAATATCAACGTTATTGATCCGACCAACGTCCTCGAGAGTGCGACCGATAGTGATGTTTCGGACATCGCAGACGCGGCGAACAAGATAACGGATACTGTCGATTCGAACGGCGTTCTCGGCAAACCATCGAGCAAGATGTATCGACAGCAGATGTACTGACGGGTGAATTTGACGCATAAACATCCGGTGTCTGATCTTTTCTGACTACTGTATTTATTGGTGCCGTCGTCGCGAGCCGTCGCTATCTTCCTTCAAGGAGAGACTCCCGCCGTTTACGGCGTTGACGAGACGCGATGCGTCTCGTTCGCACAGCAGAACGCTTCGCGTTCTGCGGACGGGCGTGAATCCGACAATTGGGGTCTCAAAATAATCGGTATCGAAAACAATATCGGTAACGGTGGGTTCCTTACTTGCCTCGTCCGTCGTCGCTTCGGATACTCGGACGGGTGTGTTCAGTTCCTTTGCCGCGCTGTCTGAGTCCGCGTCCGCGCTGCCCTGCGCTGGTCGTCCCGTGGAACGCCCGGCTCTTTTGGGTGTCGTCACAGATCCAGTTGAGATCGTCGTCGGCTTGGATCGCGCCGTGCTCCGGATCGAGCAGGATCGCCTCGAACCACTTCTGTGAACCATCCTCTCCCACCCAGTAGGAGTTAAGCGTTCGTAGATTCCGGTATTTGCGTTGTGCGCGCTCTTCTGCGATGCGCTGGAGGTTCTTCCGGCGTGTGATTGGGTTGACCCCCTGCCGTTTCGAGCGCCGGCCGGCGGTAAACCGTTGTTTGCGAGCGCCACCCTTGCGGACACTCACCCGCACGACGACGACGCCCTGTTTTGCCTTGTAGCCGAGCGAACGGGCCTTATCGAGCCGAGTCGGGCGCTCGATCCGCTCGATCGCACCTTGTTCGCGCCATTCCTGCTGGCGTTGCCACTGCAGCTCCGCCAGTTTCCCGTCTTCGGGAGACTGCCATGCCTCACGGATGTGTGAGTAGAAACTCCGTGCCATTTCGATCACCGACGGGCGTCGTATGGTTCAACCGTTGCGGTCACATCCCGACCTGTTCAGACAGGTGCCCACTGGTGCCCGTCACAGCCAGCGAGATACCGATGTTTCGCTCGGTTCGCACTTAGCAGCTTCGGACCGCAGCTACTGAGTCATAATCCTAATTACAGAAATCTGTTTGAGAGAACACTTTAGCTGGTAGAACGGTAATACTGGTATCATGAGCAGAGCGGACATTCAGGTGAATGAGAATCGGCTCGCGCCGGCGGAGGCGTTCTCGATCGTGGGTAACGAGACGCGGCTTTCGATTCTCAAGGCGCTGTGGGCCACCGACGATCGGCCGGTGCGGTTCTCGCGGCTTCGCAAACGGGTCGGGATGCGCGACAGCGCGCAGTTCAACTATCACCTCGATAAACTCACAGGACAGTTCGTCGCTCGGACCGACCGGGGGTACGATCTCCGGAGCGCAGGCGAGCGCGTCGTTCAGGCGGTCCTTTCGGGATCGTTCAACGAACATCCCCACGTTGAACCGTTCACCGTCGATTCGCCGTGCACGCGGTGTAGTGGATCGCTGCGAGCGCGGTATGAGGACGAACAGCTTTCGATCGGCTGTCCGGAGTGTGGGCGAGGGCACGGCACGTATCCGTTTCCGCCGGGTGGACTCAACGATCGGTCTCGTGATGAGCTACTCACCGCCTTCGATCAGCGTGTTCGTCACGTCTACTGTTTAGCCGCTGATGGGGTTTGTCCGGCGTGTGCCGGCCGGATGGAGACGACGATCGTTCGAGAGGGATCGTGCTGTTTGGGTGTCGGGCTGCGCGCCGAACACGTCTGTGTGCAGTGCAACCACGACCTCTGTTCCGCGATCGGGTTGAGTCTCCTCGATCAGTCTGATGTCGTCGCGTTCCACAACGACCACGGTATCGATCTCTCCAGTACGCCGTACTGGCGGTTCGACTGGTGTGTCAGCGACGATCGAACAACGGTGCTCGCAGAGGACCCATGGCAGCTGCGCGTCACGATCCCGCTCGATGACGAGACGCTCTCGATCGATCTCGACGCGGATCTGACAGTCCGTCACGTCGATCGATCGTGATCGTACACTCACTGAAACGGTGACGGCTCTTCGATCTCGAAGCGCGCGCCGCCGGTCCGGCCCTCTGTGACACTGATCGACCAGCCGTGTGCTTCAACGATTGTTTTGACGATAACGAGACCAAGTCCGGTTCCCTCCTCGGCGGTCGAGTACCCCCGATCGAACACCCGTTCTCTTTTTTCAGGTGGGATTCCGGGACCGTCGTCCTCGACGTAAAATCCGGCGGTTCCGAGCATCCCCACAGTGACAACGACATCCGGCCGACAGTGTTCGATCGCGTTCCGGAACAGGTTTTCGAACAGTTCTTGTAAGCGTTGGCTGTCGGCGTCGATCTCTGCCAGCGGTCCTTCGATAGCGAGCTCTCCCTGTTCGCTGCCGGCCATCTCCCACGCCTTTCGTACGACGGTAGCAAGGTCAGTCGGCGTCGGCGTACTGACGATTTTCCCCTGCCGTGCGAGCGTCAACACGTTTTCGATGAGCGACTCCATCCGCTGCAGCGCGTCGTTGATGTCGTCCAGATGCCGCGAATCGTGGCGTTCCTGAACGATGCTGAGCTTTCCCGACGCGATTCCGAGGGGCTGTCGGAGATCGTGTGACACCACGCTGGCGAACTCCTCAAGTCGCTTGTTCTGTCGTTCAAGTTCGTTCTGGCGGCGCTTTTGATCCGTAACGTCTTGATAGATCGCGTATCCCCTGTCCGGATCGGCGCCCACGGACATCTGTGCGGTTGAGAGACGGAACGTCCGAAGCCCGTCTTTCGTCTCCCGCGTCACCTCCACTTCGATCTGATCGCCACGAGTGACGTGTTCGTTGAGTGCATTCGCTTGGGTTTCTTGGCCGCTCGGTAGAATAACAGCGTCGAGCGATCGACTGACGACTTCCTCTTGAGAGTAGCCAAACACGTTCTCGAACGCCGTGTTGACCGCCTCGATGTGCGGTGCACCGTCTTTCATGACGTACTGCACGGTTGGTTCTGTGATGTTCTCGAACAGGGCGGCGAACTGATCGCGTTCGTCTCGAAGTTCCGCCTTAAGATCTTGCTGTTTTGAAACGTCTCGAACGACGCCGACTGTTCCGTTGAACGTCCCGTTGTGCGTGAGTAGCGTGATGTTCGTTTCACACGGCAGCGTCGATCCGTCTGCGGTCGTCAAGGCGATCTCGTAGGATTTGCTCATCCGGGTTTTGGCGTCGTTGTCGAGTAACTCTTGAATGTGGGCCTTACCGTCGGAGATCGCTTGATCGTCGAGCACCAGCGAGGCGTGTTTCCCGATGATTTCCTCACGAGAGTAGCCCGTCAGATGGAGACCCATGTCGTTGACGAACGTGAACCGCCCGTTCGCGTCCAATGCGTACACGATGTCGCCGGCAGTGTTCACGAGCGATCGATAGCGTTTCAGCTCCTTTTCCCGGCGCTTTCGAGGGGTAACGTCTGTAAGAAGCCCGAGCACTACAGAGGTGCCCGTCGTGTTGATCCGGTCGCTGCGAACCTCGACGTGAATCAGCGTTTCGTCTTTTCGGGTTCCACGAAACGTGTGTAACGGATCATCGATAAGGTTCCACTCCCGCCGTTGGAGGTGTTCGATGAAGTGCGGTCGGTCGTCTTCGTACACGATATCCGGAACCGACAGCTCAGTCACCAACTCCGTCCTCGAATAGCCGAATATCTCCGCCAGCTCTTGGTTGACGTACTCGAATTCGAGATCACGGGTGAGGAACACCCCGATCAGATTTGATTCAGCGAGCCGACGGAGGGTAATGTCGTCCATCGGTGAGAGCTGTCCGCTTGCCTGAGCGGGAGATCTCTGTTGCCAGTGGACGGGCGGATCACTCGAAACTACGTTTCGAATTCGCTTAGCAAGCTTTCTGTAACAGTCGTCATCTGGCGTTCGTTTTACGTACTCCGAGACGCCGGCAGTGATCGCTCGGCTGAGTAGCTCTGTCGATTCGCTGTCGGTGAACAGAACAAACGGGACATCTGGGGTTCCATAGTCACGTCGTATCCGCTCACGAACTGCGATGGCGTCGATCCCCGATCGGTCGTGTGCACAGACGAGACAGTCAACCCGACTCCCGGTAAGCGTTTTCGAGAGATCCCGAGTTCCCGCCGTGGTTGCGCTGATCTTCCCATCGACACGTTCGAGAGAGAGCGCTGTCGCGTTCGCTCCCACGGGATCATCATCGACGATAAGAACGCTTATCGACTCACCCATCGTTGGTATCCTTCCATCCCTGCTAGCATAGAACCCTCAGACATCGAAACCGGAGGATTTGCAGTCGGTTCCCTGTTCCGATCGATCGACGGCTGGTGTCGAGGGCAGCGCCCGTCGAATCTGTTCCGTCCTCCGACGTTCGGTGTACACAGTACAGTCTCATTCGGTACAATGATGCGAACGATAGTGGACCCGCTGGAAGCCGTCTGTTCCACGAGCTGTGTAGCCGCCACCTCCTGTCCGAACCTACCCTCGATCCTGCTGAAACGGCGGTCTTGTTCGAGCGTGTGTCCCGGTTACAACGGCGTTCGGCTGGTGTGGTCCGACCCGGATCCGTCCTCCGGTCCCGACCGAGAACGTTCTCCACAGTCCTCGCGCGTATGGACGATTCGACGGTCGGAGTAAGGCAGCGAGTCCTGCTCACACGAGGTTTCGATTCCAAGCCGGCCGTAAAATCACTTACGGCATTGCAGAGAAAGTATCACCATTCGTTATTTTCTTCTTATTGGTAGTGTGGGTAATAAACGACCGTGCTGATCATCGTTACTGACGATCCGGGTACGTCAGGACCTCGTTTGCGTCGGTATGTCGATATCTTTATCGGAATAGGTACGGCTGTCGGGTTCGTGACCGAACGTATGAGTAGTATCGAAGAAAAGCGGGTGTTCGATACATCGACCGGGAAAACCGACGTGTTCGTCGCTACCGGACTCGGTATCGCTCGCGTCGAGTGTTCTGGTGGTTTGGTTGGCGGGTTCGAATTGGTTCATCAGTGTACCGCTACCGACATCGCCACCGCGGGGGGACGGATAGCTGTCGGGACCGAAACGGCTGTGCTCGTCTGGCGCGATGGGGACTTCGTTGCGACGGGATTCCGTTCGCAGACGGACCAGCAGCAGGCAACCGAACGGAACCCAGTAAGCGCAGTCGGGTTTTCCGATGGACTCGTCGCTGCCGGTCCGACTCGGATCGCACGACACACCGATGGGACGTGGCGTGATCTCCGCGTGGAGGGGACTGATTCCGATGTTCCGGAGGTCAACGCGTTCGCCGGTCCACTGGTAGCAACTGACGCGGGTGTGTACCGCGTCGAGAATGAGAGTCTCTCGTCGGTCGGACTGGAAGACGTTCGGGACGTTTCCGTGGCCGGGACGCCACTGGCTGGGACGGAGACCGGACTGTACCGGCTCGAAAACGGGTGGGAGCCCGCGTTCGAGAAGTCGGTACACTGCCTTGCAAGCGACGGGAACCGCGTTCACGTGGGGACCGACGAGGGGGTATTCGTCCGTTCGAAACGGCCGGAATCAAGCGAACAATGGGAACGGGTGGCGCTTCCGACACCCGAACGGATCGCCGGCATCGCGTACGGCGAGTCGACGTACGCGGTGACGGTCGATGGGACGTTCCTCGTCGAATCTGAGGACGAATGGCGTGCGCGATCACTCGGACTGCCGGCTGTCTCTGGGATCGTTGTGCCGTGAACGAAAACCGGTTTAACTGCCGCTCTGTACTCCACAACCATGATACTACCCGGATCGACGGCGCAGTCCCTTGCCGCTGCGCTCGCGGCCCAGACGAACGACTCGCTCGCTGTTCCGCAGACGACTCGGTTTGCTGATGGAGAATTCAAGGTTCGCGTTGCGTCGAAAGACGACCGAGCCGTCATCGTTTGTTCGACCGTCTCTGCTGAGTCTCACATCGAACTCCTGCAGCTACAGGAGATCGCCAGTCAATTCGCAGAGGAGGTTATCACCGTGCTTCCTTACATGGGGTATGCCCGGCAAGACGCGGCGTTTACGGCGGGCGAGCCCGTCTCTGCCCGGGCCGTCGCACAAGCCATCTCGACGAACACGGATCGGGTGCTCACCGTCACGCCCCACGAAACCCACGTACGAGACTTCTTCGGCGTTCCGTGTGACATCATCGACGGCGCGCACCTGCTCGCTGATCCACTCCCCGATAATCTCACAAAGCCACTGTTTCTCGCCCCCGACGAGGGGGCGACCGACCTCGCTGGCACCGTTCGGGACGCCTACGGCGCCGGTGAAACCGATTACTTCGAGAAGACCCGCGACCGCGACACCGGCGCGGTCGAACTCAAGCCGAGTGAAACCGATGTGACTGGTCGGGACGTGATCGTCACCGACGACATCATCGCCACCGGATCCACGATGAGCAAGGCGATCGACCACCTGCGAGCAGACAGCGTCGCCCGCGTGTTTGCCGTCTGCGTCCACCCGATGCTCGCCGGCAACGCGCAGACCAAACTCGCAGACGCCGGTGTCGAAGCCGTTTTCGGCACCGACACCATCGAACGGAGCGCCACCACTGTCAGTGTCGCTCCGGCGATCGCTGATGCGCTGTGAAAGCCGGCTTTCACGCGGAAAATGCGTTCGAACACGCGACCCGCTGCATTACGAAAACGTCCCCTAGCACCGTGGACACGAGCACCCCTGATGATACTTGCTGCCGTGTGTCGAACAGTTTGATTCCGATCCCTGAATCGTTCCACCGCATGCATCACATGTCGTTGCCATGCAAGTGTATTATACATCCGATATAATTTAATATTTTCTATTATTTATTAAATTATGTAGGGTGGAAGGGGGGAAGTAGAACTTCAAATCGGGATAGGTGTGGCTCAGAGGATCGCCTTACCGAGCGCGCTGGCGGTGAGTTCGACGGCAAGCTCGGCTGTTTGGTTATGGTCATCGAGGATGGGGTTCACTTCGACGAGTCCGATCGATCGGAGTTTCGTCTCGTCGATCGTTTCCATCGCGGCGTGTGCCTCACGGTAGGTAACACCGCCGCGAACAGGCGTTCCGACGCCGGGCGCTTCCCGCGGATCGAGCCAGTCCAGATCAAGGCTGACGTGGACGCCATCCGGTGCGTCAGCGACCGAGAGCGCTGCTTCGGTGACGGCTGTCGCGCCGCGTTCATCGATGTCGCTCATGGTGAACACAGTCACGCCACTGTCGCGGAGGGCCTCGCGTTCGGCGTCATCGAGGTTTCGGATCCCAACGAGTGCGACGTTTTCGGGATCGATGGACGCGGGTGCCCAGTCGAGGGTTGCGAAGCTGCCGTGTCCGAGTACAGCAGCCAGCGGCATGCCGTGGACGTTTCCGCTCGGTGTTGTTTCGGGGGTGTTGAAATCCCCGTGGGCATCGAACCAGACCACACCGATGTCGCCGCTGCGCGCGCTTCCGCGGACGGAGCCGATGGCGATCGAGTGGTCTCCACCGAGCACGATCGGCACCGTACCGTCTGCGACTGTTTCAGCGACTGTCGCTTCGAGATTGACGCACAGTTCCCGGATCTCCGCGAGATATTTCGCCCGGCCGGTCGACGGTTGGACGCTGTCCGGGTCGCCCAGTTCGGGACGCGTTACGTCGAGATCACCGATGTCTGTGTACTCATAGCCGAGCTCGGTGAGCGCGTCGGCCAGTCCGGCGTACCGAATCGCTGAGGGGCCCATGTCGACGCCCCGCCGGTCCGCTCCGAGATCCATCGGGACACCGATGGCACGAATCGGTCGTGTCATGTGTTGCGCTATTCGTGTGTGTGATATATGGGTCTCGATCGTGGAACGCTCGCGCAGCGCAGACGGGGATCACGCGTCCGGCTCGCACCGTGTCCGATCCCTCTTCGGAGTTGCTCTATGATTCCCTGCCGGTCACGTCGGGATCTTCCTGCCGCCTATGCGATCGATGAGCACAACAGGTGGCGGACACGCGCTGTCGGGACCGAGATGTGCATCTGAAACAAACAGCACGTTGGACAACGGAGCTAGCTCACCGCGAGACTTATCAAAGGCGGTATCAAATTGTCCAGCATGTCGTCAATCGAGCTCACGACTAGCCAAAAAGACATCCTTCGGGAGCTAATCAACCTGTATGGACAGAGCGAGCGCGCGGTCAAAGGCGAAGACATCGCTGATGGTGTCAATCGAAACCCCGGTACCATCCGCAATCAGATGCAGAGCCTCAAGGCGCTCCAGCTTGTTGAGGGTGTTCCGGGACCGAAAGGCGGGTACAAACCGACAGCCAACGCATATGAAGCCCTCGGGGTACAGGATCTCGATGAGCCGGCGAACGTACCGCTGTTCCACAACGGCGAGCATGTCGACGCGAACGTTCAGGAGATCGATCTGACGAGCGTTCATCACCCAGATCTCTGCCGAGCGGAGATCCGACTTCACGGCTCCATCAAGCGGTTCCACGACGGGGACGACGTGACGATCGGACCGACCCCCCGATCGAAACTCCAGATCGAAGGCACAGTCGACGGCAAAGACGAGACCGACAACGTTTTGATCGTCTCAACGTCGACGATGGAAGCCCCAGTGAGCGAGCCAGACCACTGACTCCGGTAGCCTGCTCCCGCTGTTGACGTGGCTCTCTGGTGGTGTGACTGTCAGCAGCGGCTCTCCCCGTTTATCAGGCGGTATCGGCTGTGTCACGGAACTGTGCACGGGTCGAATCTGCAAATGCGTTTCAAAGCCTTTGTATCTCAGGAAAGCAGACCAGGACACATGACGGAAGACGTTGTCGTCCTCGGTTCTGGGTATGCCGGCGCGGGCGCGATCAAGAGTTTAGAACAGGAGATCAGCAATCGAGCGGATATCACGTGGATTTCGGATGTCGACCACCACCTCGTTCTCCACGAAGTCCACCGCTGTATCCGCGACCCGGAGCTGCAACGGAAGGTTTCGATCCCGATCAACGAGATCAAAAGCAGTGATACGGAGTTCATTCAGGGGACGGTAACGACGCTCGATCCGGACGAGCGCACGATCCACCTCGACGACGGTTCGACGGTCGAGTACGACTACTGTGTGGTCGGTATCGGCTCTCGAACCGCGTTTTTCGGCATCGACGGGCTGAAACAGCATTCACACACATTGAAAAGCCTCCAAGACGCGTTATTGATCCACGACGACATCAAGTCAGCTGCCAAGGAGGCTTCCCGGACCGATCCCGCGTCGGTCGTCGTTGGCGGTGCCGGGCTGTCCGGCATCCAGAGCGCGGGCGAGATTGCGATGTTCCGCGATCAGTACCGAGCACCGCTAGACATTTACCTCGTTGAGGGACTGGACAGCGTTTACCCGCCGGGCGATCCCGAGGTCCAAGGCAAACTCACGAAAATGCTCTCCGATCGAGGGATCAACATCAAGACTGGCGAGTTCATCACCGAAGTCGACGAGGAGACGGTGTACATCGGTGACGAGACAGAACTCGACTACGACGTGTTGCTCTGGACCGGCGGCATCACTGGTCAGGACTGCACCGAAGAGATCGATCTGGAGAAAGACGACCGCAGTCACCGGCTGCACGCGTCTTCGACGTTCCAAACGAGCGACGAGCGCGTGTTTGCCATCGGTGACACCGCTCTCGTCGATCAGGTCGACGGCGATCCTGCTCCCCCGACTGCACAGGCAGCGTGGCAGGCAGCAGAGGTCATCGGAGAGAACGTCCGGAGAACAATGCGCGATCAACCGCTCACGACGTGGACCTACGATGACAAAGGCACCGTCATCTCCGTCGGTGACGCGGCCGTCGCAAACAACGTCATAGGCTCCCCGATCGATACGTTCGGCGGCATCGCTGCCGAAACCCTGAAGAAAGCGATCGCTACGCGCTGGATCAACAGGGTCACCAGCGCCAAACGCGCCGCGAAAGCGTGGCCAGATATGTAAATATCTCCACGAGATCTCTACCTCCGGGCTGTTCTCCCCCCCAGCTGTCGTGCACGAGCGATCTGATTCCGAGACCGATGGCTCGGCAGCATAGGACGGTAATGGATTCTCGGTTCTCCGTACCGTATGTGTGTCATGGTTCACGATCCGGCGGACACACCAGCTGATAGGTCGTTCACCGATCGGTTGTTACACCGGACGTTCGGGCAGCCAAGAGGACTGCTGGGACGACTCGGCGGCTGGGTGATGGCTGGTGGGAAGGACGCGACGATCGAGTGGGTATTGGAGCAGCTCTCGATCCGTCCGACCGACCGAGTGCTCGAAATCGGTTTCGGACCGGGTGACGGGATCCGGATGGCCGCACAAGCCACTTCGGAGGGATCCGTCGCCGGCGTCGATCATTCGACAGTGATGGTGCGGATGGCTCGTGACCGGAACGCCACCGCCGTTGACGCAGGCAACGTCGATCTCCGACACGGCCGAGCGTCCGAGCTACCGTTCGAGACCGACAGCTTCGAGGCGGCGTTTTCAGTCAACTCGATGCAGCTGTGGCCAGACGTGCACGCCGGACTCGATGAGCTACAGCGCGTTTTGGTTCCCGGTGGGACGGCCGCCTTCGGGTTCACTCACCACGCGAAACAAAACCCCAATGAACTCGTGGATGTCCTCATGTCTGCCGGATTCGAGTCGATCGAACTCCATGAACGCAACCGGGCGATCTGTGCCGTCGTGGTCACTGCGTGAACGGCGAGATGGCTCTCAGCTTCCGATCAGACAGATGTCTGTGTCAGACCACCGTCGTATATCTCGCTGTGAGATGAATCTACAGTATGGATCCGTCAGTGTGGCACGAAAACGAGGCGTTTTGGGACGCGTTCGAAGACTACGTGTTCTCCCCCGCGGTGATCGAGAAAGCGCCAGCGCAGATCGAGCAAGTGCTCTCTCTGCTTGATCTTCCCGACGACTGGAGTTGGATGGAAAACCGGTGGATCCTCGTCTCAGACGAAGAGGAACGGGAATTCACTGTCTCTCACCGACTGTACTCGGCGTACGAACTGACCACACTGTCAGAGCGGGTGGGGTTTGCAAACGTGTCGGTGTACGGAAATCTGAACGGGGACCCCTACGACGAGGACGCCACCCGTCTCGTGGTTGTCGCTACCGCCTGACGATCAGTCGAGATTGAGGCTCAACCCGGCGTGCCACCGATCGGCTCCGGCCGCCCGCTTTGTCTCGTCCATCTTCGCCAAGAGTGCGGTTGCGAGCGTGGCCGTTTCGGCGGCCCGTGATTGGCCCTCGACACGGAACTCTTCGTTCGTCCGGTCGGCGTAGACCGTACAGACTGCCCCTGCGCGAAGCCCGTAGATGGACGCGAGCGTACAGATTGCGCTGGCTTCCATCTCGAAATTCAACACGTTCACGTCCCGTAGCTCCTCATACAGCGCCCGACCCTCGGGTGATTGGAACCCCTCGAACCCGTCGCGGCCCTGCCCCGCGTAGAAGCTGTCGGTGCTGGCGGTTACACCCACATGGTACTCATATCCCAGCCGTTCGGCGGCGGCCACGAGCGCGGTCACGACCTCGTGGTCGGCCACGGCCGGGTAGGTGTCCCGAACGTATTCGGTGCTGGTTCCCTCCCGTCGCACAGCTCCATTCGTGATAATGAGATCACCGATCTCCACGTCGGGCTGGATCGTTCCACACGATCCCACCCGGATGAACGTCTCGACGCCGACCGCGGCGAGTTCCTCGACAGCGATGGCCGCCGACGGACTTCCGATCCCGGTCGACGTGACGGAGATCGGCGTTTCGTCGTACGTCCCCGTGACAGTGCGGTACTCGCGGTGGCTCGCTACCTCCTCGGCGTCGTCCCACTCTCCAATGATCCGGTCAACGCGTTCGGTATCCCCCGGCAGGAGCACGGTTTCGGCAACGTCGTTCGGTCCGACTTCGAGATGATACTGGACGGCGTCTGTCTCGTCTGCCATACCGCCCGTGCGTGCCCGTTCCTGTCAACCGTTTCGGTCCCTGTGGTTACGCGTTTTCGAGCGTGTCTCGGGAGATCGCTGCCGGGAGGAGCGCGCCGAGTGTGTACGCCTCGATTCCGTCCTCGACGGCACAGAGGATCCGTAGCTCCTCATTGCAGAACTCGGCTAGCGTCTGGCGACACATTCCACACGGCGTCACGCCGTCGCGCGCACTGGAGACGACTGCGAGCCGGGAGAACGACTGGTGGCCTGCAGCGACGGCGGTACCCACTGCGATCTCTTCGGCGTGCAGGGAGTTCGAGTAGTTGGCGGTCTCGATGTTACACCCTGTGAACACGGTTCCGTCATCGGTTTCGATCGCCGCCCCGACTCGGTACTCCGAGTAGGGGACGTACGCCGAATCGAGTGCCGTTTCTGCCTGCTTTATCAGATCAGAGTCGTCCATACCAAGACGAACACGGCGGAGAACGAAGTGGTTGTCCTACTCCTCGCCCGATTCGTAGTGGTCGCCCGCGGCGTCAGGGGTGCGCGTTCGGCCCACGCCTGCGAGCACGATAATGACAGTGATATACGGGATCGTTTGGACCAACGAACTCGGGAGATACCCCGATTGGAGCTGGATTTGTGCCGTCTGCAACCCAGCGAACAGGGTTGTCGAGAGAAACGTCCCGATCGGATTGTAGTTGCCAAGCAGATACACAACGATTGCGATGAACCCCCGGCCGTCGACCATCGTCTGGCCGTTGCCGCTGAACTCCCCTAGGCTGAGGGAGAGGCTCGCGCCGCCGATGCCAGCCAGCACACCCGACAGAAGCACGCTCGCGTACCGAACCCGTTTGACGCTCACGCCGGCGGTGTCGAGCGCCTGCGGGTTCTCACCACTCGCGTGCACCCATCGCCCAAACGCTGTGTAGTTGAGAACGTACCACGATCCCACGACCGCGAGTAACATCAGATACACCGGCGGCTTGGCGTCGAACAGCGCGCCCAACACCGGAATTTCTGACAGTCCCGGGATCGTGATCGGGTCGAAACCCGCGCTGCCGGCGTTCACGCTCTCGTAGATCACCGTAGACAGAAACGGCGCAAGACCGAGCGCGACGAGCCACACCGCCAGCCCAGCGATGATCTGATCAGCACGGAATTCGAGACAGACGATCGCGAACACCACAGCGAATAGCGTGCTCGCAAGCACGCCGGCCGCGAATCCGATCCAGACGTTTCCAGTAAGATTCGTCGCATAAATCCCCACGAACGCAGAAATGATGAGGTGCCCTTCCAATCCGATGTTGATGACGCCGCTTTTCTCTGCGAAGATCCCGCCGAGCGCGGCGAACGCGATCGGCACGGAGAGCCGGAGTGTCGAACTCAACGCGTTCTTGTCTACGAATCCCGACAGCACGCCTCCCACGAGAGCGAGCACTACCACGCCACCGAGCGTCTTGCGCCCGAGCGACGGTAGCTCACGCATCCTCATCACCGCCGTTCGGTACGCTCGGTTCGTCTGCGATCGCCCGCCGACCGATCAGCCGGAAGAACTCCGGCATCGCTACGAACAGAACGATCAATCCCCGCAGCACATCCACAAGCTGTGGCGGCATCGAGGTGGCGGTGTCGATAACGATCGATCCGCTCTTGATGATCCCAAACAACGGCGCTGCGAACAGGACGCCTAACGGGTTGTTGCCGGCAAGAATGGCGACCGTGATGCCGTCGAAGCCGTAGGACGGCACCCCGGTCTGGAAGTTACCGAGAATCATCATGACGTACATCGCGCCGCCGAGACCGCCCAGCGCCCCCGAGAGCGTCAGACTCGCAATGATGGTTCGTTTGGTTTTGACACCGCCGAACTCGGCTCCGGCGGGTTGGAGTCCGCTCGTGCGGAGCTCGTACCCCATCGTGGTGTATTGCAACAGATAGTAGATCACGCCGCCGAACCCGATCGCAATGGCGAGCGCGAGCAACGAGAAGTTCGTTCGGGGATCAAACACGACGGACGGGATCGTCCCGACATCGGGAAGCGGGACCGTCTCGACCACCTGACTACCGGGCCGTTGGAAGTGGTTCGAGACGAGATACAAGGCGAACTGGGCAGCAACGAAGTTGAGCATAATGGTCGTGATCACCTCGTTGGCGTCGGCGTACGCTTTGAGGACGCCGGGAATGGCTCCGTACAGCCCACCAGCTACCGCGCCGATGCACAGCCCGGCGGGAACGAGCAGGACCGCTCCCACCGCGCCACCGGGAACGATCGGCGCCAACACGAGCAGCCCGAGCGCGCTTGCGAGCGCACCGGCGACGAGTTGGCCCTGCGTTCCGATGTTGAACACACCCGCACGGAACGCAAGCGCTACCGACAGTCCCGTGAACACGAGCACGGTCGTTTCCCGCAGCGTCACCGCCATCGCCGCGTTGAACGGACTCCACCCCTTCCGGAACGGCGGGGCGAATTCGCCGTGAAGCGGCCGAAACAGCGGGTTCATCGGGTCGCCTAACGCCCCGAGGAACAGTCGATCGAACACCGTGACCGGATCGTAACAGAATCCAACACCGAAATACGTCGCCGCTGCGGTCGTACACGTCGTCATCCGTCCCGAAACGAGAATGAGCACTGTGCCGACGAGCACCGCGAGACCGAGCGCCGCCGTGCTGATCAGGAGCCGCTCGACCGCCGACGTTTGGGCGGACCGTCTGAGCACAGCTCGTAACCGCTCTTTCACGCGCGCGAGCATGTCACTCTCGCTCATCGGCGCTCACCTCCTGCGCCGGCTGTTCGCCGGCCATCAACAGCCCGAGTTCCTCCTCGGTGACCGCTTCTGGATCGACGGTGTCCACGAATTCGCCTTCGTACATCACACCCAACCGGTCGGATATCCCTCGAACCTCCTCTAGCTTCGAGGAGACGAGCAACACCCCAACGCCCGCGGCGCGGAGTTCCAACAGCCGTTCGTGGATGAACTCCGTCGAACCGATGTCGACGCCGCGAGTCGGGTGGGTGGCGACGACGAGCTGTGGATCACGAGCCAACTCCCGACCGACGATGAACTTCTGCTGATTGCCGCCCGAAAGCGCCGACGCCGACGCGTCCGGATTGGGCGGTTGCACGTCGTACTCCTCGATGATCGTTTCTGTGTGCTCGCGGGTCCGCTTCCAGTCGATCCGTCCATTATTCACAAACGCTTCGGCGTGCTGGCTTCCCAACAGTCCGTTTTCGACCAGATCAAAATCCATCACAACTCCCCGCTCGTGTCTGTCTGCTGGGATGTGTGCCATTCCCTGATCGATGCGTTCCCGGCGGTCGTCGTCGGTGATCTCTCGGTCACCGAGTTCGATCACGCCGGCCTGCGGACGGCGCAGTCCGGTGATCGCTTCGATCAGTTCGCTCTGTCCGTTGCCGTCCACGCCAGCGATCCCGAACACTTCCCCACGCCGGACCGTGAACGATACGTCAGAGACCACGTCGATCCCCTGCTCGTTCGTCACCGTGAGGTCGTCGACTGACAGGGTTACAGCACCTGGATCGTAGGACGATGTTTCGACTTCTAACAGCACCTCTCGGCCGACCATCAACTCCGCCAGTTCCTCGCGGGTGGTCGCCTCGGCGTCGACAGTGCCGACGTTTCGACCGTCGCGGAGCACGGTGATCTCATCGGCGGCCTGCATCGCCTCGCCAAGCTTGTGTGTAATGAAAATTATTGTTTTCCCTTGATCAGTAAGCAACTCGAACACCGAGAGGAGTTCTTCAATCTCCTGTGGGGTCAACACCGCCGTCGGTTCATCCAAAATGAGAACGTCGGTCCCTCGATACAGCGTCTTTAGGATCTCGGTGCGCTGTTGAACGCCGACGCTCAACTCCGAAATCCGGGTCTCGGGATCAACAGCAAGCCCGAACCGCTCACAGAGATCAACCACGTCCTGGCGGGCCTGGTCTCGATCGATCGCCAATCCGCCCCATTTCCGTGGTTCGGTCCCGAGCGTCACGTTCTCAGCGACCGTCATCGAATCGACGAGCATGAAATGCTGGTGGATCATCCCGATCCCCGCGTCGATCGCGTCCTGTGGTTTCTCGAACGATCGCTCGGTTCCGTCGACGACGATCCGGCCCGAAGTCGGCTCGTACAATCCGTACAGAACGTTCATCAACGTCGTCTTTCCAGCACCGTTCTCACCGAGGAGCGCGTGAACCGTCCCGCGTTCGACGGTGAGATCGACATCGTCGTTTGCGAGAACCCCAGGGAAGCGTTTCGTGATTCCATCAAGAGAGATGGCTGGCGTCATCTGTCTATCTGGTAGTGTACCGACCGTCCGGAGACACGAGACATCATCTGAGTATTAGACGTTAGATGGATCCGTCGGAACGGAGATCTTGCCCGACACGATTTTCTCTTTCGAGCTTTCGAGTTTTGATTTGGTCTCAGCAGGGATTTCCGATCCCAGCGTCTTGCCGTACACCGTCTTCACTCCCTCTTGTTTCAGCCCGAGAGTGGTTGCCGTTCCGCCTTCGAAGGCGTCTTCGACCACACCCTTAATGGCGTTGAACATGGCGATGTTAACGTATTTGACCATACTGGCGAGGATGTGATCGGCGTACTTCGACTCCGTCTTCGACTGATCGCTATCAACCCCGATCGCGTACCGGCCTGCCTCCTGTGCGGCCTGAAAGACTCCCGTTCCGGTGTTGCCCGCGGCGTGATAAATGATGTCGACGCCGTTGCTGTACTGCGTCAACGCCGCTTCTTTCCCACTCGTAACGTCGTTGAACGAGCCGACGTAGTTGCTCGTAACGTTGATGGCGTCGTCAGTGTGTGCAACACCAGCTTTGAACCCCGCTTCGAACTTCTTTATGAGCGGGTTTTCCTTGCCGCCGATGAACCCGACGCTCGTCGCGTCGGTCGTCGACGCCGCGCCCGTCGACAGTCCGCTCTTCGTGAGCAACCCAGCGAGATGGCCGACTTGGAAGGAGCCTTCCTCCTCTCGGAACTGGTAGTTCTCAACGTTCGGCTCATCAACCTTTCCGTCGATAAGCATGAACCGCTGCTCGGGAAATTCCGGTGCAGTGTCTGACAGCGGATCCTGCTGAAGCGAACCGATACAACAAACGAGATCGTAATCCGGCGATGTCGATTGCGCGTATCGACTCTGGAACCGAGAGAATTCAGATGTATTCGACGGCTGGGAGTGTTCTGTCTTGATCGAAAGCTCCTTTTTAGCGCGTTCGAGGCCGGTCTGTGCCTGGTCGTTGAACGAGCCGTCACCGAGTCCGCCGGTGGCGTACACGACTGCGACGGACGCCGCTCCCCCGTCGGTGCTCTCCGTGTTCCCGCCGTTGTCTGTCGGACCTCCGGTACAGCCCGCCAGTCCCGCGATACTTGTCACTCCGAGTGTTCGCACAAAGGTACGTCTGTCCATGGCTATAGAACACTACAGATCATTCACAACTTTACCGGGTTAAAAACGTCGCTTCCTTTCTGCGCTCAATTGCGGGCATCGCTCACTGCCCGATCGACCACAGTCGTAACGGTGTCGACCAACTCGTCGACTCCCGTGCTTTCGGCGTATACCCGGATGTACGGCTCCGTACCGCTCGGTCGAACGAGCGTCCAGCCCCCATCGTCGAACGCCAAACGGACGCCGTGTTCTTCGTTCATCGTCGCCGTAGGGAACTGTTCTGAGAGTCGCTGTGGCACCCGTTCCATCGCCCGTCGCTTGTGCTCGTCGGGGCAGGCGACGTTTTCCTTTCGATACGGACGCTCAGTGATAGGATCTCGCAACACCGCCAATCCGTTCCGTCCCCCTTCTACTTGTGGATCGTCCGGCTTCTCGGCCGCGGTTGCGATGAGCACCGACACGACGGCAGCGCTGGTCACGCCGTCGATCCACGAGCCGAATCCGGGATGGATGTGTTTCCACGGTTCGCCAGCAAAGACGACAGAGCCGCCGTCGGCCTGAACGGCGGCGATGCCGTCGTGAAGATATCCGAGTCGGACCCGCTCGGTCCGTCCACCGACCGCCTTGACGCGCTCATCGATCCGATCGGAGGCGTTTGGCGTCGTCACAACGACCGGATCACTGGCGTCGCTCGCATGAGTGTAATGCTCAGCGAGGATGGCAAGCACAGTGTCCTCGTGGACCACTGCCCCCGTCCCGTCGACGATGACGATCCGGTCGGCGTCGCCGTCGTGTCCAATCCCCACGACCGGATCGTCATACCCCCCGACGAATTCCCGCAGATCCGACAGCGTGACCGGTGTCGGTTTGCTCGGTCGGCCAGGGAAATGTCCATCGACGTTTGCGTTCAACGCCACAACATGCGCACCGAGCTCGCGAAGCACCTGCGGCGTTGCGAGCGACGCCATCCCGTTGGCACAGTCGACAACGACCGTCAGTCCGTTCAGATCGATCCCCGTTGCTCCGGTCTCTCCGTCGGCGTAGGAACGTGCGTCGGTCCCGACAGCACGGGCGTAGTCGACGACCGCTTGCCGATAGGTCGACAACGCTTGGAAGCGTTCAGTCACTCCCCACGCATCCCACTCGACCGGCCTGAGTCCATCCGCAACGCGTTCTTCGATCCGTGCTTCCCGTTCGGCGTCGAACTCCTCGCCGTCAACAAAGAGCTTGATCCCGTTATCGGGCGGTGGATTGTGGCTCGCAGTGAGCATCACCCCGTGACGACCGCGGGAAGCGTACGCCAGCGCGGGCGTCGGGAGCTGTCCGGCGCGCAACGCCCGCGCTCCGCCACTCGTTACCCCCGATTCAACCGCTCCGGCCAGTGCCGTCCCGGTCTCACGACCGTCCCGTGCGATGACGACTTCCGTTGCCTCCTGTCCGACAGCTTGCCCGACAGTGAGCGCCAACGACGGCGTAACGCTCTTTTGCGCGTCGCCGCGGATTCCAGCGGTTCCGAACAGACTCATACCGGCTATCAGCGTGGCCGATACTTACGAATGACGTTGCCCAACGACCGTAGGAGTGCGATGTGAAAGAAGGCTGTATCGGATCGATCCGCCCGAGCGTCTCGGATCCCGTCGGTTGCAAACCTGCGCTCCTCAGTTCACAGCTCCACACCGCTAGGGATGAGGCTTTGTTGCCGGAGGAGTTCGCCCTCGGTACTGTAGACGAGAAAGAGGTCCCGATCACAGGAAAGCACCTCGCGGTCGTTTATCGTGAGCGTGAACTGATACTGTCCGTCTGTCGTCGAATTGTCGTGTTCCCGTGCGGCGGTGACGAGGCTGTCGATTGTTCCAGCGTCGGCGTTGCATTCGAGGATGAAATCGCCCGTGACGCGGTCGGTCACAGCGAACACTCCCGATGTCCCGATAGCCATCGAATCATCGTGCATTCTATATGACACGTCGAGCCGATCGGAGTCGAGTGACGGACTCGCCCCGGTGTCCACACCCAACTGTTCCATGAACTGCTCGGATGGCCCATCGAAGCTGACGGTGATCTGGGGCTTCGATCTGCCCCCGGTGGTGACATCGAGAGTGAAATAGTCTCGCATCATCCGTATCAAGCTATGACATCAGGTACCATGAACGTAACGCCCATAATAGATATCTTACATTTATATTTGAGACATTGGATATGAACTATATTTCTTTCTCATCTCTAATTAAGATTTCGATGTGTGGTGTGTTTTTTCACACTGATGACTCTATCAGTTATATAATTCACGGGTACTATTCTTCGAGTCGGTTTACTCACATGGGACGACATCGATGGTCGTGACTCGATCACTTTCGTCGGGATTCATCACTTGAACGCCCATCGTGTTTCGTCCCTGACAAGACACTTCCTTGGCGTGCGTTCGCATGATCTGTCCGTCATCGCTCATGAGAATGAGATCATCCTCGTCGCTGACGGCTTCGAGTGCGACGACAGATCCGTTTCTGCTGGTGGTTTTGATGTCGACAAGCCCTTTCCCGTACCGTGATTGTGCCCGGTACTCTTCGATCGGCGTGCGCTTTCCGTAGCCGTGTTCTGTGATTGTCAATAGGGTGGTGTCTGCGTCACTGACGGCCACAAGCCCCGCGACCCGATCGTCGTCAACGAGTTCGATTCCGTTGACACCCCGTGCGGATCGTCCCATTGGCCGGACATCACCCTCGCTGAATCGGATCGACCGTCCCTGTTCGGTACCGATGAGCACGTCGGCCGTGCCGTTCGTCACGACCACGTCAACGAGTTCGTCGTCGGGTTCGAGGGACACGGCGCGGATCCCCGTCGAGAGGATGTTGCCAAACTCGGTCGTGGGCGTGCGTTTGATGTAGCCGTTTTTCGTGACCATCGTGAGCGACTGATCGCCGTTGAACTCCTCGGTGTTGACGATGGCAGTCACGTCTTCGTCGGGATCGAGATCGAGCACGTTCACTGCCGATTTCCCACGGGCCGTTCGGCTCATCTCGGGGATCTCGTACGTTTTCAGCTGGTACACTTGTCCCTCGGTGGTGAAACACAGCAGATAATCGTGAGTGTTTGCGTGGAACACCGCGTTCACTCGATCACCGTCTTTGAGCTTCGTTCCAATAATTCCCTTTCCGCCCCGGTGCTGGGCGTCGAACGTCGACAGCGCCATTCGTTTCACGTAGTTCGACTCGGTCAACACCACGATCGATTCCTCTTGGGGGATCAGATCCTCGTGACTCACCGTGCCGGCGTCCTCGATGATGGCTGTGCGACGGTCGTCGTCGTACTGCGCTTTGAGATCCCGGAGCTCGGATTTGATGACTCCCAGTAGTTCGCTTTCCTCGGAGAGAATCGTCTCGTAGCGCTCGATCTGGTCGGTGAGCGACGCGTACTCCGATTCGATCTCCTCTGTCTCTAGGGATGTGAGGCTGCCGAGTTGCATCCGAACGATGTGATCAGCCTGACGCTCCGAGAAGTCGAACGTCGATCGAAGCATCGCTTTCGCTTTCGATCGATCCGACGCGTCACGAATCAACTCGACCACTTCCTCGGCGTTGTCCAGCGCTAGCAGTCGCCCCTCAAGTACGTGTGCGCGTTCCGTGGCGTTGTCCAACTCGTGTTGGATCCGGCGACGCACCACTTCGCGGCGATGCTCCAGAAACGCGTCGAGCATCTCTTGAAGGTTTAAAATTCGTGGCTGGCCATCGACCAGCGCGAGCATGATGATGCTGAACGTTCGTTCGAGGTGGTGTTTGACGAGCTGATTTTTAACCACATCCGGGTTCGCGCCACGCTTGAGTTCGATAACAACGCGCACGCCGTCCCGGTCCGACTCGTCACGGATGTCCCTGATGCCCTCGATCGTTCCGTCGTTAACGTCGTCAGCGATGCGTTTTATGCGCCGGGCTTTGTTCTCTTGGTACGGAAGCTCCGTCACGACGATCTGTCCCTGTTCTTCGTCGACTTCCATGTCCGCACGCAGCCGAACTTTTCCTCGCCCCGTCGTGTAGGCGTCGTAAATTCCCGACCGGCCAACGATGTTCGCGCCTGTTGGGAAGTCTGGCCCCTTAACGTGCTCTATCAACTCCGAGATCGCACAGTCCGGATTGTCGATGCGGTGGATGAGACCGTCGATGACTTCCCCGAGGTTATGGGGGGGGATGTTCGTGCTCATTCCGACGGCGATCCCCGACGAACCGTTTAACAACAGGTTTGGAAGCGCGGAAGGGAGCACGATCGGCTCTTCGAGACGGTCGTCGTAGTTCGGTTGGAAATCGACGGTGTCCGAATCGATATCAGTGAGCATCTCCTCACCGAGCGGACTCATTCGGGCTTCGGTGTACCGCATCGCTGCCGGCGGATCGCCGTCGACCGAACCGAAGTTTCCTTGGCCGTCGACCAAGGGATAGCGCAAGGAGAATTCCTGAGCCATCCGGGCCAGCGCGTCGTAGATCGAACTGTCTCCGTGGGGGTGGTATTTCCCCATCGTGTCTCCGACGATGTTCGAACATTTTCGGTGGCCGGTGTTCGACGTTATCCCGGACTCTTCCATCGCGTACAGGATCCGCTTTTGGACGGGCTTGAGTCCGTCACGCACGTCTGGCAGCGCACGTCCTGCGATGACGCTCATCGCATAATCGATGTAACTCTGTTCCATCTCCTCTTCGATCCGGATCGTCTGTGCCTGGTCGGGATTGGAGACCGGCTCATCGGGCAGTTCGGAACTCATTGTGTATCCTCTGTTCGTACTCCGTGTGGTCGGCTATCGATGCGATCGCGTGTGTTCATGGCGTTCGTCATTGTGTAACTCTCTTCGCCGGTCAGATATCAACCCATTCGGCTTCGGTCGAATGCTCCTTGATGAACTGTTTGCGTGGCTCGACTGCCTCTCCCATCAACACCGAGAACATCCGATCGGCCGCGGCCGCGTCTTCCACGGTGATCTGTTTTAGGATCCGGTTATCGGGGTTCATGGTCGTCTCCCACAGCTGTTCTGGGTTCATCTCCCCCAGCCCCTTGAACCGTTGAACCTGGTCCGGAGAGCCGTTACACACGTCAGCAACGATCCGTTCGCGCTCGGTCTCGGTCATCGCGTCGTGCGTTTTACCGTTGTTTCGGATCCGATACAACGGTGGTTGGGCGGCGTAGACGTGGCCCTCCTCGATCAGCGGCCGCATATGACGGTAGAGGAACGTCAGGTACAGCGTTCGGATGTGTGCCCCGTCTACGTCCGCGTCCGTCATTATCACTATCTTGTCGTATCGTATGCCATCTAGATCGAACTCCTCTCCGATGCCGGTTCCGATGGCGGTGATGAGACTCCGAATCTTCTCGTTTTCGAGCACCCGGTCGAGTCGGCGTTTCTCGGCGTTGAGGATCTTTCCGAACAGCGGGAGGATCGCCTGATACCCCGGATCTCTCGCCTGTTTGGCGCTCCCGCCGGCACTGTCACCTTCGACGACGAACAGCTCTGCGTCTTCTGGGTCCTGTGTCTGACAGTCCGCGAGTTTTCCGGGCAGCGATGTCGTTTCGAGTGCGCTCTTTCGGCGGGTAAGCTCCTCCGCCTTTTTCGCGGCGATACGGGCTTTGGCCGCTTCAACGGCCTTGTTCACGATACTGGTGGCCGTGTCCGGGTGCTCTTCGAGATACGTGCCCAACTGCTGGTGGACGGCGCTTTCGATGATCCCACGTACCTCGCTGTTCCCGAGCTTCGTCTTCGTTTGGCCTTCGAACTGCGGGTCTGGGTGTTTGACCGAAATGACGGCTGTCAGCCCTTCGCGGATGTCTTCGCCTTTGAGATTGCCGTCGATGTCGTTGAGAAAGCCGTTGCTACTGGCATAGTCGTTTACGATCCGTGTGAGCGCCGTTTTGAACCCAGTGAGATGCGTTCCCCCGTCCCGTGTGTTGATATTGTTCGCAAAGGCGTGGATCGACCCCTGAACGCCGTCAGTCGCCTGTATCGCAACCTCGGCGTGGATCTCCTGTTCTTCGGTCGTGAAGTAGACGATGTCGTCGTGCAGCACCGACCGGGTTTCGTTGAGATACGCGACAAACTCACGGATCCCACCCTCGTAGGCGAACGTCGCCTCGCGGTCTTCCGGCTCGCTCTGAATGGTGATCTCGACGCCGGAGTTGAGAAACGCCAGTTCGCGCAGCCGGTTTTCAAGCGTCGAATAGGAGAATTCGACCGTCTCGAAGATCTCTTCATCGGGCCAGAACTGAACTCGCGTTCCGGTCTCCTCGTCCGACCGGAGATCACGGATCCGTTCGAAGGCCTCGATGTCGGGTTCTCCGCGGTCGAACGCGTGTGTCCAGACGCCACCGTTACGTTTGACCGTGACTTCGAGACGCTTTGAAAGCGCGTTGACGACGCTCACCCCGACGCCGTGGAGTCCTCCGGAGACTTGGTAGGACTTGCTGTCGAACTTCCCCCCTGCATGGAGCACCGTCATGATCACCTCAAGCGCCGGTCGTTCGTATTCGGGGTGTTCGTCCACGGGGATCCCCCGCCCGTCGTCGACGACCGTCACGGAGTTGTCGTCGTTGACTGTCACCTCGATGGAATCGCAGTACCCCGCGAGCGCCTCGTCGATCGCGTTGTCGACGACTTCGTGAACGAGATGGTGCAACCCCCGTGAGTCTGTCGACCCGATGTACATTGCGGGCCGTTTTCGAACGGCTTCAAGCCCTTCGAGAACTTGGATATCGACGGCCCCGTATTCAGAGTTCTTCGACATAAACTACTTGCCTCAGCTAGCACCGTTTTCCCTATAAAACCCTCGCACGCGCGCGAGGACTACCGAACGCTGATAAATTGAATCCGACATACCGGTTCGATTTTTCTAACTACCTTTCTTCACCGCCTGTGGTGCGTGATCGGATGGCAAGATCGCCCCCATGCCATTTTCACTTTCACTCTGGTGTCGGGGCTGTTTTAACCCCTGATGCAGTACGCCCGGCTAGCATGACATCGTATCAATCAGAGCTCGGGGGGCGCTCGAACGTCGCCGAGGAGTTGGCGGAGAGCCAGCGCTCCATCTCGATTGCCGAGTTCTTCGAGAAGAATAAGCATATGCTCGGATTCGACAGCGGGGCCAGAGGCTTGGTCACGGCTGTCAAAGAAGCAGTAGACAACGCACTCGACGCGACCGAAGAAGCGGGGATTCTTCCGGATATCTACGTGGGAATCAAAGAAGAAGGTGATTACTACCGGGTCATTGTCGAGGACAACGGTCCGGGGATCACGAAAGAACAGCTTCCGAAAGTGTTCGGGAAACTGCTGTACGGATCCCGGTTTCACGTTCGTGAGCAAAAGCGAGGACAGCAGGGAATCGGGATCTCTGCGGCCGTGTTGTACTCGCAGCTCACGAGCGGCAAGCCAGCGATGATCACTTCCCGAACGGAAGGTGAGTCCGCGGCTCAGTATTTCGAGTTGATCATTGATACGGACACGAACGAGCCGGAGATCTCCGTCGACACGACGACAACGTGGGATCGCCCTCACGGAACGCGCATTGAACTGGAGATGGAAGCCAACATGCGCGCCCGCCAGCAGCTCCACGATTACATCAAGCACACCGCAGTGGTCAATCCCCACGCCCGTATCGAGTTCGAAGAGCCACGCGAACAGTTGAAGTTCGAACGCGTGACCGACCAACTGCCCGCAGAAACCGAAGAGATCCGTCCACACCCCCACGGCATTGAACTCGGTTCGCTCATCAAACTACTGGACGAGACGGCTTCGCACTCTATCTCTGGGTTTTTACAGGACGAGTTCACCCGTGTGGGACAGAAGACAGCAGACTCGATCATCACCGCGTTCGTGGATCGTCATTTCGGGCGCGAGATGTCGTGGCGACCACCGGAGCGGTCGGCGGTCGAAACAGCAGTCACCGACGCGGTGACGAACAAAAGTGAAGAAGCGACGGCCGCGTTCGCCCAGCGCATCGGGACGGTGCTCACCGAACGCGACCGAGTTGCACACCACGAACTCGTTGACATCGTGGCGAACGCAGCCGAACACGTCAGATCCGAGTCCAATGCGACGTTCGGAACGGCTGCACAGAAAACCACCGCTGGAGCCGTGTGGTCCGTGTTGACTGATGATATCGAGTCTGATCTCTCCCGGATCGTGGACGATACGACCACGAGCCGAAAGGACGCGGAGACGATCGACGGGATGGCCCGCCGCATCGCCGTGAAGTTCGAAGATGTTGAACGTCACCGGCTCCAAAAAGAGACGGTCGCGTCGTTCGTCGCTCGCGCGGCGGAGCAGACCGAAACCCACGACGGAACGACATTCGGGGAAACCGCACAGGAGAACGTGGTGTCCGGTATCTGGTCGGTTTGCCGGAGCGTTCCCGACGATCCACCCAAAGTACGGGCGGTCGAGCGCGACCGCGACACGGCGAGCGAACTGCTCGGAGCGATGCGCGAAACCGACATCCTCGCTCCGCCGACAGACTGCCTCGCTCCGATCACCGAGACGCTGGTCGAAGAAGGACTCCGAAAAGAGTTCGATGCGGATTTCTACGCCGCGACGACCCGCGACGCGGAAGTACATGGCGGGGACCCGTTCATCGTGGAAGCAGGGATCGCGTACGGCGGTGATATCAAAAGCGAGGGCCGAATCGACGTGCTTCGGTTTGCCAATCGGGTTCCGCTCGTCTACCAGCGGGGTGCGTGTGCCACTGCTGACGTGATTCAAGACATCAACTGGCGCAACTACAACTTGGACCAGCCCGGCGGGAGCGGGACACCGAACGGCCCGGCGGTGGTGATGATACACGTCGCTTCCACGAACGTCCCGTTTACCAGCGAATCCAAAGACGCCATCGCGAACGTTCCAGAGATCGAACACGAGATTGAACTGGCGCTCCGGTCGGCGGCCCGAGAACTCAAACGGTATCTGAAAAAGCGCCGAACGCTCGAACAGCGCCAGCGCAAACGGAACGTGATCGCTGACATCCTGCCGACGATGGCGGACAAGCTCGCTGATATGACTGAGCGTGAATCGCTCGCCATCGAAGATTCACTCGCCCGTATCATGAACAACGTCCTCATCGAGCGGACAGTCGACAACGACGCCGTCCGACTCGTCGTCACGAATCATTCCGATAGCGTCGCTGATTTGGCGTTAACGGACATCGTGAGCGTCGATCCCGGCGATATCGAGGACGCGACCGTCGTCGAGATGGACGGCGAGTGGTTCGTCAAGTGGGATCCCAGCGTTCGAAGCGGTGAACAAGCCGTTATCGAGTACGACGTGAACGGAAACGCGTCGTTCGACATCTCTGTCGAAGGAATCGAACCGGAAAAACTCTCCATCAACGCCTAACAACCATGAGCACCAACACCGAACTAGACGCTGACGCACGCGAGCGACTTCTCGATCTCGCGGCGGAGTTTTACGATCAGTTTGCCGAGGGAGAAGTCCCCTCGATGCGGATTCCGACCCGGACGAAATCCAACATCGAGTACGACGACGACAAGGAGGTATGGGTGTACGGCGATCGACACTCAACGCGCTCGGCTAACACGGTAACGGGCGCGAAAAAGCTCCTCAAAGCGATCTACGTCATCGATTTCCTCGCCCAACAACTGGACGAGGATCGGTCGTCGACGCTTCGTGAGTTGTACTATCTCAGTGAGTCGTGGAACCACGAGACGGCACAGTTTTCGAGTCAGGACGAATCCAACCAACTCATCGAGGATCTCGAAATCGTCTCTGATGTCACACGGGAAGACTTCCACATGCGCCCGGAGGAGTCGGGCGCGACGCTGATGGGACCGATCCATCTCCGCGAGCAGACCCGCCGCGGTGAGCGTGATATCCACTGTCAGGAAGATGTCGGTGAGGGCGGATATCAGATCCCAAACAACCCCGACACGATCGAGTTTCTCGAACACGACGCGGATTTCATCCTTTGTGTGGAGACCGGCGGAATGCGTGATCGCCTCGTCGAAAACGGATTCGACGAGGAGCACAACACGATCGTCGTCCATCTCAAGGGTCAGCCAGCCCGTGCGACGCGACGGATCACCCGTCGACTCCACGACGAGTTGGACCTCCCAGTGGTGGTGTTCACTGACGGTGACCCATGGTCGTATCGCATCTTCGCCTCGGTCGCGTACGGGAGCATTAAAAGCGCTCACCTCTCTGAGTATCTGGCGACACCGAACGCCAAATTCATCGGCATTCAGCCCACCGATATCGTCGAGTACGATCTTCCGACGGACCCGCTGTCGGATTCGGACGTGAACGCGCTGGAAAACGAACTCGAAGATCCACGCTTCCAGTCCGACTACTGGACTGAGCAGATCGAGCGCCAACTCGATATCAACAAGAAGGCCGAACAACAGGCGTTGGCCTCGCGTGGCCTCGATTTCGTCACTGACACGTACCTCCCCACGCGACTCGAAGAGATGGGCGTGCTGTAGTCCTACTTTTTCCGCTCGGGAGCGCCACAAAACCCTCACCGTACGCGAGCGCAGCTTTTGCTGTCGCCGGAAGTCTCTGGCTGTTGGACGAGCTACCAGTCCTCGTCTAGTCCCACGGGAATTCCGTTCCGGGCAACGTCGGCGGCGAATGCGCCTGAATCAGCTTCGAGCGCGGCAAACGTATTGTAGTGGATCGGAAGCACGAGATCTGGATCGAGTCGGGCAGCCAGCTCGGCAGCCTCCCGCCGATCCATCGTGAAACTCCGTCCGATGGGTGGAACGAACACCGAGAGATCCGTTGTGGCGTCGGATGGAGACAGCTCGACTCGCTCGTGTGCGTCTATTACGTCTGTGTCTCCTGGCCAGAACACCGACACGCCATCGATAGTCAGATGGTAGCCACACCCGAACCCGCGAGGATGCAACGGCGTCCCATCGGCGTGCGTGTTGGGACCGTCGGGATCGTTGTACGCCGGAATCGAACGCACCACTCCGGTGTCAAGCGCCAGTTTATCGCCAGTTTCGATCCGCTGCACGTCGTATTGAAGATCAGAAACGGGACGCACATCCCGGTCGATGCCCGACGCATCGACGCCATCGTAGATGACGACCGTCGCGTCGGGGTGGGCAACGCGTTCGATCCCGTCAGAATCGTAATGGTGGTTGTGGGTTACACAGACGAGATCACCGTCACGAGCGTCGTATTCTGCTCCGGACGGATGTGCCGTCGAGTGATCCGTGTTTTGAGACGCCTCAGGCGGTTGCTCGGGTGACCACTCCCCTGTGAGAACGCCGTAGCGTCCGGGATCGAAGTACGCAACGAATCCGTCCGGTGTTTCGAGTCGCAGCGTGGCGTATCCCAACCAATCGAATACGTAGCCGGTGTGGGTAACTGTCATGTACGAGTGGATGGTGGGCAACAATGATAAAACAGTACCCCACTCACTCCCAGAGGTCGTACAGCGCATCCTCGACGGGTCCAACGACCGGCTCCGCATCAAGGCAGACCCCGGCTTCTGTCTCGTCCGCAGTGTCGACCTGACCAATAACGGCGGCTGTGAGATCCTTCTCTTCGAGTGCCCTGAGGGCCGCGTTGCGTTCCGCTTGGGGAACTGTCGCCAGCAACGCTCCAGATCCAAAGATCCGAACCGGATCGATATTCAGCACCCCACAGAGCGTTTCGGTTTCCGGTCGGACCGGGATCCGTGTTCGCTCGACCATGAAGGTAGCCGACGACGCAGTGGCCATCTCGTGGAGTCCAGCGAGCACACCGCCCTCAGTCGGGTCGTGCATCGCTGTCGCGTAGGGGGCAAGCGCCGACGCAGCGGCTTGTACCGAGAGGTCCTCATAACACGCCTCCGCTGCGGTGAACGTTTCCTCTGTGACCTGTTCGTCGAGTTCATCACGGAAATCTGACCCGAGAATCGCGGTGCCCTCGGTGCCAGCGTGTCCGGCGATCACGATCAGCTCTCCGGCGCTGGCTCCCGAGGTGGGAATGTACCGGTCTGTCGTCCCGAGACACGTCATCGACACCAACGGCCGGGACAACTCCTCGGAGTACTCCGCGTGACCACCGATCACGTGTGCACCTACTGCCGCCGCGGCGTCATCGATCTGGCGGGTGATCCGATCCAGCTCTCGGTCGCCGTCCGCCGGAAGGATACAGACGTTCGTTAGCCACCGTGGCGTCCCACCCGAGGCAGCGATGTCGTTGCACGCGACCGTCACGCCCAAGGTTCCGACCCGATCGACAGCGAGTGAGATGGGATCGGAGTTGATGACTAGCAGTTCCTCATCTCCTGCCGCGTCCACGCGGAGGGCTGCGGTGTCCTCGCCGTACGCCGGTCCCTGTACCACCGCCGGATCCGAGTCACCGAGCCGCGTGAACACCAACCGCTCTAACGCCTCGGGCGGAACTTTCCCGACCATGTGCTATCACTGGCGATGGTCTGACCAAAAGCTGTTGACCGAACGAAGAAGTGGGGTATCCCACGAATCGTGAAACCGGTACCGGTGCTGGACTGATTCGAATGGATCGTATGCCACTATCTGCTGGCCAGTCGTCTGTAACCGCGACACAGCGTTGACCAGATCCACCGTGATGAGACGCTACGGTGCTATTGGATGGGAAAACAGGCACGCGTCTTTAGTCGTCTGCTGCTGCCTGTTGGGTCTCCATGTGGTCAACGATCTCCGTTGTTTCGTCAACGAATTCCTCGTAGTCGACTTCCGCCCCGTGAAGTATCGTCGAGAAATACTGTACGTTGGCAGCAACGTTCGTCGCTTCTCTTAGTTCTTCATCTGTAACGTCTTCCATCTTCGCCCCTTCGGTGTGGAAGTGGATGCAGTACGGGCAGTTCATCGCGGTCGCTGCCCCGATCCCGATGAGTTCTTTCTCGCGCTGGGTGAGTTCCGTCTCTCCGAACTCCAGATCACGAACGACGCCCCAACTGTGATCGGCGGCAGGCTCTGCGAGCGTCTCCATCCAGCTCGGTACCTGGCCGAAATACTGCTCGATTTCGTTCTGAGCGTTGTCTGAAACCATGGGTGGTCTCCTCCGCGCCCACCTCGAAAATCTCGTTCGCCGTCTCTCTGTCTGCGGAGTGGGCGCAGTTGTAACTGCGGTGTGGTGTGTAATAGCATTTGTCACGATATACGTACGCACACCGGGGGTTGTCCGTCACGTCGCTGTTATCTCACTGGTTACGTTCGGTCTGTGATATCGTCCGCGATCGTCTTGAGTTCCGCATCACTCAGCTCCGGTGGCGAGCCAGCGACCGCGTGAATCGGACCACCGTCGTCGTCGTCGAATCGAGGGATAATGTGGCCGTGGACGTGCGGAACCTCCTGACCCGCAGCCGGCCCGTTGTTGAACGCGACAGTCGTTCCGTCCGCTTCGACCGCCGTCTCGACCGGTGACACCAACTGATACAGCGTTTCGAGCACAGTCCCCGCTAGCTCTTCGGGAAGATCGTCCAACCGTTCGTGGTGTGCTTTGGGAATCACGAGCACGTGGCCGGGAGCGAGTGGATTCGCGTCCAAGAACGCGAGCGTGTCCTCGGTCTCGTAGACGGTGTGGCTAGGGAGTTCACCGGCTACGATCGAACAAAAGATACAGTCATCGCTCATAGCCGTCAATCTCTTGCCCGCCTCAAATATGTTTCCCGCAACCAGCTTCTGTCAGGGCGCACCTTAATGAGCGCACGCGCCGGGACAGTACGTATGTACGAGTATCTGCTCACGATCGACGGGAACGAATCACGCGCACGAACACAGGCCGAGACCGTCGTCAACCACCCGACGAACGCCACGGACATCCACGCAACACTCCTCCACGTAACCACCGAATCGGATCCGACACCGATCGAGGAGATGCCTGCCATCACGATCGCCCAAGACATCCTTGCGGACGCCGGAATCGGAACCGATCTCATGCGCATCGACGGAGACCCGACGACGGTGATTCTCGAAACAGCGGAGGAAATCGACGCAGAGCGGATCTGTATCGCAGGCCGAAAACGATCACCCACCGGAAAAGCGGTCTTCGGCAGCGTCACACAGGGAATCATTCTCAGCACCACTCGGCCTGTGTTAGTGTGCCACACGGAAGAACAGTAACCGTGAGTGGTTCGGCCTCACGACTCGTGACCGTCCGCCCGCTCACCACGGAAGCAAGCAGGTGGTATCGACGCCGAGTACGGTCAAAGCCGTCGGGATGCAAAGCGGGAGGATCCCAGCGACGAGCGAGTACGCGCCTCCCCGTACTTGTCGGTTGACCGCCCGAATGACCGCTTTCAACAGGAAGTACGCCGAGATCATGCCTAACCCGAGCACCACGAGCTGCCCGATGTTGAACCCACTCGAACACAACATCTGTTCCGCTTTCGAGATCCCAATCGGCAGGTCTATTCGATCGAGTAGAAGTAAAACGACCCCCGGTAGAATCACGGGTGCTGTCGTTCGAGCGTCGGGTGCCGTCCCAGATCGAACCATACGTTTGAATCATCCGAAGCCGTTAAAAATCCTTCTGATTGTTATATAATATTAGTAATTACAATGGAAAATAATTTTGTTCGTTTCGGTAGACAGGAAATACTACCGCAAGATGGGAATCCGCTGAATCCTACCCGAATAATCAGTAGTCTTCTTCACGATAGGCCAGTCGTATGCACGCCGCAGTCGGGACCACATTGACGGATGAGCGTGTCGTTGTCACTGATGGCTATTCGAGCGTCGGTCTCGCAACGGCGCGAGCCATCGCTGATCAGGGGGGTGAGGTGCTCATCACGGGCCGTCCGGACGAGTCACCCGAGGAACTGTCTTCCACCCGTGAGGATACTGAATCAGGCTCTTTAGACCGAACGCGCATCGATGAGCAGACACTCGAAAGCACGGACGAAGCGGCGGTGAAAGCGTTCTTCGATGAAACTGAGTTCGACCATCTCGTGTGTGCCGGCAGCGCCAGACCCACGGGCGGTGTCACAGAGACCGACACCGAAACGTTTCGTGCGATCATCGATTCGGTGTTTTGGCGGTCGTACTACGCCGCAAAGCACGGGGTCGAACGGCTCGGAAAGGGAAGCTCCGTGACGTTCATCACGGGGACCACGGCCGAGCGACCGGCAGTGCAGTTTGCCGCCACCGGTATCGGGAACGCGGCGCTCGAAACACTGATGAAGTATCTCGCTGTCGAAACCGGTCCGGTTCGCGTCAACGCTGTCAGTCCCGGCCGTGTCGACACGATCGGTCTTGCCGACGACACCCGCCAAACCGTGGCTCGCGCGCTTCCTGCCGATCGAATCGGGGAACCCGAAGACGTTGCCGACACGGTCCTGTTCGCTGTGTTGAATCCGCACACAACGGGCACCGTGATCCGCGTCGACGGTGGTGATCTCCTTGTCTGATCACGCGACTCCTCATGTGATCGAGTCGAGCGCCTCCTGAATGGCGTTGCGATACGAGTCGTGCGTGTAGCCGAGCCGCGAGAGCCACACGGATTGATAGGACGGATGGAGAAGCGGGAGTACGGGCCGACCCAGCGTCGGACAGTTGATCGGGTCGAGCACTGTTTCGAGAAAACCATCGATCGTTCGTCCTTCCACGGCGAGCAGCGACTGCGTCGCGTGTTTTCCAGTCGCAACGACGCAGCGGGGGGCGATCTCTTCGATCTCTTGGCGGAGATACGGCCGGCAGTTCGCGCGTTCTTCGGTGGTCGGTTCGCGGTTCGATCCTGTCCCGTCGCTAGGAAAGCACTTGACAGCATTCGTATAGTAAGCGTCGGGATAGCCGACTGCGGCCATCATCTCGCGGATCTTTCGACCGGAGTGGCGGGCTGTGTACGCCATCCCAGTCCAATTACCACCCTTCCAGCGGTCGGCGTCGGGTGTCCCAGCCCCTGGCGCTTCGCCAACCACCACGAGATCGGCGTTCCGTGGCCCGACGCCCCACGAGATGTGTTCCCGCGATGCGGCTAACGCCGAACACCGCGTACACGCCTCTGTAAGCTGATTCTGCTGATCGGGATCGGGGTACTCGGCCATGCGTGGACTACCGGCGGTACCGGGGTGAGCCTGTCGAGTTCCACTGATCCACACGCTCATTACGGTCGGTCTGTAACTGCGCGTATGCGCCGTCGGGAGGTACGCCGAACGTACGACCGTATCGCGGAACATTTCGCCCAGACCCGTGCCCACGCGTGGCCCGATGTCGAGCGGTTCATCGAGACGGAGACCGAGGGCTCCGCTGACTCGACCGCACTCGATCTCGGTTGTGGCAACGGCCGGCACGCCGAGCTACTGGTCCCACATGTCGATACCGTCGTCTGTGCTGATCTGAGTCGCTCGATCCTCGAAACGGCCCGCGACCGTACCGGCGGCCGAACCGTCGAGTTGCTACAAACCGACGCCGCCGACCTTCCGCTTCGCTCGGAGAGTGTCGACGTTGCGGTGTACATCGCTGCGCTCCATCATCTCCCGACGCGCGCGACGCGACTCCGCAGCCTCGACGAACTCGCCCGCGTGCTCGCGCCGTCAGGACGAGCACTAGTGAGCGTCTGGAGCACTGTCCATCCCACGTTCGAGGCGACCACGGGATTCGACACAACGGTCGACTGGACGCTCCCCGATGGCGAGACTGTCGATCGATTCTACCACATCTACGATCCCGAGGAATTCGAGCGCGACGTGCGTGACAGCGCTGGCGATGTACAGGATGTCTTCACTAGCAATGGAAACTGTTATGCGGTCCTCGGAACCGACAGGGACTGAACTGATGATGTTACCGTGCGTCGTTCGCGTCGTCGTGGATGGGCATATTTATCAGTGACCGCGCCCTCACCCATAGATGTCCTCTAGGACGAAGCGATACGCGCCGGTAGTCTAGTGGTAGGACATGGGCCTTCCAAGCCCATAGCCCGGGTTCAAATCCCGGTCGGCGCATGGTCATTTTTTGCAGACCTCAGTACCCGCCGACACCGGCTGTCCGAAGCCGTTCTTTAGCGTTTGAGATGATGTTCGAAATATGGAGTGGCACGATGACGAAGCCAAGGAGGAGGTAGTTGAGCGTAAAAACGTTCAGGAGTGCCCATCCCCATTTGTTCACGTACACGTAACTGATCGGTGGGGCAAAAAATCCGAGAACCATCCCGATGATCCTGCTCTTTGTGGCGACCTGTTCGAGTTCGTACTGCCGCCGCTCCGTGAGACTTCGATCCGATCGGCTGTCGACAGCTCGAGGCTGTTCGCTGCCACAGCGGGGGCACATTGCGGCTGCTTCTTCGATCAGTTCCCCGCAACTCATGCAGTACGCCTCTCCGGGTCCTGTGATCGCTCTCTGTTCGTCCGGTTTCTCAGCCCACCCTGACGAGTCGGCTCTCGTCGATCGATCCCTGTCGTTTTTCATCCACTATTACGAAGATACAATAAATGTTATAATTTTCGATATATCTATATGCTATGTCTACCCCGACGGTTCTCGATGCTGTGTTACTCACACTCATCACCGGTCGATCCATCAATCGGGACGGAACGGATGGTGCATATCGAATAAAAAATGACGATTAGACGTAGCCAGTCGAACCTGTTAAGTCGGGGCACGACAGGTGACTGGCTACCTGGCCTGGTTATCGTTCCTATCAATAGTACTTACGAACAGTACAACATGATCCTGATCCGGAGCAGTCATCTGACGCCCGGATCGTTCCCTTTTGAGATTCGGGCGTCGGCCAGCAGTCAGTGGTTTTCGACGTCAGTTTCGAGCAGGCGATCGGTGATCCGTTCGGGATCGAACCGTTCGATATCGTCGTACCCCTGCCCAACACCGAGAAAGAGAATGGGTTTCCCGGTGACGTGAGCGATCGAGATCGCTGCACCGCCCTGTGGGTCGGCGTCCGCTTTGGTGAGGATCGCGCCGTCGATCGCGGCCGCGTCATCGAATTCGGACGCGCGCTGAACGGCGTCCTGTCCGGCGACGGCCTCGTCTACGAACAGGGTCATATCCGGATCAACAACGCGATCAATCTTTTCGAGTTGGGCCATCAGGTCGTTGCTGGTGTGGAGTCGCCCAGCAGTGTCCCCAAGAACGATGTCTACGTCGTTTGCGCCTGCGTACTCGACAGCGTCGTAGAGAACGGCCGTCGGATCGCCGCCCTGTTCGTGGGCGATGAACTTCGTATCGAGCGCGTCGGCGTGCTCACGGAGCTGTTCGTTCGCTCCCGCTCGATAGGTGTCGCCGTTTGCGAGCACTGCCGAATACCCTTGTCGTTCGAAATAACGCGCGAGTTTCGCAATGGTTGTCGTCTTTCCGACGCCGTTGACGCCAGTGAACACCATGACGAGAGGCTTGTCAGACTCTGCGACGTGCTGATCGAAATCGAACTGGCCGACGCTGATCACGTCGAGTAACGCCTCTTTGAGCGCCGATTCGAGGATCATGTCCGTCGACTGTACCTGTGCCCTGACTGTGCCTTCGAGGTTCTCACGGATTCCCGTGAGAATCTCCTCAGCGACGCCCATCTCTACGTCACTGGACAGCAACGAGAATTCGAGGGTCTCAAGCGGTTCGTCGAGATGCTCGGGTTGGATGATGACGCCCCCTGTTGCGAACGCTTTGGCCCGCTTGCCAAAGCCAACAGACACCTCGCGGTCGTCGTCTGCGGTTTCGGCCGACGAGTCTCGCTCTGGGGGTGCTGCGTCGTCTCGTTCGTCCGTCGTCTCTTCCTGTTCGACGTCGGCGGCGTCCGCGTCGACTTCGGCGTCAGCGTCGACACTTTCGGCTTGTTCTTCAACGTCGTCTTTGAACCGATCGAGTGTTTCTTTAAGTCCCTCGAACATGCGTCATCGTTTACTCGTCTGGTTGTTGGAACTGCTGTTGCATCTGCTGGAGCTGTTGTTGTTGCATCTGTTGTGCCTGCTGTTCGAGCTCGTCGCTTTCAGACTCCAGCTCGCTGATTTCCGACTGGATCGAACTGATGCGATCGTCGAGGGCGTCTTTTTTGTGTTCGAGGCTCTCGGCCGCACCCTCACGGTCGCGTTCGGCAGCGTATCCCCCTCCGAGGGACACGACAATCTCGTCGACATCCTGTATCTCCGCGCGAACGTACGCGTCGCCGCCGAGTGGCACCTGCACGGTGTCGTCGGTTTCGAGTCGATCAAGCGCGGCGATCGCTTCGTCCGCCTCGGCTTTCTCGGTCTGTAGCTCCTCGATATCTTCTTTCAGGGCCGTGACCTCTTCGTCGATGGCTTCAAGCTGTTCTTGGAGTTGTCGGAGGCCCCCACCGCCAGCACTCATTGGGATACCCCCTCGATGTCGACCTGTGTGCGTTTCAGCCCGTGCTCAGAGCCGAAATCGGCGTAGGTGTGCTCGATCGCAACGGCTTCGTTTTCGGCGGTGGTCGTTCGTTCAAACTGTTGGTACCCTTCTCGGGTCTGGAAGCGGCCCCTAACGGTGAACTCACTCATATACGCTCATGTGGCTGCAAGGGGGAAGAATGTTGCTAGTCGATATAGCCAAGTGCGTCTTCGATGCGGCCGAGTTCTGGTCCGGTCGAATCCTGTCCAGCGACGTAGCCGTTGGCGTTTGCTATCAACCCCGAACCGACCAACGGCGCGCCGTAATTGATGGTCCCGATATCGGCACGCACGCCGAGGAGGTCCTCAAGGAAGTCGAGTTCACCGTCAGTTGCTTTGGGGTGACAGAGTACGCCCGCGTTCGTCACGACGGCGGCGGTTCCCACGGTTCGAACCCCCGCGAGCTCGCCGCGCTCGACCGGCACGGAGAGCGCGTCGGAGACGGTGTCGACCGCCGCGTCGGAGAGGTCCGGATGGACGTACGCACCGGTATCGTTTGCGAGCACGACGTTCCCCGCCGCGTTGATGGTTCCCGGTAGCTCCGTTACAGGAAGATCAACGACTGAACGGATGCGCTGGAGTTCGGTCTCGCGAATGCGGTTGCTCACGAGCAGTCCGTTCTCGTTGCCCGTCAGGAGCGCGCCGACGGTTCCCGAACCACCGATGGTGGTCTCGACGGATGGAACGTCGAGTTCCTCTACGAACGCTGTGCGGAGATCGTCCTCAACGTTGGGCCGAATGAGAAGACAGTCGTCGGTGGCGACCGCAAACACCCCGACGTACGAAGAGCCCGCAAGGGTCGCGCGAAGCACAGCTTAAGCGGTTTCGGCCTCGACGATCTGCTCGCCTTCTTCGTCGAATCGTGCCGCATGAACCCGGAGCTTCCGCGGCGGATTCTTGCGTCCGCGAGACCAGACCGTCTCGTTGATCGACGGATCGAGCCGAATGGCGCTTTCGTCGACGGCGAACTGTTTGGCGAGGTGAGCGCGGATGAGGCTCATCGCCTTATCGGCGCGTTTATGCTTTGCTTCCGCGAGCACGTCGCGCAGCGGTACCGTAACAACCCGTTCTTCGAAGTCGTTCGCACTCATGGGTTACTCGTCAGTGTTCCCTCGCCGCCAGCTGCGACGTTTCGGGTTCTGCATGACCTCGCGGTCCGTTTTCATCATCACCCACGCGGGAACGCGGGTGTTTTGGCGCTCTAGCTTTGCTAGCCGCTTTTTCTTGGCCTTCGATTTCTTGCCCATATTATCGGTATTTCCGCGGCGGTAGTTAAATGGTTGTTCCTTTGGCTCTACAGCTCGACGGTGTGTATGGTTCGGTACTCGGATCCCGAGGGCGTCCGTCTGCTCTCCATGAGTTCGACGGTCGATACGTGTATTGATCCAACGTCCGGATCCCGCTCTTCGAGTATGGTTTGGACGCGTGCCTTTTCATCAGCGTGATCCATGCGTGCGATGGTCGCGTGTGGCGTAAACGAGTGGTCAGCCGGTTCAACGCCGAGATCGACCGTTCGCCGTTCGATCGCGTCGTGGAGGCGGTGGAACTGGTGGCCCCCGTCCCGGACGCCGACCCATATGACGGTGATGTAGTCGTGGTCTGGAAACGCCCCATACCCGCCTACTGCCACATCGAACGGCTGGACCCCTGCGTCCGCGACTGCCTCAGAGAGTGCCGTCTGCAGGGCTGGGAGCTGCTGCTTGTCCAACTCACCGATGAACTTGAGGGTGAAATGGACCTGCTCGGGATCGAGGGTACGGATCCCACTGAGAGCCTCGAACGGGGCTTGTGCTGCTCGGAGTTCGTCGACCGTGTCGAGGTTGATGCTGATGAACAGGCGCATACTCAGTTTTCGTGGCGCAGTGCTTAACCGTGCCTGCTCCCTACCACGCGCATGGCTGACGACGGTGATCCGTCTCACCGATTCTCCGACGGAGAGGGATTTGATGATCCCTACGAAGGGTTCGATCTCGAACCCGAGTTCGATATCGATCCGAGTCAGGTCGATCCCGTGGATTCGCGGGTGCTCACAGACAATCTCGACGTGGGCCAACTGCCACAGGACGACATCGACGTGGAGCGGCTCATCGAGATCGGCATCGAATACACACAGATCAATCGGTACGAGCAGGCGACCGAGACGTTCGAGCGCGTCGCACGGTTGACCGACGACGACCGCCTTGAACAGGAGGCGCGGGTGAACAAAGGAGCTGCCCACGCACAACTGGAGGAGTACGACGCGGCGGTCGGCGCGTATCAGGAAGCGCTCCGGATTGATGAGGAAAGCGAACACGCCGCGACCGCAGAAACCAATCTCGCCTACGCGCTCTGGGAATCCGGCCGATCGGAACAGGCACTATCCCACGCGGAACGCGCGGTTGAACTTGATCCACGGTTCGGGCAGGCGTGGTACAACCGGGGCTTTTTCCTCGCAGAGCGTGGTCTTGCCGAGGAAGCCGTCGACTGTTTCAACAACGCGCTCCGGCTCGGGTTCAGAAACGCCGACATCCTCGAAGAGAAAGCCACGGCGCTTGAAGAGCTTGGAGAGGACGAGGAAGCCGAAGAGGTCGCCGCACAAGCCGAGGAGCTCCGTCAACAAGCAGAGAGCCGGATGATGGAGTGAGGATGTTACTCACACAGCACGAAACGGACCGGGGACTGCTCGTTGCGGTGTGTGACACCGACGTTGTCGGTGACACGTTCGAAAACGAACGAGCAACGCTCACGGTCGACGCGGAGTTCTACGCCGACGACGCCCGAACCGCAGACGAGGACGCCGTGATCGAGGCGCTCTCACGCGCGTCGATCGCCAACATCGTCGGCACCCGTTCCGTGTCGATCGCCATCGAACACGGAATCATCGACGAGGCGTCGGTGCTCGATTTCGATGGTACGCGACACGCCCAGCTGTTGCGACTGTAACATCATGGACGCCGCCCAGACGTATCGCACGTTGGCCGAACGGGGAACGACTGTCGTTTCCATTCAGGGATCGGAGTTCATCGGTCACGCGTCGCCCGCAACGGATCAGTCGGCCGCCGAAACGTTCATCGAAACCGTCTGTGAGAACCATTCCGACGCCACCCACAACGTCCCGGCCTACCGCGTCCACACGGGAACTGACAGCCGACTACTCAGGGAGTATTCAAACGACGACGGAGAGCCGTCTGGATCGGCTGGCAAGCCGCTGTTGAACGTTTTGCAGGGCCAAGAGCTGGAAAACGTGGTCGTGGTCGTAACGCGGTATTTCGGTGGCACCGAGCTTGGTGTCGGCGGACTGGTCCGGGCGTACTCTCAGGCGACCACTCAGGCGATCGACGCGGCTGGTACCGTCGACACCGTTCCCCATGAGGAATTCCTCGTCACTGTCGATTACGACGATTCGGGGACGGTACGCGGAACACTCGAAAGCGCTGGCGTCGACTTCGACGCCACCTACGAGGAGCAGGTGTCGTTTCACGTACGGCTACCACTCGCAGACGGTGATAGCTTGCGTGACCGCCTCCAAAGCGCAACGAGCGGCCGCGTGACGATCGACTAACCGGGCGGAAGCGCCGACGCTGCCCCTCTCGTCGTCTCCACCCGACAGTCGTTCGAGCTGCTCTGTTTTCTATCCAAAAATCATATACCGATCATTGAGGTTCCTTTTCCACCCGAAACGAAGGGGATTGGAGAGCCATTCGTCGCCTCAATCGGTGCCAAACGCCCGATCACCAGCGTCACCGAGACCAGGGACGATGTAGCCGTCTTCGTCGAGGTGGTCGTCCAGCGCGACGGTGAGAAGCGTCGCCGTGGGCACTGCCTCACCGACGCGCAACACGCCATCTGGTGCACTCACAGCCGAGAGCACGAACAGGTTTTCCGGTTCGGGTTGGTTGTCGAGCACTCGTTCGAGAACGGCACACATCGTACTGCCCGTTGCGAGCATCGGATCCGCGACGATCACCGTGTCCTCTGGCTCGATGTCCGGAAGCTTCACGTAATCGATCGAGATGGGAAACGTACCGTCCTCGTCCATTCCGGCTTGGTCATCGCGCCCGGCGCTGATGATCCCCTGTCGCGCGCTCGGGAACGCCTTCAGTAACCCTTCGACGAACGGCGTTGCCGCGCGAAGCACGTTGATAATCACCACGTTGTCGAGACCGGTGAGTCGCTCACCGGTCATCTCGGTGAGCGGTGTCGTTACCGGAACGTACTCCGTCTCCATCGCTCCGTCGATGATCTCGTATCCACAGACGCGTCCGAGCTTGACGAGTCCCTTCCGGAACGACACTTGCGCCGTGCTCGTGTCACGAAGCGTCGATAACGTGTCCCGCGCTAACGCGTGCGTGATGACGTGAACGTTGTCTCGGTCTTCGATGGCCATATCTCTATTCCGGATAGCGATAGTGATAAAGAGGGTGAATCCGATCTGTCTACGGCAGCGATAGACGCGGTGGCGGCCTTGCTATCCTCCGTCAACGAAAAATATACAAAATAGAATATGCGCGGTTCCGCGTTCCCTACGCCGACATGCTTTTCCCGTCTGGTCGGTGACCGTGAGCACATGACACTTGCGGAGCGAATCGAGCAGTACTACCAGCACCTCGTGGAATGGGCACACGGACTGTACCACGGGATGATCGAGCATCCGGCGTACGAGTTGATTGAAAAGGAGGCAGAAGACATCGATGACGCGTTTCTGCTCGCGTGTTTTCCGGACGCCTTCGGAATCCCGAGTCCGATCGCCTACTACACCGCGGAACTCCTTCCACACCTGACCGAGGAGTTCGCGGGCTGGGAGCGGCGATTGTGGGATCGTGAGTCGCTGCTCGAACGGAAAGGTCAACAGTATCACTTCTGATGGGATCGTTCGCTTTTTTCGGTGGGAAAGGTGGTGTCGGCAAGACGACGGTCGCCTCGGCGCACGCCCTGCGGTGTAGCCGGACTGGCGATCGGACACTCGTGGTGTCGACGGATCCTGCCCACAGCACGAGCGACGTGTTCGAGCAGGAGTTCGGTGACGAGCCGACTCCTGTCGATGGATACGAGGATCTCTTTGCGATGGAGATCGATCCCGACGCGGAGATCGATGAGCATCTACAAGAAACCAAGCGGGCGTTGGACGACCACGTGAGCGCCTCGATGGTTAATACGATCGACCGACAGATCGAACTCGCACACCGAACGCCCGGTGCGTACGAGGCCGCGCTGTTCGACCGGTTCATCGACGTGATGGCCAACGCGGAGGCCTACGACCGCGTCGTCTTCGACACCGCCCCGACGGGTGGCACTCTCCGGTTACTGTCGCTGCCCGACGCCCTCGATGGGTGGATTGAACGACTCATCGAGAAACGAACCCAGAGCATCGATCTGTTCGAGAAAGCGGCGATCGGAGACCGAGAAGCCAGACGGAAAGTCGAAACCGATCCTATCATCGCTCGGCTTCAGGGACGAAAGGAACGCTTCGAGTTCGCTGGGCGGATGCTCCGGGATTCTGCGACGTTCTACCTCGTGCTTACCCCCGATGAACTGTCTATCCGTGAGACACGGCGAACGATCGAGGATTTCACTGACCACGGGCTTTCCGTTTCCGGTCTGGTGGTCAATCGGCTCACCCCCCAACCCGACGACGACGAACAGGGACAAGGCGGGCAGTTTCTCCGGCAGCGGTGTGCCACCGAACGCGAACGTCTCGACACCATCCAGACACTTGCTCCGTCCGTCGTTGCCACCATCCAAACACGCGCTGGCGAGATCAAAGGCGATCTCCTCGAAGACGTTGCGAGCGACTTGTCTGTCGAACGTTAGAAAACATCGAGTGACACTGGTGTAGATGACTGACTGTCCGCATGCGAGCCATCATCTTAGTTCTGTTGGCAAATGCAGAAACACAAAATATTCATCACTATCTCGTGGAAGATGTGCCATAGAAATACAGTAAACTATGAATTTACTACACAGATTCATCTCTGCTGGTCGTAGAGTAGACGGTCGCAGCGATGTATGGTACGTTTTCCTGATCATCACTGGTTGGGTTTTCGCTTATTTTCACGGACTCGATAGGCCTGTTTCCTTATGGGATGAAACAGCGTACATGACAGCCGCCCAGTTCGCTGTCGAGCGCGGGTACTGGATAGTACCGCACGTTCCTTACAATGGCTGGTCAGGACCCGAAGCCATTGGTGTGCAACCGTTTTTACTCAAGCCACCGTTTGCGATCTGGCTTCAAGCCGCCTCGATGGAGTTGTTCGGTGTTTCACCCGCAGCTGGGCGACTGCCAGCAGTCGTTTGTACCTTGCTGCTTGCTGTGCTCACCTATCGGGTCGGTCGGACGATCTACTCCCGAAACGCTGGATTCGTCGCCGCTGTCGTGGTGCTCTCGGTTACGATGGTGTTTGAAAACTACCATGGCGGCCGGAGTGCGGCTATGGATGTTCCGATGCTTCTCTTCGGAACGCTCGCGGTATATGCAACGTTTCTCGGCGTTCGACGCGATGTCTCCCGAATCCGCCTGTTCTCTGTGGCCGGACTGGCCGTCGGCATTGCCATTCTCACCAAGGGATTCAACGCTGGCATATTCGCGTTCATCGTACTCCCGCTGGTCCTCATCCACTGGCGAGCGTTTCTCTCCCGTGGCGCATTTCTCGGTGTCTCTCTGGCGGTGCTCGTCCCGCTCTCGTGGTTTGCGGTGGTTGAGTTGCTCCACGATGGGATGGTGGTGTCGATGTTTTACGAGCAGGTTCTCAATCGTGTGGCCGGGGAGAAGATATCTCATCCGGGGACGTTCGGCTTTATGAATTTCCCGTACTTTCGTACTGCACCAACACTCTTTGCGCCGTGGTGGTTTCTGTTTCTGGCTGCGCTCGTGACTGTCCCCCTCGGTGTGGTGGTCCGTCGTGGCCGTTCCCGTCTAACGACCGAGACGGGCTTTGTTTGCTGGTGGTCACTCGTCGTCTTCGCCTTTTTCGTTCCGACCGGCAATCACAGGTGGTATCTCATGCCGATGGTCGTCCCGATGGGACTGCTCTGTGGTCGTCTCCTTGATCGTGGGTTTCGTCCCGGCCCTGAGGCGGCCGGGATTGCAGTCGGTGTATGGCTGACGATGATGCAGACGGCAGCTGTCGGTGACGCATTGGCTCTGGCACCAGTGTTGTCGACGATTCCCGAACCAGCTGCTCGAGCAAGTATGGCGATCGGTGTCCTCGGTGTTCACATTGCTGTCGTCTATCGCAGCCAGTGGGCCGGGACGATCTCCTCTTTGACTAGGATTGATGCCCGCTGTCTCACGGTTGGTAAGCGTGTATTCATCGCTTCATTGATCGTAATTGTTCTCGTTCAAGTTCCGTTCGCTGATACCGGGTGGCGCGCCTCCGAACAACAGGAACGAGTTGCAGACGAACTGCATTCGATGACGGCTCCTGATACGCCGGTGTACGTTCATTCCAGTGCCGACGTATCGATCTATGCGTTCGTGTTCCACGCCGAGCGACCACTGCGTTCGGTCACGATCGATGAGATCAACACAGATCCAAGTGTCGAATACGTGCTTATCAACGAATCCGAGACAGCACGAATCGACCGACTGCACAGCCGTGTCGGATCGATGTCTGCGGACTATTTCGGACCGTATATTCTCCTCAGACTGAATCAGACCAGTGCTTCCTCTCACACTCAGCCGTCACTCCGTCCGCTGGAAGTCGATGGGGTGCTACGATAGCGTGAGCAATAGCTGCCTTGCAACTCTTCTATTGGAAGTGAGGGCGTCGGTGTGGTCCGGTAGTCGTTTCGCCCAGTTCCTTCTCGTTGGTCTATTCGGTATGTTCATCGATAACGCTGTTCTTGCCCTGCTGATGGAAGGCTGGCAGCCGCCGCTCGTGCTCGCTGCGCTCGGAGGAAAGGAAGCCTCGATTGCGACGATGTTTATTCTCAACGAGTTGTGGACGTTCGCGGAAACTCCTCCCAATCAAAATCGCTGGATCGGTGCCCGTTTGGCCCGCTCTCATCTTGTCCGGTTCATCGGTGCCGGCGTCGGGGTGTCCGTACTGATGGCACTCAATCAGATGTTTGGTGTTTGGTATCTATTTGCCAATATTATCGGCATCGGTGCTGGTTTTATTTTCAATTATACACTAGAATCGACCATCACATGGCAAGTTCACCGGGCCTAATGTTTCGATAGTGGACTTGTATTGTTATGTACTCTGTGACCGCTCCCAAATGGGAGTGCTGTCATTGTAAATATGAGATTATGGAGTTCGACAAGAACGTTTATATTGACTAAATCGCCATAGACATGCAGACCCATGGTACAAGTCCTCTGGCTCATCATTGCGGTATTAGTACTGTACAGCGTCGGCTACCTCAGCTATTCGAAGTACCTCGCGGGATTCGTCGAGTTAGACGACGAGCAGGAGACACCGGCACACAAACACGACGACGGACAGGAGTACGTTCCGGCGAAGAAATCGGTGTTACTCGGACACCACTACTCCAGCATCGCAGGGGGTGCACCGATCATCGGGCCGATCACGGCTGGCGCGGCGTTCGGGTGGCTCCCCGCGGTGTTGTGGGTCGCCATCGGCAACCCGTTGTTCGGTGCGGTGCACGATTTCATGTCGTTGAGCGCGAGTTTGCGCCACGACGGCCGCTCGATCGGCTACATCATCGGTGAGTACGTCGGTGAGCGCGGCAAGAACCTGCTACTGTGGTTCGCGTTTCTGACACTCATTCTCGTGCTTGCGGTGTTTGCGTACGTCGTGGCCACCATCTTCAACGCGTATCCGAGCGCGGCGACCGCCAGCATGTTGTACATCGTGCTTGCACTGGTGTTCGGCGTGTATCTCTACCAGCTCGATCTTCCGTTTCTCCCCGGAACGGTCGCATTCGTGTCAGCCGTGTTCGTGAGCGTTTGGATCGGAATCCAGTACCCGATCGCGTTGTTCGCAACCGGCGATCTGGCGTCCGACGTGATCGTGCTGTTCGGTGATGGTGGAACATGGTTACCTCTCGCGTCGTCGATCGGTGAGAACGCAGCAGCATGGGCACCGGTGATCATCATTTACGCCGTCATTGCAGCCATCCTCCCGGTGTGGATGTTGCTCCAACCCCGTGATTATCTCTCGTCGTTTCTGCTGTACACCGGTGTCGGCGGGATGGTGCTCGCCGCAATCACCGGAACGCTGTTCGGGCTGTTTGACCCAGTTACCTACGAGGGAGCCACCTACTCCCTCGAATCGCAGCTCCCAGCGTTTCTTGGCTTTTACAGTCCTGCTGTCGGTCCGATTTTCCCGTTCCTCTTCGTCGTGATCGCGTGTGGAACCGTCAGTGGGTTTCACTCGCTGGTTTCCTCGGGAACGACCGCAAAGCAACTCAACAAAGAAAGCGACGCTCGGCCGATCGGGTACGGAGCGATGCTCGGTGAAGGGCTGCTCGCCACCACGGCGATCGCCGCGCTGATGATCGTCGGTGCAACCGAGTTCGACGCCGGTCTCGCCGGTGCGATGGCGAACTTCCCACTGGGTGGGGCGGTGATGCTGTCCAGCTTCGGGATCCCGCTGGAGTACGGAACGACGTTCATCGGACTGGTGTTCGTGAGCTTTCTGTTGACGAGCACCGACACGGCGATCCGACTCGGACGGTACATGATGGAAGAGATCGTCGGAACGCCCGATACGTCAGGCGAAAACGATCTGACCGCCCGCCTTGAGCAGTTCGCAGTGAACCGGTACACCAACGCCTTCCTCATTCAGGGCGTCCTCGCCTACCTCCTCATCGCAAGCGGAACGTGGAGTAGCCTCTGGCCGCTGTTCGGCGGGGCAAATCAGACGCTCGCAGCGCTCGCGTTGCTGGCGGCGACCGTGTGGCTCGTCAACTGGGACGACAGCAAACAACTCCTCAGCACGGGCGTCCCGATGGCCATTATGCTGGTTATCACGGTGCTCGCCCTGTTGTGGATCGCGTTCATCAAAAACCCACAAACGATCCTCGAAACAGGGGCAACCGGTCTCGAACTAGCGTCGTTGGTGCTCCAGAGCGTCCTCGCGCTCGTACTCGTCGCGCTCGCGTTCTCCGTGATGCGGCGAGGATACAACAACATTCAGCGCGTTCGGGGATTCGATTCGTTGACCGGAAAGAAAGCGGAAGAGCCTGCTGACGACTGATCAACCAGTCTCCGCTTGATCTACGGAAGATATGTAATCAGTCTCACCAGCTTGTCTAACCGCTCGTTCATCTCGTCGTCGTTCGATTCGTCGTCTGGTGACGATTGGTTGTACCCACTCATATCTTGTATGACGTGTACTCTGCGATATGGCTTTGGTGTCAGCGGCGATCACGACCGGAGCCGGCGGACAACCCGATCGATCCACCCGGTCTCCGGCTCCGGTGTGTCCCACGGCGCGAACACCGCTTCGACCTCCGCGTTCGTGCTCGCCACAACGGTCTGTCGCTCGGGAGCAACAACCAGGAGATTCACCTCGTAATGGCCGTGAAATCCGAGTTTGAGCAGCGTCCGATCCCGGAAGCCGTCGACGAACGTGCGGACAGCGTCTGTGATTTCGGGCGCGATGAGCACGAACGTGAACTCCGTGCTGTAATGAGTTTCGTCCGGCTTGATCCACTCCTCAGCGAGCGTGTGTCCCAACTCTACGAGTCGGTCGAGAGCAGCGCGCTCCACCGAGGAAGCCCGCCGAATGAACAGGTGTTCCTGAGAGCCGTGATCAGCGTAGGTGATCGAGGGGTGGAGAAACTGTTTTTGGTGCTCGATCTGCAAGCGACCGTACAACTCGAACGGCTCTCCATGGACACGGTGCTCCCAGTCAAGATCGTAGCTGTGTTCCAAGCGGTCGGCCACACGATGCAGGTACGCGGCGTCGTCCTCCGACGCGTCTGCGTCGCCAGAGGACGCAGCCGGCTGACTCCCGGTATCGTGTGTCATACACAGACATTGCGATCGGTGTACAAAAGCTCACGGAAAAATCGATCACTCATAATAATAGTTCTCAAACGCCGCTGTGGCCCGAGAGACGGAAACGACCCCGGCAACAGCGCCGAGAACGACAGTGAGACCGATCCCGCCAGCAAGCACAGCAAGTTCACTTGTGAACCCGAGGACGTGGCGCGTGGCGGGAGTGAGGACCGATAGCGCAGGGAGGCTGATAAACCCGAACACGAGCGAGAAGAGTGCGAACGCGAAAGCGCTCGGGACGACAGCCTCTCGTGAACGGGTTATCGGGGCGGATTCAAGGCGCGGGAACGCGGTGCCAGCGCCGACGGCGATCGTGGTCGCAGTGACGGGGAGCACGATCGCCACAATTCCGACGCCAAGGAATTCGCCGGACGAAAGCGCTGGCGACGCGATCACCCCTGTGAGAACGGCGGCGAGAACGGTTACCGGTAGTCCGATCAACAGCCCAGCGAGACAGAGCGCGCCGATAAACGAGCGTCCTCGGATAGGCGTCGTGAGCGTGATCGGCAACACCGCTTCCTCGTCACCGATCGGATTCAACGTGAATGTGGCCCCCGTTGCCCACGCGCCGTAGAAGGCGATCATCCCCGGAAGCGACGCAGGAACGCGCAGCTGCGCGATGTCCGCAAGGGCGGGAACCAACAAAAACAACGGATATCCGGCGTACAGCAGCCGAAGCGGTGCTCGGCGCGCCCGGAGCCACGTTTTGTGAATCACATGACGCGTCGGTAGCGGGAGTGCGTTCCCGGCGATCGGGACGGAACCCATCTCCGAGGAGCCACTCGCCACAGTCGGCGCGACTGCGCGACGGTACCAGAGCTGTCCCGCAAGTAGTCCACACAGTCCACCGACACCGGGGATTCCGACCAGCGTGACACCGATTGCCCCGGCGACCTGGTGGAGATCGACCTCCTGCACAGCGAGCAGGGCGAGATCACCGTACCAGCCGACCGGTGACGCCCTGACCACCGCAAAGATCGGTTCGAACACCGATTCGGTCGATCCAGCGAACAGCACCCAGAAGTAGGCGACCGTGAGCACGACGCCGATTGCTCCTCGAAAGCGAGCCAATACGGGCGACCGCGCGACGAGCACCCGCACGCCGGTTCCGATCCCGATCCCACAGAGCACACCGAGCACGCCAAGCGACAGCGCGGCGACCGCCACGAGCACGACGCTTACGGCTGATCCTGCGCCGATCCCGAAGGCGAGCGCACCGATGAGCACGAACGGTGTGGGAATGCCCAACAGCACGGCGATCTCCGCGAGAAGGTAGCCAGCGACGGCCTCGCGGTGGGTGACGGTCGTCAACAGCCCGTCTGCTTCGGAGGGCAGTCCCAATCCTTGTGCTACTCGTATGGTCGCCATCACGGCCATGATTCCGAATACGCCCGCTCCGACACCGCGCGCAGGCCCCAAGACGGCTGTGTCACCCACGGCCCTGCCAGCTATGAACAGCCCGATGATCCCTATGAATCCGAACAGTACGCCAAACAGCCCTGAGATCACCAAAGCGATGATCTGATTCGACCCCTCGATTGAACGCTTTCGGTTACGGAGATCCGTCCGGGCGATCCGGGACACCCGCTTTGGAGCACCAGACAGCGTACCGGTCCTGTTCATACGTCACTGAGGAGATCTTCCCCGTCAGTGACAGCGAGAAACGCGTCTTCGAGCGAGCCGCCCGAGCCGACTCGCTGCTTGAGGTTTTCGGGTGGTCCCTCGGCTACCAACTCGCTGTCGTACAGCACCCCCACCGTGTCAGCAATCTCGTCGACTACGGGCAGAATGTGCGTGGAGAGAAACACCGTCGTCTCTCCGGCTGCGAGATCAGCGATCGTGTTCCGAACGGTGCGCGCCGCACGGGGATCGAGACCGCTCGTCGGCTCGTCGAGAAACACGACCGGTGGATCGTGTAAAATAGCCTGAATAATACCCGTCTTCTGTTTCATCCCTTTCGAGTACGTGCTGATTCGTTTGTTCGCGTCGCTCCTGAGCGAAAACAGCTCTAACAACTCGTTGATGCGCTCTGTCGCGTGGTCCTCGGGCATGTCTCGCAGCCCTGCGATGTACTCTAACTGCTCGCGGCCCGTCAACTCCTCGTACAACGGTGGGGCTTCCGGAAGATACCCCAGTCGGGACACCACCCGGTCGCGGTCCGTGATGGGCCGTCCGTCGATGGCGGCGGTTCCACTGGTTGGCTGGAGCAACGTTACCAGCATTCGGATCGTCGTCGTTTTTCCCGCACCGTTCGGACCCAGAAATCCGTACACAGTTCCCGGCGGAATCGAAAGATCAAGAGAATCTACGGCCGTCGTCGACCCGTACCGCTTCGTGAGGGCCTCGGCGTCGATCGCGTTCGGAGACGACATACACCCGATTACGACCTCACCGTTAATAAAAGACACTGGGTAGACACGAGTGATTTGTGATACAAATCTCCTTGTGGTGCGAATCTCCTCATTTCGGTCACTTCTATTCGAACGGCCGTGTCACGCCACCGGAGACGACACGATCTGTGAGTTTGTTAACGTTCACGAAATTATATGTGGGTAACGATCATGGATGTGGCAAGCAGTCTGCTGGGTGACACCACACCATGCAACGGGACAATTTCGACAGCGAGCGTGGAACCGTATCCGAGGACGTTCGAGAGCGCCACCGAGAGATCGCGGACGCCGTTCTGTCCGAGGAGCCGTATGGACAGTTGATCGGCGGTGAGTGGGTCGACAGCGAGACGGGTGAAGAGTGTGCGGCAGTCGATGCGACGACGGGTGAGACGCTGGCGACGTACTGGCGAGGCACTGCTCAGGACGTTGATCGGGCCGTCACGGCCGCCCAAGCGGCGTTCGATGAGACGTGGGGGAGTTACAACCCGATGCAACGCGCCGACGCTTTGGACGACGTTGCCGACGCCTTAGAGGAGCGCAAACAGGAGATCGCACGGATCGACTCCCTGGAGATGGGGAAGGCGAATCAACACTCCTTGTTCGTCGACGCGACGATCATGATCTCGCAGTTTCGCTATTTCGCGGGCCTTGCCCGAACGGCCGACGAAGGCCGCCGTCCGTCAAGCGCGTCCAACAAGCTCGCGTACACCAGCCGTGAGCCGTACGGCGTGGTCGGACAGATCAGCGCGTGGAACTTTCCGTCGATGTTCGTCGCCTGGAAGATGGGGCCTGCGCTCGCGGCGGGCAACACGGTCGTGTTCAAACCGTCGCCACGAGCGGTCCTCTCGACACTCGAAGTAGCGGACGTGATGAACAATCACCTCCCGAACGGAACGATAAACGTCGTGCCTGGAACCGGTCCCGACGTTGGTGCACGGATCACTGACCATCCCGAGATCCGGAAGGTGTCGATGACCGGCTCGACAGCGGCAGGCAAGAGCGTGATGGAGGGTGCCAGCTCAAACCTCAAGGCGCTCTCGCTCGAACTCGGTGGCAAAAACCCGAACATCGTCTTTCCCGACGCCGATCTCGACGACGCGGTTGAGGGCGCGCTCATCGCCTCCTTTTTCAACCAGGGCGAGCAGTGTACGGCCGGCTCACGGCTGTTCGTTCACACCGACGTCCGCGAGGAATTCCTTGAGCAGTTCACCGAGGAGATGGAGCGACTCACCGTTGGTGATCCCCTCGCCCCAATGACGGATATCGGCCCGTTGGTCGACCACGCCCACCTCGACCGCGTGCAAAGCTACGTCGACACCGCCGTCGAAGAAGGGGCGAACGTCCTCGTCGGTGGTGGCACTCCCGAGGATCCCGATCTCGCGGGAGCGCCGTTTTTCGAACCGACGGTGCTCACCGGTGTGGACAACGATGACACTGTCGCGTGCGATGAAGTGTTCGGTCCCGTGGTGAGCGTCATCGAATGGACTGACCGCGAGGAGATGATCGAGATGGCGAACGACACCGAGTACGGCCTCGCCTCGGCTGTCTGGACGACAGATCTCGACACGGCCCACGAAACCGCTGCGGCGCTCGAAGCCGGCACCGTCTGGATCAACACCTACAACGACCTGTTCGACAACGTGCCCCACGGCGGCTACAAGCAGTCTGGTCTCGGGCGCGAACTCGACAAAGAGGCGTTCGAGAGCTACCGACAGACGAAAACCGTGGTACTCAACCAAGGGAAACTCCCACGGATCGGCTGATCGACGCCAGCCTGAACCCCTATTCTCCGAATATTATCAGAAACTTTTCAATATACACGTACGCTTATGGTGTGACGTTCGTAGCGTTGGTGTATGGCATCCGAATCCGAACCGGAAGCAGGATCCGACAGCGAACAGAGCGCCATCCACGAGCGACACGCCGAGACAGCCGCGGAAGTCGTCCCAGAGCAGCTCGGACTGTACATCGGGGGTGAATGGGTCGAGAGTGCGTCGGGTGCGACGCTTGAGACGCGCGATCCAACCACAGGCGAAGTACTCGCTACGGTTTCGGCAGGAAACGCGGCGGACATCGACCGGGCGGTGAGTGCGGCCCAAGCGGCGTTCGAGGAGTGGGGAAGCGTGTCGCCGGCAAAACGCCAGCGGTTGCTCGAAACGATTGCTGACCGGATCGAGAGCGAACTGGACGCGTTCGCGCGCCTCGACGTGCTCGACAACGGAAAGCCGATCACAGAGGCACGGGGTGACGTGTATCTGGCGGCCGAACATTTCCGGTATTTCGCGGGGATCGCACGCGATTCGGCGGGGGAAACCGTTCCGACCGACGGCTCTCGGCGGGTGACAACGGTGAAAGAGCCGTACGGCGTGGTTGGGCAGATCATCCCGTGGAACTTCCCGTTGTTGATGGCGGCGTGGAAACTCGCACCGGCGTTGGCGGCCGGCAACACAGTGGTGTTGAAGCCGGCCGAACAGACGCCCCTCTCGGCGTTGAAGCTGATGGCCGAGATCGACGACGCGCTTCCGGCGGGCGTCGTAAACGTCGTTCCCGGCTACGGTCCCGACGCCGGTGAACCACTTACGAGCCACTCCGGCGTGCGAAAACTCGCGTTCACTGGCTCGACAGCCGTCGGCAAGCAGGTGATGAAAAACGCTGCCGAAACGGTGACCGACGTGACGCTCGAACTCGGGGGGAAGAGTCCGATCATCGTGTATCCCGACGCGGATCTGGAGACGGCCGTCCAATCGACCGTACTGGCCATCTTCTACAACACGGGCGAATGTTGCACCGCAGGCTCGCGGCTGTTCGTCCACGAGGAGATCGAATCGGAGTTCATGGATCGGCTGGTCGCGGCCGCAGAGGATCTCACCGTCGGTGATCCGCTGCTCGATTCGACCCGGCTCGGCCCGAAAGTCTCCGAAGAGCAGCGCGATCGAACGCTGTCCTACATCGAGAAAGCCCGCGAGGATGGTGCCTCGATCCTGACTGGTGGCAGTGCGCCCGATGCGGACGCGCTGTCCGATGGCTGTTTCGTTGAACCGACGCTCATCGGTGACATCGACCACGACCACGAGGCCGTCCAAGAGGAGATCTTCGGACCTGTGCTCGAAGTGTTCTCCTGGGAGGGCTACGAGGAGATGATCGAGTTGGCGAACGACGTCGAGTACGGCCTCGCCTCGGGCGTCATCACAAGCGACATCGAACAGGCAAACCGCACGGCTCGGGATCTCGAAGCCGGCACGGTGTGGGTCAACCAGTACAACGACTTCCCGACGGGGATGCCGTTTGGCGGTTACAAACAGTCGGGGATCGGCCGCGAGCGCGGCCGGGAAACGCTCGAACAGTACACCCAAACAAAAAGCATCGACATATCGCTGTGAGCTGACGGCTTGAACTCACGGCTCACCGGTGTCCCCAGGAACGACTGTAAAGCCGAGGGTGCGAAAGTCGCTGTCGAACGCGAAGATCCGCTCGATACTGTACTCTTTTGCGAGTACACCACTTATATGATCTGTTAGTGATATGTTGTGGTCATTGTATCGTTCGAGTTGCGCACGTGCCGCCATGAACAACTCGTGATCGACGGGTAACACGTTGAATGTATCTGATTGATTTATTGTATCGAATGCTGAAAGCGCAGAGCTGTGGTCGACGCGATATAGTATGAGCGTCACCAGCTCGGAAACTACGTATCGGCTAGTGTATATTGGTTGATATGGGAGCTCGCCTGCTTTGATATGCTCAAAGACAGCTGTCGCACGCCTGTGATGATCATCCGCCGAACTGAACCAAGCATAGAACGCGCCGGTGTCGACGAACAACGGTGTTGAAGCCGCTCTATCACGGCTCATTTCTACGTTCGCCGTATAGATATTTGTCTACGTTTGCAGCAACGTCGGTCGGTCCGCTTGTGAACATGCCGGCATACTTCCAGAACTCGTCGTCCGGATTAACACCAGAAATATCTGGAGATGACTCATCGATCGTGCTTTTTGACTCCCACCAGACAACCGCGCGGCTGCCGATTTTTGATTTCTCCAGTGATCCAGTGTCGGCTAATCGTTGTAATCGCCGGTAGGCCTGTGAACGGTCCAGCCCAAACCGTTCAGAGATGTCTGTTGCCGTTTGGAACGGTCGATCAGCAGCAACGAACGAAGCGAGGATTTCTTCGTCGGTCACAGTGGGTGTGTACTTGCCCTGGCCGTTACGATTACTCACATACTCACTTCGTAGTGTGCGGTAATAAATCTTACACTACAACGTGTGTCGTTGTGGTAACACGCGTTGTGTGTTTCGCGCTGTTTGTGACCGCGTGAAACGTGCACAGAGACGATCTCCCGGATCGATAGTCCCATCTGTTCCAGTGGCGTACACGCTGCTGATGAGTCAGACGGAGCCGTTCACAACGGAGATCTCTGTTCGGTATCGTGATCTCGATCCGGAGAACCACGTCAACAACGCCGTGTATGGCACGTACATCGAACAGGCTCGATTAGGCTATCTCGATCGCGTGCTCGAAACACGCGATGAGTATCGCGTTGTTCTTGCCCACCTCTCGATCGACTACCAGCAACCGGTGACGTTGTCCGATGAGTCGGTCGCGGTCACGGTGCGGACGACGGAACTGAACAGTTCGAGTATTCCGATGGAATTCGAACTCCGGACGAGCAGTGGCGTTGTGGCAACGGGCGAATCCGTGATGGTCACCGTCGACGACGACGGCGAGCCGCGCCCGATCCCCACGGCGTGGCGCGATCGGATCTCTTCCTTCGAACCGGCTCTGTGAGCTATCAGCTCCAGAACTGATCGAGCGCGAAATCGAGCATATCAGGACTGACAGTCGAGAATTCGGTGCGGTCAGTTGATAAGAGCGCGGCGACCGATCGCGGCGCGCCGGAGTGGTAGCGCCGATCGAGGAGCAACCGCGTTCCCACCTCGTCGTGGCCTCGGAGCACGCGCCCGATCGCCTGACGTGCCTTTCGCACAGCCGGGATTTGGACGGCGTACTCGAACCCTCCGGCGTCGAATTCCTGATCGTAGGCGTTCATCACGGCTTTCATGCGCGGGTTTGCGGTGTTGGCGTACGGCACCCCGACGACGGCGGCCGTGTGGAGTCGGTGACCCTTGTAGTCGACGCCCTCGGTGACTGTGCCGCGTGCGCTCGTGACGAGCACCCGATCAGTTCCATCGTTCTGAAAGAACTGATCGAGCATCGCGTCGGTCGCGTCGCTCTCGGTCGACCGATCGCGCAACACGGGCTTCGAAACGATGTCTGTGAGATACTCGACCGCCCACTCCGCCTCCGCATACGAGGGAAGACAGAGCAACACGTTGCCCGGACTGCGGGCGACCGTCACGAGAGCACCGGCGTGTGCTTGCCGAGCGCCGGTCATCTCCTCGTAGTCCGTTACCGGCGCTCCCCGGTTCCGGTAGGTGAACGGTGGTAGATCCACGACCCAACTCGCACGGTTTTCTGGCGGAAACGAGAGACCGTAGCTCGTTGTCGCTACCCGGTGTGTGTCGTCGGTTGCGTCCGTTCCGTCCGAAGCATCGGCCAGTCGATCGAGACCGCTCACCTGTCTGTACACGTCGAACGGTTCGAGTGTCGCAGACATGAGCACACCCCCAGCGAGATCGCTGAACACGCCCGCGAGTGGATCGCGTGGAATGCAGTTGTACAGGGACAGCGCGCCGTTGTACGCGGTCGCCCAGTCGGGTAGCGTCGTGTCTTCGACCGGCTTGGGGGCGTATTCGACTTCGATCTCCCGGAAGTACGTCCCGGTATCAACAGTCCCCCACTGGTTGAGAAACTGTCCTACCCCAGCAGCGACCGGACTACGATCCGTCTGGCTGTCGTTGTCGTGCACAGCGGCCACGGCGGCACCAACGGTTTTCATTTCTCGCCAGATACCGCCATCGAACGCCTCGCTGGCTGCGTCGGTGAGCCGATCGGATTCGACGGCTTGGGGATCACGCAGCGGGATCTCGTGATCGACTTCCGGAAGCGATCCTTCTCGAAACTGGCGCTGCCAATCGGCGTGCTCCTCACGCAGCAGTTCACTCACTTCCTCAGACATCGCTCTGAGAAGCCATTCGATGAACTCCTGACCTGCCCGGAGCGATGTCTGATCGACTCCATTGAACTCTGCGAGCACGGACTGGGCCTCGCGCCGGTGGGCGCTCGGGTCAGCTCCCGGCTCCCCGCCCGTCCCTGACAGATACTCGCGGGCCAACGCGATATCCTTGTGGGCCGTCCGGAGCGAATGCATACCGAGCGTCTCCGAGAGGAGATCACGCACCCGCTCTTCGAGCATGTGCGCCTCGTCGACGACGAGCATCGTTCCCGAGTCGAGGACACCGGCTTTCTCGTCGGTGAGCTGGCGGGTCACGGGATCGAACGCGTGGTTGTAGTTTCCGACCAGTACGTCCGCGGCACCCATCAGCGAAGCCATCGCCTCGTGTGGGCACATTCCCCGAGAGACCGCGGCCCGAACGATGGTCTCGCTGTCGAGCACGTTCGTCTCGGCTTCGCTGAAACCGAACGGCACCCACTCCTCGTTCGCGAAAAAACGCGCATAAAACGGATCAAAATGACCGGTGTCGGGTCCGGCGGTTTCGGGGTTGACGAGAACATCGCGCGTGTGGGGGGGAGATTCCGGATAGGGCGCGTTCACGCCAGCGGTCTCCAGCCGCGGGCCGTCCAACGACGAGGCAAGATGACAGAGTGCTGCCGCACGAACCGGATCGTACCACGAAGCGTCCGTTTCACGGTCATCCCGGTGGTCGGGACACGCATCGGACGCGTAGGAGAGCCGATCACAGTCTGGAGCTGAACAGACGTTGATCCGGCCGTTTACGTCACCCGGCTGAACGGCAAGTTCATGGGTGGCGTCGCGGCGGATGAGCGCGGCCGTCGTCTCGTGCAGTTCACTCGATGCCGCCTGAACGCCGTCCTCACCGGGGAGCGTTCCGACACGGGCGTAGGGCAGCATGTCGCGTTTGCCAACCATCACCAAGCCGTCAATGGGGTCGCGCTCGGTGCGGTGCTCGTTGATGGCTTCCAGATCGGTGACGAACTGTTTCAGTTGCTGTTTGACCGGTGTCACCGCCATCACGCGGTCGACCCGTTCCTCTTCGATCAGTTGTGCCCCAGCGACGAGCGCGATGAGGGTCTTTCCTGTCCCACACGCTCCTTCGAGGAGCTGATACCCCCTATCTCGACACACCGACAACACATGTTCTACGCCGTCCGTCTGTTGGGGGTACGGATCGAACGGAAACAGGTCGGCCCACGCGGCATCGATAGATCGTCGGGAAACCGTCCGTTCACCAGTGTTACTCACTACGTGTGGTTCCTGCGTCACCGACCATAAACTGCTGGCTCTGGGCACGACGCACAACCGGGAGTTTCACACTGGCGGAGGGCGTACCCCCAGTATGGACGGGTCTAACGAACAGACAAACGCCGACGCGAATGAACGGCGGGATTCCGACTCCACCCTCTCGCGAACGGTCCTGAGTGCTGGGAGCATCGCTGTGATCGGGATCATCACGACGGGCGTAATGGTGTACGTCCTCGACCGGATCGGTCCCGCCGGCTCTGCTGATATCATGTGGATCATCGGCTACGGCGTTACGATCTTCGTGCTGTGGCATCTGTTAGTACGCCCGATCGATTTCTCCCAACGGTACTGATGCACAGAGTAATCCGGGCAATGAGTAACGGAAGCTTGAAATCCGCACCCTCGTGAATGGAGGATAAGGATGTTCGCGCTCCCACTACAGGCAATCGACGATTTCCTGCTCCAGTACAACATCGGTCACGTTCTCGTGCTCATGTTCGTACTCGGACTACTCGGGACCCTGCCGCTCCGGAGCAAGACCATTACGGGACTGCATCTCGGTGCGTTCGGTCTCCTGTTTCTGATCACACCGCTCAGCTTGTTAGGCGGTCAGGTCGTTTTGAAACTCGTCGGTATCGGACTGATCTTCCTCGGACCAATGGTGATCGTCGTCGGAAAGTGAAACTGCTGTCTCTCCGCGCTTGCTGTTGTGGTGTCACTCCCTGAGCAGGGACTCGTAGCGCGCACCGGTTTGTTTCAACGTTTCTGTCGAATAGAGCCGCTCGTGTGCGAACGGGAGTTGTTCGTTCGCGAGTTCGTCGATCCGTTCCTCAACGGCGTCGGCGTCCCGTCCATGGATCATCGTAAACAGCGTGTACGGCCAGTCTAACTCTGGACGGCGTGGTCTGTGATAACAGAGCGTCACGTACGGGATCGCTCCGACCCGCTCGCCGTACGTGTCGAGTGAGTCTGTCGGCACCTCCCAGACGACCATGCAGTTGCTGTCGAAGCCGGTGACGACGTGGTTTACGACACACCCGATCCGTTTGATGCAGCCGTTGTCGAGCAGGCGGCCGATGCGTGCAACGACCGTCTCAGTGCTGGCGTCGATCATCTCCGCGACATCACTGTACGGCGTTTTCGTGAGCGGAAGCCCGTCTTGGATGGCGACAAGGAGCTGTCTGTCGAGTGTTGACAGGTCAGCAGTTGCGTTCTCACTGACCTGTGTCGCGGACACGGCCGTCTGATCGAGGCTCTCACGAGCGAACCGGTCGGCGTTCACGACGGGAAATTCAAGATCAATATAGTAATCGGTCACCAGCGGCAACACGAGCACGTCGCCGGCCACCGTCTCGATCTCCGCAATGATCCGGTCGCGTCGTTCTTGGGTCGCCGCGGTGATGACGAACCACATGTTCCACTCGTGATCCCGACGATAGTTGTGGTTCACCTGCCGGTAACCGTTGATCGTCGTGGCGATCTCCTCGAACCGATCTTCAGGTGCTTGCACCGCTGCGAGCGTCGAACTCCCGATTACCGGCGGATTTAACACCGCCCCGAACCGGCGAAACACACCCGTCTCCCGGAGGCGTTGAACCCGTGATACTGCCTCCTGTTCGCTAACGCCGAGTGTGTCACCGATCGAACGGAACGGCCGACGCTCGACCGGGACACCGCTTTGGTATCCGTCGATGAGTTTCGCGTCGACGACATCGAGAGTTTTCCGCCAGTCACCCTCCAGCGCGCTCATTACTCCGCGGTACGCACGTCATCGTTTACCGTTTGTCGGTTTCGGCTGCTGCGCGCATCACCTCATCTGTGTTAGATATGATTGGGATAGATATATTTCTGGAATCGTAGTTCGAGACCGGTATTATCATACGGATAATTCGAATCGGTTTCGGGGTGTTAGTCCCGATCAGGGACACGGGCCACCGATCGTTATTCTGGTTAGCTATTCTCATCCAGATAAGGGATACTGACAAGTTGTTCCAAAACATAGTACTAGTACATGCAGGGAAACTCAGACACACCGTCGTGGGTCACTCTCACGGAGGGTGAACAGCTCGTATGGAATGGGCATCCGAGTTTGCGGTCAGTCGGTGGGACGTTCGTCGTTGGTCTCATTCTCATTGCCGTCGGTATCGGCATTGGGGCGCTTTTTGAGGACGTGATACGGCTCCTCTCTCTCGTTCCCATCGGTCTGGGTCTCTTCATCGCTGGGGTGACGTACGTCAACTATCGGAGCGTACAGTACGTGCTGACAGCTGAGGAGGTGTATAAGAAATCAGGCATCATCTCTCGCAACGTCGTGAACATTCGTCTCGACCGTATTCAGAACACGTCCTACACACAATCACTCCCTGAGCGGTTCTTGGGATACGGACACATTCAGATCGACACGGCGGGGACCGGCGGATCGGATCTCATCCTCGAAGATGTCCCCAACCCCGAGCACGTAAACGGGTTGATCACCGAGTATCTCGACAAGGTTCGGCCACAGCCCGACGAGCAGCCCCAGAGTGCGTGACCGACGACAACGGCCGACAGCACCCGGAACCGATCGGTCAAACGAGATGTTTTTGGACAGGGGGTACGAAGCCATATCATGGTTGAATCAACACGCAGAGAGTGGCCGCTCAAACGACTCATGACCGAAATAATCGGGTCTGGCCCGAAGTCGTCAGAGGATATGACCAGAGAACAAGCCATGGAAGCGTTCCGTCGCATCCTCAACGATATCCCGGATCCGACGACGTTGGGCGCGTTCTGGTTAGCCAACCGGTGGAAGCGGAACACGCCCGAAGAGCTTGCGGCCTACATCGACGTGATGGCCGAAGAATCGGTTTCGTTCGGCGTGCCCTCCTGTGATCCACTCGACTGCGGCGCGAACTACGACGGGAAAAACACGTCAGCGCTGCTGGGCGTCGGCGCGGGTGTCGTCGCTGGTGCGGCCGGGACGCCGGTCGTCGTCCATAGCGGGGAGCGCGTTCCGACACAGAAGGCGTGTGCCTACAAGCACGTGCTCGATGAACTCGGCGTTCGAACGGCGCTTTGTCCCGAGGAAAGCGCCGCGATGACCGACGATATCGGGTTCGGATTTTACTATCAGCCTCACGCCAACCCCGAGGTGCACGCTCTTACCGACCGGCGCGATCAGATGGGCGTTCGGACGTTCGTTAACACGATCGAGACGCTCGCCAATCCGGCGCGCGCGAACGCTCATCTCGGGAGTTTCTACCATCTTCCCTACGCCAAACGCATCATCGATACGTTCGCCGCCAGCGAGCAGTACGATGTCGATCGGATCGTCATGTTTCAGGGGATGGAGGGGTACGACGACGTTCGCCCCGGTTCAACCAAAGTGGCCGTCTCGACCGACGGCGAACTCGAAGATTTCGATATTGAAACCGCCGAGTACGGGATGGATATGACGAGCGACGATCTCGCCGTTCCGGATGTCGCCGCCGACTCCGCCCGGATCACCGAGGAGGTGGTGTCCGGCGATCGGACCGACGAGTTTGCCGACGCGATCGCGCTCAACGCCGCGCTCAGGATCTACGCCCGCGACGACGCCGACACCATCGACGAGGGTCTCGTCATGGCCCGCGAGGCGATGGACGACGGGCGCGCTGCCGAGACGCTCGCTGCGCTCAAAGCGTTCTGAAGAGCTGACTGCTCCGACCGGGATCCTTTTCCCCGTGCCGGGCAACGACCGATACGCATGAGCGACAATCCGCACGCCCGACTGCACACGAATCACGGAACCATCGAATTCGAACTGTTCGAAGACCGCGCCCCACGCACCGTGGAGAACTTCATTGGGCTTGCTACCGGCGAGACGGAGTGGACCGATCCCGAGACCGGCGAGACGAAACAGGGCGAACCGCTGTACGATGACGTGCTCTTCCATCGCGTCATCGAGGGCTTCATGGTTCAAGGCGGGGATCCGACCGGCACGGGCCGGGGTGGGCCTGGCTACCAGTTCGACGACGAATTCCACGAGGAACTGTCTCACGAGGGACCGGGCATCGTGTCGATGGCGAACTCCGGGCCGAACACCAACGGCTCGCAGTTTTTCATCACGCTTGACGCCCAACCCCATCTCGACGGCAAACACGCCGTGTTCGGTTCAGTGACCGACGGGATGGATGTCGTCAGCGAGATCGGTGCGGTCGAGACCGACGGCCAAGACCGGCCGGTTGAGGACGTGGTGCTCGAATCCGTCACGATCCATCGATAACGAACGGGACGACCGTCGAATATCGCTTTCTGGTTGTCAAACGGTGGCCGGAACGACAGACCCGCGTCGACGCAAAGGATACACGAGAGATACGGTGGCAAGTACCATATCATCGGGTACGACGACCATATTGAACTCGTTCCTGTTGTGGACAATCTGCCTGCAGCGGTCCGTGCGGCGGCTGGCGAACTGCAGGACGTTCCCAGTGCGGAGATTCGTACGGATATCGAGGAGGAAGCGAAGGCCGACGCTCGGGGAACGGCTTCGGACCGATGAGGGGATGACGCTGTTCGACTCCTTTCATGCGGCAACGGCAACAACACAAGCAACGGCCGTCCTCTCTTCAGAAAATGATTATGATACTATCGATGTCGATCAGATTCTCCTCGAACCGACTGGGGGTGATAGCTTTCACAGATGTATAAATATCGAATTCAATTATTAGAGCGATATTGTGTTTGAGCAGTGTGTACACTGCTTTGCTATGGATATCGAGAATTTTATTAATCGGTGAAGGAGAATGTGTGTCGTGTCGTCGGTCTCCGACCTTCAACTCGCTGCACGTCGGTTGGTGGAACTGCAGAGCATCAGATCAAAATTATTCGATTGTCGGAAGAACGCTTCGTATGGACTGGAACGATGTATCTTGACCTACCAACAACCAACGTGGGGAAGGCGAGAGCTCCGGACTGATCTTAACGAATGTGAGTGGTCGATCTATCAATATACGAGCTTGCTTCATATGCTAGGAGAGATGTGTGACCGGACTCGGAATGAGTTCGACGTTCAGCTACAGAACTGTTCACAAATACGGTATGAAACACCCAAGCTCATTGGTATTCGTCACGCTATCCATCACAACGGTCTCATTGGACTAAACATCGCAGAGATACCGGATCTTCCTGAGCCCGTCGTTGTGATGCCCGCTCAGAGTATTCGAGAGCATGGAAATTGGGGCAATGGGCATCCCAAATTTCAAACATTCTTCCATGATGTATCTGGGAATATCATTGTGATGCAGTCGATTCTCGAACGGAGTGGGTCGGTAACCACTGTGCTCATTGAGGAGTATATACACAAATTGTACAGTACGTTCGGAGAAGATGAGCTCTCAAAGGAAGCAGCGAGTGTTCAGATATACCACTAATCAGTCGGATCAGGCATGTCGAACGCGTCGTTATCCGCAACCCTGGAGTCGTGAAACACGAGCGTAATTGAGTCGTATTCCTCGGCATCAATAACTTCTGGATACCTCTGCTGTGTTCGTGTTTTCTCCTGTGAGGTGTTCCAGTCGGTTGCCATCTCTATCCTCTATGAAAGGATAGTTCGACCGACCGTAAATAAGTATCGTTGGCGTTCACTCAAAGCGCGTGTTCGGTCGTTCGAAGTTTCTCGCCAATGTCGCCTCATCGATCGAGAGCACGGTGGGGCGGCCGTGCGGACAGGCGTAGGGCTGTTCACACGCACCGAGCTGTTCGATGAGAGCGGCGGCCTCCTCAGCGGAAACTGTCTCACCGGCGCGCAGGGAGGGATGACAGGCGAGATCGGCTAGCAGCGCATCGCGTGGATCTTCGGGGTCCTCCCCAGCGAGGAACGCGTCAAGCACGTCCTGAACCGCAGCACCGTCAGCAACCCGACCTAGCGGCGCGGGCAGTTCGGTCACCCGGTAGGTGGTGTTCCCGAACGGTTCGACCTGAAACCCAAGCGACTCGATTGTCTCGCGGTGTTCGTCGAGCGTTGCACCTTCCGCTGGCGTCAACGAAAGCGTCTGGGGTGGATCGAGCTCGACTGATTCGATCGCGTCGGCCATCTGTTCTTGGAGTCGCTCGTACGTAATCCGCTCGTGGGCCGCGTGTTGATCGAGCACCAGCAGGTCGTCACCCTTCTCACAGAGCAGATACAGCTCACGGAACTGCCCGATGACGGATACGTCCTCGAACGCCGACGTGCGCTCGGTATCGATAGAATTCCCATCGAACGAAAATTCGGCACGCCGTGAGAGATCCCGCCCGGAGAGTGCTTCTGAAACCGCCTGCTCGACGGCGGTCGCTACCGCTTCATTGTCGTCGAACCGGACGGATTCTTTGGCAGGGTGGACGTTCACGTCGACGCGTTCGGGTGGGAGGGTGACGGTGACGATAGCGATCGGATACCGATCGGAAGCGAGGAGACTCTCATAGCCCGCGACCGTCGCGTTCCGGATCGTCGCCTCTGAGAGCGCGCGACCGTTAACGGCAGTGTAGACGTGTGTCGGCTTCGATCGCGTCACGGCCGGATAAACGAGCGATCCCTCGACGCTGATCACGCCCGCGTCCGTTTCGTGTTCGGACGCGAATTCGGTGCTCTGTCCGGCGATCGACCGGTCATACACTGACAGGATGGCGTCCGTGCGCCCGGTTCCCGGTGTGGACAGGACCGTGTTCCCATCGTGTATGAGTCGGATCCGTACGTCGGGGTGACAGAGCGCGTATCGAGAGACAGCCCGGCTGATGTGGCCGAACTCCTGTGTTGGTGACCCGAGCGACGCCCGCCGTGCAGGAAGCCGCGAGAACAGTTCTGTCACCTCGACAGTGGTCCCGACGCCGCGCCCGGCCGGTTCAACCGTCTTCTCATCCTCGACAGTGACACGCGTTCCGCCGACGGAGCCGGCCGTTTTTGTCGTCAGTTCGAGGCGGGCGACAGTGGCGATGCTCGGAAGCGCTTCGCCGCGAAATCCCAGCGTCTCGACGCGGTCGACATCCGTGGCGTCTTCGATCTTGCTCGTGGTGTGGCGCTCAACGGCCAGCGCAGCGTCGGCTTCGTCCATCCCGTGGCCGTCGTCGCTCACTTGGAGTCGGTCAAGTCCACCGTTCTCGACAGTGATCGAGATTCGAGTCGCGTCCGCGTCAAGCGCGTTCTCTACGAGCTCAGTGACGACGTTTGCCGGACGAGTGATCACCTCGCCCGCTGCGATGCGTTCGATGGTGTCGGTGTCGAGTGTTCTAACGACCGTCATCGATTCGCCGCTGGAAGTCGTTGAGCGTCGTGAGGGCTTCGAGTGGCGTCATATCTGCAATCGAAAGCTCACGAATGTCCGATTCGATCCGCTGTCGCGTTTCCTCCGATCCATGTCCGTTCTCACCCGGAGTGACGGTCTGAACAGGGGAATCGTTGTCGGTCTCCGTGACTGTAGACCGGCGTTCGTGGCCGTTTGACCGCGCTATGCGCTCGGTGTCCGTGTCATGGGACTGGTGTTGCCGTGGGATCCCTTCCGCAAGCAACGTCTGGGAGCGTTCGACCACTGGCTCGGGGACACCCGCGAGCCGCGCTACCTCGACGCCGTAGGAGGCTTCCGACGCCCCCGGCACCACTGTGTGGAGAAACGTCATCTCCTCACCGCTTCGGTCGACAGTGAAATGCAGGTTCATCACATCCGGTCGACGGTCAGCGATCGCCGTGAGGTCGTGATAGTGGGTGGCAAAGAGCGTCATCGCGTCGATCTCGTCGTGAATGAACTCAGTCACGGCCCACGCGATCGCGCGCCCATCGGCGGTGCTCGTCCCGCGACCGACTTCATCGAGCAACACGAGCGAGCGCTCTGTCGCGTCGTGGAGGATATCGGACAGCTCGGTCATCTCGCGCATGAACGTCGACTGTCCCCCGGCGATGTCGTCGCTCGCGCCAACGCGAGTGAACACACGGTCGACAACGGGAAGTCGGGCTTCATCGGCGGGCACGAAACTCCCAAGCTGTGCGAGGACAACGATGAGCGCGACCTGACGCATGTACGTGGATTTACCGCTCATGTTCGGACCGGTGATAACGGCGATCCGCCCGTCTGTGAGGTCGGTGTCGTTCGGAACGAACGACGGTTGGGTCGTCTCCACGACGGGATGACGGCCGGCGTCGATGTGAATCTCGTCGCTGTCGTCGATGAGCGTGGGTCGGGTGTAGCCGCGCTCACAAGCCACGTGTGCGAGCGTGGCGAGCACGTCGAGTTCCGCGAGCACCGACGCTACGTGTTGGACGCGTTCGGCCTCCTCAGCGATTTCCGACCGGATCTGAGTGAACAGCTGGTACTCCAACTCATCAGCGCGCTCGGCTGCGCCGATGATCTCGTCTTCCCGTCGCTTGAGCTTCGGCGTGTAGAAGCGCTCTGCGTTTTTCAACGTCTGTCGACGGGTGTACTCCTCAGGAACCCGGTCGAGATTGGGATTGGTGACTTCAATATAGTAGCCGTGTACCTCGTTGTATCCGACGTTCAACGAATCGATGCCGGTGCGCTCCCGTTCGTGGGCTTCGAGATCGGCCACCCACTCCCGGCCGTCGCGCTCGGTCGCCCGTAGCGCGTCGAGTTCCTCGTCGTATCCTTCCTGAATGACATCGCCCTCAGTTACTTCGATCGGTGGCTCCGCCCGAATAGCTTGACCGATGCGGTTCCGAACGTCACTGAGGTCATCTAACGCCTCTCGGCGCTCAACGAGTGGGGTTCGTTCTGCGTCCGCGAGCACCTCTTTGAGTTCCGGTATTACATCGAGCGTCGATTTGAGCGATCGAAGATCACGGGCGTTCGCCCGGCCACGCGACACGCGGGTGATCAGCCGTTCGATGTCGTACACGTCGTACAGCAACTCCCGCAGTTCGTCCCTGAGCAGCGACCGATCACACAGTTCCTCGACAGCGTCGTGTCGGCGTTCGATTGCCATGCGGTCGAGCAGCGGACGGCGCAGCCAGTGGGTGAGCGCTCGTCGTCCGAGTGCGCACGCCGTTTCATCCAGCACACCCAGCAAGGTGTGTTCGTCGCCGCCGTCGCGGTTTTCGAACAGTTCGAGTCCCTCCAGCGCGGTCGCGTCCAACCGCATCGCCGCCCCCGGTTCGTAGCGAGTAATCCGCGTGATGTAATCGAGTCCGCCCGTGGTCTCGTCCTGAGTGTACTCCGCGTAGGCGAGCAGCGCGCCACACGCCCGCAGCTCTGCGGTTGAATCGAGCACTGCGTCCGGTGATGGAACGTACGCCCCGACGCGCTCCTCAGCAACGTCGGGATCGAACGCCTGTTCACGGAACGTCGTTTTCATCCCTTCGATGGTGAACGCCCCGGTCTCGGGTCCCGTGATGACTTCCGACGGATCGAGGCGGTCGAGTTCGTCTTGCACCGTGGTCTGATTCCCGCTCGTAACCCGAAATTCGCCGGTCGAGAGATCCAGAAACGCCACTGCGTGCGTCGACGACCCGGCGTCGGTGTCCGTCGGTCCGGTCAGACAAGCGAGGTAGTTGTTCGATTCGTCTGTGAGCAACTCCGCATCCAACACCGTTCCCGGTGTGATGACCCGTGTGACCGCCCGGTCGACCACGCCAGACGCTTCGGAGGGGTCTTGGACCTGATCCGCGATGGCGACCCGGTAGCCGGCGTCGAGCAGCGTCTCGATGTAGGACGCTGCGTTGTCGATCGGGATCCCCGACATCGGATACGATCCCGAGGAGTCCTCTCGCTTGGTGAGCGTGATCTCTAACAGCCGCGCGCTGATCTGGGCGGCCTCACAGAACGTCTCGTAGAAATCACCGACCTGAAACAACACGAGCGACTCATCGAACTCCGCACACAGCTCGAAATACTGGCTCATCATCGGGGTGAGATCCTCCCGATTCTCGGCCATCTTCTCCGGCGGTCCCGTCCCTTGCATACCTTACTCCCGACGATCCAACCATTTAGCCTTCCGGGACTTCTTCTCGGAACGTAGGACATCACTCGACACCGACGCGCTCCGAACCTCGCTGAGTGGTGCCGACAAGCGCAACCGAGCGAATAAAATCTTGCTAACGAATACCACGGATCAACGAATTACTTTGATAAGTGCTTGCTACCCCTGGTATGAGCAACGATCGGGCGTACGTCTGCAACGTTGAGGGAGCTGTGTGCGACGACAGCGCGTATCTCCTCGGAACGCGCTCCAAAGAAGAGGACCACGCCGCTGGCGAACTCAGTCTGATCGGCGGCACGGTCGACGCCGAGACCGATGACGACGTTTTACAGACGACCGTTCGCCGGGAGATCCGAGAGGAAACGACAGTCGAGGTGGGGGAGATGGTAGCTGGCGAGGTCGTCGTCCCCTCAACCGCGGCCAAACAGCTTACAGTTCGGTGATTCGAACGTGACCGGGTGAGCAAAAACGCGAGCACACCGCTGTCGGTGACGACCGCTGCCTCGGTCGTGGGTGGCGGCGAGACATACAATCAGTGTACAGATCCGGGGCGAGCCGACCGGGTCGTCGATTCGCGGGCTGACTTGCTCGCGGCGCTTGATGGAGCGTCCGATATTGTCGTCTACGTCGCTGATGACGCAGAGATCGATCTCACCGGTGAGTCGAGCATTTCACTTGGGAAAGGCGTTACCCTTGCCTCGGGACGCGGCCGGGACGGTTCTGAGGGTGGATTGGTGTACACCGACGGCCTCCCGCGCTGGCTGTTTCGCTCGCGGGCTGCGAGCGTCCGCGTGACAGGACTCCGACTCCGTGGCCCACGAACCGACTACTTCGATCCGCGAGAGGAGTTTTCCGACGCAACGGCGGCGTACAGCTGCGGGCTACACCTGTTTGGCGACACCGCCGAAGTCGACAACTGCGAGCTGTTCGGATGGCCACACGCCGCGATCGCGTTCGGAGCGCGCGACCAACCCACGGAGGGCTTTGCCCACCACAATGAGATCCATCACAACCGAATGGAGACGCTCGGCTACGGTATCGAGATCTACGACGGGTGGAGCCGGATCGAACACACGCATTTCGACGCCAACCGACACGCTGTCACCGGCTTTGGCTACGACACCAACGGCTTTAGAGCGCACTACAACCTCATCGGACCGTCACCCGTCTCCCACGCCTTCGACATGCACCGGCTGTCCGAGAACGTATCGTGTGAGGACGACCTTCTCGCCGGACAGAAGGTGTCAATTCAGTACAACACGTTCGCTTACACCCACGATTCGCTAGGCCGGTCTCAAGAGGCGGTAGACATCCGTGGGATTCCAGCCCAACAGTCGACTGTCGACCGGAACTGGTTCGCCCACGAGCGTGAGCCGTCCGGCGATCGCGGCGAGGCCGTCCGCCAAGGGATTGACGAACCGTTCTGTCGGCTTCGCGTGGGATCGAACAACCACTACGGTCCCACGGTCCCCGACGATCCCGAAGTCGGCTGCCCGCGTGACAGCGACCAGTCGCGGCATACGCAAGAATCCGATTCTTCGGTGCTCGATACGCTCATGCGCTTGACTGATGTGATACGATCACGATAAATACCTATGAGTCTTTTATCACGGACTGTACCACCAACCACACCGAAGTTCCTACCAATTATCAGAATAGTTCTGACACCAAACGATGATGGCCGGATGAACTCAGTACTCGCGGATCAGAACGCCATCGAACCGCTCGAAATGTGAGACGTTGCGGGTCACGACCGGCTCCTCGTAGTCGAGTGCTGTTGCAGCAATCAGACAGTCGTCCAATTCGACCGATTCGTCACGGTTTTTCAGTTCGCCATGCAGTCGACCACCACGGAGGGCAATGGCACGCGTTACGGGAACGATGTCTTTTGTCGCCGTCACCGCCATCATTTCGGAGAACTCATCGACTGACTCCGCCGCACGCGTGACGCCGGTTTGTAACTCGGCCATCGTAATGGCAGACACTCGCAGTTGATGCGGGGAGCCTTCAAGTTTGCTTGCACACCGGAGTGCGTCTGGATCTCCATGTCGGATATCGATGAGAAACGAAGTATCAAGTATCATTCATATTCTCGGTCAGCTCTTGAGCCGTTTCCTCTGTCGATCTATCGAGGCTCGTGCTCGCGTCATCGACAGCGTCAGCGAATCCATCATCGGGCGTTCCAGTGCCTGCAAACTCCAAGAGGGAGCGTTCCCCGGCCAGGCGCTCGACAACATCGCCAAAACTCTCACCCTCCCGTTTGCGACGTTTGAGTCGTTCGTACGCAGTCTCACTCACAGCGATGGTCTTGGTTGCCCCCATACTTATAGAGTGTTGTGCTGATCCTATAAGCCTTTGTGCTCCCGTCGTCTGTGCGTTTCGCAATCGGTTCTGATAAAGTTACGAGCGCATACCCCCGTTTTTAGGCGGGGGGCAAGCGGACCATAGCCTACACACCCACCGACGACGCCACGGCTGGATTTCCCACCGTTCTATCGGTAGTATTAAGACGCCGACGGACCATAGTGTGCAATACGGATGAAGACCACACGGCACGCAACCTACAACCTCAACTACCACATAGTGTGGTTGCCGAAGTACCGACAGTCGGTACTCAAAGGCGAGGGTGCCAGTCGTGTCCGGTCCATCCTCCACGAAATAGCCGACGACAAAGGCGTCGAAATTCTCGACCTCACCGTACAGCCCGACCACGTTCACCTGTTCGTCAGTAGCCCGCCCAAGAACGAACCGGCACTACTCGCCAACTGGTTCAAGGGTATCTCCTCGCGCAAATACAACCACCGATACGCCGACCACGACGGCGAGAAAATCGGATGGGCGCGAGGCTACTACGCAGGGACTGCCGGGCACGTTTCGAGTGAAACAGTCGAGAACTACATCCAACAACACAAGGAGGGCGACTCGTGACCGAACTCACGAAGACGCTCGAACTCAAACTGGTAGAGCCGAACGCCCACAAGTGGCGGAAACTCCGAGAACGCTATCGAGTGGTACGTCAAAATCCCGCACCACGAGGACTACCACCTCTGGATGCCCGCCCAACCGAATCCCGAACAGCGGGACTGGTTGGAAGCGTTGAACGCGGGAGATGCCACGATGGGCGAGAGTCGGCTGTTCGAGCGGGACGGAACGTGGTATCTCCACGTTACCGCCACCCGCGACGTAGAGGAACGCTCCGAGGCATCCGCCGAAGAACGGACGCCCATCGGAGTAGACATCGGGAAAGCGTCACTCGTCACGGTGTGTCACCGCGACGGCCACGGTTCTCCGCCCGCGCCCGAACTGTGGGCCGACGAGGGCAAGACTGTTCGTCGGCTCCGCAAGACCTACTTCACCGCTACGCGCCGACTCCAGACGCGCGGAAGCGAGCGTATCGGGGAGTCCTTCGGGGACGATATATGGAACCAGATAGACGACGTGTTCCACCGCGTCACCCGCGAGGTCGTGGAGTACGCCGAGTCCGTCGAGAATCCCGTTCTTGTTCTGGAAGACCTGACGTACATACGGGAGTCGATGGACTACGGCGACTTCATGAATCGGCGTCTCCACGGATGGGGATTCGCCAAACTCCACGCGCAGATACGCTACAAAGCCGTCGAGAAGGGTATCCCCGTCGAGACGGTGAACCCGCGCAACACGTCGAAGGAGTGCCACGCTTGTGGTGAAGTGGGGTATCGCCCGCGACAGGCGACGTTCAAGTGTACGAACGACGCTTGCTGGATGGGCGAGTACCAAGCGGACGTGAACGGCGCGATAAACATCGCAGACCGCTACCTCAGCGGAGAGAGCCATCCAAGAGAACACACGGATGGCGATGACTCGGCTGAGGATGGGGGGCGTTTGACCGCCCCGCAAGACACCCAAGCCGATGCTACCACAGAGGAGACGCTTGGAACGTATGCGTCTTGAAACCATAGGGCCACGACCGGCCTGAAATCCCGTGGTGGGATTCCCGCGTCTTTAGGCGCGGGAGGAGGTCAACGTTCGTTGGGCATGCCAGCAAAACCATCATCAGTACAGATAGTTGAAATGACCAGATGCGAAAATGAAGGCGACGTCGGTATTCGATCACGGACAGTCCATCGATACGATTGCAGTGTCTTCGTGGCCTGTCGAGAACGTGGCTACGGGTATGGCGACCGTCGCCCGTTCACAGTCGAAAAATACCGTTGTTACAGTACGATACGCCCCGCGATACCCCACCGATCACTCGACAGTGACGCTTTTGGCGAGATTCCGTGGTTTGTCGATGGGTCGGCCGAGTAACGCTGCGGCGTGGTAGGAAACGAGTTGGAGCTGAACGTTCGCCAGCAACGCGGCCGTTCGTGGCGTGCTCTCGGGGATTTCGAGGACGTGATCGGCGTAGCGTTCGACATCGGATACGCCGTCAGTGACAGCGATCACCGGCGCGTCGCGGGCTTCGACTTCCTTGACGTTGCCGATCGTTTTCCGGGCTTGCTCACCGTCGCCGGTGACCACAGCAAACACGGGCGTGTTTTCAGTGACGAGCGCAAGCGGGCCGTGTTTGAGTTCTCCGGCGGGGAAGCCTTCGGCGTGTTCGTAGCTGATCTCCTTGAACTTCAACGCGCCTTCGAGCGCGACCGGATGATGCAGTCCACGGCCGATGAAGAAGTAAGCGTCCGAATCATGGTACTCCTCCGCGATCTCTCGGGCATTCGTGTCGTCAAGGATCGCCTGCACGTTGCTCGGAAGATCCCGCAAGCCGGCAATGACCTCGCGGTCGTCCTCCGATCCGTTCAGATGGAGCGTCAGCAACGAGAGCGTAATCAGCTGTGAGGCGAACGTTTTGGTCGCTGCCACGCCGATCTCCGGCCCGGCCCGGATGTACAGGGCTTCATCACACTCACGCGCCGCCGTCGATCCGACGACGTTCGTGACCGCGAGGGTTTTCGCCCCGCGATGGCGGGCTTCCCGCAGCGCGCTGAGCGTATCAGCGGTTTCACCGCTCTGGGTGACGCCGATAACCAGATCGTTCTCAATGGGGGGCACGCTCGTGGCGTACTCGCTCGCAATGAACGCTTGGGCTGGGATGCCGATCGATCGGAACAGCTGTGCACCGTACAGCGCGGCGTGATAGGACGTTCCACACGCAACGAACTGGACGGCTTCTGGGTCGAGATCACTGAGTTCGTCGAGGATCACTTCGCCCCCGAACTCATCGACCCGCCCTTGGAGACACTGGCGCAGCGCGCGCGGCTGTTCGTGGATCTCCTTCAGCATGTAATGATCGTAGCCGCTTTTGCCCGTCTCCTCGGGATCCCACTCGATCGTGTTGATCGATTTTTCAACCACGTTGCCGTCGGTGTCGGTCACCCGCCAGCCGTTTTTGTTGATCACGGCGAACTCGCCGTCGTCGAGGTAGACGACCTGATCGGTGAACTCCCGGAACGCCGGAACGTCGCTCGCGAGGAAATACGCCTCCTCGCTGATGCCGAGCACGAGCGGCGAGTCGTTGCGCGCGGCAAAAACCCGGTCGACGCCGGCGATCACGGCACAGATCGCGTACGCTCCCTCCAACCTCGAAATCGCGGACCGGACGGCTTCTTCAGGTGCCATCCCGGTTTCAAGCGCGGTTTCGATCAGGTGTGGGACGACTTCCGTATCCGTATCGCTGTGGAACTCGTGGCCGTCGGCCGCCAACTCGTCCCTGAGTTCCTGATAGTTTTCGATGATTCCGTTGTGAATAACCGCGATACGATCCGTGCAGTCCCGGTGTGGGTGGGCGTTGGTGTCCGTCGGTGGGCCGTGGGTGCTCCATCGCGTGTGTCCGATCCCGACTGGGTTGTCGTGTAACCCGTCGCCTTCGACCGCGCTGTCGTCGCCATCGAGTAGTGTCTGTCCCGAGAGGGAGGAGCGCAGCGCATCGAGTGTTCCTGCCTTCCGTCGAACGCTGAGATCCTCGTTCGAGAGCGCGACACCGGCCGAATCGTACCCTCGGTATTCGAGCTTCGAAAGCCCGTGCATCAGGGTGTCGAGTGTCTCATCACCGCGGCCGGCACAACCGATGATCCCACACATCAGCGGACCACCTCCGATCGCTCGGGGATGTGTCCATCGACAACGACGCCGGTGCCGATCCGGGCGTTCGTCCCGACCAGCGCGCCCGGCTTGCAGCGGACGCCGCCACCGGACTGCACCCGATCCGCGAACACCGCCCCGAGATGTTCGTCCCGGAATAGACTCTCGTTGATCTGCACGTCCGCCGGACCACCGGGAACGACCGTTCCGGCTCCGAGTTTCACGTCCTGTCCGGTCACGCAGTCGAGTAAGGTGCTCCCTGCCCCGATTCGCGTGTCCGTGTCGATGACGCTCGACTCGACAGTCGTGTTCGCCCCGATCGTCACGTTCTGTCCCAACGCTACGTTGGGACCGACGACAGCACCCGGTCCCAGTTCACAGTCCGGACCGATGACGACCGGTGGCTGGAGCGTCGCGTTTTCGTTGATGATCGCTCGCTCTGACACCCACACGTCCGTTTCGGGGTGATCGCCGTCGATGAGTCCGCGCTCGAGCAGTGCGCGCGAAACCGTCAGGAGATCCCACGGGTACGTCGCGTCGGCCCACAGTCCCTCGGTTCGGACGCCCCGAACGGTCGCCTCATAGATCAGTAGGTCGACCGCGTCGGTCAACAACAGGCTACCGCTCCGGCGCGTCGTTTCCGACAGAGCTGCAAAGATGCGTTGGTCGAACACGTACACGCCACCGTTGACGAGCCGATACTCATCATCTGGCTTCTCGATCAGTTCCACGATGGTTGAATCACGCATGACGACCGCCCCATACCTGTTTGCGGCCGGTCGTTCGAGCACTGCGAGCGTCGCCGCGTCGTCAGTTTTCGACGCTTCAAGCACGTCGGTGATGATCGATGGCTCAATCACTCGATCACCGTTCACCACAACGAACGAGCCATCGAGTTTCTCCTCTGCCTGTTGGAGCGCGTGCCCGCTCCCCAACTGTTTGGACTGGACGACATACTCGATCGGAACGTCTCGGTAGGTGGGTCCGAAATGCTCCTGAACCCGACTGCGTTTGTAGCCGACAACCAGACAGAGGCGTCCGATCCCGGCCTCGATGAGTGCGTCTAAAACGTATTCGAGAATCGGTCTGTTACCGGCTGGTAACATCGGCTTCGGACGGTTTCGGGTCAGCGGACGCAGACGGGTCCCTTCCCCCGCCGCGAGAACCACAGCGGTGTCAGTTGGCATAACCAACGTCACAACCGCCAGTGTTGTGAATGTTCTGACTTTGTCCGTCTCTAATAGAGTAATCGTACAGACGTAAATCATCGACCGCTATAGTTGTCCTTTGTAAGATCAGTATAACAAATACTGTCACTCTCGTTTCCCGCCCTTCAGTTCGTCGTCGGGTGGGAATCAACGCCGTTGTCGGTGACAGTACCGCCTTCGACGGTTTCGAGCGCTTCGGTGTCCTTTTCACAGTCAACGTGCCACCGATCGACGGTCTGCTCGTAATCAGCCAGCGCGTTCGAGACGCGGATCCGGAGATCGTCGTCGTTGATGTTCACTTCCAGTCGGTAGGTCGATCGATCGTCGTCGATCCGCTGGAGGTTCGCGCTGACAATGTCGTTGTCGAAGTAGTACGGGGCGAGTTGGGTCATGACGTTCTTGTACACCACTCCCTCGACCGCACGGATCGCTTTCCGACCCGCCGAGTCGGCCGCACGGGCAACGTAATCGATCGACTCGTTCCATTTGTTGACTGCTTCGTCGGTGTCTTCGTCGAGCTTTTTGTACGATTCCGTGAGTTTCTCCCCCGCCGTTTTGATGTCGTCATCGGGCTGTTTTCCGGCTTTTTCTCCGGCACTTTCGTCGACGCTCGCCTGTTGTGCGGTCTTTTTGCTCACGTCGTCGTCCAAGCGCTCGTGACTTTTCGGTCTCCACTCGTCCCACTCTTCGAATTCGGAGCCGGCAACATCATTGTCTTTGAGTGCGCGCGTGATGCGCTCTCCGAACTCGACGACATCGCCCCACGTCCCCCGGTCGATAAACCCGGTCACGCTTTCTTCCATCTGCGTTCGGCGGTAGGTGTGCAACGGCAAAAACTTCTCTGTTGCCCTCCGAGACCCGGCAAAGCGTGCTATCCAGTTGCTGATTCACTACCAACCATGGATGATCGTGTGTCCCAACTCGTCGACACGCCGTTTCGCTTTCCCGGCCAGCACCATCGGAAACGACGCCACGCGGAGCCGGTCGGCGTCGAGTTCGATCCGGTCGCCCTCGAACGGCGACGAGCCACCGTCTTCTGCCCTGTCGGTCATCTCGACCACGCTCGTCATGGCACACCGGCCACACGATTCGGTTCGTGAGCTGTCCATGGGTGTGATTGGCAGTCGAAGATCATGAATCACCCGATCAACGCGGTTCGGTACTACTGTCCTACTGCTACCCACGCGAGTCCAATCGCTCCGGTTGCGCCGAGCAGCGTTCCGACGGCGTTGCACAGCGCCCGCTTCCGGTCACCGGTCTCCCAAAGGCGGACCGTTTGGACGGAAAACGATGAGAACGTGGTGAATGAGCCGCATGCACCGGTCCCAAGCAACAACACCACCGTTTCTGAGGAGCCGGCAAACGTGAGCGCGGCGAGCACGAAACTGCCGATGACGTTGACAGCAACCGTAGCCACCGGGAACGTATCGGCGTCGATCCACTGGCCGAGGAGATAGCGCAACAGCGCCCCGAGCGCTCCGCCGGTGCCGACGATGTGGGCCGGATCGATCCTCATCCGTCGCTCACCTTGACGGCTCGTGCCAACTCCCGACCGGCCAACACGCCAGCGAACCCGAGCGCGTAGTTGCCGAGAACGTTCAAGAGCATCCACAGCGGCGATCCGAGCAGCGTCGTTTGGACGGCGAACGTGCTGTAGGTGGTAAACGAAGAGAGAAAGCCGGTCGCGGCGACCGTCCGTGTCTGTTCCCCGAGAAGCCCGCTGTGCATCGCTTCATACAGGATGAATCCCAGCGCGACGCTACCCACGGCGTTCACACCCAGCGTTCCCATTACTTGCGGTCCCGGCACAACCCCATCAAGGAAATACCGGAGGTTCGACCCGGCAAAGCCGCCGATACCGATGAGCACGGCCGTTTCCAACCGAACCAATGGATGCTCGTTTGTCATCGCCATTGTCGTTCCTGAATTCGTCGGCTATGAAGACCGACGGAGCCGTTGTTCTCGGTCGAAGGTCCGAACGGTGTCGGGATATGCACTCCGGTGTGGACTTGCTGAGGTAGCGCGTCGTAGACGAGCAACCAGCCGTTCACGCTGACGACTGAAAACCAACAGAGACGGCGGTAGCGGTCGCGGCGGCGGTACGAACCCGCAGCACCGCGAGCTTCGCTCGCGGCTTTTTTTGCCCCCATCTTTTTTGCGGGAGCGGTGGCCTTCGGCTACCCTCCCGGAAAAAAGGTGGCGGACCAAAGAGGTGGGTTGAAGTGATGTCCGGGCATACGCGTCGTTGATGAACGTTTCTCGTGACCCGGATCGTGAACGGCCACCACTGGCGCGATGCGTTCGACCCATCGGTGTCGTCGAACGGTGTCACACGCGTTCGACTGTCGGGACGGACACAGGCACGGTGGCGGGCGTCATCGGTGCCGGATCGATTCCCGCCGCGACCACGTCGATACGCTGCTATCGGAGGTGTCAGCCGTGATACTGGCGCTCGATTCTCAGCGCTTCATGTATTCAAGTTGTAACGATGAGTCGTCTATCAGGAGAGGTGTGTGAACATGGTTGGACTGTGTGGTGTAATCGGTGAGGGATCGCTTCCGGACGCGATGGCCGACGCCATTGGCTGGGACGACGCGGAGGAATCGGTCACCTACCGTGATGATCGGTTCGAACTCCGTGCGTCGTTGCATACACTGCTCGCAGGCGACCAACCGGCAGTTGCCGATGAAGACGTGCTGATCTGGGTGTGGGGTGACGTGTACGGCTACGGCTCCCAAGGCAACTACGCCCCCCGAAACGGCCCGCCCGAGGGGAGCGCAGCGTTCTGTGCTCAACTGTACGAACTGTTCGGAATGCGCTTCGTTGAGGGGCTGAACGGGAATTTCGCACTCGCCATATACGATCAGACGGAAAACGAACTGTCGTTGGTCACCGACCGGTTCGCAACCCGACCGCTGTACCACGCTCGGCCAACTGAGGAGACGCTCCTCATCTCCTCCCAGTCGCAATCACTGGTGTCCCATCCCGATCTCGATCCAGAATTCGAGTTGCCGTATCTGTACGAATATCTGGAACTCAGGCGCGTGTTCGGCGTCGAAACACCGATCAAGGGCGTGCGACAGCTACCGCCGGGATCGATCGTCTCCATCGATCTCGACGATTTGGAGATGACGACCGAAACGTACTGGACTCCAAGCCACGACCCGATCGACAAGCCGTTTTCGTACTTCCGCGATCGGTTCACTGAGACGATCCAACAGGTGTTCGAAGAGTGGACCGACGACGACCTTTCGTATGGGCTGCTGTTGAGCGGCGGGAGTGATTCCCGGCTCGCGTTGGGTGCGATCGACCAACCGGTCACGACGTTTCATAACGCCGATTGGATGAGCCGCGAGGCGAAGACCGCCAAACGGTCGGCACAGGCGACCGGGAACACGTTCGAACTGTTGGAACGTGATGCGGAATACGACGCCCAACTGCTTGACCGTGCGCCGCCGTTGTCGAACTTCAGTGGCTGGTTCGATCAGGCGTACTTCCTCGGTTTCCATGAGGAGATCGCTGAGGAAGTCGACGTGCTCGTCTCCGGGTTGTACGCCGACATGCTGCTCGGTGGTGGCCCACTCGAAACCCGAACGCTTTCGCTGAACTCCCTCGGTAACCTCACACTACCGATCGCACAGTCGATCGACTCGATCGACGAGTACGTCTCTGCACAGGTGGGTGAAGCGATCGAGCCGCTACCGTACTTCACTGGGATCGACGATCAGTCGTTGTCATCGATCATACGGTCCAACATTCACGCCGACGACGAGGGTATTGTCAGCCACGGCGTTCGGTACAACAGCCTGCGCGATCTGGCGCTGTATGGGAGCTTCTATCCGATCGGTGCGGATACGGACGCCATCTTTTCGGAGAGCCTCGCGCACATGCGACCGTACCGAACGCCGTTTCTGGACAACCGGATCGTGGATCTCCAACAGCAGATCCCAGTCAAGTACTTCCTCCGGCGCAACTTCGTCAACGAAGCGATCGAGGCGATCGAACCGACGCTTGCTGAGATCCCTCATGCCCACACCGGCGTCCCCGTCAAATATCATTTCCCCATTGATTATATCGGAAAGAACATCCACGGATTTTGGTGGAAGCACATCGCTGACAACGACGTTCCGGAGCCACATCTCGATCATACGCCGTGGCCGAACAGAACAGAACTCATCCGGGCACAGTCGTTCACGACCGACACCCTGCGCACCCACGAATCGACGCTCGACGCCCTGCCGTTTATGGATCTCGAAGGGGCGTGGGAGTGTTATCAGGACCATCTCGACGGAACCGACAACACGCCGATCCTCTATTCGCTGCTGACGTTCCTCAAAATGGATGTCACTGATACGGCTGCCCGCGACGATACGACTACGGATGCGAACACAGACGCGAATCCCGACTCCGTTATCGAACCCCACTCGACCACGCCCGAGGGATGACTGCGATGACGCCAACGCTCAAAACACACGACGAGTCAGTTGTTTCGAACCGCCGAATGAATAAGGAACTGTTTGGGGTGTTTGGCACTCGCTCTGAGTTCGAGTGCCACCGATCCGCCGACGATTTCGACGAAATTCTCACCGGGGAGTCCATCACTGTCGGCGTTCGTGATCCCGGTCTCGGCGTGCCTAGCCGGAGCGCGAGCTATTCTGACAGCCGTGGTCTCTGTCTCCTCTGGGGAGAGATCTATCCGCATACTCAGGAAACCACTTCTTCCCCCGACAACATCGCTCGGTGGCTGTTCGACCGATACGCTGAGCACGGACGGGACGCCCTCTCGGACATCAACGGATCGTATCTCGCCGTGATTGAACACGGTGAGGACGCGTTCGTCTCTACGGATCCGATCCGTTCGTGGGAATGTTTTTACACTGATGCCGGCGGACAACGGTTGTTCACCACGGACTTCTCGTTGCTGGCAGATCGCGTTGACACGTTTGACTACTGTCGTTCGTCGCTGCTCGAATACATCCATCTCGGCACTGTGCTAGGTGAGCGAACCCTCATAGCCGGCATCGATCGGATCCCGTTCGACGGCTATCTGACCGCCGATTCCGTCGGATCACTGTCTCGGTTCGTGTACAATCCCCAACCGTTCGATTACGTCGAGGAGCTTACAGAGCGGTTGATTCGGGCGGTTGATCGTCGTTCGACGCTTCCCGGTCCGAAGGGGGTGTTGCTCTCGGGCGGGCATGATTCGCGGATCTTTCTCGCAGAGATACCGGACATTGATCAGTGCTACACGATCGGGAATTCGAACTCCCGAGAGGTTACCGTCGCTCGGAAACTCGCGGCCCAATACGACATCCCACACACGGTGTTGAAGCCAGATAAACGGTATCTGATGCCGACCGACGGAAAGAGCCGGTACAGCCAAGGAATCAAGGAAGCGCTTCACATCCACCAGGCGGGTTTCGATGACGCGGTCGAGATGCAGACCGTGTACCACGGAACGCTGTTTGATACGTTGCTAAAGGGGTACTTCCTCGAACGAGACGGTTTCGAGCTGTTCGGTACGAAGCTTCCGTCCTCAGAACTGGCTCCGAATCCGGACCCAATCAAGTCGCTTCTCAATACGCTCGGATTCTTCCCCGATGAGAGTCAAGCTGTCGAGGAGGCTGTCTCTGGTCTCTTCGACGTAGACCTCTCATTGGATTCTCCCTATGAATTCCTCTTCGACCAACTCCACGCAGAGCTGTCGACGTGTTGGGAACGCACCGATTCAGTGCACAACGCGATGGATCTTCTCATCATCAAAAACCAGCCAGTGCTACCGACGCACGCTCATCTCGCGGACAATTATTTCGAGGCGTTCGTCGCCGTCGACAGCGAACTGCTCGAATGGCACCTCATGACGCCGCCCAAATATCGGCGGTACGAAACGTTCCGGAAAGCGGTCGAACGAATCGATGAAGACATTCTCAAACACCGACCGCAGAGTCAGCCGCTCTCTTCCGTTCGCTTGAACCAGATCCAGCGCTTTTTGCGCCGGAAACTCCCGTTCCTCGACTCGTTCGAACCAGCGTGGCCGGACCGAGACGACGTGTACAAACAGTACAAGATGGACGAGGAACTGTTCCCCGAGGAGTACGCCGTCAGACAGCTGCCAGCCCGGCTCAAGCTCCGCGTTTACGACGCTCGCTGGTGGCGAGACGACCCGCAGGCGGACTAAGCTCTCCGTCATCCGGTCGCTTCACGTTTTGGGTGTCGGCGTGGCGATGGTGCACACAGAACGCCGTACGTGAATGCCACAAAATCTTTTACGTTAGCACGTGTAGCCCCAATTCTGGAATCTCTCCAGATACCTCCATCCAATGTTCGAGACAACCACCGAACTCGTGTTGGAAACACCCGTTGCGGTCGTAGCACTGTTGCCAGCACTGTACGTCACCGCAACCGTCCTATGGCGAGTTCGAAAACCGTTTGTGATCCTTTTCATGAGCCTCGCCACTGTCGCGCTTTTCCCGGTGTTTCTGTTGTTCATGATCGGTGAGTTCATCGGTTCGTCGACGTGGCTGTCGTTCGGTACGGCACTGTTCGAGTTTGAGGCGTCCGTGCTTGGTGGTGTCTTGCAGTTGTACGACGGCGTGCTAGCAGCGTGGCTCCGCCTCTGTCTGTTGGTTATAGAGGGAGTATTGTCGGTCCAGTTGCTTCCCGCACAACTCCAACCGGCTGATGGTGCCGTTCTTCCGGCGTGGCTGTGGGCGTTCGTGTTGCATTTCGCCGGTGGCGTGATGTTGGTGTACGGTCTCTATCGGGGTCGCTCGGAGTCGCGCGTCGACACCGTGTTGCGCGGCGGTGGCGGTGTGCTCTTGGTGTCGGGATTGTTCGTAGCGATGATACAAGGTGGATCCCTCACGAACGACACTTCAGTGACGATCGTGTTGTTGATGGCGGTGATCGGATTGGAGATCGGCGTCGCAGCTGTGTTGTTGGGCGTACAACCCGACTTCTCCGGATCGACGGGCGATCACGGCGAGGAGCTCACCGTTCAGGAACTTGGACAGTCGATGTGGTCCTGGCTTACAGGACTGATGGGACCGTCGTCGGACGCGAACGACGACCGATAACTAGTGGTCTTTCTGCTACTTCTGGGCGATGGCCGATCAGTGTTCCGACCGTCTCGGCTTCGTACGGTCCGTTCCTGGCAGTTGTCCGAGCGAACATCCTACGAGGTAGCCAAGGATTCCGAAGGTTCCGCCATAAAGAAGCGCCATCTCAAGGGGAAACGTCACTGCATACCGTGGTTCGGTCATGGGTACCGTCCAGTGGGTGACCGCCCACCCGACGACAGGCCCGCTGGCAAGAAGCACTGACGGAACGACGCTGGCGTTCGCTCGCGCGCCGGCTAGTCCGAGCAGAAACACTAGCACGCTCCCGAGGAGAAATAGCTCACCGACGGTACCGGCATAGGTGGGAAGTGACTGCTCGATTGCGGCGTAACCGCTGTGTGCAGTCACTTGCTGTGCGATGAGCGCGGCTAGTCCGACAGCACCGGTCGCCGCTCCGAGCAACTCTTTGCTCCCACCCAGCAACTGAGCGGAGATCGATTCGGGTGAGTCGGTCCAGAGTGCTGACTGTTCCCGGTCCGTGTCGGATCCCGTGACCGCTCGATCGGCCGTCGTGGGCTGCGCTTCCCGGAGATCCTCAAGCACCGTCGTAGCAATCTCGCGTCCACCGTTAGCGTAGGTGGACGGTTCTGGTGGCGACTGCACCGCCGTGAGCACATCGATAGCGTCGTTGGCGACCGTGAAGCCGGCTACGCCGTTCCGACAAATCCACTCCGCGACAGCTTGCTGTTCGGTGGTTTCGGGGTGAATCACACAGGGCGTGCCCGCGACGGCTGCGTCCATGATCGTTGAGTAGCCCGAGCAGACGACGACATCGGCCCCTCGAATGTACGGCAGCAACGATGGAACTGCCTCCCAGTTCTCCGAACCCACGTTCAACACGTCGTAGCCTTGTCGTTCGAGTTGAGCAGCGATCCGGTCGAAATCCGAGTAGTGACTCGGGACACAGACGATATCGGCAGTATCAACCGTGTCTTTCTCACTGTCGAGTGCGATCGGTGGAACGCGCGTCACCCCTGTGGGATCGATCTCCGAAGCTGGACACACAACCGGGTAGAAGAACTCACGCGCTGTGATGAGCTGGAACTTGGTGTGGAAGAATGCCCCTGCTCGTTCGAGTGGATCCCGATACAATCCGGGCATGTCGTGTTTCACGACGTACAGGGGAACGCCAGCTTTTGGTGCCGCCATCGCTGCAAACATGTCGTCGGTCACTAGGGCGTCGGGATCGATCCGGTGGAGCCAGTCGACGTAGTCGGCCACTCTTCTGGCACTCGCGGGAACACTCTCAGTGAGGACGTGGCTCATCGAGCCGCCCTGATACGTGTCGATGTAGTTGACGGTCGCCGGCTCGAACTCGTCGTATCCGTTGAGCTTGACGAACTCGGAGCCGTTTCCGCCACCAGCCATCAATACGTCGGCTCCTCGCTTTTCGAGTTCCGATCCGACTGCCAGCATCCGTGTCGCGTGTCCGGCACCTTCCGGGTAATGAGCGACTGCGATCGTGGGTTGCATCGATTACACCGACCCTGAACGCATCCGACGAACGGCCACGTCCACGCCGACTACGCCGAACCCAGACGCACACAGGCCGCCGCCGACCGCGAGCACCATCAGCCGATACGCCCACCCAGCAAACGTGCAGTCTCCGGCTGGGCCACACGTCACTGGAATCTGAGCAGTGAACCCCACCGCGAGCACGCCCGCAAGCACGAGCGTACCCGCACCGAGATACCGAAGCCGCGTTCTGTGGGCGGGTTCTGCCGCGTACCGACCGAGCACGCGACCGATTCCCGCTGCCACGACGGCGAACAGATAGAACAACACAGCGTTAGCGATCACGTTAGGGAGGTGACCCGTCACCAGCAGTGGTGTGTAAAGAAACTCTCCAACGGTGATGAGAAACATTCCGGGAACCGAAAGCACGAGCAGTATTAGCTGAACAACCGACGGAACCAGTGGAAACAGCACTGTCCCGGCGAACATCGGAACGAACAATACGGCGAACAGCAGCAACACGCCGCGATTGAGGAGGGCGCGCTGGACGCGCTTCGTGTCCATACCAATATAGGTATATCTAATCACATATAAATTCCGATTGGTATAGGATCGCAGACGTGAGTCACTCGATCGAGCGGATCGCCTCGTACAGTGCTTTTTCGCGGTCAGCGATCGCGGTGATCTCGGCGGCTGCTCGGTCGAGTCCGTCCTGAAGTCCATCGTCGTCGGCTTCGCTCGCCTCCTGCAGGGTGGCTCCCACCGCGGTCCAGTCGTCAGCGATGGCGGCCATCCGGTCTGTCACGTCGCTTCCGAACGGGTGATCGACGCGTTCGAAAAAGTCCCGCTGGAGTCCGCGAAACGCGCCGCCACCGGTGCCTCGGCGTTCGACGTTCTGGTAGGCAAACCGCGTCGTCCACGACGGATCAGGGAGCGCGGTCCACGCGGGCAGTTCCGCTGCGAGCGCCTGGAGGGCAGGGAGTCCGTGCCGTCCCGGTCCTCGGTCATCGGGACGAGTCTCAGGATCGAGCATGGAGCGGGCCATCAAGCGAGTCGCGTCCCGGACAGCCCCATCAAACTCGAAATCAGTAGGTTCCGACTCTGTAACGACCAGATACCGGTTACGCATCGGGACGACGGGATCACAGCGCCACGCCGACCGCAGGCTGTCGAGCGACAGCGACTGCAGCGTGGGAAACTCGCTGTCAGAAAGGAGAACGTGGGTGTCGTCGTAGCCCACCGCGAGCACAGCGTGCGGAGCGAAATGGGTGTCTGTCCCGAAGTAATCGAGATCGTAAATATCGAGAAACAACAAAACGGGTCGACCCGCCTCTAGATGGGCCGTTACGGCGTCCCATGCTGTTTCCCAGTTCTCGCCCTCCCGCTCAGTGTAGTCGACGCCGAGCCGCCGTACGAACGACCGTTCGAGTGCGAACGGTCGGCCGAAAAACGCGCGATGAGGATCCATCGATAGCTCGAAAAACGTGAATCCCAGCCCGCTCGCAAGCCCGAAACACGTCGGCTCGTCGAAGCCCCACCCATAAAAATCAGAGAGATTCCGGAGCGACACTGAGCCACAATGACGTCCTGGGCTGTGGTCGTAGCCTGAAAGTTGCATAACCGGATTACGACTCGGGAATACACAACCAGTTCGGTCCACAGCCACTGGAGTCCTGTCACCGAAGAGACGCGCAAGGAACCGCACGATTTGACGGAACCGGGCAAACCCTCCGACGGTCTGTTGCTCTCGCTGTCCGAACAGTTATCGACTGAACTCGATCGCAGCGCCCTGTCCGAATCCGACACACTCGGTGGCGATCCCGCGCTCGGTTCCGCGCTTTTCCATCTCGTGAAGAAGAGTGACAGGCAGTCGTGCGCCGCTGGCACCGAGGGGATGACCGATGGCGATCGCGCCGCCGTTGACGTTGAAGATGTCGTCGTCGATGCCGAGTTGTTGCTGACAGTAGACGGTCTGGCTGGCAAAAGCCTCGTTCAACTCGACCAGTCCGTAGTCCTCGATCGAACGGCCGTTGCGTTCGAGCATGCCTTCGACGGCGGGCACCGGACCGATACCCATCACGGTAGGATCAACGCCAGCGACGTTGTTGGCACCGATCTCGGCCATGATATCGAGATCATGATCTTCTGCGAACGCCTTGCTCGTGACGAGCAGTGCGGCCGCGCCGTCCGAAACTTGAGAGGCGTTACCCGGCGTGACCGTTCCGTCGGCTTTGAACACCGTTGGCAGCCCCGCCAGTTTGTCAGCGGTCGTGCCCGGTCGAAGCCCCTCGTCTTCGGTGACCGTTCCGTCTTCCGTTTCGATTGGAATGATCTCGTCGTCGAACCGACCTTCCTCGGTTGCTTCGCACGCTCGCTGTTGGGACCGAGCGGCGTACTCGTCTTGGGTCTCTCGAGAGACATCAAAGCGCTCAGCGACCTCTTCGGCCGTCATCCCCATCTGGAGCTTTGCGACGTTGTACTCGTCGTTCATGCGAGGATGGACGTTCTGGCTGTTCTGGCCCATCTTCACCCGAGACATGTTTTCGACGCCACCAGCGATGATCACGTCGCGCTGCCCGGCACGAATCGCGTCGCTCGCGCTGATGACCGACTGTGCCGATGACGCACACCAACGGTTGATCGTCGTCCCCGGAACGTTCTCTCCGAGATCAGATAGCAGTGTGATAACACGCGCGAGATTGTTCCCCTGCTCGCTGCGCTGTTGGGCACAGCCCCACATCAAATCGTCGACATCATCCCCGGATAGTCCGGTCTCAGCAAGAATCTCGTTGATGAGTGGAATCGAGAGATCTTCACTCCGAACATCAGCAAATACGCCGTCTTCTTTTCCCTGTGGGGTACGGTACGCTTTCACTACGACTGGTGTCGTATCCACCATACACTCACATTACGCTTCGTCGTGTTAAAACAGCCTGCTAACAACTTTCTACACCCCGTTTGCGGTTCCACTGTCCTGTGGTTTATTACTGTGTGTTCACATACCATATTTTGCGATGTGAGCGCACTCCGACGATCTTATACGCGTTCCGCGACAACTGTTTGGGGAATGACTGGCCCGGCGCTTGACGTCATTGAACTCATGCTTACCGCCCGCGTCTACAACGAGGACACCGCTCGTGACCCGGGCGATCTTCCACCGTCATACCGTCGTGCGTTTTGGCGCACTGCTGCTACCGACGATTCGGATGCTGACACCGAGACGCCGACACCGGAGGAGGCTCCGGGTGACGGTGACCGTCGTGCTCCGGGGAGCATCCAACGGCCCCTAACCGTTACCGGCACCCGGATCTCCGAAGCGACGGGGATCGCTCATCCGTGGGATGCCGTCTCCGAGTTGTTGTTCACCCAACGCGAGGAGTTCACGGGGGAACTCTCCTTCAGCGACGCTGAGATGGCAGAACAGTGGTATCTCAAACGGACAGATTCGGACCGCCTCATGACTAATCCAACGCTCGCTAGATATTTCGAGTCGGATGTCGAAGATGTCGATTACGAGGCGGCTCGCTCGATGAACCGCCCGATCCACGCCGATCGGGTGTGGATTGACAGCTTGCTCGAACAGGTGTTCGACGAGGAAGACGAGGAGATGCTCGATCTCGTTGAGGTTCGCGCGCCTCAGGAGATGGAGATGACGCTCGATGATCTCGTGCTCACATCGAATCAGGAGGCCGAGATTCAGAAGATCGTGAAGGCGATCGAGCACCGGGAGTATCTCGCGGAAATCGGGCTGCGAGAGATCGGAAAGCTCCTGCTCGTCGGCCCACCGGGTACCGGTAAAACGTCGGTCGCTCGGGCGCTGGCACACGGTCTCGAACTGCCGTTCGTGGAGGTCAAACTCTCGATGATCACGAGCCAGTATCTCGGTGAGACTGCCAAGAACGTCGATAAGGCGTTCGAGGTGGCAAAGCGGCTTGCACCGTGTATCTTCTTCATGGACGAATTCGATTTCGTGGCGAAAACGCGCTCCAGCGACGAGCACGCCGCGATCAAACGCGCTGTGAACACGCTGCTCAAATCCATCGACGAAGTCAGCCTGATCCGGGATGACGTGTTACTCATCGGTGCGACGAATCACCCAGACCAACTCGACGCCGCTGCGTGGCGGCGGTTCGACGAGATCGTCAACTTTCCGAAACCGGATTCCCAGATGCGTGCGGACATCCTCCGGGTCATTACCCGGAAGATGGACATCGAGAACTTCGATCCCGAAGCGGTTGCGAACAAGACCGAAGGGCTGACCGGCAGTGATCTCCGGTTAGTGCTTCGAGAAGCCGTGTTGAACGCGCTCACAGAGGAGCGCACGACCCTCACACAGGATGATCTCCTCACCGCCGTTGAGGGCTTTGAGGAACGAGACAACCTCAAGAACATGGACATGATCAACGGTGACGCTGACGCGCTCATTGCCGGCTCCGGCTCGACCGACACCGGACACGATCATGCTCACGATCACGCTCACAGCTCTGACGACTGATGCGGGTAACACTGCTCGGGACCGGCGACACCACGGGCACACCGACACCGGGTTGTGAGTGTGAGACGTGTCACACAGCCGCTGACCGAGGCGTTGAACGCACCCGGTTTTCAGTCCACGTCGAAAACGAGAACACGGGAGAGTCATTGCTCGTGGACACGAGTCCCGACGTGCGGTACCAACTGCTCCGGGATCAGGTGGCGCTTCCGGACGCGATCGTCATCACGCACATCCATTTCGATCACTTGGATGGGTTGGGCAACGCCTACCGACTGTTCGAGTCGCTGCCAGTGTACGCCGCAAACGAAACCGACCCGACAACCGGCGAGAGCGTCGCTGAAACGATCGACCGAAAGTACGACTACCTTGACCGGGTTACGGTGTCTCCACAGCCGCCGCTCGAACCGTTCGAAACCTGTGGATTCACTGTGACGCTCCTGCCGGTCGAACACCCGCCGTTTCTCTGTTATGGCGTGACTATTGAGGATGAAACGGGTGCGAAGCTGTCTATTACCGGTGATACCAACTTCAATATTCCTGATGCCACCCGCGATCAGCTTGCCGACCCGGATCTGTTGCTCGCTGACGCCATCGTCCCGGCGCGGCTCTGTGACCACCATCCGCTCGGCGGCCGTCACGAAACCGACGCGGGCGTTCCTCGAACAATCGGGACGAAACACATGACGATGGAGGGGGCGCTCTCGCTTGCCGAAGAACTGAACGCTGAACGAACACGGCTCGTTCACGTCTCTCACTTCCCGACGCCAGAAGAAGCGTTCGGTGACCACGCCGCTGTCGATGGCGAGCGGTATCAGCTCTAAACCCACCTTTTTTGCGCTCGGGTAGCTTCGCTACCGCTCGTCTGGCGAGACAGTCACTCATCCCAGCCGCACAGCCGCCCGACTCGGAACCGAAGGTCGGACACCAGCATCGGACTCACTCCCGTTCATCAGCGGGCGTCTCGAACGCCCGCTCCGCCAACACAGTGATTCACCACCGGTGGTGAACGTGGTCTCGGACGTGTTCGTCGTACACGTCCGTAACTGCGCCGTGGGTTTGATGGGTAAGTTCTTGGAACTCAGCGGCGCGAGCGTTCTCTTCGACGTGGGCCGGTGAAGTCGATCCGGGGATGACGGTCGTGACGGCGTCGTGATCGAGGATCCACCGGAGCGTGAACTGCGCCATCGACAGCTCGCTCGGAACGTGCGGACGGAGGTCCTCGATCGCTGCGATGCCCGCGTCGAAGGGGACCCCGGCGAACGTTTCGCCGCCCTTCGTGCCGACGCCGGCCGATACGCCCTCCTCGATCGCCATACGGCGATGGTCGTCTTCAGGGAAGTCAGTCGTCTCCTCGAACGCGTCAGCGAGCAGCCCCGAGGCAAGCGGGACCCGAACGATGATCCCAACGTCGTGGCGTTGGGCCGCTTCAAACAGCCGCTCGCGGGGGCGCAGTCGGAGCGGGTTGAAGATGATTTGCACCGACTCGACCACGTCGTATTCGATGGCTTTCAGCGCCTCCTCGACGAGTTCGACGCTCACGCCAGCGTGGTCGATCAGCCCCTCTTCGCGGAGGGCTTCAAGCGTCTCGAACACCTCTGGATCGTAGAACGCGCCCGTCTCCGGACAGTGCAACTGGACGAGATCAAGGCTGTCCACGCCGAGCCGATCGATCGAGCCGGTGATTGACTCCCGGAGTCCGTCCGGGGAGTGGCCTCCATCAGGATCGGGTTTGGCCTTCGTCACCACGTCGATCGCTCCGGCGTCGTCCCGTTCTTCCAGTACCTCACCGATCAGCCGTTCCGCGCGCCCGTCGCCGTACACCTCCGCCGTGTCGATGAACGTGATTCCCGCGTCGATCGCGGTGTCGATGGCGTCCTTGATCTGGGTGTCGCTCACGTCGCCCCACACCGGCCCGACGTTCCACGTCCCGAGTCCGACGGCCGTCGCGTCGATGCCCGTGCTGCCAAGTTCTCGCGTCTCCATGCCGAACGGTTCGATTGAACGACCAAAAACGCTGCGAGCCAGGGCACCGCTTGCCGGTGGCAGGGTGGATAGACTCGCGTGCTCGTGTTGCCGCTATCTGTCCGGCGGTCCACGTCGTTAATTGGGATCATTCCCGCCAGAGTCGACGAAATTCCTCGACTGCGATTCCATTGTCGAGATGCGGAACACAGTACTCGACGACGATCCGATCGCCGTACCGCTCCCCAAGGAGATCCATCGCTGTCTCGCTTTGGGCTTTGTCGGTCGTGTAGATGATACATTGATCGGTCTGCTCTGTTTCGATCAGCTGTGTGGCGATCGCAAGTAAAGAGGCATCCGCTCGCGCGTCGGTTGCCGTCTGGTGGTGTTTGTCACGTTGGGTGATCAACTGCTCGGCTCGGTTCAGGACGGTTGAGACGGGACCAATGGTGAAATCCAGCGGCTCAGCGACCGTGACCCAACCATCTTCGATCGCTGTCTCGATGAACGATCCCCGCATCTCATAATCCGAATCAGTGTTTTCGGTGAGCTCCCCGTAAGCCTGCTGCGAGATCGTGAACACGATTCCCTCGGTCGCAGCGAGCTGTTTGAACGTCTCGAACTTCGACGGACCCGGTCTGTCAGGTTGTGGTCCGCCGATCCAGACGAACACACCCGTATCTGCAACGTGACCAACGCGTTCATGATCAACTTCGACCGTCGTCATTCTGCTCCGGTATCCGCTGCATCGAGTGGGATATCAAGTGATTGGGGTGTGATGTGACTCTGGTTCAGGTCGCTGAGGATACCAACGATCGCCTGAAAGATCGATTCGGTCTCAACCACTGGCAGATCGAGTTCTCGGGCCATCGAGCGCAGTGTCGTTTGTCCCTTGAGTCGAGTAAGCGTGTACTCGATCGCGTCCGCTAACGTTTCGACGCCGTGGCGATCGATGAACGTTTCTACTGTCTGGTTCTCTGCCTTTCGAGCGACTGCGACTACGAGAGCAAGATAGTACGTTCGCTCACGTGGTCCCATCGTCTGCCATGGTGACAGCGACAAGGCTTGTGGCGTCGCTTGATAACGATGTGGTCGTCCAGTCTCACTACGCGCGGCGAGACCTTCCTCCACCAGCCAACTAAGATCGTCATAGATCGTTGCGCGTGGAACCGCGATAGAATCGCAGATCTCCTGCGGGGTTAGCTCACCGTCCTCAGCAAGCAAAAGCGTCGTATAGACGCGCGCACGGTGGTCCGGTTCGATCAGTGCTGCGAGCGAGCGAATCGTGGCAACCGGATTCGACCGCGTTGGGGAGGAAGTGACGTTACCAGCCATTATTCTATATTCTATAGATCTCGTATTAAGCGTTCCGACGAGCCAGCTGTTTCTCGCAGTGAATGATGTGGGATAAATAAATAACTTTATAAGTAATGGAGGTGCCAAAACGAAATGGAGGGCGCAGCCACGTGTTGCGCGCGTTCGGAAAGCGCGCCGGGTGCCGTAAACACCCGACGCTGGGTCCTCTGCGATGCAAGAACCCATGATTGGGAACGAATCAGAGACATGTAACGGTGTCGAATCGTATCAGAAATCATATCAGAAACGCGACCAGCGCCAGCGGTGTTCTCGGTGCGGGCGTCCGGTTCGGTCGCAGTATGAGCACCGTGTTGGCTGTCCACTGCTGGAGGGTCGTCGATGACCCTCCACCTTTTTGCGCTCGGGTGGCCGTCGGCCACCACTCCCGCAAAAAATCTGGACCAAA
>NZ_RRCH01000016.1 GCF_003862495.1 Halocatena pleomorpha | reverse complement strand
GCGAGTCGCAGCGCGAACGAAGTGAGCGACCGTCTCGCGTGGTGAGTGGTGCGCGAAGCGCACCCGAGCGGAAAAAAGGTGGTGGACGACCTCGATCTGGAGGGTTCCAATCCCGTAGTGGGTTTCTGCCCTACTGCAACCCTGCGAGATCGCGGCCACAGTTCTCGCAACGATGGTTTCAATCCCGTAGTGGGTTTCTGCCCTACTGCAACGATCCACGATCCGAAGCCCTCCGGAAGCGCCCCAAAGTTTCAATCCCGTAGTGGGTTTCTGCCCTACTGCAACAGTTTGATTATCAGCAACGTAAAACCGTATCAAATGTTTCAATCCCGTAGTGGGTTTCTGCCCTACTGCAACTTCGTGCAATCGTCGTGTGTGCAAGTCGTCATCACTGGTTTCAATCCCGTAGTGGGTTTCTGCCCTACTGCAACAGGGGGTGAATATTCGCGGATAGGTCCTATAAACATTTCTCATTCAGTGAGAGCATCACCGATCTTCATGGACCCCCCCTGTACACAGATGGTATAAAGGTCCACGTAGATCCGGCCCGATAACGTTCCCTTCGATGACCGTTCCAGCATCGATCGCAGCTGATGCGGCCGGATCGATTGCCGTGAATCAGTGTACGGGCGGCTCCGTTTTGAAACGTTCGCAGACAGCACCACGCCGCAGCGCGAAACCACAGTCATCGGGGGTCTCGCTGCCAACTCCACGACGCAGAGCCGGGAGCGGTCGCCTCCGGAGCGATCACCCTCCTGTTCCCAGCCGATCCGCAGGTCCGACTCGGTGGCACACTACAGACACGCCTCTGTCAGCCGCCAACAGCGGTTCAAGCGCTCTCACTCGATATCGTCGCTGACTCTGGAGACACTCGGTCCGTTTCTCACTCCGCGTCGAGTTGCTCGATCAGGCAACCGAGCGTTTCGAGGTCGTACTGGCCGGGAGCAATCGCGTGATCGAGATCGACCGGCGCGTAGCCGATCCGGGAGCCATACAGCGGTGCGACGGCACGGGAGTGGCGACCCACGGCTCCCATCGCCACCGTTGCCACTCGCTGACCAGCCTGCGTGCGCGCTCGCGTGACAGCAAGCAACCGGAGCACGTCGTCGAGCGTCGAAGCAGTCACCGCCAGCTTCCCCACGTCGCCGTACTCGCTGGCCCGAGAGAGCAGGCGCTGCATCTCCGGCCCGCTGGGCGTTTCTTCAAAGTCGTGAATTGAGACGATCACCGACACGTCCCGCTCCCGTGCGTCCTCGATCACCGCCAACCCATCGCCCGCCGCAATGGTCGACAGCTCCACGTCGATCGCCTCGACTCGTGGGTGTTCCACGGCTGTTCGGAGGACGTCAAGCCGATTTGGCGCGTCGCTCGCCGCACCGCCCTCCCACTCGACGCGGTTGGTCGCAATGATCGGCAACACGCCATCGTATCCCGAAAGCTGTTCCAGCGGCTCGTCTGCGAGATCGAGCCGAAACTCTACCGCGTCGGCGTGCTCTCGCCCAACAGACCGGTAAAGATCGTCTGTGGCAGCCGCGAGCACGAACGAATCGAAGTCCATACGACTTCCTCAGAGACGACACGCAAAAACCTCGGGACTGAAGAGCACCCCACTTCTCCAGTGTGAACTACACGAGGGGTTCGACGGGGTAGCCGTTCTCTTCGAGCGAATCGATGAGCCGATCGACGTGATCGGGACCCCGCGTTTCGAGATCCAGCACGACTTCCGCGGATCCCATCCCGATGTCCCGTGCCGTCCGATCGTGCTGAATGCCGTACACGTTCGCACGATTGTCGGCAATGATCCGGGTGAGGTCCATGAGCGCGCCGGGTTGATCTTTCAGCACAGTTTTGAGCTTGACGTACCGACCGCTCTGGACCAATCCTCGCATGAGGACAGTTGTGAGCACATTCGGGTCGATGTTGCCACCGCTCAACAGCGGGACGATCGTCTCGCCGGATTCGTATTCGATCGCGTCAGCAAGCACGGCAGCGAGCGCGGTCGCACCGGCTCCCTCAACAACGACTTTCGAGCGTTCGACTAACAGCGAGATCGCCATAGCAATCTCCGCGTCCGAGACAGTCACAACCGAATCGACCCGTTCTCGAATGACTTCGAACGGTTTCTCTCCGATCCGGCGGGTAGCGATGCCATCAGCGATCGTATCGACGGTGTTCAGTTCAACGATTTCGTCGTTCTCGAACGATTTTGCGGCGCTTGCGGCCCCCTTCGCTTGCACTCCGATTACACGAACGTCGGGATCGATCCCCTTTATCGCCGTAGCGACACCCGCGATCAGTCCACCTCCACCGATCGGCACAACGACGGTGTCCACCTCGGGACAGTCGTCCATGATCTCCAGCCCGATCGTTCCCTGTCCGGCCATCACAGCCGGATCGTCGAACGCGTGGAGATAGGTGCGGTCCTCTTCGCGTTCGATTGCGTGTGCACGGCGTTGGGCCGCCTCGTAATCCCGTCCGTGAAGGACGACGGTGCCGCCGTATCCCTCGGTCGCGTCAACTTTCGAGATGGGGGCGTGTTCGGGCATGACGATCGTCGAATCCACGTCGGCCCTGCTTGCGGCCAACGCCACCCCTTGGGCGTGGTTTCCAGCGCTGGCTGTGACGACGCCGGCAGCACGCTCCGATTCGCTCAGCGTCTTGATGCGGTTTGTCGCCCCCCGCAACTTGAACGCCCCCGTGCGCTGGAATAGTTCGAGTTTCAGCCGAATGTCCGCCCCCGTCTGCTGGGAAAACGTGTTCGACCGTTCGAGTGGTGTCTGTTGAACTGTTCCTTCGATCCGGTCACGAGCAACAAAAACATCGTCGAACGAAAGCATACATGGGATAGCCCTGGCTCAAGGTTACGTCTGGCGTCCTCTTCTTGCCACTCAGATGGAACGAGACACTGATTCACGCCCGCCCTAAAGGGCGGGATTCTCTCGCTGTTTAAAGACCGAGCCAACTGCCGATGACTCCTGATGAAACTGATGGCTGTTCGTGGCCACTGTAACGCTCAAAAACAAGGAGTGTTGAGCGTGTGACAATTGTTCATAGACCTGCCCGGTTATAAACGTCTCCCCACCGGACTGAAAGTGAAACTGGAAATACAAGGGTTCGTTTTCCGCTTTGACCGGTGTGACCCTCCAGAAAGGCAGTCACGTCGAAACACGAGAACTGAGAGACAGACAGGGCGTTATCGGTCGTCGATCGAGGGGAACTCACGTTCCGAATCGCCTGTGTAGCGAGCGCGCGGACGGATGAGGCGGTTGTCGTCGTACTGTTCGAGGACGTGAGCGATCCAACCACCCACGCGTGACAACGCGAAGATCGGGGTGTACGTGTCGACTGGGATCCCCATTTGGTAGTAGGTCGACGCAGAATAGAAATCGACGTTCGGTGCCAATCCTTTCTCGTTTTGGATGTACTCCTCGATAGCGGCGCTGTATTCGTACCACTTCGTGTCTCCGGCAGCGCGCCCGAGTTCCTCTGATTTTTCGCTCAGGATGCGCGCACGGGGGTCTTTGACTTCATAGACCCGGTGGCCGAACCCAGGAACACGACGCCCCTCCGCAAGCGCGTCCTCCACCCACGTTGTCGGATCCTTTGCGCTGTCGTCGACTTCCTTCAACATCGCCATCACGTTCTGGTTTGCGCCGCCGTGGAGCGATCCGCTGAGCGTTCCGACAGCGCTGGTGATGGCGCTGTGGAGATCCGCCAGCGTTGACGCCGTCACCGTTGCGGCGAACGTCGAGGCGTTCAGCCCGTGGTCCGTGTGCAACACGAGCGCCATGTCGAACGTTTCGGCGAGCACGTCGTCCGGTTCCTCGTTGTTGAGCATGTAGAGGAAGTTCGCGGCGTGAGAGAGATCTTCTCTCGGCGCAACTGGTTCATCTCCGTTGCGCAGACGGACGAACGCGGCGAGCGCCGTCGGGATCTTGGCGGTGATACGCCGTCCTTTTCTGAAATTGGCGTCCCGCTCGGTCGGATTGGCGTCGGTGTCGGCGTCCGAAGCTGACAACGACGACACGATCGTTCGAAGCGCAGCCATTGGATCCTCGTCGGCGTTAGCAAGCGCTTCGATGTTGTCGAGAACATCCCCGTCGATGGTCCGTTCGGCAGCCATCGCGTCACTAAACGATTGCAGTTCGTCGCGGTTGGGCAATCGTCCATGCCAGAGGAGATACAACACCTCTTCGTAGCTAGCCTCACGAGCCAGATCATCGATCGAATAGCCGCGATAGACGAGTTGTCCGGCCTCCCCATCGATGTAACTCAACTCGGACTCAGCAACGAGCACACCCTCTAGACCCTTTTTCAGTTCCTCGGACATACTCTTCGATTCCAGAGCTATGCTCAAAAGGATTATCTTTCGTGCAGGATACCCGAACCTCCCCCGAAAACCGTCCATTCGGCCGATTTATCCGCCTACTGGTCCGTGTACGACAGATTCTATCCGTTTCTGATCGTGGGAACGTTCCGGTTCGGCCGATCGATCGGTTGCTATCGCTCACGAGCACGCGGACGCGCCGCTCACCAGCCCAAGAAATCCAACCGCGAACGTTTCTGTCCGGTGGTTCGTGGTGTTGTCGCGGAGGGCGTTCCGAGAACGATGGACAGCCGTATCGAGTCGGTGTCGGGCGTCGGCGGAGGCGGCGATCCGCCGGACCGTCTGCCACGCGGAGTCAGTGGGGGTGCCGGCAGCGACGAACGCCCCGAACAGCGGGTTGCAGAGTCGTCCGATCGGATGGGAACTTGTGGCACCGTCAAGCAGCGCGATGCGATCCGTGGCGAGGGCACACCACGTTTCGACTGCCGCAGCCGGATCGGCAAGCAGTCCGACGACGAACGTGCCCAACACTGCGTTCACTTTGCTGATCGGTGGTCGGGTCGCGTCTCCTCGGAGCAGCGTGACGTTGTCCCAACCGGCGCGGTCGACGCGCCGTCGTGCTCGTTGCAGCATCGCGGGCGTCAGATCGACGCCCACGACGCGGCCGCTTGCTCCCACGCGCTCTCGAAGAAGCGGGAGATTCGCACCCGTTCCACAGCCCACCTCCACGACCGTGTCGCCGCGTGAGAGTTCGAGCGCGTCGACTGCCCGCGCCCGCCACGCGGTGGGCGCGATCGTCGCTGCGATGATGTCGTATACACCCACCCAGCGCCCGTAGAACGATTCGATTCGGTTGTTCGGTGTTGTCACGGCTCAGTCCTTGATCCGACAGCGGTGAGATCTCGGGCGATCGCTGCGACGGTCGGCGCGTCCGTTCCCAACAGATAGATGGCCGGCTCGATGCCCACCCCTCCAGTCTGGTAGAGCGCGTCGATCTGTTCGTCTACCGCTTCGGTAACGGCGATGGACAGCTCGGTTTCCGGATCGAAGGCGGCTGTCGGATGGCCCGTCGCTTCGAGTCGATCAATGATCTCCGGGTCGTAGGCGATGTTCAACGCCCCACGGGCGTCGACACCGGCGTCTCGTGCCATGAGAAGCACGGTTGCCACGTGACCGCTTGCGCCGAATTCCGGCTCCGTGGGAACGGTTGTCCGGCCTTTCACGTCGAGGATCCGTCCCGGAACGGCCGCCACATCGTCGATACCCGTCGCGCCCTGCAGACACTCCACGAGGTTCGAACCGACGGCCGGAATGAGCGTTGCGAAGCCGCTGGTGCGTTCGAGAACGCGCAGCCCCTGTCGGACCGACGAAAGCGTCTGCTCGGTGGCTCGGAGCGTGCTATCAGCGTCGTGAATGTCAAATCCGCCGTTGTAGGCCGACAGCTCCGGCATCGACGCCTCGTGCATGGTGGCGAGCAGATCGCCGCGTTCGAGTTGGCGTATGAGTACTTCCGTTTCCACGAGCGCCTGAACGCGGCTCATTTCCCCCCCCAGCGAGTCCCTCCCCGAGGCGGGAAACCAGATCGAGCACGCGCGTGTCCGTCAACACCGCGTCATGGCGTTCGATCTCTCCGTGGGCGTATTTCGAGACCGCCGACTGGCTGATCCCCAACAGCGCAGCGACCTCGTTTTGGGTGAGTCCACGATCTCGAAGCTCCTCAGCGAGCATCGACCGGAACGTCGGCAAAAACTCCTCGACGACGATTTCCTCAATGAAGCGCATCTCATTGGTCACCCCCGAACTCCCGATCGCCTTGGATTCGGGAGGCCTGTGGTCCGCCCTGATCCTGATATTTCGACCCGCGGTCGGTGCCGTAGGGCCGTTCTGCTCGGGTTGTCAACTCGGTGAACGTCAGCTGAGAGATCCGCATGCCGGGCGTGAGCGCGACCGGCGCGGTTCCGAGATTCGAGAGTTCGAGCGTGATCTTCCCGCGGAACCCCGGATCGCAGAGGCCGGCAGTAGCGTGCACCACGACCGCGAGCCGTCCGAGTGAGGACCGTCCTTCGACGTGGGCGATGAGATCCGGCGGGATTTCGACCCGTTCGTGGGTCGTTCCGAGCACGAAATCCCCGGGATGAAGGATGAATTCACCGTTGTCCTCGACAGTGGTCTCCTCGACGTACTCTTCGACTTCTCGCTCGCTGTTGGGGTGGATGCACGAGATATTCGTTCGTTGAAACTCCAGAAACTCACGACCGAGCCGGAGATCGACGCTGGCCGGCTGGATCTGAAGGTCCAGATCATCGAGCGGCTCGACAACGAGATCCCCGGATTCGATTCGGTCGAGGATGTCCACATCGGAGAGTATCATACATCTACAGCGGCTCCCGCTGGATAAAAGCGAACGGACTCGAATCGGTGTTCTGTCATGCATCCGGAGGTCGGTAGGGCTTTCAGCCCGCCGATCCAGCACACGGTATGAAACAAGCGATCGTCGCCCGAACGGATCTCGGCATGAGCCGGGGAAAACTCGCCGCACAGGTTGCCCACGCGTCGCTGTCGGCCTACGAAGAGACGCCCAGAAAGGACCAGACCGCGTGGAAAGGCGACGGCCAGAAGAAGGTTGTTCTCAAAGCCGACGGAAAACGGACGCTGTTCGCCCTCGCTGATGAAGCCAAGCACAACGGACTTCCACACGCCATCGTCCGAGACGCCGGCCACACACAACTCGATCCCAACACGGTTACAACGCTCGCCGTCGGTCCCGCCAGTGAAACAGCCGTCGACGCCGTGACCGGCGATCTTTCGTTATACTGACGGATTCCACGGGGGCTAATTGAGTCCGAACAGTCCACCGCCACCCTCATCGGAACTGGGGGTTACGGTGGCCGTATCGGAGACGACGCTTCCTTTGTTCGTGTAGGGCATATCGTTTTCATCTAGCTGGCTGTTCCCGTTGGTGTCGTTGTATATCGCTGCCGTGAACGTTTTCTCTTCGTCTATCTTCTGCGGGAGACCGATCTGGATGTCTTGTTTAGTCCCTGCGCCGAGATTCTGCGATGTCGCCACACGGGGGTTGTCTTCCGTGGAGAGAACCACGAAACCGCCGTTCGGCAATGACGCTTGATCGACAGTGACCGTCTGGTCATCCGAGGAAGTCTGATCTGAGAGGGAGACCGTCGGAGTGGGACCAGTACTACCGTCGGTGCCATCGTCGGTGCTGTTATCGGTTCCGCCGTCAGTGCTGTTGTCAGTCCCGCCGTTGGAGCCGTTGTTGGTTCCGTCGTCAGTGCCAGTGCCAGTTCCGCCGTCGATACCACCGCTGCACGCCTTCGACGCCGGCTGATAGCGAGTTCCGTCATGTTGCCCGTTGTTGGTGCCCGGCAACTCGATAACGAGCGCGTTGCCGTTTGTCGCCGGAATGGAGATTTCAGCCGATCCCCCACCGCCTTGCACGGTGATGGAATCGCTCACTCCACCAGCAGTCGAGCTGAAGGAGACGGTTGCGGTTTCTGAGTTCTTGTTACTAACTTCATACCACGCTTCCCCGCTGTTGGCGTCGGTACACATGGGTGTGACCGAGACCTTGTTCGGATCCACCCCTTGGTTGTTCGTCGGCGGTGGCTCTGTGGATGACGGCTCGGCTGTCGACGTTGACGTTTGTACTGACGTTGTCGTCGGTGCCGGTGTGAATCCCGGTGTGTGTGTCTCGGGTGACGCTGTCTCCGTCACGCTCCCAACTGCCGGAGAGAGTGTGCTATTCCCTCCATCCGACGGTTGAGCAACGCTCATGAGACCGACAGCAACCACGATGATGACGATTGCGAGCACGGCAGCCGCGATACCTGCGATGTGGGTTTCGGTTAGATTGTATCTCATTTCCAGGTAGTCTAAAGGATGTCCCGGAAGGATGCGGCGATCAGTCGTCACCAGCTTCGGGATCTGGTTCGTACTTGTACTGAAGCGTTATTATTCACCCGATAACTGATTTCTACACGTTCGGTTGCGGAACTAATCACGAACATCTACCGGAACGACCATTACTGGTATAGATGGGCAGCCACTGTAAAAAAATCCAGCTACAACCAATAATGTTATGTATTCGATCGCATCGAGCGTCACGAGTGGAACACTGATACCGGTGGTGGCTCTGGTAGAACCATGAACGGACATCGGGTGGGACCGTGATGTATCGGTCACAGCCAGCCGAACGGTTGACCGGGATCGAGACGTACGTGAGCAGCACGGATGGGATTGGGGGCCGCCTCCGTGACCGAGTGTCTGATTTCCAGGTTCGGGAGCGCGAGGCGATCGATCCCCAGTCGGTGGACGCCGATACCGGTTCGTACCCCGCTCTCGTTTTCCGTGCAACGCTCAGAAACCGGGACACGAACGGGTTCGTAAACGAACTCGCCAGTCGGCTGGGCATTAGCCGCGAGCGAGTCACGTGGTCGGGAACGAAAGACAAGCGCGCGATCACCACACAGCTGTTTTCGATACGCGATTTCGAGCAGAACACACTGCCATCGGTGTCCGGTGCGGAGCTCGAGATTGTCGGTCGTACAGGCCGACCGGTGTTGTACGGCGACCACCGAGGCAACGACTTCGAGATCGTCGTCCGGGGCGTGCACCCGGATGCCACCGACCGGGCCGCCGCGATCACGACAGCCCTCCAGCAGTTCGGTGGTGAGGAAACGGACGCCGGAAGCGAGACGACGGTGGGCGTGCCGAACTTCTTCGGACCACAGCGATTCGGGACGATACGCCCGGTTACTCACGAAGTCGGGCTTGCTATCGTTCGTGGCGACTGGGAACAAGCCGTGATGACGTATTTGGGGAACCCCTCTGAGGACGAACCGACTGAGACGCAAGCCGCGCGCGAGTACGTCGAACGGACCCACGACTGGGAAGGCGCGATTGAGCGGTTTCCGACCCACCTCCGTCACGAGCGGGCGATCGCGCACCGACTCATCGAAACTGACGTGACCGGCCCGGATCGCTTCCGAGCGGCGCTGACAGCCGTTCCAACGAACCTCCAAACGTTGTTCGTTCACGCGGCCCAGTCGTACTTGTTCAACCGGATGCTCTCACAGCGCTTCGAACGTGGCTTGCCGTTCGATCGGCCCGTCGCGGGGGATGTGGTCTGTTTCCTCGACGACGCAGGACGCCCTGATCCGGCCCAGTGTCAACGTGTGACTGCGTCCCGGACCGAGACGATCGCTCGACACTGTGACCGTGGTCGGGCGTTCGTCACCGCACCGCTCATCGGCAGCGACACGGAACTGAGTGACGGTGAACAAGGGGAAATCGAGCGCGATGCACTCGATGCGGTGGATCTTACACCCAGTGCGTTCGAGTTGCCCGGTGCGTTCGATTCTACCGGGACGCGACGGCCGATTCTCCTTCGGACGGATCTTTCGATCGAAGCGGAACAGACGGATGAGCAGGCGCTTGCGTTCTCGTTTTCCCTCCCGAACGGAGCGTACGCGACGGTGCTTCTGCGGGAGTACATGAAGGTCCCGCCGAGCGAAATGGAATGACACAGGATGAACGCACCGGTCTCATCGTTGCGGGCGGACGGTCGCGCCGGTTTGGAGACCGCGATAAGGCGGTGGCCAATCTGGCAGGCGTTCCGATGATCCGCCGGGTTGCAGACGGGATCGCTCCGGTGATCGACCGTCTCATCGTCAACTGTCGGACTGAGCAAGTGTCAGCGATCCGGTCGGTGTTGGCTGGATACGACCGTCCGGTCCGATTCGTCTGTGAAAGAACGCCTGACACCGGTCCGGTAGCCGGGATCAAGGCGGGCTTGCGCACCATCGAAGACGACGCATACACGTTCGTCACCGCGTGTGATATGCCACTCGTCGACAGCGATGTCGTCGCCCACCTGTTCAATCGAGGACAGGGCCACTGTGCGGTGATTCCGAAAGCCGAAGACGGGCGGCTACAGCCTCTCCATGCCGTCTACCGATCGTCCGAGATGGTGGCCGCGTGTGAGGCTGCACTGGCCGACGGCCAGCGATCGATCCGTGCGGCGGTGGCTGCCCTGAACGCCGTGATCGTTCCTCCGGCTGAGCTTCGAACGCACGGCTCGACCACCACGTTCGAAAATGTCAACACGCCCACAGCGCTTCAGGCCGTCTCCGAACGGTTTGAGTGATCCGGGCCGACCTGGAGCGATACGGTTTATGCTCTGGACAGGACAGTACTCTCTATGAGACGCACGGATCCCCGATACAGGGCGTTCCTCTGGGGCGTCATCGCTGCGCTCGCGTTTCTCGTTCTCGCACAGGGGTACAACCTGCTGGCGACCGAACGGATCACATCGTTCGTGATGGTCGGCGTCGCTGTCGTGGTTGGCTGTGTGTCCGGTGTTCTCGCATACATCACAGAAACAACGGCGTCATTGACTGCGTGAGGATTCTCACCGTCTATCGATTGGTGTTCCGGGGTGGATCTCGAACGTTCCCGTGCCGTGACACCGGACGAGTGCTCGATTCCCGAGTGACAGTTCCCGGAGCGCGTCCGCCCGTGGGTGTGAGCCGAGCGTGTAGGACAGTTGCGTGCTGAGCGGCCACACCCCGAACTGGCCTTCGAACGACAGTGGTTCTTTGAGTACGGTCCCGTCCTGCACAGTGTAGCTTTCGGTTCGAACCGACGGCTCGACCGGCAGTGAGGACGGGCGACCGATCTCGACTGTGAGGAGGTGCTTCCCGTCGACGCTGACGGTGGTCTGGCGGCGTGAGCCACTGTCCGTAATGTCGATCTCGCCAGTGACCTTCGGATACCCCCAGATCTCCACGCCCAACGCACGCGCCGGCTCGGTCGTCACCGGCAAGTACCAGACGTACCCGCCGACGCCCCCCGGAAGCCGCCCACGGAATCCACTGTTCGAGGCGTCCCGGAACGCCGGAACGAGCACGCCGAACTCGTTGTACGGCTCAACCGTTCCGCCGTCGACGCTGTGGTACTCGACGGCGAGAAACGTCACTGCTGCCCTCCTTGGACCGAGACGGACCGGCGACAACCCAGACGGCAACAGTTTCCGGACGCCGTCGAGTGCGGCCGAGATCACAACGCCCGTCATCGTTGCCCTCGTAGACAACGGGAGGGTTACGGTCTGTCCCGTTGACAGTGTCACCCGTTCACTGCCGCTTACCTCATCCGTGTCCGGTGGTTCCATACGTCACTGCTCGGATCGTAGTCGGATAGCTGTTCCGTCGACAGATATGACCGACATCAATCAACTATTTTAATCGTCAGGTAGAACGTCGGACCGCTTGATATGGCTGCGATCGACACCACTGCCCTCACCAAACGCTGCGGTGACACCGTTGTCCTCACTGATCTCGATCTCACAGCGGATGCTGGCGCGCGAATCGCGGAGTACTCGAACAGGACGCGCCAGAAGGTCGCTTACATCCAGGCGGTGCTCACGGCTGGAGCCGAGAGATCACAGACTCTCGAAGACGTGTTTCTCGAACCGACGGCCGACGACCCCGCTGAGGAGACGCGGTCGCCGTCCACGCGGCGCTGACTGTTCTTCCCGGCGGGGTGTTGGCGGCGCTCGTCGTCGCTCCCGCCGCTGCGCGTACCGGTGTCGCCGGTGTCGTGGGCTACGCGCCGTCGTTCCTTCTCGGACGCCGGAATCTCCGCGGCAGCTGTCAACTGGTTCGCTCGACTTGGCACCGAACTCCAAGCGATCAATCTCGGTCAGTTCCGGATCAGCGCTGGCGTTGTTCTCGTGGTCGGTGGCGTCGTCACCGGTGTCTTGCTGTACCGAAACGCAGTCCACCGGTTTCAGCGGTACAGTCCCCGCTGAACGACCAGCACAACGCCGTTCACGCCCGGCGCTCGACGGATTTGACAGCCTCTACCGGCGTCTCGATCGCCTCGAATCCTGTGAACGACGAACAGTCGTGCGTGTCAATGCCGGCGACCGGCCGACCCATATCCAACGCGTGGCCGATCTCCGAGAGCGTTCCCGTGTTCCCAGCAACGGCGATCACCGCGTCGCTGTTCACCACCACGAGGACGTTGCGCGCGTTACCAAGTCCAGTGACGATCACCGTTTCAGCGTATTCGTTGGCTTGGGTTCGATCAGTTCCTGGAAGCAGCGCGATGCTGTCCCCGCCACGCTCTGCACTGCCCCGACAAGCTGCTTCCATTACGCCGCCCCGTCCGCCACACACTACCGTGTGCCCGCGTTCTGCGAGCAGCCGACCGACCGTTCTGGCAGTCGCGTACGCTTCAGTCTCATCTTTCACGCGTCCGCCACCGATTACAGCGACTCTCATCGGTGCTTCGTATTGCTGGCACTCTCATGGTCGTTTTCCCCGAATCACCACTCCATCCCGCCGTTGACGCCAATAACCTGCCCGGTCATGTAGCTCGATTCGGGGCCTGCGAGAAAGCGAACGATGCCAGTGACATCCTCGACCTCCGCAAAGCGGTCGAGCGGAATCCGTTCTTGGAGGTGTGTTTTGACGCGATCAGGCACTGTTTTGAGCATATCCGTTTTGACGAATCCTGGAGCGACACAGTTGGCCGTTGAGCCGGATTGCGCCATCTCTAAAGCGAGCGTCCGTGTGAATCCGAACAGCCCGCTTTTGGTCGTGGCGTAGTTGGCCTGTCCGTGGTTGCCCTGTTGTCCAACCACTGATGAGATGTTGATCAGCCGGCCGTTGTCTGCCCGACGGAGATCCTCGAACAGACAGTGGGTGCAGTTGAACACGCCGGTGAGGTTCACCGCTACCACAGACTTCCATTCTGCCGGCGTCATGTTCTCGAACGTCCGATCGATCGTGATCCCGGCGTTGTTCACTAACACGTCGACAGCTCCGAACGCGTCGTGGATCTGATCACACATCGACGCCACTGCGTCGTACTTCCCGACGTTCGCACGACACGCGATTGCGTTCGCTCCTGCGTCCTCAATCGTGTCGACAACTTCGTGAGCGGCCCGCTCCGATGTCCGGTAATTCACGACGACATTCGCCCCGTTGCGTCCCAACTCCTCAGCGATTCCACGCCCGATTCCCCTCGATGCACCGGTAACGACACACGTCTTGTCCGTGTACATATCCGGGCTATCAGTCCGAAAATGTAAAATTCAATCTACTTATTCTATATATGATATAGTGGTGCACGGAATATTTATTGAGGATGAGGGATCCATCACGGGCGGGTCCTTCAGTCGATCGTATCGAGCCAGCGCTCGATACGCGAGGCACTGACCTGTGCAGCCTCGGCGGCGGTTTCTACGTCCGTGGCTTTGAGATCGGCAATCGTTTCGATCCCGGCGTCCTGAAGGCGTGACGCGTAGGTTCCACCGATCCCCTCGATCGATTGGAGCTCGTTCGATTCGTCTGCTGTCTCCTCGGCATCGGTCTCCTCGTCGTGTTCGCCCGCCGCTTCGACATCGATCGAAATAGCGGCGTCGTCCCGGTCTGGTGTCTCGGTCGTCGTCTCCTCCGTTTCGTCCGTCGGTTCAGGATCGGATCTGTCGTGGAACCACTGGCTCACGTCGGGCCAGACTGCCTCGTGAGCGCTCCCCGAAACGGATAGTCCGATGTGGCCGGTGGGTGACTCGATGACGGAGACGTCCTCGCTGGCAACCACGTCGTTGAACGGTGTTGACGCCGACGCGGGCACGAGGTGGTCGTACTTTCCGATGATCTGCAGCACCGGCATATCGATTTCTGCGAGATCGACCGCTTCGTCCCCGATAACGAGTTCGTTTTCGTACAGCTTGTTGTCCTGGTAGATATCCTCCAGAAACTGAACGTACGTCGTGCCCGGAACGTCGATCCCTTCGGACAGCCACCGTTCCATTCGGGCGAAGTTCTCTACGAAGTCCTCGTTTTCGATGTTGTCGTACAGTCGGAGATACTTACTAACAAAGTTCGAAACGGGATCCATCAGCGCGAATCCGACATCGAGCATTTCCGCCGGCACGTTTCCGTACGCCTCGGTGACATCGCTCGGATCGTAATACTCCTCATCACCCCACTGTTCGAGAACGCCACCGGTGTTGTCGAAACAGAGCCCGGCCGCCATCAACCCGAGCGCGTTGACTGAATCAGGATTGATCGCGGTGTACATCGTGGCCATCGTGCCACCCATGCAGTATCCGAGTAAGTTGATCGACTCCTGTCCGGAGCGTTCACAAACCTCATCGACGCAGTTTGCGATGTATCGATTGACGTAATCGTCGAGCGTGAGCACCGAATCCAACCGGGACGGCTCGTTCCAGTCGATGAGGTACACGTCGTGGCCCGCCTCCAGCAGGCGTCGAATGACGCTCCGATCGGGCTGTAGATCGAGGATGAATGGTTTGTTGATGAGCGCGTACACGACGAGGATCGGAACGTCGCTTTGCGTTTCAGTCCGTGGTTCGTAATGGAGCAGCTCAAGTTTGTTTTCGGTGTACACCACCTCACTCGGCGTCTGGCCCACGTCGACGGACGCCATCTGGTCGGCGCGCTCAGGGGCAACCGAAAACTTCGAAAGCGGCTCCGTCGTCGCCGTGAGAAGTTCACGCTGTGCGCTGAGTGCGAGCGTAAACGGATCCATCGGCGACGAACTGATTTCCGTGTTCGTGTTCGGTGCCATCGTTTTATTCGAGTTGTTCGAGAATCCGGTCGAGTTTCTGCTCAACGCTGTGCTGGCGTCGTTCGAGTTCAACTAGCCGGGTTGCTACTTCATCGACTTCTCCGCGTGTTACGAGACCGAGCTGGGCCAGCGTTTCCTGACTGATCTCCTCGGTCTGCTGTTGGAGTTCCATCATCGTTTCGACCACGTTTCCCGTTCCAGCCGCGAACGCAGAGGTGCTCATCACTTCCTTGAACGCCTCGTTCGCGGTCCGTAGCCAGATGTCACGGAACTCACTCGGCGGTACCTCTTCACCTTCGGCGGCGTCGGCGGTTCGGTCGAACATCTCATCAGCGGCGTCCATCCACGCCTCGTAGGCGTGGCTGTACGCCTCGAACCCTTCCGACAGCATCTCCTCTTCGGGGATCGACTGCTCCATCGCGTCAGCCCACGATTCGACGAATTTCGCCTGTGCCTCTATGTTCTGCTCGACGGATTGGGCCATCGTTCCGTTCAGCCGATCGATCAGCTGATTCCAATGCTCCAGTACGTCATCACCTGCGTCGCTCGTAGCCATTGCTATTCAACTACGCAGCTCCGGATTCGTTCGAGCTCTGCAGTGATTCGAACTGCTTTGCTTGTTTTTCAAAGCGCTCGTGGAACTGTTCGGCCTGTTCTTGGAAGCGCTGTTGGAACTGCTCCGTCTGGGTTTCCATCTCTGCTTGTAACTCCTCCATCTGCCCTCCGACCTGTTCGAACGCGTCGGTCGTCTGCGTTTCAATGTCTTCGTGAGCCGTAAGCAGGATCTCGGTCTGGGCAGCGAGCATCTCAAGGTATTCCTCGATTACCTTGTCGTATGTTTCTGCACCGTTTTCCATCTCTTCTTGTGCGGTCTCGAACGATTCCGCGTGGGTTTCGAGTAGCGTGTCGTACTGTTCATCGACAGTCGTGCGGATCTCTTCGACTGAACTAGCCAGTCCAGGAACTGCTGACTCGACCGTGTCGAGATACGTGTACAGTGCCTTGCGAGACAGCTCGACGCTTTGGCGCTGTGCTTCCTCTTGATTGTCGATGTTCTCGATGAGCGCCCAGTTCATATTCTGGTGTAGCTTGATCGACCGCTCGAACATCTGTCTGCCGTGCTCGAACGTGGTTCGTTGCAGCTCGAACGCTGTGGTTATCGGAGTCATGTACTCACTCATTGGTCTCACCTGTGTCTCGGTTTCGTTTAACTGGGATGACAATGGTCTGAACGATGTCTCCCTCCTCGATGTCGAGCGCCTCTCGCTCGGCATCCGGAATACTGAGTCGGCCGCCGCTTTGCACTCGGGTTTTGAACGTTGCAGTCTGGCTCAGCGCCCCCAGCTGGGTGCCGAAATTAAGCCCGGACGGATCGGACAGCTCAAGGAGCTGACTGAGCATCTTCTGCTGGTTGTCTATCGCCTGCTCGCTGGCCTGCTGCACGCCCCGCGTGAACAGTGCTGGCGGCCACATGGGTCCATCGTTCTCGCCTGTCATCGCCTGATACCATCAAACACCGCCAAAACCTTAAGAACTTCGTTGAAAACCATTCGCTACCATCTAATACCATTCAATGCCGTAACATCTGTCAATATTGCGTGAGGATCCGATGGTTTTTAACCTCCGACCGCCAAGTACCACCGTTCATGAGCTCCGGGTCATCCCCGTCTATACTCCGTGCGTGGACGCGGTCGTCTTCTCTGTTGTTCAACAGTATGATCGAGGCGAACCGGGCCGCTGTCGCTACACTCGGTGTTCCGACCGTCGGATCGACACCCGAAAAAGACCAGATCGAACCCGACAGCGTTCTCGACGAGTGGGACGTTGAGCGATCACTACAGCAGGATGAATCACTCTCCGTTGGTGACTCCGTCCAGTTTTCAAAACCACTTTCGGCGGACGATGTCGATCAGTTTGCGGCTGTCAGCGGTGACACCAATCCGATCCACCTCGACGCAGAACAGGCCGAACAGACGCGATTTGGTGGACGTATCGTTCACGGAGCGTTGCTGTCTGGGCTGATCAGCGCAGCACTCGCTCATCTTCCCGGCAACATAATCTATTTATCACAGGAGACACAGTTTTTGCGGCCGGTTTCCGTGGGTGATCGTGCCACTGCCTCCGTCGAGATCGTCGAAGCGTTTGAGGAAAACCGCTACCGGCTTCGGACGCAGTTGCTCGACGCAGACGATGAGATCGCCATCGAAGGCGAGGCAACGATACTGATCGATGATTCGAACGATTGAGTGGTTTTCTACTTTTCGACGGTGAGTAGCACCGTTCGTTCACGAACGAGTTCGGGGATTCCCACGTCGGTCGCAGCCAGTTCTCGATCCGTGATATCGAAATACGACCGCACACGAGACTCGTCGTAGTTGCCGAGGGTTGATTCAGGGTCAAGCAGTTCATAAACCGCGTTCGCGGCCGCGTGTTCCTCGCCACCGTCGATGAGCACAACGGTCGGCGTGGCTCCCGTTCCGACGCCGATTTCGAGCGCTTGATCGATCTGTCGCCGGCCCGCCGCGTACAACAGCGTTTCGACCGATCGCTGCCGAGCGATGTTCTCCTCCCGTTCAATAGCTCGGTCTGCGAGCGAGAGCGCCCGTCGGAGGTGTGCACGATCGACCACGTATCTGGCATCGAACGCTTGGACGGTGGTTTCGTATTCGGTCCCGATTGCGTTCAGGCGCGAGACGAACGCCGCAACCGTCTCAATGTGGGCGATCCCTTCGACTACCTCCATCAGAAATCACCGAGTTGAGATTGGTCGGCGTCCGTCGTTCGTGCGTCTGTGGTGTCCGTCGGTTCCGTCTCGGGACGGGACCGCTCGCTTGGGTTCACGTTCGTCATGTCTGGCTCGGTGTGGCCGACCTGTTCGAGGACGCGCTCGGCGGTTTTCCGCCGCCCCCGGAGCGCGCCGAGCACGACGCTTTTGTCGGCGTTCCGAAGATCAGCTCGTGTTTCGATGCCCGCTTCGAACAGCCGTCGAGCGCGCTTTCGTCCGATGTGTCGCACATCAGTGAGACCGATGAGATCCTCGCTCACCCCGTGTTCGACGCGTTTTCTAGCGGTGTTGATCGCCGGTGCGATCGATAACTCCAGCTCTCCGGCGAGCCGTTCGGTCGCGCCGAGGAGCCACTCAGCGGTGTCGACCTTCCCACGGATGTCGCCCGGTCCGACGCCGTAGCGATCGGTGATCTCGTCTTCATCGACTTCTCCCGCCCAGTCTTCGAGCAGTCGTGCCGTTTTCAACGCCGACAGCCACTCCTCGAAGCGGGCTTGCTCGAATTCGCTCGGCATCGCTCCGAGGAACTCCGTCTCGCGTTCGTAGGCCGTCGTCGTGTACTCTTCATCCTCGCCAGACCGGAGATACAGCTCGTACATGTCCGGTGTTCGGCAGACGAGTTGGTACAGTCCGAGGGGCGTTACGTCGCTCGCCCCGCGAAGCCCGTCGATGATCTCGGCCGCGCTCATCGGATCGAGATACAGCCGTGAGACGGTGTGTCCGAGGCTCGTCGCGTCGAGCGACTGGGCTCCGTCCTCTCGCTCGGATTCAAGGAATTCGTTCACGAGAAGGTAGTCGATGCAGTCGTCAGTCACCCGTTGCAACTCATCGCTGTCGCTCGTTTGGGTGGCATAAAGGGTTTGGTCGAGGAAGGTGAGCAGCCCCTCGCGGCTGTTTGCCACCCCCGAAGCGACGGTTGCGAGGATGTGCGTGCGTAACGCGGGTTCGGCAGCGAGCTTCGAACGGACCGGCTCGGGATCGGCCCACACGTATTTTTCAAACAGTTCATCCAACTCGTCGTGACTGTTCGCCAACAGCAGCGCCTCGCCGTAGGGGTCGCGTCCGGGTCGCCCCGCGCGTCCGAACATCTGGTGGACTTCGAGCACAGACAACGGAGCCATCCCTCCGACAGAGCCGTCGTATCGCCGCCAATCCCGGACGACCACGCGCCGCGATGGGGTGTTGACGCCGGCAGCGAGCGTCGGTGTTGCCGCTACGACCTTGATGAGGCGGTCACGGAACGCGTCTTCGATGAGCGTCCGGCTTTTCCGAGACAAGCCAGCGTGGTGAAACGCCGCACCGCGCTCAACGGCGCGAGCCAGTTCCGTGTTTGTTTCTGTGTCGCTCGCCTCCCGGATCTCCGTGGCAACCGCAGCGAGTTGGTCGCGTTCCTCCGAGGTGAGTCGCTCATCGGTGACGCTTCCAAGGCGCTTCGTGGCCCCCTCAGCGTTTCGTCGGGAGTTGACGAACACGAGTGTCGAACCACCGTCTGTGAGCGTGTCCCGGACGATTGCGGCCGTGGGTTTCTCCCCCGAATTGACCGATAGCTCCGTCCGTGAGCCGTCATCGAAATGCAGCGCTTGCCCGTAGTGGACACCGGTTTGGAGATCGATCGGTCGCCAGTGGGAATCGATGAGCGCCGCGTCGAGCCACTCCGCGACTTCCTGGGCGTTGCCAACAGTCGCAGAGAGCGCCACTGTCTGGACGTTTGGGTTGCGCCGTCGCAGTTTCGCCAGCGTCACTTCGAGCGTCGGTCCGCGATTCGGATCGTCAACGAGATGCACCTCATCAGCGACGACACACGACAGCTCCGAGATCCACGGCGCGCCGTTGCGAACGAGCGAATCGACTTTCTCGCTCGTGGCCACGATGATGTCTGATGACGCCAGCCACTCACCACTGGATTCGTAGTTACCCGTCGAGACGCCAACCGAAACGCCGTACTCCTCGTACTGCTCGAACTCCCGGTGTTTCTCGCTGGCGAGCGCGCGCAATGGGACGATGTACAACGCTTTCCCACCTCGCTCGACGCTCGAAAGCATCGCTAGTTCTGAGATGAGCGTCTTCCCGCTCGCGGTCGGCACGCTCGCAACCACGCTCTCGCCCTCCGTTACGCCCGCTTCGACGGCGTCGGCCTGTGGCGGATACAGGGTCTCGATACCACCATCACGGAGATGCCTGGGTAGCCATGACGGCACCCCCGGCACCGATTCGACATCCATTATTCCCTGGTAGCTCGGTTTTCCGGTTTAACCCTGCGGTGCAAGGCGCTGTGCCGATATTGATATATTTCAGACACGATCCCGACGGGAAGCTCATCGAAAAACGAAACCGTTACGTCGATACTCCGCAAAGAACCACCACGGGGCTGTGGGTTAGCCTGGTATACTTGCGGCCTTGGGTGCCGTTGACCTCGGTTCAAATCCGAGCAGCCCCATTCTCTTTCGGTCCGATCCGTTTTCTCGGTCCGTGGACGACGATACAGTCACGAGCGATCGCCTTGTTTATCCGTTAGCCACGGATACGATCGATTATGGTGTGTCGGCAGTGTGCGTCGCCGCTCGACCGACCGGGCGATTACTGTTTAGTGTGTCACACGCCGAACGCCGACACTGTCGTACTCGAACTCAGCCGGGAACGCGCTCGCGTGACGGCGCTGTTAGACGAGGAGATTGTAGCCGCTCGTGAGATCACGACGACACCGGAGTCGGGCGAGGATGAGACGGTCGAACTGCGGAACTTCGCCAGCTTGATCGCTGATGATGTCCGCCGAAAACGTCCCGAGGAGGTGTACGCAACCGGTGACCGATCGGTGTTGACGGCTGTCAGAACGCTGCTTCACTACTCGTTGTACCGGATTGAGGGCGAGAACGCCGTCGAATCGGTCATCGAGCGCCGTGGAAAGCCGGCGCTCGATGTGGTCACCGCACCGCTCTCCGAGAAACTCGGCGGATCGCACACGACGCTCATCGGCGGTCGATCCGGGCGGGAAGCGGTCGAGACGGTTGCCGAACATCCTCACGTGAAAAAGCTCGTTCCCGGCCCGATCGACGCAAGCGGTGGCGGATCTCGTTCGGGCGTGCGCGCGAAGGCGACGCGGGCTGATAACAACGGCAACGTCCGATTGCTCGTCCGGGATGGGTCGAGCGTGCAGGAAAACCGGATCGTCACGACGGCCTACGACCGCGACACTGGCGAACGGGTGCGCGAGGATCTGAACGAGGCGCTTCAGGCGGCGACGCTTCAGGAGTGAACACACAGCTGTCGATTCGAACTCAACGGATTTATACCCGTGATCGGATTAGAGACCGTATGGCCGACAATCAGGGACAAATCGGGAGTGCAGGCCGATTCGGCGCGCGCTATGGACGTGTTGCCCGTCGCCGCGTCAACGAGATCGAAGCCGAAATGGAAAACGCGACCGTTGACGGCGATTCAGTCACGCGCATCGAAACCGGGATCTGGGTGAACGAAGAGACCGGCGAGAAGTTCGCTGGCGGTGCGTACCGGCCCGAGACCCCCGGCGGAAAAACCGTTCAGCGGTCGATTCGCGCCGCGCTCTCAGAGGACGACGAATAGCATATACGTCACTGTCCACTGGATCAACGTATGAGTTACAAGTGCTCTCGGTGTAAACGAGACGTTGAACTCGACGAATATGGGGGGGTTCGCTGTCCGTACTGCGGGCACCGCGTCCTCCTCAAAGAGCGCAGCCGCGACGTGAAAGAGATCAACGTCGAGTAACCCCGTTCGTAACGATCGCTTTCACACGTGTTTCCATCGACCGTCCACCTCGCGTTCGAGTACGCTGACGCGGAACGCGCGGCGCTCATCGAGCGCAGCGTCAGTCAAGAAGTCGGTGAGATCAACGGAGATCGAAGTCGTACGACGATCGAACGGGACGACACGACCGTCGAGGTGTCTATCGAAGCCGATGATCTCGTCGCCCTTCGGGCCGGACTGAACACGTGGTGTACTCTTCTTGATGTTGCCGAACGGTGTTCGGCGCGCTGAATTGATCCCGATCGAACGGAGTAGAACACGTGCCTTTTTGCATTGCGGTCCGACAGGGTACGTATGCAGGGAAATCTTCCACCAGAAGCAGAAGAGAAGATCGAGGAGCTACAGGACCTCCAAGAGACTGCTCAGCAGGTTGCCGTCCAGAAACAGCAGGCGGAAACCACGCTGAACGAGACGGAAACCGCGCTTGAGCAACTTGAGGAGATCGACGAGGAGACCGCGATGTACCAAGAAGTCGGTGAACTACTCGTCGAAACGGAGTACGACGAGGCCGAGACGGATCTCGAAGAGAAACAGGACAGCCTCGAAATCCGCGTCGAAACCCTTGAAAAGCAGGAGAGTCGCGTCGAAGAGAAGTTCGAGGAACTCCAACAGGAGCTCCAACAGCTGTTGAGCGGTACGGGCGCTGGCGGTCCACAGGGTCCGCAGGGTCCCGGCGGTCCGGGAATGGGCGGTCCGGGCGGCGACTGAATCTTCGCATGCCAACAGACACGGAGGTAGTGCGGACGCCGCCGACGCGGCAGAGGGCGTGATCTACTCCGAGTACAAACAGTCGCGGGTGAAAGATGTCGACGTGACCGTCTCGTTCGAAGACGGGATCCTCGACCTCGACATCTATTTGAACCCGCCAGACGATCCCGATGTCGATCCCGAGCGGGTCACCAACGACGCCGTGGCCGCTGCCCACGCCGCCGTTGATGAGCTGTTTGCGTCCGAAGCGTAACTACGGTTCGACGCACGCCGGAAGCGCCGTTCGTCACGCGAAGAAGAAGATCAAGGCACTCACAGCGATCACAGCGAGGATGAACGTGCCGGCGAGCGCGCTGCCCATAGAGGTCATGGCGTTCGCGTGGCTGGCAAGCGTTTCGGTGCGGTCGTTGCCGAACACTGTAACCGTCGCGTGTTCGGTGTTCATCCCGGCTTCGACGGGTTCGAGATCATCGACAGCCGCCTCGGTCAGTCGAACGATGAGATTCATGAGCGCCTCGTGAGGGATCTCCGATCCGACCTGATTCTCGGCTTTGACGGTGTTGACGACGTGTGTATCAGTAGTCATTATTTCTGCCACATCGATTGCCACGTCGATGGATCGGTCATCGCCACCATCAGCAGCGAACGCGACGCGCTGGGCCTTCCCGGTGATCGTTTCCACGATGCGATCTCGGAGTCCAGGATCCATGTTGTTGCCGTCGATGAGGACGTACGCCGTCCGCTGGTCGGCAACCTCGACGACGGCGACCCGGACGCCGAGCGGACCGATCCCGTCTTGCGGTCGCCACTCGGTGCGATCCCACGCGACGCCGAGTGACAGCGACTGCTCACCAGCGTCCACGAGCCTCGCGCCGGCCGTGTTCGCTGCGTCGATCAGCGAGAGCGATCGGCGGCTCCCTGGCGTAACGTGGCCGGGATCGAGACCAGACAGTCCGTTGTTGCAGTTGTGGGCGTCAACGAGCATGATCGAATCGAGCCCGTCGCGCTGGGCGTGGGCGGCCGCGGACAGACCGACCGCGTACGCCACGTCGTCTACGAACGCCGGCGAATAGCTCCCGACCAGCAACGCCCCGCCGCTGAACGACTGTCCGACGATCGACACTTCGCCCGCCGTCGTCTGTACACTCGGTGACGCACTCGACCCGTACTCGATCCCCTCGTAAGCCCGGTCTGCGGCGTCGATGACGGTGTCGACTTCCCGCTCGGTAACGAGGTTGAAGTCGTGACCGGCGGTCGCGTGTGGCGGAAATCCGAGTCCGTCCGTGCTTTGGGCGACGCGCTTGGGAAGGTTGCCCCCACCGATCTCTCCCATCGGGCCGGGGTGGATCATCGGCAGCACGAACCGAGCCTTTTCGGTGTGATCGCGCTTCCGTCGGAAGGAAAGAACCGTTACGGGAACGATTGCTTGCTCTCCAAGCTGTTCGAAGAAGTCCTCAAGCTCGCGGGTCCCTTCCGCGATGTGGCCGACGAATCCCCGAATGAAATCGAGGACGCTCACGCCGAGACTGTTCTGCCATGGACGATCGATCACGAGGAGGAACAACCACACTGCGACGGCATACACTACACAGATCGCGGCCAGTAAGAGGAAATCGTCCGGGGCGATCTCCGAAAACCCTTCGGGGGCGTGGCTCGACCGGGCCAAGAACGATCTGACGATCGGGCCACCGATTTCGAGGTACGTGAGCGTCCCGCTGTAAATGAACAGCAGTCCCCCGCCGGCAACGGTCTGAATGCTCGCCGGGATGGCAGCGATGAGCATCGATTTGCGCGAGATCGCCATTACGACGAGTAGCCGAATCGCAAACACGCTTGCGAGCGACGCGATGAGCGTGTCGAAGATGAACCGCTGATCAAACGATGTGAGCGCCGACAGCGCACCCGCAGCCGTCAAGATGACGACCACAACGAGTTCACAGAACAGAGCGAGCAGCGACGCACGGTTGGGTGTGAGCTGTCCGCCGACGCGCTGGTCCACGTACGGCGTGAGAACACTCGCAAGCACGGTCGGTACGCCGACGAAGAAGATTCCTTGCCACGCATCGCCAAGGAGATATTGGGTGTCGAACGCCGCGATTCCCATGAGCGCAGCGATGACTAGCGAGAACGCAACGCTTGCGTACCAACTCGGTGCGCGGAAAATAAACCGCGAGAGTTCAGCGAGGTCACCCTGCGTTCTCGTCATACATGAGCCACCACGGACTACTCACAACGACGGCGGAAGTTCTCGAACAACTCGGTCCCGGCTTCGGTGTGTGCGACCTCTGGATGCCACTGTACGCCGTACAGATCGCGCTGGGGATCGCTCATCGCCTCGATGGCACACACGTCGCTCCGTCCAGCGAGCGAGAAGCTAGGTGGCAACTCGGTTACCTCATCAGCGTGACTGGCCCATACGCGGGTTTCGGGCGCGAGCGAACCGAGGAGCGGATCGTCTTCATCCACCACCTCGACGGTGACATCCGCGTAGCCGCCGTACTCTCCCGTCCCGACTGTTCCGCCGAGCGATTTCGCTATCAGTTGCATTCCAAGACAGATCCCGAGCACAGGAATATCGAGATCGAGATACGCTGCACAGTTTCCGGTGTCGTTCATGTCAGGACCGCCGGAAAGCACGAGTCCATCGGCCTCGATCTCTGCCGGTGGTGTCGTGTTCTCTAGAAGAGTGGTGTCCACACCGAGATCACGGAGCGCCCGATGCTCCAAATGGGTGAACTGTCCGTGGTTATCGACCACGTCGATACGAACCATTAGGCGCGGTAGTTCATCGACACGTATATACCTCCTGAAACGTAGCGCCGGGCGTACCGATCACTCCTATTGGCGTTCTGCCGCCGATTGGAATTCGAATTCCGCTTGTTCGCACGTTCGGCGGGCTTCGCGGGCCGCGATCGCCGCTTTGGAGGGGGAGACAGCATCGTCGACGCGCGCCCACGAATCGTGAACGCGGGCGTGACACCACCGGCAGAGGGTGACGGTGATCTCGTGGGTGGGCGGCTGAGCGTTTTCCTCTGCCTCACGGTCGGCATACGAGAATGATTCGACGGATGACGGGCACCGAACACCTATCACCTTTCCCATCGAGAAACCCGCATGCGAATCGTCCACGAGTCGGGTCGGGTGCTCGCAACGGATGTCGAACTCGCTGATCGGACATCGATCTTCGGACAGCATCCATCGGTGATCGGACGACACTCGATGCCCGAAGCGTCCGCGCTGGCGGTTCGGTTCGAGGACCAACAGCCACGGACTGTTCGTATGCCCTTCATTTTTATGTCACTCGACGTGTGTTGGATCTGTGATGGGATCGTTGAGGCGGCGACCACGCTTCGGCCGTTGATCGGTCATGGGAGTGCTGCCGCCGATACAGTGCTCGAATTCCCTGCGGGAACGCTGGCGGAAAACGGCGTCACCACCGACGATCGGATCGAGCTACGGACCCCGGTCTGAGCTGGCGGATAATTCGTGTGAGCAGTCACGGAGCGGTGGCGGTAGGCGGTAACGCAAGCATGTTCCCCGCGAGCGGTAGCGAGCGGCTTTTTTGCCCCATCTTTGTTGCGTGAGTGGTGCAGAGCGGTGGCGGTGGCGGAGCGGTAGCACGAGTACGTTCCCCGCGAGCTTTGCTCGCGGCTTTTTTGGTCCAGATTTTTTGCGCGAGGGTGGCCTTCGGCCACCCTCGCGGAAAAAAGGTGGGTGTGCAATATCTGTCGGACTCCTCCGAACTATATACGTCCCCCTCACACCCATAGATGGTTAGCATGACCGGTGACCGATTTATTCGGGGGGCACCCCGAAACAACCACTCTCTCAGACTCTGAGGTACAGTTTCTAGATACGACGTTGCGGGACGGCGAACAGGCACCTGGTGTGTCACTCACGCCGACGGAGAAGGCAGAGATCGCCACAAAGCTCGACGGCGCTGGCGTGAGCGTCATCGAGGCCGGCAGCGCTTGTACCGGTGCGGGCGAGCGGGAAACCATCGATCGGGTGACGAGCCTCGGTCTCGACGCGACGGTAACGAGTTTCGCTCGTGGCGTCCAACGCGACATCGATCTCGCGCTCGACTGCGGCGTCGACGGCGTCAACCTCGTGGTACCGGCGAGCGACCGCCACATCGAGGGCAAAGTCGAAACGACCCGCGAATCAGTGATCGAGACAACGGTCGAACTCACTGAGTACGCGACCGACCACGGTCTCTGGGTTGAGGTGCTCGGTGAGGACGGCTCACGGGCGGATCTGGATTTCCTCGAACAGCTGATGGAACGCGCGTTCGAGGCCGGGGCCGATCGGGGCTGTTACTGCGATACGGTCGGGCACGCGACCCCTGACCGAACGCTATCAGTCGTCTCCCGGCTCGCGGCGCTCGGGCCGATGAGCACGCACACCCACGATGATCTCGGGCTGGCAGTGACGAACGCGCTGGTGAGCGTCGCCGCGGGTGCTGATCTGATTCACGCCACCGTCAACGGGATCGGAGAGCGGGCTGGCAACGTTGCGTTGGAGGAGGTTGCCATCGCGCTCGAACACGGCTACGATGTCGAAACGATCGACACGGCCGCGCTGTACGATCTCGCACAGACTGTAGCGGGATCGACAGACGTGCCGCTCGCGCCGAATAAGGCCGTCGTGGGCGAAAACGCCTTCACCCACGAGTCGGGCATCCACACCGACGGCACCCTCAAAGACGAGGCAATGTATGAGCCGTACCCCCCCGAACTGGTGGGTCGTGAGCGCCGACTCGTCCTCGGCAAACACGCCGGACGCGCCGGCGTCCGAGCAGGACTCGAAGAACACGGCATCGACGTGACCGACGAAGAACTCGGCACGATCGTCGATCGGGTGAAAGCGATCGGTGACCGAGGCAGGCGTGTCACCGACGCGGATCTGCTCACCATTGCTGAGGAGGTGCAGGGACGCGACACCGACCGGCGCGTCGAACTGCGTGATCTCACCGCCGCCAGCGGCGGCCCGACACCGACTGCAAGCGCGCGTCTCGCTGTCGATGGCGAGGAGCGGGTCGCAAGCGGTGTTGGCAGCGGCCCAGTCGACGCGGCAGTGAGTGCTGTCAGAGATGCGCTTGCCATCGACGCAACGCTCGAATCCTACCACGTGGACGCGATCACCGGTGGGACCGACGCGCTCGTCACCGTCGAGGTTGAGGTCTCTCACAACGATCGGTCGGTAACGGTTACGGCAAGCGACGCCGATATCACCCGCGCCAGCGTGGTCGCCATGGTCGACGCGTTCGATCGACTGCTCTCAACCACCACGCCGCTACCGATCGCAAACGACTGATCGGGATCGTCCCGCAACGCGATTTTGTGTCGCAATCGTTTTCATAAAAGAACGGGAATATGATATAATGGGTCAAACAGCCCTTTTGAGCCCTCCCCTGCTCGCGGTCATCAGCGGCGTTGCGTGGGCGGTGATCGCGGATATCGGCTACAGATTTGGCCAAACCGAACCGCTCCAGCGGTACTATGCTGGTCGGCTCGTGGCGGTGCTTATCGGATCGATACCGCCGTATCTCATCAACCGTGCCGGGCTATCATTGTGGTTCAGCTTGATCGGACTTTTGGGTTCGCCGGTCGTTTGGATACTGTGTAAACGCCAACTCTCACCCGATACGAATTCTCTCACCATTCACTGATCGCGTGTCAATCCGAGAGGAAACGTGAAGCGAGATCTACCTGAAACCAGTAGATTACGATCACTGAAAAAACGATGTCACCAAGGCAGAATACGATGTGAGTGAGGTACGGTGTCGGAGTGAGATCGACGCGAAGAACCGCACAAACCTTCGATAGAACGGCATACACGACCGGCCATCCCAGCCACAGGAGAAACACGTAGTCGATCCGCTGTCTGAACCCTCGTGCTTCCTGAATTTTGTTTTTCATTCTGTAGCGGACCCAGAGATAACCGAGAGCGAACGAAAGTGACAAAACAATATACATCTCCGTGGTAAACGAAATCGTCCCACCAGTGCTGTCTGGAGTGGTACCAAGACGATAATCGATGTACACGCTCGCCGCCGCCGATCCGATTACTAGAGCCGTGCTGGCCCACTGGATCCCCCCGAGCAACCGAGCAGCCTGCGACGGCGCGTATCGATCGGACATCTTATTCTTGATAATTCTCGTCTCATAAAACATTTGACGGTCGCTTGCCGTCGGACTCCGACGGTTCGTGCACCGCAGCGACTCCCCTGAAAGTGAAGGAGACACGGACGGATGGCAGCACGAAATACAACTGCATTATGTATTATATCCAATATTTATGTAGTAGTTCTGCATGGCAATTATCGGTTACGTGTCTATTTCGCGTTCGAAGACGTATCCCCACCGGTTCATCCCGTTCGATTCGTAGAACTGATGCGCCATCTCGTTGTCGAGGGTGCCGGCCAGCGCGACGTACGCACAGTCGTGGTCTCGCGCCCACTGCTCCACGAAGGAGAGTAACCGCGTTCCGTAGCCCGCCGATCGGTGGGTCTCATCCACCACAAGGTCGTGGATCCACGCGTGCCGTTGGTGGTGGAGCACGCGCTGGACCGAACAGTTGGCCACGGCGAGCAGCGTTTCGTTCTCGTACAGCCCGAACAGCCGATAGCCCGCTTCATCGGCCCAGCTTCGGATGAACTCGTCTTCGGCGTCGGTCCACAACTGCTCCAAGATTCTGACCGCCTCCTCGTACTCCTCGTTCGTCTGTAACTCCCGAATCGTCATCGATGCCGGATCGAACACGCGGACAACTCGTGAATGTTCTGAAGCCATGCTATTCATTAACACACCAGTAGTGTATGCGGCTCAAAACGGAGGGGTTCCCACAGTTGATGGATTTCTATAGGAACATTTTTGATACATCAAACGTTATAGTGGCATTCAAACATGCCTGGAACGGACGAGAATGAATCAGCGACAGAGAAATCTCTCACAGATGTCGACTTTGTGAAGGGTGATGATGGACGAATGTATCTCCACATCGACGCGCCGAAGATGACGACGTTGGTGGAAGTAAACGAAAACGATATTGATAATATTCGGAAAACAATCCAGGAGGGACCGAAACGAGTTAGAACAGGAACAAATAAGCGAAAGTGACCATGGACAAATGCGAAGAATGTGGTAGCACGAACACGAAACGCGGGAAGGGAAACATTATCTTGTGTTTAGATTGTGGTCACGCAACGGAGCCGTGACATCCGTTTCCGCCTGAATTTTCACGACCACCGAGCAAACGTAGCGGAGGCGGTCGCGGAGGCAGAGGCGGTAACGTAAAGGCAGTCACCGCGAGCTTTGCTCGCGGCTTTTTTGGTTCATCTTTGTTGCGTGAGGGTGGGCTGAGTGGTCGCGGTGGCGGAGGCGGTAACGTAAAGGCAGTCACCGCGAGCTTTGCTCGCGGCTTTTTTGGTCCAGATTTTTTGCGTGAGGGTGGCCGAAGGCCACCCTCGCGGAAAAAAGGTGGGTGGTAAGACTCAAACCCGCTGCGGGCAAACCCGGCGTATGGTTCTGTCGCGTTACCGGCCGCTCATAGAGGAATTCGAAGCGTTTCTTGCGGCGTGTGAGCGGCCGCTGCCGTCGGTAGTCCGGGTGAACACCCTGAAGGCGACCGTCGACCGGGTTCGGGAGGCACTCGATTCCGGTGGTTACGCTTATGAGTCCTGTGAGTGGAATCCCGAACTCCTCCGACTGGAAACCAGTCGTCCCGGCAACTCTTGGCCGTACGTTCATGGATGGATCTACGGACAGGAGGAGGTGTCGGCGCTGCCAGCGCTCGTACTCGATCTCAAACCAGGCGATCGTGTGTTCGACGCGTGTGCTGCTCCCGGCAGTAAAACGACACAGCTGGCGGCCCTGATGGAGGATACAGGAACGCTCGTCGCAAACGACGCCAACCTCGGTCGGCTGTCCGCGCTGCGATCGAACGCAGAGCGCTGCGGTGTGACGAACTGCGTCGTCACCTCAACGGACGCCCAGACGTTCTCGTTGGATCCCTTCAACGATGAACCGTTCGATCACGCCCTCGTCGACGTGCCCTGTTCGTGTGAAGGAACGATTCGGAAAAACCCTACGGCGCTCGATGAGTGGAGTCTCGACCGGGTCACCGGCATCGCTGGCGTCCAGCGCGGGATCTTAGAGCGTGCCGTCCAGATGACTCGCGCCGGCGGCACAGTCGTTTACTCGACGTGTACGTTCGCTCCCGAGGAGAACGAGGCGGTGCTCGACCACGTGCTTGAGACCGAGCCATGCCGACTCGTCGAGTTCGACGCGCCGCTCACTACCCGTCCCGGCGTCACCGAGTGGAACGGCGAACAGTACGACCCGAGTGTTCAGCGCGCAAAGCGGATCTATCCCCATCTGAACGACACAGGCGGGTTTTTCTGTGCGAAGTTGGAGGTGGATGCCTGATGGCGGACAACGTCAGTCACAGATTCGACCGGTTGCCCCCAACACCGGCGGACCGCGTTGTTTCCGAACGACCGAGTCGGCAGGAGGTGCTCGAATGGTGGAACGAGCGGTTCGGCGTCGATCCGGCAGTGTTCGAGGACTACAGCTTCTGGGAGAAAGGCGCGGGAAAGCTCTGGGTGTTCGCCGGCGATGTGCCTACCCCGATCACAGTCGAAGCAGTCGGACTCACTGCGCTGCGTGTTCGGCAGGAGCACTGGAAACCCACAACCGACGCCGTCCAGCGCTTCGGACAACACGCAACGAAAAACGTCATTGAACTCTCAGATTCGGAAGCGCGCACCTTCATCGCTGGCGAGGACCAACAGTTGGCGTGGGACGGCGACTGGGGCTATCTGATCGTCAGCCGCTCCATCGCAGGCGACACCGAACCCCTTGGCGTCGGACTGTATCTGCACGGCGAGCTCAGGTCACAGATCCCCAAGGGTCGTCGCCGGGAGATCGACGAGTAGCGTTCGTTGCTCACTGAAACATCGAGTGTCGAGGGATACCGCTCGGAGTGGTGGATCGTCGTCTCGAACGACGTTCGAGAGGATTGAAAGACTGCGTCGGTCGTCGACACGGTGAGCCGGAGAGCGTCGTCCGGTTCGCGCCGCCGCTGGACCGGCATCATCTCGATGTCCGTCATCGTTTGGATGTGATCGTCCCACCGCTCAGTCCCTCCCACGCCACCCGGTAGCCGAGGTGTGAGAGGACGGCACTGGTGTCGTCGATGCCGTTCGTTTCGAGCACGGATTCGACAGTAGCGAGCGATTGGCCGGATTCGATCCGCTCACTGATTTGTTCGAGAACAGCGGGCCGGACGAACGTTCGACCGACGCGGTCGTGGGCCGGGAACGATTTGTCTTCAATTACCGCTTCGCTGACGCCGTGGTTGGCAGCAAGGTCGGCAATCGTCACCGCGTCTTCCTGTGGCGTGAGTTGCTCGGGCAGCGCGGCAGCGCTCTGTTGCAGGAGTTCGGTTTCGTACCGTCTGAGCGCGTCCCGAACGTCTTTCACGCGGACGGAGCCGGTGTAGGTGATCACACGGTGATCGAGCGATTCAATTTGTTCACCGACACCGAGCGATTCGTCGACGGCGACCAGCAACTCGACATCTTCGAGGGCAGCGAGTCGGGAGAGCTTTTTCTCGACGTACTCGGGCGTCCAAAAGCCCATGATCTCGAAGAACACCCGGCGGTCGACGCTGTTAGGGTGCCAGTCGAATGCGAAATCCGGGATCACGACGTGTTCGCCCGCTGCCAGTGGCTCCGGCTCCCGAACGAGCGTCCAATCCAGCTCTACCCCGTGAAACCGCGTGGCGAAGTCGGCCTCGACGCCGCTGTCGAAGGTCATCTCGGTGACGGGCTCGGTTCCAGGGACCGCGATGTCCTCATGCGTGAGGGCAAGGGTGCGCTCGGTGCCATCGTCATCAATCGTCGCTTCGAGGTGCCACTTGGCCGTCCTCGCTACCGTTCGCAGGAGGCGCGCAAAGCGCGTTCCGTACCGGCGCGAACGGCGAAACAGCGCGTCGGGACCGGTGATTTCGACGGTTCGACCCGCTGGCGTGGCTCGAATCTCATAGAGCAGACCCAGCCGTTTGACCGCCGACACGAGGGTTTTGGGATCCGAACTCCGAACACTGACCGCAGTCGCGTCGAACAGCGCCGTTTGGGCGAGCGACAAGTCATACTGGATGAGCAACTCCTCTGGAGACCACCGGGCGTCGAACTCAGTCATGATCTGCCGTGATTCGAGATCGTTGTACAGGATGGCACGGAGTCGGTCGACCGAGATCGACAGGTGGTCTGCGGCCCGTTCGAGCGCGGTAGTGCGTTCGGCTTCAGTGACGACGCCGATCGACTCGGCAGTGTCGAACACCGTCCGACGGGCACGCTGTGGTTCGACTGGAGCTTCGGTTTCAAACGTTGCGTCTCGATCGAGCAGCTTCGCCAGTCCTCGAACCAGCTTGAAATCGAACTCCGACTTGCGTTCGATGCCGGTGAGTGCCTCCGTGAGCCGTTCTCGCGGCTCGTCTGTGTGTCCTTGGTAGGTGCCGATGAGACGGGCTGCAAGCGCGCGATACCCCTCCGCATCCGCTTCGCGTACGAACTGGGGATGATAGCCACCTCCGGCTCGAGACACTCGCAGGAGATCCTTCGTAAGCATGGATTATCGACGCCGTTGGGCGATATTTGTTTCCGTGGTGTTCTCAGTCACGACTTCGTACAACAGTGCGCGCTCGCTCTCGCCGGGTCTGAGGAGTCGACCGAGCCGTTGGGTGAACTCCCGTTCGCTCCCGCTACCGGCGAGTACGACGCCGACGGTCGCGTCGGGGACATCGACGCCTTCATCGAGCACGTTTGCGGTGACGATCCGTGAGTAGTGCCCGTCCCGGAACCGGTCTAAGATCTCGCGGCGCTCGCTCGCAGGGGTGTGGTGTGTGATCGCCGGGATGAGAAATCGCTCGGATAGCCGGTAAACGAAATCGGTCGCAACGGCGAACACGATGACGCGATCGTCACGATGCCGATCGAGGAGGCGTTCGAGCGTCGTGACTTTCTGCTCGGCGTGCAACATGATGTCACGAGCGCGCTGTTTAGCGAGTAGCGCTTCCCGTGCCTGTGGGTCAGTGCCTGAACGCAGCACCAACTTCTGGTAATCGCTTCCCTGCCGAAGAGTGAGGTTCGAATGCTGGAGATAGTCGGTGAACGTCCCCTGTGCCTCTTCATACCGGTCACGTTCGTCAGGCGTGAGTGCAACGCGCAAACGCTTGATGTCGTAGGATGCGAGGTGTTCCCCAGCGAGATCGGCCGCGTCGAGCTGGTGAACGCGGCCGCCGATCAACGCTGCGATCGTCTCGTGTTCTCCATCAGGGCGCTCGAACGTGGCCGTGAGACCCAGCCGCGCTGGTGCGGCGAGCAGTCTGGCGATGTCCCGGTATCCCTCTCCGCCGAGGTGGTGAACTTCATCGAACACCGCTAGCCCGAATCGGTCACCGAGTTCGTCCGCCCTGAGATACGCTGAGTCGTACGTCGAAACGGTGAGCTGCTCGATCTCCTGTGTTCCACCCCCGAGTCGGCCGACTGGCGTCGAAAACTCCGTTCGCAGTTCTCGGTGCCACTGTTCGAGGAGATCGATCGTGGGGACGACGACGAGCGTAGGCGACGAACACGCCTCGATCGCTTTAATCCCGATGACCGTCTTGCCGCTCCCGGTTGGTAGCTCGACCACGCCCCGCTTGCTGTTGTCGTGCCACGCTTCGAGCGCCACTTGCTGGTAGGACCGGAGCTCGTACGCCGAGTCGAACGCCACCGACGGTACGTCGAGCACCCGATCCTCGTAGTCGATACCGCGCTCAGAAAGCGTCTCACGGAGCTGTCGGTATCGATACGCTGGTCCCCGGTGGGTCTGAGATCGCGGGTCGTACTCGACGCCCGGCAACTCCGAATCGACACCCTCAATCCGAATCGTTCCGTCCTCGAACGAAAGCACCGCCACAGCCAGCCGTGGGTGCTCGCCGGCTAAAACTCCTCCCTTCGGAGCCGATCCGGCGCGGAGCGACCGCTCAGCGCCCGAGTCACTCCATTTATCTTTCCGTGTGGTCTCAATACGGTGTGGCCATCACGGACAAGATCTATCTGAAAAACCACCGCCAGATCGTCTCACAACTCGATACGTCTCTCCCGAAAAGCGTGTTCGCAGGCGCGACGATGGACGTGCTCTACTCCGGAGCAGGGCTGTCAAACCTCGACACGGCGACCCGAGACAGGCTACTCGATTTTGCTACTGACTTTCTCGACTGCGAAACCGAGGCCGAACTGTACACTGGCTACCCTGAACGGCAGTTCATCCGGTATCTCCTCTCGTTGCGCGAACAAGGTCTCGGTCCCGACGCGATCGTCGACGTGATGGGCGATGATTACATGGTGTACGCGTATCCCGGAGACGTGCTTTCGTTTCTCGATGACTCCGTGCGCACCCTCGAAGCGGTCGAGGATCTCGCGCGCGTCGAGAACAACGACGCTCACGCAACCCGCGTCAGTAACCGTATCGACGATCTTACCTAAACCGGTCGGACGCGATAAACAATCAGGTGGTGGTCCACCTATCCAAGCCGATAGGTGTCGTCGCCGTCGGAGTCCTCAAGATCGTCGAGAACGATGATATCTTCGTCGTTGTACTCATCCAGTTGTTGGGTCAGTTCGGTCACGTACCGTTTGTACTCATCGAGTTGCTCGCGGAGATGTTCGGCTTCGAGTTCGAGCCGCTCGTGCTCGCGGACGAAGCTTTTGGGGACTTCTACTTTCGGCGGGAACGTCTCCTGCTCTGGCGTGTCGTCACTGACCTCGTGTTCGGGAACGATCCGAACCTGTCCGTCGTGGGCAACGAGTTGATCCACGTAATCGCGGAACACAGCTGATAAGGAGATGCCTCGTTCCTCAGCGATGTCGCGTAACACCTCGAATACGTCTTCGTTGACACGGAACGAGATCGTCTTATTCTTGTTGCCCATCGTTGACCATATACACTCTCCATCCACTTAACCGTTCGTCAGACACTGTGATGAAATAGTACGTCCACGCGAGCAAAAAGGTTCGAGCGCCGTTACGGCGTCGGATCGGCCGTCTGGGATTCCGCGTCGGTATCGAGTTCTTCGAGAACACTGATCGCGTCCTGCTTATACTGTTCTGGCGATCGTTCGTATCGTTCGGCGGCCATCTGATCGTACTCAGTCGGGTCCGTCTCCGCGTCGGACGCCCGCTCGACGGTTCGGAGCGCAGTTTCGACGACCCAGCGGTCACGAGTTCCGGCGTCGGTGATCGAGATCGATTCGGGGCGCAAAGAGACGTTCATCTCGCCGTCGTCCGTCTCGTACGTCCGGGGTTTCCCGACGATCGAGACGTACACGGGCGGTTCGGCCTCGCGCAAGACGGTGGCTGCCTCGGGTTGGTACTGTCCGGCGTACACGAAGAACGTTCCTGACGGATCGACGACCCGCCCCTGCCAGTATTCGCTTTCCGAACCGACATCCTGGGTTTCGGTGAGCGTTCCGGCGACGAACACGCGGTTTGCGCGCTCGCCCGTCGGGAGGAGCGCATAGACGGGCGCACGATCTTCACTGGATTCTTTGAACGTGTACGTCGCGTCGTTGAACTCAGTGGCGAACACCCGACGAGCAACCTCCCGCCGTGGCTCACTGGTGTCGCTGTTTCCGTCGCTGCTCGTCGTGTCGGGGCTGTTCTGCTGGGCGTCCGACCCATCGTCCGTGGTCCCGGTGCTGTCTGTGTCGGTGTCTCCTTCGGGATAGTCGATCTCGCCATCGTCAGTTTGCGACCATGCCTCCGATTGATCCGTGTCGGGCTGTTCGTTGCTCATTTCAGATCGACCTCGCTTTAGTGAGTGCTTGGTTCGTATCCATCGCTCCGAGCCGCTCGAATTCGTTGACGAGCAAGTATCGACCGAGCATCGGGCCGCGAACCCGGTAGTACTGACCGAGCGTCGTCGTTTTCATCTCATCGGTCACGACGCTCGTGTCTAATGCGTCCATCGCCATATCCTTGGCACGGTCCAGCGTGATGCCGGTCAGTTCCTCGGTCGCTTCTCGGTCGAACACGAGCTCTTGGACCGTCGAACCATCGTCGAGCACACCCTTGATGCGGAGATCGAACTCGCCGTCGACCTCGCCGTGCTCCGAACAGCGACCGTTCTGTAACACCCGCGTACAGTCTTCTTGTGGACACCGCTTGATGAGGCCGCTGCCGCGTTGGATGTCCACGAGCGCGCCCTCTATTTCGGTCGTATCGTCGCCAACCTCGATCTCCGTGTCGAGTTGTTCGATACTCGTTGTCCGGTTGAGCTTCACCGAGAATCGGCCGTTATATTCGTCGGTGACGACGTTACCGAGTTGGTAGACCGCCTCTTCTTCAAGCAGTGGAAGATCGCTCGTCGCAAAGGAGACGAACTTGATTCGGCCGGACTCATCGCCCAGCAACCCAACCTGAGCGATTGCGTCGTTGCGGGGTTCCCAGAGTTCAACAACCTTCGCCCGAACGTCGATCCATTCCTCGTCGGTGTCGATCTCGGCTACCGGGGTCAGGTCGTTTGACCCATCGGACAACTGCTCTCGGTCCATCTCCGTCTCTGAGAGGTAGTTGCTCACGAGACTCCGTCTGGCTTCCTCCGGTGGCACCTTATACTCCGAGACGAGCGTCTCAAGGCGTTCTTCGATCTCATCGACATCCACGTCGAGGTGGTCGGAAAACTGCGCGTGTACTGATTCCGCTAACTGGCGTAGTTCCGTCATTGTGCTCCGTCTCCGCGTGTTTTCGATGGGAGACGTACTATAGTTGGTTCTCGATAGCATAAAAACTGTCGTAAGCAGGGTGAAAGTGAAACGTCGCCTCACGGGGTAGTGGGGGATGGACTGATCGACCGACAGGTCGGGACGGTTTTTATGATCGCCGCACCAACACTCACACATGTCCTCTCGTCAGCGACTCGAACTGCTGTTACGCTCGACGTTTCGGTCGGCTGGTTCCCAGTGGGCGAAAGCGAGACAGGCGTATGGCTCTTCGAAAAACGCGGCGTCGTTTGATCTCCCGACGGACGATGAGGGGAACGCACACATCGTCTGCCGGCGGCACGTCGAGCGACGGGCGGTCCCCCTCGACGAAGCGGGTCGCCCGCCGTGTTTCGATCCCGACCATCAGGACTGTCGGGGCTGTGTCGAGGACATTCAGGACGGACTGATCGAGACGTGGTGACTGTGTCGTTGCTGCGGCGGTGATGGTCCCGAGGTGATTTGTTCGCCCCCCCACAACCGCCCGCCATGCAGATCGCAGTTGTACTGGCTGGGGGTGTCGGAACACGCATGTACCCCGCGAGTTCGGATGAGTGTCCGAAACAGTTCCTTTCGTTCGGTGAGGACGGGATGTCGTTGCTGTCCCGGACGGTCCAGCGCGTCGAAAACGCTGTCGACGCGGTGTACGTCCTCACCCGGCCCGAATACGCCGATCGGATTTCCGAGCACGCCCCCGACGCGACGGTGCTGACCGAACCGCAGGGCAAAGACACCGGCCCGGCACTCGTGTATGCCGCTCATCGCCTGCGCGATGTGGGAAGCGATCCGGTGTTGCTGTGCGTTCCCAGCGACCACTACGTCGGTCACTCGTTCGCGTCGATTTCTCAGCGCGCGATGAACGTCGCCCAAGAGACGAACGAACTGGTGACGCTCGGCATCGAACCGACGCGAGCGGCCACGGGGTACGGTTATATCAATCCTGATGAGAAACGCGGCGACCACTTCACTGTCGACGGCTTTCACGAAAAGCCCGATCCAGAAACGGCGTCTCAGTACATTTACGACGGCTTCTACTGGAACGCAGGCGTGTTTTCCTGGACTCCAGAGGCGCTTCTCGACGCTGCTCGTGACACCGAACTCAGACCACTCGTCGAGGCACTGCAGTCCGGAAACGAACAGGAGGGATTCGACGCGGTCGAGTCAGTGAGCATCGACCACGCCGTGTTGGAATCAACCGACGGACTCAGGATGGTGACCGCTGACGTGCCGTGGGACGATCTCGGGTCGTGGGACGCTCTCAGACGGGTGTGTGACACCGATGAAAACGGAACCGTCGCGCTTGGTGATGTGCTCACGATCGACACCGACGACTGTGTTATCGCCGCTGGCGATGAGAGCCAGATCAGCGCTGTCGGTGTTTCTGAGCTCACCATCGCGGCCTACGACGGGCGTGTTCTCGTCGTTCCGACCGACGAAACACAACGCGTTCGTGACGTGGTCGACGAACGCAGCGAACGATAAGCGGAGTGTCCCCTGTCGTTCCGATCCCGGCCATCGGTAAAGACGACACGGACGAGTGGACTACGAACCCCAGAAGTTGTCCCGACTCCCGAGCCGTTGGCGGTCGAGGGTCCGCCCGTCATCGGTCTCGGTTTCAGTTTCAGTTTCGGCTTCGGCTTCGGCTTCAGCTTCGGTTTTGGCCTCCTCCTCGTCGGGTATCGAAAGCCGCTCGAGTTCTTCCGCGCGGGCGTGATTCGATCTGACGGTGGTGATACGCACTCGTGCCCGCGCCTCGGGCAGCACGCCGTCGACGAGAACGATGAATCCCTCTTCCGTTCGACCGACACCCGCTCCGCTCTCGTGAATATCGGTTACGTCGACGACAATCTCCTCGCCGGGTTTGACTGGCTGGGACTTGAGTTCACGGATGGGCTGTTCGTAGTGGGTACACCACTCCGCCCCTCCGCGCTCGCTGTAGTGTTGACACCCCATACCCTCGATCCGCTCGGTGTAATGGGGACACTCGTCCGCGAGTGGACAATCCGACATACGGATACCAATAGGGCTAGCGTATAAATCGTTACGACACGCACTGCACGCTCCATTCTGGGCCGTTAACGGCCTGACATGCCCGCCGTAGAATCGAAACGCGGCTCCGTTTCGTGTCGAGATCGTTTATGGGCTGGAGTTTCTACGTGGATCTAATGACCGAGGCGGCTGCCCTTCCTGAGGACACTGATGGCGTTCGCGTGGCGCTCATCGACTGGTATGCGTCTGACCACCGCGATTTCCCGTGGCGACGAACCACTGATCCGTACGAAATCCTCGTGTCGGAAGTGATGAGCCAACAGACACAACTGGAGCGGGTCGAAAAAGCGTGGGCGGCGTTTCTCGATCGGTGGCCCACAGTGTCGGCACTCGCCACAGCGGAACGGGGTGCGGTAGTGGCGTTCTGGTCTGACCACCGGTTGGGCTACAACAACCGAGCGAAATACCTCCACACCGCAGCACAACAGATACTCGATGAGCACGACGGCGAGTTTCCCGCCTCACCCACGGCGTTACAATCGCTACAGGGCGTCGGTCCCTATACGGCCAACGCAGTCGCCAGCTTCGCGTTCAACGACGGCGACGCCGTCGTCGACACGAATGTCAAACGTGTGCTGTATCGGGCGTTCGACGTGGCAGACGACGACAGTGCGTTCGAAGACGTTGCGAACGCCCTTATGCCGGATGGCAAATCACGGGTGTGGAACAACGCCATCATGGAACTCGGCAGTGTCGCGTGTCAGAAGAAACCTCGGTGTGAGGATGCGGGCTGTCCGTGGCGCGAGTGGTGTCATGCCTATCAGACCGGTGACTTCACCGCGCCCGACGTACCCACACAACCGAGCTTCGAAGGGAGCCGTCGGCAGATGCGGGGCCGCGTGATCTCGATTCTCAAAGAGTACGACGAACTTCCACTCGATAGCCTCGGACCGCGCGTCCGAGTCGATTACAGCCCCGACGGCGAATACGGCCGGGAGTGGCTCCGAGAGCTGCTTTCAGATCTCGAAGCCGATGGTCTCGTCGAGACAGACGAGCACGACGGCGAGACGACCGCCCAACTCCGTCGCTAACGGACCCTATACGGTGTGCTACTCCGATTCGAGAAGCGCGATCCCCTGCTCGATAACGGCGTCAGTAACGAACAGTGTCGTCTCCGGTCACCGACTGTATCACCATGTGTTCATTTCACACGTAGATATATCACACGCAGCAACGTCGAAAAGTCAAATATAAGTCAGACACTCTCGATAGCCAGTTCGATGGCAGTGTTGCTACAGGCTGAGGCCATCGATAGCGGTCGGATCTGGTTACTGCTTGGGACGGTCGGACTGGTCCTCACGACCGGCTATTTCCTCAAGACCGGATGGGGGGAAACGGATACGACGAAACGCAAACTATCGGTGCTCACCATCGCGGTCGCCGCTATCGGTGGTCTCGCGTACCTGCTGTTGGCGCTCGGCTACGGCATGACGACAGTACGGTACGGCAGCGAACCACACACAGTGTATTGGCTCCATTTCGTTGATTGGCTTCTCACCACACCGCTGATACTGCTCGCGCTCGTGTTGCTCGCGGCCGGGACGCGCCGGACAGCGGCCGCACTCGTTGGCTTTGACGCGTCGATGGTGGTGCTCGGTCTCGCAACGGCGCTCACCAACCGAGGAATGGGTGGACTAAACGCAGAGACGTTCCGGTTCACGCTGTTGGGGGCGAGCGTTCTCGCCTATCTCGGCGTTTTCATACTGCTGGTCCGTCCGCTCTCGCGCGCTGCTGCCGAGCAGTCGACGGAAGTCGCAATGCTGTTCAGTATGGTCCGGAATCTCGTCATCGTCCTCTTCGGACTGTATCCAGTCGTGTGGCTACTGGGTCACGTCCTGAATCTCCTTCCGACAACGGGGCTGTTGCTCGCGTATCTCCTTCTCGATCTCCTCGTGAAAGTCGGAATCGGGATCGTGCTCCTCCGCGCGGACGCTCCGACCGACGAATCAACGAACACGAAGCCTCGAACGCTCGGGGGGTGAGGCGGCGTCGTGACTGATCCCTGCGACTGGTCTCACGGAATGAGCTGCTCGCCGTCGTCGTCATACACGGTGATGGCGTCGACGGGGCAAACGCGGGCCGCGAACTTCGCGTCGAGTTCGGCGTCCTCAGGCACTGTCTGGACGAACGTGTCCGGCTGTTCCTCTTCACCGTCAACGAGAACGGCTTTCCCCGCCGTTTCGTCCCTCTCGAACCCTTCCCACTCCGCGACACACTGAAACATCCCAATGCAGGTGTCACGATCGTATTCGATCTTCATGTGTCACAGTTGGAGACGCCCGGCAAAGTGTTGTCGGAGCCTGTTCGCCGGGATGACGGTCCGCTGTGTCTCGTAAGCCGTATCCCGAGCGACGACGTGGGTCCCACAGTATGAGCCTCGACGATCTTTCAGAGGACATCGAATCCGCGTATTCGGATTTCGATTCGGAACTTTCAGTTTCGCTCGACCGGGAAACGCGCAACGAACTCGCTGTTTTGCAAACCGTTCTCGATCCCGATGACTCCGACGAACTCGTTCGGCGGGCGATCCACATGCTGTTTCAAACCTCTGTCGACACCGGCTCGATGGACTTTCACCTCCGGCGTGGCTACGATGTCACCTACGACGAGTATCTCTCGGGAATGACGTTCGAAGAGATGACAGGTGCGCCACAACCACCCGACAACGACGGCCGCCGATACCAGTTCTGAGGAGGACGCTTGCGTCTGATCCTGATAGCCCTTCGATTCCTACTCCCACAAGACATATTACAGACAGGTATGTAGTTATTATATGGAATTAATAACTATAGCATTCATAGTTATCTTTAGCTACATCGTATTCAAAGCACTGGTGGGGAGACTCGGATCGAGGAGTCGATCGAAATCCGGGACGAACGTGGCCTACGGGGAGGATGATGGGGACAGTGGCGGAGATAGTGGCGGCGGGTTATTCGGCGGCGGTGATGGCGACGGCGGTGGCGGCTTCGGTGGTGGCGGCTTCGGCGGTGGCGGCTTCGGCGGTGGTGGAGACGGTGGCGGTGGCGGTGGCGGTGGTGAATGAACTGCTGTACCGTTGGTGGCTTACGCGCGGACGCTTGAGGCGGCGTTAACGAGAAGATCACACGCGAGATCGATTTCCCGTTCGGTAACGTTGAGTGGTGGGAGCAACCGGAGCGTTTTGTGCCCACAGCCGAGTGTGAGCAGGCCGCGTTTGAGCGCGGCCTCGATGACCTTTTCGCGGCGTTGTTTCGTCTCGAATTCCACCGCGAGCATCAGCCCGATCCCTCGCACGTCCACGACGCCGTCGATATCGGCGTCTTCGAGTCGTTCTCTGGCTTGTCTTCCGCGTTCTGTCGCGTTCCTGAGCAGGTTCCGCTCCTCGATCGCTTCGAGCGTAAACACGCCCTGTGCAGCCGAGAGGATGTCCCCCGCGCCCCATGTCGAGGAGATACGGGCTTGCTCGTCGGGGAACACCTCCGATCGGGAGATCGTCGCCCCGACTCGGAGTGCCTTCGCGCTGGCAATGATGTCCGGTTCGATCGAGAAGTGATCCGACCCCCACATCTCGCCGGTGCGACCGACACCGGCTTGAATCTCATCAGCGACGAGGAGGAGGTCGTGCTCCGCACAGACCGCTTCGATCTCCGACATGAACGCCTCGTTCGGAATCCGATAGCCACCTTCACCCTGCACGGGTTCCACGATGAGATACGCCACCTCGTCAGCGGCGACGTGCCCCCGTTCGGGATCGAGGAGCGTCCGGAGTTTCGACCCGTCATCGGTGAAAAAGCCACAGCCACATCCGTGTTCGGTGTCAACGTCGGTGTCCGTACAGAACGGCAGCTCGTGAACGCCCGCGAGTTCCGGGTAGCGTCGTCGGTGAACGGCTTTCGAGCGGTTGAGCGACAGCGCCCCGAGCGTCCGACCGTGGAACGCTCCTTCGAACGTGATTCCGTATCTGCCTCGCGTGTGGTCGTATGAGATCTTGATCGCGTTCTCGACCGCCTCCGCACCCGAATTCGAGAGAAACACCGTATCCAGCCCGTAATGAGCGGTGTGTTCCGTGAGACGTTCCATCAACTCGGTTGGGCCGGGAAGTCCCCGTTCACCGACGTTCTCACCGCTGACGTAGAAATCCTGTCCCGCGATTGTCAGTGGATCAACGAGATCGAACTCCCGAAGCCGTTCAACGATCTCGGGATCGTTGTACCCCAGCGGTGCCGCACCGACGTGGCTCGTGAAGTCCATGAGAACGTTGCCGTCGATGTCGGTACAGAACGGTCCGACTGCCGCCGCATCCGGATCCCACACGAAATCATACACGTACGTGCTCGGTGCCGCGTGCTGATGATGGCGCTGTGCCCACTCGCGTGCCCGCTCGCCCGGCATCGATCGAACCGTCGGGGTCGCCGTCTCTCGGTTCATGCTCCGCGTTGGTTTCCCATGGGTAAATAATGGATTGGGTTTCGTGCAGTATTTGCGATAGCGTGCCTTGGTTGTGATCACCACCCATAACGAGGTTCTCGTTCAGTTCCCGTGGCTATCGGTCGATGGTCAGTAAGCGGGGTTCTCAGATGAACAGGAGACCGATCCCGACGCCGAGCACCGTGAGCGCGGTGCTCCACGCCGCCACCCGGTAGCCAAACGACCGAGACGGACCGGCAAACGTGAGCGCGGCTTTCACGAGAATGCTCACGAGGGTGGCTCCCAACACGGCAAGGATCGCCGTGTTCGCCCCGATCACAGTGCCGTTGTACAGAACAACCGCGGATGTGGTGGCTCCGGCGCTCGATACGAGACTACCGAGCAGGGCCGCGATCACGAATCCAGCGTCACCGAACAGTGCTTTGGCGATCGCGCTGCCAACCAACACCACCGCGAACAGCGCACCGAATCCGAGCGCGTTCCGGAGTGAAAACGGGCTGTCGAGATCGAGATCGATCCGCTGGGCCCAGTCTGCCGTGAGTCCAGCGATGATGACGCTGCTGAGAACGACAGCACCCAACGGGATGACGAGTCCGAACACCGGTGACCGATCGTCAGCGAACACCACTACGATCGCCAGATTTCGCAGCGCCATCGCCGCGTTCGCCAAGAGAATCGCCGCGACGGCGTAGGAAACGGCGTGTTCGTGTTGGCGAACGTGATCGATCATCGCACCGACGACGGCGGTCGAAGAGACTAACCCGCCGAAAAAGCCGGTGACGACGATTCCTCGTCCGCCGTACGATCTGACGATTGCGTAGTTAGCGATACCGATCGCCGCAACGCTCACAACGAGCAGCCACACTACGCGCGGTTCGACTTGGATCGCCAATCCGGCGAGATCCACCGTCATTTCCCCTGCTGGCAGGATCGGATAGACGACGAACGCCAACACGCCGAACTCCACTGCTGAGCGCAGTTCTGCCTTGGTGAGTCCCCACGCGAAATCGTGTAGCTCTCGCTTCAACACGAGTAACAGCGATGAGAGGATCGCAACTGTTACGCCCGCCAACAGCAACCCCGAACCGACGAGCACACCGACGCCGTAGGCCACCAGCATCGATACCGCCGTCGTGAGTGAGAACCCATCCTCTGCACTGAGCAATCCTCGTAGGGCGAGCACGCTGCCTTGTACGACGATCAAGACGCCACCGAGCACCAACAACCACGATCGATCGAGTACGGTGAACACCGCTCCCAACAACGAAATGAGCGAAAACGTCCGGACGCCTGCCGATCGATGAGACCACTCCCGTTCGAGTCCGAGGAACAACCCGAGTGCACCCGCTAACACCAGTCGAACGAGTGTCGGATCCGGGACCGCCATTCCGGGTGCCATACAATACCATACATAGTGTTATATATTAAGCATCACGGTGTCGAGAGGTCTATGCGCACGCAGCACATCGGGACAGCACGGGAGCGGTCACACACGGCCTCAAGAGAAGAAGGTTGTGGCGCGATTGCCGGACGATCCAAGTAGTGGGATGGTCGACAGATCGGGCGGCTCAGAATCCCTTGTCCATCAGTTCACGGGCGATGATGTTCTTCTGGATTTCAGAGGTGCCCTCGTAGATCTGGGTGATCTTGGCGTCGCGGTAGAGGCGTTCGACATCGAAGTCGTTGACGTAGCCCGAGCCACCGTGGATCTGGACGGCTTCGTTCGCGGCGTCGACAGCGACGCGGGAAGCGAACTCCTTGGCCATCGACGCGAGCGTCGTGAGCTGTTCGTCAGAGTTCTCGACGCTCCAGGCGGACTTGTACGTGAGCTGTCGGGCAGCTTCGGTACGGGTGTGGATATCCGCGAGTTTGTGCTGGATCGCTTGGAAGTCCCCGATCTCACGCCCGAACTGTTCGCGTTCCTGTGCGTAATCGAGCGCCCGCTCGCAGGCTCCCTTTGCGATACCGATACCCTGAGCAGCGACCATCGTCCGGGTGATGTCGAAAAACTGCATGAGTTGGAGGAAACCCATCCCGCGCGTTCCGACGAGGTTCTCCTCGGGAACGCGCACGTCATCGAAGATGAGTTCGGCCGTGTCGCTCGCTCGAATCCCGAGCTTGCCGGTGATCTTCTCGCTTGTGAAGCCGTCACGATCGGATTCGACGATGATCTGAGAGAAGCCATTGTACCGGCCCTCCGCCTCCGGATCGGTTTCACACATGGCGACGAAGAAATCGCCCACCGAACCGTTGGTGATCCACATCTTGTTCCCGTTGATCACCCACTCGTCGCCGTCCTTTTCCGCACTGGTCGATACTGAGGAGACATCCGAACCAGTGTCGGGTTCGGAGATCGCCGCGCCCATGATGGCTTCCCCGGTAGCGATCGGTTCGAGGAACCGCTCTTTCTGGTCTTCAGTTCCGTATTCGATGAGCGCGTCACTGCCGAAGGTCGTCGCCGTGATCGATAGGGCGATTCCGGGATCGGCGGCGAACAGTTCCTCGATGATGATTGCTGTATCAAGTGCGCTGTAGCCAGCACCACCGTACTCCACTGGGATGTTCGCACCGTTGAGACCCATCTCCGTGGCCGCTTCGAGAACATCGAAGGGGAACTTCTCTTCTACGTCGTACTCCTGCGCGACGGGTTTGACCTCGTTTTCTGCGAACCGACTGACTTCCTCTCTGATCTGCTCTTGTTCATCGGATAACTCGAAGTCCATGCCCTTCCCTCGCAGTGGTTAAAACATAACAATTTTGCGCAGGTGATAAACCCATAAACGGTTGTTACACGGCCAATGGGAAACGTTGAACACCGCAGCCATGGACTCATTAACCGTCATGGACGTAGATGATATCGAGACGATCGCAGTGCTCGGTGCCGGGAACATGGGCCACGGTATCGCTGAAGTCGCCGCGCTTTCGGGGTATACGGTAGCGCTTCGGGATATCAAAGAGGAGTTCGTACAGAACGGCTACGAGCAGATCGAGTGGAGTCTCGGCAAACTCGCTGAAAACGATCGGATCAGCGAGGAAGAATCAGACGCCGCACTCGACCGGATCACGCCGTTGGTTGATGTCGAGGAGGCCGTCGACGACGCGGATGTCGTCATTGAGGCGGTGCCCGAGCAGATGGAGATCAAACAGGACGTGTACGGGGAAGTCGAGGAGTACGCCTCTGAGGAGGCGATCTTTGCGACCAACACCTCATCGCTTTCGATCACTGATCTCTCGGAGGTGACCGAGCGCCCCGAGCGGTTCTGTGGGATGCACTTTTTCAATCCGCCGGTGCGGATGCAGCTGGTCGAAGTCATCTCCGGTGAGCACACCGACACCGAGACGCTCTCGGTGATCGAGGATCTCGCTGACTCCTTCGACAAAACGCCTGTTCGCGTGCGCAAGGACACGCCGGGGTTCATCGTCAACCGCATTCTCGTGCCGCTGATGAACGAGGCGTGCTGGATGGTGTCCGAAGACGTTGCAACCAAAGCCGAAATCGACAGCACGGTAAAATTCGACATCGGGCTGCCGATGGGTGCGTTCGAACTCGGTGATCAGGTCGGCAACGACGTGACCTACCACGTTCTCGAATACATGCACGACGTGCTCGGGGACGCCTACGAACCAGCCCCGTTGCTGGAGACGGTCGTCGAAGAGGAGCGCTACGGCAAAAAGAGCGGCGTGGGCTTCTATGAGTACGAAGACGGTGACGGGGCGCAGATTCCCACCGACGCCGGACGCGAGGCGATCGAACACCGCTTGCTCGCCGTGATGGCCAACGAAGTCGGCAATCTCGTCGGTGACGACGTGGCTCCCGCAGAGGACATCGACGAGGCCGTAATGCTCGGTGCCGGCTACCCTGAGGGTCCCGCGAAGCTCGCTGACGACGCCGGACTCGACACGCTCGTTGACACGCTTGATGAACTGCACGAGGAAACCGGTGCCGACCGGTACGGTGTCTCCGATGGCCTGCGAAGCCACGCTGATGCGGGTGGCTTTTACGATCAGGTGGAAGCCGACGACGCCGTGAGCTACGAGATGATCCGCGTCGAGTACCCCGGCGAGATGGTCGGTCACATCGTGCTCGACCGTCCACACCGGATGAACACCGTCAACATCGAACTGTTGGAGGAGCTTGAGCAGGCGGTCGAAACGTTCGAAGATGACGACGATGTGCGCGCGATTCTCATCACTGGCGAAGGCGACAAGGCCTTTTCCGCCGGTGCAGACGTGCAATCGATGGCCGCGAGCGCCGAACCGCTCCAAGCGATCGAACTCTCGCGGACGGGCCAACAAGTGTATGGCAAACTTGAATCCAGTTCCCTGCCGGTCGTTGCCGGAATCGACGGCTACTGCCTCGGCGGCGGGATGGAGATGTCGATGTGTGCTGACATGCGCGTCGCCTCCGAGCGGTCGAAATTCGGTCAGCCCGAACTCGATCTCGGGCTGTTGCCGGGTTGGGGCGGCACGCAGCGCCTCCAGCACATCGTCGGTGAGGGACGGGCCAAAGAGATCATCCTCACTGCCGAGCAGTACGAAGCCGAAACGATGGAAGGGTACGGCTTCGTGAATGAAGTCGTCTCGAACGAGGATCTCGAAGATCGGGCGTTCGAACTCGCTGCCGATCTCGCCGCTGGCCCGCCGGTTGCGACGCGGTTCACGAAAAAGGCGATGTTGCGTGGCTGGGAGGACACTGACGCCGGTCTCGAAATCGAAGCCCAAGCGTTCGGCCATCTCATCGGTACCGACGATCTCATGGAGGGCATCACGGCGTTCATGGGCGACGGTGAACCCGAATTCGAAGGCAAGTAATCGGACAGAGTTACCTCACCTGCCCATCGACGCTGTTGTATGAGCATTCACGAAACGGCCGAACTCGAACACACGACGCTTGCTCAGGAGTCTTCCGTCGAGATCCGCGAGTACGTCACGGTTCACGATTCGTCTATCGGCTCGGATTCACGCATTTACGAGCGCGTTTCGATCAAGAAGTCCGATATCGGTGACTCTGTAGACATCAACGCCAACACGTACGTCGAGAACGCTCAAGTCGGTGATCACGTCCAGATCGGCCCGAACGCCTCGGTCGTCGGCGTTACCCACGATCTCACCGGCGAGGGCATGGAACACCGCAACGACGTGTTCAAGGAGATCGTGATCGAACCCGGCGCGTTCGTCGGTGCCAGCGCGGTCGTGTTGCCAGGCGTACAGATCGGGGAGAACGCCGTGGTCGGCGCGAACGTCACTGTCACCGAGGATGTGCCGGCCGGAACGGTCCTACGCGGCACTCGGGAGTAGCAGCGTTCAGAAGTTGTTTTACTGACATAACAGCATACATTACATCAGTACCTTTATGTGTGAAGGGGTAACGAACAGTAAATGAGAACGCTTGCGTGCGCCGTGGGGCGTGTGCGTTCGTGTTGAACGCGCCGGGTGCTGGTACCACCCGACGCAGGGTTCTCAGCCGTAAGCGAAAACCCATGATTGGGAACGCAACAGAGACATGTAACGGTGTCGAATCGTATCAGAAATATGAACAGCCACCTTTTTTCCGCTCGGGTAGCTTCGCTACCGCT
>NZ_RRCH01000015.1 GCF_003862495.1 Halocatena pleomorpha | reverse complement strand
CTCCCGGAAAAAAGATGGGGCAAAAAAGCCGCTTGCTCGATGGGATGGTCGTTGACTCCGTACGTGGTATCATTGTGGGAGGGGTGTCAGTCGTCTGTTGCGCTTGTCTGCATCATCTCCGTGTTGAACGCGCGTCCGACTGAGCCGTCTGGTGCCATGACGATGATCCCCGCTCTGCCGCCCGTGAGATCTTCAAGCTCCTCGATGGCGAGCTCGGCGGCGTCCTGTGGCTCTCGTCCGAGTTCGAGATGGTCGACCGCGCGCCGGGCAAGCGTCACCCGGACGATCTCCTCGCCTTCACCGGTCGCGCTCGCCCCGCCAGCGTGTGTACAGTAAAACCCGGAGCCGACTTGCGGCACGTCCCCCACGCGGCCGGCGAGCGCACACCACCGTCCGCCGGTCGCGGTACAGGTCGCAATCCGGTCGCCGTCGGTCGCAACCGCTCCGACGGTGTCAGTGCCGTCGAACTGGTCGCGGACGAACGCCAACTGATCGGTGATGGCGTTACTGGCAGGACCGTCGAGATCGGCCCAGTCGTCGGTGGCCTGCTCACTCCGGAGATCACTGTCAGTCGTGATATCGAACGCGTCCGCGAGCGCGACGGCGTGCTCGCCCGCGAGGAGAACGTGGGGTGTCTCCTCCATGACGACGCGAGCAGCCTCGCTGGCGTGTTCGACGCCGGACATTGAGCAGACCGCGCCCACCTCCCGGTCGCTGCGCATCACACCAGCATCGGTCCGGACGACGCCATCCGATTGGATCGCCCCGCCGACGCCGGCGTTGAACCGGGGCGATGACTCCAGTCGCTTCACCGTCTCAATGACCGCATCCACCGGCGTTGTGGCGCGTTCTCCGGCTGTAACCGCCTGTTCTAACACCGACTGACGCTGTTCAGGACGCTCCGCTGCTCCGCCCGCTCCGCCGTGGGCGATAACGTTCATGTGCTACCGTCAACTGGAAACGAGGATACGCTGTCGGTATCGCTCCGCGGTGCCCGAAACGACGACGGTCGACGCGTCGACATTTATGCGGTGTGAGTGCATGGCTCGAATATGCGCGTGCTAGTCACGGGGCAACCGGATTCGTCGGCAGCCGTCTGGTGCCCGCGCTGCTCGACGACGGACACGACGTGGTTGCGCTCGTCCGTGACCGACACCGATACGACCCCCCTGCAGGCGTGACAGTCATGCAGGGCGATCTGCTCGATGAGAACTTCGAGCACGCACTGTCGGACGTTGCGGCCGCGTACTACCTCGTCCATTCGATGCGGGACAGCAGCTCGTTCGCGGAACGCGACCGGAGTGCAGCGCGTAACTTCGTCCGCGCAGCGAGTGAGTCCGACATCGAGCGTGTCGTGTATCTGAGTGGACTCGGTTCGAACGAGAGCCGGCTGTCGAACCATCTTCGATCCCGCCGTGAAGTCGAGCGAATCCTTAAGAGAGGTACGTACGATCTGACGACACTCCGGGCCGCGATTATCGTCGGAAACGGCAGCGCAGGCTATGAAATCCTTCGGCAGCTCGGTGAACGGTATCCCGTTCTGATCGCTCCAAAAGGGATCGACACGCGGTGTCAACCGATCGCTGTCGACGACGCTATCGAATACCTCACCGGCGTGCTCTCAGTGCCCGAAACTGCCGATGACACGTTCGAGATCGGTGGGCCGGACGTGCTCACCTACCGAGAGATACTGATTCGGATCGGACGCGCAACGCAGCACCGAGCACCGATAATCGTGACGCTCCCTGTCGATTCCGCTCTGTTTTCCGGACGCAGCGTGGCGTTACTGACCGGTGTCTCCCACCGCATCGTCACCCCGCTCCTTGATGGACTGGATGATCCAGTCGTCGTCACCGATACCCGCATCCAGTCGCTAGTTCCGATCGACCGGACCCCGTTTACGATGGCGCTCGAACGGACGATCCATTCCGACGATCCCCAAAACCAGTGATGACTGACGAGGAAATCGAATTCGGTGAGACGTGGGTGTATGAGAGTATTGTCACTGCCCTTCCCGGAATCAATCTGTCGAGACCGGTTGCGATAACCATCCAACTCGGTGTTTTCGAGGTGGGCGTCGTGCTGTTGGCGTGGTACTACGACCTGTGGTCGGCGGTCGTCGCCGGAACGGCGGCGGTGCTCGTCGCTGCGATCGGAAGCATCGAGATGCTCCGAATCTCCACGTTGGTCCGCGGTCAAGCCATCCCCGAAACGTACCGCCGGCTCCTGTTCGGATCGAGCGTCGAAGTCGTGCTAGGCGTACTCGCATTCGTCGCGGTCGTTACACACCTGTTCGTTTTCGACGACTCCCGTCTCATCACCCGACTCATCGGACCCAACCCGCCGGTTGTCGTCGTGTATCTGCTGTTGCTCATCCTTTGGGATGTCTGCTACCGCGTTGGCACTGGCTGGTGGACTTCCGTCACAGCACTGTGGCGGTCGTGGCGGTACTACTCCCGGTTCGACGCACAAACCGCCCGTGCCCTCCGTCGGGCCGACACTGAAAACGTTACGTTCGGCGTTCTCCAACTCCTGTTACTCCCGTTTTTGCCCCGGCAACCCGTGCTTGCAGCCGCACTCATCGCTCACGTCGCTGCTGTCGCCATCGTCACCGGTGTGTCAATCCTCCTGTTGACACGTCGGATCGCGGAGATCGAGGATACTATTTCGATTTGATCTGCTTGAACTGATCGAGGAGTCCCTCCGTAGAGTCACCAGAGTCATACGTGAGCGTTCCGCGGTACTCCACCCGCTCATCGTCGAAATCGGCGTCGACGACGCCGTTTTTCGCTTCACGACGTTCGTACTCATCCTCGTCAAAGGCACCCATTGACATGGTGTGAATAATAGTTATCAATTGAAGCTTATCAATGTAACGGTGGTATTGGTTAAAAATGAAAACTGTTAACGTGGGCTGATTGACGAGCGTACGTAGTACAGCGAACAATACACGGACGATTCGGCAATGGGAGCGGAATCGATAAACTCCTCGGGAAGCAAAAGGTACTGTGGCAGGTCCGCTACGGTTTCGAGTATCGACATCCTCGTGGTCGATCGACCGTGTTCGGCGCGAACTTCTCGCGCCGCTCGATTCGACGTTCGGTGCAACGCTCAGTCGATCGTCTGTTCCTGAAGCGTTCGAAGGGTGTCGAATCGACATGGATAACGGTGATTTCGCGTTGTTCGCGTGGCGAACAGCACCGGGAGCACCCCATATCGGGTACTGGCTGGGAAACACCGAGACGCCAGAAACGCTCTGGAAGACTGATAAGGTCGGATTCGAAACCGTTCCGAACGGTCTCTCTCGGTGGGCACACGACGAACTCCTCTCCGATCTTCACGATCAAGAGCCGTGGCTAGTGGATTATCCACATCTTAGCTGGTTTTTCCTCCCCGTGTTTCATTCGAAAGACGGGCGGGAGAGCACCCGCGCGTTCTTCCGGGATCACGCCGCTGGCTTCCCTGACGCGGGGCGCGATATGGCGCTGAACTTCTATGAGGAGATCCTGCACACGGGTGTCCTCGATCAGTACCGGCAAACGATGGCCGGGAAGATTGGGACGAGCACCCACGTCGATCTCGTACGGATGAGCGCCGCGATGAGTGAGTTCACCGCCGCGAAACTCCTTGACGCGTCGGGTCACACGTTTATTCCGGAAATCCAACTGGACAGCGGTTACGCGCTCGATTTCCGGGTGCCTGACGAGGACGTGCTCGTTGAAGTCACCCGTCCCCGCCCGCCGACCCGCCGAACTATCGACACGCCAATCGGGGCACTTGAACAAACTGCTCGGAACAAAACCGACGATCAGCTCGATGCTCACCCCGACGCGGTGCTGCTCGTTGATTGTTCCTCGTTCCGAGACGACCAGTGGAACGCCATCACGGGTGAACAGCCACGACTTCCCCATACACCGAGCGTCGTTTTCCGGGCGCGGCCGAACGGCTCGATCGAAGGTTATGCTGTGGGCGAATTACCACTTGGCTTGGATCACTCGTTGGTATGGGTGTGAGACTGTTCCTTACATTTCGACTAACGTAACGCTCCTTGCTCTATATTAGCAGATGGAAACAATTATAACACGTTATTGAGATATCAGCGTATGCGTTGGTTTCCGCTTGCCCGCAAGGAGTTTCGCGGGATCGTTCGGTATAAAGGAACGTGGTTGTTCACGTTGTTGCTCGTGTACTTTGGGTATCAACCGAGCTACGTCGGCTATCAAGGCGTCGGTTCTGACATCACGATCGCGTACATACAGAACTTCGCGACACTGTTGCTTCCACTGGGAGTGTTGTTGTTGAGCTACCGTTCAATCATCAAAGAACGGCGGTCCGGAAGCCTGAAAATCCCGTTAGGGCTGCCGCTGACACGAACCGACGTGCTCCTCGGAAAGATCGCTGGTCGGACAGTTGGGCTGGGCGCGTCGGTACTTGTGGCGTGTCTCGCGCTCGGCGGCTACGGTCTCGTGCGATACGGGCTGTTTTCGCCGCTGCGATTCGTTGCCGTGGTGCTCACGACGTTATTGTACGTACTCGTGCTCGTGTCGATCGCCACGGCGATCTCAGCGGTTACCCGGCGAGCCATCACCGCAACTGTGGGCGTTTTTGCGGGGCTGTATCTCCCGCTGTTCGCGTTTTGGCGATCGATCGTTCACTGGGTGAACGGTATGGTCACTGGCGCTGGTGCTAACACTGCCACCGGTGGCGGTGTCCAAACGTTTGCCCCCGGCGAATCGTATTTCCTGTTGCTCCGTCTGGCACCGGGCAACGCCTACACTGTTCTCACCAACTGGACGCTGGGCGTCGGCAACGCCGCACGGGGGTACATCGGCGTGATTCAGCAAACCCAGTTCGCCTCCGGGATGGGTGGATCGACGATCGTCGAGACGGCGCTACAGGATCCGCCGGTCTACCTGCACGAGGCCATCGGACTACTCGTTTTAGCTCTCTGGGCTGTCGTCCCGATCGGGCTTGCGTGGCTGCGGTTTACACGAGGTGATGTGCTATGAGTGATAACAGCATTGAACTCCGTGGTGTAACGAAACGCTTTGACAACACCGTGGCTGTTGACGATCTTTCTCTCACGGTAAAAGACGACGAGACGTACGGCTTTCTCGGGCCGAACGGGGCCGGAAAGTCCACGACGATCAGTATGCTGCTTGACTACCAGCGACCGACCGAAGGAACGGCGCGCGTCCTCGGACAGGATCCCCAAACCGACGGCGCGGAGGTTCGTGCCAAGATCGGCAACCTTCCGGATCAGTACAGCACGTACAACAAGCTGTCGGCTCGTCGTCACCTGCAGTTTGTGATCGACACGAAGGGTGTGGATGACGATCCCGAACGGCTGCTCGAACGGGTCGGACTTACCGACGTGATCAACGAGCCGGCTGGAACGTTCTCACAAGGCATGAAACAACGGCTGGCGCTCGCCATGGCGCTCGTCGGTGAGCCGGAGCTGCTCATCCTCGATGAGCCGTTTACAGGACTCGATCCCCACGGCGTCCGCACGGTTCGGGATATCGTTCAGGCAGAACGCGAACGGGACACGGCAGTGTTCTTTTCGAGCCACATCCTCGGACAGGTCGAACTCGTCTGTGACCGGATCGGTATCCTCCACAACGGACGGCTCATCGCGGAGGGCACTCTGGATGAACTCAGGGCGAACATCGACGCGGATGAAGACGCTTCGATTGAGGACATCTTCGTCGCGTACACGCACGACTCCGTACGGGCCACGACGGAGGGGGTTCGATGAAACGACGCACGCTGCTGGGCGCGATCGGCGCGTCGATGCTCGGAATGGCGGGCTGTCTCGGCCAGAACGAATACACCCTCTCGGAACCCGACATCGAACAGACTGACGATCCGTTCCGGATCGACGCGACGCTCTCCAACCGTGATGTTACGATTGATGGGCCAGCAACGTTGACGCTCACCCTTGAGAACACAGGGGAGACGCCGCTCCAGATCCGCACCACGGACCTGTGGCCGTTCGGCGTTCCGGTGTTCGGGCGTCAAGGCGATCAGTACGGCGAGATCCAGTTGTTGTCGGATCGGTATGACGAAACCGACAACGTGGACATCTCCGTCACTGGGTGGTCCCGGAGCATGAGTCTGCAAGGCCAGCCGATCACACAGACGCTCTCACCCGGTGACCCGCTCACGCGGGAGTACACCGTTCGCGGCGATCTGATCACAACCGAAGGAACGTACCAGTTACAGCAAAACAGCATGAGGCGACCGCCGTCTGTCACCCCTACCCAGCGGAACAACAGTAGCAATAAGACGGTCAAGCGGCGTTCCCCACCGGATGACTGGCAGTATCTATTCAAGTATCGACCGAAGAATGGAGATACGTACTACGCGTATCAGCCGACGGTGTCGATCACCGTCTCCACCAAAAGCCTCCTTCCCGATCTGTAGCTAGTTCAAAAAGAGAGCTGGTCGTGACCCCGCTCGCCGGGAGCGGAGGGGTCGCGGTCGGAGTAATACTTACGACCGATCGCTTTGTCGCTCACCGCACCGTAGATAGCCAATCTGGCGGCTTCAGCGTCGGGATACGTCTCGTTCCCGACCCGCGAGAGCGCCGCTTCGATCGTCTCGCTCCCGTTGGGTAACGCCAGTTCGAGATCGCCGTACTCATCGATCAATTCCCGCGTCGTCGCCGGGTAGCTATGGGTCTCGAACCGCTCGTTGGCATCGGTGAATAGCCGCATACCACAGATCACTTTCCAAACCATCATAAACGTTCAGTATGAATTCATCATGTCCCATTAATTCCATTAAAGATGATTAAGGAGTCGTGGTATTGGTTCTGGAGATAGTAGGGTGTGTATGGTCGTTGCCGATTTGCACGTGCACACGACGAACTCGGATGGGGAACTGGAACCAGACGCCGTTCCACAAGCAGCCGCCATGGACGGCGTAAGCGTCGTTGCGATCACCGATCATGACCGGTTCGCTCCGTCGTTAGACGCTCCCGTCACCGAGATCGACGGCGTGACGGTCATCCACGGGATCGAACTCCGGGTAGAAGAAGACGGACAACAGATCGATCTCCTTGGGTACGGCGTCCGTCCCACTGCGGCGCTCCGTGCAGAGGTAAACCGATTACAGGAAGACCGCATCGAGCGCGCCAAAGAGATCGTTGAACGCGTCGAACGCCGGACGGGCGTAGCGCTCGATCTCGACCTACAACCCGGCGTGGGCCGGCCACACGTTGCCCGCGCTATCGAACGGAGCGCGATCGACTGCGACTACCACGCCGCGTTCGATCAGCTGATCGGTGACGACTGTCCCTGCTTCGTTCCCCGGAGCGTCCCGTCGTTCGAGCGCGGGCGCGCGCTGCTGGCGGACGCGTGTGGGCTGGTGAGTCTCGCGCATCCGTTGCGGTACGACGACCGAGAACGGGCGCTGTCAGTGACGGCCGCCCTCGATGGTGTTGAGTATCACTACGACTACGGGCGCGACGTTGATCTCCGCCCAGTCGAGCGGACGATCCGGGAAAACGATCTCGTCGTTACGGGCGGGAGCGACGCGCACGATCGAACGCTCGGGCGGGCCGGACTGAGTGCGGCGGAGTACGGCAAATTTCGAGAACGGTGCCGCCGGAACTGAGTTGCGTCCGATCGTCGCCTGAGAGTGAGTACCACACTACTCATATATCCACGCGGTGCTGGCTACGAGACATGCCACGGTTTTCATCGCGTGTCGAAGCAGTGTCGATCAGCGGCATTCGGGAAGTGTTCGAGTCCGCCGGTGAGGACGCGATCAATCTCGGAATCGGGCAGCCAGATTTCCCAACGCCTGATCACGTGCGAGACGCCGCCACCGACGCCATTGAGGCCGGAACGGTCGACGGCTACACCTCGAACAAAGGACTCCAGTCACTCCGGGAAGCGATCGCTGACAAGCACGAGCGAGACAACGGGTTCACTGTCGATCCGGCGAACGTGATCGCCACTGCGGGCGGGAGCGAAGCCCTCCATCTCGCCTTAGAGGCCCACGTCGATCCCGGGCAGGAAGTCATCATTCCCGATCCGGGGTTCGTCTCCTATGAAGCACTCACGCACCTCGCGGACGGAACGCCCAAACCGGTCGGTCTTCGGGACGATCTGACGATGGATCCCGACACCGTCGAGGCAGCGATCACTGAGAATACCGCGGCGTTCATCGTCTGCAGTCCGGCGAACCCGACGGGCGCGGTCCAATCGGCGGACGACATGCGTGCGTTCGCGCGAATTGCTGACGAACACGACGTGCTGTGCCTTTCGGATGAAGTGTACGAGCGGATCGTCTTCGACGGCGAACACCACTCTCCGATGGCGTTCACCGAACAGGACAACGTGGTCGTCGTCAATGCCTGCTCGAAAGCGTACTCCATGACCGGCTGGCGGCTCGGCTGGGTCGCCGCCAGTCATGAACGCATCGAACGGATGTTGCGCGTCCATCAGTACGTTCAGGCGTGTGCGAGCGCACCCGCCCAATACGCCGCACGCGCCGCGCTCACTGGACCGCAGGGTGTGGTTGATCGGATGGTGTCTGCGTTCGAAGAGCGCCGGGATGTGCTGCTTGATGGTCTCGACGACATCGGTCTCGACACACCAACCCCATATGGGGCGTTCTACGCGATGCCGGCGGTGCCCGAGGGCTGGATCGACGCGGTGCTCGATCGGGACGTGATTGTCGTTCCTGGTGAAGCGTTCGGTGATCGTGGCAGCGGCCACGCGCGTATCTCGTATGCCACTGGCGTCGAACAGATCAAAGTCGCCCTCGAACGCATGGGTGACGCAACCATCACCGTCCGGTAGCCCGTCTGTCCCACGGCCATCGGTGGACGACCGCTTCTCCTTCAGACTGTCGCCCTGTTTTGCGTCGCTCAAACTGATCGCATACGGTACAGTACCACACTATCGGTAATGATTGATTTCTGGTGTTAAATAGACATACCGAGTGTACTGCCCCCGAACTATCATGAAAAATCCGATGAGCATGCTAAATCATGGGGGTTCAGGAATTGTCACGGCTCGTGTTATCATTTCTCAATTCCAATCAAGAAACTGAAGTTTTTTGTATGTGGACAATGAATGTCTGATTGAGAGGCGGATCACACCGATGCCGGTGCTGGTTCGCTTGGAACACACCATGATGCCACCACAACCACCTTCATCGCAGAATCGCCCGACAGACTACCCACTCGTGTACGACACTCCGTCGTTGCTCGCCTTGTTCGGGTTGGCGCTGACTGCCCCCCTCGTTTTGTGGGCGCTTGCCGATCCGGTTCGGATCGCCGGGATCGCGACGGTCGTCTGTGCGGTCGTGTTGTTCGTTCGCGGGGCACGGCGGGTTCACCGCGCTGACAGGGCGTTCCACGTTCCCGGAACCGGATTCGATGTCGAGATCTCAGTGCGTCGGACGAGCCAGCACTGAGGCGGAGACGGACTGGCGGTCGTCTGTACTCACGACTGCAGCACAACCACCTGTTTGACGGTCTGAAGATCTAATTTCTGTTTGACAATCACGTTGCGCGCGGATACGTTAACGCCATATACACAGCGACGCCCGCGATACCACTGATCGCCAATTTGTTGTTTGGCGAAAAATATGAAACGATTACTGTCGCCCACCCGACTACTACCGGAACGATCCGATCGTAGTTTTCGTTTTCGAACTGTATATGTATATAATATAGAACACATATCAAAATAACACCAATCAATAGCTGCCCTCGAATTACTGCGCCAATACCGATGACCGCAGAAAGCAGTGTGAGTAGTATCCCACCAGCCGATTTGTATCTCTTTACCAGCCTCGTTTTCTGATCCATATACGATGATAATTAATACGATCGTATTAATTATTCGATGACATTATACGACACTACGCTGTCTCATTCAATTCCCGTTATCAGACATTCGTACAACTATTGACAACATATTGTGTGAATATTTCTAAACAATAAACGAATAGTTTCCCGATAGCTTATTGTAAGCGGTGTTCACCCGATACGTATGGGTGTCACACGCCACGGAAGCGGGGCGAGCGCTACGCTCCGCGCGCTCGGCTCACAAATCCATCCGGTGTTTATGCTGCCGGCAGTGGCGGCCAGCGCATTCGGAGCGGTGTTAGCCTCGGAGCTGACGCCGTGGATCGCTGTGCTTCACGGCGGGATCGTTTTCTGTGAGCTGTACACCGCCCACGTCAAGGACGGTTACGTGGATTTCTATCTGCGGGGTGAGGATGAGAGCCATCCGTTGACCGCTTGGGGCTGTCGGCTCGCGCTGTGGGGGGCGTCCACGCTCGTCTTCATCGGGCTGGCGGTGCTCGCTACTGTTGTCGATTCAGTCGCCGCGTTGCTCGCGCTTCCAGGGTGGCTTATCGCTTATTTCCACGCTCCACAGCTCGATACCCACCCCGTGAGTGCGACGGTCGGCTACCCGCTTGGCATCAGTACCACCATCCTTGGCGGCTACTACGCCCAAGCAGCGGCGCTATCAGCGACGCCGATCGTGTACGCGATCGTGTTTCTGGTGGTGCTGTCGGGGATCAAGATCATCGACGACGCGACCGATTATGAATACGACCGGTCGATCGACAAGCGAACCGTGGCGGTCGTCGTCGGCCACGCTCGCGCTCGCCGGCTCGCCACGGTGCTTATGGCGCTGGGGCTTGCGATCGTCATCGGCGGAAGCGTCCTGACGCCGATCGTGCCTCCCAGCAGTGCTGTCGCTGTGTTCGTGTTCGCCGGAATCGCGTGGGTAGCACACCAGCGACACGCAGAACTAGCGACGATGATCCTCATCCGCGGGACGTACGTTTTTCTCGCGCTGTTGGTCGCAGCCGTCTGGTTTCAACCGCTCCGTTGAGGGCGATCAAGTGATTGTTATCGTTATCGTTCGCGGGTCACGACGAACTCCGCGAGATCGTGGAGATACTCAAGTGCTTGTCTGCTTTGTGGCGTGGTATCGGTGTCTACGTCAGCCGTCGTGAGCGCGTCGATAGCGGCTTCGGCCTGTTCGTACGCGCGCTGGTTGGCTTGTTCGGGGGAGAGATCAGCGATCTGGACGAGAGAGGGTCGTTCCATGGCGGCGTCCTGTCCGACGGGTTTCCCCAACGATTGGGTTTTGGCGGTGGCGTCGAGCACGTCGTCACGGATCTGGAACGCCACCCCCACGCGTTCGGCGTACTGACCGAACGCCTCGACAGTGTACGGATCGGCGGCGGCAGCGATCGCACCGAGCTCGGCGGCAGCGCGGAACAGGGCACCGGTTTTCCGGCGCGCGAGATCCATGTACTCGGACTCCGTCTCAGGACGGTCGACGAGTTCCGACGCTTCGCCCTCACCGAGTTCGACCATCGCCTCTGAGACGACCCGCATGGCGCTTTCGTTCACCGAAAAGAGATCAAACGCTTCCCCGAGCAGACCATCGCTTGCGATAATCGCCGGCCCGTACCCGAACGCAGTCCACGCACTCGCAACGCCCCGGCGGAGATCAGCGTCGTCGATGATGTCATCGATAACCAACGAGGCGTTGTGGACGAGTTCGATGCCGACCGCGAAATCGAGCGCAGCGTCGATCGTCCCACCGGCAGCCTCACACGTCAAAACAGTCACGGTCGGACGAACGCGTTTTCCACCCGCCAACGAGACGTGTCGAACTTCCGAACCGAGCGTGTTCGGAGCCACGTCGTCGAGGACTGATTCTAACCGCTGCTCGACGCGGTCTCGCCGGGTCTGCAGATACTCCATCGTTTCATATACTTCGTGGCGTGAGGTTTGTAGGTGACGAATGAGACTGTTCGTGCGGCCGAGATCCCGAATCCGGCTCCGGATATCGGTTCGTCCGTGCCGAACGTGTGTGAACCGATGGGACTCACGTCCGAGTGAATCTATGCAATTAAGTAACGTCAGACCGGTCTCTAAACCGATGGAGTACTACGCGGGCGTCGATCTGGGCGCGACGAACACCAGGGCGGCGGTGGCCGACGCGACCGCAACCGTCATCGGAGCCGCAACCCGTTCAACCCCCCAAGGTCCGACCGGTATTGCTGTGACCGAAACTGTGTTATCGGTGGTGCGTGACGCCTGTGAAGAGGCTGGGATCGTGCCGTCGGAGATCAGCGTCGTGGGCGTCGGATCGATCGGACCGCTTGATCTTGCCGCAGGCGTGATCGAAAACCCGGCCAACCTTCCAGACACTATCGATCGAATCCCCCTATCCGGTCCACTCAAATCCCTTATCGGTGGGAATCGCGTCGTGCTTCGGAACGATGCAGACGCTGGACTGCTGGGTGAGCGGTTTTACGGCGAGCACGCTCCGGACGACATGATTTACGTCACGATCTCAAGCGGTGTCGGTGCCGGTGTCGCCGTTGACGGCTCGCTGCTGTCTGGCTGGGACGGCAACGCCGGTGAGATCGGCCATATGCTCGTCGATCCCGACGGGATGATGCGGTGTGGCTGTGGTCGAACCGGCCACTGGGAGGCCTACTGTTCGGGCAACAACATCCCGAAATACGCACAGCAACTGTACGACCACCACCCGATGGAGACGGACCTCCCGCTTCCGGTGGCTGACGACGCCGATGGTGTTCCGTTTGACGCGGCGGAGCTGTTTGCTCACGCGGGGACGGATCCGTTTGCGGATTACGTTATCGAGCGCATCGGTGAGTGGAACGCGGTCGGGATGGCGAATCTCGTGCACACGTACGCGCCGCTGATCATCAACGTCGGTGGTGCGGTCGCGCTCAACAACCCTGAATTGATTCTCGAACCGATCAACGAACGATTATCCGAGATGGTGCTCACGAACGTCCCCGACGTGCAGTTGACGACACTCTCCGGTGATGTCGTCGTCCACGGAGCACTGGCGAGCGCGCTGTTGGCCGACGGCCATACGCGTCCTGATAATCCCGAACAGTTCCGAAAGTGAGTGTGGCTACGACCAGCCCAGTCCGGACGACTGTTCGGGCGGTGTGAGCGGACTCACAGGAAGGCTACCGGTCACGTTGGGATCGTTGTACGCTGCCGGCGCAACGTCGTTGGTTCCGTCTGGGTAGAACAGCGACGCAATCGCGTGGACGTGTTCCCGTCCAACGCCGAGTTCGAACTGCCCGCCGCCGTACATTTTGATACCGTTGGATTTGCAGTACTCGATCGTTTCGAGCACCGATTCGAGTGATCCGAACCGGGAGGGCTTGACGTTTAACACCGAGGGTTCGAACGGCAGCGCTTCGATGTCGGTGACGCCGTGGATCGGCGCGTCCCACGAGATACGCTCGGTGTGCGGAGCGAGCAGTTCCTCGGTTTCGTCGGTGAGCGCTGGATCCTCGATGATCGCTTCAGAGAACCGTTCGAGTACCTGCTCATACAGTTCGAGATCAGGAGGCTGATCCACCTCGGTCCCTTCGTAGTGCCCCTTCAGATCCAGAATGCGGACCCGTCCTGTTCCGGCCAGTCGATCGATGAGATCGGGCGTCCACTCGCTCGTCGGATCGAGTTTGAATTCGGTCGATGGGTACTGTTCAAGCAGCGTCTCGACGCGCTCGAACGTCGGCGGGTCTCCGAGTCGAGTGCTCACCACGAACCGAATCGGGTCGTATTCCTGGTCGAGCGCCGCCGCGAAATTCGTTCCCGCTTGCTTGAGCGCGAGATCCAGCGCGGCGCTTTCAAACCCCCACCGACGATAGGCTCGGTCGGTTGGATCAGGAGCGAGATCCAATGCGCCCACTGCCTCCGAAAACGTTCGATGGGTGTACGCTCCGGTCGGCGGCGTCGTGAGTTGATCCACGAACGAGTGGTGTCGCTCGGTGTCGTAGATCACGTCCTCCCCGTAGCCGACGGCGTTCTCCCCGTGTAGTTCGATCGTTGTCGTCGTGCGCGTGAAGCCGCTCGATGTTGCGCGCTCCGTGAGCGACGCGTCATACTCCTCGATTGTCACCGGGAGATCCGCCAGCTGCTCGTACAACGCCATACATTTCATTGTGTGGTAACAAACAAAAAGGTTGATCGACTCGTGCGCTCCGCTTGTGAGTCTGAGCGATGTGAAACGAATCCGGATGAAAACGGAGCGCCGGAGGAGAGATTTGAACTCTCGAGTCCGTGAGGACAGCAGATTTCGAATCTGCCGCCTTGGCCAGGCTAGGCTACTCCGGCTCAGTGGTCAATACAACGCCCTCCATTTAGTCGGTTTCGGTTTTCGTTCCGGTTCCGTACTTCGGAGATTGGTCGCGCAGCCGATCAGTTTCGAACGGCGAACGCGCTACCGAGTCCCGCGATGATGGTACCGAGCGCGACCACAAACGAGAACACGAACAGATCCGGAACGCTGGTTCCACTGGCTTCTACGGCGGTGAGTACGGACGCGATCATGAACTGGACGACGGCTCCCATACCTGCCGCGATCGCTACCAGCGCATACACTGCCAGCGGTTGGGCATCGGTCTGCTGATTACCGATCTGGCGGCCGGGGATGATGCCGACGATGGGAGTCACGAGTGCGATCGGTATGATGGTCGCCATCGTGATGTTTTGACCGAGCGCTCCGACCGAACCGGAGAGCGTGCTCCCGACGATCCCGAGGCCGACCCCGATCGCGCCGAACAACACTAGCGACGATTTCATCTGACCGATCGCCGCCTCGCTCTGGAGGAACGCACTGAGCGAACTGTTGGCCGTGTTATGGTGGGAAATCTGCGGCTGCATCTCTGTGGTTGCAGACTGGCCGGGGCCTTCCCCATTTTCATGTCTATTTGTTGAATTTTCTGATTGCGTTGTCGAACGACTGTTGTCGCTTCGTTCGGAGTCCGACATTACGACCAAGGTATTTCGTATGGTGTTATCAAGGCAACGATATCAAACGATACTCGACACTATCAGTTTCAAAGACGATTCTGCGATCGATATACCGAGCAATACTTCTTTCCTCAACGACACTATCTGGATAGAGGATGAGAGATGCGGGGAACATCAGGACAAGGTGAGGGAGACGGCTGTGAGTGAACTCAGTCAACTAGTCGTCCTCATCATCTCATTGGGGGTTATCGCTCAGATACTATCGGATCGATTTCGGGTCCCGAGCGTGCTGTTTCTCATCATCATGGGAATTCTCGTTGGCCCGGAGGGACTCGGATTGGTGTCGTTGGATCTATTCGGGACGGGACCGCTGAACACAATCGTCGGGCTGAGCGTGGCGCTCATCATGTTCGAAGCAGCGTTCCACCTCAAAGTAGAGAAATTTCAGGAGGCACCGCGAACGACGTTCCGACTGGTCACTATTGGCGGTGTGATCGCCCTTGTAGGCACGGCCGTCTCCGTTCGGGTCTTTCTACAGGCACGATGGGAGGTGGCGTTTCTGATCGGGGCGTTGCTCGTAGCAACCGGTCCGACCGTGATCACACCGATCTTACAGACAGTCCGTCTCCACGACCGCGTCGCTGCTGCTCTCGAAACCGAGGGTGTGACGAACGACGTTACCGCGTCGATCCTCGCCGTCGTGGTGTTTCACTTCATTATCACACCGGAAGCGGACATTAGGCATGTGATCGGTTCGTTCATCATGCGTCTCGGGGCCGGGTTGCTCGTCGGGCTGGTCGTCGCCGGGATCGTGTGGTATCTACTTGAACACACCCAAATCCCATCTGACGACACGCCTCAGGCTGCTCGCCTTCTCGCGTTGGCCGGTGCGCTCGTCGCATACACCTCCGCAAACGCGGTTCCGGGGGCCAGCGAGGCTGGCATCGCGGCCGCCGTGACAGTCGGCATCGTCCTGGGCAACGCTAACCTCTCCTATGAGGACGGGATCGAGGCGTTCAACGGCGACCTGTCGCTGCTCGTCCTGTCGTTCGTGTTCATCACACTTGGCGCGCTGATCGATTTCGATTCGTTGTTGGCGACCGGATTCGGTGGGATCGGTGTAGTGCTTGCGATCGCGTTGGTGATTCGCCCATTGATCGTGGGGCTCTCGACGTACGGAACACAGATGCCGTCGAAAGAACGGGTCTGGATGGCGGCGGTCGCCCCCCGAGGAATCATTCCGGCCAGCATTGCAACGCTGTTCGCCCTCCAACTTCAGGAACTCGGACAAGACGACGCCGCGACGCTGTTGACCGGAACAGTGTTCCTCGTCATCCTCTTAACCGTCCTGTTCGAAGGCGGATTAGCCCGACACCTTGCGGAATACTTGGATGTGATACCGATGCGTGCAATCATTGTCGGCGGCGGCCGTGTTGGCCGTACGCTCGCTGAACGGCTTGAGGATCGTGGGGAGAACGTCGTTATCGTCGAACAGGATCCCGATGTGATCGAAACAGTGAGACAGATGGGATTCACTGCCCAGGAAGGCGATGCGACCGATCTCGAAACGCTGCGCGAAGCTGGTGCGGAGCACGCCAAAATCATGGCAGCCGCCACCGGCGACGACGACGTGAACCTGCTGGTCGCACAGCTCGCTCAAACGTCCTTCGATGTCGAGACTGTCATCGCCCGAGCAAACAACCGCTCGAACGTGAACGCCTTCGAGGAACTCGGTGTCAGAACCATCTCCTCGACGCTGTCGGTCGCGTGGGCGATGGACAACGCGATCGAGCGGCCTGCCCTCACGGACTGGATGAACGAACTCGAACGGAGCGGGGACGTTCAAGAGATCGAGATCACGAGCGACGCGATGGCTGGAACGAAGATCGGCTCATTGGGAGACGATTTCCCGAACGGCTGTATTATCGGTCTCGTTAGTCGCGGCGAGGAGTCTCACGTCCCGACTCCCGATTTCGAACTCGAACACGGCGATCATATCACGATCATCGGACGGCAAGAGGCCGTCAGGGAGGCGATCGAACTGTTCGATCCGGGTCGGCTCCGGACGTGACGGCCGTTCGCTGCCGTCGATCACGCTCCTTCGGTGTCAGTTTCCGTTAACGATCCCTGCGACTGCTTTGGGATCGAACAGCGTGACATCGCTGAACGCGTCGGGATACACCTGCTTTGCTGCCCGCTCGGTCACCACGAGGTTTGTGATCGGTCCCTGATACAGCGGCCCACCCCGGAACACCATGTCGTTTTTGACGGCGGTGAGTTTGCTCGCTACGGAATGTTCTTTCAGGAACGACACTAGCGTCTTGTTGAACTCGGATTCGGTCTGGGCTTCGTGTCCGCGGAACAACAACACGTCCGGATCGACATTCAGGATCGTTTCTAGATCGACGTGGGTCCGCGAGGAGTGGAGGTTTCCAACGTCGGATTTTGCGAGCGCGTCCGTGACGCCCAGATCCCGCCACTGTTTGAAGCTCGTTCCTTCGTCCATGACGTATGGTGAGAACTTTTCCGGTTCATTTCCTCCTGCCCAGAAGATCCCGACGCTCGGACGCTCCGATTCGGGCGGAAGCGAAGATTTGATCGTCTGCTGGAATTCCTCGTGGAGCGATTTGAACTCCGTGTATCGTTGTTCCTGCTTGAACACTTTCGACAGCTTCTCGAAGGCTTCATAGAGGGTGTAATACCGGTAGTTGTGCCAGTTGTATCCCCGTGAGAAGATGGTGTTGCCGAAAAACGGCCCGACGTTCTGCTTGATCTGGTCGATGTCGTTCTGGCTCATTCCCTTAAATCGGTTGAGAATAAAGTTTGGATCCATGACGTGCACGTCGGCACCGGTCTGATAGAACACCTCTTTGCTGATCCCGTCGCTGTAGAGCTGTGTCATCCCGCTTTTATCCACGGAGACGCCCGGTATCGCGTCGTAGTACTGCGTGTGATACCGGTCGGTGAGCCACACGCCGTCCGGTGGCTGCTGTCCGAGCGCGATTCCCATGTCCGCCCAACTCCCGTTGTTCGCTAACCACGTCTTCGGAACGCCGTCGATGGTGACCTTGCCCATCGGTTTGATCGACACTGTGTACGGATCGCCCGATCCACCGTCGGTTTCGTTATCGGAACTAGAATTGTTCAGACAACCGGCGAGCAGCGTGCTTGTGGCCGCTGCGGCGAGCCCACCGCGGAGGAATCCGCGACGAGAGAGATTCGAGTCCGTCATCATTCTTTAGGCTCGCCTAAACACTCAAAACGGCTTCGATTTCAGCGGGGGTGGCGAAGCGTCCGTTCACGGCGGAGCAACGGCAACGCGAAGCGTATCCGGCGTGTGAAACTGTATTCGGGCCGAAAAGCGTGTTAGTCTTCGAGCGTCGAGCCGGCGTGTCTCGGCTCGTCACCCGGGCGGGTGATGATGTTCTCGCGTCCGACGCTGATCTTGATGATCTGCTCGTCGTCTTCCATCCGTGAGAGGAGGCGGCTGACTTTCGATTTCGACCACCCGGTTTCGGTGACGATGTCTGACTGATGCATCCGTCCGTCGTGTTCGCTGAGCAACTTCTGAATGTGGTCCTCGTCGGTGAGCGGTTCCGTCGTGGTGGCGTTCTCCTCTGAACTCTGGTGGCTCGTGTCGCCAGACAACACCGTGTTTTCCTCTTCCGTCGGATCCCTGCGCCGTCGCCAGTACTGGACGCCGATACCCAAAGCAAGCACAACACCGATGACCGTCCCGGCGGTTTTGAACGGATTTTTCATCGGTGCCAACAGGAAAAACTTCTGGTCGACAGGGTTCGTTCCCTGTTTGATCTCCGTGGCGTCGTCGACGCCGTCACTGTCCGTGTCCGGACTCAAGGGATTGGTGCCGTATTTGCGTACTTCCACGCCGTCTTTGAGACCGTCGTCATCCGTGTCTCCACCCGTCGGGTTCGTATTGTGCTGGTGTACCTCTGCTCCGTCTTCGAGACCGTCGTTGTCGGTGTCGCTATCCAACGGCTCCGTGCCCAACGAGAGTTCTCTATCGTCGTTGAGTCCGTCGTCGTCGGAATCTTGCTTGGTTGGGTTCGTCCCGTGCTCGCGTATCTCTTCGTAATCGCTCAGGCTGTCGCCGTCAGTGTCGATAACGGTTGGATCCGTCCCGTGCTTGTTCAGTTCAGCCGGATCGGTCAATCCATCTCCATCCGAGTCGTTCGTCGTCGGATCGGTGTCGTAGTTATTCACCTCCACACCGTCTGACAACCCGTCGTCGTCCGTGTCTGACGCGTTCGGGTTCGAGCCGATGGCGTACAACTCCTCTCGGTCGATCAGATCATCACTATCGGTATCTTGGAGCGTTGGATCGGTTCCCTCATCGATTTCCTTTTTGTTAGTAACGCCGTCGTCGTCGTTGTCCCCGTTTTGACTGAGTACTGTCAGCTCCGTACTCGACGCGTCGAGTGGATCTTCAGAAGAACTGTTATTATAAACGCCGACTGAGACAGTTTGTGAACCGGTCGCGTTGTTTGGCCACTCCGACTGTTCGAACTGCACGGTTTGTGCGGTGTTCGAGACCGTTATCGGCGTACACTCGATCTCCTTCTCGTCTACCCCGGATCCCACGGTAAGACAAGCTTGATATTCACCAGGATCGCCGGACACCGTCGTATTGATGCTGTGTGACTCCCAGCCCGCAACGTACGTGTCGCTTGAAGCGGTGTCGATGTTCGTTGATCCCCTGATGATAGGATCGTCGACGGTAATAGACAGTGCTCCGGCCACCGGAACGACAGTCGTACTCATGAGGAGTACGCACACGATCAGGACCAGATGTGCGTGTGGTCCGGAGCGGAGATGCGTCGACATTCTCTTACCAATACCATAACGGATATCCCCCTCACACATAGACCTTTTCTGTTCTATTCGCAGGGTTCCGGCGATAGATCGCTCGATGAAACGGTTCGAAACGGTTCGAAACGATCCTGAATGGTCCTACCGACCACGCTTGAGTCTGGTTCCGGTCCACGACGGCAGCCCTGCGCTTTCGATCGCCGCTTGGACGCGTTCGATATCGTAGGATACGCGGTGTTCCTCGACTGTTTGGGCGTCGGGATCGATCACGGCAAACGCCGCACGCGGATCTCGGTCGCGTGGCTGACCGACGCTTCCGGGATTCACGATGAGCGTTCCGTCGACCATCTCGTGGTGTTGGACGTGCGTGTGCCCGAGAATCAAAACGGACTCTTTTCCGAGGTGTGGTTCGAGTGCCGGGAACTCCGGTGGCCGGACGTACTGACCACGGTGGGTCGGATGGCTGTGAACCATCCGAACACGACCGTTGCACAGAGTTGTGTCCAGAGGGAGCGACTGGAGCCACTCACGCTGTTCCGCATCGAGCTGGTTGGCAGCGTACCGAAGCCCTTCGTAAGCCGACTTGTTCGACCGATAGCGTCCGGGCGCATCGACAGCGCGGTCGTGATTACCTTGCACACACGGCATCTCTCCACGGACGATCTCGACGCATTCGGCTGGCTGTGGGTTGTAGCCGATCACATCGCCGGCACACGCGAGCCGATCGACCGGTGGCATCGCTTCTAACACCGCATCGAGCGCGATGCGGTTGGCGTGGATATCGGAGATGACACCGAGTCGCATACACACAGTCCGTCCTATCGATCCTTCAACCTTCCGTAATGATAGGTCGGTGCATCCTTTATGATGGAGTAAATGAGTAATCATGTGGACAGACACCGACTCACACCGATCGTCCTCGCGCTGCTTGCGGTGGTAGCGCTCTCGTTGTCGGCGGCGACGCTCGACGCCGTGCACGAGGAGCCAGCCGGAGGGTCGGGAGAGGATGCCGGCGTGCGTGGTGACGGATCCACGTTCGATTCGGGCGGATCCGCATCGTTCGAGACGGGTTCGGCCGATCCCGCCGTCGTACTGTTGTTACGCCTGCTGTTCGGGGTGGTGGTTATGTTCGGGTTTGTCGGGCTTGTCGTGCAGGTGTATCAGGAGGGGTGGCGATCACTCGCTCCAGTTGTCCTCGTGGCAGTCGGGTGTCTGCTCGTGTTGCTTGCGGTGTACCACGCCCTGACGCCTGGTTCCTCGCAACGATCGGAAAATGGGCTGTTCGGCGGGGAGCAACTCTCACTACCGAGCGGATCACCGGTGCCCTCTGGTGATGGTGCGCTCTCGGCGTCGGACGCTCCTGTGGCACTCGACGCTCCGATGGTGCTGTTCGTGGTGCTCGGTCTCGCTGTCGTGGTTGGGCTGTTCGTTCTCAGGCGCACAACTGGCGATCACCCGCTTGGATCCCCGCAGACGGCGACCGAGGCTGATCGATCCGAAATTCACGCTGTCGGAACGGCTGCCGGACGGGCCGCCGACAGCATCGACGCCGATGCAGCGCTCTCGAACGCGATCTATCGCGCGTGGGATGAGATGACCGCACACCTCGATCTCCCCCGAGATACCAGTACGCCCGGCGAGTTCGCCACAGCGGCCGTCGCAGCCGGTATGGCGCGCGAGGATGTGGAAGAGCTGACACAACTGTTCGAAACGACCCGGTATGACGACGCAGAAGCCACCGAACGACGAGAACGCCGGGCGCGCGCAGCGCTCAGACGGATCGAGCAGGCGTATGCGCCCGATGAAACCCCTGAGCGAGGTGACCGATGAACAGGGTGTTTCTCGGAGTGGGCGCGCTCGCGGTCCTCGCCGGTCTCACTGCCGTCTTCGAACCGGTCGTACTCACCGTGGTGCCGTCGGGGTCTTCAGGACTGGTTTCCGTCATCGGCGTGTTGTCGCTGACGGAGGCAGCGCGCGCCGGATACAGCCGGTATTCTCGGTCGGCCGACGCGCCGTCGTTACCGAAACCGGAACGACGACTGGTCTCGTCCCGGCCAAAATCCACTGCCGATGTCCGTCCGTCCGTTCGTGGCCGCCGCTCTCACCACGCGGTCGTTGTCGAACAGAAACGGATCCGCGACCAGTTGCTCGAAACGGCTGTCAGGGTACTCGTCCAGTGTGACGGGGACACCCGAGAACGCGCCCGTGAACGGCTTCAAACCGGGGCGTGGACCGACGATCCGGCGGCAGCGGCGTTTTTTGCCCCGGATGAGCACCGGCTCCCGTTGTCAGACCGCATCGAGTCTGTGGTGACCGGAACGGACGCGTTCGAACAACAGGCCAACAGTGCCGTTACCGCACTCTCTGAGCGACTCGCTGCAAACCAATCGACCGACCGGAGGGACGATGAGCGCTGAGTATCCAATCGTGCGCTCGACCCGTCGCTGGCACGGCGTGAACGCTCTCGCGTTGCTCGTGAGTGGCGTCGGTATCCTCGCTACCCGGCCGGGATTGGTCCTGTCGGGTGTCGTCGTCATCGTCTTCGCGGTCGCATCACGCGTGGATACTCCCCCAACCGCGGATCTCGATGTCCAACGCCGGGTTTCTGCCGACACTCCTGCCCCTAACGCAAGCGTCACGGTTACTGTGACTGTGACGAACGCCGGCAATGCGTTATGTCCGGAGCTTCGCGTCATCGACGGCGTTCCCCCGGCGCTGACGGTTGAAAGCGGCTCTCCCCGCCACGGCACCGCGCTCCGACCCGGAAAAACGGTCGCGTTCGAATACACGGTTAGCGCACGCCGAGGCGTTCACCGCTTTGACCCGCTGGTACTGATCGCACGAAACGCGAGCGGAACGACCGAACGCCGACGAACAGTCGAATCCGACGGTGACGAGACGATCACCTGTCGACCGCCGCTTTCACGCTCTGAACCGGTCGCGCTTCCCTTGTACGACCACGCGGCCGGCGTCACGGGACGGGTGGCGACCTCAGCGGGCGGAGCCGGCACCGCCTTCCACTCCGTGCGGGAGTATCGCCACGGCGATCCACCGAACCGCATCGATTGGAACCACACCGCTCGAACCGGCGAACTTACCACCGTCGAATATCGACAGGAACGCTCTGCCACCGTTGTGCTCCTCGTCGACGCGCGCAGTGCGGCGTACGTCGCTCCCGATCCGGACAAACGCCCTGCCATTGAACGCTCGATCGCAGCCGCGGGTGCGGTGTTCGACGGACTGCTCTCAGTCGGCAACCGTGTCGGTCTCGCTGCGCTCTCACCCACGGAGTGCTGGCTCGCTCCCGCCAGCGGGACGGCTCACCGTGTTCGGGCCAGAGAACTGCTCGGTACACACCCCGCGCTCGCTCCGACGCCGCCCGAACAGTCGTTTCTCAAAATGACGAGCCTCCGACGGCTCCGCCACCGACTCCCGACTGACGCACAGGTCGTCTTCTGTTCTCCGTTGCCCGACAGCTACGCGGCGACTGTTGCCCGTCAACTGCACGCCCACGGTCATCCTACCACTGTCCTCAGTCCCGATCCAACGCAGTTCGACGATCAGATGGATCGAGACGAATCCACGACCGAGACAAAACTGCGACTGGCGGGCATCGAGCGCTCTCTGCGGTGCAGTACGCTCCGTGACGATGGCGTCCGCGTCGTCGATTGGGGAACGGAACCCCTCCGAGAAGCAGTGGCAACCGCGTCACGGCGGTGGTCCAAGTGACAACCGAGTTGGAGACGCGGCCATCGCGGTTCGGCGTCGGTCTCGCCGGCCTGTTCGCTATGGGGGTGGTGATCGCCACGGCGATCGGGTTCACGTCGCTGCTTCTCTCGTTGCTCGGCGTAGGTGTCCTTCTGGTCGGCACTGCCGCCGGTCGGGAAGCGATCGCAACGCTCGGTGGAGGCGCGCTCGTTGGAGGGGTGCTCGCTGCTGGACTCGCGGACGCTAGTCCTGAGGCGTTGGTACTCGGAACGGCTTGTCTTGTGCTCGCGTGGGACACCAGCAGTCAGGCGATCGATCTCGGTCGGACACTCGGTAAGCGTGCCGACACGACCCGTGCGCTCGCCGTCCACACCGCAGTTGCGACGCTCGCAGCCGCCGTCATCTCGGGCGTCGGATACGCCGTCTTTCGGGTTGCTGACGGCGGCTACCCAATCACAGTGCTCGTGTTGTTGCTGTTCGGTGCGCTCGTTGTAGGGGCCGCGTACCGGGGCTGATCCAGAACTGTGATCCGAACGGTTTTCAACAATCCTCGAAATGGGCGCATATGGACAGGTGGCGTCGTCGTCTCACGTACTACTTGCTTTCGCTCGTGGGCATCATGCTCGGGTACGCTGTCGTGTATCACTTCGGAATGGTTGTCTATGAGGGGGCAACTGACCGATCGTTTCTCCGTTCACTCCAGTTCGTCGTCGAGACGTTCACGACGACCGGATACGGATCAGATGCGGGATGGCAGAGTCCACAACTGCTCGTTCTCGTCATGCTCATGGACATCACTGGCGTCGCGCTCATCTTCATCGCGCTCCCAGTGTTGGTAGTGCCGCTGTTTGAAGCGGCGTTCTCGGTCACCGTCCCGACTGCGGTCGAGGCGGATCTGTCTGATCACGTGATCATCTGTGGATACACGCCGCGCGTCGAGACGTTAATCGCGGAACTGGAGTCGTGGGAGGTCGAATACGTGATCATCGAGCCGGATCGGGATCAGGCGGCGGATCTGTACGAAACCGGCCACACCGTCATCCACGCGGATCCCGAATCCGTGAGCGGGTTCGAGCACGCACGGATCGCCACGGCTACCGCGGTCGTTACTGACACCGCCGACGAGCGAGACGTGAGTATCGTGCTGACGGCCAAGGAGGCGGCCGAAAACGTCCGAGTGATCAGCGTTGTGGACGAGCCGGAGCGATCGACGTACCACCGGCTCGCTGGGGCTGATACGGTGCTTTCACCCCGTGAGCTGCTGGGCGAAGGGCTCGCGACGAAACTCACGACCGCTGTGACGACTGATCTTGGGGACGCGGCCGATCTCGGTGAGGATTTTGAGATCGTGGAGCTTCCGATCCACAGAGAGACCGATCTGGTCGGGCAGACGCTTATTGAAAGCAGTATCCGCGAGCAGATGGGTGTCAATGTAATCGGGGTCTGGTTCCACGGCGATTTCGAAACGCCACCGTCACCCGACACAGAGCTGAAACAGGGAATGATCCTCCTGATTGCCGGTCGGTCGTCCCGCGTCGAAGCACTCAAAGAACGTGCTGTCTCAGACGTGCGGCGCTTTGATCGGGGTGAGACGGTCGTCATCGGCTACGGTGAAGTCGGCAACAGCGTGGTCGACAGCCTCGGTGACGCCGGTGTGCCGTGTACGATCATCGACCGCGCTGATCTCCTGGCTGTCGATGTCGTTGGGGAGGCGACTGATCCGGACGTGTTGCGTGAAGCGGGCATCGAATCGGCTCAGACGGCCGTTCTCGCCCTTCCAGACGACACGGTCGCCCAGTTTGTCACGCTCGCCATCCGAGATTTGAATCCGACGATCGAGATCATCGCACGCGCAGAAGGAGCCGAAACAACAGCGAAAATGTACCGTGCTGGTGCCGACTACGTCCTCTCGCTGGCGACGGTCAGCGGCCGCATGCTCGCGTCCACGATCCTCGAAAACGAGGAAGTCGTCTCGCTTGACGCACAGATACAGGTACTCCGAACCCATGCGCCACGGCTGGCCGGCCACACCGTCGGTGACGCGGAAGTCCGCACGCGAACGGGCTGTACTATCCTCGGTGTCGAACGGAATGGTGATGTGATTACCGACATTCAACCCGATTTCCGCATTCGTGCCGGGGATTCGTTGATCATCGCTGGCACGGACGAGGATACGAATCGCTTTACAGAACTGCTCTCGGTGGAGTGAACTGCTGTCGTCGATCGGGGCGCTTAGCGTTTCTTGTGGAGACTGAGACGTTTTCTCGGTTCGATAACCGGTTCTTTTTCGCTCGTGTACATCCGCTTCGGAACGATGTGCTTCAGCCGCCGGTCGGAGATCAATTTGAGCGCATGCCGAGGCGTGGAACGGACTTGATTGAGTGAACTGCTGTGTTTTGCTCTGGTGAACCAGCGCCGGAGTTGCAGACAGAAACAGTGGTTGTGACTACCACGAACCCATATCCCTATAGCGGCATACGGTGTACGATAAGTTCAGACCGTTTTTGGTGCTGCCCGAGAAGAGGTAGATGATGAAGGTGTTCGGTTCGAGCGGCGTTCGGGGGGTGGTCAACGAGGACCTGACACCGGCGTTTGTCAGTCGCGTAGCGATGGCTGCTGGGTCGGTGTTCACGGTTATGGGGAACGACCGCGTGGCGTTGGGGCGTGATACCCGGGCGACTGGTGAGATGTTGGTCGATAGCGCGGCCAGCGGACTGGCGAGCGTCGGCTGTGTGGTCGACGAGCTGGGAGTGTTGCCGACGCCGGCGGTGCAAGCGTACGCCGAGCGTGAGGGCGTTCCCGCCCTCATGGTGACGGCGAGCCACAACCCCCCGGAGTACAACGGTGTGAAGCTCATCGGTGCGGACGGGATTGAGCTGGTGCGCGAAACACTCGAACAGGTCGAGGATCGACTCCTTACAGAGCGATTCGACACCGTTCGGTGGGACCGTACTGGTGACCGTCAACCCACCGCAGAGGCACCACGGCGCTATATCGAGGAGGTGCTCAACGCCGTTGACCGTGATCGCATCAACGACGCGGGAGTGACGATCGCGCTCGATCCCGGCCACGGCGCTGGGGCGCTCACCAGTCCACGACTCTTCCGGGAGCTTGGCTGCTCAGTGGTGACGGTGAACGCCCAGCCCGATGGGCATTTCCCGGGTCGCAACCCCGAACCGGTCGAGTCGAACCTCACGGGGCTCCGCCGCCTCGTGAGAACCACTGACGCCGATCTCGGTGTCGCTCACGACGGCGACGCCGACCGCGCGATCTTCGTCGACGAACGTGGCAACCACATCGAGGGCGACGCGGCGTTTGCTGCGTTGGCGGCTGCAGAGCTAGAGTCGGGCGACACGACAGTTTCGGCGGTCAACGTCTCTCAACGGCTCGTCGATGTGGTCAAGGAGCGTGACGCGACACTCGAACTGACGCCGATCGGGAGCACGAACATCGTTACGCGCATCCAACAGCTGATCGCAGAGGGTGAGTCTGTGCCTATCGCCGGTGAGGGTAACGGTGGGGTGTTGTTCCCCAACCATCGGCTTTCGCGTGACGGTGCGTACACCGCTGCTCGGTTCTGTGAGTTGCTTGCGGACCGAACAGCGAGCGAAATCGCTGCTGAGCACGCAGGATACGAAAACGTCCGGCGCAACATCAGCTACGAGACGGAAGTCGAACGCGAACGACTGCTCAGCGCGGTCGAAACGACCGCTCGGAACGCGGATATTCCGCTCGATACGACCGACGGCTACCGTCTTGATTACGATGACTCGTGGGTGTTGGTTCGTCCGAGCGGCACCGAACCACTCATTAGGATCTACGCCGAGGCACACGACCACGAACGGGCAGAGGAACTCGTCGCGTGGATCCGGGGATCGCTCCTCGAAGCGGTCTGATCAGCTAATGATTCTCCACCGATTCGAACGTCCCATCGCGGACGCCCGCGGCGATCGACGCGACACTCGGGTCACCGATCTCTCCGGGATGTTTGCGCCCGAAATACCCCAGTACGTTCTCGATGTCCCGTTCGAGGAACTCCTCGGCGTTCTCGTGGTCGGTTTGCACGGCTTGGGGCCAGTCGAACACCATCACTCCTTGTTCGCTCACGGCGACGTTGTACTCGCTCATATCCGCGTGGACGTACCCCTCTGCGTAGGCGTCAGCCACCTCCGAGAGGATGAGATCGAGCACGCCGATCGCTTGCTCGTCCGGAAGCGCGGCTTGTGACAGCTCTACGCCGTCCAATTTCTCCATTACGATGGCGTGTCGGTTGTGGTCGATCGGTCTCGGAACGTTCACCGTTGGGTACACTGTTTCGAGCGCGTCGTACTCGCGTTCGGCGGCTTTTCGAGCGGTGTACAACCAGGATCGGTGGTTGCGGTCGGCAGTGTACTCGCGCTCGCGTTGGACCTCCCGAAAGTTCGTGTATCCCTCTCGGTGGAACTTCAATGCCAATGGCTTGTAAGAGGTGACTTCGTACACGTCGCTTTCCTTGCCCACGCCCAGCGGCGCGCCGAACCCCTCGATCGTGTCCCGTTCGACCAACGTATGGAGCGCGAGCGCGTCGTACCCCTCAAACGTGAGCCGGAACCCTTGGTACTGCATCGTCTTGCGCTCGATAAATCCCCGGCGCTCACAGCGATCTAGTCGGTGATCGACCTCCTCGCTGTCGAGGCGAGCGTACTCCGTGAGCGTCCCCCGGTCGACCCATTCGCTAAACCGCATTCCGTGCTCGACGCCCGAGAGCAAATAAAAATCCGCGGACTCCAACTCTCGCAACTCTCCGGCGACGTTCCGTACCATGCCAACGTTACCGCGCCATCGCGTAAAAACTCCTCGCGTCACCGAATAAACCGTATGTCGGTATAGGCAACCGCTTGGGTTCGTTGCCAGGGGTGCGGAGGAAACGATAATTCCCTATCGGAATGTCTGCGCTACTTCTGTCCAACCACGAATAACATCGATTGACCTCCTCCCGCGCCTAAAGTCGCGTGAATCCCACCATAGGATTTCGGGCCAGTCGAACCAACCCTAAGGTTTCAAGACGCATACGTTCCAAGCGTCATCTGCTGGATGGCAGCATCGTCTTGGCTGTCTTGTGGAGCGGTCAAAGGCTCCCCATCCTCAGCCGAGTCATCGCTATTCGTGTCTTCTCTGGAACAGCTCTCTCTGCTGAGGTAGCGGTCTGCAATTGTGAGCGTGGCGTTCACGTCTGCTTGATAGTCGGAAACCCAACACGCAGAAGTCGTACATCGGAACGTCGCCTGTTCTGGGCGATATCCCCGTTCACCGCAACAGTGACACGTTTTTGGGACGGTGTATGCAGGATTCACCGTTTCAAC
>NZ_RRCH01000014.1 GCF_003862495.1 Halocatena pleomorpha | reverse complement strand
ACAGCATGTGATCAGTTCGGCTGATCGGGTGCTAGCTCGAAGCCAGTTCATGCGTGATGAGATGGAACAGATCCACGGCAGCGTCTCGAACACCGAAATCCTCCCGCTTGCGGTGGATACCGATCGGTTTGCCTTCGAGCGAAACACACAATCGACACGAGAGACGCTTGACCTCCCGGACCGCCCGATTATAGTCACGTTTCGCCGGCTCAAACCCTGTGTTGGGGTAGACCTACTGATCAACGCAATGGAGTCTGTGGTCGAGACACACCCCGACGCACTGTTACTCATCGGTGGGAAGGGATATCTTAGGGAAACACTCGAACAACAGGTTCACACTCTCGGTCTCGATGAAAACGTTCGCTTTCTGGGCTTCGTTCCAGAAGCCGAACTGCCGACGTACTACGCTGTTGCTGATTGCTCGGTTGTCCCCACGAAGGAATTGGAAGGGTTTGGTCTCTCAACGATCGAATCACTCAGCTGCGGAACGCCTGTGGTCGCGACTCCTGTTGGCGCGAATCCGGAGGTGCTCGGTCAGTTCGATCAACAGCTCGTGTGCGAATCGGTGTCAGCGACAGCAGTAGCGACGACGATCTCTCAGTTCCTCAAACGCGATGCCTAAACACTGCGCGACGAACGCGAGAACTATCAAGATTCAGATGTTTTGGAGCAACACTCGTGGTACTGCCGCTTGCTGTCCGCGGATGGTACACCGGTTAGACGTATGAGAATCATGAAGGGGAGTATAATCGCAAAGATTTGTATGACTGACTCGGCAGCGAGATTTTTGAAGATGATACTGGCGATAGCACCGGCGAAAGTGGCAATGAGAGCTCCTGCCGAGGGAGATACCGGGTAATCCCTGTATCGAGTCCAAACAGCAGGATGATCCCAACCGTCGACATGGCAGTCAAACCAATATTGACCGGTCCGTAATGGAAGTTGCCCAGCGCACGGCCCATAATCAGCCTCCCCAAGAAACCGATACCCAACTGCACGATGAACCCGACGAAGATGACCGAGCCCCCTTTGAGAAATCTGCCCAAACGCCCGCTCGACTCGTTACTCATCCGTTGACCCCACAGATAATCCAAATTACTGTTTGTAATGGATTCAAGACGCCACACTGATTGCGGTGCAAGTCTTGTCTCTCAGAATATCGATGGTGGTATTCGACCGGTATTAACATTTTCAAGGGAAAGATGTCGCTGGCTGTTGCAGGCGTGGAAAAGGACCTCACACAATCGAATCTCGGAGGCGGAATTTGGCTCTACGATGTCGATCACGAGGTGTGGCTCAAAACGCCCGTTTCGGGAACCGTTCGCCAAACTGGTCGCTGCAGAAAAAATACATCGACGGACGAACCTCGACGGTTCGCTATGGTCGGTGGGCTGGTGGACCTGTGATGAGGTCATACCTACTGTCGAACGCTCACAGCCATCTACGACAGGGGCGAGAACGGCGAGGCGATCGAAATGTAACGGATTGTGCCTGAACCCCGGCTATTCTGACCGACGCTCGTTCACAGTTTAGCGGCAAATGACTCGATTCAAGTCGGATCATTGTCGTCAACGGATTTCGCGTGACGGGCCCTGATTCGCGGGTTGCTGATTCGGTCAAGTGACTGTGCGAGGAGGATCAGACCCATTGAAAGTAGGATAATGAACACGATTGGGGCGATGATAAAGTGGACCTGATCAAGTGTGTACAGTGCTCCTGCTTCCTCTGCGTTGTTGAGGACGACACCCCAATTCTGGGAGCTAACCGGGAGGAACCCAAGGTAGTACAAGGCGACCGACGCGAAGATGATGTTTCGCGCGTTGTTCGCAAGGTTGATTAGGATGTACGGCCAGATGTTCGGAAGAATATCTCGGAGGATGATCGGTGCCGTTCCAATACCGATTGCCCGAGAAGCCTCAACGTATTCGTATCCACGGACTTTAAGAACTTCAGATCGGATCGACCGACCGAGACCACCCCAAGCGGCGATCGAGAGGACAGCCCCAACCATCGCCGGGTGTCGCGGTTCTACGATCGCTGCGATGACGATGATGAGAGGGAGACCGGGGATGGAGATCACGATATCACAGATCGTCATCAGAATCCGGTCTGCAGTCCCACCTCGAAATCCGGCGACCGTGCCGACACTGACGCCGATGAAAACCGTTGCAATCGCGCCAGTGATGATCATGATCAGAACCGGTGTGGTGCCATGAACCATCAAGGAGAGGATATCAACCCCCGTGTTCGTTGTTCCGAGTGGATGATCGAGACCTGCGTCCACTGGTGAGATCCACGTCTCGAACGTCGTTGTCGGATCATAGACAAATAGCGGACCGATGAAGCCGATAGCGAAGAACGCGGCAATAATCGAAAATCCAACACTTCCCCGCCAATCGCTCAGAATGATCTTTATCGGTGCAAACACAGATCGATCGAGTTTTCGATAAATTTCCTCCCTTCGATCGACAGCAACCGGCGTTTCCTCGCCAATGAATTCGTGTCGTGTCGATCCGTGTTCACTCCGTTCGCCGTCCGTCTGTCCGATGAGTCGCCGGACGTACCGTGTAAACTGTGTTCGAAGTGGTACCCCGGTCGAACTTCCGTAAACCTCTCTATTGTTCCCCTCAGCCGTGGCCCGCGGATCAATCCGACTGTAGGTAATGTCGGCAATGATCATTGCAATCACTACCGTGATACAGATGATCATGAACCCCCCCATCATCAGCGGGTAATCCCGGTTGTTGACTCCTTCAAACATGTACCAACCCATGCCGCGATAGCTAAAGATGTCTTCAAGGATGATCGATCCGCCAATCATGAACCCGACTGTCAGCAAAAGCCCTGTATAGAGCGGCAAGAGCGCGTTCCGCATGACGTACCGAAGTGCGATCCGTGTCGGGGGAAGCCCGCGTAAACGGGCCACGCGGATGTGATCGGCACCGAGAACACTGATCGAATTGCCACGCATACTGAGCGACGCCGCAGCGCCTGTAACGATAAGTGATATGATCGGCAACGCTGCATGATGTAACGCTCCGAATACGAAGGGCAAATTTAGGCCGATGTCGACACCGCCTGGATAGCGAGCTCCTGTGGGAAACCATTCTAACTGGTATGCAAAAATGAACGACAGGAGGAGTGCTGCGACGTAGTACGGCGTCGAGGATTCGATTACAGCGACCCCAGTCATCACTGTATCGAACGTGGAGCCCTCGTAGTACGCCATAATTGCACCGAGACAAATGCTCGACACGAAAGTGATGACCATAGCAATGGACATATAGAAAACGGTCCACGGAAGAGCCTCGGCAAGGATCTGATTCACCGAAGCGTTCTGTGAAATCGAATAGCCGAGATCCCCCTGAAGGAGCGATCCCATGTAGTTGAGATACTGAGAGTGTAATGGTTCCTCGGGCTGTACGTTCAACTGAAGTTCGACGATCTGTCGTGCAGTCGCTGGATCTCCTGGATACTGTTCGAGCACTTGGGCCATCATCGCTTCCACCGGGTTTCCGGGCATCATCCGAACTAACAGGAACGTCAGGTGGAACACCACAATGACTGTTAGTGCTGCTTGTCCCAATCGCTTGATCAACCAGTTTGTCATACTTTATTACTGCGTATTGATTTCGTCCGAGTATCGCCACTACGGAGACTGATCGTCCACGACCACGGTAGTGTCAGTGGCTGGAAGATCGGAGACCGTCTCATTGATTAGTTGCTTGGTGCAAGGCCGTGTTCGAGGAAATAGTGCGTGATACGATTGGATGTCAACCAAGCGTTCGACTCGATGTTGAAATTCCAGTCGCCCACGTTCACCCAGTAATGCTCGCTCCAAGGGTGGACCATTGCCCCAGGAAGGAGATAATTGTGGGCCCACGCAAGTTTCGTAGCGTGTTCAACGATTTTATCGTTATTTTTGGTCGTGGCGAGCGCGCTGAGAGTTTCCTCAAGATTAACCGTAATCATATCCCCGTTCGAGTTCCCAACTTCGGGAACTTCAACCTCGTTGTCAAAAAGACCGAGCTCGGAGACGGCCCCTCTAGTCGGACCGAACAGCTCGTTTTGAAGGTCGGAGTAGGCGTGGTACTTCCGTGCCATTCCGTAGTTAAGATGGACGCTGATGTCGTACTTAGAGCCGTCCTCGACTTCCGATTTCCATGTCGTCATCTCTTCGATGTAGTGGTCAATCTTGATCCCAAACGAGTCCAAGCTATTGTAGATCATTTCGGACGACTCTCGGAACCAGTCGCCGACAGGGAAATTCAGTTCCCAGCGCTCATCGTCGGGCGTGTACCAGGCTCCGTCATCCCGCGTGAATCCAGCGTCCTCAAGCAATCGCGCCGCTCGGTTCTGGTTCGGGGGAATGTAGTTGGTCATCGCTTCGAGCACCTCCTCCGCAACGAAGAGATCGACGTAGCCAGCGTCGATACCACACGAATACCGATCGTACGACGTGTCAGGAACGAGTTCGTTAGCAAGCGTTTCGAAATCGATGGCGTGTGCGATCGCTTGCCGTACTTTGGGGATGTCTCGGATGTACTCGTCTTCAGGCCCGAATAGGAGCGCAAACGACTGCCCAGAGTAGGAGACTGGCGGAACGTCGTATTTTTTCGGTAGATCATCTATATTCCGGTTGTTATGTGCCCAGTCAACATCACCCGCACGGAGTCCCTCCTCGTCTTCGGCCTGTCCGTGCCGAAGATAGAATTCCCAGTCCTGTGCGACCGGATGTTCTGGGTTCGGAACCTGATCGGCGTATTCCTCATTGGCTTCGACAAAGACGAACGGACCCGAAAAGAGCACTTGATCCCACTTCGGTTCAAACGAAACGACATCCTGTTGGATCTGTTCAGTCTTGTCATCTCCGCTCTCAAACCGCTCGATAAACTGCCCATACTGAGCCTCTGAGACGTTTAACAGCGTTTCGGCCCACTGATTCAGCCACAGGTCTTTCCCGATGCCGTGGTACTCATCGCGAAGTTCCATCTGAAACGCGTAGTCCCCATCAGTGGTAATGGTTCTCGGGTCGACATAGATTTCAAGGCCCTGTTCAAGATACGCTTGTAGCTTCAGGGCCGTCACGAAATCGGCGGACGTGATCTGACTTCCATCAGACCAGCTATACTTATCGCTGATATCGACGCGTGTGCTGCCTGCCTTTGCGTCGTACTGCCAATTCTTGGCTACCCGTGGGATGAACCCACCTTCCTCGGTGCTGTAGACCAAGAGATATTCGAAAGAAGTTTCCTGAGCATCACCGGGATTCCATGACGAATGGTACGGATTGAAGATGTATTCTCCATTATACGGATTAACCGCGCCGCCAGGGACCGCCTCGTTCATCTCCTCCTCGTAGTTCTCGTTGTAATCGACAGCAACAGTTTCGAGTCCCTGATTAAGTAGTTCCTTGTTATCATCGCTGCTGAGACATCCTGCAATCGTTCCAATGCCCATCGCTCCGGTTGCTGCTAGTACTTTCCTCCGAGAGATAGTTACTGGCCGTCTGTGCTTCTCTGACATCTTCTACAAAGGAGGAGTAATACATAATAAATGTATGGGTGTTGACCACTATAGTCAGCTACAGATGTCCGACTCAGACCGTGAATTGAGTAATCCCACCCATTTTCTATTTATTTAGTAGTGGAATAAAGTAAACACCAATCCAGTACTGATCGCCCGTGCAAAGACCACCGCATATCTTTATTGTAAAATGACTTTATTGCATTATAGCATCTATCAACAATAGATGAAAGACTATTTATAACATTAGTCACGACGTTATATCGGATGATATGTGAACGTAGATTGTTGTATCACCGGGCAGACCCGTCTCGGTTGAATAAACAATACGGTAGGTGATCAACGATGGCAAACGAAGCGACCAACGTGTCCTTGAATCGGAACCGATCGACGAACGAGCCGATCATCACGGTTCGGGATACGAACGTTCGGTTTGAGATGGATTCGGGTTCATCACACGTTCTCAAGGACGTCGCCCTCGATATCTACCGCGGAGAGACACTCGGCGTCGTCGGTGAGAGCGGAAGCGGTAAATCGATGTTCGCGGACTCGCTTCTGAACGCTGTTGTCGAACCTGGGAGTGTAAGCGGGGAGATCACGTATTACCCAGAGAACGGAGAACCGATCGGTCTCCTCGAATTGCAGCCATGGGAGCTACGCGAAGTCCGCTGGGAGCTGATCTCAATGGTGTTCCAAGGCGCGATGAGCGCGTTCAATCCGACTATGAACATTCGGGAACATTTTGAGGAAACGCTTGACGCCCACGGCTGGGAGAAAGGCGAAGGGCTTGAACGGGCCGAGAGGTTGTTCACCGATCTGCATCTCGATCCGGAGCGAATGCTCACCTCGTTCCCCCACGAACTGAGCGGGGGACAGAAACAACGTGCGCTCATCGCTCTCAGCCTGATTTTGGAACCAGAGGTACTAGTGATGGACGAGCCGACCGCGGCGCTTGACTTGCTGATGCAGCGGTCGATCCTCAATCTGCTCTACGATATGCGGGACAAATACGGCCTGACGATCGTGTTCATCAGCCACGATCTCCCGATCGTCTCCGGATTTGCCGATCGGCTGGCAGTGATGTACGCCTTCGAATTCGCCGAGGTCGGACGGGCAAACGACATTCTCGGAAACGCCTCACATCCCTACACGCGTGCACTGCTCAAATCTACTCCGAACCTTGCAACGCCACTTGAAGAGATGCGACAGATTGACGGTGAGAGTCCAGATCCGGTCGACCATCCGGAGGGCTGTTCGTATCATCCTCGCTGTCCGGTGGCCGACGAACGATGTGAAATGGACGATCCCGGATTGTACCGTGTCGACGGTGAACACGAGGTACGGTGTCATTATTGGGAGGCGGCTGCGAAAGCGGTTCCGCTCTCGTTCGGAGGGAAGGAGTGATGACTACAAACACACCGCTGATTTCGATCTCAAACCTAGAGGTCCACTTCGAGGACACGTCCATGATGAACGCGATGGTTCCCTCATGGATCAGTGACCGACTGGGAATCGAGGCAGACCCGGCTGTCCGCGCAGTTGATGCTGTCTCGCTCGACATCAACGAGAACGACGTGATTGCTCTAGTAGGGGAAAGCGGCTGTGGCAAGACAACCCTCGGAAAAGCAGCCGTTGGACTCCAGCGTCCTACTAGTGGATCGGTCGAGTACCGGGGACACGACATCTGGGATGTCCGTGACGGCACATCGAACGCAGATATCCCGTTTGAAGAGATCCGTCGTTCGCTACAGATCATTCATCAAGATCCGGGCGCGGCACTGAATCCGTACCGGTCAGTACGTGAGAATCTTGCAGCACCGTTGAAACGCTGGAGTCCCCATCTCAACTACGAAGAGCGACGAAATCGCATCCTTGGTATGCTCAAACGAACAGGTATCAACCCTCCGGCGGACTACGCCGAGCGATACGTTCACCAGCTCTCGGGTGGTGAACAACAACGAGTGACACTCATCCGGTCCCTACTGGTCGAACCGGATGTGATTCTCGCTGATGAGGCAGTCAGTGCCCTTGATGTCTCGCTTCGGATCGGTATAATGGATCTGTTCCTCGAAATGCAGGAGCTTTTCGACACGTCGTTCGTCTTTATTAGTCACGACTCGCGAATGCTCGATATCTGGCCGGAAAATCCGGGGGCAAAATAGCAGTGATGTATCTCGGTGAGATTGTCGAAATTGGGACTGCTGATGAAATCATCACGAATCCACAACACCCATACACGAAGGTTCTCCGATGGGCAACACCGATGCTAGATCCGGAACAGGCTGAAGAAGCGATGCGTGAGTCGCCACCTGTTCGGAAGATCGATATCCCCGACGCAACCAACCCCCCATCCGGATGCCGGTTCCACACACGATGTCCAGAGGCACGCGAAGCGTGTCGCCAAGAGACGCCAGAACTGTACGGCGACGATCGCAGGCGCCACCGGACGAAGTGTTTCCGCCAGGACGATGACCACGAATACTGGCAGAGTCCGGAGATCTCGAAGACAGAGGATACTGAAGGAACTGCTTCCCCTGTCGACGACGCCAGCGCCGACGGAACATCTGGCTGACTAACTCCCCTAGTGTATCCGGATCTAAAATGGCTCCCAACCGGAAGACAGTACCAGCAACGTTCCAGCAATGACGACAACGATTACAGCTGCGCTTACTTGTCCGATCACGTACGAAGGCGTTCCCGGTTCAAGATAAATGAATGACCAACCCAGTAACAGTAACATTGTAACGCTGACTGCAAAGATCGATAGCCAGAGTTGGTGACTGAAACTCGATGGGCGCTGGGGCATTGACGGCGAATACCATGTTGGAATCAATAAAGACAGCGATTGGTTACGCCACGATACGGAGTAGATGTGTGATCATTTTACAAAACCACATAATTGATATCGATAGACGTGTATTTGTGGAATATGTTAGATCTGTACATGAAACGGTTCGAACACCCGTACTTACTGGCTCTCGTGCCGGCAGCAGCAGGGTTGGGAGGACTGTCTGTAACCGCAGCAGCAGCAGGGTTGAACACGGTCGCCGGCTTTCTGATACTCTATGCGATGGTCGCGGTGATTATCTGTAGCATCGGCTACACTGCACTTCTAGCGCTCAAATACAGTACCGAGACGCTGCATCAGTGGCGGATTGAACGCTCTGGAACCGATTGAACGAACACTGCGATCCTAAACTCGCACACCATCAAGGAAGCACTCATGGACAGTTGGTCGCTTGTCGGCCATCGGTACGTCCCTCGATAGTGAAACTCGCATCGTATCGGTGAAAACAGGAGCATCTCAACCTATCGAAGGCGGTGTTTGAACATGAACGTCTCCAACGGTTCTCGGAAACGGCGACGCGTGCACAGTTGTAGTAGCACTACGATCAGTGAGCAATCGGCGGAAGCAAAGCTTGAGTTACCCACAACAGGAATGTTGGAGTGGTAATGTGTCAAAGAACTATCAGTAACGTAACTGTTAGCCACCAGTTTCTTTAGGAACGGTCGCCGGATGAACACCGAAGTTGAGACAGTAGAAAGGATATAATTGAAGTATGAAGTTATTCCTTCTATTGAATCATTATTCTCTATTATAGAATAAGCAGTGTCGAATAGCAATCCGGTATCTTGATACGATATAATACAATACAAATCATACATTGATAGTTACTATCCAGAACGGATGACCTAGACGGTAGTCGAATACTACTCGTTTTCTCATAACTATGATTGTTCTGGATGAGAAAACCGTATTTATCTCGGTGAGCTAAAAGTCCGATACGAAGGTCAATACTCATCGCAGAGGCCGAAGCGGAAGTACTCACGATGAGCGTAGCGTGGAAAGAGGAAGCTGACGAACAACTCATTAACAGAACTGATTCTCTTGAGCGATCGAAAGCGAAAATACAACCGATCTTGGATCCGTGGGGGCAACAGACCGCGTCGCACTGGACTCAAAGAACCGTATAATATTGATACTACGTGCTTAGCAGATCTGAGTTCATTCGATTTTAGAAATTACTTCGTAATTATTATTTGAGTACTGATATGAACCGTTCTATTTTTGAGAATCATACGCTATTCCCCAACAATTATTATCTGAATACATAGTTAATAAAATAATTAATTCAGAGAGGAGGGCAATTTCTGCCAGTCATCACACAGAGAGACCGTCATTACAGCAGTACTCTTGTAATTCTAGAGCAGAAGAGCAGATATTACACTACCACTGCAGCTCATGAAATCTCAAAAATACGAATTCATGTTAGTACGACTACTGTAGCATTGTCTCAGCGATTTTGCGGTTGATCCACCAATTGTACCTACTCGCTATCGCAGTCTAATCGGTCAATTATTTCACTCGCAGTTGACGGTGCCTATCGTAGAACTAGAAGACGCCTATTGACGAGTAGACCAACACAGGTGTTGTGTGTCATGGTAGTGTAGAAGCTGTTCGACCCATCTCGAACGCTTGATTGACCATTGCTCATGACCATAGAAGCAGCACTCAGTCTCTGGTATGAAATTACTTTTGATGGTTTTAAATGATTCATTGCTGAACAGGCAACGGCACCGAACAAATATTATAATAAAACTAGTATGACTAACTATCCGTTGTATGTATTTGAAACCAGTATACCTATGAAGGCTATCTCTTATATTCAGTTTGTGAATGAGTGATCCATCCGCAGAATCTGGGGATGCGGGATCAACGAGAGAGGTTGAGGTAGAACTATCTCGTGACATGAGTCTGCTCGACATCACGATGATCGGTGTCGGGGCGATGATCGGAGCGGGTGTGTTCGCACTCACAGGCTTTGCAGCGGGGATCGCCGGTCCAGCGATCACAGTCGCATTCATCCTGAACGGAATCGTTGCGGGCTTCATCGCTATCTCGTATGCTGAACTGGGTGCAGCATTCCCCGAAGCAGGGGGCGGCTATCTTTGGGTCAAGGAGGCACTGGTAGACCCAAACGGTTTCTACGCAGGTTGGATGAGTTGGTTTGCTCACGCGGTTGCGTGTTCGCTGTACGCTGTGACGTTCGGTGTATTTCTCACTGAATTTTTTGTAGTTTTCACTGATCTTGGCACCAGCTTCGTACTATTCGATGTTATTACCCGTCATATCATCGAAAAAACGATCGCGGCAATCATCGTCGTCGCGTTCGCGTACATCAATTATCGCGGTGCGGAAGAGACAGGCAGTGCAGAGATTGTCGTTGTTGTCATCAAACTCGTCATTCTTGGTTTGTTTATCCTCTTTGGGATCATGGCGACGTTTAGTACGCCGACGTGGCCAGCTAAATTCGTCTCGCGTCCCAGTTTTGCTCCCGAAGGTATCGCCGGTATCATTGGCGCAATGGGATTTACATTCATCGCGTTCGAAGGATACGAGATTATCGTCCAATCGGGTGAAGAAGTCATTAATCCGGGGAAAAACGTCCCCAAGGCAGTCTTCTACTCGCTGTTCATCGTCGTTCCGGTGTACGTCCTCGTTGCGTTCGCTCTGATCGGTGGACTCAAAATAACGCCAGAACTCCTCACAGTAGCAGACATCGGGCGGCCGCCAAGTGAGGTAGCCGTCTGGCAAGCGCTTCAGGAACTCGGCGAACTTGGACTCATTCGTGCTGCTGAGCAGTTCCTCCCATACGGTGCCGCTCTATTGATTATCGCCGGGCTGGCCTCAACTATCAGTGCGCTCAATGCGACGGTCTACTCCTCCAGTCGGGTCTCGTTTGCAATGGGACGTGACCGCGTACTACCAGGGACGTTCAACCAGATTCACCCGGAGAAGAAAACCCCACACGTAGCGATATTTATCTCAATGATTATTATCGTGGTGATGGCTGTCACGCTCCCCATCGAAAGTGTCGCTGCTGCTGCAGACATCATGTTTATTCTGCTGTTTTTACAGGTGAACTGGACAGTTATCAAGATGCGAAGCACCCATCCGGATCTCCCCCGCACGTACACGATCCCCTATATGCCGTGGCCACCAGTTATCGGGATTGTTCTCCTGCTCATCCTGCTGCCGTTCATTATTTATGAACTCGGGTTGGCAGCGATCGGTATTGGCAGTGGCAACGAAGGATTGGTCGCTCTGAGTGTCACAGCGATCTGGATGGCGCTTGGGTTAGTGATCTACTACGGTTATTCAGCCGAGAAGGAAGCCGAAAAGCTCGAAGAGGAGACCCCAATAGTTGTGGCCGAGCGGTCACCTGCCTCGCGGGAGACGGAAATCGTTGTCCCAATTGCCAATCCAGAGAGTGTGGAATCGCTACTGCAGACTGCTATTGATCTGGCACGGGATCGTGACGCCGAAATTCACGTTATTAGCGTCGTTACGGTGCCCCAGCAGACGCCGATCGATCAAGGCGAGCAGTTCATTGATGACGAACGCGAGGTGATTGATCAGGCGATCTCATTCGTCGAGACGAGCGACGCCGACATCCCGGTCAAAGGCACGATCCGCGTCGGCCATGATGTCGCACGAGCAATTTTGAACACAGTCGAACAGTACGACTCCGAGTTATTAGTGATGGGGTGGCGGGGGAAGCAGCGCCGCCGACGCGACTTCGTACTCGGCAGTAATATCGATACAGTCGTTACCAACGCCCCGTGTGACGTACTGGTCAAGAAAATCGGCCCTGTCAAAGATATCGAATCGATTTTGCTGCCGACCGCTGGAGGCCCACACTCGACGTTCGCTGCCGAGATCGCACAGTCGATCGCTCGAACAACCGATGCGCAAATCGATATCGTGCGTGTGCTCGGTCCCACCGCGTCCGAGGAGGACTGGGCGGACGCCAAAGAGCGACTCGACGCGACCACTGCTGACATTGATGAAGAAATCCCCACTGAACAACAAGTGTTGGAAGGAACCAATGTCGCTGATACCATCATCGATCAGTCAGCCGAGCACGACATTACGATCATCGGCGCGACTCGGGAAGGATTGCTAGAACAGTTTGTGTTCGGTGCAATTCCTGAAGAGGTTGGTCACCGGGCGGAAAACACGGTCATCATGGCGAAACGAGACCTTGGAATCACATCGAAAGCGGCTCGTTGGTTCAAGCGGTGGTCACCGTAGATGGGATCTGTCGCCCCCGAAGAAAACGACATCGTTCAGTCTGCTGTCTGACCGCCGTTAACGGGCACCGTATGCCCAGTGATATAGGAGGCATCGGATGAACAGAGAAAGGCCACTACGCCAGCTATTTCCTCCGGATCCGCAATACGGTTCATCAGAACGTCACGCATAGCTGACGCGTCGAAATCAGCTCGAACCGTCCGAACCGCTGTTCGAAGCAGTTCAATGGCCGTCTTGATCCGATCTAATAGTGACGACCTATCAGTAGGCGCATCCACCAAGCTAGCCTGAATATTCGTCTTGGTCGGCCCGGGTGCGATCGCATTGACTCTGCTGTCTCGACTGGCGTATTCGAGCGCGACTGATTTCGTTAGGCCGACAACACCGTGCTTGCTGGCCGAGCAACTGGCAAGACCACCCATTCCGACTAGGCCAGCCTCAGAAGCGGTGTTGACGACCGCGCCACCGCCGTGCTCCGCAATAACAGGAAATTCGGCCTTCATACACGCCCAGACGCCCTTCAGATTGATGTCAAGCAGTTTGTCCCACACTTCCGCGTCGATGCTGGTCACGCGCTCAACCGACCCGAGATCGGAAACGTCGACTTCGACAAACGTCGCGTTACCGCCAGCGTCCGCAATGAGATCGACTGTTTCACGGCCGGTCTCCTCAACGATATCAGCGACGACGTTCGTTCCTTCATCAGCGAAGCGACGCGCAGATGCACGTCCGATTCCAGACCGGCTCCGGTCATAACTACCGTCCTCCCAGCTAACCCATTCAGGTTTGTGTGCGGTCACGAACTGATGGTTCAATCGTATATCCTCTTGACGATCTGTTTCTGTGAACTAGAAAACAGTCTGAATCGCTGTTTTGGCTATCGACCGAACGCGCACTCAGCGACTCGCAAAAAGCAGAACGTGGAGATCTGCCGACACCACACAGAATAAAAGCGTCGAGGCACATTCATCTAGTACAAGTTGCACATGTGTGCGTCGACGCCCACAATCGACTGTGAGTACGACGCTGTCGTCTTCGACAACGACGGCGTTCTCATCGAACGAACCGACCGCCAGCGACTGATAGAGGCGGTCTACAACAGCTTCGACGAGTTCGACGTCACGGCCGACGAGGCGTTCGTTCAGCGCTGTATCCACGAGGACCGTGTTCCGATCGATGAGGTCTACGATCGGTACGGCCTGGATCCTGAAGAGTGGTGGCCGCGCCAGGAGGCACACGCGACGGCTGTTCAACGAGTAGATATTCGAACCGGACGGAAAGCGCTGTACAGCGATGTCGACGCCCTCCGTGACCTCACCCATACCCTCGGTCTCGTCAGCAACAACCAACACAAAACAATCGAGTTCATCCTCAACCACCACGGCTTGATGGATCGCTTTGAAACGTACTACGGCCGAGAGCCGACGGTGGTCGGTGCACACCGGAAGAAACCGAATCCCCATTACATCAATCGTGCTCTCGACGATCTGAACACGAACGCTGCCCTCTACGTCGGTGACAGCGAGAAAGATATCATCGCGGCCGAACGGGCCGGGATCGACTCGGCGTTCCTGCGCCGGGAACACCGACTCGATCTATCCCTATCTGCTGAACCGACCTACGAGTTCCCCGGTCTGCGATCACTCGTCAACGAACTCACCAGCACGTGACGGTTCGACGTTCGAGGAGTCGAACACTGTACTGATATTTCATTCGAAATAGTTTGTCTGATCCGGCCGTAGCATCGGACAGAGACGGCGGGCTGCCGGCGACTTCGCGTCATTACCCGTCGTATCAACGTATCCGGTCCGTCGGTTACTGTCCGTTTTCGGTGTCGGTGAGTAGCCGTATCCGGATGTATGCAAACAGTTCACGGCGCAACGTCTCAACCGGCTCGTCGTTACCGGTGGTCACCCGCTGATTCCGTACGCCGTGAATGGCCGTCGTGAGAAACGCGGCGCTTTGTTCCGGATCCACGTCTCGGAACACGCCCTGATCGATCCCGTTACGGATGATATCGGCCACGTGCTCCCGGTGGAACGCGCTGATCTTAGCGAACTGTTCGCGGTACGCGTCGTCGTGGGGGGCTTGACCACGGAGCGCTGCGACCGCACCCATGAAACCAGTGTGTTCGGAGTCGAACGACGCTGGCACAGTGTGCTCGATAAGCGCTTTCAGATGCTCGTGTGCGTCATCGAAATCGTCGGTCGGCACATTGGTTTTGAGCTGTTCGAGAAGGAATTCGAGCAACGCCACGAGGAGCTCGTCTTTCCCATCGTAATGCTGATATATGAGAGATTTGCTCTTGGGGAATTCGTCACCAATGCGCTGTACCGTGAGATCCGAATAACCGTGTTTCCGCAGCGCCTCGTAGCTCGCTTGCATGATCTGAGAATTGGTGTCCTCTGGTGAGCACTGGAACGGTTTTGGTGCATCCATATGAATGAATATTCATTCACAAAGTATATGTCTTGCCACTTCGATCGGACGGACATGAGCGAGGCGAACGCAATCGACGCCCAACACGTTGAATTGACCTACGCCGACGGAACGGAAGCCGTTACCGATCTCACACTCACGATCCCGAACGGCGAACTGTTCGGATTTCTCGGGGCGAACGGAGCCGGCAAAACGACGACGATAAAGGTTCTGACGACACTACTCGAACCGACAGGAGGCACCGTCACCGTCAACAGCTACGATGTTGCGGACGAACCGCGGGCAGTGCGCGAGTCGATCGGGTATATGGCCCAAGAGACCAGCGTGGATCTCGAACTCACCGCGCGCGAGAACATTCAGTTCGCTTGTGAGATCTACGGGGTGCCGGCCGACGAACGGACCGCCCGGATCGACGACCTACTCGATCTGGTCGATCTCGCAGATGTCGCGGGCAAACCAGCTAAAGAGTTTTCCGGAGGGATGAAAAAGCGCCTCGACGCGGCGACCGCGTTGGTCCACGAGCCGCCGATCGTCTTCCTCGACGAACCGACGACAGGGTTGGATCCAAAGGCTCGAAACCGGCTATGGGACTACTTCGAGCACATTAACGAGCGCGGGACGACGATCTTTCTGACGACCCAGTACTTAGAAGAGGCCGATCAGCTCTGTGACCGGATCGGCGTCCTCCGAAACGGTGAAATCGTCGCGTCCGGTTCGCCCGCCGAACTCAAAGATCGCGTCGGTGGTGCTGTCCTCGACATCGAAATCGCTGATCCCGAGGAGACCCTCGAACGCGCTCACCGCGTTGCCACCGAGACTGACGTGTTCGACGGCACACCGATCGATCGCACTGAAACAGGACTCAGCATCCGATCGACGGCAGCTAGACAGCAAGGGACGGAACTTCTCGCTGCGCTGATGGACGCAGGAATCACCGTCACCGGATTCAACATCCGTGATCCGACGCTCGACGACGTGTTCCTCACGATCACAGACGGGAACGACGTGGAAGTCAATGGAGTGGACGCAGAAGCAACGGCAACCACGGAGGCGACTCGATGAGCGCCGAAACGCCAGATGGACAGAAGACGACCGGAAACGGCTTCGTTCGGGACACGTGGATCGTCCTGAAGCGGTGGCTGATGAAGACAGTCCGGAATCCGTTCGTGGTAACGTCCTCACTGTTGAACCCGCTCGTTTTCCTCGTGTTGTTCACAGAGGTGTTCGGCGGAATCATGGAAGGGACGATCAGCCAGAGCCTCGGAACGGAAGCGAGCTACATTACGTATCTGGTGCCGGCAATCGTGATCCAGACTGCAATGATTGCCGCAACAACATCCGGGATCGGTCAGGTCGAGGATATCGAGAGCGGTATGTTCGAGAAACTGCTCGTCTCGCCGCTCCACCGCGGCGCGGTGTTTCTCGGAAAATCCCTTTCGGAGGTCATCAGGATCGTCGTACAAGTCACCATCATCCTCGTGCTCGGCTACGTGCTCCTCACGCTGGATACAGGCGCATCGCTAAACGAGTACGTGAAGACGGGCGTGTTCGGCGCGTTCGGGATCGTGCTCGTCGCCATCCTGTTTTCGATCTGGTTCACTGCGATCTCGAACGTGGTGGCGCTCCTCACCCGTGATCAGGAGTCAACCATCATTGCAGTGAACGTACTACAGTTTCCGATGTTGTTCCTCTCAAGCGCATTCCTCCCGATCGAGGTGCTGCCCGGCTGGGTCCGAACAGTCGCCACGCTCAATCCGATCACGTACGGTGTCGACGCCGCGCGTGCCCTGATGTTCGGTCGAGACGTTATGACCGTCATCGAGGTGACTAGCTTTGGCGGTGTGTGGAACACACTCGTTCCCGCACTCGGGATCTTGGCGGTGCTCGACTTCGCACTCGGAGCGGTCGCCATCTACTTCTTGCACGGCGCGTCGAGTTCCGCGGTGCAGTGAGCGGACAGTCGTTTCGCGACTCGCTGTAGTAGTCCGCGGTCGGTGAACGTTTCGAAATGACCAACAGTCGGCGGGATAATCATCAGTCATGTCCACCACATTAGACGGTCAAACGGCCGTGGTAACGGGATCGAGCAGCGGTATTGGATTCGGGATCGCACAGGAGTTCACAGCACAGGGTGCGAACGTCGTTGTCAACTCCCGCTCGCAAACGCGAGCGAACGACGCTGCAGAAGAAATCACTGCCGAAACGGGGACAGTCACGCCGATCGAAGCAGACGTGACGGACGTGGACGCTATGCAGGCGCTCGTTGATCGAACCGTCTCTGAATTCGGTTCCGTGGACGTGTGGGTGAACAATGCTGGAATAAACATTCGTGGCCCTGTCGAGGAGATGTCGGTGGACGACTGGCAACGCGTCATCGACGTGAATCTGACAGGAACGTTCATCGGCGCAAAACTGGCGGGCACACAGATGATAGCACAGGATTCCGGTGGGAGTATCATCAACATCTCTAGCATGATGGGTGAACAGGGCCAAACCGGACGGACACCGTACAACACCTCAAAAGGTGGAGTGAACAATCTCACCCGGTGTTTGGCTGTCGAATGGGCCGAACACGACGTGTACGTCAACGCCATCGCACCGGGTTACATCCGAACCGAGATGGTAGACGACGCCCAAGACGAGATCGGTTTCGAGGAGGCTGATGTGATCGACCGAACACCGCTTGGACGGTTCGGAACCGTCGAGGAAGTCGCCAACTGCGCGACGTTCCTCGCAGAGGCGAACCATTTCATGACCGGTGAAATCCTGCACCCGGACGGAGGCTGGCTTTCGTTCGGATGGGGGAGCAAATCCTGAGTGTCACCGCGTCGATTGGAGGCGTGGATTCTTTAAGTGGTTCTGGCGACAAGGTGAAGATATAGACGGAGTTCGTCTGCTTCTGCAGTGCTACTCGTTGAGGAGCAAGATCTTTCCGTTGAACGAGCCGTCCTCTCCTAGCCGGTGGGCGTCAGCGACAGCAGCGAAGGGAAAGCGTTCCTCGATATGAGGTTCGATAGCGCCGTCGTCGACGAGACGTGCGATGTCAGCGAGTTCATCACCGATCCGCGCCTGCCGTTCTCCGAGCAACACAGGAAGGATGACAAGGACGACCCCGAGAGTGAGTGATCGCTGGTGCATCGCTGCGAGATCCTGCGTCGAACTCGACTCGGTCGTCACAACGGTTCCGTACGGACAGACAGCCTCGAACGCCGTTTGGAGGTGGTCGTCACCGACCGGATCGAAAACGACATCGAAACCGCCATTGCTGGCGTGCGCTTCGACGTACGTCTCAACATCGGTCGTGGTGTAGTCGACGGTTGCGTCGGCACCGAGATCGGCCGCGAACGCGCGCTTATCGTCGCTACTCGCCGTTGCGGTCACGTCCGCGCCGAGCCAGTCAGCGAGTTGAACACCAATGTGACCGACACCGCCAGCCCCGCCGTACACGAGAACCTCATCACCGATACCGACGGTCGTTTTGTCGGTGAGCATCTCCCATGCAGTGAGCGCGACGACCGGTAGCGCCGCAGCGTCCGCAAGCGGGATCGTCTCCGGGGCGTGAGCGAACGTTCCTGCATGGCCGACGACGTACTCAGCAAGCGAGCCGTGTCGTCGTGCACCACCAGGCATACCGTACACCGCGTCTCCCGGTTCGAACGTCGTGACGTTCTCCCCAACGGCGTCAACGACGCCAGCAACGTCACAGTGAAGGATCGCGGGGAGTTCGGGCGAGAAATCCGGGATCGCTCCCTGACGAATCTTGTAATCAACGGGGTTGAGACTCGATGCAACGACTTCAACGCGGATCTCGTTCGGAGCAGGATCGGGAACGTCGGTCGTCGTCCGAGCAAAAACGTCCGGATCGCCGTGCTCTTCGATCACGTAGGCGGTCATCTCCGAAGCCATATCGAGAGAACGTTCGGTCGCCACGGCGGAGTATGCGATGCTTGCGGCGAACAAGGCGGGTGATCGACAGGTTCGACACAGTGGCGGCTATCGTTTCGGTCACGGCTCGTCGAAAGCGTGATCGTCACTCCACGGGACTGGTGTCGTCCCGTCGATACCGGTTGCGACGCCGGTACCGATGGATCTGTCCGTCCGCACCGAGACGGATCTCATACCGACCAAGGATGTCCTGTGTATCCGGCACCGAACGTCGTTCGATGCATTCAACGATGACTCGCCACCCCTCTTCGTCCCGATCCACCTCAATAATCGAATCGAGCGGTTGATCGATCAGCTCTGGCAACCGATCACGAACGTGCGCTTGGATTTCTCCGATGGAACCGCGTACCGCCTCATCAGAGTCGCCACTCGTGTCTTCGGTCCCGTCGATCGATTCGAGACTGCGTTCGATCGCGTCTCTCGTTTCTTCGATGGACTCCGCCTTCGTATTGGCATCAGCGTCCAGTTCTTCGAGTCGCGCTTCGATGGCCTCTTTGGCTCCTGTTCGATTCTGCTGTTCGGTCTCGGCGTCGTACATCTCCTTGAGCGTCGCAGGATCATCGATCGATTCGATCTCATCTGAGAGCTCATCCACCGTGTACGCCTCCGGGGTTACGTCTTGTTCTTCCATAATGGTCAATCAAGGGGAAACGGTGTGTGAGACCAGCACGACGGCTGAAATATCGCTCGAATCATCAGCGCGTCGATCGTGTTACACCCCCGAATCGGGTTCTACCATCGGAGAGGTCCCGATATCGAGGTTTTCGAGGGCTTCGTCGTCATCTGATTGACTAGCTTGTTCGATCTTAGACATTTCCTTGGTGTAATGCAAGAACGTGTCGATGGACGCGACGACGATGCGTGCCTCGATGGTGAGGATCTCGATCCCGACGACCGATATGCGGGCCCAGATATCAATAACGATACCCTTGTCTAACACTCGATCGAGCACCTCTACGAGGCTGGTCGTGTTTGGACGCTCACTCGTCATTGCAGTACCATCTATTGGTGACGTCGGTGTCAGTGTCTCGCCTGCCACTGCAAGCCGAATAGACAAATCTACTGGAAGACGTAATATCATATACGGTGGTGAGCGTGTCCAGACACGCGCAATGGTCGATCACAGTTCGTTCCGTCCGAACGGATGCCACCAGTGATTAGGGGATACCATGAGCGAGGAGTATCTGTACGCCTACGGAGTGATCGAGAACGAGGAGTTAGGGATCGATATCGAGGGCGTCGAAGGAGCGACGCGAGCCTACACGGTCGACCACCGGACGCTCTCAGCGATCACGTCGGATATACACACGATGGATCCCGAGGAGACCGAGGAGAACGTCCGTGCCCACGATGAAGTCCTCCAAACGGTCATGTTCTGGGACGAGGGACGAACTGTCGTTCCAATGCAGTTCGGAATGACCTTCAAAAACGAACGTCCGTTGAAGAACGTACTGCGCGGTGGACGGCGAGCGTTCACTCAGGCACTGCGGGAAATGGACGGGATGGTCGAATTCGGGGTGAAGCTCATTGTAGACGAGGAGACGACCATCGATCGGGACGCCGTGCGTGAATCCACCACGAACCGACTCGCAACCGTAAGCGAGCAGGAGGCACAAAACGATCTCTTTAGCGATCGACTCGTTGTCAATCGTTCGTACTTGGTCAACCGGAACGAACGGAGCGCGTTCGACAGCGCTGTGGATACCATCACCGACGAATACAGTGACTCTGTGACCGTCCAGTATACGGGACCGTGGGCTCCGTATAACTTTGTGGATATCGAGATCAGTTCCCAATAATGTTTCTACTCGATGACCTATTTATCAGACCATTCACGTCGATTCTCACGGTCATTCAGGCGATGGCCGTCGAGGAACTGTACGATCGGGATGAGATCAAAAATGACATGAAAGAAAACCGACTCCTGTTCGAACTCGGAGAGCGGTCTCGCGCGGAGTACGAACGCCGGTCGGAGGAGCTACAGACACAGCTCGATGTCGCAAATCAAGCCCACGAGACACTGAGCACTAAGATCCAGGTAAAACAATGACACACGACAACGACACTGAACGCGGTGGAATCATCCGAACGCTCCGGGAGCTGCTTGAGATAGTTGCCACCGAGAGTCAACGCCACGAAGACGGGTCGAGTTCTCGTGGTCCAACAGAACTCGGCTACGAGTACTCAATCAGCACCGGCAACCTCTCGGAGTTCGAACCCCGTTCCGCCCGTCCGCAGAACGTTCCGAGTCCGTCAGATCGACCGATCGCCGTTCGGTACGAAGACGAGGACGTACTGGTCACGATCGATATCCCCGAGATCGATCCGGAACGCGTGTCGACCAGCGTTTCCGACGACGAGCTACTGCTCGGAATCGACGGAACAGTCGAGGAACGCATTCCACTCGGGAGGCAGTTACTCACGATCGATACGAGTAACCTCACGAACGGTGTCCTCGAATTTCGGCTCCGACCGACGGAGGAAAAACAATGATGGAAACGCTCGTTCAGAGAAAGCACCGCACTGAGACACCGCTACTACTGGCAGACGGGGGAGAAGAAGCCGAAAACGCCGATGGAAACGACGAAGCTGAGGACGAGGCGGAGACCCGAGTGCTTCATCTCGACCTAGAGGGGCTGTTTCTCGATCTCCTCGGGCTTGAGGTTGATCTCGACGAGGTCGTTCTCGACATCACAGCTGTTTCAGGACCGGAGAATCTCCTCGGCAACCTGTTGTCAGCCGTCGCAGGACTGCTCGATGATGGCCTGCCGAACCTGATCAGCGGAGATCTCTTGGACGACGTTCTCCCCAGCTTGCCGAGTGGAGACGAACTCAAAGGCCGAATCCCATCGCCGTCCGACGCCGTGTTCGGAGCCGTGAACGTGTTGTTGGACGCGATATTGGCTGCTCTCGAAGACGGGGAATCGACTGACGAATAATCCGATACCCAACAACCATGACTCAAAAAGAAGAGACAGCACAGAAGCTCTCGCGTTTACGAGAGAATCTGTCCAGCGAAGCAGACACAGAAACGCTCGGGGAAAAGATCGACATCAATCGAGAGGCGTATAAGCACGCGAGCGGAGAGATGGTCGGGCGGCAACTCGGTGAAATCGTCGGGCGTCGAGTCGGAGAACGACTCGGTCAGGCGTTCGATGAGCGGTTCGAGCGACCATCGATCACTGACGTGCTATCAGGTGCGTTTGAGAAGGAGACTGAAGATGAGGAGACCGAAGAAGAGGCTGAAGAAGAAGCCGAGGAGGAAGAAGAAGAAACTGAAGAGGAAGAAGAAGAGGCCGAAGAGGAAGAAGCTGAGGAGGAAGAAGAGGCTGAAGAGGAAGAAGAAGAAACTGAAGAGGAAGAAGAAGAAACTGAAGAGGAAGAAGAAGAGGCCGGAACGGGTGTTGAGGAGATGTCGACCGAAGAACTCCAGTCGTTGGCCAACCAGCTGGTAGAAGAGTTGGAGCAACGAAACGAACCAGAAGACGAGTCATGAGCGGATTCGACACGAACGAATCCGTCGAAGAAACGCTCGAACGGTTATCTGAGACCATCCAAGCCACCGACGAGCACTCTGAGACGAATTCAGGCGGAGCTGACTCGATGACGGATGAGAACGCCTTCAAACTGGTCGAACGAGCGGAAGGAGCCGTCAAATCACTAGTTGATGACGAGACACCACAGGAGATCAACGACGACATCGAGGAGCTCCGATCCGTCATCGAAGCGGCCGGAGAACTGCTCGAAGCGGTCGATCTCACACAAGCATCCGGTGCGATCGACGACAGCGACATTGACGAAGCGATTGATGCGAGCGGGATTCCGATCGCGATCGCCAACGGAGCGCCGGACGAAGCCATCAGATACAGAGCCCTGTTGCAACTGATCGAATTCGACGAACTACTCGACGCGATCGATGTGAGGAAGCTACACCAGAACAAAGACGAATTCAAGACGGCCGTGTCCGCGTTCGTCGATGGAAACGACGGGAGCAACTGGATCGTGGTCGTCGCGTTGAAACAGCTGGCCGAAACGGCTGTAAAGGAGTCCAATAGCGGCACGGCACTCACTGATTCGATCGACGATGCTGGAGATGTGGCCGCGATGGCGTCGGGAACGCAAGGGCAGATGAAGCAGGCAGCGATACAGTCGAAGCTGCTCGACGCGGTCACGGAATTCCGCGAAGGGCTCTTTGAAACACACGACCGCCTCGCAGAGTTGCGCGAGCAGGCCAACGAACGTGTAACCGAGTCGACCGGCGACATTGGACAGCCATCCACCCAGAACCCGACCGCCTACTCGACGATGCCGTCCCACAATCTCCGAGTTGGGACGAAGGTCTCGACCGTTCCACGAGATACGCGCCGGTCGACTGTATCGAATCCGCCTAGAATCTACGGCTCCCGATTTGACACCCAGAGGAACGATAATGAGTAATGCACAACCGACACGCAACGGAGACAGTCTCGCAGATGTAGTAGAACTCGTACTGGACAAAGGTGTCGTCATCAACGCCGACATCGCTGTTTCTGTTGGTGACACGGAGTTGCTCGGAATACAACTCCGCGCCGCGATCGCCTCCTTCGATACAGCCGCAGAGTACGGACTTGAGTTCCCAGAGGGAACGGATATGCAGCGGGTCGCAAAGGCTACAGAAAGTAACCAGAGTGACCAGAGTGACGAGAAAGCCGAGGAAGCCGTCGCTCCGAAAAAAGACGCCGAGACGGTGATCGATGACACAGATTGATATCGACGGAGAAAACGCACGCGATGGGTTGATGACGCTCGTGATAACGATCGTCGAACTACTGATCGAAGCCATGGAACGGGAAGCGATCCGTCGAATGGAGTCCGGCGATCTCACTGATGAGGAAGTCGAGCGGGTCGGTGCACAGTTCGCCGCGCTCGACGCGGAGATAACGGCGATCAAAGAGGAAGAAGGGATCGAGGAATCAGTCGGACAGTTGCGCAACCGACTCGACGGACTCGTTGCAGACGCCGTCAGATCAGTCGAGGAACCCCCACAGCAAGGAACCACTCACGAACCGATCGACAATGACTGATCGCTCGTTCGAAACCGGTCGGTATCTGTACTGTGTCGTAAGGTGTCCGGAGACAGAGGGATCTGCGTTCTCAACGACCGGTGTCGACGGGGAGGACGTGTATCTTATACGGACAGAAACGATCGGGATCGTGGTACACGAGTGTGAGACGCTGTATGACACCTCCGATGTGGATGTGGTTCGAAAGTGGCTATTGGAGCATCAAAACGTCATCGACGCCGCTGGAGACCGCTTTGGCACACCGATCCCGTTTCAGTTCGACACGATTCTTCGAGGGGACGACGAGCGAGTCCGTGCGTGGCTCGACCGCGAGCGGGAGACGTTTGCGTCACAGCTTGAGGAGATGACAGAGTGTTGGGAATACCGCGTCGAAGTTCGGCGCGATGAAGCCACCGTGGAGGAAACGTTACGCGACGATGAACGATTAGTCGAACTTAACGAGCAGATAGCCGAGTCCTCCGCGGGAACGAGCCATCTCCTCGAACGCCAGTACGAGCAGCGATTAGAGACGTTGAAACACCAACAGCGTGCCGATCGGACGGCGGCTCTCATTGAGCAACTCGAACCGATCGCGCGCGACCTTCACGATCTCGGTCACGAACGGACGACGCTGGAGATGGAACCTGATACCGACGACGAGATGACGAGAGAAACCCGGCTCGCGCTCCTTGTCCACGAAGAGCAACAGCACGACATCGACGACTTGCTTGACGACGTAGCAGCCGATCCGGGCGTCAAAATCCGGTATACAGGCCCATGGCCACCCTACACGTTCGCACCGACGATCGAGGCGAATGACACTGAACCCTGATAACAGATGAAACCAGAACGACCCGAGGACGGCGTTGTCGATCTCGTTGATGTCGTCCTCCGAGACGGAGCAATCGTTCGGGCCGACGCGATCATCACCGTTGCTGATGTCCCACTCGTCGGACTCAAACTCAGCGCAGCGCTCGCTGGCATGGACACAATGACTGAGTACGGTCTCTTCGAAGCGTGGGATACCCGCCAGCGCCAGCGACACCGGAACGAATTCGACTAGGAACGATACTGTACGAGTAGACTATTTTTCCCGCTAGTCAGTAGAACATCTTTTTATTGTCCTCTACAGATATTATGATCATGAGTTCGTTCAACCAATCGGTAGCAATCGTCACTGGCGGCGGGTCGGGGATCGGACGGACGACCGCGATGAAATTCGCGGATCGTGGGACAAGCGTCGTGATTGCCGATGTCGACGTTGCGGGCGGTGAGGAGACAGTCACAGAGATCGCAGATGAGGGCGGGGAAGCGATCTTCGTGGAAACGGATGTGACGAGTACGGATGATACGCACGCAATGGTAGATGCTGCGGTCGATGAGTACGGTCGGCTTGATTACGCGTTCAACAACGCCGGGATCGGCGGCGAACGAAGTCCGATCACAGATTATCCTGCCGAGAAGTGGCAAAACGTTATTGAAGTGAATCTTGTCGGCGTGTTCAACTGTATGCAAGCCGAGATCAACCGGATGCGGGAACAGGACAGTGGTGGCGTTGTCGTGAATAACGCATCAGTCCTTGGAAAGACGGGATTCGAGACCTCCTCGGGGTACGCCGCAGCGAAACACGGCGTGCTCGGGCTGACGAAGACGGCCGCTCTCGAAAACGGCGAAACAGGCGTTCGCGTGAACGCGGTGTGTCCTGGCTTCATCGAAACGCCGCTTCTCATGGATGGAATGAGCGACGCCGAGAGGGAGCAGATCGAGCAGCGTCACGCGATGAACCGACTTGGAACGCCAGCAGAAGTCGCAAACGCAGTGCTCTGGTTGTGTGATGACAACGCGTCCTTTGTCACCGGGGAAGCCCTCGGTGTCGAAGGTGGGTATCTGAGTCAGTAGCCAGACTGACCGTTAGAACCGGTCGATCAAGAGCGTCTCGGCACTCGCTCACGAGTGATGGTCGCGGACAACACAGTCAGTGATGGAAAAGAGGGCTGTCGGACCGAATGGCTTGCTCCAATCGGTTTCCCCGGAAGGGCTATTGGCAGGGACTTTCACTAGGTCGTCAATGGCAGCCTCGATCACGGTGCTGAGTACCGGCGGAACGATCGCCAGCACACTCAGAGAAGGCGGTGCGACACCGAACAAGCGTGGTGCGGAACTCATCGCGGCGGTTCCGGAAATCGAATCATACGCCGATATCGAGGCGGTAGAGGTGGTACAGACACCGAGCTTCGATATGGATGGTCCATCACTCACAGCAGTGGCGGAGCACACTCGCGCGGTCATCGACGACGGCGCTGATGGCGTCGTCATCACGCACGGAACAGACACCATGGAAGAATCCGCCTACTACATGGATCTCATACTCGACAGAAACACACCGGTCGTCTTCACAGGCGCACAGCGCCGTGCGGACGAAGTGAGTCCCGACGGACCAAGTAATCTTCTTACGGCCGTTCGGGCGGCAAGCCACGAGCGATTTCGCGGTGCGGGTGGCGTCTACGTCGCCTTCAACGAAGAGGTACACGCCGCACGCGATGTCACGAAACGACACACGAATGACCTTTCAACATTCATCTCCCCAGACAAATGCCCGATCGCTCGATTCACGCGGGAAATCGTTCGTGTCCACCGCGAACCGGGGAGTCGGTCGGCATCAATCGAGACCACCGCGCTGTCGGCCGATGTCGTCACGGTGAAATCAGGGATCGGTGTTGGTGCCGGGCAGGTGAACGACGCCATCGAGACGGACGTTGATGGCATCGTCGTCGAGGGAACCGGTCTCGGAAACACGACGAGCGCACTCGGCAACGCGATCAGTGACGCTATCGAAGCAGAGATTCCAGTCGTCATCACCTCCCGCTGTCTGGGCGGAGCCGTCGCGCCCGTCTACGGAACACCCGGCGGCGGAGAAACACTACGCTCACACGGCGTCATCGATGGCGGTGATCTCCCTGCTCACAAGGCGCGACTGAAACTCATGTTGCTCATCAAGGAACGCGACCGCGATCTCAATGCGCTCCGTGAAGCGTTCGAAGCGAATCTTCTGTGATCAATTACGGCAATATTTGCGAGGAGGAGTATCGCTATCGGCTGTCGTGCAAGATCATACCATGGTGATGAACAATGAGTGAGGTAGACGTAGCGATCGGTGTCGACGCAGACTGTGTTGCTGGCTGGCTCGGTTCGTACGGTGGTGCGGATTCACCAGCAGACCTTTCGCGGGGACTTTCAGCCGGAAACGAGGGGATTCCGCGAATGCTTCAACTGTTCGAAGATCACGGGATCGACACGTCGTGGTACGTTCCAGGGCACACGATCGAAACGTTCCGTGACGAAGTGCAAGCAGTTGCCGACGCCGGGCACGAGATCGGCGTGCACGGCTATTCACACGAGAATCCGACGGATCTCTCCCGAGAACAAGAAGACGAAATCCTCCAACTGTCCATTGATCTCGTCGAGGAGGTGACGGGCGAGAAGCCAGCTGGTCACCGAGCGAGTTGGTGGGAGTTCAGTGAAAACACCCCCGAACTCGTCGAGAAGTACGACTTCCTCTATGACAGTAGCCTCATGGAACGGGAATTTGAACCGGGCTACATGCGAATCGGTGACAGCTGGGAGAAGATCGACTACGATCAAGATCCTGACTCGTGGACGACGCCGTACGAATACGGTGAGGAGACAGATGTGATCGAGATCCCCATCAGTTGGTATCGGGACGACATCCCACCGATGTTGTTCATCAAACAGCCCATCTACCACGCTGGGTACAAAGATCCACAGATGATGTACGAACAGTATTATAAGCGCCAGTTCGACTATCTGTACAACCGTCGTGGAGCCGGCGTCTACACGTTCACGATCCATCCCGACATCCATGGACTCCCCCACATGATCACGCATTTGGAGGAGTTCATCAATTACGTGAACGGACACGAAAACGCCGCGTTCAAAACGTTGGCCGACATCGCCCGGCGGTACGACGACGATCCGTCCGTCTACGAACCGAACGGCGACTATCTTTGATCAATCACATATCACTGCTGTTGAGTCGGACGGATCAAAATCTCGTTGACACTAACGTGTTGGGGTTGTGTCACGGCGTAGTGAATGGCACGCGCAATATCATCGCTCGTGAGTGGGTCCATCGATTCAACCCAGTCCTCAATGGATTCCTTTGCGTTCTCGTCCGGGATGTGATCTTGGAGTTCGGTGTCAACCACACCAGGTTCGATGAGAGTCGTTCGAATACCGTCTTGGGTAACTTCCTGTCGGAGGGCATCAGTGAAGCCATTGACACCGAACTTGGTGGCGTTGTAGCCGCTGGCGTTCGGACTGGCTTGCCGACCCGCAACCGAGGACACGTTCACGATGTGGCCATGACCCTGCTCTTGCAGGATCGGCAAGGCGGCGTGGGTTGCGTTCATCAGCCCCATTAGATTCACGTCGACCATCTGCTGAAGATTGTTGGTGTCGGCGTCTTCAAGCGGTTCGAGCAACATCACGCCCGCGTTATTCACAAGGATGTCCAGCCGCCCGAACGCCTCATGAGTCGTCTCAACCATCTCCTGAACGTCGCTCTCGTCGGTGACATCTGTCGGAACCACGAGCGCGTCTCCCCCGTCTGCCTCGATCCTGTCAGCGAGCTCCCGGAGCTGGGATTCGCGTCGGGCCGCGAGGGCGATACGCGCACCCTCATCAGCGAGTGCTTCCACAGTTGCTTCGCCGATTCCCGAGGACGCGCCAGTCACGAGTGCGACACTACCGTCGAGTGCTTCTGAACTACCGACCATGTTCATTTATAAAATAGTTAATCAGAAAAACCTGTTCAAACCGGCCATCGACCGTTCTACTCGGAAGATCTGGGTACGACCCTCGCGTTACACGAGTCCAACGCCGTCAGCCAGCAGTTCGTGGGAGCGGAGCGCGTCGTCGTGATCGGCAACGATGTGTTGGATCATCACCTCATCGACGCCGACACGGCCTGCGAGTTGCTCTAACAGTCCGGCAAGCGTTTCGGGACTCCCTGAGATCGCGCGGGGCCACTCATCAGCGTCGAGTGTCGTCGGCGTCGGATCGGGAACGCCGCCGAGTTCGTCAAGCGCCTCCTCGATGGACGGTCTGGATCCGACGTTTCCCTGCTGCATCCGTTTGTACGACGCTTCGGCTACCGCTCGGTGTCGGGCCGCTTCCTGATCGGAATCCGCACAGATCGCGTTCACCGCGATCATCCCCTGTGGCTCATCAAGCCCACCGGCCAACCGTGACGGCTGGAACTGCTCTCGATACGCTTCGAACGAGTGGACAGCGAACTGTGGACGGATAAACGCCGCAAAGCAGTACGGTAACCCGAGTTCACCGGCGATTTTCGCACTAGAGGGACTCGATCCGAGCACCCACGGCACGGGCGTCTCCTGCTCCGAACGGGGAAGTTCGAGATCGCTGTATGGATGACCATCTGGATAATCGTCGTACAGATGGGTGACAACGGCCTCGATCTTTTCCGCGTGGTCCTCGTCCGGGTTCCGGACGTGGCGATCGGTCTCTAAGGCGCGATCAGCGGCAGGCGACCCGTTTGCCCGCCCGAGACCCGCGTCGATGCGGCCGGGAGCGAGCGCGTCCAGCGTGGCAAACTCCTCGGCAACCTTAAACGGACTGTAGTGATTGAGCAACACCGCCCCGGATCCGATCCGGATCTCGTCGGTTTCGGCAGCGAGATGGCCAAGCAACACCTCTGGCGTCGTGCCAGCGATGGTGTCCGCCATCCCGTGGTGTTCAGCAACCCAAAACCGAGAGTATCCGAGCCGTTCGGCCTGTTGTGCAGTTGCGACTGTGTTCGCATACGCATCAGCTGCAGTGCCGTCGGCAGGAACCGGAGAGAGATCGACAACAGAGAACTCCATAGATGATGTCAGAGTCTGTGAAGGATAACGATTGGGAAAGCGGTCCACGCTTGTACATTCGTACCAAGTCGGTTGCGGCGTTCGGTGGTCTTTTATTCTGGTGATTAAATATTCATTCATGGGAATTCGACAGAGGCTTGGAATGATGAAAGGAATGCTCACGAATCCCTTCATGCGGCGTCAAATGGTGTTATCTTCGGTTCTGGGGCCGATTCAAAAACGGATCCATGGCAATGACGGCGAATACGTTATGGACGCCGATTGGGATAATCTTCTCATTCTGGATGGCTGTCGCTACGACGTGTTCACACAGATCCACGCCAAGCAGTCGTTAGAGGGGGAACTAACCACGTTCCAGTCGCGGGGGAGTTCCTCGGCGGAATTTATGATCGAAAATTTCGGCGGACGGACGTACAACGACACCGTGTACGTCACCGCCAATCCACACGAAAAGCGAGTGCTCGACGGATCGTTTTACCACACCGATCGTGCGTGGGTCGACGCGTGGAGCGAGGAGGACGGAATCGTTCTACCGGAAGACCTGTCGAAACGGGCGCGCTCCGTTCACGAAGAGTACCCGAACAAACGCTTGATCGTCCACTTCATGCAGCCCCACGTGCCCTTCATCGGTGAAACACAACTCACGGTCAATAGCAGGGTAACGAGTGGGCTCCGAGAGATGATGCGCGATGACGCTGACTCAGATCCGGACGGGGATTTCGAATTCGCCTGGGAAGCGTTGCGCCGAGGAGAGATCGAAGAAGGCGTGTTCTGGGAGGCCTACCGAGATAATCTGATTCGTGTACTGGATACAGCCATCCCCTTGTCGGAAAAACTTCCAGGAAAGACAGTGATTACGGCCGACCACGGGAACGCGATCGGTGAGTGGGCGACACCGTTCCCGATGCCGGTCTACTTCCATCCGAGCAATGTACGAATTCCATCGCTCAACACCGTGCCGTGGTTCGTTCCGCCGTATACAGAACGAAAGCCGATTGTGCGGTCGGAACCCTCGTCCGACGCCTCCGATCGAACGACGGAATCGGATGACACCGTTACAGAGCGTCTTGTGGCACTCGGCTACACCGACTGATCTCCAACAGATATCCCGTGAGTTGTGATCCATAGCAGGTGCAATCTCCATGAACAACAGGAGAGGTTATCGGAAAATTATTTTAGTTTACCATAAACTTATTTATAATTTCATACCCTATGGCAATTTAATTGTTATTAGAGGTGCATGAGTTATCACACACCCCCACGTATATTACGATAGGCGACTATGACCACCACTCCGTTCGTCATCGGTCAGACGGTTATGATTCGTGATGAGGGTCTCTCACCGAGGGTCGTCGTGGCGTTACCGGAAACACCTGCTTCAGAGTGGCTCACATACGGCGGTCGCACTGTTGCTGGCGTGAATCCCGACTATCCGGCTGACGCAGCAACTGTCGTCGTTGTGTTCGCTGCTGATGTATCCACGTATCTCCCGGATTGGGATGGGGAGACACCACTGACGGAGGCGACACTTCGAGAGAAGGGCATCTACTACGAGGGACTTCCTGCACCACGGCTTACGAGCGTCTGAGAGGAGGAAACAGTTAATAGACAGAGACTCCGGAGGTGAACCCCGCGTCAGAAAATGGGTTTGTGTAAATATATTTCTACTAGAAAGACTGAAGCGGAGTGGGAATATCGTATCACGAAAGCGTTCCTCGGTATATTACTTGATCTCTAATACTGTAACAGTGCCTCATGCGACTATTAATGTTATCATTGGAGGGCAATCTCATCCACAGTGGTCTGAGCAGCCAGAAACGCTATCGTGAGAGCCGGAGACTTCAGCGACGCCGGTCACCGCTGTGACTCGCGGAGGATCAACGGCTCAATCGCAAGCGTCCGCTTGGCGATGGTCACGATGCGCGAAATGTACGAGATGAACAGCAGAAACGGCGTCAGTGTCACGGTGAAAGCACCACCGATTAACCATGTCATGTTCTCGACACCGAGCGTGCTCCCAGGAAGTGTTCCCGCATCGACAACAGTGAGCATGATTCCTGCAACAGCGAGTGCCGGGATCGACGCGTAGAGGATCAACTGTGAGAGCGTAACGAGGGCCCACTCGAAATACAGCGTCTTTATGTGTTCGCGTGCTGGACCGAACATTGTCAGTGCATCCTTTAGCTCGTTGAGGAGATTGTTCTCGGGCGGTCCGAGATCTTCCTCATGATCATAGAGGATTCGCTCGACTTGGAAGATCTTCCAACCGTAGTTGTAATTCAGGGCAGCAAACAGCACGTCGAACGAACCGAACTCCGCACCGTCGAGTTGCTCGCGTACGAATTTGGAGTTGCCGATAAGACTGTCAGTGAATTCGTCGACTTCCCACTGGAGTTGATCGCTGTCGATGTCTCCGAGACCGTCACGTACCGCCTCCGCGCGGTCTTGTGAAACGTCGACGAGACTGCGGAGGAACGTCGATGGATCGGCAGGACTGGGAGAGCCAATCAGCTCCTCCGTGTAATCTCGAAAATCCATCGAATCTTCCATTCGCGCGCGTTGATCACCGAGCGGACCGTTCTCCTGGGAAAGCACGAGTTGTCCGATGGTGACGACGAGCGTGGTACCAGTGATGACCGCGCTGATCATCGTCGAAAACATCGTCTCGATCGTATCCTGAGAACTGAGTTGGGGAATCAACGGCGGCGGAAGGATCGCCACAGCCACGACGAAGACAACGAAAATTGCCAACGCTAAGGCCCCTGTAACGATGAGACGATTGGCATGTAACAACAACCAGAGCTTGAATCGATTTTCCCCGGCGCGTTCGCGCATGGTGTTCGCCGTGCTGACATCGACATCCGTATCAATCGAAGATTCGTCGATCTCAGAACTCATGACATCGCCTCGGTGGGAGAGTCATCAGTATCCGACCGGATGGGACGTTCGAACACGAGATACTTGGTTCCGCCGCCGGTGTAGTCGATCGTGTCCACGAAGCGCCATCCATCGGCAGCGCGTTCGTTCAGCACTGCTCCCGGATCCGTCGCTTCTTTTCGAGTGGACCCTCTTGGTGGCCGGACTGTTTCGTACTCCCAACGCGTGGGTTCTTGGCGTCCTCCCATACAACACCCACATCTGATAGCAGTAAAAATCCCGTCCCTGCGTCGACCGATGTGTGTATAAGTCATTTATCCTATAAATTACTACGCGCTCAAACGACGTACTGTCCGCCGGTGGTAACGTTCAGCGTGTCGAGCGTCGTCGAATTGACGCTATCGCTCGCAACGAGCGTTGAATTCTGATTTGCAGGCACCCAGAGGGTAACGGTCGTTTGTCCGGATCCGACATCGATCGAATCGTATTTCTGTCCGTTTGCCTGGATCACGGTGATCGATGTGACGTTTTCGGCCGCCGCTGTCGAACGGAGCGTTGCGGTAACCCGAACGTAGTGACCGGCCCACGGTTCATCAGTTGAAAGGGTTTTGAACACAGAGGACTCGCTCGTATCCGCCGTGAGCGACGGATCAAACGTGAGACAGCCAGAAAACACGAATGCAACAGCGACACACACAGCCAACAGAACGTGTGAGAGATTCGAAGGCATACATCTACTACCGATAGGAGCACAAAAAAGGTGATTGTGGACCACACAACCCCAGAACGGTGTGCCCTGTTCCAGTCAGGGCCTCGATCGAGACCATCTTTATCAACTCTCGGCCAGTAGGTTGGATGATGGATCCAGAGCCTATTCCGGACGGTGTGCGCGACGCTGTAGCAACGGGGTTAGAAACGTACTTCACAGCTGATGCCGTCCACAGCCTGCTTGAGGCCATCGATATCGAAGAGCTACTGGATGAGGAGATCGATAGCGTAGAGGGTGAGTCCATCGATTCCGAAGAAGTCGGAAAAGTCATCGGTCGGCTCATCGGGCGAGAGGTCGCAAAGGAGTTGACAAGTTATCTGCCGTTGGGCCGGATTATCGAGACGACAGTCGGAAACGTCGTCGGTAACAAACTCGGGGAAGCAGCAGTGGAAGCGTTCATCGAGTACGGTGATCCCGAGGCCGTCGCCAACCAAGTACGCACGCTCGCAGACAGCACCGAACTCGAACGGATGGCGACTGAGATCACTGCCACAGCACAAGAGGGAGGTATCCAAGACTATCTCCCCGGTCTCGGAAGCAATGCGGCCGAAACCTGGAACCCGGACATCGGTACCGACATTGAAATCACGGACGAATCGACCGACCAGTAACCCGATCAGCGCGGTCGTCATTTGATCCATGATCGTGGCAATTATTTAACCGTTTCATTACAAACGTAGGCCTGTAATAGCAAGGTCCGAGAAACACGGTGTTACTCGCTCTTTTCGATCTGTTCTTCGAGGAGGGCTACGTTCCGAACGTTAGCCTTCCAGACGGCGTCGAACAGCGTTCCGAGAATCGGAATCGATCCCACAACGACATCGGCAGCGATGTTGAGGCCCATCATCGCCAGTGTTTTCGGCGGGACACCGAGCCGTACCGCTTCGAACACAATGTAGAAGGAGAGAACGGCTACAGCAGTGTCTCCGGAGACGGGAAGGATCCCTACGAGGGGATCGACCCCGAAGCGAAAGTTCGTTCCGGGAACCCGAACCGACTCGTCGAGAATACGCGCAACCGTCCGAGTACGTCGTACTGCAGCCCGTTGCTTGGGGGTCGCGTTCGAGAGCTCATTGTCAGTCACCATACCTCCTTATCTCGATCGGAGAATATATGTCCCCGGCCGGCGATTACCAGCGGCGGTCACTCGTATCGTCGTTGAGCCACAGCAACAACGACTGTGAGCGAAACACCGACAACCTCGCTACAGAGGACCATAAGCCACGGAGAAAGATCACGACGGAGAAAATACAAGCTGTGATCTTTTCTCGCTTATCGCACTAGTTCCTGTGTATGGGGCACAGCGACCAAGAAACAGGGACGGTTCGATCGCTCGAAATGCGGGATGTCAACGAACTGTTTGAGAATACGACGTTCCCGACGACTACCGAAGACATCCTCAGGGAGTTCGGCAGCGTTGAAGTCGAATATCCCCGGGGGTCCGATCCGCTCCGGGCAATCCTCGAACGATCAGGCCACGAGACCTACACGTCTCGGAACGCGCTAGCGACAGCGATCCTCAACGGCGTCCGACGAGACGCCGTTGGCCGTCCTCGGTACAGTGATCGCGGCGACGAACGAAACGAGCTGTTCGACCGTCCCATCCAATCGTTCTGAACTATATTCGTGATAGACGATGACAGACGACACCTTCGACACGTTCACGACCGGATTACAGCGACTGTATTACTTGGAACAGGAACTGGTCGCCACGCTCGATGTGCTAGCAACTGACGTTTCGATCGACACGTTGGACGATCTTACGGAGACGGACTGCCGGAAACAACTGCAAGATCGCGTCGAAACACACCGTGATGAAACGAGAACGCACGTCGAACGGCTCGAAACGGTCTTCGAAGCGGTCGATGAGCAGCCGATTGCTCGGCACGCGCCCGGCCTCGATGGTTGGATTGCGGATAAGGAACGGTTCAATAATATCATCCTGAACGACAAGCTCCGGCCGTTGTATTTCCTCGACGCGACGCTGAAGCTCGAAGAGATCGAACGATCAGCCTACGAGCCAATGGTAACACTGGCCAAACAGCTCGAAAACGAGGGGGAGATTGAAGGTGTCGTCGAGAACATCGCGCAAAACGCCAAGGAAGAACAGGAAATGCTCGACGATCTTGAGTCATTAGCTGGTAGAGAGTCGGTCGAGACGTTACTTGAGACGAGTCCTGTTGATCCCGCTAATCGTTCGTCGCTCGCTCGCTCGGGAGGAAACATCGAGACACTCGAAGATATGTTCGTTTACCAGCTTCGGAATCTGTCTTACATCGAGCGGACGCTTGCAGTCCTGTTCGAAGAATTGGCGATGACCGTCACAAACGACGAACTCAGTGCGACGTTCACCGAACAGCACGATCAGGCACAGAGTCACGTCGATCGTCTGGGAAAAGTGTTCGACGGGATCGGACTCCAGTCGGCGGAGATGCAAAACCGTACGCTCGACGGCCTTCTCAAATCCCGAGAGACTCAATCCGCAGCAAGAAACGGCGGTCGGACCGATCTGTTTGATCTCGAAATCGCTGTGGCAGCCAAACGAATGGAGAACCGCTGTTACGAAGAGCTACTAACGTTGGCCGAACGGATCGAGTATCCAGTGGACGCCGTCGATCAATTGACGACGAACAGCCACGAAGTGCATGAGGCAACATCGACGCTCGAAAGGCAGGGATTCGAGGATCTTCGTCCACAAACTACCGGAAGCTGATCGCTGTCGGTGGCTGACACCACGGACACCACGGATCAAGAGAGAGCAGAGAGAGCGTGGCAGGATGTATCATTCTCGATTCTCCTCGTAGAGATCGTAGAAAGCGAAGTAACAACATCAAACAAACGACATCAAACAAACGACCACGTTATGAGGGCGACTGCCAAGAGGAGAAACGGAACGTCCCGAGGAGCCAATTGAAGCGTCGGAAGTGTCGGATTCCACGCAAAGCATCGAGCACGGAGCGCTGTCCCCAAGCGATCAGCACGTCCAAACGCCCGTCGAACGCCCGTCGTTGCGACGATTCGCATTCGATCGATGAGGCGACGTTCGGTTCCGAGTCGCGCCCGCATTGCCACTCGTGCACGGGAAAGATCAGCGATCAACACCGGGAGGAATCGAAAGACGAGCGATACACCGACACCGAGCAATCGCCCAACACGTCCGGGCACGACGAGCTGAATCGCCGCCCGCGATTCTCGAACACGGGTAGTCCGAACGTAGGCGACACTGACGAGCAAGACGAGCAAGACACGGTAGCTCGCAAGCGCTGGTCTGATCGCTGCCGGAGGCGCGAGCCAGGGTGGCCGGAGAACAATCATCGAAAGCAACGGTCCAGCAACCAGAAACGGCAGTGCGTAGCGAATCTCTTGAAGGGCAGCAAGCGGTGATAGGGCCGCAACTGCGAGAATGCACCCAGTAAGCACCGTCACAAACGAAAGACCGCGCGGTGTCGTGTGGGAAAACGCTGCGAGGGCGATACCGATCTGTACGGCGAGTTTTGATCGCGGATCGAGTCGATGAGCGATCGACGATCCGGGTTCGTAGGTCAACACGGCACGTACACCTCTCCGGACAACTGATCGAGCACCGACACCGGCGGTCCGTCGTGGATGATCTGTCCATCGGACATGACCAGCAACCGATCAGCGAGATCACAGAGTTCTCGGAGGTCGTGGGTGACAACAACGATACCCATCCCCTCAGTCGAGAGCGCTTCGAGACGTTCGAGTACCGACTGGCGAGCCGGTTCGTCAAGTCCCACAAACGGTTCATCGAGCACGAGATGATCCGGCCGCATAGCTAACGCGCCAGCGATCGCAACCCGCGCTTGCTCTCCACCCGAAAGCCGGTCGATGCGCTGGCGTTCAGACCCACCCATCTGTACTGCCGCGAGTGCTTCCTGTACCCGCTGGTTGATCTGTTCTCGTTCTAATCCGAGATTAACAGGACCGAACGCGACATCTGCTCTCACAGTGGGGGCGACGAATCCGTCCCGTGGGTCCTGGAACGTCATTGCCACCGCGGTTCGTGCGGCCACGACATCCTCGCTGACTCGTCGGCCGTTCACCGCTACCCGTCCCGCATCGGGATCAAGGAGTCCGTTGAAGTGGCGGACAAGTGTCGTTTTTCCTGATCCGTTCGGGCCAGCAAGCACGACGAATGAACCATCGTCAATGGTGAGTGAAACGTTGTCAACAATGGGGTGAGAGCGTGCTCTGCTCTCATCCGACCGGCGTTCGTATCGGAACGTGAGGTTTCTGAGTTCGATCATAGTCAGTTACGACGCAGTTATTGCATCGCTTCGGACGATCCCGACCGCGGCCGCAATCTTCAACACCTCCGCAGGCACCAACACGACCGCACCCGTTATGAACGCCTCTGAGAGAGCGAGATCGAGCGTGAACATCATCCCGATGACGCCAGTTGCGTAGATGAGCACTGTTCCCGCAACCATCGCACTCACGAGCCGAATCGGACCGTTTGATTTCGGATCTGAAGGTGTGAATCCACCGTGAACGACCATACCAACGGTGAACGCTGCCACTGGCATTGACCACAGATAGCCCGCTGTGGGTCCCACAAGCACACCGAATCCCGCTGCCCCTCCAGCGAACACCGGCGCACCGAGTATGCCAGCAACGATATACAGTACGCACGCGGTTCCACCCCAGATCGGGCCTAAAAAGATCCCAGCCAGAAACACCCCTAGTACCTGCAACGTAACGGGAGTTGGAGAAACCGGATTCGGAAAGCTCACATACGAGAACGCACCGATTAGTGCCGCGAACAACGCGGCGCGAGCAACGTTGATCGTCACCGCATCGCCAACGAGTTCTACGTCGGTCCCTCTCGTATTCCCTTCATCTTCTGCCGTCCGCTCTCGGCTCGGTTCAGTCATCGGTATGCATCCACTGGTCAACCCACTTAGACACATCGGTTGACGGTAAGCGTGCTACAGTTTGTCGATCGCCGTGTATTATGCGGCGGCGGTTAAGACCACGATATCGACCGCGGCGTCGTGATCAGGGACGTTCGTCACCGCAAAAAGTCCCGTTTACCGCGGTTAGAGTTTCCAGTTGTGATAGATAACACTCGTCACTACCCCAGCCGCTAACAGGACAACTCCGAAACGGCGAGACCGATTCATCGAGTATCCTTCTCGGTGTCCGATCGGTTATCGTCGCTGCTACTGTTTTCAGCATCGGTGCCGTCCATCTCGGACCACTCTGGGGTGTACTGGTACCAGACGCCGTCGTCACGGACCACGTACACGCCGGTTGCTGCGTCTTCAACAACGCGCCGATTGGAGTCGAACGCGATATCAACGAGACCCTCTAAAGATTCGACTTCGATCGTTGACCGATCTGTCTCCGGAATCGTCCCTGTCGAAACCCAGTCTTCGAACTCTGATTTGAGTTTCTCGTGTTGGATATCTGTACGTTTCGTCTCAGAAACGTCGAACCAGTCATCATCCCGTCCGTAGATGAGTCCGAAAAGGGCAAGGAGCGAAGCGAGTAGCACGGCGATCGATCCGGCCTGTATAAGCGTTCCAGGCTGGTTGGGAACCTCCGTGGGTGGCGCGATCATTATCTGCTCATCAGGGGTTTGAGTCGGGGACACGACGAAATAATCCATCGTGCTGTTGATCGGAAGGGTGTAATTGAACGTTCGATTGACAGGATATCCGTCGACCCTACCCGTAACTTCAGTCATGACGAACACCTGCGTTCGAATGTCGGCTACTTGATAAAGTGATTTGTGTTTCTGATGAAGGGTCCGCTTGCGGTCACGGAGTCGATCAGCATCGACCGAGAACGACATGTTTTTCGTTTCACCTGACCGGAGTTCAGCCACGTCGACCGAAATTGGGCGTCGGTCCTGCCAGATACGTCGTTGGATATTCCGTGATTCCTCATTTTCCTTCTCATAGTAAGCAAAGTCAACGATGTACGCCTCTGTTGACACCGTCGCATTCCCGGATGAGCCGCCGAGTTGGAACCAAAACGTTCCGTTGAGTGTCGGTGTCGAGTTCGTTATGTAGAACATCCGATCATTACGGACATCACCCTCATCGAAAACCAATGAGTCATTGACAACCGTGCCGCTGTGACTGAATCCACCACTGACATTCCACGAGGCGACTGAACGCTGTTCGATATGCGAGCCAGGGGAGAGTACCGTCGAGTACGTTGCCCACGCCCCACCGGCTGCGATGATGATGAGGGCGACCGCAATCACAAGAAAGTAGTCGTCAAGCAGTACCTTGAGCCGTGTTTGTCGGTTTGAATCCATCGTTTTAAACTTGCATCGGATAGTGTACGCTCAGAATCTCAGTCGTCGCTTGATACTCCGTAGGAGTGAACTCCGACTTTGGCGCGGCCGGAGATGGCCACGTCCGAGAAGTGACATCGCTACCGTCAGGAACGCTCCGAACACGATCGCGTCGATGACGATCACTGGAAGCCATGGATGTAGACGGTACAAAACGTCGATCCACGACGGCGGCAGGATCGCCAAATACCGATGTTCAGTGACGTACCGGGGATAGTATCCTGTTTCTTCTGGGGCTGAAAGTTGGATACCAACGGTTTGTCGATCACCAGGTCCGACGATTATGTTCTCATCAGGGGTTTTGACTCCTTCACTTGCCGGATCAAGATACGTCACGACCGGTACGATGCCCCCGTTCGGAACGCTGTAATTGAACTGCTCAGTTTGGCCGCTGGCAATAATAGTGGGTCCACCAGAACCCTGCTCGGAGCTGACAACGCCTAATTCCTGCATGCCACCGGGAACGATCATCGTAGCCGTCAACGAAGCGACGAGTACGCCGCCGAGCGCAAGTGCGATCACTAGTTTCGGTATTCGACGGGTCTGTTTTCGTTTCCGCTTTCGGTTCCGTCGTCGCGCTCTCGATCCGTCGTCCTCAGCAAACACACTCCCGACATAAAGGAGAATGCCAACACCGAACAGGAGGTAGGAAAGTCCTTGTGTCCCCAACAACGATCGAGTCCCTAATGCGATCGCTATCGAACGCTGTGCGTTCGTGACTGCCTCTCTGATACCGGTAAACACTGTCCCAAGCTGTGGGATCACGATCGGGTTGTCACCGATCATGATCGCCTTGCCCACGATTTGATGGCTCTTGACGAGCGGTTCACCGCCATCCTGATCGGTGAATAGATTGTTGTCACCCTGAGTAACCACTCCTCGGTCAGTCGCCTCAACAACTCTATGTGTCGTGAGTCCGCCGTTTTCGTCGCTAAGTGTCTTAGCGTTGAAGACGATGATATCGCCTTCCTCGGCGGAGTCAGTGACCATAGAGGGGAGTACGAGATACCCATCACCAGTCGACAGCGTCGGCTCCATGCTGTCGCTCGTGACGTACGCCAGTAACACCGGCTGCCCGATGAACTGTCCCACCGTAATCGCGACGACAGCGAGAACGAGAACGATCTGTAGTACCGTGCCAACCCTGTGTTGAACCATTCTATGCTACGGACTCGATCGCATTCTCGCTGTCTGGCTGTCTGGCTGTCCGAGACGGCCGCTACGGAATCTCTCACTCATGGTCGGAAAGGCTGTGTCGTCACGTTCGTTGCTCCGGTTTGGGAAGGACCACCTGCGCACGTGACTGGTACGGAGCGGTCAGTCGAAATTGAGGTTTCTGAACTCGTTGCCTCGATGGAAACGTTCACCATTTCCGTTCCACCCGTGAGAGAATTACAGTCGACAGCAGCAATCAACTGACTCGAATGTCCTGACGGAATCGACGTGTCTGGAACAGTCGGATTTCGAACCGTAACAGCTCCAGAATGGTCCTCCGGGACGGAGACAGTGATCGATGTGAGAGGGGTAGAAAAACGATTCGTAATCGTTCCAAGAACGACCCGTGTATTGTTGCTGCTGTTCCACAACATCCTGTTTTGTCCGATCACAGGAAGTTGTCCAAGCGAATAGTCGACGCCTGTCTGAGACACTGTGGGATCTGCAGCTTCGATATCAAGGTACGCTGATTCGTCCGCAATGTCAACAGGCATCTGTTTCTCTGTAGTTGTACTGGTGAACGCTCCGGTTCCAGTTATCACGAGAACGAGACCACCAACGACCAGAGCCATACTGAAATATCTAAGTTTAGAACTGTTTCGTCTCATGGATTGTATTTCACCTCTGGAGGTCTCTCGTGATTTCCGAGATGCATCATTCGGGTTCGGTAGGTGTGGACAAGACCAGAGATCGTGATCATGAAGCTGAACAGCAGTGCCCATCCGTGGAGAGAGATAGCAGTCAACGGCCACGCGTTGATTGTCGTTATTGCCAGAACAACCACACAACTAACTAGTCCGACGCCGAGATAGTACACACTCCATGGGATGGTGCGCTTGTGGACGACTTCAAGATAGATATCCAACGTCTCCATCCGTTCAGTGACCTCGATATCACCACTCGCAACAGAAAAGTCGATGACACCGGCCTCATCGAGCGCCGGGAGATGCGTCTGTTGCAACGATGTGTACGCGCGCTTTCGTTGTCTTGCCGTCACTTGTTTAACTGGGATCCCGGCTTCCCACGCGGCGATCTGTTCGGAAAGATCACTCAGCTGGGTGCATTGGTTGTGAGTGAGATATCTGATTGCCCATCGTCGTCGTCGGTTCCCGAGGAGTTGAAACAGCGTGTCTTTCGTAAGCGATGTGTCTGCCGGTTTGATGTCCGTTCCTTGTCGTGCCTGCGGGTATCCTTGATTCATGCATAACTGCGTTAACAACACTGACCGATGGAGGTCAGCCGTCCAGAGGGCGACTCACCGGATGTGATGATATATCCCAGCAATATTTAATACCATCGATAGTTCATTCGATTTCTGATTTACACCCACTATATTCACATTTGATTACGGATAGATAGGATGTCCATAAGGTGCAAAGTCAGCTGTGAACGATCATGAACTGAATAGAATCCGTTTTCAAGCAGTGCTTGAAGATTTTCAAGCACACCAATACAAAGTACCTCTCTGTCTTTGGGTTATGTACGATCCCGCAGTGATGCGCAGCAGTATGGTGATAACAGGTATCGATGTGTATCAGTGTGGGTGACAACAAGAATCAAAACAATCCATGTACGTACCACGAGGAAAACTCTTGGCGTTGGTTATGATCGTCGTTGCGGCGTCTCTGGTTACAGCCACGGGCGCTTTCACGAGTGTGCAAGCCGAACGGACTGCCGAAGTCAATGTGGCAGGCGACGCAAACGCGTATCTGGGCCTTATACCATATGACGGGGGTAACGGTCATTTCGCACACGAAAACAGCAAAGGAGAGTTGGAAATCAAATTCACCAAAGAGAAGGAGACAGAGGCTGGAGGACAGGGTGTCAATCCCAACTCCGTCACGACCTTCGACAACGTGTTTACCATCAAAAATCAGGGGACTCAGGAAGTGAACGTGAAGGTCACGGAAGGAAAAAAAGACATGATCACGTTTTACGATAGCAAGAACGGTAACAGCTTGACTGATGGGAAATCGGTTGCGCCCGGAGAGACGATCAATGTCGGTGTCGAAATTGACGCCAGTGGTAAAACAAAATCGAGCGGTAAGATCACCGAACACATTACGATCACTGCAAAGAAAGACGGTGCGGCACGGACCGCGACCCTGCCGAACGCCAGTTCGAGCTGATCTGAGGCGGAGGACAGCTGTTCGATAACAGCTTTTTTGCGTTTTGTAGACGGACTTGGATGGCGAGTCCGTCGTGTCCCATTCGATGAGAATAATCACGCCCCATTTCAGCGGACCAGTGGATTCCGTCACGGTCCCATTTCGTTCCTGACGCGTGACTCATCAAGCTTGACCACGAGATCCATAACCCCCACACCCCTCTATCGATGTGTAACTCCATTCGGATCCCACTTCCCCCCGGTCGGTCTAACTCACACACCCCTCTATCGATGTGTTTCACTCAATCAAGGGGGGACGGGGGGAGAGAACCATGGTTTTTCGGGGGAGTCTAGCTCTTTTTCAGCTAGCTGTAATTCGAATCTGCATCTAAAGGAAAACATACCAAAGTTCTTTCTTTTTCACTTACTTTGTTCCGCCTATATCTATACAGTATTATTATATTTATTGTGTTCTTCTATTATTATCTATTGTTTTTACTCTTATTTAGTTATATTTATTAATTTCCTTCCCTAAATTATTAACAGATTCTAGGGGTGGCGCAATATACGTAGAACACATCGATAGAGGGGTGTGGGGGTTGCAGGTAGACACTAGCTAAATGATAGTTATATCAATAGTATAATAATAGGAATTAATACACTATTATTATTTATATTTGTGTTGTCTTGTTATCTACTATTTACTATATGTTATAACAATAAAATAAATAATAATAAAATAACAAAATAATAACAATTAATACGGCAGTGCAATCTTTACTAGATGATTTACCGTTTTGCGTCCTAGTCCATTGAGGTGGTGAACACATCGATAGAGGGGTGTATCTATCTGGTTTCCGGTATCGACACTTCGTTAGTCGCTGGCGTCGCTGTGTATAGCTACTACTCGAACTTCCAAAGCTGAAGGTAACACCGACTCATCCAGTGAATCACACTTCGATAGAGGTGAGGAACCTTTTTGATTACCCCCTGTATGGACTTTCACATGGATCCTGATGACTCCCAGATCCCCACCGACCCGGAAACGTCTCGGGACGAGCCACCCCCAAGCACTAGCCCCTCGTCTGACGGATCAAAAACAGCCACGGACCCAACAGAACAAGAGACTCCCACGAACACAGCAGAACAATCATCACAGTCCATTGAGGAAATGCTACTCGAATTTGATGAGCAGGACGGATTGATCCGCGATCGATCCCTTCTTGACCCGAATTACGTGGTCGAAGAAGACCGAATCGTTGGCCGGGACGAGCAGCTTCAGGAAGTAACGAAAATGCTCCGTGTCGCCCTCGGGAATAACCGTCCACCGAATCTCTTCCTTTACGGCCCTTCGGGGACCGGAAAATCGCTCATAATGAAGGCTGTCTGTAAAAACATCCACAAAATATGTGAGGCAAGGGATATAAAATTCGGGACGATAGAGGTTAATTGTCAAGATTTAGATACATTGAACATAGCGGTTTATGAACTAGCAGAACGATCCGCTGATGAGGCCGGTGTGGAGGTCGAAGTTCCGAAACACGGTGTTGCGACGAAGGAAAAATGGGACGAACTCTACCGCATCGTTAACGAGAACTTCGATTCAGTAGTGTTCGTACTCGATGAACTCGATATGCTCGTCGGTCGGCGGGACAAACAGGACCCTGCGTTCTCTCGACTCCTGTATCAACTCTCTCGGGCTGGAGCCAATGACGATCTGACCGCTTACATCTCCGTCGTTGCGATATCGAACGACACGAAGATGATGGAAGCGGTCGGAAGCCGAGCTCTGAGTTCGTTCACCCCCGAGGATGTGCACTTCGATGACTACGACGCGAAGCAACTACAGGCAATCCTTCGTCGACGGCAGGATGCGTTTCATGAGGGGGTAGTAGACAGCGGTGTGATACCACTTGCAGCTGCGGTCGCAGCCCAAACCCACGGCGACGCGAGGAAGGCAATCGATCTAATGCGTGTTGCTGGTGAACTTGCAGAGCGGGAAGGGGATGACGGCATTCACGAGGAACACGTCCGACAAGCTCAAGACAAAGTAGAGAAGAATCGCGTTTTGGAAGTTGTCCGTGGCATCAGCACACAAAAAAAGATCTGCTTGTACGCGACAGCAGCCGTCGCAGCACAAACGTCTAATGGAGCAGCCCGCAGTACAACCGGCTATCGCGTATATCAGTATCTGACTGACGCGATCGATGTCGACCAATATTACCAAGAAACATATGTGAATAAGATGAAGGAACTGACCACGTATTCTCTTCTTGATTTCGAGCGGCGAAGTCACGGTCCCAGTTCCGGAATGTTCCTGGAATTCCAGTTCGGTGAACAGCCCGAGACGATTTTAGAAACGCTTCGAGAGGATTCACGGATCGACATGATTTCTGACCATGAGGTCGCGTCCGTCGTCAACGCACAAATTCAAAACGAAACGTAGACAACGCTGTTGGGAAATCCAAAGACACCCCCTTATCGATGTGTAGTTGTCCTTGTGGACACCCCTTTATCGATCTGTAAACAGCCATTTCGTCTACATTCTTTATCATACATATAATGTATGGATGATAATGGGCTGGATATACGATTTCTCCTGTGGAATCGTAGTTGGTTTCGATTCTGTTCACACATCGATAGAGGGGTGTGTGACTCAAGCGGTGGGGGAGGGGGGGGAGGGGTACGATCTGTCGAGGCTACACATCGATAGAGGGGTGTCTCTCCCTCCCTAACAAAATTTATGGATCCAAATAAAATCAATGACAATAAAAGTAGTAAAAAAGTCTATGGTAAAATCCATTCAAAACGAGGGGTTTTCAAAGCGATCATCCGAGAGGGCGTAGTCTGAGCGGGGAACGATGTATCTAACGCGGAACGATGTCTGTTGAGTATCGAGGGTGGAACGATGTCCTATCGAGTGTCGATCAGCTGTATCATCTTCTATTTGCCGTGTTCGTTTCGGAAACACCTCCCCTTTCTACTGAGAGATCGGTCGCTGTCGTGGAGCGATCAGCCGGATTCACAGTTGTCACCTGCACGTCCCGCTGTGGGAACGGAATCTCGATATCGCTGTCGTTCAGTCGCTTGTAAATTGTCCGGTTGAGTTCGTGGCGGGCTTTGACGGCCCGGGTCGGTGAATGCACCCAACAGAAGAGTTCGTATTCGAGAGCTGAATCTCCGAACCGACGAAAGCGCATCCGTGGTTTCGGCGTGTCGAGGACGAGTGCTTCCTCGCTTGCGGTGTCCACGACTAATTCTTCGAACGCATCGATATCGGTCCCGTATCCGACTCCGATCGGGATCTTAAGACGCTTTCTGGCTTGAGGCGCCGACTGGTTGATCACTTTCGAGGCGTTGAGAACGGAATTTGGAACAGTGATAATGACTTCATCGCGCGTCATGAGCGTCGTGGAACGCACGCCCACTTTGACGACGGTTCCCGCCTCCCCGGAGTCAAGTTCGATGTAGTCGCCCAGCTTGTACGTGTCGTCGAAGTACAGCGCGATCCCACCGAAGAAGTTGGCAACGGTATCCCGTGCGGCGAAACCGACAGCGATGCCGGCAACGCCTGCAGCACCCAACAGCGGCGAGATGCTGTAGTTCCACACGGAGAGCAACAGTCCTGTGGTGCCAATCAGGACGACCAGCGTCCAAATGTTCGAGAAGATGGGTACGAAATCGAATCGTGAGTCCGCGCCTTTCACCTCTTCAACAGCTCGATTGACGATGCGGTTGGCCGCCAACGCCCACGTGAGAATGATGATCGACAACGAGGGCTTTCCGAAGAAGATTTCGAGCTGTTCTTGCCCCAGCAGCACGTTTTCGACCACTGACGGAAGCTGCGTCAATAGATACACTCCTGTCAACGCGGCTGTGAGGACGGTCGGCACCCGTAATTCACCGACGAGTATGTGATCAAACTGCGTTTCAGTTCGCTTCGTGTACTGTAACAATGATCTAAGCACGACGAACTCCAACACGACTGCGACACCAATGGACACTCCAAGCAGCAGTACGGTCGCTTGCCATCCCCCCATTCCATCGAGCAACCAAGTCAGATATCCGCTCACTACGTCGTTCACGTCCCGTACAGAACGAGGACGGAAGTAAGGCCGTCGAACCCGAGGCAACGTGGTGGTTCACGCTCCGCCCCCGATCAATCGGGTTCATGGCCGTTTTCACGCCCTGACGTTGTGCATCCACTCGTCGAGTGCTTCATAGTAGTCGGCCTTATCAGGCGTAGGTAGCGCACCGAGCGCGTTGAACTGCTTGACGATGGCGTCTCTCGCCCGCTGTTCGAGCGCCTCGGGGACGGCTGACTCCTCAGTTTCGCGTTTGCGGGCGATCAGTTCCTCGACGAGTTCTGGGTCGCCCCCCTCGACTTCAGCAGCCAACGTCTTGATGTTCGCCTCGATATCCTCATAGTCAAGAACGTATTTCGCGCCCAGAAGCCCTCGGTAGACGTAGAGGAATTTCTTGGGCCGTGGATCATAGCCTTCCGATTTCTCACGGTCGAGGTGTTTGTAGTAGTTCGATTTTGCCATCCCGAGATACGCGTGGGGTACGTTCATCGGAAGGTGCTCTCGGATGAGGGTCTCCAGTGCGTCCATCTCTAAAGGTATTCCATTCATCACCGTCGGAGCCTCGAACACCAGTTCGATCACGTTGTAATTGGCTTTCGCCAGCAACGATCCGAACTTCTTGAGTTCATAGCTCCGCAGATCAATCTCAGAATGTGCTTCGAACCCTTCGGTTGTTCCATCCATGTTGATTGTTACTTCCCCGACCGGGGTCTGTAGGTACGCGTACTCCTCAGCCGGAGCAACGTGAATCCCACGAACATCGATATCGCTGTCAGCACTATGGAACCCGTACACGTGACTGCCCGTCACCGCGTAAAACCGAGGCTGATGCCGCGTTCCTTTTTGAGCGACGGCTTCTTCGATAAACGTCCGTATCTCTTCATCGCTGTGCGTCAGATCGAGATGATCGGTAGCCATTCGTTTTCCTCTTTGTTACAGACTCCTATAGATAGCGATCGACATAACGAACTCCCTCCCGACAGATTTGAGGAGTCGGACGATACCGCTGTGCTGGAAGTCCACTCCTGTAGTCACATGACATGCGTTCGGTACCCGGTATCGTTCTACCGGACGCTCTATGTACGTCGAAAGTATGCCACAAAACACTGGGATGGTCTAAAAATGGAATAATAAGATAAATAGAAAAATATTATACACTTACACATTTTGGCGAACGTCCCCTGCCACTTCTCAAATGAATGAATCTGACGCTGTCGCCGGCGAGCTACCAGAAGAGAATCACTGAGTACATAACAAAAAGACACATCATATGTACGTATTTGAGATGTGTGTAGTATTCGAATGTCTATATATCAACAGTCCAATCAGATTCGTCGTTCACGGGCCGCAATCCAATAATCATAAGAAAACATATCTCTGAGAGGGTTTATATCGTCTGTCCCTGAATTCCTGATATGGAACCGACTATAACACGAATAGAAAGCCGGGAGTTTCGGTATCCACTCGAAGACATCGGAACGGATCGAAACGGATTCAATCTCATCTACGAACCGGGTGAGACGACGTGGCGCAACCTATTCGGTATCAAAATTCACACCGACTGTGGAATCACGGGGGAATACGTCGGCGGCAACTCTCCCGGGGCGGCCCAAATAAACATGTTTGCCGATTATCTCATCGGCGAGAACCCGCTCGAACGCGAGAAACATTGGAGCGAGATCAAACGAGCACTCCGGAAGTACGATCGGATGGGGATCGGTCCGATCGATATCGCGCTCTGGGATTTCGCCGGGGCGTACTACGACGCCCCGATTCACGCACTGCTCGGGACCTACCGCACGTCGATCCCTGCGTACGCGTCGACGTATCACGGCGATGAAAACGGAGGTCTCGACTCTCCGGAAGCGTTCGCAGATTTCGCTCAAGCGTGTTACGAACGCGGGTTTTCGGGGTACAAGATCCACGGATGGGGTGGGAGCGACGCGAGCCGTGACATCGATCGTGAGATCGAGATGATAACCGCCGTCGGTGAGCAAGTGGGTGATGAGATGGATCTCATGTTCGATCCCGCCTGTGAGTACGAGACGTTCGCTGACGCACTCACGGTCGGACGAGCACTCGACGAGCAGAACTTCTTTTGGTATGAAGATCCCTACCGCGATGGTGGTATCTCCCAGCAGGGACACCGTCGACTTCGTGACAAACTTCAGACGCCTATTTTGCAGACCGAACACGTTCGCGGACTCGAATCGCACGCCGATTTCGTTGTCAGTGAGGGAACTGATTTCGTTCGTGCAGATCCCGAGTACGACGCCGGGATTACGGGTGCGATGAAGATCGTACACATGGCCGAATCGTTCGGCCTCGACGTCGAATTCCATGCTCCGGGTCCGGCACAGCGACACTGTATCGCTGCGACACGGAACACGAACTACTACGAACTGGCTTTGCTCCATCCGGACTGCCAGAACACCCAACCGCCAGTTTATAACGGTGACTACTCGGATATGATCGACACTGTTGACGAGAACGGCCGCGTTACCGTTCCGGACGGACCTGGTCTCGGCGTCGACTACGACTGGGAGTACATCGAGGACAACCAAACCGGTTCTCTTCACGTCTATGAGTGAGCGGTATCCGAAACCGGAATCGTTTGACTGGCTACTCCGATTCGATACGAACCGTTCCGACGGTTTCGACAGCATTGTTCCGGTCCAGTTCGTTGACCGTCTGTTCCGGATCAATCAGCGCCCAGAGCTGATTGTCGCCGTTTAGAAACTCTCCTGTATGGAGTTCGGAGCCAACCACGACGGTTTCATCGACAGCGAGCGGCGGAACCGATAGTTCCGTCCCGATCGGTTTCCGTTCATCGCTTACGTTCACGAGACGAACGACGGTCTCTGCCGACCGCGTCGTGCCGGTGTTACGCACACGGACAGTGATGTGGACGCGTTTCTCGTTCCGATCGACTTCGATTTCGGACGAATCGATCGTGAGGGTGGCTACGGATACGGGATCGGCTTCGAGCGAGATCGTCTGTTCTGGCTCGGCTGAGAACGCAATGACCTGTGTCGTCGGTCGGCGTACAGCGGGTTCGGTGCCGTGACTCACTGACGCGATCGAAAGTTGGACACCGTCGTGGGTGCGAACGCGACATTCGCCACCGGCCGCCGAGTGGATCGTCGCCGCTTCGAGTCGTCTGTTAGACCACTCCATATCGACTTCGAACACGCCTCGTGCTCGCAATCCCTTCACTTCGCCGTCAGCCCACTGGTTCGGGAGCGCGGGAAGAAGACTCAACTCCCCCGCGTGATCGTGTAACAACATTTCAGCGATGCCGGCGGTCCCGCCGAAGTTACCATCAATCTGAAACGGCGGATGCGTATCGAAGAGGTTGGGGAGGGTGGACTGTCTGAACAGCGCCACGAGGTTTTCGTGGGCTTTCGCTCCGTCCTCGAACCGCGCCCACTGGTTTATGAGCCACGCCCGACTCCAGCCCGTATGCCCGCTGCCGTGTTCGAGTCGGCGTTTGAGCGCATTTCGCACAGCGTGGCTCAGAACAGGGGTCTCACGCAGCGTAAACTGGTCTCCTGGATGGAACGCGAACAGATGTGAGATGTGTCGGTGTCCTGGATCCGCTTCCTCGTAATCGTGCATCCACTCCTGTAGTGTGCCATCTGCTCCGATCTGATACGGTGGTAGCCGCGTCGCTGCCTCCAACAGCTCTTCACTCAACGATGTGTCGATGTTGAGCGTCTCCGCAGCAGCTACACAGTTGTTGAATAGATCGTGAATGAGCTGGATGTCCATCGTCGGAGCAACGTCATAGAGCGCCGTATACCCGCTATCGTTGATGAACGAGTTTTCTGGCGAATTCGACGGAGCGGTAACAAGTCTGTTCTGATCATCTTCGATGAGGAAATCGAGCACGAACCGCGCAGCCTCCTTCATGATCGGGTAGCCTCGTTCACGAAGGAATTCTTGATCACCGGTTTTCGCGTACTGCTCCCAGAGCAGCCGACACTGCCAGACGGCTCCCATCGGCCAAACCGCCCCGAACCAGCCTTCCGGTGGTGTACTTCCCCACATATCACTCGACACGTGATCAACGAAGCCATCACAGTCATAATGGATCGACGCCGTTTTTCGACCTGGTTCTCGCTGCATATTGAGCCAGTCGACTAGGGGTCGAACGCATTCTGAAAGATTACAGACGTTCGCCGGCCAGTAGTTCATCTGGAGGTTGATGTTCATATGGTAATCGCTCTGCCACGGGGGGTACATCTCTTCGTTCCAGATTCCCTGCAAATTCGCCGGAAGCCTGCCGTTCGGATGGGAGCTACTCATCAGCAAGTACCGGCCGTAGTGAAAATACAACTCCGTCAACGCTGGATCGATGCCCCCGTCCTGAACGGACGCGAGCCGTTCGTCAGTAGGGAGTTTCGTTTCAGTCCCACCGAGATCGAGTTCAACCCGCCGGAACAACGCTCGGTGTTCCGTGACGTGAGCGTTCCGCAACTGCCCGTACGTCTTGGCTGTTGGCGCTTCGAGCAGGGTTTTGACGATGTGATCTGGCTCTCTCGCCGTTCGAAACCCTGTCGCTCCCGTAAAGAGCAGCGTGACTCCTATTTGATCTTCGATATCCATCCGGTCACCGGTTGTCGAAACAGACCCCGTCGTCTGTGGAATCGCCCGAAGTCGTCCCTCGAACTCGATTCCCGGACCGTCGAAGTCGATCGATGAGTCCTCTTGAATCTGTCCTCGAAGAACGAGGTCGTCGCCGTCGGCCACGGTTTCGGCGTCTTGTTCGCGTGTCAGTGAAACGGAAGCCGAAACTGGATCCGGTCCTCGTGCCATGAGCCGGATCACCAGAATGTCGTCGGGGGCGGACACGAACATCTCCCGTTCGTATTTCGTTCGACCAGTTCGGTAGCGGACCCGTGCAATGCCCGCATCGAGATCGAGCTCACGGTGATAGTCTGATACTTCTGTGTGGCCGACATCAATGAACAGATCGCAGAACGATTGATACGGCCGTATTAAGGTTTCGTAATCGGGAGGATCGCCCAGCATATGGGGATCAATGCGGGCTTCGGCTTGCTCGTGTTCGCCCTTCAGTAGGTGTTCCCGGACATCGGACAACACCTCGGCTGCCATCGGATTGTTTCCGTCCGATTCGTGTTGATTGCCTGCCCAGAGGCTTTCCTCATTGAGTTGTATCCGCTCTTTGTCTGTTCGACCAAACACCATCGCACCTAACCGCCCGTTGCCGAGCGGGAGCGCCCCCGATTCCCACTCCTCTGCGGGATCGGTGTACCACAGTTTCGGCGTCTCGTTCCCGTCGTCCGTCCCCCTGACTCCGACTGAACCGGTCACCCGATCCGCGAACAGTAGTGCCCCCATACTGGCCAACACCGCTCGCCGGGATATCTCCGAATCATTCCCGTCTCTTTCACCATCTCTGTTCGACGTTTCCGTCTGTGTTGACTGTCCGTCTATCACCAGTATTCTGTTCAATAAATACACACAGGAGATTAAATATTTTATCAACAATGATAAATCAATAAATTCCAGTGTGTCATCTCAGAGCGTCGGGACGAGTAGATCACGCATGACTGAGAGATCACGCATGACTGAGAGCGGATCCACACAGATCGTTACAGCACCGCTGTCTCGGCTATCGGGACGGTTTCGATTAGAACACGGTGTACACCGCCACAACAAACGTAAACTGCTCCGGAAGCCACCTTCTGTATGACGGATTCACCGTCCACGACACAGATCGATACACTCCTGGAAACGTACGAACTGAAAGACGAGCTTCGGACCGGCTGGGAGCTTCGAGAGATCGAAAATCCGGAGTCAGTCGCTGCACACACTTGGGGCACCGCGGTTCTCTGTCTGCTGTTCGCAGACGACGCCGGCGTTGATCCGGGGCGGGCCGTCTCGATGGCACTCGTTCACGACCTCGCTGAGGCCCGCACCGGTGATGTGGCCACGCGCGCTGAGAATGTATCTCAGGACATCGAGCAAGAACAGAAAGAACAACACGAGCGTGAAGTGATGATCGACTTCGTAGATTCATTCGATGCCCCTCGTTTTATGGCGTTGTGGGAGAGCTACGAGGCGAGAGAGACGCCCCTTGCTCGCTTCGTGAAGGATATGGATCTGATCGATAACTGCCTTCAGGCGCTCAAGTACGAACGACAACAGAGATACGACGAAAACAAAGACAACGAGAACTTCGCTGAGTACGACCGGCTAGACGAGTTCTTCGCCACGGCTGAGCCGCGGTTACGGACGGAGATCGGCACCGACCTGTTCGGTATGATTCACACTCGGTACGAACGCCAACTGAGCCACTCGGACCACTCCGAGTACACTCCTTGATCACGCGCTCCGTGATTGGTACACCACTCCATTGTATCTGGAATTTAGAGTACAAAATAATTCATATTTTGAGGTGGTTTTCGAGAGCAGTATGAACAATATGGCTGGAGGTTTCGTACGGATTAGCGTCAATCTGAATAAGCTGTTCGATGACGAACGCATATCGGTTGTAGTTCGGAATGAGTATCTCATTCGCACCAGCATCGATATCGAGCTGATCAAGTAGAGTATGCTGTACGAATTCGTGATACGAGCTAAATTCCTCCTGATCTTTGACTATCTCCTCTAATAGATATTTGAGTACAGGATCGGTTTTAATATCGAAACGGCGACTAGTGGTGATCTGATCGTCAAAACTCGTTTGACCGTCTGTGATCACCGACCCAAGAAACTCTTCGAGAGCTGTGTCGAGAAGAGCAGTTCGTGAATCGTACTCTGTGGTTTCTTTCTCGACGATGAGGTCGACGAGAGCTACGAGCACGCCGTCGATCTTCACTGTCTTTTTATTCACTGCTTCTTTTGTAGCAGTTGTTACTTGATCGCTCTTCTCACTTCTAGTAGCACTATTTTTTTCTTTTGAGTCACGATCGCGGTCGATAACAGCCGTGGGGCTCCGTTTTTCTTGCTCTGTTTCGTCGTTAGACGGATCGTCCCCATCCATCTCTTCCGGAGATGTCGCTGCGTCGCTCGACACGTTTCTATTTTCTTTATTCATTGTTTCTATTCGAGTGTAAGATATCTGCTCAGCGGTTGTCTCCGATTTGTTCGAATCGAGTGAACTATCTGATTCGGATCGTTTTTTCCTGTCAAAAGCGGTTGCCTCATCTAAATTCCCAGTGAGTTCAGTCAGTGGTGGAATCATCGGAATAACAGTACCGTCTCTACTGAACGGGACGAGCAAAGGTCGTTTGGACCGTCGACTACCGGACCGATGACAATTTCCATCGAGCGATTCTTCGTTATCATTGATGTGTTCTATATAATTCTCTATCAGGTAAAATTTCTTTCCACACCATCGGCAGAGAGGATGGAAATGTACGTTTGTACGCAGTTCGTCTGGCACTGCAACTTGTACAGTACCGTCTTCGAGTACCGGTGCAGCGGCGGGATGAAACCCCTTGGGAACACTCCCGAGCGAGCCGTGTGATTCATCCTCTGAGTACGCAACGTGTTTAAGCAACTCCGTTGCATCGAACCCCGTCTCACAGTACTCACACAGTAGCTGAGGTTCAACGTGCTCACCGGTCTTCTCGCCCTTGTCTTTCGAAGATTTCTGAGCCATGTCGCTTTCCTCGGACGCCATGGAGGAGTGTTCGCTGGGTTCCTCATCCGAATCAGAGGACGAATCCCGTACATTCATCTCGTTTTCTGTATTGATTCCACGTGTATCCACGTATCGCTTGATCGTGTTTTTGGCGACGACTTCGAACAGTCCGGTCATTGGTGGCTTCTTGTTCGATCGGCTCTGTTTCGATACTGGTGGTCACGCCACACCTTGATGCCGAGCGACGTCATACCACCGAACAGGATCACATCAATGCTTACCGCTGTGAACGAAGAGAACTGAAGGCGAATAACGCATGGGCCGTCAGCCAGTCGGTTTTGAGATCGGCTATCCCCCTTGATTGGAGATTCACTGTCCTCCACCAGTCAACGAGAATTATATAGAATGTAGTGTGTTTGCCATACACAGCACAGGTGTTGTGTTTTCATTCGTTTCAATTCAGCGTATAGTCGCAGCTCTCTTTGCCCGATCAGATTTCGGCTTTCGAGCGCCTGATAAATATCATACTACATCTATGTTTGTTGATTGAGGATAAGAACGCTACCAGTAAACGTGAGAGAACGGTAGATACGAGACTACTCTACCTTGTTAAGGCACAATTGACGGTAAAAGATTTCCCTCCTGGCCTCTTTCTCAATTTATGACATCGATTGCAGAGTTTGCGATTCCAGCTGAGGAGTTCGCATTGCAGACAACCCTCGAACGCCTGCCGGAGACCGAGATCGAAGTCGACCGCGTTGTTGCACACGACTCGACTCACGTGCTTCCGTTTGTTTGGATGTCTGGCCCGGGGAGCGAGAAACTACAAACGGTTCTTGCGGAAGATCCAAGCGTTACAGACTGTGAACTCCTTGCGGAATACGAAGACGAACAGTTCTATAACATGACATGGGCTGCTGACGCTCAGGTCGTGGCGTACATGATTACCGAACAGGAGGCGACCATCCAGCGGGCCATCGCGCACGATCGATCATGGCACCTGCAGGTGCTGTTTCCCAATCGAGACGGGATTTCAGCAGTGAGCGACTACGCCCAGGAACACGACTACTCGTACGATCTCAGACGCCTCTATGACGTTGACGCCATTCGTCGCGTCCGCTACGATCTCACCAGTGATCAACACGAAGCGCTCGTCAAGGGATTTGAACGCGGCTATTACGACATTCCACGCGAAGCTCAGCTATCGGACATTGCCGCTGATCTCGGCATCTCTCATCAGGCACTCTCCGAACGTTTCCGTCGAGCAACACGGTGTCTGATTGAGAATGCCCTCCTCGTCGAGCCTGACGACAGCTCACAGCGTTGAACACACGTCGTGTGTCTTCGAGGAGGATCTCAGCAGCCCCGGTATCACGGCTAACCACGGTGGTGTCCGCCGGGGACGGGCGATTTCTCCGGTGCTATGGTTCGAGGAGGACTTTCGTGACTCCTTCCTCTCTGCTGTCGAACGCCTCGTACATCTCGGGAGCGTCATCTAAGCCGACTCGGTGCGAGACAAGGAAACTCGGATCAGCCCGTCCCTCAATGATCATATCACGCAGCCGTCGGTTGTACCGTTTCACGTCACACTGGCCGGTGCCGAAGCGATGGCCTTTCTCGAAGAGCCGCCCGAAATCAATTCCCAACCGCCCTGCTGCACTCGTCTCATCGGGTGCACCCGGATCCGAGGGGACGTACAGGCCAACGATACCGAGCTGACCGGTAGGTCGCACGGTATCGATGAGTTGGTTGAGCACGACAGCCGGGTTCTCGCGAGCCGGCGAGTACTCGTCTTTATCCTCCGCCTCCGTCTCCGGATCGATCGCTTGGTACCCGACAGCGTCGACCCCTTTGTCAACTTCGCCGCCGTGTTCGTCTTTGATCTGCTCAGTCGGATCTCCCTCCTCGAAATTGATCGGCGTCGAGTCACAGTGCTCTTCAGCGAGGTCAAGTCGACTCGGCACCCGATCCACCGAGTATATCTCGGAAGCACCTTGTAACTTCGCGCTGTAAGCGGCCATCAGTCCGACTGGTCCCGCGCCGAAGATCACGATCGACTCGCCGGGTTGGAGATTTGCGAGCCGCGTGCCGTGCCACCCCGTTGGAAAGATATCAGCGAGCAACGCGAAGGAGTTCTCGTGTTCGTCGCCTTCCGGGAGTTGTAACGCGTTGAAGTCCGCGTAGGGAACGCGTAGCTTCTCAGCCTGACCGCCTTGGTAGGGACCCATCCCCACATATCCGTACGCCCCCCCAGCAGGAACGCTCCCCGTCTCGTTAACGTTGATACAGAATCCAGTGTAACCGGCCTCGCAGTTCCGACAGAACCCACAGGCCACGTTAAACGGAAGCACGATCCGGTCGCCCTCCGAGAGTGTGGTAACGCCCTCACCAACCTCTTCGACGATGCCCATGTTTTCGTGTCCGAAGACGAGTCCCGGTTCGGCGTCCGTCCGCCCTTCGTACATGTGCAGATCGGAACCACAGATTGCCGTGGTCGTGATGTCAACCACGACTTCATTTGGGTTCTTGATTTCCGGTTCGTCAACCTCTTCGACAGCGACATCGTTATCGCCCTGAAATACAACAGCTTTCATCGACATAGTTGAACTACCTCGACCTATTATTTAATTAGTGTCGAAGTTAGAATTTTCTAAGGGTAATTGAAAATACTTTCTCTATTTTGTATTTTAAAGAAGTATCCCGATCAGCCAGTGAGTTTCCCAATCATCGACTTTATCTTCGAGCCTTTCGAGAGTCCTTCGAGTTTCCGGAGCGTCGATTTCTCTTCGGAGAGGGTGTCCTCAAGCGGGTCGGTGACCGCGTCGGGGTAGTCAAGCTTTCCCGCGAGCGTCAGTAGCCCCTGATACGCGGTGATTTCGATGCGTTCGGTTTTCATTCCCGCTTGCATATCATAGAGGTCATGGAGCTGTTCGTCGGTAGATTCTTCGACGAACGAATCGTGTTCTTCGACAAGCGCATCGAGTACGTGGCTCTGTTCTTCGGTAACTTCGCGTCCAAGCGCATCAAAAACCTGCTCAATGCGTTCAGCGTGGGTTCTGGTTTCGTCACGATGCTCAGCAAACCCTGAGGCAAGTGTCTCGTTGTTCGCTTCCTCCACGAAGTCCCCAAGCACGTCCACGAGCCGGGTTTCAATGTAGTACATCTGTTCGAGTTCGTGCACGAACAGATCTTCGAGATTGTTGATGGCCATTGTCTCTCCTCTATACAATCGGGAGATAAGCGGCTAAGTACTGTGCCGACACTTGCAGGGTGGATCGAGCGGTGGCGTCATCGATGCGTCGTGGCCGCTCTCGACTGCCCCCGCGAACGTTTCTTCCGATGCACGCCGCGCCTTTACTTGCGTGCGATACGTACCTCCAACACTCCGATTCCGTAACCGATTGAGACCGTTCACTTCAGCAGTACTGGCTCCACTGACGGTTCGGCGTTTATGATCTGATGTCCACTGGGGACAAGGTCTCACCGCACAGACCGTTCACCAGCACGAACAACGATACGTACCACAGCTGTTAGACCACGCTGCCCAAAACCAGGCAGATCCGTCCTGACCACACAGTTCTCACTCGAAGACACACTACCGGTAGTACCACCATCCGACCGCGAGCAATGCCGGGAGCCACGCGCTTAACAACAGAGTACTGGCGTCCTCGCCTCCAAGCTGATCGATCGACGAGCCGTAGTGGATTACGGTCCCCGTCGCCGCTGTGGCGGTGTACGTTGCCGCCACTGTTCCCGGCCGAATGGCGAGTACAGCCGCGAGTACGACGAAAGCACCGAGGCTGACCAACCAGAGTGGTGAGTGGCTCGGCTGCGTGAGAAGGAGAGACACCACGCCCGCATGGATCGGGAGACAGACCACTCCGCTGACGATCGATCGGACCAACTGACGAAACCGTTCCCAAAGGCCGGGTTCGGGGTGGTAGTCGTCGAGTCCCTCCGTAATGTCGTGCTCGTGCCGATCATTGTGACAGTCCACACACAGCGTCGTTAAATTCGACAGCTGGTTGGATCCGCCATCAGAGAGGTGGGTAATGTGATGAACGTGGAGCTGTTTCCCGTCGTCACCTGCGTGTGGACCACTCTTCACGCCACAGTCCTTACACGTCCAGTCATCACGCTTCTGAACGGCTTTCTTCCGGGCATCCCAATCAGGTGGGTATCTGTCGTCGGACTGGTCGTATCCGTCTTGCTCGTCATAAGTGGGGTTGATTTCCCGTGTCGTCGAACTCATCGATATTACTGGGCTACTACCGGACTGTACCTCATGATATAAAAACGTCATCTATTTCTATGCGAGCGAGCCATAGCTGGCATCGCAATCGTTGAACAATGGTCCGCCGGACCGTTGTTACCGCCGTTCGGTCATCATTTGAGATGAGTACCGTCTCATCATACATGATTGTCCACATGAGAGTGTGTGATCGAAAGAGATCAGAATTCTTTAACGGGATGACAACCAACCGGACTGCGTGGAAACAGTAGAAGCAAGCACGTTGGTATACGCGTCGCCAGAAGAAATCTACGAGTTCCTTGTAGATTTCAGACAGTATGAAAGTTACACCAAATACGTCTCGGATGTCGAGCGTCAAGGGGACGAGGACGCCGGTGCAGTGTACGACATCCCTCTGTCGTGGTGGAAAGTCACCTACACAGCGCAAGCGGAGGTGACCGACGTCGATCGTCCGTCCAAGATCGAGTGGGAGCTTGCCAAAGGCATCGACGCCCACGGCCACTGGGAGATCGACCACGTTCCAGAGGAGGCACCGGAAGACAAATCGGACGCCTGTCGGGTCCGATTCTATTCGGAGTTCGATCCGGATTCGGCGGACGGGGATACCCTCAACCTTCCCAGCGTTATTCCTGTCAGCCGAATCATCGACCGAGTTAAGCCAAAGATCGAAACGGCTGCTAACGTCATCACACGACGGATGGTCGCTGACCTAGAAGGCGAAGAACGGGAGATCGAGCTCAAAGTACACAAAGCACCGGCTTCGGTGTAGTACGGCCATCCCCTTCACTGAGACGGCACAACACCTGCCTGACCGGGCAGACGATTCAACCGAATTTTTGTGCGTCCACTGCCGACACCGTGGTCTTTCCTGGATGTTAGTGTGACGACACAGCACGTCTACTCAGTTAATCCGTGATGTGGAGATCGTCATCGACAGCGTACAGATAACCCTTCGAAAGCAACCGATCGAGTACGCCGTGCGCAACAGGGGCATCGAGATCGATTTCACCGAGAGTGTCGACGGCGACCTCCCGTGAAAAGCTTTCTACAACTGGCTTGTACTCCTCGCGCAGTCGTTCGAGTGCGTCTTTTTCGGTCGGCTCAAGCGGTGTCTGTTGATTACGCATACAACTGTACACGGAGGCCAGCACTGAGACTGTTCGGGTATCGTCGGTCATACTGATGGAACAGCAGTGATCCGACGAGACGGTCGAGGATTTCGAAGGACGTTTTCAGGAGTCCTCATTGTTCGGTTTCCCAGGCGAATTCCTCGTGAATCCGTCGTCCTTCGTCGTTTAGGAACGGTCCGATAACGTCACTGACGCCGTCAAGGATTTCCGCTGACCGAACCGATGGCTCAGCTCCTGTGAACTCCGTGATCTCGTCGCTCCCCACGCTGTAAACGATCCGATCAAACCCGGCCGTAACCAGCCCTCCGGCACACATCGGGCATGGCTCCGTACTCGTGTACATCACGGTTTCGGCACGCTTGTCTGGCGCTAACTCTCGACACGCGCGATACGCGAGGTGAAGCTCGGGATGTCGCCGGATATCGTCTGTTGTGAGCTCACGGTTCGAATCGGCCATACTGACTTCGTCCTCATAGACGAGCACGCTGCCGAACGGTTTATCTCCGCGGTCTGTCGCCTCACGAGCGAGTTCGAAGGTTCTGCGGAGATGTGAATCGTGGTCGAAATCGTCGATATTCACGCCTGCCATGATTATTGTTCGACCTACAAACAAAATAAATTATCGGGGCGAGGGGACCATTGTTGCCGTACTCAACTGCTATACCTCTCGGAGAGCTGTATGACGATAGAAAGGTGTTCTGTGAGCGGAACTTCGCTACTCCTGTGTCGCACTAATGAGCTCGTTTATTTCTTCGGCTCTACTATCGGATGTGATGAACCGCGAGAACGTCCACGCCAGCTGGTTCATGATTGCGTCGTGACCCGCCTCAGTCAGCGCATACTCGTTCGTTCGTCGATCAAGCTCACTCTTTTCGACGAGTCCCATCTCGACGAGATCGTCGAGGTTCGGGTAGAGCCGTCCGTGATTAACGTCTGAACCGTAGTACTCTTCGAGTTCGCTCTTGATCGCCAGCCCATAGCGCGCCTCCTCAGCGAGAATAGCGAGGATCCGCTGTTGAAAGGCCGTTAGTTCGTGTGCGATATCCAGTTCACTGTCATCCGACACTGTCACCGACATACAATAGACCGATGATAGTATTGCACATAATACTATTCAACCATCATATGGCGATTTGATCCATCCCGAGACGAACAATCAGCCAGCCGATCACTGAGAGACATAACAAGATTCAATAATACCGTCTTATGGGCTATACCCTTTCAGGAAGGCGTGTAATGCTCGAACGTATCGACCACAACTATTTCAAAATTTCTATCTGTATAACCGAACAGTGACGCATTGAGACACCGTCCCATTACCGACAAACGTAATTCATCCCTCCATTCGACAGGACATCCAAGTGTTTGCTCTGTCACCGCGTCTCTGTCGGTGCGGTTAGCCGTGAAACTCTCCAGTCTCTTCGAGTGTCTCTTTTTCATCGCCCGTCAATCCATACAGATCGTAGATGATCTCATCGAGTATTCGGTCAGCTGTCTCGATCCGTTCGTTCATGCGGTCTGCCTCCCGGCGTTGCTCCCGGTATCGACGCAGTTCGTCTCCGATATCGGAAATTTTCGGGAGCGTTATCTCCTCTAACCGATCGATCAGGGAGTTCGTTTTGGTTGCGTTGTTTCGGAACCCCGCGAATCCGTCGGCCGCTTCGATGGCGTACGGAACGAATTCTCGGAGTAGGAGTCGTTCGGTCCGTTCCACACCGACAAACTCCATGGCGGGCATCACACTGGTCTCAGTGTATCCCCACCGGTCGGTTTCGAATTCGTCATCGTCGTCCGGTTTGTATCGAGCGGACACTGCGATAGTGAGCGTCTCATCGTCCGTTCTAACAGCGACCGAACCAACACGCAGGTTCTTCCGAGAACGTGTCGTTTCGGAGAGCAGTGAGCTCGACACTCCTGTCGGAGACCGGTAGCCTGCGATGTCGGTTACTGCCTTCCCATCGGAGTAGTCACCGAGAACGTCGACAATGCTCGGATTCAAGTCGCTTTTGCTGTCCTTTGCTTCTCGAATGATGTCTGTCAAATCTTCTATCGCAGCAACGGTCGACGAAACGTCGATGGTGGGATCGAATTCCACCAGCCGCCGTTCATGCTCGTCTGCCAATTCATCCGGCTCGGGAATCGGTATTTTGTACGCGAACATCGGCTTGAACCGGAGGTAGTCGCCGCTGACGTGAGTCCCGCCGTACACTTGTCTAAAATATCGATCGACGAACTTCGAGTTGAACACCGCTAACAGGTATTTCAGACCGTAACTCGAGTGATTTTTCCGTCTGACGCTGTACAACGTGTTTAGAGCGAACAACTGATCAGCGTCGTATGCGGCAACGGGATGGTAACTAATATCACGAATAAATAACTTTTCGCTCGCATCAAACACGCTTCGAGTTCGCAGATCTCCGTATTCTCCGAGTTCGTTATCAATCACGTCCTCGTCGTATCGGATCCATCGTCCGCTCCATTCTACGTGGTACCGATCGATCGACGTTCCGTCAGCCAGCTTTTCACAACTGTCACCGACGTTCTCGTCTACGACTAGTTTTTCCCTGATGTTGCCGGTGTGAATCGCTTCTGTCATCTCGATATGGTCCCCGAGTTGGGACTGGGAGAGTGCCTTCTCGATTATCGGCACGAAATCCGGCGTCAGATTCACAGGAATGATATGACTGCCCAATTGATCGATGATATCCCGAGACAACGTTACTGGGCTGGTGCTGTCGATGTCGTTTGGATCTTCGACGTGCCGTATGGAGAGCTTCTGGCTGTCTGTGTTATCGGTAGACGAATAGGAGATGATGAGCGGATAGATGTCGGCGTCTGAGAATACGTCGAGGCGGGAGATGTCCACTAACTCGTGTAGCTCGTACTCTTCGAGAAGCAGCTCGCGGATGCCTTCCCCGTAGCTCGTCGTCGTCCATTTGTTAGGAACGATGAACGAACACCGGTTGCCGAGTTCGACAGCCCGCTCTAGAAACGGAACGTAGATGTCGTATGCTCCGTGAGCAGATCGATACCTGTTTTTGTAGAACGTTTTGTGTGCCTCCGGAAGCGTCCGGCTTCTGATATAGGGCGGGTTCCCGATCACTGCGTCAAAGCCTGCATCGGGTCGCTTGTTTCCGCTGTCATCGTAGAAGACGGTCGGAAACTCCAGCTTCCAATGAAAATATTCATCATCGACTGCCAGTTCCTGAGCGTCCTGAAACCACTGCGCCCGCTCGATGCTTTGCCACCTCCGATCGTCTTCGAGTGCCGCTGCCATCCGCTCGTACGCGTCGTTCGGTAGATCATCGAGGCCGACCGTTTCGGCGGTACGAACGTTTGCCACCGCTTCGAGTCGTTCACGAAGTGCGTTCTGTTCGAATTCGTCGTATTTGGACGCTATCTTCGAAACATCAGCAGGGTCTCGGTTTTCATTCGCAACGACATCCTGATAGTCTAGCTCCTCGATATCGCTTCCAAGGAGGGCGTTTCCGGTTTTTAAACGGTGGTCCAAAAACGCGAGCGGCTGGTCAGCGTCGAGCGTTCGTAACCACAGCGACACCTTCGCCAGTTCCACGGCCAACGGGTTTTGGTCGACGCCGTAAATGCAGTGCTGAATGACCTGTCGACGCGCCCAGTCGATGTCGCGTTCTTCCTCGACAGCTCCGATCCCCTGCTGACGGACCTGCGCCTCTTGAACGCCGATGATCTCCCGGGCGAGATAGTCGACGGCGCTCGTGAGGAAATGTCCACTTCCCATCGCCGGATCGAGCACGTTCAGGTCAAACACCCGCTCAGCAAACTCCGCGGCGAAATTCTGGTCACTACAGGGATTCCGTGTCATCACATCCTCACGGATGTCGTTGACGAGGGGCCCAAGCGTGTTCCCGACGATGTACTCAACAACGTATTCAGGCGTGTAGAAGGCACCTGTGGCTTTCCGCTCGCCGCTGTCCGTCCGTAGATACACGTCCCCTTTTCGAACGACCACGTCGTCGTCTTCCTCGGCGCTCGCGTATTCGCCGCCGTCGAGGGTTAGTGGTTCAGCAGCGATATCGGAGTTGTACTCCAATAGCTCCTCATAGATACTCCCGAGGTGGCGGACATCGAGAGAGGTGTAATCAATGAAGCTCGTTCCGTCGTTGGTCCGACGCCGAGTCAGGAGTTCGATAGCTCTCGCAAGATGAACGTCACCGATGTCGTGATCGGCAAGAAAGCGTGTCTCGCGCCTATCGTCCTCGTTTGGATCGGTACGGAACAGCCCGCCGTTGTACGCCGGGACGTACAGCTCCTCTTCGGAGATCTCATGGTACGTACTACCATTCCCGATGAGAGTGAACAGTTCGTGTAAACGTGACTGAAGGCTATTCTGCTGGCTGCGGTATTTCGGATCGCTACTGTCGAGTTCCGCCGTGACCTCCTGCTTGAGGGAATTCAGACTGTATGATTGTTCGTACCTCTCGTTGCTCGTATCGAGTGGCACACGGTCCTCCGCTTCGGCGTACAGGACGAAGATGAGTCGATACAGGTAGACGATAGTGCCGTCGTGAATCAGATCGAGATCGTCTTCACCGAGGTCGTTGTCGGGATACCGCAAGAATCCCTCCGAGAGCACCTCGATCGCCCGGTAGACGTTGTCCTGGACGTCTTCTTTTAACTCCTGTGAGACGGCGCGTGACTCGTCACAAACGTCGTCGAGAAAGCAGTTCCCGTGATCGTCTTCGAGAAACGCCTCTGTTCGGAAAAAGAGATAGAAGTATTTGAACTCTTCCGGCATATCTCGTTCTATCAGTGCTGGAAGATCGACCTCGTAGTAAGAGTCAAGTCGGTGGCTGGTTCGGTCGTGGTACAGTCGCCATCTCCTCCCGTTCGTCAGAACGGCCCAGCGAGCGGACGTTTCCTGAAGATACACGTGTATCTGATAACTCGGATTCTCGGCCTTCTCCCTGTGTTCGTCACTCCTGTTGATATCGAGCGGACGGTCCTGTGGTTTCACATCTACGATGGCGTTCTCATAGAAATCTCCGACTTCCTCGCGGCGTTCGAACGCGGTAGCGGCGTCTCCAGTGGTGAAGAATCCGTCGCCAAGCCGACACTGGCCACGATCAGCGTGGTCCTCAGCGCCGAACGGAACGCCCAGCTCTCGGAACACCCCCCGAATGAACTGCTCGTTAGATTGCGCCTCATCGTGTTTGAGTGTTGTGCGTTTTTCGTGTTCCCACCGTTCTTTGATGTCGTCGTAAACGGCTCGCACCGTTTTTTCGTCGGTGTCGTTCCATGCTTCGGTTTTAGGAAGGTGTTCGTCGAGATAGTAGTTCGAAAACAAATCACAACTCGTCCGAACGGCAGGCACAGTTTGCATACAGAGAACTCCGAATGTGGCTGGCTGAGAACAGTTTTTACGTCTGTATAGCACCGCTGGCTGCGACCGCTTCAACCCCAGCGGTTTCACTCCGGACGACCCCTCTGGGCTCCTGTTCAATCCGTCTCCACGTCATGTAATCTACTTATAAAACGTGAGGCCATCGTACATAAACCTTGTTTACAGCGAGCGCACATTGACACTGTTCAGTTCCCCGTTCGTCCGAAGTGGAGGTCTCGGTCCCGTTTCGCGGTGGAGCACCACCGAACGTATAAGCGGTGTGAGCATGCGAGTGCGTGCCAAGATTTTACGTGCCTTTTCGTCGTTGTAGGCGTATGACGGGTGACCAATACGAGTGTGAGATGTGCGGCGAAACGTTTGATACTCAAGAAGATCTCCAAGGGCACAACCAAGAGGAACACAGCCAGCAGATGTGATGTCCTCGGAAATCGAAGCGAGTGCCCTCGATCGCGTCGAGCGGTGTCTGAGCACCGCCTACAGCAAGACTCCTGTGAGTATCGGGCCCATCGAAGGGTGCAACGAATCCTTATTCCACTCCGTATCCACGTAGTGATATGGAAGGAACAGCAACACACAAGGCCGGAAAACTCGTCGAGGTGCGTGTCACGTACGATGACGAGCTTGAGGACGTGACGATCCGGGGTGATTTCTTTCTTGAACCGCCTGACGCTCTCGAAGAACTGGAAGCGGCCATTGAAGGACTTCCGACGGACAGTGATCACGCTCGGATCGTTTCCGCCATCCAGCGGGTGGACGCGCAACTCATCGGTTTCGACGCTGAGACCCTCGCCACAGCCCTTGAGGAGGCAGTCCATCAATGAGAATCATCCACGGCAATCCGTTTTCAGAGCCGACCCATCACGCGCTTGATCAACTGTTGCTCGATCGGATTGCAACCGGTGAGCGTGAGCCTGTTCTCAGATTCTGGTATCGGACGGCTCCGGCCGTTCCAATCGGGCGGTTCCAAGCCTACGAAAACGAGGTCGCTGTTGACTACGTCCGCGAACACGGTATCGATGTCGTCCGGCGAATCACTGGCGGCGGTGCTATGTACGTCGCACCCGGCGACGTGATCACGTTCTCCCTGTATCTCCCCCGAGCGGACGTTCCTGACGATGTCGAAGCGAGTTACGACGTACTGGATGCACCAATCGTCGAAGCGCTGCAAGACATCGGTGTGCCTGCGCGGCACGAACCACTAAACGACATCGTTCATCCCGACGGGAAACTCGGCGGTGCTGCCCAACTCCGGGTTGACCACGGCGTCCTTCACCATGTGACGTTGAGTTACGCCCTCGATCTCCGTGAAATGTTACGAGTTCTTCGGATCGGTGAGGAGAAGCTGTCGGATAAGGCTGTCCAGTCGGCAGAACAGCGTGTCGAACGTATCACCGACCACACTGATGCGACGCGAGAGACGATCATCGAGGCGATTACGGACGCCTACACAGAGCGGTACAACAACGGCGTTGGAAGCCTCACAGACGAAGAGCTCGCACGAGCGGATGAACTCGCCACAGAGCGATTCAAAACGGACGACTGGAACAGACAGCGGTAGAGAACGCTTCTGTTCTCGTTGTTCACGTCGGTGCGTAAAACACCCATCCCTCGGGCGGGACGGACACCTCGACCCGTCCATCACCGTCGACGCTCACGTCGTCTGTGTTCCCGCTGTAATCGTGCAACACTGTGTCAGTCCACGAGGTGTACACAGAACTACTCCGCCAGTCGGTAGTGTTGTTGTTCAGCCCGACGAGAAGATTGTTGTATCGCTCATAGACCACGAGATCCGTGTCGGTGTGTCGCCAGTGCGTCTCCCCGCTGCAGTGGTTCTTTCGCACCTTGACCATGGTGTTTATGGCGTCGTTATTGAGTATCCAATCCGGATAGAGATTGTACACAACAGGACAGCCTTCCATTGTCAGGAGATGTGCGTGTGCGAGTTCGTACTGGTCCGGACCGTTTTGGTCGTGGTTGTCGACGAACGGCCACGCGTGCCATGGGTCCTGTGCTTTGACGCCTGCGCCCTGCAGAGTGCTCATATCCCCACCGCTGAAAACATCGGACACCGTGTAGAATAAGGGGTAGTCGAACGCGTTCATTCCGGTATCGATGTACTCCTGAACGTAGGGGACGCTTCCGCTGTACACTTCAGCAACGCGTTCCATCCCGAATTCGTCCGCCCACGGGTTCGCATAGTCTCGGAAGTAACTAGGATACATATGCTTCGCAGCGTCGTACCGGTAGCCGTCCGCACCAACCGCGGCGATTTTCTGCATGTAGTTGTACAACTCGCCACGAACGTAGCTTGACTCCTGTTTCAGATCTGGAAGGCCGAGTAGTTCGCCGTTTTTGACTTCGTGTGGATCGTTCCAGTCGTCGATCCCGCCACAGCAGTGGTGGAAATCCGAATAGCTGAATCGAGGGAATTCATATCCGTTTCCGTCCGCCATGTGATTCATGACGCAGTCAACGTACACCTCGATACCGTGGTTGTGGGCCGTATCAATGAGCGTTCGAAGCTCGGCTTCCGTTCCGAACTCGCTTTCGAAACTCGTGAAATCGATCGGCTGATACCCCAGCGGTGGATCGTTACGCCCTCCCTGATCCGCCCACGTCAACCCGCTTTTCTGGGGTGCCTGTATCCAAACGGCGTCGTATCCTCGATCAGCAACGGTCGAAAGGTTGCTCGTAATAGTGTTCCATGTCTCGTGAAAATACTGGAACGCGACGGGATCTCCCGACGCAGCCCGCACCGAATCAGTTGCTGCCGCGGTCAAACCGACGGTTCCGACAACACCGAGTCCCTTTAGCAACCACCGCCGTGATACGGTGTCGCCACGTGCCAAACTATTGCTGTTTTGGTGTGTGATATTACCAGCCACGATATTTGTGATGACATTCTTCATCATAAATCTTTCTCATTTTTAGTCATTTTCGTGCACCGACGCGACAAACGGTTCGTATCGGTGGGTCTGTGTGCTGTACGATATTCAGAACATATATATTACACACGTTGCATCGTGAATTATGACCGTCCTCGATGACTTGTCAGGACTTGAATTCGAATCCATCATGGTCGATGTATTCCGGAACTACGGCTATGAGAACGTCCGACAAACGCCCAAAACGGGAGACGAAGGCCGCGACATTTTGATGACAGAGTCGGTCAACGGGCATCGACAGGACATCGTCGTCGAGTGCAAACACATGGAACAGGTTGGTCGAGGAGTCGTCCAAAAATTACATTCTGCCGTGATCACGTATGAGAATTCGAGTCCCGTTCGTGGGATGGTCGTCACGTCCGGCACGTTTACGATACAGGCCCACGAGTACGTTGAGAAGGTCAAAACGAACGGGAATGGACTTGAGATCGATCTGGTCGACGGAAACACGCTCGTAAAGATCGCTGATCAGACCGGATTAGATCTTCAGAATGGGACTGTCGAGCTTATCTGTCACCAAACGCTTCCGCCGGGAGATGTCGAACCGCCGGTTGTTGAGCAGTTTGAAGCCATCAAGAACATCGCCACGGCCGATCTCGATCGAATCGAATCGACAGCCGAGTTCCGTCCGCTCGCAACGATCGAGACCCACACGGATGCGCAGTTCGAAACCTCTGTGGGCGTCATTCACAGCGTAAACGAGCGTGATACTTTCCACGTCCACGGCGACCACACTCCTCCACAGCCCATCGAAGACTCGCTACAACAGTTCATCGCCGGGAAGTCCCACCGATCGATCAATCTTTCGGACGCAAAAGAACGAGAGGAATTCGTCGACACGACTGTCGTGCGGTTTCGACACGCCGAAACCGATTTCGAAGCGTGGGCTGTCGATCGACTTCAGGAAAAACACGCGACGACGGTCGAATACACCGGTGACAACAACGTTGACTACGAGAAGGAGTGCGTCCCGACCGAATCGGACGTTTCAACCACCGAGATCGAACCACTGTACGTACCCCGTATCCGCTCGGAGACACAGCTGAACGAATACGTTTATACGCTGGAGTACGACGCTGTCGGATCAGATCGACACCTCATTGACAATGGAATCGCTCGCTGTGTTCACTGTGGATGGTCCTGGACGCCGTTGACCTACTGTGATAACTGTGGGAGTATCAGCTGTTGGCGCCACATCCGAACCGAACGGACTGAGGGTAAGCCGGTGTGTACCGACTGCGCAGTGACGGAACGTTTTGCACTCCGAAAGCGCTATTTCTACAACGAAGAAAATCGCAAACAGTTCCGTCAGGCGTACGAACAACGGTCACTTCACCAGCAAGTACTCGAAAACAAACCGCTGATCGTGGCAATCACGACCGTCATTGTACTATTGATCGTACTGTAACACGAACGCCAGCGACAGTCGTGCTGTCCACCTGATAGCCCACCAGTTTTTCGTGAGAACACCTATTTCGTTCGATCGACAGGATCGCTACCTGAACATCATATAAATATTTTTACTTGATGGCTTTAACGTGTCATTCACTGCTGAGTGTATTGTAACCATTTTATAATTCTACATGATGTAAATAGACTTAAAAAATATTGATTTGGTACGAGGAATTCCGGGAGATCGTACCTGTTAATCGATCGAGACTGTTTTTTGCTTCGCTATACTATCTTCTCTATCAATATGAAACTGAGTTATCAACATGCGAATCCATACTCCGGTTGTGAATCTGTTTTGCTTCGAATCGAGGGCCTTCTTCCTCACCAAACTGTCTGCATTCTAATCGATTCAGGTGACGATGTGAATGTCGATGAACTCCTCGATGAGGATGAATATCTGACCGCAATCTGTCTCACCCACGCCCACTACGATCACTACCAATCCCTCGATTCTAATCTCCGGGACGGTGCCCCCGTGTATGCAACACCGGACACCACACAATTGTTAGAAGCGTCCTATCAGGTTGGAAAGCCCCATTCGGCTGTCGATCACGACAGCGTTCTCTCTGCTGTAACGCCGATCGACGGATGGACCACGATCGTTGATGGGCTGCGCGTCCGAGCATTGCCCGCAGGCCACGCTCCAGGCGCGGCGAGTTTGCTGTTCGCGATTGACGATGGGAACCAGACACGAACCGTCCTTGCGACGGGGGATTTCACGCTGCGACGGACAGCGGGATATTCAGGGTTTGATGCGGATCTGCCGCTCGACATTGACGTGTGCCTGCTCTCAGCAACGGCGAGCGAAGATTTCGAATCGGCTGCGACACGTACTGTGAAGACGATCTCCGACCGTGCAACCGCTGGCTCGACCGTCCTCGTTACGGCGGGTGGACAGATGGGACTCCACCTCGGTTATCTGCTCAGCCGCGTCTCCACTGAGTATGGGCGAGAGTTTCCGATCACGCTTGTCGGACAGACAGCGATCCTGGCAGAACGTCTTAACTACGATCTGCCCGGCGTCTCGACAGTGCCCGAATTCGATTCGCCATCGGCTGTACTCGCGCCCGGTGAGGTAACGATCGCTGGGCCTGACGTACCAACCGCCGATAGCGCGACGAGTGCCGCTCGCCTCTTTGAGCAGATCCGGACCGATGACGCGGCGACCCTCGTCCAGATCCCTGCCGGTGGTGGTCCACCCGTTACGGCAGCCACCTGTACCGTCTATTCGTTCCCGCTTAAAAATCACCCGCGTCGGTCTACGATCGATCGCGTCATCAAGTCGCTCGCACCGATCCATCTCATCATCCTCCATGAAACCGGTTCGGCAGCCGATCAGTACAAAGACCACTACAGTAGCTACGTCTGGGCCACAAACGACAGGCTCAATCATACGCTCCTCAACGAGACGGGGTGGACCCCACCGCCGTGGGTCTCTGATCAGGTCGAACGCTACGTTACTCGACAGAGGATCGATCCCCGACAACCGATCAGTAGCGATGTCCTCACAGCGGATGCCGAATCTGAGTTTCCGTCGAATGACCGGTGTGAAACCCCTGATCTCGAACGGGAAGGCATTGCCACGCAAGCGATTTCAAGAGAGACAGCTATGGGACGGACGGATACGGTCGACGAAAAATACCGGGCGAAAGAGACCGACGATGCAGCGACAGAACCATCGTCGACGGTCGTCGAGCGTCTCGAGGTGTTGAACGACCGGATCGCTGAACTCGAATCGATGATCGACCGACAGTTTCCCGAACAGGGACGTCGCTCCGCTCGGGTCCTCGACGTACAAAATGGGGTGACGATTCTGCGTCTCGACGAAGAGATAAACGTCGAACCGGGTGACACCGTCGATATTCTTCCCTCTTCGTGACTGGTCTTCATCGGTTCGAACTGCTTGCCAAGACTTGACTATCCTGGGCGTCGAACAGTCAGACAGGCGTATGCACACCACCCGAGACACGTATATCACAGCCCTCCGACACGAACTCGTAAATTTTCCGGAGGATACCACGTTTGTGGGCGTCGTTCGACGACCGACGAACCGGCTCAGGTCGGTGATCGATGAGAACTGTCCTTCACTCGGTCCGCCACCTGACCTCTCAAACGAATTCAAGCAGCTGTATGAAGATTTCAAAATGCAAGGGATGTGTGATGACGGTGCTCACAATGCTGCTTGGGACGTTGTTGGATTCGCGGATCGCTACCGATCACATCTCACAACCGATTCCGACGCCCGCAAAGCACTCGCTGAACTCACCGACCGACTCCAGACCGATGAACGACTCGTCCTCGTTTGTTATGAAAACACTGACCGCAAACGATGTCACCGAACGCTTTTGCAAAACTCCCTCGCGGCCAAACTGTGATCCGCCAGTCGGATCGTTCACGGATGGTTTTCGATCGCGACGCGCCCGGTCTCAGTGACGCGATACGTGCCTCCGTGCTGTCGCTGGAGTAATCCCTCCTGTTGAAGACGAGTGCATGTTCGATCGACCGGAACTGGATGTACATTTAAAACCTTTGCGACCTCTGTCACACGACACGGGCCTCGTTCGTCGAGAGTCACAAGAATCTCGAACGCGTTATCTGTCTCAGTAGTGTGGTCCATCACGCAATCACTGTTTTTCGTTTGCGGTGCCACGCGCCTTGCTGAGTTCTTGATACCGCGCGCGGATCGTCACTCGGTTCACCTGTTTTATTTGTCCACTTCGGTGGAGCGTTGAGGTAAATAGCTACACATGGGAATTCATTTTCACGCGTCAGACAGCGGTACGTACACTGACTGTGAATCTGATCAACGGCGTCGAATCGTTCCTCGTTCCCATTCCGTGTGGATCGACGGTAGGGACTGTCGTATCTGCGAATGATTTCGATCATGGTTTTCGTGGAACGTTATACAGTTCATCCCCTCACAATATGGGATTTCAATGGCTAATTTTCTGAATGAAAGGGTAAATAAGATGGGCCGATTCTCAAATCCTGGGAATCAGCCACACGGAGCCGTTGTCGATTCATCAAGTAGCGCGGCGTCGGCGCGAGGGCCACACCGAGCGATCAGTCGGTGCGTAAAACGTCCCGTGGATTCTCATAAACGACTTGTCTGATCGTATCGACATCGATCCCGAGTCGATAGAGTTCGAAGATGGTCCGCTTGAACGCGAACACGTCGCTCCGGAGGATCCCCGCGCTGTCGGTCTCTACTAGAACGCGATCCGGGCCGTATTTCTCGATGACTGCGGCGACATCCTGTGGTGTCACGCCGAGTAGCCACGGATAGCTCACCGTGAAACTCAGATAACAGTCCGTGCTCTCCATCACGTACGAGGCCGCTTCCTGATCGGCGTGTGAAAGAACAAGGCGATCATCTGGGAGCCCTGCTTCGTCTTTACATTCGATGTCGAGTTCGATCGCGGCTCGGCGCTCGTCCGCCGCGTCGATGACAGACGGCTGTTGCTGTTCCATGTCGAGTTCGTATCCGGGAATCATCCCCCGCTCGCGGAAGGGGATTTCAACGTCACTGAGATCCGGCGGCGTGTGGGCGATCGCTGGGATGTCGTTGTCGTCGGCGATCTCCATCTGCCGCCGCGTCACGTGCTTTTGATCGTCAAGCGGCCACTGCGCCACGTGCTGTTCGGCAGTGATCCCGATCTCTCCGACAGCAGCAACGTCGTCGAGTGTGCAGTAGGCTGGCAGCCGCTCCAACAGGACTTCATACTCATCGACCCGCGCACCGGTGTGAATCCCAATTCCGAGTTTCGCGTCAAAGACGTGGGCCTGTTTGATCTGGCCGAGGCGATTGAGCGCGTCGTCCCAGAGGTACTGGACATCCTGTGGCTTGACCGGCTTGTACGGCGTCCAGTAGTAGGCGGCTGCCATCATTACCATCGATTCGCAGCCGCTCAACGCGAATTTCTCGCGGTCGTTCCACGAAAGGGTGTGAGCATGGTTGTGAACATCGATCCACGGGATGTTCGTCAGCTCTGTCGGAAACGTCGTCGTTGCTCCTTGTTCAGCGTCGATCGGTCGGTTCGTCGGATAGTGGGTGTCCATCGTGCTTGAGTCCGCTTTCTGTGCTATTCAATCACCGATTCGATCTCCGAATCCTATTAGTCGAGCGTGAGATCCGGAAGCTGTTCGTCAATGTACTCGACATCGACATCGAGCCAGTCTGGAACACGGAGGTGTTCACCGAGCTCGTCGATGTTCTCGTCGAGCGTCATACCCGGCCCGGTCGTTGCGAACTCGAAGACCGCTCCGCCGGGTTCCGTGAAGTACATCGACCAGAAGTAATCGCGGTCCTTCCGTGAGGTCGTAATCAGACCGGCGTCCCTGAACCGGTCACTCCACTCTTTCTGTTCTTCTTTCTCGCCAGCGTCAAACGCGACGTGGAGGAACGTCCCGGTTCCCGTGACCCCTTGAGAGGCGTTCGGTCGGATCAGAACGTCGATGAAGTCGGCTCCCGTCCGAGCACCGGGGGCTTCGAAGCGGACCCGATCACCCGTCTGGGGATAGTCCTGTCGGCCGACCCGTTCCCACCCCATCGTCTTCAGTGCGCGGAACGTCCCGGCGGGATCGTTCGAGTGGATAGTCGCGCTATGAAGCCCTTGCACACCGTGTTCGGGGGGTACATCACTACCGTCCCACGGATCGATCTCTGATTCTCCTGTTACGAGTTCGAACGGCGTCCCGTCGGGATCGGTGAACTCGATCGCAGTTTCATTGAACCGTTCGGTCGTTACGTACTCGACACCGTGTTCATCGAATCGAGCTTCCCAGTAACTGACAGACCCTTCGGGGATGATGAGACCGCACCCGCTGATCTGGCCTTTGCCGACCTCGCCGTCGGGCATATCTCGGATCGGAAAGAACGTGACAATCGAACCTGCGGTACCGACCTCGTCCCCATAGTAGAGGTGATAAATCTCCTCGGGAACGTCGAATCGAACTGTCCGTTTGATAAATCGCATCCCGAGAACGTTCTGAAAGAAGTCGAGATTCTCTTGGGGATTGCTAGCGAACGCGGTTATGTGGTGTAGTCCGTTGATTTCTCCCATGGTGTCACCACTGTTGACCAGATGGACAATGTATAAAAAACTATGGACAAATTTTCGTCCCTTCCGGAACGGATCGAAATCGGCGCCACTCGGCCTATCGGTGGCGAATCTGACGACTGTAGCGGTTGAGCACTGTCACTCCTTGCTCTCAGCAGGCGTAGATCGTTCTTCCTCACGCCACCCGTGGTTGCCAGCCGTCACCTGATCGGCCCACGAGATTTTTCAGAAACTACTTCTTTTTACCATCTGGTCAACAGGGTGCTGTTCCACACCGGGAGGATGCACTGTTTAGAGTGTCAGTGTCTCAGTTCGAGGATTTCATCGAGGTGACGACGAATTCAGGATTCACGAGCGATGCGAGGACGAACGTATCGATGGCACGCCGTGCCTGTTCGGGTGCGTCATCCTGCCCAAGCGAAATCTTTCGCTCTCGGGCAACGTGGATGATGTCGGTGATGAGCTGAGCTATCTCGTCGGCGTTCACGGTACGGAACATCTCCTCTTCGATTCCGCGCTCGATCACCTGTGTGATGCTCCCCCGAATCCGTTCGTAGTGTCTGTTGAATATCTCTTGATGGCGCTCGTCGTGTTGTGCTTGGGAGAACAGTTCGTGATAAACACGCATCCGTTCCCAGTGACCGAATCCGTCGTCGAACTCGGGACCGAAGAGACACTGGTCGATCCGACGGTCGAGTTCCGACCACGGATCAGTTTCTTCAGTCACGTCGACGCTCCCCTCGTACTGTTCGACGATGTACTCCAAGAACGCGGAGATGAGATCGTGTTTGCTGTCGTAATGGTAGTGGATGAGTGACCGACTCACGTCTAGTTCTTCACCGATATCGCGCATCCGGAGCTCCGAGTAACCGTGTTCGCTGAGCGCCCGGAACGTGGCTTCCATAATCGCTGTACGAGTTTCCGCAGAAGAATCCGAACCCGAGGCAGTCATATCCAACAGATCGGTTGCGCGCCTGTTATACTAGCGGATGACGCTACACGGAACACGACATCGATTCAGCTCTTCAGCTACAACTAATTGTACATTTCGAAAGACCGATAACTCGGGTGATCCCCGCTAATGCGGATCTCCGGTCCACCTGTGGAGCGTCGGCCGTCCTACAGACAGCGATGATATATCTCAGAATCCGAACTCAAATCTGAGTTGTACGACCATGAACGCTACAGCGGCCCGTTACTCTCAGCCGGACGTAGGAACTGACAATGGTGTGGTGACAATCTTGTATCACTTTATGACTGTGTCACACACATCATTTTATATGGGAGATGGGTCTATTACCCTTGCATTCCACTGATCTTAGCTTTGAACGTCTCGTATGGTTGTGTACCGATGATCTTCGACGATTGTTCCGATTCTCGGTTGAAAAGAATGAATCCCGGTGTTGCAGGTATCTTCGATTTGGAGGGGATCTCTTCTTCGATCTTTTGTTTGATCTGGTCGCCCTGTGAATCGACACACGATTTGACGGGTGCGGGATCTATTCCGACGTTTTCCGTGATCTGGAGGAGGTTTTCTTGATCGGCCCAGCCACTCCCCGGCTTCTTTTGCTTCTCGTACATAGTGCGGTACCACTCCCAAAACTTGTTCGGATTGGTATCAGAGACCTGCTTCCACACACACGTGGTTAAAATAGCGGCCGGCCACGAGTTCTCTGTCTTGTACGGTAATTCGAGCGCAACGACACGGAGGGTTCCGTTTGCCACTTCGTTTTTGAGGATCTGGGGGAAGATCTTCTTCACGAACTCACTACAGTACTCGCAGTTCAGTTCACTCCAGTAATACATATCGACGGGGGCATCCTCTTTCCCGAACACCGGCTTCCCGTCGAGTGCAATGCCGTATGCAGTCGTTCCTGACGCAGTGTGGAGGTAGGGAAACGAACGACCAGAGCTATCCGTCGAAGTGGGCTGGGGCGTCGTCGTTTCCGTCGATGTGGATGGTTGGTTATTGGCGTTCGTTGGGCCTTCAGTACATCCTGCCATCCCGCCAGCGAGCGCAAGCGCTCCACTCCGGAGAAGTGCCCGTCGTGTTCGGCTTCCTAGCTTCTGATCCATTGTAACGTTCCTGTTGATAGATGCTACTGCTTCGTACATATGGTTGTACCGATTCTTCACTGCGTTCATTCCTTTTTGATGTCGGAATCGGTTGCGGATATAGCGTGGACGAACACGCCACATTACCTGTTCAATCACGATTGGTGTCCAATCCCGCGTTCAAAAATGAACATAACGTATAACTCTCATAGATGATCAATTAATAGGTATGGTAGAGATTCGCCCTGCACAGGCCGACGATGCACCGGAGATGGCCCGGATACAAGTCGCTGCAATCCGACGCCACGCCGGTGACTACTATTCCGACGAGCAGATGCAACATCTAGCACCGTCCGATCATGGATCAGAGAACATCAGTCATGCAGTTTTTGATGATAATAGTTACTATTCTGTCATAGCGAAGAATGATGATACGACGGTCGGATTCTCCGTTGTTCATTTGAATGAACGGTACCTTTCTGGCATCTTCGTCGATCCAAACCACGCTGGAAACGGGGTTGGAACGGACCTTCTCAGACATGTCGAAAATCACTGCTGTAGAGAGAACATACAATTACTCGAAACGTACGCAGCAATGAACGCCGTCGGGTTCTATGAATCGTGTGGATTTGAAGTAAAAGAGGAGATCGACGCGAACGAAGCCGGGAGTCCAGACATACCAGCAATTAGAATGCAAAAGAAAATGTAGCGGTAGTACACTACGTCAGGTGAAGCATTTTCAAAAGCTGTCCAGTACCGAGTTCAACTGCTTGGAGGAGGGCGATACCGGTGGGCCGTGGATCGTCGACCGACACGAACGTATGCTTCGGTCCGACGAATGCCCGGCAGAACGGTCCAACCGCACGGAGATCACCGTCTGCGAGATGGTGGTGGAGCCAGTTGAGGTCTCCATACAGCAAGCGCCGTTGGACGACATCCGTCCGATAGCTCCCGACCGCCCTCGGCCGATCGCCACGCAGCAGCCGATAGTGGAGCCACGGGAAGTCGACCCCGCTGTTTATCGCAAGCGGGAGCGATCCCCAGTACCGACCATTTATCTCAATGAGCTGAAACTCTCCGTCGGGACGCTTCATGAACTCGACCTGCGCTGGACCTGTCCACTCCAGTCGCTCGATCAGCGTCCGAGCAGACTCAAACATCCGCTGGTTTCGGACACCATCGAGAAGCGTCGAGTTCCCACCACTCGGTGGATCGGTCCGCAGTCGTCGCTCTTGGAAGTGCGCGAGAATCTCACCTTCGTCAGCCAAAACGACCGTTGTCTGGGTTTCCCCTGGGACGTATTCCTGAACCAGGGGTGGGTACTCCTCAAACACGTCGTTCGATGTGCGAATCATTTCGTAGGTCGATGAGAGTTCATCCGGCGAGCGGACGTAATAGGAATCGTTGACGCGGCTCAATTCGTGTTCTCCGTTCTCAGTCCACATGCTCTTGCTCCGTGATTTGATCACCGCCGGATACGACAACTCGTTTCGGATCCGATCGAGATCGGTCTGTGACTCTGGGGTGAAGGTCCCAGGGGCCGGAACATTGAGCTCTGCGGCGAGTTCGAACGTGTTCGCCTTGTCATACACGAGTGAGAGTGTTTCCCAGTCCTCGGCAGCAACGACCGTTCCTGTTCGTTCGATCTCGTCTTTATGACGGGATAAAAGCGTCGTCGTCTTCCCCGTGACCGGAACGACCGCGAAATAGTCGTTGTCAACTAAATGCGCCCGGAGGTGGTCGAGAAAGGCATAACAGTCGTCAGCTGGATCCGGGTGGATGTACGTGTCCGTCGCGTACCTTGATACCGGTCCGAGGGCGAACCGCCGCTCCGTTCCAGCGGTAACGCGGACGCCGTGTCTGCCAAGCGACCGAACGATGCTAAGGGCCGCCTGCCCATTACTGTCGAGGACGAGCACTTCATTCATGACTGGTTCCCCCGGTTATCCCGGACTGCCCGCGATCACTCACCGAGGATCGTTCAGCGAACCCCGATACGACCCCTCGCCAGTAACACAACGTGTACTACGACACCGGGACGCAACATTGTAATTTAGAGATTAATTCCGATAGTACATCAAGTGTCGAATAGAGGAACCGCCTTTGGGTAAGGACTCGTTTGGTGATTCTTCACCACCGATGATCTGGGTCTTTTGGACGGAAATGGTGACTGGAAACTGTTCGACTCCGCGAATACGACACGTGTGGGAATGAACGGCGGTCCGTTTCACAGATGTATGATATCGCTCTGAATCTCCCCATGACGGTGATGTCAAACTGTCCGCTGATAGTCCACAGGTAACATACTGTCGAACGGACTACCCTGTCGACCTGTCTCGTTGCTGTGAGCACGACACCTCGCCGGACCTCTCCCACCGGCACCGCTCTTGTTCCAGTAGCGTTAGCCTACCTTGCTCATCCTGATCCCCCGCTGCTTGCTCACGGACGGCCTCGTCTCGATGTCGGCTTGACTCCGTACAACGAGTCCCGTGATCAGATCGACAGATCCGTCGGAGTGATCTCCAGTACTGTCTGTCCAGTGTGACATTACAGTTGTACTGATGTAAAAGATACCGTTATAGACGACTAAGAACGACGCGGTAGTACGACTTCACCGGTGTCAACCGCGATATCCATCGCCATGACACCGACATCGTTCCCACTCCGCCGAGATGGTATACGTTTGCCGTGTATTTTCCACTAACGTTTTCCATATGGAAGAATATACACAAACGAGCAATACCATACTATCTACTTCATAAATTGAGTAATTTTAATAAAAATAGAATATAACTGAAGAGAAAGTTAAAATCTGTCCTTACTATCGATAGAAGCAGAATTCGACGGATATCACCATGAGTGATACACGATCGATCCGCAATCGATCGGCACGCCTTGATATGTGCGCCAGAAATAGCTACATCTATTTGGTGGTGAAATTCAGTGTTAACACAACTTTTATAGTATTAGACAGATATCAGTTGAACGCAGGTGGTATGTTAGCATGACAAGCGAGCATGAGCGATCGAGTCTGACAGGTGCATCGAACGAGCGATCAGGGAGTCGCCTCAACCGCCGTGAGTACATGCGTGTGCTCGGGGGACTCGGTGTTCTCGGCGCGTTAGGTGGTCTCGGTGCCCGTCCAGCGACGGCCCAGCCGGCGGATACCTCCAAGACGATCGACGAACGGATCCAAGAGCATCGTACGGGAACCGTAGAAATCGTCGTCGAGAACGCCGACGGCTCGCCCGTCGCGGACGCCGACGTTTCCATAACCCAACAGACCCACGCCTTCAACTTCGGTACCGCCGTCAACGCCAATACACTGATCAACAACTCCAGCGCCGGTGACAACTACCGTACTTACATCCCGGAACTGTTTAACACGACAGTGTTAGAAAATCGTCACAAATGGCGGTTCTGGGAGAACGAACAGCAGCTTGCTGACCAAGCCACTCAGTGGCTTCTCGATCAGGGGTTGGATGTGCGCGGGCACGTCTGCGTCTGGGGCCGGGACGGTGTGAGTGCTATTCCTGACGATGTCCAAACGGCCATTGACAACGAGGACGCCCAAACCATCCGAGACCGATCGATGCAGCACATCGAGGACATCATCACTCACTACGGCGAGGATATTACCGAATGGGAGATTGTCAACGAAGTGATGCACACCTATCAGCTTCAGTTAGGTGTTTACGGCGATCAGATCAACACCGACGAACCGTGGACTGGCGATGTCGTCCCGTGGACGTCCCAACTGCTGGCCGACTGGTATGACCACGCCGCGTCAGTCATCAGCACAAACGGGTTAGATGTCGGCATTGGCGTCAACGACTTCAATCAGTTCCCGTATGCGTACACTGACAGTCGTTATGAGACCGAGATCGACCACATCAACAACAATGCTGTCCAACTAGATACGGTTGGTTTGCAGGCTCACGTGGCCGCCCGCACTGGGAGTTTCAACTCCAATTCCAATCCGGATGGACGGATCAGTGCCAGCCAGGTCGTCAGCGAGATCAACAAGTGGGCCGACCACGGCGCTCGGGTGAAGATCACCGAGTTCGACACCTACAACGGCGACGATTGGAACAGCGACCAAGAACGGGCGGACATGTTGGACAACTATCTCCGGGGAGCGTTCAGTCATCCGGGTGTCGATAGCTTCATCATGTGGGGCTTTTGGGACGCCCGTCACTGGGAGAATGAAGCCCCGCTGTTCTACGATGATTGGTCGCAGAAACCGGCATACGATGTCTGGACTGGTCTGGTGTTTGATGAGTGGTGGACCGATGAAACCGCCACAACCGACGGCAGTGGCACCTACACTACATCGGCGTTCCTCGGTGAGTACGAGATCGCTGCCGAAACCGACAGCGATAGAGCGACAACAACCACGGTGGTGACTGACGCTGCGGGTACGACAACCGTGACGATCACCGTTGACGGCAGTGGTGGTGGGAGTGACGACACGACGGCTCCGAGTACACCCACGAACCTGTCAATAAATTCGACAACGAACTCTTCGGTGACTGTCGCCTGGGATGCCGCCTCGGACACCGGTGGCTCCGGACTGGACCACTACGTGGTGTCTGTCGATGGGAGCCAAGACCAGACCGTCGCGGCGGGGATGACCCAGACGACGGTATCGGGCTTGTCCGCAGGGAGCACTTACGAAATCGGCGTTCAGGCAGTCGATGGCGCGGGTAACGAGTCGACAACGACTACCGTTACGGCAACAACTACGGACGATGACGGGTCGGGGACCGTACTCGCGGAGTTGAATCCGAGCACGACGACGGCGTCGGTGGGCGAACGGATCACGTTCCAAGTAACGGACACGTCTGGAAGTGGACAGTGGATCACGTCGTTAAATTGGACGTTCGGTGACGGCACTACCGCCACTGGGTGGTGGAACGCCCACGCGTATGACGCTCCCGGCAACTACACCGTCGCGTTGACAGCGACCGACAACGAAGGGGACACCACGACGCACGAACTCACGATTACCATCTCCTAATCAGTCGGTATCTATCTCCTGATTTTCTACCGTTTAGATGGGAGATATTAACAATCATGAAATAACGGTGCCGAATTCGGGATCCGATCCTACTCAAGCCGATCACCGACGTAGACATGAGTTCTTGTCGTCCGGAGTGGAACGTCGGCCCGAACCGACTTGATCCGGACTGACGCATCAATCTGTCTTCCGGTATTATCGGAATCGAGAACGAGATTCCGTAGAGCGCGTCCGATATATTTTATTCTGAAAATAACAACAATATATTTGATTACTTCTATTCAAACGAACTTGGTGTCGTTGAGAAACGACCCCGGGTAGCGACCCATACGAGTTACAACTATAGCAATATTTTGTTATTTCGGGTTGATCACATCAAATATTCCGTTCTGTTACTCGTTACGGTTATCGGCGTGGACGGATCACCTTGGTGGGGCTGGCATCAGTCCCCGTGGATATTCTGCCACGAACACGTGGCTCTCTCCACTACGCGTTGGCGGTGTACCCCACGTCTTCGATCGCCTGAACAAGAACAGTCGTGTCGACGGTTCCTTCAACGGTGACGGTCTCCGTTTCGTGCTTCGCGTTAGCCGACACGACATCGGTGACATCACAAAGCGCTTTCTCCACGGTCTGTTCACAGTGTTCGCAACTCATCCCTTCGACATCGATGGTCGTCGTCATACGGACGACGCTACAAGTGCCTGTTTCATATTGGTTCGGACTCCACTGCGATGCGTCGGCTCACTAAGTAGTTGAAGACGCGGCGGGTAACCGGTCGTCACTGAATAGTTAGTGAAGTGACAATTTCCGTCATCGCCCGCGTAAGGGACGGGGTGACTGCCCGTTCAGGAACGAAAACCCCCGCCGCGTACACCGTATCAGCAACGTGGGCGATGATGAACGTTCCTCGTAGTACCATACCGGTTCCTGACCGTTGCAATCGCGTTTTGACCAGCGTGGCGGGCGTGCCGTTCGGTAATGTCGTCTCTCGCTGACCCAGCCGAGTAACCTTATCAATGGAGTACCTGCGTTTGGCCTGCTGGATGGCAATCCCGATGATCGTCTCACGAGGAATGAAGCTTGCGACGCCGTCTTTCACTCGAACGAGCATTCGGGCCGGACTGTCGGGATCTCTGATCCGAACGGTCTTTGGGTCGTTCGTTGTAAGCCGCCAGTCAGCGGGATAGTTGATACTGTAGGAGTACGTATTGTTCGTATACGTTGCAAGGTTCCCCGTGTCGATGAGTGCTCCCTGAGATGGTGACCCGGTCGACGATGAGTTGTTCTGCGTTGCTGTCTGGGAATTCGTCGACCGATTCGTTCCGTTCGCTGTCGGCGTCTCTCCGCCTGAATCAGTAGACGGAGTTCCTCCGCCGTCGCTGTCGAACGTTTTCAAACAGCCAGGTCCGAGAGCAAACCCCGCGGCGAGTCCGGATAAGACTTGCCGTCGCTTCATACTGTAAGATTCGTGGCGAAGTATATGAAACGTGTGATTTAGTATTAATAACAGTTGATGAAGGCTCAATGATGGTAGCTATGCAGTCACATTCCGCGATCAAACGAACGCGAGCGGTAGCATCAACAGGACACCCGCGGTCATTCCGCCGATCAGTTCTTTCTTTCCCCCGTGTGGCAGTTCCGCTCCGATGCTAAGAGCTTCAGGAACGAACTCGGTGAGCACGAGATAGATCATCGCTCCTGCGGCAAATCCGAATCCGAACGAAAGGAAGTCCCGAGCGATCCGGACGAAAACGAACGCGATAACGGCTCCGATCGGTTGTGGAAGACTTGAGAAGATCGCCCACCAGACCGCCTTCCAGTTGGAAACCCCCATCGATGTCAGAGGGATCGAGATCGCGGTGCCCTCCGGAACGTTATGAATCGAGATTGCGATCGTCATGAAGACAGCCAGTAGCGGAACGGAGACGCCGATAATTTGTACACCGTTCCCGAACCCGAGATCAGCAAACGAGACGCCAACAGCGATGCCTTCGGGAAAGCTGTGGACGGTCAGGACTCCGAGAATGAGCACGAGTTTTTTGAAATCCGCCTCCTCGTAGTTGCGGGGATCGATCTCAGCGTCGATGAGAACATCGTGAGCAGTAACAACGAGCAGAACGCCGACGGCCATCCCGATGGCGAGATCCAACGGCGTTCCGTTCGCCAATCCCTCATCAATGAGTCCGAACACCGACGCTGAAATCATGATTCCCGATGAAAACCCCCACAGAGCGACGTTTCGACGCTCGCTGATCGCGTCGAAGAAGAAAAACGGGACTGCACCGAGACCGGTTGCGAGGGCCGTGGTGAATCCGGCAACGAACACGAACACGAGATTTTCGAACAGTCCCATCCGAATGGTACTCTTCAAGCCATCCGTATAAATCGCTTGTAACCCCGAATGATCTGCCTTCACCGAACGGAGTCGCCACCATCCGCCGTAGCGGCGATTGATTCAATGACTATCGACCGGTGTGAAACGGATTCTCAGCCGACACGAACGGTTCTTTCGTCGCTTCACGGATCAGATGGTGGTCGCACACCTCATTCCAAATCGGCCACACACCTCATTATCAGTCGCTGGTGTCCTGAGCTGGTCCAGAACACAGCCGGCGGCCATCGCGCCCTCGTTGGCGATATCAGTTGTCCGTGTGACTGACAACGAACGATGAAATCTACTCAACCGATATTTGTCGTAGACCGGACGGAATGAGCAGGCATATGGCTACAGCCAGAGAACAGACGCGTGATGGTCATCGACAAACCGACGCTTCAAACCGCAAGCGGCGTCGTTGCGGTCTACGGATTGACGGTGATCGCCACCGTTGCCCGGGGGTTGCGGGACGACCGAACACGACCGATACCAACGCCGGGTGTGGAATACGTCCCCACGACTCCCCGAGAGAAGGATATCGAACTGAGTTGAACGCACCGTTCGATTCTCGAACAATTCCGCGGAAGTTTACGTCGAAATATGTGATATAAGGAGGCGTAACCAACATTTATTACTACAACAAATATACTATAATTATCTATGGCGCAGAACGGTTCGATCGAAGAAGACACGATTATTCGCGTATCCACGGGCGGAAAAAACAGGATACGAGGCCGAGAGGTGCTCCATGCGGCTTGCGAGCCGAAGGCGTCAGTCCCGATCGTAGAGGTGGGACCGACCGGTATTCAGGAGTTGGAACCACTCATACTGGCGACGTATCAGGGGGAGACAGCGTTTTATCCCCAGTGTTCGCTTATGCGGGTCCGCGATCTCGTGGTCGCGCTTGACGATGGATCGCTACCGACGACAGGAGCGATGGCAGTCACCGAACACGATCCGGCGACGGCGACGCTGCCGACGCCGGACGAAGGGGTTTTCGCACTCGGTCAGCGGCGAGTGCTCGACAGAAGCGGATGGATACTCCCAGCAAACACGAACGATTACGTGGCGTCGAGGGATTTTCTTGCGGCTACCGTTGCTGATCAGGCCACCGAATGGCTTTCTACACTTGATGACACCGGCCTACGCGGTCGTGGTCGTGGTGACGGGTCGTGTGATACACGGATCGCAGACGCGTGGCGGACGGTCCGAGAGATTAGCCGCGAGCGTGACGCCGATCCCGTCGTCGTGGTGAACGGGAACGAAGCCGACCCAGACGCGGAGATGGATCGATTGCTACTCGAATCGAATCCATTAGCCGTGCTTGATGCGGCACTGGCGGCGGCTCGGATCATCGGCGCGACGAACCTTCTCGTCTATCTCAATGAGACAGAAGACCTTGCGAGGGATCGTGTCAACGAGGCCGCTGCCGAACTGACGAACAAGGTTGGTGCCGACATCCCGATCGAAGCCATCGCCGGGCCAGACGAGTACACGGCCGGTGAGTTGACGATGGCGATCGAAGCCCTTGAGGGCAATCATCGCCTTGAGGCACGCCTCCGGCCTCCGTTCCCGCGCGAGGAGGGTCTCTACGGACGGCCAACGCTGATTCACACGCCCAGAACGTTGGCACAGATTCGTGCTTTCTTCGTTGATGGCGGCGATGGAATCGGAAACGATTCCGATCCAGGCACCCGTCTCGTCACCGTCGCTGGAGATGTTGAGACACCGATGACGCTCGAACTTGCGACGAATGACACGCTTTCCGTCGTTGAACACGCTGTTAAGCTCGACGGCCGACTGAAAGCTGCCTGCGTCGGTGGCGTCTTCGGAGGGATGACGCGTACGCTCGATGTGCCGGCCCACACGAACGCGCTTGCGGCTGCGAATCTCGGAACGAACGGCGTCATCGAACTCTTCGACCAAGACCGGTGTATGTTGTCGGTCGTCGGCCACCGTGCGTCGTTCGCTGAGAAGGAGAACTGCGGTCGGTGCTTTCCCTGCCGTGGCGGGACCCAACAGCTCGCAGATATGCTTCGTGACATCTACGATGGCACGTTTGACGCCGAAAAGATCCGAGAGCTGTTACGCGTAATGCATAGATCAAGCATCTGCCAGTTCGGTCGCGACGCACAACGACCGGTCGCAACTGCTATGAACGAATTCGAATCAGAATTTCGCGCTCACGCCGACGGGCGCTGTCCGAACGGCGTTTGTACACCATGACCGCGATAAGACGAACCACGCAAGCGATCCACGACGGTTGTACAGGAAACCGAATGCGATCCAATGAACGGAGACAGAAGGTATGAGTTCAGATCCAATCTGGGACAACACACAAGACACGCCAGAAGCGGAGCCGATATGGAAGAAAAGCCGGCGCGTTAGGGAGGGACAGGTGGAGATCAATGCGGTGCTTGCCACGGGAACGGCGACCGACCCGGACGTAACGTCCGATGAGACGACGACGATCACTGTTGACGGTCAGTCAGTCACGTTGGGGCCGTCATCGACGGTACTCGACGGTCTCGTCACGGCGGAGACGAACGAAAACGTTCCAGCGCTGTGTTCCTACCAAAAAGACGACCGCATCGGTCCACGAAGCACGTGCCGGACGTGTATGGTCGACAGCGACGAGTACGGACTCATCCCCTCGTGTAGCTTTCCCGCGAGAGAGGGCATGAACGTCCGGACTGATACACCCGCTGCCTCCGAGACGCGAGACGTGAATCTCGATCTCGTGTTAGGTGGACACAACCTTCTGTGTACGACCTGTGGGAAAAACGGACGGTGTGAACTTCAGGAAGCGTCGATCGAGGCCGAAGTCGAACACCCGCGCTACGGTGTGGTCCATGACCGCGATGCGTTAGAACCGATCGATGAGTCATCACCGTTCATTCAGATTGACCGGAACAAATGCATCCTTTGTAACCGCTGTGTCGAGGCTTGCAACGACATCCAAGTCGCCGGCGTACTCCGAATGGAGGGACAAGCCGGAGAGATGCGTATCGGCTTTCAGAACGGCGCGGAGACGATGATGGGATCGACGTGTGTCTCCTGTGGACACTGTGTGACGGTGTGTCCGACCGGTGCGCTCGTCGAACAGAACCTCGTCGAAGCAGCAACGCTGCCGATCCCAGGGTTCACACACACCAACTCGGTCGGAAAAACGATCGGTGAAGAGTACACGTCCCGCCCACGACGGATGACGCCGATGTACACTGAAGAACACACCGAAGCGGAACCGAAGATCGACGAACAAACCGATTCGATCTGGCAATACAGTGACGATGAGTAACGATACGACGAACGACGGCAGCACGGAGTTAGACGGCGTTGCTGGATTCATGCAACGCGCGAAAGGACAGGCAAGATCGAGGTTGAAACGGCGGGGCCTCGGTCGGAGCCCAGCACAGTTCCTCGAACAAAGCGCCGCCTCGATCGCTGCAGACACGATCAGTGAGGGGAAACTGTTCCAGTTGTCGAAGGTCCTGTATGATTACCGACTTTCGGAGGTCGACGTGACTGATACGACATGCGGATACTGCGCTGTCGGCTGTCGGTTCGATCTCTACACGAAAAACGGGGAAGTGCTCGCCTCACGGCCCACCGATCCGGACAACGCGCCGATCAACGGCATTTCGACCTGCGTCAAAGGCAAGTTCAGCTATGGATTCTTGAACAGTGACGATCGACTTACACAGCCCCTGATACGGAAAAACGGCGAATTTCAGGAAGCCTCCTGGAACGAGGCCCTCGACTTCGTTGCAGATCGACTCGGGCAGATTAAAGAGAAGCACGGAGCGAACGCGCTCGGATTCGTCTCGTCTTCGAGAGCGACCAACGAGGCCAATTACGTGATGCAGAAGTTCGTCCGGCAGTCGATCGGGACGAACAACGTCGATAACTGTAACCGCTTGTGTCATTCTCCCACGGTCGAAGCGCTCTCACAAACGCTCGGCTACGGTGCGAGTTCGATCAGTCGCACTGATCTCAAAAACACCGACTGTTTCTTGGTCACGGGATCGAACACCACCGAGCAGCATCCGGTGCTTGCGACGCTCATAAAGCAGAACGTCATTCAGGGGGCAGACATCTACGTGTTTGATCCGCGGGTGGTGAAGATCGCTGAATTCACCCGTTCACAGTACACCCGTGTCCGACCGGGATACGACGCGGTATGGATCAACGGGATGATCCGCCACATCATTGAAAACGACCTGCACGACACCGAATTCATCGACGAGCGAACCGTCGGTTTCGAGGAGTTAGCGGACTCCGTCCAGAAGTTCACCCCCGAATACGTCGAGGAGAAAGCCGGTGTCCCACCGGACGAACTCAAGCAGGCCGCCGAAGGGATCGCTGCCGCCGACAGCTGCGTGTTCTGCTGGGCGCTCGGACTCACAGAGCAGGTCAACGGAACGAAAAACGTGATTTCGATGGCGAATCTCGCACTCGTCACTGGTCACGTGGGAACGCCGAACTCGGGTGTCTCACCGTTCCGTGGGCAGAACAACGTTCAGGGTGGTGGCGGTGATATGGGACCCGTACCGGGGAATTTCCCGGGCTACCAGAAAGTGACCGACGACGATGTCCGTCAGAAATTCGAGAACGCGTACGGCGTCGAACTCACCGATGAGGACGGATTAACGATCACTGAACAGTTCCTCGCTGCCGATGAGGGGAATATCAAGGGGATGTTCGTCATGGGCGAGAATCCTGCGGTTTCGGAGCCGAACGTCGCTCACGCACGGGAGATTTTGGAAAATCTCGATTTCCTCTGTGTTCAAGACATCTTTTTGACCGACACCGCCGAGTACGCCGACGTCGTGCTGCCGGCCACGTCGTTCGTCGAATCGAACGGCACGTTCACGAGTTCGACGCGTCGGGTACAGCTGGTTAAACAAGCGATAGAGCCGAAAGGCAACGCCAAACAGGACTGGAGGATCGTCCAAGCACTCTCCGAACGCTTCGGTCACGAGTGGGGGTACGAATCCTCAGCAGAGATCATGGACGAAATTGCGAGTCTCACCCCGATCTATGGCGGAATCAGTCACAAGCGGCTTGAAGAGGACGGTGGTATCTGCTGGCCGTGCTGGGACGAAGAGCACTCCGGTACCGAGACGGTGTATCTTGAGAAGTTCAATCAGCCCGACGGGAAGGCGTTTTTGATCCCGACTGACACGGATGGTCCGAAAGAAAAACCCGACGACCGGTATCCCCTGACACTGACTACGGGTCGGGTGCTGTATCAGTACCACACGGGGACGATGACCCATCGTGAAGAGGGTCTCATGTCGATTGCAGGGGAAGCCTTCGCTGAGATCCACCCCGAAACTGCGGCCGACCACAACATCGGGGACAGCGAGTACGTCCGGGTAACGTCACCGAACGGATCGGCACGAGTACTAGCGCAGGTCACAAAGCGGGTGAACCCCGAAACGATTTTCGTTCCGATGCACTATCTTGACGACGCACAGGTCAATCTGTTGACTAACGAGGAGGCACTCGATCCGAGCGCTCGGTGTCCCGAGTACAAGGCGACACCTGTGCGGATCGAACCTGAAACAGGTGGACGACGAACGCCGGCCAGCAGATCGACCGTCGGTCAGGCAGCGACTCCTGCCGATTTCGATGTCTCAGACGCGGAACCGTCCCCCCGTCCCGGTACCGGACATTCACAGTCGGATCGTTGGTGAGTGCGTTCGAGCCCCGCATACGACGACCGCATACTTAAATCAAACGCGATACAAATCGATTGTGTGGTACCGGTCGTTCCAGGTGATCGACGAACGAAGACATCACCGACAGCGACTGAGTGATCAGTCTATGAAACAGCACGAGTGCGACATGTGTGACGCATCGTTCGATAACGAAGCAGATCTGAGGGATCACGTTATGGAAGAACACGCCGACACGGAAGAATAAGGTGTGCCGGTCATGTTCGTCCGATCAACCGTTCGAGAATCGTTCGTCCGCCCGGTCGTTCGGTGAGAAGGACCGAGCAATCGACTTCGTGGATGACATCGAAATACAACGAGTCAGTAACGAGTCGTGAGAGCAGTCCCTCTTCGGTGGCCCCAATGAGTATGAGAGTATGATCGGTTGCCATACGACCGATCGTACCTTCGATGTCGTTAGAGTCATCGACAACCTGAACGGCGTCGTCTAAGTCGTGGTCCACTGCCCAGTCAGTGAGGAACTGCTTGCCTGCCTCACGCTCTTGGGGTCCGTCGACGACGTGGAGAAGTGTGATCTCGGAGCCGGCAGTCGCGCGGAGTGCCCGCGCGACTTCAGCGCTCAGATCAGAGTGCGGTCCCCCTGCCGTTGGAAGGAGGATCCGCGAAGCGTCGAACCCACGATCTTTGAGGACGAGAACGTCACTAGAGAGCTGTCCGGTCAGCTCGGCGATCGGACGATCCGTGTGGCCAGCCCCCCACGGCCGGTCGGGACCCCATCCCATTACCACGAGATTCGCACGTTCCCGCGCCGCCGTGTCGAAAATCTCCTCGAAGGAGCGGTGGGAAACGATCGTCGAGGTTGCACAGGAGACCCCATACGACTGCGTGGTCTCGTCGATATCTGCCATGAGTTCATTGGACTCGGCAACGATTTGCTCCCTGTGGTTGCGCTCGTATCCCACTGACACTCGTGGCGTTTGGACGATGTGAACCGCGTGAACGGTCGCAGGCTCTCGTTCGCTGGCGATCGAACAAGCGAGATCGACAACACCGGATTCGGTGCGGGGATTACCGATTGGGACAAGCACTCGGTAGGAGGCGTCATCGGCCACAGGCTCGTCAGCCGTGTCGATCATGGAGACGTATGAACGACCCGCGAGGCTTCCGACTGTCCACTCCCTGATCGAAAGCTGCCGATCTACCCCCTCGAACCGCGCGGATTCGAGACGACGTTCGGTCGTCTGAAAGTAATTGATAACCGTCACCAGCACGATGCCTCCGAGTGTGTTACCGGCAAGGACTGGGACGATAAACTGAATCAATCCGACGGTAAAGCTAAGGTTACCGGCAAACACCAAATACATCATTTCAGTGAACGAGACGACCACGTGAAAGAGGTTTCCAAGCGGGATCGCAAGAAAGGCTAGATACACGACAACGAGGCGGGAAATGGTGTCACGCGCGGCGTACACAATCCAGACGACCCCGGCGACGATTAATCCGGCAAACACGGCCTTGAAAAACAACGCAGTCACCGGTGTTTCGACGCCGTGCCGGGCGTGGCGTAGTGCCGCAGTCGTTGCACCGGAGGAGAACACGTCCCCCCACGTGAGTGCTGCTGCCCCGATGGCTCCCCCAATGAAGTTGCCAGCGAGGACGGTCGACCAGTGGCGCAACAATGCCGGAAGACTCGCTAACCGTTCCAACGTCAGCGTCACCGGCGGGACCGTGTTTTCGGTGTACAGTTGGTACCCACCGATGATGATGTAGATGAAGCCAAGGGGATACAGGAGGGCACTCATCACCGGGTTATCACCCGTCGTAGCTGTCATCGAGGAATAGAGCAGAAACGTGATGGTGATGGCAAAGCCACCAGCGAGCGCGCTGAAAAACAGTTCACGGGTGCCTGACGTGATCTCTTCGTCGGCAGCGGCAACGATTCTCTGAAAGACCTCGTCCGCGGAGAACCGGTCACGAACAACCGCTCCGACTGCAGGGGCACCGCTTCTAGACCGTTCGATCGCGTCTCGAACTGCCCTCTCGGAGTCGGAGTCGTCTCCCTCGTCCATGCTGGAATGTGTCCGTAGAGAAACTAAGCAGTTCGTATCTGTCTGTTATTCGAGAGCACGGACCACGACCTGTTCGATCAGTTGAGCGTGCAGCCGTACGCTTCGACGTACATCAGCCGACTGTTCGAACACCGGTGTGTCGAACTGAGACCCTCCACACTGTTTGGTAACGCCGTACGAAAGGCACCACCCAGTGATAGCCGTATTTGCTCGTCGAATCATCATTACAAACGTATGCTTGTAATCCCATACGATGCAGCTACGTTCGGTCTGCTAACCATACGCCGGGCAAGACGTTATGCCGCCGAAGGGCGAGTACCCAAGCGATGTCGGACTGACCCGTTCGTCACGGATGGGGAACTACTGAGGACTATACGTATGACCGATGAACGAACGACGCAAGGAGGGGATGGACGGCCACGATCTGAGGAGACGCCGGGCGTGTACGATTGGCCGACGACAATCGAAGAAACGAGTCTATGGCCGGTGATGAGCGCTGTCGGCGTCGGGTTACTGTACGTGGGCGTGGCTACTATCATTATCGGATACGGACTCGGATATGGCGTCAATTCGTTTGTCCCCCAGTGGCCCGGTTTCGTGCTCTTTTTCGTTGGCTTGGGTCTTTTTGTGAGTGGACTGCTCGGGTGGTTGTATCACGCCTTCGTTTATCGGTACTGGGAGTACGGAACCGATATCCACGCCCAATTGACGCTTCGATCAACGACGCTTCTGTTTCTCATAACGGAGGTTGCCACGTTCAGCGCAGGGTTCACGTACTACTTCTACATTCGGGCACACCCCTGGCCCCGAGGGGTGATACCGGAACTTCTCAGTCCGGTGGTGTTCGTGAATACGGTGTTGCTCGTCACGAGCAGCGTGACGGTGCATTTCGCCCACCGGGCGCTTCATGAGAACGATCGCACGCGTTTTCTCCGGTTGCTCGGTGTCACAGTGGCTCTCGGCGCAGTGTTCCTCATTGGACAACTGTACGAGTACTACGAGTTCGTCGTCAGAGAAGGGTACACGCTTTCGAGTGGACTGTTTGCAAGCGCGTTTTATGGACTGACCGGACTCCACGGACTCCACGTCACACTCGGCGTGGTGCTTTTGAGTATCGTCTTCGTCCGTGGCTGGTTGCTTGAGCAGTATTCAGCGACCCGGATGACATCAATCAGTACCGTTTCGATGTACTGGCACTTCGTCGATGGGGTTTGGCTCTTCCTCGTCACAGCCGTGTATATCGGTGCCTCGATCAGTGCGCCGTAGTTGAACTAGCGTGGTGCTGCCAGCAGAGTATTAACGCTGGTCGACGAACAGGCAATCGGTAGACGCTCCATGTTCGGATTCGACGACACGCGACTAGTCGACAGCGTTCCAAACGGAGCACCCCTGCTGATCATTCTCGTGCTCACCGGACTGTTCATCGCGTACAACCCGTGGGGCTGGGAGAACTGGTTTCTGATACTGGAAATCTTCGGCCTTCATCTCGTCCCAATACTCACACTCGCCCCTATCACGTATCTCGTCTTCACGTTTCTCACTGAGTCGAGTGATGGTCACTCGGAGACGGCAGACCGGATACAATCACGGTTCATGCTCTCGGAACCAGCGGCGTATACCGGTGAGGACGACCGCGACGAATCGTCATCGAATCACTAGTATTCAGTGCAGAGCACGCTCCCGCGCATCTGTATCGGGTAGTACGGACAGTAGTACGTCGTCATCTCCTGAGACGATTCGAAGGTGATCGTCCGTGTCTCACCACGATTAGAGAGTTCCTCTGATTCATAGAGCGTCTTTCCCAGACTGCTTTCGATGATGATCTTGTGCCGTGCACTATCAAGGGCTGTCCACCGAAGACGGATGGATCTGCCGGGACGGAACTTGAGTTCCGGGTTCAAATTACTGCGGATCTCTTGGGGAGCGATGCCCCGCCACCCTGTCGTCTTGGCTCCGAGCGCGTAGAAGTCGTGGGAGTACGCTCCAGAGGCGGGATCCGGCGGAACGGTAAAGCGAGCGTTGATACAGCCAGTGAGCGAAGCGATCGAACTGCTGGCAGCCAGCCTGAGCATCGTTCGCCGGTTCATTATTATGAGTAGCCAATCAACGCGCAAAAATTATTGGCGTCCTGTCTGTGGCCGGAATGGTCGTCCAATCCTTTCGTTCTGTGGTCCGAAGGACTGATATCTATACGGGCCATACATTGAAACGAATCTAGTAACGCAAGTAGACAGTCGATGTCCACCATACAACCATGCACAAAGTACAACGCGCGATCACCGCCGGTGTTGCGAGCACGACCGTTATGAGCATGGCCCTTCTAATCGTTGATGTCCAGACGCGGTCGGAACTGTCCTTGTTCGACGCTCTCGCCAGGTTTTTCGGAATGCCCGGACGGGTGGGGCGGGGACTGCTCATCTTCTTTTTTTTCGGTATCGTCGTTTGGCCGCTTCTGTTCGCTCTCCTCTTTCCCTACCTCCCACCGCAACACGATCCCGCCGTGAAAGGAATGTTGCTTGCCACCGTGTTGTGGATCGGCTTCGTTCTCGTCGGAACTGCCCAGATCGACACGTCGGTTGTACTCTTCTATCTCGCCGTAACGCTTCTCACACACCTTGCATACGGATTCACGCTCGGAGCGGTGTATAACTGGACTGGACAGCCACCATCTCCAGACACAACGGATAACCGTGCGTAGTGCCGCACGTGCGCAACGCCACACGAATCACGACGAACACGACATCAGCCGCGGACATGCCAGTGTAATCTATATCTGAACAAAATAAATTTTATAATCTAAGGTAGCTATTTTATATACGTGTTTTCGATCAGCATTCGGGCGGACGGTGATGGGGTGACATAACGGTGGATGTCGTTCCGTTCATGGTGCTCGTTGTAGGGATCGCGGCAGGAACAGCATGGCTGCTGCGGTCGATCGGACGGTCACCGTCACCGTGGACTGACGGTGGCACTGTGACCGTCAGCGATGAGGTTGGACTTCCAGGAGTGGTCGATCTTCTTGAGTGGGTATTGACCATCGATCATCGGCGTATCGGTATCCTGTATCTCATCTTTGGAACGTTCACTGGGCTGTGGGGGGCGACCGACGCGATGATGATCAGAACAGAACTGTTGAATCCCGAGGCGGTCGTTTGGACCAGTGGGACGTACAACGCTCTCTTTACGACCCACGGGCTCACGATGTTGCTGTTGTTCGTCACGCCGGTGTTCACAGGAATCGGAAACTACTTTATTCCCATCATGCTCGGTGCGGACGACATGGCGTTTCCCCGGTTGAACGCCATCGGCTTCTGGTTGCTCCCGCCTGCACTCGTCCTCGTTCGAGCAGGACTCATCACTGAAGTGATTGGGCGGTTGTTCCTTGCATTAGATCTGGATCTTGGTTTTCTGTTTGCGATACAACCGCCTGAACTCGGTTGGACGCTGTACCCTCCACTCTCTGTGGTGAGTACGAACCCCGAAACGGACATCCTTCTCGTGGGGCTTCATCTTTCGGGCATCGCAACGACGATCGCCGCAATCAACTTCATCACCACTATTATTCTTGAACGCAGCGATTCCGTCTCATGGGCTGATATCGACATCTTCTCGTGGGGGATGCTCACTATGAGCGGGATCATCCTGTTCGCGTTTCCGTTGCTAGGGAGCGCGTTCGTCATGCTCCTTCTTGATCGCAATTTCGGGACGACTTTTTTCGCGGTCAAGAGCGGTGGGCCGTTGCTCTGGCAACATCTGTTCTGGTTTTTCGGCCACCCGGAAGTGTACATCATCGTCCTTCCCGGTCTCACGCTCGTCAGTTTGATACTCCCGAAGTTCGCCGCGCGCGAAGTGTTCGGCTTTCGGTCGATGGTGTACACGACGTTGGCGATCGGTGTCCTCTCGTTTGGCGTCTGGGCACACCACATGTTCACCACCGGTATCGACCCACGATTGCGCATGTCGTTCATGGTCGTCTCGCTCGCCATCGCAGTGCCGAGTTCGATAAAGATGTTCAACTGGATCGCTACCCTCTGGAACGGACGGATCAGGTTCGCCGCACCAATGCTCTTTTGCATCGGTGGCATTAGCACGTTCGCCGTCGGCGGGATCACCGGTGTGTTCCTCGCGTCTATCCCTGTTGACCTTCTCGTGCACGATACGTGGTACGTCGTGGGACACTTTCATTTCATTATCATGGGCCTGATCGTCTTTGCGATGTTCGCTGGAAGCTACTACTGGTATCCGATTCTCACCCGGAAGATGTACGACAGACGGCTGGCGCTCGTCCACCTTGTGCTCACGTTCGCGGGCGTCTGGATCGCGTTTTTCACCATGCTCATCGTGGGGTATCTCGGTCTTCCGCGACGGTACGCGACGTATCCAGCCGAGTTCACGCTTCTTCAGCAGATCGCGACTGGCGGTGCGTATCTCCTCGGTCTCGGAGTGCTCATCTGGCTGTGGAACATGGTTCAATCCTACCGAATGGGTCCGCGGATCGAAAACGCCGACGTTTGGGACTTGAAGGACATCGGTCAGTTCACGCGGGAGTGGCAGTGGTTCGAGACGCAACTCGAACGGGAGGATGAGTGATGAATCAGTCGCGGCTACTTCCCCTCGTGGTACTGCTCGTCGGACTGATTGTAATAACCGTTGCTGTGGTTCCGCTTCCGACGCCCGGCTACGACTCCGTGAGCGAGGTACTCCTTCGAACGCTGCATCGACGGTTACTGCTGGTCGCAGTTCCGCTCACCCTCCTCGTCGAAGGGGCGATATTGTACGCTATGATAACGTTCCACGCCAATAACGATCCGAAGCCGACGGAGGAACGTCCATCGTTTGAAATCACGTGGACTGTCGTCGTCGTACTTATCCTGTTGTTCGTTGGCACCTCGTCGTACCTGGTGCTCGGAAATCTGACGGTTTCAGCTGGTCCTGACATGACAAATTCTTCACGGCCTGTCGACGTTCACGTTACGGGACAAAATTGGTTCTGGGAGTTCACGTACCCCGACGAGGAAGTGACGACGACGAATACGCTGGTGCTTCCTGCGAACCGAACGATCCTCTTCAGAATCACCTCGACAGACGTGATTCACTCCGTCCACATTCCCGCTCTCGGCGTCAAACAAGACGCGTTCCCCGGTCGAACGACCACGTTTAAGACAAATGTTACGAAGGCTGGCACGTACCGTCTTTACTGCGCCGAGTTCTGTGGCGTTGGTCACTCGACGATGCTCGCAACCGTGCGGGTCGTCGCTCCACCAGAGTATCAGCAGTGGCTTCAGCAACACAAACGCACGCAGAGCGATCGACCACAGGCCACCGACGCAACATAACGAGACGGCGGTCGCCCTTCGATCTCTTGTTACTTGAATATGATTACGTTCTATACTGTTTCAAATACAAGCCACGAAGATTTATATCTCGATTCGAATCGTTTGAACGATGGCTGATGGAAGGGTTATCGACGGCACTCCGGCCGTACGTGTTGCTACTGGTAGTAAGAGTCACGGCCGTGGGCAGGAACTTCTCCGCGTGGCAAACGAAGCCGACACGTCGGTCACGACAGCGGCGGTCGGATCCGTCGGCCACGTCGGTTTAGAGCCGCTTGTCATGGCAACGGTCGACGGGAAAACAGCGTTTTACAGCCGTCCCTCGACCGAACGGATGGAAACGATAGCGACAACCCTCGAAGAGGAGACCGCACCGGCTGGTGGGGCGATGGCAGTTGTCGAGCACGATCCCGCAACGCCCGTTCTGCCGACGCCCGAGACCGGCCCGCTGAGCGTGGGTTCTCGCCGTGTCCTCGGAGGCTGTGGCTGGTTGACACCGACGAACGTTGACGAGTACACCGATCTCCGGGACGATCTTTTCACGGACCGCGCTAAAGACGATCCCGAAAGCGTGCGTACGGCGGTGATGCAGTCTGATCTCCGGGGACGCGGACGCGGGGACGCGAGTACTGACACGTCCATTGCGGCGGAGTGGACGACCGTTTACGAGACATCTGATGATCCGCTCGTGGTCGTAAACGGAAACGAGGCTGACGACCACGCTGACGGTGACAGACTCCTCCTCGAAAGCGCACCGCTTACGGTTGTCGATGCGGCGCTCTCATCAGCGATCGCACTCAGGGCGACCGATGTCGTCATCTACCTGAGCGAAACCGAAACGATCGCCTATGAGCGCGTACAGGAGGCGGCTAGCGCACTCGACGCTGTCACTGATACTGGAATACCGATACGAGTCGTTACCGGTCCAGACGAGTACACGGCGGGTGAGCCGACGATGGCGCTTGAAGCGATCGAAGGGAACCATCGGATTGAGGCCCGTCGCCAGCCGCCGGGCCCGAGCGAATACGGCGTTAACGGCCGACCGACCCTGATCCACACGCCCAGAACGTTCGCACAGATCGGGGCGCTCCTTGCGGGGAACGGTTCCAGCGGAGCGTCGTCAGACCCCGGAACGCGCCTGATCACTGTCGCGGACGATGATTCTACACTGGCAACGACCGAACTGTCAACCGACGCGACGCTCGATGCAGCGCTATCGGCCGTTGAACTCGAAAACGGCTGGCATGGTGCGTGCGTCGGCGGTGTCTTCGGTGGGATGACTCGTTCGCTTGATGTGCCCGCGAGCGCACCCGGCTTGCGGAGTGCACATCTGGGAACGAACGGAGTCGTGGAACTGCTCGGAGAGTCGACCTGCATGGTGGCACTTGTTGGCGAGCGCGCGACGTTCGCAAAAGAGACGAACTGTGGGCGGTGTGTCCCGTGCCGCGAAGGGACGAAACAGTTGGTGTACATCCTTCGCCGCGTGTACGACGGTGAATACAAGAGCGAAATACTCCGCGAACTCGCGCGCGTCATGCGTACGACCAGTCTCTGTGGATTCGGCCGCGATGCGTCTCGCCCGATCACGACCGCGATGGAGGAGTTCGAAACCGAATTCGCCGCACACGCCAAGGGGCACTGTCCGACTGGCATTTGCAACCAGTCGTGAACGCTGTACTGTCACCCCGGACCGTCTGGTCCAGACAGATATTAACAGAACCAACCATGAGCACTGATCCGATCTGGGAACAGTCCCACAACGAACCGGAGGTACCGCTCGCTGAAGATATCGCACCAGGAACGGCAAACGATCCCGACGCTGGCGCAACGGAGCGCGCGACGATCACGATCGACGGCCAACGAGTCGAAACCGAGGCCGGAGCGACGCTGCTCGATGCGTGTCAAACGATCGAGACCAGCGGCGACGTGCTTGCGCTCTGTTCGTACGACGAAAACGCCAAAATCGGCCCTCGAAGCGAGTGTCGAACGTGCATGGTTGAAACCGAACGACACGGCGTCGTCCCCTCGTGTAGCTTCCCGCCGCGCGATGGAATGACTGTCCACACCGACACCGAGAGGGCGCGCGAGGCGCGCGACGTGAATCTCGATCTGTTACTCTCGAACCACAACCTGCTGTGTACGACGTGTGGGAAAAACGGACGGTGTGAACTGCAAGACGTTTCGATAGAGAACAACGTGGTTGACCCGCGCTATGGAGTGATGCACGACCGCGACCAGCTCGGACCCATCGATGACTCGTCGCCGTTCATTCAGATCGACCGCAACAAGTGCATCCTCTGCAATCGGTGTGTCGAAGCGTGCAACGACGTGCAAGTCGAGGGTGTGCTTCGGATGGAGGGATCTGGAGATGACACGCGCATCGGTTTCCAGAACGGGGCGGAGACGATGATGGAATCGACCTGCGTCTCGTGCGGCCACTGTGCGACAGTCTGTCCGACCGGTGCACTCCTCGAACAAGGATTAGTGGACGCAACGACGCTTCCAGTCCCTGGATTCACACACAAGAACTCCGCTGAGGAGATCGTCGGTAGGGAATACGACCATCAGCCGACACAGAGAACACCGATGAAAAGCGAACTCGAAACCCAAAACGAGCCCCAAGCAAGCGAGCAGTTTACGACCGCAAGAGCTGACCGATCATGAGCGATGAACCACAAGCGAGCGGACAGCAGGGCGTCGCGGGCTTTATGGCCCGCGCGAAGGATCGGGCCGGCGAACAGGTGAAAAAAGCCGCGAACGAGCGTGTCGTACGTCCGTTCGAACACGAGTTCTCCGGATTCATGGGAAATGCCATCTCCGAAGGCCGACTGTTCTCCATCGCGGACGCGCTCGGAGACTACCAGCTCAACGACATTAATGTCACCGACACGACCTGTGAGTACTGTGCGGTCGGCTGTCGGTACGATGTCCTCTCGAAGGATGGTACTGTCCTCGGTACACGTCCGAATCCAGAGAAGGCACCCATTAACGGCATCTCGACCTGTGTGAAGGGGAAGTTTTCACATTCGTACGCCACCAACGAGGATCGACTGACCCAGCCCCTCCTGAAAGACGACGGCGAGTTTCGGGAGGCGTCGTGGGACGAAGCGCTTGACCGCGTCGTGGAGGGACTCGATGGGATCAGGACAGAGCACGGACCGAACGCGCTCGGACTGGTCGCGTCGTCGAAATCGACCAACGAGGCCAACTACGTGATGCAACGGTTCGCCCGCGAGGTGATCGGGACGAACAACATTGACAACTGCAATCGTCTGTGCCACGCAGCAACGGTCTCAGGTCTCTCGAGCACCGTCGGATTCGGTGCTGCCTCGGTCGGGGTCGAGGCGCTCGAAGAGACCGACTGTTATCTGATCACCGGCTCGAACACGACGGAGTCTCATCCGGTTTTTGCCACGATGATCAAACAGAACGTTAAGGATAACGACGCTGATCTCCTCGTGTTTGATCCTCGAAAGATACAGATGGCCGAGTATGCGGACCAGTACTCTCGCATCGAACCCGGCTACGATACCACCTGGATCAACGGACTGATCCGGTGTATCATCGTCAACGATCTCCACGACGAGGAGTTCATTGAAGAGCGCACCACTGGCTTTGACCAAGTGGTAGAGACTGTCGAGAAATTCACGCCGGAATTTGTCGAGGAGAAAGCGGGCGTTCCACCCGAAGAGTTAAAAAACGCGGCCGAAACCATCGCGACGGCCGACTCGTGCGTGTTTTGCTGGACGCTCGGACTGGCTGAACACGCGCATGGAACTGAAAACATCTACGCGATGGCGAATCTCGCGCTTATCACGGGTCACATCGGTAAACCCAGAGCCGGCCTGTCACCGTTCCGCGGGCAGAACAACGTACAAGGTGGTGGGGGAGACATGGGTCCGGTCCCGAACAACTTTCCTGGCTACCAACCTGTCACGGATGAAGAAAACAGGAAAAAGTTCGCTAACGCGTACGACATGGATGTAGAAGAGATGCCCGACAGGGAGGGATTCCGAATAACGGACATGTTCCTCGCCGCCGAACAGGGTGATATCAGAGGGATGTTTATTCAGGGAGAAAATCCGTTGATCTCTGAACCCAACATCGGCCACGCGCGTGAGGTGCTCGAAACCCTCGACTTCCTTGCAGTACAGGATATTTTCCTGACCGACACCGCCGAGCACGCCGATGTCGTGCTGCCCGCGACATCCTCTCTGGAGTCGAACGGGACGTACACGGCCTCAACTCGCCACGTACAACTGGTCAAACGAGCCATCGATCCGATCGGGAACGTAAAGCCAGATTGGAAAATAACTCAACAGCTCGCAGAACGGTTCGGGTACGACTGGGAGTTCTCACACGCGAGTGATATTATGGAGGAGATCAACGGTCTCACCCCGATTTACGCCGGGATTACACATGAACGCCTTGAACGACACAGCGAGGACGGAGGGCTTCAATGGCCGGTTTGGGACGAGGACCACCCGGGAACTCCGTACACGTACGCGGATCAGTTCCAGACAACGGACGGACTGGCACACATGCATCCTGCTGACACCGTCGAACCGTCCGAAACGCCCGATGACGACTATCCACTGGTGATGACCTCTGGACGAGTGCTGTATCAGTACCACACCGGCACGATGACGTTTCGAGAGCCCGGAGACATGTCCTACACCGACAGGAGTTTCGTGGAGATCCATCCGGAGACGGCAAACGCGTACAGTGTGTCGAACGGTGATATGCTCGATATCACGTCCCGCCACGGCGAGACACAGGCGATGGCCGAAATCACAACCCGACCGAACCCAGGTACGATCTTCATTCCGATGCATTACCTCCACGGTGGTGCGAACAATCTGACAAAGGAGAAGCCGCTTGATGGGCCCAGTCGCTCCCCCGAATACAAAGTGACGGATGTGCGGATCTCGGTGGCCGAGTCGGATGCTGGGCCGATTTCAGCCGTTCCCCCCTCCGAGACGGACGAGCGATCCGCGACGGGGGACGATTGACCGGGATGCACACCAGTTTCATACAGGAGTACGAACAGTTATACTGAGCCGTCTCGGACTAGTTTTAGCCATGAAAGACGTAACCGAGGCCGATATCGGTAAACCAATATTCACTGCCGAAGAGCACAAGATCGGCACGCTGCGGGGAATGGACGGTCCGACGCTGTACATCAAGATCGCGGACGACATCGATCCTGCGCTTCGCAGTGACATGAAAGTCTCTGAGATAACGTGGCTCAAAGACGACGGAGACCATCTCGCAGGAGCAGCACGGGCCTCCGTAGCGGACGTCACTGATGATGAGATCCATTTCTGGCCGACCTACGCCGCTGAAGCCGAACACGAGTCGGTGACCTACGATGAAATTCCAGAGGAGGAGAGTCACGACGACCCATCTGAACTCTGATCGGAGATCACACATCCGTTCGTCTGGTTCCAAACCCAATCGACGGCTAACGATTAAGTGTGTTTCCGGAGAACAGAGGGTATGGACCGCACGATAACGCTCAAACGACTTTTCGGACTCGATCCGACGCCGGTGGGCATCGGGAGCCACGAGCGAACCGTTCACGAATGTACGGTGTGTCGAACGGAGTTCGATACCGCAGAGACGATCTGTCCTGAGTGTGAGAGTCAACTCTTCCGGCGCAAAACGACCACGCCGAACGCCCGGTTCAATCTGCTGTTCGTAATGGTGCTAGCCGGATTTGCGATCGTCTACAACATCATAACGGGCGAATACCCGAGAGAGGGACCCGCAGCATGATGTAATCCCCGGCGTCAAACACGGCTGTTCTGGATGTCTGAACGGCCACTACTTGCCAACCGGACGACCGTTACCGGATCGATCGCACGTCTTCTAGGAGGATACCGACCGACACGGCCCAGAGCAGAACTGTTGCAACCGGTCCGTGAACGGGCAGCTCTGGGCTTACAGCGGTCCTGAGCGGGAACAGCCAGTCGATGCCTTTCGGTGACAGCGAATCGATTACGAGATGAGAACCGATCGCCAGTCCCACTGCCCGTTCGACCGCCCGATCCTGACGAGCAGCGTAGACACCGAGAACGACTGTCAGCGCGAACAACGGCGTATGGGTGATCCCTCGGTGGACGAATGGCCAACTCCACTCCGGTGGGAAACAGAAGTCTAGATCTGGAACGACACCCATGATCGCTCCGATCCGTGGATCGATCCCTGTGAATCCGCGAACCAGAGCGTAACCGACGACGGCGTGAGTCGCAAGCGCTTGGGTGAGAAACAAGATCCGTTCGAGTTCCATTATGGTCCCTTTGAGCGATGTTTTAACATACGTTGGGGTTCCGTCTGCGGCGGCACACCGGAACCCTGCCCCTGACGGTAGTCCGATATCAGCAGTTCCCGGGCCACGGGGAAGACACCGACCATCACTGTTGGTGACGGCAGCGCAACCCGTGTGGCCGAGTGGTGACCGCTCCCGGTAGTGCTGGTGAAGATCTCCCGCTTTCTGATACGACTGCTACGGCGGGAGTGCTGCAACACGCTCCCTAGATTCCGGCGGATCGGCTGTGACAGTTCCTCCGGATCGCAGAGCGTGGCATGTGTTACTCATCAGTGTTCGTCAAGCGACGACTGCCTGTCGTCATCCGGAGTCTGTATCCGATTCGGATCGACTATTCGTCCGTATAGCTTCGTAAACAGTGTCGCTGTGACGCCGTGAACGAGTATCGAACTCGTGACCACCAGCGTCGCTGCGCTCCAGATGATTTCCTCGCCGATGATCCGATGTGCGACTGTAGCGTAGAACAGGGCCGCGATTCCGATCGGACCGAACCATCCTGCAAAAAGTGCGTCGTAATCGTCGCTGATTGCGGGAACGGATGTGCGGAATACGCCTACCATCGGTAGACGCCGGACTAAGAGAACGCCTGCCGGGAGAACGACGCCTGCCCACCCGAGGGCGATCCATTGGTCTACTGGAAGCACTATTCCGAATATCACGAAGATCGGAAACGTGAACAGACGGAGCACAGTCTCCTGGACTTTCTGCTCATCGGCTTCGTCGCCCGCATTGGACAGCCTATTGAAGAGCAATCCGGCGGCAAACGCCGCGAGGATTCCATTGCTTCCGACCAACTTGACCCCGCCGAGAACCGTAAAGGTGAGTGCGACGGTCACACTGAGAAGCGATGATTCTTCAAGATAGTGGTACTCATGGGAGACCTGTTCAATCCACCCTGCAAGTGCACCGGCTGCGGCTCCGATCACCACGGCAGCACCGACTTCCCAGAGAAGCGTCTCGACAATCCAGTTGAGGAACGCCCGTTCGGGAACGTGTTCGAAAAGCAAGATCGGTAAAAAGACGAACGGATACGCCAGACCGTCGTTCGCGCCCGATTCGCCCGTCAGCAGGTTCCGGATCGGTGCCGGAATGCTCCGCTGGGCCGTGTGTCCCATGACGATCGTTCCGGCAAGCACTGGATCCGTCGGCGTGATGATCGCTCCGATAAGGAAGGCGACCGTGAACGGAACGGACAACAACACGTAGACGAGTCCGCTGCTGACCAGCCACATGCCGATCATGCCCGGTAAGAGAACAACGCTCATTGAGCGGGCGTGGTTTTGAAAATATCCCCGTGGAAGCCTGAGCGCGGCGGCCATCACTGCCAACCCGACGGTCAATCGAGCAGCCTGCTCGATGATCGGTAACGGAGCTCCCCATGTAGTGAGTCGAGCGAACCCCATCCCAGCCGGACCGATAAGGATACCGAGAGCCACCGCGGCCATCGGTTCTGAGGGGAGATACGCTTTGTTTTGCATCAGTCCAGCGATGAGACTCAACACGAGCGTCAAGCCGCCGACCGTAACGAGGAAGATATTCAGCTCTTGCATGAACGATGTATCGCGCCGGACAGTCGGTCAAACTACTCACGATCGTGTACGGACTACTATGGTATGGTTGAAGAAAAAAGATCGGGTGGAAACAGATATTATGGATAAGCTGAAAATAGTTGTTCATTGCAGGAAATCCAACCGCATTACTGTGTTCTACGAGGAGCCGCGTTTCGATCAAAGAGCGCGACGGTGATCGCGTGCCGGCAATGGCAAGCAGCATCTTTCTGAAGAGAGCGACGTACAGGTCGCTCTAACGAATCCATGGCTAGGTCAATATGATTCTTCACTAATGGGTTTGGAAAGGTTTGAAACGGATCGCTTTCGTTTGTAACGTCTATGATTGCTATACCAGCTCTGCTCGTTATTGGGGTGTTAGTCGCGATCTTTGTCGGGTACAACATCGGTGGATCTTCGACCGGCGTCGCGTTCGGCCCGGTTGTTGGAAGTCGGATCGTTGGGAAGGCTGTCGCGGCTGGAATCTTCACGGCTTTCGCGTTCGGAGGTGGGTGGACCATCGGTCGAAACGTCATCACAACGATGAGCGAAGGGATCGTCCCTGAAAGTCAGTTCACGCTCACGGCGAGCATCATCGTGCTCTTTTTCGCCGGAGGAGGATTGCTCGTCTCGAACTTTTTCGGCGTCCCGTCCTCGACATCGATGACGGCCGTTGGGGCGATTGCCGGGCTCGGAGTCGCAACGAATAGCCTTGACGAACAGGTGATGTTCACGATCGTTGCGGCGTGGATCATCGCTCCGTTTGTCGCGGTCTGTACTGGACTCGTGATCGGTCGCTATCTTTATCCACATTTGGACGCTCGGTTCTCGTTCACCCGTTTTCAGACCCATTTGATACATATCGACCGATCAAGGCGGATCCCACTCCCGACACTCAATCAACAGGCCGAACCTCGTGACGCACTCGGTGGTCTGATAGTGGTTCTCATCGCGTGTTATAACGCGTTCTCGGCCGGGGCCTCGAATGCGGCGAACGCAATCGCGCCGCTCGTCGGAAACGGATCAATCACCCCGAGTCAGGGAATTCTGCTGGCGATCGCTGCGATCGGTCTCGGTGGCTTTACGATCGCTCGTCGAACGCTTGACACCATTGGTGAGGGCCTAACCGACCTCCCGATCCTCGCGGCGATGATCGTCTCACTCGTCGGCGCGACGATCATCACGTGTCTGTCGTATCTTGGGATCCCGGCGAGTCTCGCTGTGAGCATGACTTCGTGTATCATCGGATTGGGATGGGGCCGATCGAGTCGCGCTGTCACCCTCTCAGAAGCGACGAGCACCGCCCTCGAAAAGCGGGGACCAAACGCGATCGACGCAGTGCTCAAAAAGGAAGAGGCGGAGCGCCCGGAGCTTTCTGCCGACGCGATTCTCGCTGAAAGCGGTGTGACCAACGGAGATCACGGCCCGGCGCGTAGCCCGACCGTGGATGAACTTGCAACGGGAGAAGCCGACGACCGAGTGGAGCAAGCGGAGGCCGAGCGTGCGTCTGTCGAGGTGCCGAAGATCGGAGAGGAATCTCCCGAGGAACTGCTCGCAGAGACGCCAGTTCTTTTCGACCGGGTGGCGACGGGTCGTGTCGTCTTTCTCTGGTTGCTTACGCCAATTATCTCTACGACCGGATCGTACGCGGTCTTCGTTCTCTTCTTTTGAACATCGCTGGATCTCTTTCGAAGCGGTCGGTCAGCTTCCGAAGCCACGATGGATAATACATATGTTACGTGGGAATTTAGAAACGGTTAGGATCACCGTACCAACGTTGAGAGAAGGATATGACTTTGATACTTCAATTTTCCAGTCGCAATTATTGACAACGTGAATTCGAAGCATTACGCTATCCACCCGTGGTCCGCTGTGCGACATCACGCAACAGAACAGCGGTCAACGTACTCGGTCGGAGATAACAACGCTTCCGGCATGATGTATGATGTCCACAACCGTTTCAGCGAACACGCAACATTGCTGTAGCACACGACGACTGGCTGGCGTGCTCGATCCGACCGCGTTCCATTACGAAAGCGCTTCTGTAATTGCAAGCGATCGCGGCACGAATCAAGCCACCGACGTTCGAACGGCGTTTCCCTTGGTTCACCCAGCGTCGGCTTGATTCTGGTCCGGAAGCGGTGGCTCCACTATGATTGGAGCTGTTTGCTTGACGGTGAGCGGTTCCGATGTCGAGACGTTCGTCAGTTATCCACTCGTCCGGCCACAGGATCAGATAGTTCAGACCGAACGGTTACAACGATCATTTACGGTTCCCGTCTTGATCGGTCCATGGTTTCGGCTGGCCATCACCAAAACGCATATACACATATGAGCTAACATGCTACCCATGCAGACGTGTGTATTATCGGACGTTGGTGAGCTTTCACTCGTCGAGCGAAATCGCCCGAGTGTTGGGGTGGACGAAGTTCTCGTCCGGATCGACCACGTCGGGATCTGTGGCTCGGACGTTCACTACTATCAACACGGGGAAAACAGCGGAAACGTCGTCGAATTCCCGCACGTTCTAGGCCACGAAGCCGCGGGGACAGTGGTCGAGACCGGGCGTGCAGTGAGTACTGTTTCCAAATCGGAACGGGTCGCGGTCGAACCGGGTATCCCCTGTGGCGACTGTTCACACTGTACGATCGGAAACACATACCATTTGTGTGAACGAATGCAGTACATGTCCTCGCCCCCAGTCGACGGGGCACTCAGGGAGTACGTCGCGTGGCCAGCAGAATACGTCTACTCACTTCCCGATTCGGTTTCGCTTCGGGCGGGTGCGCTCGTCGAGCCGCTGAGTGTTGCGATGCACGCTTGTGAGCGGGCCGACATCACCGAAGGCGATACAGTCCTCGTTACAGGTGGTGGTCCGATCGGGCAGCTGGTTGCAGAAGTCGCCATGGACCAAGGGGCAGCGGAAGTCGTCCTGACGGATGTCGTAACGGAGAAACTCCACTTGGCCGAGCGACGAGGCGTCGGTCATACGGTTGATGTCTCCTCTGAAGAGCCAGCGGCGGTGATTCATGACCGTATCGATTCCAACGGCGTCGACGTGGTCCTCGAAAGCTCCGGCGCTGAAAGCGCGATCAAGCAGACGACGGCGACCGTCAAACGTGGCGGGACTATCGTTTTCGTTGGAATCCCGTTCGACGCGTCCCTGCCGACGGACGTTGTCGGATTGATCGGTGGAGAATACGATCTGAAGGGGTCGTTTCGTTTCAGCAACACGTATCCGGACGCCATCGAAGCAATTCAGACGGGACGAATCGACGTCGAAGGCATCGTGAGTTTCGAACAGCCGTTTACTGATACGCACGCAGCATTCGACCGGGCCGCTGAACCGGAGAGCGTGAAAGGTATCGTCCGCGTCAACGAGTAGTCATAACGAACTGTCGTCGTAGCCCCCATCGACGGTGAGGATCTCACCGGTCGTGAACGCCGCTGCGTCGCTTGCGAGATAGACGGCAGCACCTGCGATTTCGTCCGGTTGTGCAACCCGTTCGAGGGGTGTCCGCTCATCGATCTGTGACCGGAGTTCCGTCCCTGCTTCGAAAGCATCACCAGCTAACGGTGTCTCAACGAATCCGGGCTCGATCGCATTCACACGCACGTCTGGACCGAGGTCAGCTGCTGCGGCGCGTGTAAGACCATTAACACCGCTTTTTGCAGCGCAATACGCCGGTCGTTGCTCACGGGCTTGTCCTGCAGACATCGAGGAGATATTGATGATACTCCCAGTATCCATCTCGTGCCCGAAGATTTGACACGCCCTGAAGACGCCGGAGAGATTCGTGTCGATGTCCCGTTCCCATTCCGTTGGATCCATCTCCGTGATCGGAGCTTTTGCGACTGATCCAGCGGAATTCACCAGCACGTCTATGCTCCCGAGGTCGGATGAGGCCGCGTCGTACAGTTGCTCAATGGAGCTTCTCTCTCGAACGTCACAGGTGATCGTCGTTGTAGCGGCCCCCCGGGACTGGAGTTCCTCTGCCGTTGCGCTAACCGCATCTTCGTGTCGACTCGCTGCGACCACGTCTGCACCATCGTTTGCGAACGCCAACGCGATTGCGCGGCCAATGCCACTCGTCCCTCCGATGATGACTGCTGTCTTCCCTGCGACACTGACAGTCTGATCTGACACATCAACCATACAGCACCGGTAACGATCCAACACACCTTACTCTTGTGATCGTCGTGGTCCCGAAACCACTCGGCCGCGCAGGTCTCATGCGAGTCCCATCGTTTTGGGAAGCCACATCACAAGCTTCGGGAATACGATCACGAGTAGGAGAACGACAAGAAGTGGAACGTAGAACGGAATCATGTGTCTGGTAATCCGTTCGAGCGAGACGCCGGTGACTGCATTAAGTACGAACAGGATAACACCGAACGGCGGTGTCAGTAGCCCGATCATCAGGGTGATAATCATCACCACGCCGAAGTGGATCGGATCGATGGCCGTCTGTTCGATGATCGGCAGGAAGACCGGTGTGAGAATGGTGATGGCTGCTATCGTTTCCAACATTAGACCGACGATGAACAGCACGCCAGCTATCACCAACATGATGATGAGCGGATCGGTCGAGACTGTCGTGACCGCCCGAGCCAGCACTTCCGGAAGCTGCGCACGTTGGATGAGAAAACCATAGAGCGACGCGGCGGCGACGATGAACGTGAGCGACGCCGTCCGCGTCATCCCGTCTTCGAAATTCGCTATCAGCTCTTCCCAACTGAGCGTATCGTAGAAGACGGTTCCAATGAGAATCGTGTAGAACAGAGCGATCGCTCCCGCTTCCGTCGCGGTAAACAGTCCGCCCAAGATCCCGCCGATGATGAGTATCGGTGTGCCCAGAGCGGGGAGTGCCCGGTAACACGTTCGACCGATCTCACCGACAGACCACCAGTCACCACGGTCGTATCCGTGCCTGTTGGCGTAGAACGTGCAGAGTATCATCAGACCCAGCCCCATGACGAGACCCGGTATGAGACCCGCAATAAATAGGGTCCCGATCGAGACCTGTGCGATGACTCCATAGATGATCAGCGGGACGCTCGGGGGAATGATCGGTCCGATGATTGAGGACGACCCAGTTACTGCGACACTGAATCCCTTTTCGTAGCCCGCGTCGCGCATTGCCCGATACTCGATCGCACCGAGTCCGGCAGCGTCGGCTGCAGCCGTTCCCGTCATTCCGGAGAAAATAATGCTTGCAACGATGTTGACGTGCGCCAGTCCGCCCCGAACCGGTCCGATGACGGCGTTCGCGAAGTCGAAAATAACGTCCGTGAGACCGAGGGCGTTCATCAAGAGTCCTGTCTGGAGGAACAGCGGAATCGCCAGAAGAACGAAGGAGTTGCTTCCCCGGACCATCGTTTGAGCAACGAGGAGTGGTTCGAACGGGATTGATGTCGTCCACATCAGAATAAGGCTCGTGAGACCGAGCGCGTAAACGACTGGAACTTCGATCAGATAGAGCGCGAGCAGTATTCCGACGAATAGCGCGAGGAGACCAACGTCAGCCATTAGATTCGCACCCCCCACAACGGATATCGACGGCACCGATTGGCGCGCGCGTCAGCTCTCATCGTCACCACCTCGTTTGATATCTGTGAGTACCGTCTCCGGAGACACGATCACTGCCCACACGTCGCGGACGCTGTAGATTGCGATGATGACACCGCTGACGATCACCGGGACGTACAGCCATGCTTGTGTGAACGGCGGATGGGTTGGCAATGCGCCGATGACCGAGCCTCTGCTCTGCTGATAGAGCGGATACGCACCAGCAGTAAGAACTACGACGAACACGAGTACGAGTACCGTTCGAAGGCCTGTTAGCACCCGTATCGTGCTATCTGATAGGCGTGAGACGAGGAGATCGAGTGAAATATGTTCGCGTTTTCCACTCGCTACCGCCGCCCCGATGAACGTGACGTAGACGAGGAGCATCTGCGAGAGATTGACGGTCCACGGCAGACTGCTGCCGATCACCGATCCGAGTATCCAGCGTGTTATTATTTGCAGTCCGACGACCAGTATCATCAACACGTACATGGACAGAGCGAGAGCTGTGATCGTCCGGTCGAAATACCGAGTGACAACTGTCTTGTTACTGTTTTCAGACATTTTTGTAGTGTATTATTCAAATATTCCTCACATCCGATAACGACGGCTCCCAGTTCTTGTCGAACTGGGCTTGGAGCGGCTTTTCGGCTGCCGCCAACCACGCATCGCGGTCCGGTTCGACTATGTTCATCCCCTTACTCTCCAGTTTGTCGATGGTCTTTGATTCTGAATCTGCGACGCGACTGCTGAGATCTTCGATATGCTGTGTAAGCGTGTCGGAAATGACAGTCCGGTCGCCTTCGGACAGCGCCTTGAACGTATCCGTATTGAGCGTGAACCAACCCGTCGAGGCTAGATGCTGGGTCAGGGTGTAATGGCTCTGTACCTCATACAGCGACGATGAAAAGACTGTTTTTGCCGGGTTCTCTTGGGCTTCAACGACGCCTTGCTGTAGCGCACTGTACAGTTCATCGAAGGCAACGGTCGTCGGACTGGCACCGATCCCCCCCCAAATGTTCACCCACGGGGAGAGATCTGGGACACGGAGATTGGTTCCGCGAATTGCCTCGGGAGTTTTGAGGGCACCCTTACCGGAGACGTGGCGATAGCCCCGGTAAATGGGCGGGCCGACGAGTCGCTGATTGCCCTCTTTACGGAGCCGTTGTCGCCCGTCGTCGAGGTGTTTCGTCTCGAACGCTCGTTTCTGCTGCTCCCAGTTTTCGAACACGAACGGTGATTCGACCCAGAAGTTCTTCGGATCGTAGTCGATAACCCATCTCGTACCGATAATCGTTCCATCGATCGAGCCAATGCGCGTTTGTTCCATCACTTCCTGTTCGCCGCCGAACGCCGGTTCGATGGTAATAGAAACACGGCTGTCGGTCTCTTTTGCGACAGTGTCCGCCCAGGACTTCGCCATTTCGTTGATGACGTGCCCACTGGGAAAGACGCTCCCAATAAGCATCGATTGCCCTTGGTCATTCGAACCGTTACTGGAACAACCCGCGAGCGATGTGACTGCACCGGTCCCCCCGAGCAAACAGAGCTGTCCAATGAAATCGCGCCGACTCTGCTGTGGCATATTCGGCAACTTTGTACACAACCACTTATATCTTTCCTAATCGTCCATTTTAATCATCATCTGTTGAGAACAGCGGGCGGCGGCTGACGGCCGTAACTGAACGTAATAGCTACCGTTAGCGATGTGGGGCTCATCGAGAAACCGTTCCGTTGGAGATCGGAACGCTACGCCGTCTGTTCGATCAACCCTTTCATATATCCGACAGCGAACAGCCGACCCATGTCCGTATACCCAGCGTGCGCTCCGTCTCGATCCTCTTCTCCCACCATTCTCGGAACATGGTCGGGTCGAATCGGTCCGTCGAACCCGATATCGTGGTACGCTTCAACGGTGGCACGCATATCGGTTGGCCCGTCGTCGTGCCACGTCTCGACGAACGACTCGGGGGTCCCTGCGACATCACGGAAATGCACGAAGTGAATGCGGTCTCCGAGACGGCGGATCGCTGCTGGAACGTCGGTCTCCATTGCGGCGAAGTTCCCCTGACAGAACGTCACCCCATGATTCGAACTCGGGTAGAGATCGAGAATGCGTTCGTACTTTTCGACCGAGGTGACGAGACGAGGAACGCCACGAACCGGGGACAACGGTGGATCGTCGGGGTGGAGTGCCATTTTCACCCCGGCTTGTTCTGCCACCGGAACGACCTCAGTGAGGAAGTGTTCGAGGTTCTCCCAGAGTTCCGTCTCAGTGATGCCTGCCTCTGGATGATCGTCGGCTTGTTGGCTCCGAGCGTGATCATAACCGGATTGGCGAGATCCTCCTCGATCAGGTATCGAATCGGATGTTCGTACGACCCCGACGGGATTCTCGGTCCAAACCCAACAATACGTGTCGATACCGAGCTTCCCCATATTCCTGAGTAACTGCTTTACCGTTGCTATCTCTTCATCACGTCCGTCCTTTCCGAGAACGGTGCGCGTCATCGGTGGCCGATCCTCGATCACTCGTAATGGGATGTCATGATCTTCGAATCGGTTACGCGTCCGGAGAAGCGTGTCGTACTCCCACCAGTCGTCCATTCCCCAGAAGCGGGCGACACCACAGTTCACGCCGATCTGCTTGGCGAGCGTCCACCGTCTATCCGGAGAGGGTGGCAATATCAGTGCTGGATCCATACGGGAGAGGGTGAGTAGCCGCTTCATATGTAAACTTTACCATAGTCAACTCATATCAATTATACACTATTGCGCGTCATCTATGGCATGGACTCACGACACGGCATCGGACAGAGGGTCCGGTGCACCGGTCCCGTCTGAAGTGGCTACCGAACTGTTGCTCTCGATAGTGAGAACCGTCTTGCAGGAAGCTACTGATAGTAGAATCTGATCGACTGATTCGATGCGTCCGTTTGATAGTGGATACAAACGGTGATTCGTTCGGTTTGGCGGGTGGCCTCTGCTGAGATCATCCACCATGATTGGAGCCACCATCGAACCCGAACTGCGGACTATCACGGGTTTGCCGCGTCGGCGTTCTGGACGCTTTACACTCGTACCAGTGTAATACGCTCGGACGTCGATCGGCTTGGTGAGAGATGAATCGAGGCGGTCTCGTGGCGTTGCTTCGCATTCGAAAGCTATCCTCGCGCTAAACGATCCCTTTGGAGGCTACTCGTATGCGATTTTGACTTCTACGACGTTCGCGTGATCTTTGAGTGCTGGCAGTAGTTCGTTGTCGATTCGATCGTCATTGAAACGTTCTTTGGGTCCCGAAAGCGAGATGGCTCCTACAACCTGATCTTCGATCGTGATCGGAATACCGATCGATCGGATCCCTGTACGCCGTTCCTCGTCTTCGAGGGCAAAGCCACGCTCGCGAATCTCCACCAGTTCGTCGAAGAGCGTGTCCGAATCAGCAATGGTGTTCGCCGTAGCGACTGGGAAGCCGTACCGATCGACGACCTTCCGCACGTAGTCGTCGGGGCGTTCGGCAAGGATTGCTTTCCCTAACGCAGTCCAATGCATATTCGTGTATTCGCCAACGAGAGCGTTGTCATAGACTGCTTCATTACCTTCTGACTGATACAAGATAACCCGTTGGCCGTTCTCCTCGGTGCCGAGATTCGCAACTTCACCCGTACTCTCTGCAAGATTGTCGACCTCCGACGCCGCGACTGAGTAAACACTCAAGTCATTCCTGATAACTGAGCCGTCCCTGAGAAACCGTAATCCCAATCTGAACCCATCATCGTTTTTGATAACGTATCCGATATCTTCCAGCGTCTTGAGATGGACGTGGGCCGTACTCGTTGGGATGTCGAGTGCTTCAGCGATGTCGTTGATACGCATCGTTCCGGCTCCTCGTAGTGTATCGATAACTCTAAACGCACGCTTGACGGCGTTGATTCGTTTCCCACCGTTGTTCGAGCCACCGGAATCCATGTTTCAAACACCACTAGCCATACAGATAAATTCTACTATGGGTGGATCGCTGATTCATGGATCTCTCGTGTCGCTGTTGTTCTACTCAGTATGTGGGGATTCAGGCGGTTCAAACACGAAACACATCCACTATTTTTCTCGCGTAGAACGATCATGATTGTGTTGTCTTAGACAGTCTGCTATCGATATTGGTTGAGATTTGGGCACTGACTACAGATGGATACACACGACAGAGTATTGGCACAACTTGGTTAGAACACCATTGCAGTCAATTGATTTTGGATATTCCTACCGTTTCAGTAACGACAGATCGACGGCGTTCGCCATCGCCCGGTAGCCCGCGTCGCTCGGGTGGAGGTGGTCGCCGCTGTCGTACTCCGGGCGTAGTCGTCTCGGTCGTTCCGGGTCACGAAGCGCTTTATCGAGATCGATCACTCCGTCGTATTCGTTGCTGGTTCGTATGAATTCGTTCACCGCCCGTCGCTTTTCGCCACCACGCTGGGAGTAGTACGGTGCACCCACAAACGGGGTCAGCGTCGCCCCGAAAATGTCAAGACCGGCGGCGTGCGCCCGCGAAATGATCTGTTTATGACCGCGAATTATTTCTTCAGCAGAGACAGAGGCTGCTGGATTGTTCGCACCGAATCCGATATCATTGATTCCTTCGAGGAAAATAACGTCGGACGCCCCCGTCTGGGCGAGGACATCGTGATCGAACCGCGCGATTGCACTCTCTCCGAAACCGGAATCCGGCGGAGAGTCGGTCAGAACGCGATTTCCCCCGATTCCGGCGTTCACCACGGCTTTCGGGATGGATGGATGATTGTTGAGGCGACGAGCTAAATAGTTCGGGTACAAACTATCCGTAATCGAATCTCCGAAACAAACGACGGTACTCTCACGTTGTTTCGCCGTAACCTCAATCCCTTCCAAAAAGAACCAAGACGTGGTCGTCTCCGAGAAGTCGCTTCCGGACCGATGGGCCGTGTGATCACCAGCTGCGATGTACGACGTTTTTCGCGCGGATTGATGGGCTGTGGGGGGACCTGTCGACTCTCCTGCGTACAGATTGACCGCGAGGTCCTGTTCGGGTGCCACGGCGAGATCGATCGGGTCGCTCAGCACTTTCGTCCCTGCTCGAACGGTGACAGAACGATTGCCACTGAACGTTACTGGGCGGAGTGATCCCGGCGCAAGTGTTGCTCTTGCCTCACGAATGCCGACGGTAACGTTCGAAAACCTCGCTGCCTGATCACCATACCTGTTGGTCAACCGCACACGAATCCCGTCTCCCCCTCGACTGACTGGAACGATCGATCGAAGGGTTCGATCCACGAATCCCTCCCGATAGTCACCGAGCGAAGTAGACGGCGCGTGTGGGCTTGCGGTCCACGTACTGATCCACTCTCGCTTCGCCTTTGGTCGGCTTGAGTCGTGGGATCGGTCGGCTTTAGCCCATCCAACCCCGACCGCTGAACCACCAAGAGCAACCCCCGCTACGGTGCCACCCAACTTCAATACGTCACGTCTCGTCGAATATGTATTTTCGTCATCCACAACATCAATATATTAGTTATAGATTTTATATGTTTTGGTAGCAATAGTATTTGCTACCCACTGGCGCAAACGTTGTTCAGGAATATTGTCAACAGTGTGTGACAATGATGTGTTCGGACGAGTTCGACATCTGGTACTCACGTTCATCGTCTTGGAGATCCGAGGGAAAGATGACTTCCTGAGTCTTCAAAGAAGTGATAAATGGGTCAGAGCGTGATAATAGCCGCAACGACGACGAGAACACCAGCGAGGGCGATCCGGAGCCGATGTGGTGGAACTAGATGGGCGACGCGCCACCCAGTGATAACGCCGATTAGCTGCGGAACACCGACTATGACAGCCATCGTGATATCGACGGCTCCGACGGTCAGATACCCGATTGTCGCAAAGAGCGCGAGGAATATCGACTGAACCTGTGCGACAGCAACCGCTCGGAGCATCGGCATCCCGAGGGCAACCAATGCGGGAACCGCGATCACCGGTCCGCCAACACCGAGTAGTCCGCCCAACACGCCGATACCACCTCCAACAGTCGCTAGTATCACGCGCCGTCGTCCGTCGGTTTGCCCTACGAGTCCTTCTGGCTCAATTCCGATGAATTCACGATACGCGATCAACCCACCGACGAGAGCCAGAAACGTTGCCAAGAGATAACCGAACAACTGATCACCGATCAGTAGATTCACACGGCTGCCAGTAAGAGCGCCAAGGATCCCGGTCCCACTCAGTACGGCCGCAGCTTCACGGGCTGATCCAGTCATTAGCTCACCAGAACGGATGTAAACGCCGCTCCCAACGAGACCGGTTGCGATGAACGTCGCGCTCGCGGTTCCAGCAACGGCTGCCGAGGAGAGGTCCGTCAGTCCGTAGAGCGCAGCAGTGATAAACACTCCTCCGGGACCCACGGTTGTAATCCCGAGCCCAGCGAGCAGCGCGATGGCGATCAGCCCAATAGCCAGCACTGGAACCATTGTGAGCTACAACCCACCACCGAAGATGGCACCAATGACATCCTGAGCGGAGGAAACCGCGAGTACGATCGCGAGCACAACCAACGTGATGTTAGCCACGTTTATCCAGCGGTCGTTTTGGTGTTCCCCCATCGTTTCGCTGTCGTTGACGGCCCAAAAGAGAAGGGCGGCAGAGATCGGTAGTCCGAAAACGCCGTTCCAGGCGGGGAACAGGACGATCATGTCAAGTACACTCAATCCCCCCACGACGTGCACCAGCGGGGAAAGACCGCTGAGCAGGCATACCCCGACGAACAGCACGCGGAACGACCGCCGAGCCTTTTGCGGATCGGACGATCGAATCCGTTTGCCCCGGGCTTCCTGAAGGATGTAGGCTGGACACCAGAGGATGGGGATGATGCTGTTGAACGCTGCGACTAACGTTCCCCCAAGGAACAACAACATTGCCCACGTTCCGAGTACGTCAGTCAGTGCTCTGCCGGGCGTAATAAACGAACTCAGCTCGGTAATGCCCGCCGGACGGAGCACTGTGGCAGTTGCGATCAGAATGGCGACTGACGCGAGCCCACCGATCGCGTATCCCATCACGAGATCCAAGCGCATATCGAGGAGATCTGAGGAGTCCTTCCAGCCTTTCTCCTCAACGAACAGCGATTCAAGGAAGAAGTTCGGCCACAGCGCCGTTGTTCCGAGAATGGCTGCCGCCAGCGTCAACCCGTTGGGGGAAAGGAAGGCCGAATTCGGCAGTGACCCGGCAGCGACCGCGATTGGATCGGGATCGCTGACAACCGCGACGATACCGAAGGCAATGAATAGAAGGATCATCATCCCTGTCATTAGATATTCGATGAGTTGATAGTGAAGCACTCCGATCCCGGCAGCGAGTACCGCAGTTCCGACGGCAATCACCATCCAATTTATGGAGACACCGAGAACACTTTCAAGTAGGATCTGCGTACCAAGACCGACAGCAGCCGTCAGTTCCAATCCCCATAAGACACAACCGATCGAAATGAACGCTAGCAGCCCTGTCGCGCCTTTTTCACCGAATTTTCGACGAGTGAACTCGCCCAGCGAATTGCCGAAAATACCGACGCGGGCGCTCATATCCTGGGCCATGATGCCGAGCAGAACGGCGAGTCCAACAAGCCAAATGAGCGCGTAGTTGAACTGAACGCCGGCTGTACTCATGATGAACACCGTCCCTGAACCGACGTAACTAGCAACCATCACGAACGCCAGTCCGAACCGCTCGAAAAACTCTGAGACTGATGTCGGCCGCTCTTCAACGATTTGTTTGAGAAACATCTCGGTCATGTTTCAGTACTCATCCCCGTGGTGTTTTGAGAAAACATCGGTTGATCCTGTGCCGGTAGCGCTCGTCCGATAGCGATTCGATACGTTCCTTTCAGACATATGTTTTCATAGTACATATCAATTGTATATCCGCCCCGGCAACCTCAACAACTACAACGAATTCATCTATGTATTAATCTTCACTGAGGATAAATGTGTCGCGGATATCGTTACCGATTAACGGTTACTCTAATTCCACATTTCTGTACCTAACATCACTTAAAATAGTATGGTTAATTATTTTATCTATAATGAATTGTATAAATATTGGGGAATAGACGATGATGTTCCAAACGAGCGTCCGGCGCACGCGAGACACAGGAAAGCGATACAGCCGTGTCGCTACTGTGGCAGCGGTGAGCGAGGGAGATAGGCGTAACTGATTACCCAGTAGGCAACGTACAAAACGCCAAACAGAACGCCTTCGGGCCGTTTGATTCGCCCGCGATAAAGGACCACAGCCGTCAGTAGTGTGGTCACGAACACGGCCGGCCAGTAAAACCAGAGAACCGACTGAGCCACTGGGAACGACCGAACAACGGCGAGTAAACCAATATTGCCGGTGGTGAAAAAGATCAAGCTGCCGATAATATTGCCAACAGCGATGCTCGACCGATCGTTACGGATCGGCTCAACCACAAGGAGTATCTCTTCGAGCGACATCACGAATCCCACAACAGTCATGCCGAAAATCGTGCCATTCAGACCGACGTTTGCAAGGATCCCGCGCGCGCCGTAAACAGCCAGTTCGGAACCGATGACCATCCCGATCGTGAATACGACAACGAATCCGATGTAGTACCAGGGTCCGTGCTCGTCCGCCGCAAGTGCCGCCCGTGCCTCTTCGGTTTCTTCGTCTCGAAATGTCTCCCGACCGCGCTCTTCCTGCCAGTAGAGATAAGCGAGGACGCCCCCGAAGATCACAAGGAGAAAACCACCGTCAGTCCGTGACAACTGTCTATCAAGGAGAAACGGTAACGCGAGTAGCGGCGACACCGCCAACAAGAGGAGATAATCCGTGGGAAGGTTTGGTTCGAATGGGACGAGGACTCCCGCTAGGGCAACCGACACGCCGACCAAAAAGAGTGCGGAACCGAACGCCGAACCGATCGCTACGCCCGGAAGGTCCCCAACGATCGCCGCAACGCCGAACGCCCAGTTTTCGAAGTCCAGTCCAGTAAAAAACACCGCGAGTAGAAACGCAGAAACACCGCTGAGAATTGCCGCCTTTGTGATATTTTCGATCAGTTCTTCGACGCTGTAAATGAGAATCGCTATTCCACCGAGGAACAACACCACTCGTAGAACGACCATACCAGAAAGTACGCCTCCCCTATCAAATAAATTTCTTCAAATAATAATGTATTATATGTGGTGTAGGTAAACTGTCTCACGAGTGAAGGGGTTAGAACGAGGGTGTTTCGAGCACTCACCGGGCTGTTACACCGAGCTCACCACTGCCACGGGACACGATGCGTTCTCGATAACGTGTTCCACCCGAGGCCCGAGAAACGCCCGGCGGGAGGTTGGACGAATTTCACAACCCATAACGATCACGTCGGTCTCTGTCTTAGTCGCGCGTGTGAGAATATCGCGTTCGGGTCGATCCCCGACCGAGACGTGCGTCAGCACCTCGACACCCATTTGCTGTCCGAGTTTGGCTTCCCGGTCGACGATCGCCTCTCCGATATCGACCGCTTCGGAGAGATTCGGTTCGATGAGGGTTTCCTCCGGTTGTGGCGGCGTGACCACGTGCATGATCTCTACAACGGCGTTCCGATCTGCCCCGATGGCAAACGCCACCTCTGCGGCGTGTCGACTGTATTGGGTTCCAATCGTTGGGAGCAAGATCCGACGGACCGATAGGTCCGCTACAGATCCATCGTTCGACACAGTGTTTGAGCTGACGGCCAGTATCGGACACGGTGTCACCCGAAGAATGCGATCAAGTTCTCCGCCTAACAGCGATCGATCGGCTGCTTGGGCGGGGTTACTCATTCCGAGAACAAGTAGGTCATAGCGGTCCTCCGCTTCCGAGAGGACCAGATCGCTCACGCTCGTTGTGACGGTCCGGGTCATCAACCGAGCGGGTCCATCGGAGAGCGCGAGCTGCTCGTCAATTGTTTGTAAGCAGTCGGACGCGGAATCATTCTCTTGCAGTTCGTAGGGAATACTGTCTCTCCGGCGGTCCATCCGACGGAGGCGACGCTTGACCGTGGAAAGAGCGTTCATTGCTCGCTGCCGGAGCGTTCGGTCTCTTTCGCCGTTTACTGCTCGGTCCCGATCCACGTACAGACACGTGACATCGATATCTCGCTCTCGAACAACGTGCCCGAGGAGTTGGGCAGCGATCAGTGAATTCACTCCACACCGCGTCGGCAACAGCACTCGGTCGATAGTACCGAGAAAGCGCCGTTGCTCGGACGTTCGGCGTTCGAGTCGTTCGCTCTCCGCAGCAGAAAGGTCGGTTTTGGCGAGCGTTTTCCGGAGCAACGGCGGCGCAGTCAGCGAGGTGACGAGCGCGACCATGACGATGATCGAGTACATCTGGATGGAGAGAACGCCGATACTCAGTCCAATGGTTGCAACGATGATCTCGATCGCGCCGCGGGCGTTCATTCCAGCACCCATCGCAATGCCTTCCCACCGCGAAAGGCCAGCAGCTCTCGCGCCGATAAACGCTCCACCAAACTTTCCCACCGTCGCAACTCCGAGAACGATTAGCCCGGCTCCAAACAGCACTGGGTCGGTTAACGTGGTAAGGTCGACGCGAAGGCCAGCCATCGCAAAGAAGATCGGCGCGAATACACTGAGCGTCATCGTCTCGAACGTGTTCCGTGTCGACTGATCGAAGCGATTCACCTGACCGATGAGCAATCCGACGACGAACGCACCCAATACCGCTTCTACGCCGATGTACTGCGTGATCGATCCGACACCAAGCGCGAGAACCATCAACGTAGTTATCTTTCCTGCTTGACCGCCGATAGCCGAATCCACCCAGCGGATGACGGACTCGGCTAGTCGACGCCCGAGTGTGAACGCTAAAAGTAAAAACACGAACAGCCAGAGGATTGTTTCGCCGGTAGCGCCAAGTGCTGCGACCGCGTTCCCAGCAGTACCCGCCTTGGCGAGCGCAGCGACGATCGACAGGAGGATCCACCCGATGGTATCGTCGATCATGCCTGCCGCGATGGTTATTTGTCCGATGTCGCGGTGAATCGCACCGATATCGAGCAACACTTTTGCGATCACCGGGATCGCTGAGATGCTCATCGCAACGGCGATGAATAAGCTGAACACGAACCGTTGGCCGTCGGCCGCGAGGAACGTCGCTGGCAGCACGTACCCCAAACCGAAACCCGTGACGAACGGAATAACGATGCCGGCGGCTGAAACAAGCACAGCCGACCGCGCCCGACTGGCAATGAGTTCGAGATCAGTCTCGAAGCCGGTGACGACTAACAACATGAGCAGGCCGAACCAGGAAACGACTTCGATCAGGTGGTACGGTCCAGCGAGCTGTGGAAAGATCATCGTGAAGAGATTGGGCGCCAACGCGCCGAAAAAAGAGGGTCCGAGCACGATTCCGGCGAGCAACTCACCAACAACGGCAGGAAGGGTCACTTGTTGCGCGATCTCTCCGAGACCACGGGCGGTCAACAAGAGCAAGAACAATTGAACGAACAGGATGAGCAACGCGTGTTCTGTCAGCGGCTCTATTACGGCCGGTTGGTGCATACAAAACACATTTCCCCCAGTCGTAAAAAAGCAGACTGTAGGAGTCTGGATCGAAGTTTACGCCAGGGAACTGGTCAGTCGCGACCAATTGCGCTCTCGATGGGTGTGTCGCCGCCGAACAGCCTGATCGTTTCCCCGATCGTTTCGTCGTTTCCGAGACAGGCGACGACTGTTTGGGCAACGTCGGCGCGCGGAATCGCGTCTCCATTTTCGTCGCGGTGTTCGAAGGCGGCCGAAACGTGTCCGGTCCCCTCCTCGTCGGTGAGCGATGTTGGCCGGAGAATCGTTGCATCGAGCGTGGATCGTTCGAGATAGTCGTCAGCACACCGCTTAGCAACCCGATACGGGCGAAGAGCGTCTGGTTCGGCCAGCGGATCGCTCGCTGTGTACGCGCTTATCATCACGAATCGATCAATTCCGTGCTCGACAGACGCCTTGATACTCCGTCGTGCTCCCCATAGATCGATCAGAAGCGTCTTATCCCAACCGGTGTTTCCGCCGGCGCCGGCTGTGAAAACGACGGCGTCGGCCCCTTCGAGTGCCGGTGCGAACTCACCTTCGAGATCGCCCAAACGTGGCTCTCCACCGCGCTCCCGGACAGCGTCGAACTGTGACTCATCTCGTACCACCCCGATCGGATCGTGTCCCGCATCCACGAGTCGGGGAAGTAATTCTCTACCGATCCCACCGTTCGCGCCGATGACTGCGACGTGCATCGTACACTGTATCAACAGGGACGCGAATCAAATAGATTGTTGTACTCACCGAACACTGGCTACGGTGCCGGGACCGTACTGGCAACTCTCTTCAAATAGGGCTGGAACCGCCACGGAAACGACGATATTAGAGACGGGCTGAGCGTTGAACCGTGTCTTCCAAAATTGGCTAATTGATCTCAATCCGTCGCCATTGCCCCAAATCATTGTTTGTCTCACTGTCACGCACAATATCTCGGACACGCCTAATACGCTTATCAGTCGGTGGATGGCTTGCGAACACTTGTTCGAGCGGCGTTCGGTCCGTCTTTCGTTCACGGGTTGGGAATAGCCACGAAACTAACCCTCGACCTGGCTCGTTCACGCGTTGAATCTTTTCGAGCGCACGGGCAAGCGCCAGTGGGTCATCGAGAACCGCCACCGCTCTCCGGTCAGCAGCGTATTCGCGGCGACGGGAGTAGGCTTGGAGTGCCACCGTCGGAGCAATAAGTACACCCATTACCACCTTTCTTAGACCGCGTCGTAGACGACTCCCGACACTGCGCGGACCTCGCACTGGCCGACCAAGAACCAACGAGAGACCCCAGCAACTCAGGGAGACGACGGCGACAGCTGGGAGCACTATCCCGAGCACGAGGGTGGCAACCATCCGAAGGAGACTCGCAGCCAGCGTCCGTAGGAGGCTGTCATAGCCTTCGAGATGGGCGAGTTCGTGAGCCAGAACGCCCTCTAGCTCCGTGGATGTCAGCAAACGGATGAGTGAACGATCGACGACGAGTGTCTCAGTTCCGAGCGCGAACGCGGTGGGTTGACCGAGGCGGGCAATATAAACTTCTGGCCGGTCGATACGCATTCTGTGAGTCAACCGGTTGATGCTCGCGTGGATCGTCGGCGCTCGGATGTCTGAGAGGGAGATCACTTGGAGTTGTGAAAGAAGGCGTATGGAACTCACCCGGTAACTCAGGTAGCCGGCGACTAGTGAGAATCCGCCTCCAACGAGGAGCACTGCCGGGAGACTGCTACTGGTGAGGAGGGCACTGATTGTTTGCGTACCGATGAGAACGCCGACTCCAGCGAGAGCGAGCAATCCCGCCCCAATTAATAGAGCGAGTCCGCGCGGTCGACGAGTTGATCGGAACACGTTTTCTACTAGGTAACCCTCGCGCAAAACAGTTGCTCCGTGGTGTCTGTAGTTCGGTTCCACGACGATCGCAACCGTGCCTATATCATCACCTTATCGCTAGAATCACTTAAAGGACAACCACCGATATCACCGCTACTGTGATCGGATCTCGACAGCCGAACACGTTGTTCCCCGCGTCTGTAATATGATGGTGGACGTGCTATGAAAGATAATGGCCACGCGTACGATGAGCGATAAAGAAAATCTACTCACGACATCAGCGTTTTCATCTCTCAAATTTTACGAACAGAAGCGGACATGGAAGGAATGGTTTCTACTCGATGGAAATCGATTCGTCGTCGCTGCTGCGGTCGGAATTACGATTTTCATTCCGATCGTAGGGATTGAATACGTGTTGCGAATGCCGTTTCAGGACCCACAGCCGTTGTATTACATCTTCAGTTCTATCATTACTGGAAATATAACGCTCATTATGGTCGTCGTTTCGATCAATCAACTGCTACTTTCTCAGGGGTTCAAGACTCCCGTCGAACTCCAAGCCCAACTTTAAAGCATTATCGAGTATCGATCAGAAGTCGAAGAAGCTGCCGGTCAGATTGCTCCTGTTCAACCATTGGGGTTTCTACGACTGCTGTTCGAAAACACTCGGAATAAAGAACAACTGATAGATAATAATTCCAATAGGATACTAAAATCTGTTACAAAGGATATCAATGGGTTAGTAGTTGGACTGGCCGATCACATTGAGGAGATACAAGAACATTTGGATCAACCGGAGATGAATACGTTCAACGTTCTATCGACGACGCTGACAACGAACTACGCGAGACAGATCAATCATACTCGACGGATTCGATCACAGTATGAGGACCATCTCTCAGAGACAACAATAGACGCGCTTGATCGGTTGATTGACCGATTGCAAGAGATCGATATCGCCCGCCAGTATTTCAAGACGATCTACCTCCAAGAGGAACTTTCTTCAGTCTCGCGGCTACTGCTTTATGCGGGTCTTCCTGCCGAGACAGTAGCGATCGCGTTTCTCATTGTCTTAACGAGTACACCAGCAGTTACTGATTCCGTGCTGTATTTCCTCGCGTTCCCGCTCGCAGTTACGATCGGCCTGCTTCCGCTCGCCTTGCTCTTTTCGTATATCATCCGTATTGCGACGGTTACACAGCGTACTGCAGCCACGATTCCATTTACAACATCTAGACTGGAAACGTAGTGTCTCAGAGACGGACACAAATCGATAATGATTTTTATTATCGAAATCTACCATCCTTATAGAAAGCATTAAGTGAATTAGACCCGATTTTATTTGTATAATCGAAGCATATGCCAGCCATGTCACATCCAGAAACGGACTACCGAATCGATGATATCGATCGTTGTATCCTGTATGCACTCATGCAAGACGGGCGCAAAACGACCGCGACCGCGATCGCTGAGACGGTCAACGTCTCGGGAGCGACGGTTCGAAACCGGATTCAGAACCTTGAAGAACAGGGTATTATCCGTGGCTATACTGCACACATCGATTTCGAACGAACGGACGGGAAGCTCACGAACCTCTATTTGTGTAACGTTCCCGTTCCAGAACGCGAAGCACTCGCACAGAAGGCTCGCACGATACCGGAGGTCATCAACGTTCGAACGCTGATGACCGGTCGCAAGAACCTCCACATCGTAGCGGTTGGTGAACACACTAACGATCTCCAACGCGTCTCTCGGACCCTGTCGCAACTCGGTATTGAGATCGAAGACGAAGATCTAGTCGAAGACGAGTTTTTCAGTCCCTACTCATCGTTCAGTCCGGACGACGACCAACGAACGCACGAGCCGAACGACTTCATTAGTCTCACCGGGCAGGCTAATATCATGAAACTGACTGTCCGATCCGAGGCACCCATTACAGGCCGGACCCTCAAAGAGGCGAGCGACAACGATATCCTTGATGAGAACACGCTCATCATCAGTATCGAGCGAGACGACCGGGAGCTTACACCCCATGGTGATACGGTCGTTCAGTCTGATGATATCGTTACCGTACTCACCCAACAGCACACCGACGGAACCGTGTTCAAGGTCTTTCAGGGATCGGATATAGAGACAGTCGTCCAATGACATGGGACCATGGTTCAGCACGTGTCCCGCGACGGCGTTGTATCGACAACGAAGAAGAGCGATTGACGGAGACGAGCAGAAGCAAATGAGTCAGCTATTCACCGATTCAATTGTCGTTCCAGTCGCCAATCAAGCGGACGCAACGACAACGGCAGCCGCTCTCGAACCGTACGATATCGGAGAGATTACCGTCATGTACGTGGTCGAGAAAGGCGACGGCGTTCCGGATAAAACGCCTGTCGAACAGTCTGAACAGATTGCTACTGAATCATTCGCTGCCTTTCGAGAAGCATTTCCCACGGCTGAGACAGAAACCATCTATCGCCGTGACGTGGTCACGGCTATCAGTGAGGTTGCGAGAGAGATCGACGCGAGCGCGATCGTCTTTCACCCCCGTGGTGGGTCCCGGTTTCGGCAGTTCCTCACCGGTGATCGGTCGCTCCGGCTGATTACCGAAGCGGAACGCCCGGTCATCGCACTCCCGAACGAGGTGAGCGAGGCATGACGGAAAGCGATGAGGAGCTTGCGAAAGACCTCGGACTGCTCTCGGTGCTGACGATCGGCGTCGGGACGATGATCGGTGCGGGTATCTTCGTACTGCCGGGAGAGGCGGCTGCGGCAGCCGGCCCGGCCGTCGCGCTCTCATTCATCCTCGGCGGCGTCATTTCCCTGTTCACCGCGCTTTCGGCCTCTGAACTCGGAACAGCAATGCCGAAGGCTGGTGGCAGCTACTACTACGTGAATCACGCCTTGGGACCGTTATTCGGCTCCGTCGCTGGCTGGGGTAATTGGATGGGACTGGCTTTCGCTTCGGCGTTCTATACCCTCGGTTTCGGGGAATACCTCGCCACATTCCTTCCGATTCCTGCTTTGATGCTCGGCCCTATCGGCCTCTCTGAATTTCAGGTCGGCGCGCTCCTAGCAGCGATCGCGTTCATCGCCGTCAACTACATCGGCGCAAAAGAGACCGGCAGCATCCAGATCGTTATCGTCACACTCCTCATCGGTATCCTTTCTGTCTTCTCGGTTCTTGGTCTTTTCCAGACCGACATCTCGACGCTTCGGCCGTTCTTCCCGGCCGAAACGGGCGGTGCGGCTGCTATCTTTCCTGCAACGGGTCTCGTGTTTGTTTCGTTTCTCGGATTTGCGAAAATCACGACTGTCGCTGAGGAGTTAAAGAATCCGGGTCGGAACCTTCCGCTGGCCGTCGTCGGGAGCGTGGTGATTGTGACGGTCATGTACGGTATCATCATGGTGGTGCTGATGGGTGTGATCAACTGGCAGCAGTTGGGTCCATCGTTCACCACGACACCCGTTTTAGATGTCGGTGAGATCGCCTTCGGGACGATTGGTATCGCAGGAGTCGGTGTCGGACTCCTGACGTTCGCGGGGTTGTTGGCGACCGCTTCGAGCGCGAATGCGAGTATCCTTGCCTCTTCGCGGATCAACTTCGCGATGGGTCGGGACAAACTCATCTCCGATACACTCAACGCGATTCATCCCACCTTTGCCACGCCGTATCGAAGCATCGCGGTTACGGGAGCGATCATCCTCGTGTTCATTGTCGCGGGAGATGTACAGACCCTCGCAAAGGCCGGAAGCGTCCTTCATCTCATCGTCTATGGATTGCTCAACGTCGCACTCATCGTGATGCGCGAGGCTGACGTTGAGGGATACCAGCCCGACTTTCGGGTGCCACTGTATCCAGTGGTGCCGGTCGTTGGTGCTTTCTCTTCGTTCGGATTGATCGCGTTCATGAAACCGATCGAAATCGCCCTCTCGTTGGTGTTCGTCGCTGGCGGTCTCGTCTGGTATTTGCTTTATGCACGAGATGTAGCTGAGAAGAAAGGTATCCTGAGTCAGTACATTCTCGACCGATCGGAAACGATGCCGCCCGCAGCGGTTTCAGCGGCGAGTACAGTGCAACCGGACGGCGGCACGTTCCGGGTGATGGTTCCGCTGGCAAACCCTCAGACGGAGAAGGATCTCATTACACTTGCGAGCGCAATCGCCAAACAGCGAGGGGGCACCGTCGACGCAGTCCATATTGTTCCGACTCCTGACCAGACGCCACTCGAATACGCTGCCGATCACGTTGACGATCTCGAAGCGGATCACCGTACGATTCTCGACGCAGCAGAACGCGACGCCGAAACGTTCGGTGTTGATGTCGAAACTCATACGATCTACTCACACCGGCCGTTTGAGGGGATCTTCGACGCAGCCGAATCCCACCAAGCTGCGCTTGTCGTCTTGGGGTGGGAAGCAGACACTAACAGCTTCTCGGACCGAGTCGAAGGTACGTTCGACGAGTTGACCGACGAGCTGCCGTGTGATTTCGTGGTCCTCAAAGATCGCGGATTCGATCCCGACGAGATCCTCGTGCCGACGGCAGGCGGTCCGGATTCGGATCTCTCTGCGGAGATCGCAAAACTGTTACAGTCGGAATATGACTCGGATGTCACCCTTCTTCACGTGACAGACTCGGAGACTGAGGGCGTGACCTTTCTTGAAGATTGGGCAGCGACCCACGATCTTACGGACGCAACATTGCAGGTCGAAAGCGGTGATATCGAAACTGCTATCGAGCGAGCAGCGAACGACAGCACGATGATGATCATCGGTGCAACTGAGCGGGGACTCCTCTCGCGGCTTGTTCGGGGCAGTTTGGTGTTAGATGTTGTCGACGATGTTGACTGTTCAGTGTTGCTTGCCGAACGACCACAGACGAAATCCCTTTCTGAGAGACTGTTCAAAAGATGAGGTTTCAGTCGTGACCTCTACGTGACGTACAGTCCTACGAGACAGCTTATTTTCGCAGGTTTTTAGAGCGGAGTTCTCCCTTTGCGTGCCACGTCCGAGGGCGAACTGCGATACCACCAGCCCCGAGGTAGAACAGTGTCACTATTGCTATGACACCCTCTCCGGGAACCATGCCAACTGCTGCGCTCGTTACCCATGGTCCGGGAGCGATGACCGTGATGCGGACGAGCCACGCAGCGAGCAAGACGGTGAACAGCGGGAGATACACCCGTTGAAGACGATGGGCGATGGCTTCCTCCATGCTGATCTTGATCGTCGGCTCCCGGTAGTCCCGACCAAGATTTTCGCGCCAATCGGGATCTGGGATCCCAGCAGAGGGATCAAGCCCGTACGCGAAGACGTTTTCTTGGAGCTTTCTGACTCTGCTTCGCCACATATCGTATCCCCGGTACCGGCGGGCTTCGATTATCAAGAATACTGTGAGTGTTGCGATACCGATCAGAAGGATGTAGTGGGGAGTATCCAACCGCGAGAAGCCCCACGTGAGGATTGCTGAGATCACGACCACGGCCCAGTTCGTTGTCCGGTCGAGGCGTTCCCGCCAGAACTTCATGCGATGGATCTCACCGCGGTAGAGATGGGCTGTCGCAGAACTGGGTCCCATATCCTCTTCTAGAAGGCCGGCCCCCAACTCCCTGTGTTCTGCGTCGGTCGGATCTATCTCCTTAGCTGATTGTCGTGTCATTAGTAATGTACACGTATTATCGTTTAGGAGGTGTCTGCAACCGGTGTTCCTTTTCACAATGGACACCGAATCTTTCGGCCGACACAGCATCGGTCGTTCCCTCTACGACAGCGTCGAAGGTTCTTAGCACCCTTTTGCCTAGAATATAGGCCATAACACACAATACTACGTTATCGTTATTAGGTGTTGTGTCTGGCGATATCACTATGAAGGCGCTCAGTCTGCCGGATATTGTAGGGGGCGAACTGATATCTGTCCAAACCATTGCGTGTGGTATTGTAGTAATTATGCAAATTCATTTGAGAGATCAGTGCCTTATCATCGATAAAGAATGGGCGATTCGATGCGTGAACTACTTCGTCTGGATGTGGACGTGTGGCACTACTACTGTCGAACTGTTGGTTTAGGAGACGACAGCAACGGTTAACCGACTTCGATGATTTGCCACGGAGAGACCCGTATCGAATCTCACTACGGATGGTGAAATTGCTGAGTACAGACACGAGTGGGGAAACATGGATTTTCCCGAACTGTTCGTGTGCCATACAACGCGTATAAGTAATTGCATATGTAATATTAATCACATAATGGATTGAAATACGTGCAGTTGATTGTTACATTGTAATATGTGGTTGGAGGAACCAGTTCTTACCCTGTGTAGGATATCGAGGACTGAATGCCACACATTATTTGGGGTGTCCTGCCGAAGTCATCGACGTTCTCAAGCGAACTACTCTGTATAGCTACGTTATTACAAAATACAATTTCCATTATTATCTTCGTAGTGGCTGTAGCGATTCGGTGCTGTTATCACGTACTTTCACTCGCAATCTTCTACACGCATGGGTAATCTATGAATTTTCGACTCCGACCTCCCAGTTGTGGTTAGAGCGAACGACACCGCGTTCGAAACGCGCACAATCAATTTCTGATATCTAACTCTGAAATTATTGGCCTATAGATGTGATGGGCGTTCAGAGTTCCGAGATGTCCGCAACCGGCTCTTTACAGAAGTACGTTTGTAACGAACACTTGAGATGGGACGATCGTTCGTGTTCGAATGAGTCGATTCGTCGGTGACGAACAGTAGCGAACTTCGAGTTTGCTCACCGTATTCGCCGTCGGTTCTGACGCTCTCTCCGACTGAGATCCAACAAGGTTGGACGCACTGTTCTCCCTTCTACAACCGGTATCTCATCAGAACTATCGCCACAGCAGTGTTTTTCCGCTGATCGAGTATGTTCAACGTTGTTGAACAGCTCTGTCTCTCGCTACCGCCGGTTCTGTCGAGGGTACTGAGCCGCCGACCGAACGGATCGTGGCGGAGAAAACAGAAATTATTTTAATTAAATCGGCCTACTGGGGTTACATGGTGCGACTATCGTTGATCCTTCCCCCGGAGCCGGACTCGCGCTGGCAGCTCGCAAAACAGATAGGAGTAACTAACGCCGTCATTCACCCACTCGAAATCGGTGACGATCGAACTGACTGGACGTACGACGAACTCAACGGTGTCGTGAACTGGTTCGAGGAGATCGGCATGAACGTAGCCGTGCTTGAGGGTTCCGTCCCACTCACGGATAGGATCCGACTCGGGCGAGACGGGCGGGACGAAGATATCGAACGGTTTAAGCGATTTCTGCGCGATTGTGGCGCTGTCGGGATCCCAGTCGTCTGTTACGACTGGATGGCAGGCATTCGGTGGGCGCGAACCGAGGCTCACATCGAGTCCCGTGGTGGATCGTACGTCACTGGGTACGATGAGGAGAAGATGTCCGGTGGACCGAATCCCGAGTGTATGGACGTGACCCACGAGCAACTCTGGGACGCCCTCGAATATTTTTTGCGCGAGGTCGTGCCGGTCGCTGCGGAGGCGGATGTAAAACTCGGTCTTCATCCCGCAGACCCCCCGCTTGATTCGGTCCGGGGTATTCCCCGCCTCGCCCGAAGCGTCGAGGCGTACGATCGTGTTCTCAACATCGTCGACAGTGAATACAACGGCGTTACGTTCTGTCAAGGCAACTTCGCAGCGATGGGTGTCGATATACCGGACACGATCCGTCATTTTGGTGATCGGATCAACTTCGTTCACTTCCGGGATGTCGAGGGTGATGCCTCCCGGTTCGTTGAGACCTGGCACGATAACGGTCCGACAGACATGCTCGCCGCGATGCGTGCCTACGAGGAAATCGGGTACGAGGGACCAATGCGTCCTGACCACGTGCCGACGATGGCTGGTGAGGACAATTCCAATCCGGGATACCACACCAAGGGCCGTCTCTTCGCTATCGGCTACATGCGGGGACTGCTCGAACAAACGAAAACGGCCTGATGCGGTTGCGTCCAACAGGATCATAACCGAAATTACAAAAGCTTCATACTGCCGTGTACGAGACAGACTCACCATGGCGTCAACAATGAACGTACCCAATGAATTCGATATCGGCGGGAAAGTGTGCGTAATAACGGGCGGATCGGGCGTTCTCGGCTCAGAAATGGCGAAAGCGATCGGGATGAACGGCGGTACGGTCGTTATCCTTGCTCGCGGCCGAGACGGATTACAGGCGACCAGCGACGAACTCGCGGAGTTGGATATCGATCACCTCACGGTTCCGGCATCAGTCCTCGACAGAACGGAGTTAGAAGCGGCTGCCGAGACAGTAATCGACGAATACGGTCGGATCGATGTTCTCATCAACGCGGCTGGTGGAAACAGTCCTGAGGCGACGACGGATACGGAAACGTCCTTCTTCGATCTTCCAAAGGACGGCTTTGAAACGGTTTTGAACGTCAACTTCGTGGGGACCGTGCTCGCGTCCCAAGTGTTCGGGCAGTATATGGTTGAGCGAGGTGACGGCGTCATCCTGAACGTTTCGTCGATGAACGCGTTCACGCCACTGACCAAGATCCCGGCGTATTCGGGTGCGAAGGCCGCCGTGTCGAACTTTACTGAGTGGCTGGCGGTCCATATGGCTCACAATTACTCCGCAGACATCCGCGTCAACGCGATCGCACCCGGATTCTTCCTCACGGAACAGAACCGATATCTGTTGATCGATGCGGAAACGGGCGAATACACCGACCGCGGTCAGACGATCATCGATCACACGCCACAAGGCCGGTTCGGTGATCCGGAGGATCTCTCAACGACTGTTCTGTGGTTGCTCTCTCCCGGTTCCGAGTTCGTTCACGGCGCTGTGATCCCGATCGATGGCGGGTTTTCCGCGTTCAGCGGTGTCTGAAACGGGAAATTTGACTCGGGCTTTAGAACTGCCAGAGGGCTGCGGGTCGGTCGTGTGCAACGTTGTGAACCAAATCCTCTGCCACGTCGTGCGGGATCTGTCCCTGCTCGACCATCGATCCGGCGGTGTCAGCGAGCGACCGCCGGAACATCTCGAACCGGGAGCCGAACGACAGCAGTTTGCGGGAATCACTCACCATCCCGCCGTGGTTCGCTAACAGATCGACAGTACTGACGTACTCCAGTTGTCTGCGCATACCGATTGGGCTGTCGTTGAACCACCACGCCGCACCGACGCTGACGTTGGGAAATGCGCGCGAGATCGTTGCGACGGTTGGGTAGTGCGTCGGATCGATCGTGTAGAGGACAATCTCAAGCTCCGCGTCGAAGCGGTTGAGGAAATATTTCAGGTTCTCCGTGAGTTCGATGTCCTGTGTTGAAACGTCTCCGCCGGCGTCTGAACCGAGTTCATCGTGCAACGAGTCGCGGTAGTCCCGAACGGGACCGATGTGGAACTGCGTTACCCAACCGGTATCGCGGTTCAGCTCACCGATCCGTTCGAGAACGTACGCCTGAAAATCGGTCACGTCATCAGAAGTGATCGTCTCACTAGCGTACGCCCGCTGGTAGATGTCGGCTGCTCTGCGGTCGCTGACGGGTTTTGTGACGACTTCGCGGAGACCGTGGTCGCTCGCCCGACAGCCGTGTTGTTCAAAATACTCGTGGCTGACCGCAAGGGCCGTGAGAAACCCATCAAGGTCAGAAGTATCGGTATCGGTTGCACGCCCGAGCGTTTCGATGTACTCACTCCAGCCCGCCTCATCGATCTGCATCGCAGTGTCGGGCCGCCACGTCGGCCGGACGGTGATCTCTTCGAGATCATCTGCAAGCTGTTGGTGGTGTTCGAGGTCTGAAACGGGGTCGTCGGTGCTGGAGACGACTTCGACGTTCATCTCCGCAAGAAGGGACTGCTGTCGCATCTCGGGCGAATCGAGGGCGGCTTTCGTTTCCGTCCATATCTCCGCAGCCGTGTCTCCAGAGATGCGTTTCTCGATACCGAACCGTCGTTTGAGATCGAGGTGAACCCACTCGTAGGTGGGATTACCCGCAAACTGAGGGAACACTTCCGCGAGGGCCATCCACTTCTCTCGGTTGGAGGCCGAACCGGTGATTTTCCGTTCGGGTACGCCGCGTTTTCGCATCAACTGCCAGACGTAATGATCAGTTGCGCCTTCTACCTCCCAGATGTCGTCCCAGCCTTCGTTTCGTGCGACAGCCTGCACGTCGAGGTGGCTGTGGGGATCGAGGACCGGGAGGTCCCGAATTTCGTCGTAAAGCTGTCGTGCTGGTTCTGAGCCGAGGAGATACTCCTCATCGAGGAAGCTCATACAGGTCGGTTGTACGGAACCAACATTAAGCATGTGGTTGAATGTGAAATCACGGCAACCGAATTCACGAAAAAACCGACGCTGTCAAAGGCACGCACCGACACCGACGCGTTGACTACGCTATCGACGCCACGGTCGAAGACAGTGTACCGGAGCCTAATAGTGCTTGTATTGGAGTTCGATCACGTTCGCTGCGTTCCGGAGCTCGGGCACCAGCTCGTTCTCGATTCGTTCGTCACTGAATCGGTGTTTCGGTCCGGCGATTGAGATGGCGGAGTTTCCTGCCTTGTTTTCGTCATCTGCGACCGTGACAGCGACAGATTTGACACCGGTAACTCGCTCTTCGTCTTCGATCGAATACCCCTGTGAACGGATCGCGTCAACCTCTGTGAGGAGGTCATCGACATCAGTGATCGTGTTCTCTGTCGCTTCGGGGAGACCGTATCGATCGACGATGGTTCGGATCTCAGCGTTCGTGTGGCGTGATAAGAGGACCTTCCCGACTGCGGTCCAGTGCATTCGGGTGAACTCTCCTGTGGGTGCGTTGTCCGAGACGCCTTCACCCGGTTCGGACCGGTACACGAGCACTCGGAGTCCATCCTCTTCGTATCCGATCGTGCCCACCTCACCCGTGGACCGCGCCACGCTGTCAATCTCTGATCTCGCTACCAAATAGATGCTTTGGCTGTGACGAACCGTTCCACCAAGTTCGAGAAACCGCAAACTGAGCCGATATTCGCCGTCCTCTTTGATCACGTATCCGAGTTCCTGAAGCGTCTTGAGATAGATATGAGCTGTGCTTTTCGGGATGTCGTGGTGGTCCGCGAGAGCTGAGACACCGCAGCGTCCGAGTGTTTGAATCGCTTCAATAATGTTGAACGCGTTCTCAACGGATTTGATTCGGTTGCGTGACCCAGGGTCGTCTTCGTCGTGGCCCATGGAATGACTTCTTTCTCCGGATTATTAATACGTTCTCTCCGTGCCATCACGAGTTCCTAACAATTTTGGACACTGGAACCCGCTCATACCGTCTCGTTCTTCCGATACCGTTCGTTCCTCGATTTGATGTGGATCGAAGATTATTAATATAATAAACCGTGAACAGTTGGCTGCGCTATGATCTGTGAGACGCGTGAGCGATGGAACAGGCAGGCGGTTCGTCGACCGGACAACGGCAGTTCGATCGTTGACCGTTTACGCTGTGGCGACGGGACTGCGAGCCACACTATCGACGAACCCAACGACTGTACGGAGATATCGCTGTCGAGCAACGAACGGGTGTGCTCACACGAACAGCCCGTTCGGAGACGAGAGCCGAGACAGCGAGCCGTGCTGTGGAGGCAGCCTAGTCGTCGGGGTGTGGATAATGAGTGATCGAGGGTACGCACCGAATACCCCAGCAACTTCCTCCGAATCGACTGCGGGCGTCACCACTGGTGAGTGAGAATGTCAACAGAAAATCCCCGATCATTCCACTGGCCGATGCTCGTTACGCTCTTGCTCATCCCAGTGATGGCAGCGTTTTCTGGCGCACTGATCAATCCAACCATTCCTGCGATACAGAACACGTTCTCACATCTTCCGAATTCAGAGACGCTCGCGCAGCTTGTTAGCACCATGTCGGCTCCCATTGTCGTCATCGTCGCTCCGATCGTCGGATATCTCTTAGATCGGTACCAGCGCAAACCCGTGCTGATTATGGCGATACTGATCTATGGGATCGGTACCAGCATTGCGTTTTTCCTCGATTCGCTTTATCTAATCCTTGCAACTCGTGTCTTTGACGGCATCGCTATCGCTTCCATTATGGTAACCGTTCCAACACTCATTTCCGATTACTACTCCGGAAGTCGCCGTGAGGTCGTCATGGGGTGGTATGGGGCGATACAGGCTGGCGGTGGTGCGGTTGCCGCCCTTTTCGGCGGAGTTATTGCCGACATCCACTGGCGGTATATTTTTCTCATTTATGCCCTAGCACTCCTGCTGGTCCCACCCGTTATTCGCTATCTTCCCGAGCCAAGCGTAACGAGAAACGATGAAGAAATTAGTCGGACCGAAGCGGCAGTCAAAATCGTACGTGAATCTCCCGTGCTGCTGTTGGTCAGTATCTACGCCCTCATGACCTTCACTATGTTAACGATGAATCTCATCCAGATTGAAGTCCCGTATTATCTCCAAGAGTCTGTGGGGGTTAGCGGTTCCATGACCGGCATTACGCTTTCCGGCTTTATGGTTCTCTGGGCAGTGTCGTCTGCCATGTACGGCCGCATGAAACGTCGGCTTCGATACACAACTATTCTGGTGATCGCGTTCAGTATCGCTACGGTAGGATATACGATAATCAGCGCAACGAGCAACTTTCTCGTCGTTTTCTTTGGTATACTCACCGCAGCTGGTGGAATTGGACTTGTTGTTCCAACAGTCAACGACTGGGTCGCAGCGATCGTCAAAGAGGAGTACCGTGGGCGCGCTCTCAGCGGCGTCACAACGATGATGTATCTCGGATTCGCTGTCTCGCCGTTTGCACCTACTCCACTGGTCAATCGATTTGGACGACAAGGAATGCTTCTTGTCTGGGCGGGCTTCCTGCTTGTCATCACAGTTGTCATGGGAACGCTGTGGTGGTTTAGTCGAGGTTCCACCACGGTAGCAACCCCTGCGGCCGACCATACCGAGTGAAGACGTTCCCGACTCCGCGCAGTCAAATCCAAACTTTTAGTAGTAGCCTTTCGGTGTTCTTACTCATGCAGCTGTTAACATACCCACGGGAGACGATCTCGCTCGACGGGACCTGGCAGGCTATTCCCGACCAGTATGAAACGTTCGAGGGATATTTTGAGGACTTTTTCGGTGATGACAGTGACAACCCGACTGGATTCGCGCCGAAGCCGATATACGAACCGGACGCCTCCATCGAGAACGACCCGGTCGATTTCAATATCCATGACGGACGGTCCGTCGAGATCCCTTCGAGTTGGGGCGAGGAGATTCCCGAGTTCCGCCACTACGAGGGATGGGTCTGGTACGCGAAAACGTTCGACTGGACCGCTGAACAGGGTAACAATCGGGCGTTCGTTCGTTTCGGGGCGATCAATTACAAAGCCAAGGTATGGCTAAACGGTGAACTGCTCGGGTCACACGAAGGGGGATACACGCCGTTTAGTTTCGATGTCACGGGCGAGTTACAGGACGGCGAAAACACGCTGATCGTTCAGGCCGACAGTAAACGATACGAAGACGGGATCCCGAACGAAGACACGGACTGGTTCAATTTCGGTGGCGTCAATCGGTCCGTTGAGCTTGTCACTGTTCCGAATACGTTCGTTCGCAACTACAAAATCGAGACGACGCTGTCCGGTGGAACCGTCGATATTCACGTGTCTGCCTGGATTGAAAATTCCACACCTGAGACGGCGATCTCTGTCGCATTCCCCGAATTAAACCGCGATATTGAATTATCCCGCGTCGGAGAGGACGAATTCACCGGGGAGCTTTCTCTCTCCGAAGCGGACGTGACGCTGTGGCGCCCATCTGAACCGCGACTGTATACGATCCGACTCGAAACCGGAGACGACGTGGTTGCGGACGAAGTCGGCCTTCGTGACGTGCGGGTGAGCGGTAGTGACATCGTTCTGAACGGCGAGCCTATTTGGTTGCGCGGGATTGCGCTCCACGAGGAGGCTGACGGAAAAGGGCGTGCGCTCGACAGCAAGGATATCAAAGCCCGCTTTCGCTGGATGAACGAACTCGGATGCAACTACGCCCGACTGGCGCACTACCCACACACCGAAGAGATGGCACGAACAGCCGACGAAGAAGGAATCTTACTGTGGGAAGAGGTCCCCGCGTACTGGGATATCGAATTCGGTGACGAATCCGTCCAAACGCTCTACCGCCAGCAACTCCGAGAACTGATTCAACGCGACTGGAACCGCGCGTCCGTCATTTTGTGGTCGATCGCAAACGAGACGGACCACAACGACGAAACCAGGAACGCTGTGCTGCCCGAGATGGCTGACTACGTGCGCGAACTCGACGACACCCGGCTTGTGACCGCGGCCTGTTTTGTGGACGATACCGACGATGGGCTCGTCATTCGAGATCCGTTGGGAGACCACTTAGATGTCGTCGGCATCAACGAATACCACGGTTGGTACTACGGGAGCGCAGACGATATGCAGCGATTCCAGGAGACTCCTAACGGACCCCCAGTTCTCATCTCGGAGACCGGAGGTGGGGCAAAACGAGGATATCACGGTGATGGAGACGAACGCTGGACTGAAGAATTTCAGGCAGAGATCTATCGAGGACAGATAGCCGCAGCCAAGGATAACGAACAGATCGCTGGACTGTCTCCGTGGATCCTGTTTGATTTCAGGGCACCCATGCGGCAAAACGAGCACCAACGCGGCTACAACCGGAAAGGAATCGTTGATCAACACGGGCGAAAAAAGAAGGCGTTCCACGTCCTCAGAGAATTTTACCACACTGACCACAGCGGGTAATTTCGATCTTCCATCCAGCATTGTGACGCGCAATTACGAACCACGGCAGTTCAATTCGAGGAATTTTCTTTAAGTCTATCCATGTTTGTTTGAGTGGTTTTTCTTCGTATATGGTGTCTCGATAACCCTTATGAACAAATGTGATTGAATATTTTTCGACTAGCACCATTTTGGGTGATATGACCGAGGGCACCGGTCTCTCCCAGTTGATGGCGACGGAGTCTCTGATTCTGTGAATAATTAATTTATTAGTATCATGCAAAAATATTCCGTAAAGAAGTTGTATGTGATCGTTACTGCCGTGTTGAGCGGTTCGTACCGTCACGGTGCCTATTGTTCGCCTCAACCGCCAGAAGGATAAGATCCTCTACTATACTAAATATTCATAAATATCTGCAAACATTTCGGCTCTCTGCGTCGTGTCGCTAGCGATCCCGCAGCCGTTTGTCACTCGTATCAAATTGCGGTGTGGTCGCGTCTTGAAGACAGGGATGTTCAGACGCTGAGATGTGTCCAGTTTTGAAGCCGACGCTGTCGACGTTCATCGTCCACACTCGATCTCGGATAATGCACTACATCTGAATCGTAGATCAACGGCATTGAAATTACAAGAAATTGTGGAATATTCTTGTGCCGTTGTCGTGACTATCTTCATTTGACTATGAGTGAAGACGATCCTTTCGAAGATCTCGACGTTCCCGAGGATCCGACGGCCGACCTTGATCGTTCGCTTCAGGAACTCTCTGTGCGAACTGAACAGCGTAGATACGGAAAACACATGGTTATCATCGACGGATTCGAAACTGATACCGATCTTGACGATCTCGCAAGTGATCTCAAGTCAGCGCTCGGGACTGGAGGAACGGCGAAAGACGATCGCATCGAAATCCAAGGTGACCACGAGCAACGGGTCCGGGAACTACTTCGTGAACAAGGGTATCGCGTTGAGGGATAGCGTCCGCGTCGTACCCATGTGCACCACGCACGCAGGGACCTGCGCAGCGATCCAGAGTACCGCAGTGATATGGTTTGGAAGCAGGTCGTCCGCTCTGCTCACCGAGACTTTTTGAGTGGGACTATCTCGTTCGATACGGACAGTAGCCGGCTGTCGGTCACGGATGAACAACGAGTTTCCCAAAGATGTCGCGGTTTTGCATGTCTGCAAACGCTTGATCCGTGTCAGAGAGCTCGTATTCGTCGTCGATCACGGGTTCGAACGTAGCGTCAGCAAGGAGCTGAACGAGGGTCTGGAGATCTTTCTGTGTTCCCATCGTACTGCCGATGACGTGCTTGTGGTCCAGAAACAGTTCTGGAATATCAATCTCTGAGCGGCCACCGGCTGTACGACCACAGATCACCATCCGTCCCCCGCGTCGGAGTACGCTAAGCCCCATCTCGGTGTATTCGCCACCGAGATGGTTGAGTACTGCGTCTGGTGCACCGATATTGGCAACTGCATCCCCAATAGTTTCTGTATCGTTTCCCTTAATGGTAAAATCGGCCCCAATCCCCGAGAGCCGATCGAGTTTAGCCGCCGATGTCGAGGTGCCGATCGATCGTGCACCGACGGCGTCAACGAGTTGGGTTGCGGCGACGCCAACACCACCCGTGGCACCGGGAATCAACACGAGGTCACCCGGTCCCACGTCGGCCCGTCGAAGCATGTGAAGCGCAGTCATGTACGCGGTGGGAACAGCGGCGACGGCAGTCGTCTCAACGCTTTCAGGAAGTGTAACGAGCCGGTCAGCGTTCACGACAGCGTGCTCGGCAAGCCCGCCATGAAATAAACTGAACTGCTCACAGAGGTTTTCGGGACCGTCTCGACAGAACCGACAGACACCGCACGTCTGATTCGGGCATAACACAACACGATCACCGGCAGAAACCGATTTAACACCGTCCCCAACGGTTCTAACGACGCCCGCAACATCCAGACCGGTAACGAATGGGAGCTCCTCTGACCCGACCATTGCGGAATCGCCTTCGAGAATCCAGAGATCGTGGCGATTGATCGCGCATGCGTGTACATCGATCATTGCCTCTCCGTTGCCCGGTCCAGGAGTGTCAATCTCTCGAACAGCTACGTCTTCCGGCCCGCCGAATCCAGTGAACGCTGCAACGTTCATACGAACAAATAATGAGTGGCATTCGGATTAGTTCTTCCGAGTAGGTCACTCCATTGGAGTATAGTTGTATTGCATATGATACTGTATTGTTCGGGATACGCGTTTCCCTGCCTATATGAATCATCGGTGATTAATGGATCCCCATCGAAATCTGTTTGATCACCAAAAACGGATCGAAAGTCGTCTTTGACCTACGCACGCACGCTCTCTACACTGCGCTCCCAGTGGCGGTGTTCCGCGATCGCTTCGCTGAAGGCATCAAGAAATTTATCCATGTCGTCTCCCGATCGCTTTGTCACGACGCCCTGCTCCACGACGAGATCGTCCCCGTCCCCCGAAACAGCCGTGTCTGGCAAGTCTACAGTTTCGAGCAGATCGATCCCGTCACCGAGCGCACCGATCGGCTTTTTGTGTTTGAATGCCTCAGCGATGAAATGTCTGGGCTCGCTCTGTTCTTTCATCGCCTCGACGCTATTGCTGCCGCCGGGGACGAAGACCGCGTCGTACACGACTGAGGTGGCCATTACGTGGCTCTCGTCGACCATCAGTACATCTCCGTTCGCGCCCGTTTTTTCACCGAGCACCTTCGAGATGATTGCCGTTTGTGCACCCTGTTCTTCGAGTGTTGATCTGAGTTCGCCCACCTGATCATCGTCGAATCCGTCATCCACGAGAACCGCGATCTGACGCGATTCGATCGTGTCCATCACCGTGTTCTCCTGACTCAGTGCTGGTGAACTTTTATCGTGATCGGGGTGGTGTGTTCCGGGTTCATCAGGCGGTTCGACGCCGATCCCTTCGGCAGCTCGAACGGCAAACTCGTGATCAACGTTGTTGAAGATCTCATAGATGACACGCTCCCGGACTTCTCTGTTCTCTACATTTCCGAGTTCGAAATGCGCTGCCTCCACGAGATGCTGTTTCTCTGGGTCAGACATGCTGTTCCAGAACAGTTTTGCCTGACTGAAGTGGTTACGGAAGCTCTCGCTTCGACTACGGATCTTTTTGCCCTTGACCTTTTCGGCGTGATGAACGTACCCGCCCTCTTCTTCAGTTGCCTCTCTGGGATAATCGTCCTCTAAGGAGTTCGGTGAGTAGGACGTTCTTCCTTTATTGATGGTTTGGCGCATGAATCCGGCGCGCTGATTGGTGTGGCGTTTTGCGAGCGGCCGGTTGATCGGAACTTCATCCCAGTTTGCGCTCCCGAATCGATTTAACTGTGTATCCTGATAGGAGAACAGTCGACCTTGCAAGAGGGGATCGTTCGTGAAGTCGATCCCCGGTACAACGTTGCCAGGGTGGAACGCCACCTGTTCGGTTTCGGCAAAGAAGTTATCGACGGTTTCGTTGAGCACGAGCTTGCCGATGCGCCGGACGGGAACGTCCTCTTCTGGGATGATCTTTGTCGGATCGAGTAGATCGAAATCGAACTGGTCCGCGTCGTCCTCCTCAACGATCTGGATACCGAGCTCCCACTCCGGATAGTTCCCGCTCTCGATCGCGTTGTAAAGGCCTGCACGGTTGAAATCGGATGCTTTGCCCCAGAGTTTCGTCGTCTCGTCCCACACCAACGAGTGGGTACCGTATTTGGGGAGCCAGTGGAATTTCACGAACCGGGAATCACCTTCCTCGTTGATGAACCGGAACGTGTGGACGCCAAAGCCCTGCATCATGCGGTAGGCACGCGGTAGGGCGCGATCGGAAAGCACCCACATCAACATATGCGTTATCTCGGGAGTGAGTGAGGCAAAATCCCAGAACGTGTCGTGGGCCGTTGCGGCTTGTGGAGTGGAGCTCTTCGGTTCGGGTTTGACCGCGTGGATCAAGTCTGGAAATTTGATCGCGTCGTGGATGAAGAAGATCGGCATGTTGTTCCCAACGAGATCGTAATTTCCCTCCTCGGTGTAGAATTTCGTGGCGAATCCTCGGACATCTCGGACCGTGTCGCTCGATCCTCTTGATCCCACGACCGTCGAAAACCGCGTGAAAACCGGTGTTTTCCGGTCTGGATCAGTCAGGAACTTCGCCTTCGTTAGCTCCGAGATGTCGTCGTACTCCCCCAGATCCGGATCCTCGTAGGGCTGATAATACCCGTGGGCGCCGGTTCCGCGGGCATGAACTACGCGTTCGGGAATTGATTCGTGGTCAAACTGCGTCATCTTCTCCCTGAAATGGAAATCCTCCATCAGGGTCGGGCCACGCTCGCCGGCTTTGAGCGAGTCGTCAGTGTGGTTGACGCGCACCCCCTGATCCGTCGTTAGGTATTCGCCCATGTGATCCTCGCGCATCTCATGGAGTTGCTCTTGTTTGCTGTCCTCGCTGAGGTGTTCGCGGGCGTCGTTACCGGTTCCGTGTAACTCCTCGCTTTTGTCGATTCCTCCTCCCTCTTCGGTGGTTGCTCTGTGCTTCGTCGTCTCCTCGCCGATTCCGTCGCCGTCGTTGTCGGTCTGGTCGTCAGCCATCTATTTATACACTTCTCCCACGAGATTATTAAAGATAGCTTCTAGAATGTACAAATGTTATCAAAGCTGAACTATGCTCTGTCTGGCGTCTTATTATTACTTCTTAAGTAATATTTTATAATAAATTTTTATTATATCTTTAAATTTTACAACAATTCTGAATAGACACTACAACTCTCGTTGGTGTCTATTGTGGTATAATTCTCTTCTATCTATCTTATCATGTATCTGAATAATGTATTGGTTTTCAGAGGTGTGTATTTGTATTCTTTACTATTCTTCTCATTGCTCGTGTATCACTTGATGGGAAACACAGTGTGTATTACAGCGTATATGAATAGTGTCGAATTGGCAGTTATTACTATCACATATATATTTGGTGATCGGTATGAGTATTATCGTAGGTTTTTCATTTCAAGCGACTCCTTTGCTCTCCAGCAAGCAGCAGTAACGGAGTTCGATATGACCGAGGCTTAGTAACTAGCGTTTCATAATGCAGAGTGGGTCTCTTCCGCTAGTAGCAATTTCCAAGCGTGCTACGAAGGGCTGCTGACCGCCTCGACGGTAGCCGACGTAACTGTGTCGGACTGGTCCGTTGGTGTGTCTGCCGGCACTTAGTGGCGGTCACTCGACTTCCTACGGCTCATCCTTCGGAGCGTCCCCTGTCGCCGGTAGCGGTCAAACCGAGTCGAACGTCCAGAGCTGATCGCTGTTGCTGTCCCAGGACCACTGTTGAACGTTTGACCCGTCTGAAGTCGACGAATTCGCCACGTCGACGGCCTTGTCGCTGTGGACCGGCTGGATGTGGTACTCGCCGCCGCCTTGGTCGTGGAGTTCGAAGCGCTGGTTGTTGCCGCCGCCGTCCGAGTACTGCTGGACGTTGGCACCGTCCCCAGTCGACGAGTTCGCCACGTCGAGCACTTTCCCGCTGTTAACGTTAGCGATGCGGTAGCCGCTCCCAGTGCTTTCGACGTTCCACTGCTGGTTCGAACCGCCACCGTAGGAGTACTGCTGGACATTGGCACCGTCCTGAGTGGACGAATTCGCCACGTCGAGCACTTTCCCGCTGTTGACGTTGGTAATGCGGTAGGTACCGTTCGGGACGGAACCGCCACCGCCACCACCACCGCCTCCGCCGCCACCGCCGGAGTCACCGACCGTGACGTTGGAGCTTCCACTGCTCTGGTACCCCTCGGTGGCGAGGATCTGGTAGTCGTGGTTGCCCATGTCCATGCCGTTACTGGCCCAGGCGTCGAAGTGATTACCGGTGGTGATGGTACCACCTGTCCGCCTCGACTGCCGGACGCTCCAGTACTGTGGGAAGGTTGCCTCGCCTATGATGGAGGGCTTATTGACGCGCTCCGTCTGATAGATATCGTACGTGCCGCCATCACTGTTAACGGTACCCTTGAAATTTCCAGTGGGTCGGTAGCTACCCCAGTTCTCAATAATATAATACTCGACTAGCGGGTCCGTCGTCCAACCGTACAGACACAAGTAGGCGTTACCGGACGGATTAAACGAACCCGAGTAAGCCACGTTCCTGCGGCCACCGGTCTCCCAGCCTTTGCCGCAGACGAAGTTCCCCGTGTCGCTCCATTCGGTGCTGTAGTTCCCCCCGCTACCCAATGTCATGGAGACGGTTCCTTGCGCGTCGGTCCAGAACGAGTAGAAGTATCCGCCATCGTTGCCGGTCTGGTTCTGCGTGATGGCAGCTGCGGCCGATCCTGTCATGGTTCCGACGCCGAACCCAGTCGCCACGGCGGCCGAAACCGCCTTCATGTAGTCACGACGTCCGATCGAATCCAAAACCCCCTCATCGTATTCAGTCGACTGATCGTTGTTTGTCTCGTCGTCGGTCAAGTTCTCCGCCATCGCAGCGGGATCGTTGCGTTTCTTCGGTGTATCCTCGTTATCGCGTTTGTCGTTCGTCATGGTTGTGTGAATCGTATCGCTTCGTTGTTGTGTGAGCGTTGCAAGGTGTTTGTCGGCGGCATTCCCTCATCCATACTGTCACCGGAGCTACCACAGAGACCCGGCAAAGCCGAGAGTGGATGAATCTGGTGTCTACGCACTGGCTTACGAGATCGTGATGTCGACCGAGTCAGTTGTCGTATCGCCGTTGTTGTTGGTGGCAGTGAGTGTGACAGTGTAGGTCCCTGCCGACTGGTACCGTTCGTCCGTGTACCAACCGGTCGCGGTCGTTCCGTTGCCGAGGTCCCACTCAAGGGAATTGATCCAGTTGCCTGAGTCGGCAGTGTTGTTGACATTGAACTGGATCAGCTCACCGATCGACGCCGATGTCGTACTGGGGTCGATCTCCGCGATCAGGTTTCCGGGACTACCGCCTCCGTTGTCGTCATCACCGCCACCGCCTCCGCCGCCGGAGTCACCGACCGTGATGTTGGAGCTTCCACTGCTCTGGTACCCCTCGGTGGCGAGGATCTGGTAGTCGTGGCTACCCATGTCCATGCCATTACTGATCCACGCATCGAAGTGGTTACCGGCGGTGATGGTACCGCCAGTCCGCCTTGACTGTCGGATGCTCCAGTACTGTGGGAACGTTGCCTCGCCTATGATGGAAGGGGCGTTTTCCCGCAGCGACTCGTAAATGTCGTACGTCTCCCCGTCGCTCGTGACGGTGCCCTTGTAGTCGTGTTCAGGCCGGTAGCTACCCCAGTTGTCGAGGATGTAGTACTCGACTAGCGGGTCCGTCGTCCAACCGTACAGACACAGGTACGAGTTGCCCGACGGGTTGAACGAACCGGAGTAGGTCACGTTTCTGCGGCCGCCGGTTTCCCAGCCTTTACCGCAGACGAAGTTCCCCGTGTCGTTCCATTCGACGCTGTAGTTCCCCCCGTTCCCCAACGTCATGGAGACCGACCCCTGGTCGTTGGTCCAGAACGAGTAGAAGTATCCGCCATCGTTGCCGGTCTGGTTCTCCGTGATGGCAGCCGCGGCTGGGCTCGTTACGGCTCCGACGCCGAACCCAGTCGCCACGGCGGCCGAAACTGCCTTCATGTAGCCACGTCTGCCGATTTTGCTTGTTGCTATTCGTCTCTCTGTTCCACTAGATGATTGTGGTTTGCTATCGTCTTGCATGCATATACATCCCCTCCAATCCAACAATAGACATGGTAACTAATAAATATTATGGATTTATATGTTTTACGCACAACATCTTTGTTAATTGCATTGCTGATCAGCAGGGCTGTTTCTCGGCTACTCTGTGTTGTCCCCATCCCTTCGATCAGCCTTGATCTCGGACGCGACAGCTATCGGGGGTGACGCGTGAGCTGTGCAGAGAATCAATCTACTCGCCTGTACCGTCCGTTCCCTATTGGAGAATGAACGGTGTGTTTTCAGGTAGTTATGCAGAGGTATTTTCTGACGGTAGATCATCCAAGCATATCACATCAAATATCGTGTTAAATATCGCTTTATCGGTAGTGTTCTAACGTGTAGAACAAACGAAGGCAGAGGGACGCTATTCAAACACCACTCAGTGCAGGGCTACGGGTGTGTCCTCGATAGAACTCCAGCACTGTAACACGACACTCCTAATAGATTATTTATATTGGTTAGGGTGTATTCGCGCATTTATCACGATATTTCCAACGGACGTGCCAGTTGCGGTGCGATCTCGGGGAGAAAGTGTTCTCCACCACAGAATGATCGATAGCAACCGAGAAAGAACGGTGTTCAAACCACGATCATCGGCCGTCGTTCAAGCGACCCGCTGTACTACTTAGAGATGCGCTGCCAGCAGGAAACGCTTCGCGGAACAGGATTCACCCTATCGAAAGGTGATGGCTGTTCGGTACAAACGTGTTGTGAACGGCGTAGAAGACTACTCCGTGTGTTTCGAAGCAAATTTTTGGTGTTGTGTCGATATGATGACCGCCATCGGCCTGAAAGCCGGGTAGCACTGATTGAGCGGATCCGATCGTTTCCATTACACTCGTACGGGTGTAATTCTTCTCTGTCGTCACTGGTCTGGTCCGCATTGATGAGAATGATGGATTTGCTGTTACCAAGCCACAGTGTACACCCGCTGTCTCCGTCGAGGTCGGTGCGTTGTCTCAGTGCTTCTTGAACGAGTCCGCGATATCGCAGAGAGAATCGTAGCCCGTACTGTCGTCTGCATCAATCTCTCGAAGGAGCACATATCGGAACTACTTGACGAATATCAGTAATGAAGGTTTCTTCAAACTAAACAGGCAGCTGCATAGGTATGTGGTTATGTTGTTATGTGGTAGCTGTTCTATGGTACTGATCAGGGAACAATTAACCTCACGATTCAAACTAGACACCGGTATTACACCTTGTATATCTAGATCAAATCATAATTGCTTCGTATAGACGCACACTCCTGATCTTATCTTTCTGCTAATACTAATTACTGTAGATATTCTATCCTTGATAGTTTATAATCAATCAAAAATACTATATGAGTGATTGTGTCGCATTATGTATTAGCATTATTTTTTGAGTTTGAACTGGTTCACGCAGCTCCCGAGTGATCTATTTTTCTGCCGGGACCGCAGAATTCCTCCCCCAGCTGTCTGATAGCGAGCGGCAGGCTACCGAGTAGTACGACACGGCTCCGCTACACCGTCGGGGGGTGAGCACGAGGTGAGCGCGTTATCGGAGACGCATTGCTGTCGAATGGCTCCTCATTTGCTAACTACATGCTAACACAATACTGTCCCAGATTCGATTTAGTGGTGATCATGCCCGTGCCACCGATACACTGATCCGACGTGCTGTTGCTGTCGGCGTCTAGCGCAGCAGGCGGTGATGGGCTGAGACGCGCTTTCTCGTGTCGCTGAGAACGCCCTTCCTTTCGGGTTGCTAACCGCTGTCAGTCTTCGGAAGCGAGACCGAAGTATCCCGCGAGTGTTCCAAAGCCAATGGCCCCAAGGAGTGATCCTAGCCGCAGTCCGAACGCTGGCAGGGACGGTTTTGGTGTGAATCGATGGAGTACCGTTTCATAGTAGTGTCCGTCTCTGTGGACGTAAACAGTTGTCGCACCCTTTGACCTAGTAGGAACGAGCGTAGCCCACGGCTCGGGCGCTTCGTCCAGCGGGACGGTTGGGGCATCCTCCATCAGGATGCCGCTCCAGACGGTGTCGTTGTATCCGCTATCGAACAAGCGTTGGCCAGGTGCTGAGAGGTTCTGGTAGCGCACTGTTGGTGCGTCTCCGACCTGTTGTTGTCCCGTCTCACTAGCGGACTGATTAACGGGTTCCTGATGCACCCCCATCTCTATGTGGGCGTCGTAGTTCGGGACCGGGGAGACGAGGGGAGTCACGAACAGTGGGACAGCGATGAGCACCGCAATAACGGCGCGGTGGCGACGGTTCATACCAGATCACCCCGCTGGAACCGCAGATATGCCACTCCGAGCGGCACGAGGAGCCAGCCAGCTAGAATCACGCCCCCAAACCATGCCTCCAGATAGAATGGGGTCGTGTCGAGCGCGGTCGCGTCGATGTGAACGAGTGTGAATTTCGGATTGAACCGTGCAACGAGATAGTACCACGGTGGAAGGGTTTGAGACGTGAACAGGAACGTTTTGATCACCGCGAGCACCGAGTCCCAGACGAACGCGAACAGGAACGCGAGCCACACCGCGCCCCACGTCGCAACAGTCGTAGAGCGAACCGCCGCCGAAAACGCAACTGCAATGGCGACGAAGACCACGCCGAGCACCAGTATTTTGCCGCCGAAGCGCGCGTAGGCTATGACTGACGGCGACGCCTCAACCAGTACGGCATAGTGGACGCTGAGGACGGCGAACGCGATGCCGACTGTTACCGTAACGGCGGCTGCTCGGCCGAGGAATTTGCCGATGACGACATCCCGGCGCGTGTGGGGCTGTGCGAGCAGGAATTTTAAACTGCCTGACTCGCGCTCGCCCACGATCGCGTTGTACCCTAGGAGCGTTCCCACGACTGCGACGACGCTGGCGACGGCCCGATACAGGTCAGCCACCACGGCGGGCTCAGCTGGAGTGACCATCGCAAACTTATAATACGTATAGAAGGCCAGAAACGCCGTAAACAGGCTCGCCACGAGCAACAGCAGCCGCGATCGGATGGCGTCCTGAAACTCCTTTTTCGCGACTAGTTGTATACTCATTAGTCAGCCACCTCGCTGGACTGATCGTGTATCGTCGATGTGGTACTGCCCTCGGTGTAGGCCATAAAGAGGTCTTCGAGTGAGGTTGTCGTCAGATCGAAATCCTGGACCGATGCACCGGCCACTTCGAGTTCGTTCAGGACGGTCGTTTTCGCTGCGTCCGCACAGTGTACCGTCACAGTCGTGTTGGTGGCGCTGGCTGTCGAGACAGCATCCAATGCACGGAGGGCCGGGAGCGCTGACTCGGGTACCTGATCAACCTCGACAGTGAGGGTCGTCTCGGCTTCAGTGGTCTCGCGTAAGCCGGCAACGGTATCTTCAGCAATGAGTGCTCCGTCCTGAAGAATACCCACGCGGTCACAGACGGCCTCGACTTGTTCAAGGATGTGACTCGAAAAGAAGACGGTTGCGCCCTGGTCAACCTCTTCACGAACGATCGCGCGCATCGTGCGGACTCCCTCCGGATCAAGTCCCGACAACGGCTCGTCGAGAATCAACAGCTCGGGCTGGCCAACGAGGGTGGTACCCAACATGAGTCGTTGTTGCATGCCCTTCGAATACCCGCCAGCCCGGCGGTCAATGGCGTCACCAATGCCGACGCGCTCAGCGATCGTTTCAGGATCGTCGTTCGCCTCGGCCGAATCGATGACGAACTGGAGGTGTTGGCGACCGGTCAAGCGATCGTACACGTCGAACCCCTCCGGTAGAACGCCCGTGCGCTGGCAGATAGCCTGCGATTCGGCTTGGGCGTCATAACCCAACACGGAGATCTGTCCGTCAGTGGGTCGGATATAATCGAGTATGCAATTGATCACAGTTGACTTTCCCGCGCCGTTCGGGCCAAGAAAGCCGAAGACGGTGCCGTCCTCTACGACGAGATCAAGCTCGTCAACAGCAGTCACGTCACCATACTGCTTCGTTATTCCTCTCAATTCGATTGCAGTCATCCAACTGGGTGTGCCGATGGGACTGTATTAAAGGGGGAGGACTGTTTTCACCATATATCGTCAGTATACGGCCGTACACCGCTGTTTTGGACCAATTTAGGTGGTGGGATTGGCAGTGCAGCGTTGCAGACCGCTGAATTTCGGTGGACAGGGCCCATGAATCGCGAGAGATGCCTCGGTATAGCGCCGGTATACTACGGGTGTAGGGTGGTATACGGTGGTACACCGCCTTCCAGCAAGTAGACAGTGATATATATCCTGTCATGAATAGAATTGCTGTATGGATGAGAGATCCGCGTCGCTGCTCACGAAAACCCAACGACAACGGCTTCAAAATGAGTTCGCAGATGTTGACACCGCTGCGAAACAGCGTGATCAACGGCTGATTCGACAGCGAATCCAAGCCGGAGTGCTCGATTTCCGGTTACTCACCACCTATCCCGATAGGCAATATGATCTGGCGTTCGACGACGTTTCTGAGGAGGAGTTACGGCTAGCGTTGGCGGACACCTACGTGGCTGCTGAGCGGCTTCGTGTGCTGCAGCAGTATGACCGGGACCAACTGCTACGAGAGGCGCGACGCCGTGCCGAGACCGTTTCTGCACAAGCAGACGATGTCCGGTCCCTCGATCGCCTCACTCTGCAGACGGCCCCCGAGATACGCCAACAGACCGAGGAACGTCTCGGTGTGAGTCGCTGGGTGCGGCGGGCCAGAATTGGCATCATCCTCGGCAACTGTGGGCTCTTCGCTTCGATCGTACCATACACTCTTCTCGGTGGATTCGTCGGAAGAGTTCCAGCAGTTCCCTCGCTTATGCTTGGTGGAAGCGCAATCGCAGCTGGGCTGCTCGTCGGTCTCAGCATGATGATGATTATTGGACACGAACTGTTTGCTATTCTCACTGCTGGTAAGACGCTCATGAACCGAATTCAAGCGTGGTGGTAGACGATCCAGCAACGAGTACGAACAGTCCGAACCCGACTCGTTGACGACGACCGGTCGCGTGAGGAGTAGGGACGCGCGGCCGTCTCTGGGGATCTCCCGAGCCGAAGCAAGCTACACCACACCTCATTCGATCCCATGACTTAAATATTGACGATTCGTTCAACTAAGTGATGTCCGATCGATTCGCCAACAAGACAGCACTCGTTACTGGTGCTGGCAGTGGGATTGGCCGCGCAACTGCGAAACGATTTGCTCGTGAAGGGGCGGCTGTCGTTGTCGCTGATATCGATGGTGACGCTGGCAGGGAGACGGCTGAAACCATCCACGCCGACGGGGGAGAAGCCGCATTCGTTCACGTTGATGTCACTGAGGAGGATGATGTTCAACAGATGGTTACGGTTGCCCGTGAAACCTACGGAGGACTCGATATTGCCCACAACAACGCTGGTGTTCGGGGCGACGGCGTGCCGCTTGTTGATCAGACCATCGAGAACTGGAACACCGTCCTCGATATCAATCTCACGGGCGTGTGGCTCACGATGAAACACGAACTCCCGACACTCCTCGAAGACGGTGGTGGTAGTATCATCAACACCTCTTCGATCGCTGGACTCACAGCGGACGGCACTGCGCCCTATGTTGCCAGTAAACACGGTGTCGTTGGTCTCACGAAAGCGGCTGCTGTTCGCTACGGTGAACGTGGTGTTCGTGTGAACGCCGTCTGTCCCGGTGTCGTCCGAACGCCGATGGTCGAACAAGCCATGCAGAATCATTCAGACGCTGTCGATCGGATCACTAGTGAACAACCGCTCGATCGAATGGCTGATCCTGAAGAAATCGCCGCAACCGTCACCTGGCTCGCTTCCGACGACGCGTCCTATGTGAACGGACACGCTCTCCCCGTCGATGGCGGAAAACTCGCGTAGCAATACGAACATTGCGGATTTCGAACACGGTGCGTCACACCCAGTAGTAAGCGGTTACTGTACTCCGGAACCACCATCTATCGGCAGCGTATGCCCAGTGATGAACGAAGCCTCGTTTGAACAGAGCCACACGATCGCGTTGGCGATTTCTTCGGGGGCTGCTGGACGGCCCATCGGAACGTCTTCGATGAGACCGGCTCGTTCCTCCTCCGTCATCGTTTGAAGCGCGGGCGTATCGACGATCGTGGGGCAGACAGCGTTCACACGGACGCCGTCGTCAGCGAATTCAAGCGCGGCCGTCCGCGTCAGACCGATAACACCATGCTTGCTGGCACTGTACGGACTTCGACCAGGACTCCCCCGGATTCCAGCAACGGATGACACGTTGACGATAGCGCCTCCACCGGATTCCAAAAGCGCGGGTATTTCGTGTTTCAGACCGGCCCAGACACCCTTCTGATTGACAGCGGTGGTTCGGTCCCAATCTGTTTCGGTGATTTGGGGCGTGGGGACGGGTGTCGTCCCAGTGGCAGCATTGTTCACTGCGAAGTCAAGCCCTCCATAGGTGTCGACAGCTGTCTCAACGGCTGCCTTGCTCTCAGCGGGAGTGGCGACATCAACTTTAACGAACGTTGCCGTGCCGCCAGCAGCCTCGACCTGTGTCACCGTTGTCTCTCCCGCGTCACTGTCGATATCAGCGACAACGACAGCCGCCCCTTCACGAGCAAATCGTTTTGCGGTTGCACGACCGATACCGGATCCTGCCCCTGTGATGAGTGTAACTGTATCAGTGAGTCCGTTCATCCTATACTTATATATTGAATAAATATTCAAAGTTCTTCTGGTACCGGTATGAGTGCGATAACATTCACGACAAACGCGGAGTAGTTTCACGGAGCCGTGATCCGATCAATATACGAGAAAATGCCCGTCCGAAGCTCGGCAATCGATTCGTCCGGATCGTAGACTGTGAGCCGACGTGCTCGCGTACCGAGGAACAACGACACTAGCATCTCTGCCTCGACGGCTGGATCGATATCGATGAACGCCTCCGTCTCAAGCCCACGTTGTAAGATCCCAGTCACGAGCGATTTCAATCGCGTATCGACTTCGATGTACTGTTCTCGGCAGTCTAGATCGTGGGGTGCGTTCGAACGCATTTCAAACATCGCAAGCTGGACGCGATGGGTTCTCTCTTCGAGCGTTTCCGGAAGGAGTGTGTCGACTAGATACTGGAGTTGTTCACGCGGGGGTCGTTCACCAAGATCCAGTTCCGTTATGAATTCGTGGAGGACGTAGTTGAGGAACTCAACGAGGAGTTCGTCCCGACTCTCGTAATGATAATAGAGCAGTGATTTACTATTCTCGAACTCATCCGCGATCTGTTGGATCGTTAGATTCCCGTAACCATGCTTCTCTAGCGCCCGATACGTCGCCTCCATGATTTCGCGTTTTCCGGGAGTGAGTGAGGAGTTTGGACTTGTCATTACGGGTGGTGTAGTCCCTTTGGACTCGTGTCCCTTTCGGGCTCTGATTTCGCTGGTGGTATTGAACCCCAACGGAGACCAACGGCTGAGTGTCGGATGAACTACTGGAACACATACAGTGACGCAATCAGTCATCTCTTCGCTGTTACTTCAGTGGATTAGACATCATCTCCGCCTGTATCCGCGAACCGACATCGATGTGACAGTCCGACCGGGGTTCGGCAATGCAGAGGAGGACATACCCGTTTCGCTGCTGGTGCTTTTTGAGCGCCCGAGGAGATCGTCGGTAAGCGAGATCACCTGCTGTGAGTCGGCCAGTACACGTCGCACACGCTCCAGTCAGGCAGCCGTAGGGCAGTCCCAACCCCGCCCGCTCGGCCACTTCGAGTACAGTTTCATCCGCTTCGACACGAATGGATTCGGTCCGTCCGTCCTGCCACTCAAGGACGATCTCGTAGGTAGTCATCCGTTACTGCCAGACATCGCTGGTACAGTCGCCGTCCGGCCAGCGGATCTCGTGGGCACGAGCTGGTCCGTCCGGGAACGCACCGAAGTCGACGAGAAAGTCCGCATCCAGCTCCATGGTCCCGTTCCGAGGGTCGACATCTGCTTTAAGCATCACTGATCCGTTCTCGGCCTCTTCTGGGTAAAATTGATTGTCCCACGAGGAAAAGAGAGACGTCGTCCAGTAGAGGCGTTCACCGTCGAGCGACAACTGAAGCATCTGTGGCCCGCCGCCAACCTCCCGACCGTGTTCACCGGTGGGGTACGAATCACCGAAGTGGCCGCCCGCCCAAACGCGGTCAGCCAACCGTGGGACGGCAGGATCGCTGATATCGTACATCCGGACATCCCCGTGGAGCCAGTTCCCGAAAAACAGGTAGCGGTCGTCCATGGAGACGAGAAGATCCGTCACGAGACCGGGAACGGGCATCTCCCACCCTTCGTGTTCGCGGGCGTCGACATCAATGACCTTCTCGGCGTGCCACTCGCCGTCTGATTCAAAGAAATGAAAAATGTTCGAAGAGAGCGCTGCGCCGACGTACCCGTGTGTGGTCTCGGGGCTGTGGAGAAACCTGACTTCGAGTGGAATCTGCCCTTCCTCGCCAAGGTCGATCGTCTGTTCGACTTCCCGTTCAGTCCAGTTCCAGATGTGTAGTTGCTGGCCGTACCTTCCGGCTTCAACGTCCGCAAGATCAAACCCAGGATAGTAGGTAGACGGTGCCGCCCACTCTGAGGAGATCATCACGTTGTGGCGAGGCTGGTACCAGAAATCGTAGTTCATCTGTATCTCACCGGGCGGGTCCCACCGTCCTTCGATCTCGAAGTCGTCGTTGAGTTCGAGAAAGCCACCGGGCAACTCGCCGTTCGCATTCCCGAGCATACTGATGAGTATTTCGCCGTCTGGGATACAGTGGACGGTATGTGGGGCCGAGAGATCATATTCAAACACCTCCTCCGGTTCGATGATCGTCTCGATCTGGGGATTCCGGCGGTCTTTCGTGTCCACGATGTGAATGCGCGAGGAACGCTGCCCTGGAATGACGAGATGTCGACGCTCCAGCCCACCGATGTGACACGATGATGAACACGCGTTCCAGCCGAAGTGGTGGAGTTCGTCGCCCTTATTTGGCATCTCGACACGGTCGATGATTTCCGTGTACGTCTCGGAGTCTGGGTCAACATCAACGACCGAGAGGAAATCGGGCGCGTCAACATCTGTGCCGACGTACAGACTCATTACGTACGCGATCTTCTCGGGATCCGACTCCGTGATGGCTGCTTGCGGCGTCACATAGCCCGGTCCCTCTGTTTGGCCGTGGTGATGCCCTTCGGTTTCAGTGGTTGGCTCTACATCACTCATCGGGTGTATGTATAGTGATAACAGCCAACACAGGTTTCGATAGCGGAAATAATCTCTGCTACATGCGACACGCCTGTCCATAGGACCGACACGATACAACGCTGAGAATCACCCGCTGTGAATGATCCTTAGTTGGCACGTCCCTACCGCAATACTCCCATTCTATCACACCTTGGACGATAATCTATCATATATCGAATGTTACCGGTGATTAACTATCGGTATCAACGCCGTCAAACTCGCTGGATGGTCATGTCGTCCAGCACACCCCTACAGGTCTGTTTTCTCACAGGCCAACGGAACATCGCTGACTGGATGGTTGCCTCAGTGCGAGCGATGATGCGTGCCACGAATGCAGAGCTCTCACTCGTCGTTCACGCGACCAGCCCGGACGAGGGTTCAACCGATTCTACCCTCACACACCGGTTAAAGCGATACTGCCACGCTAGCGTAAAAACAGTGAAGTATCACATCCGGCGAGATCCACAGACGTACACGGCGCTTTCTGCGATCGACGGGGTGGTCTCGGTGCCGTGCATCCAGTGTAAAGCGCAACCAGCCGAGCGACTCGGTGTCAACATTCCATCCGGCGTTGTCAAGACGATTGCGAACGCCTGCGATGTTGTGGTCCATTACCGGGTGGGTATCCTTCAAGGCGATATTCTCACCCGACCGCAGTATGGGGTGTTGAGTTTCCATCACGGTGATATTCGGCAGTATCGTGGTACACCAGCAGGACTGTGGGAGTTTCTTCACGACGCGCCACAAGGTGGCGTGACACTACAACAGTTGACGCCGAAACTCGACGCGGGTGCTATTGTTGCGTTCGAACCGGTTGATCTGACTGACGCAACCACATGGGCTGCGGTTCGCCAGCGACTCTTTCGTGTCTCACCCATGGTCTTGGTCAGGGGAATACGGCACATACAGGACCCATCCTTTGAGCCAGTGTCGGTGCCTGACGAAGACCTCGGCACGCTGTACTATCTTTCCGATGTCACGCTTCGTGTCCAAGCACAATATCTCTTCAAGGAGATCAGAGGACTAATGAGCAAACCGGATGCTCCCCCGAACGGAACCGACGAGGACGCCCTTGCTTATGCGGTCGGACGGTACGCCCTCGATGGGATTTCGATCAGCAGAGCCGCCGAACTCGCTGACGTCGACCAGTGGACGATGGTAGAGACCCTTCAAAGCGCTGCTATTCCGCCAAAGCTCGATCCCGAGTCTGTCGTGGACTCCCGTCAGGGAGTCGGAGTTACTGAGGAAACACCTAACGAATACGTGGCTCAGTTTGAGGACACCGACGCGACCGATGACGACCGGTAGGCACTGGTTAACTGTTCGCGTCCGGTACGACGCCCTCTCAAACATTGCTTCGACCGATAAATCCATGCCATCGGATTCAATCGGTCTCGAAAAGAATGGTATTATATTTTATACTTCATTGCATGTCAGATCAAACCAACCTGCACATTACTCGGTTTCGGCTGCTGATTCATAGCGAATCAACTCGAATTCAGACAGTTGTGTGAGAAAATACGGCAGCGTCTCTGAAACGGGATCGACGCGTTCGGGTGCAAAGGTCGCTTTGAGTTCGTTTGCGATCTCTTCGGTTGTAGTCGAGCCATCACATTCCAACCAGACGGCGCTCCCGACTGCATCGAGTTCGAGCTCCCTGTCTGTTGGAGTATCGAACAGTTTGAAGAGAAACCGGTCGAGTCGGTTTCGAACGCGACGAGGGCGCTGAATCGTCACGTGTGGTGTTCCATCAATCTGCTCGCAGTGCCAGTCATCAGTTGTTCGAATCGGAACCGCAGTTGGATCACGAGCAGGTTCAGTCATGTCTGGCAGTTTCCTACGTGTCTGGTGTTGTGCTGGTTCCCCACAGCGTACTCACACCAAGGAACGCGAGCAAGATAGCGATGGCGATCACTCCCAGCCACAGCGAGAACTGGTCACCGAGACCGATCGGGAACGGGACGCCGCTGTCGCTGCCAACACCGAGGATACGGATTGCACCGACAACGATCCCCATAATCGCTTCGCCAGCGATGAGGCCGGCGGCGACGATCCGGCCCTGACGGGTCACCTGATCGGTGTCAGTTTCTGCGTCCGACCACGCAGTGTAGCGATCCACGAGGGCTTTCAACACTCCGCCGAGGAAGATCGGTGTCGAGAGAGTGACCGGGAGATAGATGCCGACTGCGAACGGCAACACCGGTATCTCCATCAGGATGAGAACGATCCCGAAGATGCCGCCAATGAGGACCATTCCCCAGTTGGCAGTCCCGCCAAGAACGCTCTCTGCGATCAGTGCCATGAGTCCGGCTTGTGGCGCTGGAAGCGTCTGGCCCCCGAGGCCGTAGGCCTGATTGAAGAACGCAAGGATGCCCCCGGCCAGCAGTGCTGAGAGAGCGATACCGATGAGCTGACCGAGTTGTTGGTTCCGGGGTGTCGCTCCGAGTAGATAGCCAGTCTTGAGATCTTGTGAGGTGTCACCGGCGACGGCCGCAGCGATAGCGACAACCGAACCGGTTACCAACACCACGACCGGATCTGATACGCCGGTTGAGCGGAGCACAACCGCGGCGATCAGTATCGTCGCAACCGTCATTCCAGATACAGGGTTCGAGGAACTCCCGACGACGCCGACGAGATACGAGGAGACGGCGACAAACAAGAACGCTGCCAGCACCGCGATGATGCCACCGAGCAGTCCGACGCGGACCTGCGGGATGACAACCAACAGGACCGCGACAACGGCCGCGCCAACAACGACGATACCCATCGGGAGATCGCGGGCAGTCCGTTTGCGGTCGGAGCTACGCAATCCCTGCGTGAATTCCGAACTGGCGAGACTGACGGCATCAACGATCGTCGTCCGCATTGAACCGATCGCATAAAGCCCACCGACGATCATCGCACCCGCACCGATGTAGCGGATGTAGCTGCTCCAGACGGCATTCGCTTGCTCGAACAGCGACGCCTGAGCGGCGTCCGCCGGAACCATCCCTCCAGTAACGAGCAGCGGGATGAACATCATCCACGAGACGAGACCTCCACCGAGAATGTACGCACCGATACGCGGACCGATGATGTATCCAACACCGACGAGTGCGGGCGTGAAATCCCCACCGAAGGTGAATCCACGGGTTTCAGCGACCGAAAACGCACCCTGAATCGTCGTCTGGATCACGCCCCAGATATCTGCGAGCGCCATGTAGATGGCACCCACGATGAATCCGGCCGAGACGAATCGAACGCCACGCCCGCCTTGTTCTCCGGTACGAAGAACATCTGCACAGGCAGTTCCCTCGGGATAGGGAAGCTCCTGGTGTTGTTCGACGATGAGATACCGCCGCATTGGGATCATGAACAGCACGCCTAAGGTGCCACCCAGCAGCGCAACCATCGCCGTCGTCACGAGGTCGATCGATTCTCCAAGAAAGACCACACCAGCCAACGAGAAAATCACGCCTGCGGTGAGTGATGATCCCGCCGATGTCATCGTCTGGACGATGTTGTTTTCGAGAATGGTGCCACCGATGCCGAACCGTCCCAGCCCGTAAAACGCCCCCATGCTGATGACTGCCGCAGGAATAGACGCACTGATCGTCAAGCCCGCGCGTAGTCCGAGGTACGTGTTCGCCGCCATCAAAACGACGTTGAGAACGAGACCGAGCAGTACGGCCTTTACCGTTAGCTCCGTGACACTACGGTCGGCCGGAACGTAGGGATCGACATCATCGGTATGTGAAGACGTATCTTTCTTCTGCGCCATTGACAACTACGAGCTGCTACCGCCTGCGACTAGGAAAATATTGCGCTATCACTTCAGGAATGAGGATGCATAGCATTCTCAACCGGTTTTACATTGCCTAATGCATCGCATCGCCACCGTCGGGACTGAGTGTCTGTCCCGTATAATAGTCCCCGCCGTGTCCGGCGAGCAGCACTGCCGTGGGCACGACTTCGTCTACGGTTCCAATCCGGCTGAGTGGCACTTCAGCTTTCTTGTTTTCGCGCCACTCCTCGGTTGTATCGTCGAGGAGGTCGGTTTCGATAGGTCCCGGCGCGATGGCGTTGACCTGAACGTCAGGAGCAACCTCCCGAGCTAGTGCGCGTGTGAAGGCGATAATACCGCCTTTTGCGGCCGAGTAGTGGGTGAGTTCCTCGGCCCCCTTGATCCCCAATTGTGATGCTATATTGATAATTCTTCCCTCACTTCGGTCGAGCATTCCAGCAATAACGAAGCGTGTAACCAGGAACGCGCCTCGGAGATCGACTGAAATGGTTCGATCCCACGTCTCGACATCCATCTCTGCAAGCGTCGATGGTTCAAGAACACCGGCATTGTTCACGAGCACGTCGATGCCACCGAATTCTTCTATAACTGTCTCGACGAGTTCTTTGGTCTCGTTCTCGTCACTGACATCGGCCTGCACAGCGGTGGCGGAACCGCCGGCGTCCTCGATCGTTTCGACTGTCTCCTCAGCTCCCTCTTCGTTCGAATGGTAGTTCACCGCTACTGCAGCACCCTCACGACCGAATCCCTCCGCTATTCCGCGTCCGATGCTTCTCGACGCCCCCGTGATCAAGGCCGATTTGTCATCAAGGGATCCCATGACGGCGCTACGCAGTCGAACACCGTTAAAGTCCACCCGGCGAATTCACGCGGTTTTCTGAGTAGATGGAGGTCTGGGTCGAAGCCAAATTCACCCGGGGAGACGCCCGTGTTCGGTACAGTCGGTGCCGTTGATTGGTTGTTTGCTGCTGCCACCGATCCCATGTCGGTCTTCGTCGGCTCCGCTGCCGAGTCGATCGTAGAACTCGGTGGCGTGAGATCGTGATTCCGGCGTACTGCCTTGACGGAGCCACCGAAACTGTATGCGCACCCCCGCATACAGTGACTGGTCGCGTTCACCCACGACGGAAGACGATCAACTGGGTTATCGAGCACCGAAGAAATTATTTTTATAGACTGCTAGTAGGAAAATAGTATGGACGACGCTAATGCGGAGCGACAGTCAAACAGCGCAAGACTTTCCGAGGGATGGCGGCTGTGACGGAGAAATTCGCTGTTCGAGCTGGCTACCGATGAACCACTCGGCGCTCGCCGTTTCGCTCGTCGGTCTTCTCGTTTTCCACGGGATCGCCGTCGGCTTCATTGTGGGCGATTCGGCCGTCGGAAACGTCGCAAACGGAGCGGAAACGACCGCTGGTGAGTTCACGGAAACGTTCTCCGATAGCGATACTGCGGCGTCGGTCGCCGCGTCTTCGGTGTTCGAGACGAGTGAGCAGATCATCGCAACTCCTCCTTCGCCTGATGCAGAGTTCGAAGTCGTCTCAGTTTCCTCTGACGTGCCCGCCGGCGGAATCGGAAACGTCTCCGTGACCATCGAGAACACCGGTGAGGACGCTACGAATGCGGTCGTGAGCCTCCAGTCGCTGTCGGGCGATTTCTCGTTCGGCCAATCGCCGAACACCAGCCGCTTCGTTGGCGAGTGGAATGTGGGAGAGGTACGGACCATTGAGGTGCAAGCGCGGATGTCACGCACAGCCGATACGACCGAGTATCCTGTGCGAGCGACGATCACCTACGAAGACAGCGGCGGTAATTCATCCCGGTCGTCACCGCTCACGTTCGGCGTCGCACCGGATGGTGAACAGCGGTTTTCGCTCTCCGGTGTCGATGGCGACTTGCAGGCGGGCGAGTCAGGAACCATCTCCGGTACGATTACGAATGAAGGTCCTCAATCGGCCACCGATGCGGTACTCACGTTCGGCTCCAACGGCAACCACGACGTGATTCCTCGTCAGTCCCAGTACGTGCTTGGGAGTCTCGATTCGGATGAATCAGAATCGTTCGAGCTGCCGGTGGCGGTCAATAGCACTGCTGAACCCGGTCAGCGGCAGGTTCCACTTGTAGTGGAGTATTACGATCAAAACATGAATCCCGTACAAAGCCAAGAACTCACTGCTCAAATCGATATCGACGACGAACGCGACGATTTCGAGGTGGTTTCCTCGTCTACTGAGCTGCAGGTCGGCAGCACAGGGATCGTCTCGGTGACACTCGAAAACGCTGACGCGGACGCCTCAGAGGCCACCGTCAACCTCCGGTCGCTTTCGAGCGGCATCACGTTTGGCCACACCGCGAACGCTACGCAGTTCGTCGGGGAGTGGGATGAGGGTGAAGAGCGGACGATCACGCTCAACGCCACCGCAAGCAACCAAACCAATGCCCGGAGTTACCCGTTTCAAGCCACCGTCTCGTACGACGACGCTGACGGCGACCAGACCCGAGCAGGACCGTTCATCGTGGGCGTCACACCCCAACCCAAACAGAGCTTTATCGTTACAAACACGAGTAGCACACTCCGCGTGGGGGATGAGGGCACTGTCACCACTGTGGTGACGAATCAGGGCCCGCAGAACGTTTCGAACGCCGTCGTTTCCCTCGTGACACACAGCCAGAACAGTAATCCACAGGAAACTGAAGTCGCTATCGGCTCTCTCTCGGTAGGAGAATCGACGACCGTCTCCGTTCCCGTAGAAACCACCGACAGCGCGGAGCCTGGGCAGCGCCAGTTTTCCTTCGTCGTAGAATATGACGACGAGAGCGGCAATGCCGGTCAGAGCGAAACACTCGATACACAGGTTGCTGTCGCCCCACAGCGCGACGAATTTATCGTTGAACGCGTGAATGCCACCATTGATGTTGGGTCCACAGGGACGGTAACGCTGAACGTAACCAACAATCGTGATACCGTAGTGAGAAATATCAACGCCAAAACGTTCGTCGACGATCCGCTGTCGACCAGCACCAGTGATGCGTACATCGCACGGTTACAGCCCGGTGAGTCAGCGCAAATCGCATTCGATGTGAGCGTGAACGCCGACGCGAGCGATGGACAGTATCCCCTGTCGATCGATTTCGAATACGAGACTGCTTCGGATGACTCGAAACTCTCACAAACGTATGAGATCCCGGTCACAGCGACTACTGAGGGAGACGATGGCATACTTCCCGTGCTCGGTGTGACGGTTGGTCTCGGCGCGTTGTTCGCACTGCTCGGTGCCGGTTGGGTCCGGATGAAACAGTGACTTCCGACAGGATATGGTCGACCATCAGCGATACATCAACGCGGTCGATGTCTGGATCATCGAGCGACCAGAGAGGGTGATTCTCGCGTTTGTGTTGTTGACAGCGATTTTTGCGGTCGGATTCACAAACATCTCGACCGAATCCGGAACTAGCCAGTTCACCGAGGATAGCCCCGCGCAGGACGCCCTTGATGATGTGAATCAACGGTTCGCACCACCGTTCGAGGAGGCGAACGGGAGCACTCAACTCATCCAATCGGGACCGAACGTCCTCGCGAAAGATGAACTGGTGGCGATGCTCGAAGTCCAACAGCGTCTTGTGGCACGCAAGAATCTTCGAGTGGTCGCTACATCGAGTGCCGCGCGGATCGTTGCGCACACGCTTGATCCGAACGCAACGACGCTCGATGCGCAGATCCGGACGATCGAGCGTGCAACACCCACGGAGATCGAAACGGCGATTCGGACGGCCGCCGTGAGGACTGGTTTCACCGAGCTGCTCAGTGAGGATTTCAACCGAAAGTCAGCATCGGCTGCTGCAACCGTCGGGACCGTTCACCACGACGTAGGTGGTGTCTCACAGTCGGCCGGAACGAGCGGGAATAGCCCGCTGACAGACATTCAAACACGCACACAGTCCGTGGCCGAAAGCGTTGACAGCGATATCCGGGTGTTTGGCAGTGGTGTCGTCTCTACAGAGTTCACGAACATCATCTTCGACTCGCTCATCATCGTTGTGCCCGCGGTCGCACTGCTGATTCTCGTTTTTCTGGTGTTCGCCTACCGCGATCCGATCGACCTCCTCTTAGGGATGCTCTCGCTCGTGATGGCGGTCATCTGGACGTTCGGATTCACCGGGCTGGCGGGGCTGCAGTTCACGCAGATGCTCATCGCCGTGCCGCCGCTGTTGCTTGCGGTAGGAATCGACTTCGGAATTCACGCCATCAATCGCTACCGTGAGGAACGAGTCACCGGGGCCACGATTGATGAGTCGATGCGGGCGACAACCGATCAGTTGCTCGTGGCCTTTTTCATCGTCACGGGCACCACGGTCGTCGGATTCGCCGCGAACGGTATCAGCGATCTCGGACCGATTCGTCAGTTCGGTCTCGTTGCCGCCGTCGGCATCGTCTTTACGTTCCTGATTTTCGGGATTTTCCTGCCAGCCACAAAGGTGTGGGCCGACCGGCTCCGGAACCAACGTGGGATCCGGGAGTTCGGGGTTCGTCCGCTCGGCTCGGAAGGGTCGCTGTTGGGGCGGATACTGACAGTCGGGGTCGTCGTCGCCCGGCGTGCGCCCTACGCGCTGCTCGCGGCGACAGTGCTCATCTCGGTTGGGGCTGGTTTCTACGCGACCGGTGTCGACACCTCGTTTTCACAGGACGATTTCCTCCCACCAGAGGAAGTCCCCGACTACGTCGCGGGACTCCCCGAACCGCTTGCACCCAGCACCTACACCGTGACCGCCACGTCGAATTTCCTCGATGAACGATTCGCTACCACACAAGATGATACAGTGACGATATACGTTGAGGGGAATCTCCGGAAGGATTCCGCGCTCGAATCGATTCAGCGCGCAAATCAGGATCCGCCGAACACTCTCACGCCGAACAACCGCGAGGTCGATACTGAGAGTATTATCACAGTGATTCGTGACTACGCAGAGCAATCGACGGCGTTCGCGCAGTTGGTCGACCGGAACGATGTCGACGGTGATGGCGTGCCCGACGACAACCTGGGTGACATCTACGACGCGCTACTCGATTCGTCGTATCGGGGGCAAGCGCGTGAATACATCACTCCGGACTACCGGCATACTCAAGTCGTCTACTCGACCGCAAGCGATGCCCCACAGGAGGAGATCACGAGCGACGCCCGCGCATTCACCGACCGCTATCGCTTCCCAGCGATTGCCACGGGACAAACCGTCGTGTTGCAGGCCGTCTCTGACGCCATCTTCGAGTCAGCGATCAAGAGCCTCCTCACGGCGCTCGTCGTCACAGTGTTGTTCCTCGTGTTGGTTTACTACGGTATCGAAGGCCGGCCCTCCTTCGGTATCGTGAATCTCGTGCCGATTGTCGTTTCGGTCGCGCTGCTTGCAGGGTCGATGCGACTGTTCGGTATTCCGTTCAACGCGTTGACTGCAACGATCCTCTCGATCACCATCGGCCTCGGAGTCGATTATTCGGCGCACTTCGTCCATCGGTTTGCCGACGAGTACGATGAGCGCACAGACCTTTTCGCCGCGCTCGAAGAAACCGTTCGCGGAACCGGAGGTGCGCTCACCGGTAGTATGCTCACGACCACGACTGGTATTGGGGTGCTTGTGCTGGCGATTACACCAATTCTCGGTCAATTCGGTCTTGTCGTCGCGCTCTCTATCTTTTTTGCGTATCTGACATCGATTCTTATCACTCCATCGGTTATTGTTGTGTGGGATCGAATAACACGATAGAAAAGGCGCTTTCAGTGTGTCTCTGAATGAGTCGTGTACGCACTCATCATACCTATTCATATTCCATTTACCCTGAACGAAATAATTAGTGTATTTTATTATATATCTATTCTATAAAATCATTAAGGGTCACGAGAAGGTATGAGAATAGATTATCACGGTGATTCGGATACATACCATATAGAAATCAACATTTAATCGTTGGCGGGCTCCTCTGTGGCATCTCGAGCGCGAACTTGTCAACGCTCGCAAGGGGAATCTCGTCTCACAGCCGATCCGTGGTCTCAGGCGTGTTCAACAGCCTCCGGTTCATCGGCAGGCGTTCGCGCCGATTACACCAGAATATGTCGGCCAGCACTACGGCGTGACAGTGCCGTTCTTGCTCGGAGCGCTCGCCGTCACCATCGGATTCGTCGTACTACTGGACCGGTTCAACGAGTTCGGAATCACCGAACCGGAGTCAGCCACTGGCGACTGACTCCCTCAACCCCATGTGCCACGCAGTCGGTGTTGCGTCCCGGACACCAACGGGACGGCACCTTCGCGCTCCCGCGCGGCGGCGTTATGCCCGTGTGATCAGTTCCCAACGTTCATCGCGCGACTCACGATATCCTCGCTGTAGAGTTCAGCGAGGTCATCGTGCTGGTCAGGCCGGTTCTCGTAGATGTCCTGGAAGAAGGTGATCGGTGTTTGAAGGGCCTGATAGGTCGCTTCGTCCCACATTCGGTCGCGGCTAATGTCAATCTCGACGCCGTCGATGTTGACGGTTGTCGACTGCGTCATGGCGATAGCCCCCTGACCTGCTTCCTTGGCGGCCTCGAACTCCTCCATGGAGTCGACAATGTCGTCTAAGCTCGGAACGTAGGACAGCAACCCGAGCAGTTCCTCTTGGAGTGCGTCCTCGTCTTCGAGTTCGAGCCGATCGCTGCCGACCGTGAGGGTGTAGCCGTTGCCCGAGGTTTCGAGAGTGATGCGGTTGCCGTTGTACACCTGAACGTCACCCTCGTCTTCAAGCTCGACATCACGGCCGTCCTCGTCGATGAGCCAATACCCTTCTGTGGGTGGGAGGGGATCTGTGTTCGCCTCGACAACCTGACCGGGGGTTAACGACCAGATGCCCAGCTGTCCTTTAGCCTGGTTGTCCTGCATGCGCTCGTGGTAGCCCTCGACATCGCGAATGTCGTCGTACGGGCCATCGATTGCGATGAGACCGGCTGCGCTGGCCGCTCGTGAGGTGTTGTGACGCAGTTCGTCCCACGACGGGAGTTCACCCGTCGGGGTGATCGCGCGCATATCCTTCGTGTAGTCGACTTCACCGTCGACCAACAGGAACAGCCGTTCGAGGTTGTTGGTGGGCTTGCCCATCTCGTCCCGCAGTTTCTCCATGGCAAGCTCGGCTGCCCCGGATTCGATGATGACCGACATCGCGAGGCTCCCCGTCTCAAGACCGTGCTCGTTCTCGACAATCGTGATGAACTCGTCGGCTTTCTTCCAGTCGTCGATATCACCGACCTCGGGAATGACGAACCCATCGATGTGCTCGACGGCTCCGTTGTCCGGGTCAGCGATCTCCAGCATGTGCTGGAAGCCGCGGTAGCGCGTTCCGGGACTGTCGCGGTGCCAGACGACGCGAGGGTGGATTTCACCGGGAACGCCCTCGCCTTCCTCAGCGACGACTTCAGCGATGTTCGTAGCGCCTTCGTCGCGCATGTTCGGCGCTGTAGCGTCTTCGTTGTCGGGCACCCACACGTCGGGTGCTTGCATCCCACGAAGCTGGGACGCGCTGCGCAACATCTTGGCGGTATCGTCTTCTTCGACCGCTGTCGGGGTCGTGAAAAACGTCCGCACGAACTTCCGGTCGTGTGTCCGCTTGTCGATTGCAGCCATCTCAGTCATTCGGAGTGAAACCTCACTCATTATTAAAGGTGATGAATCGGGGCTTGAGGACGACCTGATTTCGATTAACGAAGACGATACCCGTAGAATTCCCGACACCAACCGATAGTGAGTTATATCTTACATTAATGGCGAGGGTAGTTCCTTAAACACATCGTGGATGGGGGGAATAGAACGAATCCGGCGGGACACGTCGACGGTGTTCGAGTTTCTCGGAACGCATTCCAAACGGAATAGGACCGCAACGGCAGGAGTTGAGAATTATATTATATGTTGGGATATAAACGTTCAAACACCTAATACGCTTGAAGTCCATCGGCGGCTGTGTCGGGTCTGGGTTGGCGCGCGGGAAATCACGATACAGGGGTTGGATCTCAGTCGAGGCATCAGATTGAAATCCAATCTAGTAGCACCTGTCATCATCTTAGTACTGTGTTTGTCACAAACGCGGACTACACATTCGGAAATACCCTACGTTGGAGCGGAATTTCGTTACATGTGTACTATTGTAACGGTTGTGCAGTCCGGCCTGATGGAACCTGAGCGATACACCGCTTCGTTGTAAAATCGTGGGTCAATCCGCCGATCCCACGACAGGGGGTCCCAAACACAGAATTTATCATGATCGATCCCAGAAGTCAGCGTAATGACTGTTACAAATCCGCACAGCAATCCGAGTGACTTCGGCAACGGTAGCGCTGAGCGGAGACACGATCGTCCGGATCTGGATGAATACGCGGACCTCGCTACCGATCTCCGGGCCGAACTCGACGGGGAGGCCCGCTTTGATGAGTACGCACAGGTTCTGTATGCAACCGATGGCAGCGTCTATCAGGCCCGTCCCGCAGGCGTCGTCATGCCCCAGAACGTCGACGATGTGCGCCACGCGGTGAGAATTGCCTCGGAACACGGTGTTCCGATCATCGCCCGCGGAGCCGGTTCGTCGCTTGCCGGTCAGGCCGTCGGACCGGGCTGTGTGGTTCTCGATATGAGCACCTATATGAACGACGTTCTCGCAGTCGATCCTGACGCCCAACGCGCTCGCGTTCAACCCGGCGTGGTGCAAGACCACTTCGATGACTACGCTGCCCAGTGGGGACTGAAGTTCGCCCCCGATCCCGCCTCTTCGAACCGCGCGACGATCGGGGGTGGGATCGGAAACAACTCGACGGGTGCCCACTCAGTGCGCTACGGCATCACCGACGCCTACACCGAGGAGTTGAAGGTTGTTCTCTCGGATGGCTCCCTTATTCACACCCGTGAGATCGTCCTCGACAGTCCTGAATACGAGGCAATCGTCGAAAAGGACGACCGTGAGGCTGAGATCTACGAGACCGTCCGCGGCCTCGTTGCAGACAACGCCGCCGAGATTGCCGAACGCTATCCTGATCTCAAGCGAAACGTCTCGGGGTACAATCTGAACCGAGTCATCTATGAGAACGACGACGGTGAGCGCGTTATCAACCTCTCGAAACTCGTCGTCGGTGCAGAATCGACGTTGGGCGTCGTTGTGGAAGCCGAGATCAGCCTTGTGTCCGTTCCTGATGAAACTGCGCTTGCACTCTACTGTTTCGAGGAGCTGATCGACGCCCTCGAAGCCGTCCCGCAGGCGCTCGAACACGAGGTGAGCGCGGTCGAACTCATGGACGAAGCGGTGTTCCGACTGGCACGCGACTCCGAACAGTACGCTCAGTACGAAGCCCCGATTCCTGCTGGTACTGCGGCGGCGCTGATGGTGGAGTTCGATTCGGAACTGCACGACGATCTCAGGACACCGATGCAGGAAATGAGCGCGCGCTTCCGGGAGAACGGCAACGCTTTCGCTGTCCTCGAAGCCCATACTCCCGAGGACCAAGACGACCTCTGGAAACTCCGGAAGGCTGCGATCCCACTGTTGATGAGCCTCGACGGCGACCCAAAGCCGTATCCGTTCATCGAGGACGCGACGGTTCCACCCGAGGAACTCACAGCGTACGTCAAGAAGTTCAAGGAGGTACTCAATGCCCACAACACCTCGGCAGCCTACTTCGCTCACGCCGGCAGCGGCACCCTACACATCCGCCCGATCCTCAATCTCAAAGAGAATGAGGGAATCCAGCGGATGAAATCCATTTCTGACGATGTGACCGATCTCGTCGTAGAACACCACGGTTCGTTTTCAGGTGAACACGGAGACGGTCTCGCGCGCACGGAGTTCAACCGGAAGATGTACGGCGAAGAGCTATGGACGGCGTTCAAAGCGATCAAATCGGCCTTCGATCCTGATTGGCTGATGAATCCCGGGAAGGTCGTCTACAACGACTCCGCGAACGAACGGAGGGACGGTGCAGCACGCGATCCGCGTGCCACCGGGAAGACGGACATGCGTGAGAACCTTCGGTACGGAGACGGGTACACATCGATCGAACCACAAACTAAACTCGATTTCGAGGACGAAGGCGGTTTCTCGCAGCTCGTCGAACTGTGTAATGGCTGTGGTACTTGCCGACAGACTGATGCGGTGATGTGTCCGACGTACCGGGGATCGAACGAGGAGATGGAGACCACTCGTGGCCGGGCGAACATGCTCCGAGCAGCGATCAGCGGTGAGATTCCCGAAGAAGAGCTGTACACGGAGCAGTTCCAGAGGGAGGTGCTTGATCTCTGTGTGGGCTGTAAGGGTTGTAAAAGCGACTGCCCGACGGGTGTCGATATGGCCAAGCTCAAAGCCGAGACCAAACACCAGTACCACCAGCGGGACGGGATCAGCCTGCGTGAGAAACTGTTCGGCAACATCGACGCTGTCTCGAAACTCGGCAGCGCACTCACTCCTGTATCGAATGTCGCACCGAACGTACCCGGCGTGCGAACGGTGCTGGAGAAGACGCTTGGGATCGCACGTGATCGCCAACTCCCGCCGTTTCGCCGCCAGTCCTTGCAGGCTTGGTACGACGAGCGTGGTCCACACGTTACCGAACGCGAGGCTGATCAGAAGGTGCTGCTGTTCCCAGACACCTACACTAACTACAGTTACCCCGGACCGGGGAAGGCTGCTGTTCGGGTTCTTGAGGCCGCAAACGTCCACGTTGTCGTTCCACAGGATCTCGAACCGAGCGGCCGGGCTGCCTACTCGATGGCGATGCTCGATACGGCCGAGAAACGTGCTCGGAGAAACATCGCGCGGTTCGCGGAGTACCTCGATGATGGCTATGAGATCGTCGTGGTCGAACCCTCCGACGCGGTGGTCTTTCAGGACGAATATTCCGACCTGATCGACAGTCCGACTGCCGAACGCGTCGCAACGAACGCGTACGGAATCTGTGAATATCTGGATACCTACCGGTTGATCGAAGGTCTCGATCTCGAAACGACGGACGAATCGCTGGCCTATCACGGCCATTGCCATCAGCATGCCCTCGGTACAGACCATCACGCGGTCGGTGTCCTCCGGCGAGCAGGCTATCAGGTTGATCCTCTCGATACCGGCTGTTGCGGCATGGCTGGCTCTTTTGGATACGAAACTGAACACTACAACCTCTCGAAGTCGATCGGTCAGCGCGTCTTCGAAAAGATCGATGAAAGCGACAGTGAGACGGTGGTCGCCCCCGGTGGGTCGTGCCGAAGCCAGATCGGTGATCGAGCCAATCGTGCTGAAAATCCGCCTCACCCCATCGAAAAGATAGCGGCAGTGCTTCCGTCGATCTAACGTCAAACCAGAACACGCCCAATAGTTAGTACAATTATATGAATAAACGGTTGGATGTGGGTCATCAGTAACAGCTTCGCACGAGCCTGTGTTCTCGCCAGCTACCACTGCACGCGTACAAACTCCCTTACCTGACAGCAAGACCAACTACGTCTCGATAGAAACAAAACAGCATACTAATAAGAGTGCTGTCAACAGTGGCTTTTTATTATATATAGGTAAATATAAGAACCTGTATTACGCATTAGGTAACTTACAGAAAAATATAACAATATGGACTGTAAGAAGTAGCATGTGGTCTAACTATGGATAGCAATACGAAACTCATCGTTTCTGAGAATGCGCGGGAGTTGGGGATCTCTCCTGTGGGGTGTCTCATTCGCAATCTTACCATCCAACAGGATTGTGACGAACTAGACGCCGAGATTGACGATATCAATCAACTGACTGGCGACGCGTCGGACGTATTAAATTCCGACGTTATCGCGGGATCGCGTGAGCTGTTCAGACGACTCGGGCGTCCCTCCCAGGAACCAGCCGGTGAGCAGCTCGCAAAGCTCATCGAAGCGCGCGGATTTAACCGCACCAACAACGTCGTTGATGCGTACAACATCGTCGGGGCACGGTCGGGCGCAATCATGGGGATGCACGATACGGCCGACATCACCGGGCCGATCACGGTGCGCCGCGCCGACGGCGGCGAGACGATGCTCCCAATCTTCCACGACGAACCAGAGACAGCAACAACGGGCGATCTGCTCTGGGAGTCGAACGAAGATATACTGGCGTTGCTCGGCCCCGTCAGCCGGGATGCTGATCGGTTCAAGGTCACTCAGGACACCAATGAGGTGTTAGTGATGGTGCCCGGTAATGAGCGCATGACGAAAGCCGATGGCCGTGCGTTGTGTCGAGAGACGTTCGACCTGATCAAACGAACGTGTCCAGATGCTGAACTGGACTTCCTCGACGTACAGCGCGACGCCGCAGCCATGGGCAGTCGCGTCCCCATAGCGGACGACTGACGGCGACCGTCGTCCTGCATTGAACCCGCCCTATCGCAGGGCGTCTCTCCCTCACTGAGAAGTTGCGTCTCGGCAGGAGCGAATGTAACGCTCGATCCCGCCAGCGATCCCGAAGAGGACCAGATAAGCCCACCAGCGAAATAGAGAGCCACCGTGACTACGCCGGTGGCGCTTCCGAGTAATACAGCGGAATCTGTGATACTCCACCCCGATTATATGATTTCACATATCTAAATTTATACTAAATAACAATAAACTCCACGACGAGTGGTTGTTATCCCGCCAATTCACACCTGCTCGTGAGTGTATGACTCGTTTCTGTCACCACCAAAATACCGTTGGTTATAATATCGTGAAAAACTATTACTGGGATAGGTATTCAATGACTGCTACCGAAGATCGAATCCTTACGACTCACATTGGAAGTCTCCCGCGGTCCCCGGAACTGCTCGAACTCCTCAAAGCGCGCCAGAACGGCGTGGATATCAACGAAGAGGAGTGGAACGCGACCGTCACGAAGGCCACGAGGAACGTTCTCACACGTCAGGACGACATCGGACTCGATATCGTCAACAACGGCGAACAGGCTCGCGTCTCGTTCAACTGGTACGTTGCAGATCGATTGAGCGGAATCGACGGGAAACGCGAGCAGGAACTCTGGGCAGACCTCCAAGAGTTCCCGGACTACGCCGAGGAGACGTTCAAAACGGACGTTATCGACCTCGCAATGCAACCCGTCGTCACCGAGTCTATCGAGTACACCGGTTTCGACGAAGCCCAAGCCGAACAGAGGGAGTTGCACAATGCGCTTGAGACTCTCGACACCGACTTCGAGGGAGTGTTCATGACTTCGGCGTCACCGAGTGTCGTTGCGACCACACATGTTAACGAGTACTACGGTTCTCACGAGGAATTCCTCTTTGCCATCGCGGACGCAATGGCCGAGGAGTACGAGCTGATTGCCGAAACGGGGCTGACCCTCCAGATCGACGCGCCGGAACTCCTCACCATCGGTCAGACGGCAGCCTACGCGGACGAATCACGCGAACAGATCAAGGACGCTACGCGCCTCCACGTCGAAGCACTCAACAAAGCCCTCGAAAACGTTCCTCCCGAACAGGTCCGTCTCCACACGTGTTGGGGGAGCTACGAGGGACCCCACCACCTCGACACGGATCTTGTCGACCTCCTGCCGGAGATTTATGAGGCTGATATCTCTGGACTGAGTATCGAGCAGGCGAACCCACGCCACCAACACGAGTATCGTGCGTTCGGAGAGCAACCGCTTCCGGACGGCTGGACGCTGATCCCGGGCGTCGTTGACGTGAAAACGAACATCATTGACCACCCGGAGACGATCGCGGATCGTCTTGTGCGCGTTGCCACAGTGGTCGACGACTCGACACCGCTCGTCGCCGCACCCGACTGTGGCTTCGGCACGCAAGCCGGCCTTGGAATGGTCCATCCCGAAATTGCGTGGGCGAAGCTCGAAGCCCTTGTTGAGGGAGCCGAGATTGCGACTGAACGCGTTTACTGACGCCTCGGGCTGGTAATTGCGACGCGATCTACTATTAGCGGTCGTGATCGTACCGCCTGTTGCAGCGTCGAGGAGGACCGGCGGACGATGGCGAAAGTGTCAAACGGCCTGCATCCAATGAAATTTCATAGTAGCCATGTGGGTCCCACTCTAAAGCCTCACCCTCCTGCTTGAGAATTCCGCCGTCCGTTTTGACCCGGAGATATTGACCCTGCGGAAAGCCGTCCGGCAATGTCCACGTCCAAACTTTGTCGCTTCCTGCTCTCGTAGGTGTGGTCGAATCGAGTATCTTTTGCCCAAGCCAGTAAGCACCGATCGTAGCAACCGTGTCGATCCAGACATTATCGAGTGATTTCACATGGTTTATATTTTCAGTGATTTCAGATATGCCCACAGGTGCGTACCACTCCGCGTCGGTGGGCGCGATCGAGTGGAACAGGTAAATGAGCCACTCCCCATTCGAATGGCTCGAATCGGCCAAATCGTCAAACGTCTCTGCTGTGTCGCCGTCGCTTGCGGTATAACACGGTAAGTCGAAGGGATTCGTGGAATCGTTCGGCGCGATCGTTCCTCCACCAACACCACGATTCAAGAAAACATCGGCCTGCTTGGCCGGTTCGATCCACCCGGTATCACCGAAGGGGGCTGCCATGGTCCACACGTCCTGCTGCTCGAACGTTTGGGTGATATATTCCGTGCACTGTTTGATTTCTGCTGCAGTGCTGTTTAGCGGTTCTCCGAAACTGCTCCCGGTAAGATCGGCGTAAGGATGGCTCACCGTGTGATTTCCGATTTCGTGGCCGTCTGCAGCGACCTGTTGCCATCCCTCTTCGTAGCCAGAGAAATCAACGTTGATTGAGATGTAAAAGGTTGAATTGATACCCGTCTTCCGTAATTCGTTATAATGTTCGAGTTGCGATGGCTGTCCGTCATCAAAGGTGTACGAAACGGCACTGTCAAATCCGGCCCAATCGAGCACAGTGAGGTTCCCTGGCGGACCAGATGGCTGGGGAATATCCCCTGTTTCTGGGACTGGCAACGGTGATGGACTTCCCACAGAAGGATTCGTAGCGGTCGTTTCTGCGCTCGCGCACCCCGTTAATGCTGTCACTCCGGAGATGCCTGCAAGAGCAAGCAGTTCTCGACGACTGATCCCACTGCCGAACTCCCGTTTCGAGTCATCCATATGAGTCATGAAGTCTGAAAATACATAATAGTTCCGGATAGTAACCATATATTGTAAAAACAGTCAAATACCATAACAACCGATCTGTGACGCTCGTTGTACGGCGACCGATGTCACGCAGATTTGTTCGAACCTGGTCTAGGTTCATTCGACGAGGAAAATAATACGTAATTCGATTGATCGAAAAAGCCGATGCGCAGGTAGTATAAAGTTGATGGCGGACGATTCGTACGGTATGGGCTCGATTCCATCTAACTTTCAGGACTTGTTCGAAAAGGAAACGTTCGCGCACATCGCGACACTCACCCCTGACGGTTTTCCACACGTTACTCCGGTGTGGATCGATTACGACGACGACACTGACCGACTACTCGTGAATACGGAACGCGGACGACGAAAGGAACAGAACGTTCAAAATAACAAATCTGTCGGAATAAGTATGACAGATCCGGCGGATGGATATCGGGCGCTCTCAGTGCTTGGAACTGTGGATGAAATCAGTGAAGAGAACGCTCGTGAACACATCGACACGCTTGCCCAACGCTACACAGACGCCGACGAGTATCAACCGCCCATCCGGACCTCGCGTGTTCTCCTCAAAATACGACCTGATGAAGTAATTCCCCACGGCGGAGAAGAGTAGAACAGTCGAGTTTCGAACTGTCGATGATTGTACGCCATCTCGATTCTCCTGTCCAGAACAATTATCGTTACGGAAGTACGTATGTAAATGCGAGTCACAACGACTCATACTGATCGACAGCACGCATGAAGGCGTCTCAAACCCTACGGCCGGTATTCGACTGATACGAACTTGTTCGGTGGCTAGTTCGTCAGTCGAATGTTCCGGCAGCGTTCACTGTTATCTCAGTCCGAAACTGGTTAGCGCGTTCAGTTGAGCGTTGCGTTCACCGTGATATCAGTGCCACCCAATGCCTTCGAAACCGGACAGTTCTCTTTGGCTTCTTGGGCGTACTCGGTAAACGTCGACTCATCGATCTCCGGAACTGTACCCTCGGTATCGAGTTCGACACTGGTAATAGCGAAGTCGCCGTCGACTTGTTCGAGTCGGACAGCCGCTTCGGTGTGGATCCGCTCAGGCGTGTAGTCGTCTTCCGCAAGGAGCATCGAGAGCGCCATCGAAAAGCAGCCTGCCTCGGCACCGCCGATGAGTTCCTCTGGATTCGTCCCCATCCCCTCTTCGAATCGAGATTGAAACGAATACGGCCCCTCGTATGCGCCACTCTCAAGCTCAACCGATCCATCGCCGTCCTGCAAGCCACCTTCCCAGGTTGCTTCTGCGGTTCTCACTGGCATAGCGTGTGTCTGTACGGTAGTTCCGGACAATAAGGTACCGCCGTCATCGAGTATCGATGACAAATGTTCGTGCCCGTCGCTGGCATCAGGTTCGAGGGGGCGCACTCGGAAATCGTCCGGGACTTCGAATCAGACGGCGTTCCCTCGGATGGTAACGTCTGCGTGGAGTTCTTTTCGGAGCGCATCGTGTACGTGGCAGAGATCGTTCGCCCGTTCTACGATTGCTGCAAGCGTTTCCGCATCGAGATCGCTTTCGACGGCCACTGCAAAGCGGATGGCTTCGAGATCGTTTTCGGTATCTCGGTCAGCTTCGGCGTTGATCTCGACACGTCCAAGAGTGTCGACGTCCTGCTGCTGCGTACCGATACGGAGTGCTACGGTATAACACGCGGCGTAGCTGGCGAGCAACGTCTCGGTCGGACTGGGTTCGGTCTCGGAACCCGCGTCGATGATGAGATCGGTGTTATTGAGTCGGGTGACGGTTTCGTATCCGTTCTTCGAAGTCGTCGTACTTTCCAGCATTGCTCTCGACGATAACCCGTGATCGAATAAGGTTTGTTCCGATGGCTCTGGACCGATTCAGGCGCGTCAGGCGTCTCATTCGTCCTGTATTCGATGTATCCGTTTTCGTTTGATTGGCTTGTAAAAGCGTGGTCGAACGTTAGCACTCCAACCTACGCACTGTCTGCTGGGACAGAGCGATGGTCGAATCAATCACACTCGAAACGGCAACAGAACTGATCGAGGCCGCAGAGCAGAAAGCCGAAGAGATTGAGGTTCCATCGGTGATCGCAGTCGCCAACGCAGAGGGGAATCTCATCGCCCAGCATCGGATGGACGGAGCGTGGCTTGCAAGTGTGAATATATCTCGCTGTAAGGCGTACACCGCCGCCGCGTTGGAGATGCCGACACACGAACTCGCGGACATGACAACACCCGGTGACTCCCTGTACGGACTACAGACCACAGATCAGGGACGGATCGTTATCTTCGGCGGCGGCTTTCCGCTCAGACAGGACGGACGGATCGTCGCGACGATCGGTTCGAGTGGCGGTGAAGTGGAAGAAGACATGGAAGTCGCGCAGGCTGGCGTCGATCGATTCGAGGAAATAAACGCATAACGCACCGCTTCCTCGAATCCGCGTCTCCCATGAAGGAGGTTGGCCGAAGACTAATGGGCATTACTGACCCATCGTTCATCACTGATGACTTCGTCTAAGGACAGCGTACCTCGTGGCTTTTTCGCCTACTACCGGGTGTACGCCCGTTCTGGAATACACGCGGCAAGCGCAGCGGCGCTAACTGCGCTGATTGGGCTTGCCAGCTACACAGGCAACAACAGGTTCATTCTGCTGGCAATCGCTGTCTACGTTCTTCCACCGGTATTTCTTTACCTTACAGCGGAAGGCGAAAACGTGCCTACTGTTGTCAGTGATGAGACCAGCGATAGCGCTGAACCTGCCACCAACGGTGAGTCAACGATCCAAACACCCTCGACAGCCGCCGACGATGCTGCAACTGGCGAACCCGATTCCGAGACAGAACCCGACTGGATCGAAGCCGATACGCCGACAGAAGAATCGCTTCTCAGCGTCGTTTCTACTCACAACGGCGCGTATGCGGTTGGTGAGGGCGGCGTCGTCCTCCACCGGACTGGAGAAGAATGGTCGGTCGCACTCGAACACGGTCCCACAGCGAACTCGAACCCGCTTCGTGGTGTAGACGCCACTACAGACGGCAATACTGCGTGGTTCGCTGGTGACAGCGGTGTACTCGGGCGGTACAAGAACGGACGACTCACCGACCACTCCGCGCCACAGGGTCAAACGAGCACGTGGGAGGATATCGCTGTCACCGGTATGACCGGCGAAGAGTGGATTCACCTCGTCAACGGCTCCGGTGAACTCCTCAGGGGTGAATTCGGAGACGGAAGCGTCTCGTGGGGCACGATCGAGAAACCGGGGAGTGGATCGAGTATCTCGAACGTTTCATTCGTCGATGATAACCGTGGACATATTTGTGACACCAATCAGTGCGTCTACGAGACGACCAACGGTGGCGAGAGCTACGACAAGATCGGGATCGAAGACGCAAACGCCACGTTTACCGGTGTCGCTGCGACTGGTTCGACCGTAGTCGTCGCTGGCGATGACGGTTCAGTGTTCCGTTACGACGGTGCCGTCTGGACACGGCTTCACGCCGGTAGCGCGCTTTCTGCCATCGATCTTTCCGAAGAGACAGGTCTCGCAACTGGCGACAAGGGGGCAGTTTATGAACGTACGGAAGGTGGTTGGGAGGTGATCGAAACGCCTACTGATGCCAACTTATACGCGATCAGTATCGGAACTGGTGACAGCGACTGGATCATCGATGTCGCAGTCGGCACCGACGGAACGGTTATCGAACGCCGCCGGTAGTTCGACACGGTTGTCAGCCGCTCAGTGCCGGTATTTAGCTAGTGGTAGCGGCGGTTCGATGTCTGGCGCACCGATTTTAATCATTCAATATGTAATGAATCCTTATAGTTGTCCTATCGAATAGTTCTCTTACCCCTTCGGTATCGTGACACTTCCGATACTCGAACTTCGATCCAACACCGACATCGGATCGGTCGTGCGAACAGGGGTACATCACCGGATGAATCGATGGCTTGCTTCGTGAAACTATCGTTGTTTGGCGTTATTCCTCCTCTGAGTTTTTGCTCGGGGATGCGTTCGAATCGTTCCTTCCGGGGGGAACAAGTTCGACACGCACCGTCTCAGTTGTATCATCAAACGTTACAGTATCCTCCCCCGACAGGGAGCCCTTCTTTGCGGTTACCTTGTAACTTCCTTTGAATCCGCGCGTGGTGTAGCGGCCGTTATCGTCGGTCTTGCCATTCTCGTCTGTCCACCACTCATCGAAGACGAGGTCCATATACTTCTCACCGTGTGGCCGTAGGGTCCAATCCTCATTATAGTACGCCCCCGTTGGCCGCCAATGATCTCCGGCCCAAAAGCCCCACGACATGACGCCTTCAACGGCCTCGTGACTAAACGCCGCCGTTAGGAAGTCTCGAACGAAGTCTACCTGCCAGTCTACCTGTTTCTCATCATTGCGACGTTCGATCTGGACATCAAACTCGGTGATTAGGACCGGCAGGTCGAGCTTAGCGAACTGATCGAACGTCGAAAGCATCTCTTTGGGTGGTGTTACGTTACCGTTGGGTAACTGAACGTGTCCCATGAAGCCGACCCCATCGACAGAGGCGCCATCCGCAAGGAGTCGTTTAACAAAGTCGTAGTGCTGTTGCCGGAAGAAATCCCCAGCAACATTCCCCATCTCATTGGTGTATAGATCGGCGTCAGTAGCCTGCTCCCCTGCGTTCCACCACCCGAGGACGGCATCCCAGCCGAGTCCGTCCCTGTCACGGAAGTTGCTCTGCCAGATGGGATGATTATGCATGTCCCACTCTGTTACTCGGTCTCCGACATCCAACGCGTGATTCTGAATCCGATCAACAATCAGTTGTTGGAGTTCCTCCGGCGACCGGGAGTCCGACTCGTCGATCGACATACCGCCACCGGATGCGGTGTCGAATCCTTCCCACACTAGGTAGTGTCCGCGTGAGGGGACATCATGCTCATTGAGCCAATCGAGTGTTGCCTTGGCTTCCGCTTTGCTGTCGCCCCACGGTCCAAGGAATGACGGATACTTCAACCCATTCTCGATGACGGCTTTGTTGAAGTTCTCACGGAACGTCTCCCGATAGATCGCGTCATCCTCGCCGTCACCGGTGATGTGGCTGACCGAAACAGCACTGCCGAAGTCGAACTCGTGCTCGGCCATCTCGATATCGACTGTGGCCTCGTCCATTGGCTGACCACCGGGACCGATCACTTCGACTTCGATGTCTGTCTTGCGAATTTCCTCGATGCGCTTTTGAGCGGTCTCGCGCCATTCTGCACCATCGGAGCGCCCATCGTAGTTAAGTAGTTCAGATGACACCTGCGCGGCGGCGGTTGGGGTGCCTGCTACTGTCGTTCCGACACCAAGCACGCCCAGTGCTCCAAGTGTTTGCAGATATCCACGGCGGTCGATTGATATGTTGTCCTGTCGTCCGTCCGACTCGGAAGTCGAATGGGAGTTGTTGTCTGTCATCAATGCTGTCAGTACTTCCTGTACTTATTGCCTTGTATATAAATGTATCCGTACCAGATAGTATTGTTAAAGGAGATGTATTAGACCCATTTGTTCTGTCTATCTGCCCACAGGCACCACTACAAGAGGATGGTACGACGCGCACTGTAGACGACACTGACGATGTACCGGAACCAGAGATGAACGGACTATCCGTCCGGAAGGTTGGTTTCGAGATCGTCCATGATGCCAGCGATCTTTTCTGCCCACTGTGGATCAGTCGCGTAGTGGACATTCATGCCGCGCAACGTGGCTCCTTCGTAGTAGGTCCCTCCTGGTGTGAGATACTCTCGATCGATGTATTCCATCACCTCCCGGACACACTGTTCGAACGAGTCGTACTCATCAGCGCACTCAGCTGGACAGATGTCTCGTGCGTCAAATCCGTAGATGTTGTTTTTCTCTTGTGCAATATCGCTCCGTCCCCACGCTGATTCGAGTGCTGCATGGGCAGCCATATACACCGCATTGATATTCCGGGTGGCCTGGACGTCGACCCACGGGTCTCCGAGACCGACCAACGGACTTCCCGGTGACATCGCGCCAACCGCCGCATTGAGCTGCCTTCCGGTGACATCAGCGGGTCGCCTGAGATCGCTATCAATGGTGTACGCAGCAGCGGGACGAGACGAAAACGATACGCTACCAGCCATAAGAATACTCGTACTGCCCAGTGCTTTCAGCACCGACCGTCGGGTAAGATTACTAGTCATGAACACTTGAGTTCCATTCTCACACGCTTGCGTCCAGTCCAATTTTTTATCATACGCGTATCTGCCCGCAAGATCGTATCGTTACCTAGACCTAACGAGATCCATGTAGTGTCCCCAGTTCCAATTGGCCCCGGGATCAGTATGGGTACTACCGGGCACTTGTGCATGACCGATAACACCAGCAGTGGCTGGATCCGCTGGATGTTGCTTCGGAACGTTGTACTGCTCACAGAGCCAACTGGTCAGTGCAGCAGAACTTTGATACTGATCGGCTGTGAAGCTCTCACTGACATACCCTCCGTGTTCAATGCCGATCGACTGCTGGTTGTAATCCCAATTCCCCGCGTGCCATGCTATGTTCATATCGCTAACGCTTTGATAGCGATGACCATTCTTGGCGACAGTGTAGTGAGCACTGACGTTTGCGTCAGGGTTCTGGAACCAGTTAACCGCGCTACTGGCTAAACCCTGAACCACGTGGACGATGATCCAGTTGATGTCGTCTGCCCCTCTGTTTCCGCCGGTAAAGTTGCTCGAATCGGCTGGCTCCCAGTCGACGGTCGGCTTCGCCACAGCGGTGCCGCTCGCTAGCGTCACTCCACTGAGACCAGCCCCGCCAATTGCTCCAATGCGCTTGAGAACGTCTCGTCGGGTCGGACTAACATACGATGTGTGTCGCATATTAATGTTGTATTTTTCCTTCCTATATTAATATTCCGGACAATAGTTGAGTATGTTGTAAACAACACTCGGTATGTGGTTGGAAAAAACTGGAATGAGATCTCAATTGTCGAAACCCTACTGTACGACTTCGTATTGAGCGATGAGCTGTTTGCCGTTGCCGAAAACGATAGAGTTTGAACCAAAAATAAGCCAAATGAGCTAACTAAGCATGGCCCACTATCTCAACATACATGGTTTGCTTAGCTCTGTTAGCAAGAATAGCCAACTAGCCGGAGTTTACTTAGATTGCTAACTTAGCTAAGCTAGCTTAGCTAACTAAGTTTATAGAAGACGAAAGCTTCTATCGGATCGCACGAAGCGCTTGCTGAGCACCTTCGACGCGTGAGACTCCGAATTCACTATGGTCAGTCCGGTACGGTACCGAACATACATTTGTGAGCTAAGTTTACTGAGTCAGCTAACTCTGCATAGTTTGGTGTCGGTCTGCTGTTAACAGACTTAGATCCGTGTTGATCGCTTGAGGTACCACGCCAAACCTGTGACGGAGTGGTGTTCACCGACTGCCGCAGTGAACACTTTGCTAAGTTAGCCAACTAAGTCCACTTAGCTATCTAAGCAGAGTTTGCTAACGTCGCTAACAGGGTGGAGCTATTATTATACGCTTGGTCAGCCAACTATGTTCACTTCTCTGACTTATGTCTGACAAAGCTTTATCTTTGAACTCCATAATACGTCATCATATGGGCCAAATCGTTCAGAATTGTCCACTATGAAGAGATAACACAGTTATCAACAATTTCAATTATGACATCAAAACCGTACGAAGTCAAAGGAGAGATTGAACCGATCACTGGTCAGGCAGTCAGCGTAAACATGCTAAAAGGAGGCGTCGGGAAATCGCTGCTGGCACTCAATATCGTAGATCGATTATCCGTCCGGGAGCACGACGTCCTCTTCATGGACCTTGATCCGAACGGCCATATAACTGAGAGCCTTGGATACGCAGACGTTTTCGGAGATCCGACGCATGATCTCACGAACATCGTTATTCACGAATACGGAGGATTTGAAGAGTATATCTATCCCACAGACTGGGAGTGGGATTTCGTTCCTGCCTCAGTCAAGCTCAGCACCCTCGAAAGCGAGCTTAGCGATAACAGTATTACACTTCTCAAGAAGAACTTCATCCAGCCACTGCTCGAAGAGGGCACTTACGACTACATCATCATGGATGGCGGCGGTGAGTGGAGCCACATTGCTAGGGCTGCATACGGGGCAGCTGCGAGGACAATCATACCCATCCCTCCGGGAGACATGAATCGATCGGGGTTCAAACGAACGTACAAACGCGTGATCAATGAGATGCCAGACGAACTCAACTTCCAAATACTCGCAATCGTTCCGAACATGATAAGTGAGTATATCAAACACGATAAAGCCGATCGACGACTCCTTGAGAGTCTGAACCGGTCAGACAAGTTTTCAAAATATCTCCCCTCATTCGCACGAATTCCAGCAGAGGAATGGGAGGCGATCGATAGGGGTGATATTGAGGTTCCAAAGCCAGGATTACGAAAAAACTCGAATCTCGAAAACGCATTAGAAGAAAAGCAGATGCCATTCGGGAGGTACATCAAAACGAAACGTTCGACAAGCAACAACGATCAACTAACGCTTCAGCACTTAGACGAACTAGCTCGCATTGTTGAGCGCGAGGGTGTTCTCGATGAGTGACTTCGATGAATTCGTAGACGAAGACGGTGAGACGAGCGCAGGACACCAGCCAAAAGCACCGAAAGGTCGATCGAATAAATCTAAGGATGCCTCCGTATCACCGGACGGTCCGATGGACACGTCTCAAACCGTGGATGTAGAACAGAATGACTCACGAGACGAGTCCGAGACGATCGCAGACAGCCGTCCGCTGTCTTGGGAGCGGGAGCAGTTCGCGATGTTCTTACAGCAATCGGAGGTGTATGGATACGAAGATCTAATGCATGATGCCAAAGGACAGCTCAAACACAACTATAATGTACGGAACGACAAACGATACGAGATCGACCAAGCGTTTATCGAACTGGCGTTAGAACGGATACATCCGGGGGACATCGCTGTTCGTCTGATCGAAAACCGAGGCATCGAGCCACAGAAAAACGGAGCCGATCCCGACCGGTAAGATCGCACCGGCGAGCCCCCAAATCCTACTAAGATATCACAACGGAGACACCAAAATCACGATCGACGCCTTCGGTGTCCGGTTTGTCGGGAATATGAACGCCAGCGACACGCAACTCAGATGTCGACAACGTCCGCGTCGGAGGGAACCGAACCCCCAAACTCCTCGACAAATCTATCGAGCACGGACGGATCATCGCTCCCAGGTAATGGCTCTGTGGCCGTGTGACACTCGGCAGTGACGCCAAGTCGATCGCAGACGTGGTCACTGACGGCCTCAGCCATCCGTCGGTGGGTCGTGAGCTTCCCACCAACGATGCTAGTGAACCCGGCAGTGTCGTCTCGTTCTGCGTGATCGAGCAGCGTGAACCCTCGTGAGATGTCGCGTTCGTCGTCCGTTTCTGTCGGTTGGCCGTAGAGTGGTCTGACCCCCCAGTAGGTTCGCAGTATCTGATCCGCGTTGATCTCCGGAAGCATGGCTGTACACTCTTCGAGCACGCGGTCGACTTCCCAGTCTTCCTTTGGATAATCGTCCGGATCGGTAACTTTCTCACTGGTCGTACCGAGAATCACTCGTTCGTCGTGTGGAACAATAATGTCACCGTCTGCTGGGGAGCGACAGCGGTTCAAGACGGTATCGAGTCCGTCGAATTCCACCACGACCATCACACCCCTGCTCGGGCGCATACCGACGTCAAGATCGGCTAACTTGGCAACTGCCCCGGCCCATGCACCGGTCGCATTGACGACGTGAGCAGCGTCGATCGTCTCCGTCGTGCCATTTTCAAGACTGATCGTTCCGCCCGTGACTCGGTCATTCGCGACGTGAAGATCGGTGAGTGGTGCTTGGGTAGTGATTTTTGCCCCGTGCTCGCGAGCACTCACAGCGGTGGCCGCCGTGAGTCGCGAGGGATAGATCACACCATCAGGAACCCGGATAGCGCGCTCGACATCCGATGAGAGCGCTGGGACCGTTTTCCGGGCTGCCTCTCCCGACAACACCTCGGTCTCGATGCCGTGATCGTGGCACGCCTGAACTTTCCTCTCGAAATACTCCTCACTGTCGCCCGTGAGCTGGACGAACAATCCACCGGTGTTGTCAACGCAATGTCCGGCTATCTCCGTTAGGATTTGGTTTTCCTGAACACATGCCTCAGCACTGGCAGGATCATCAGGCACGTATCGCGCCCCACTGTGAAGCAGACTGTGCGATCGACCTGTGGTGCCACTCGAAAGCGCTCCCTCTTCGACGAGAATCGTGTCGAGTCCGCGCATTGCGAGATCACGGGCAACACCGGTCCCGGTTGCCCCGCCGCCGATGATCAGTACGTCTGTCTCCAGTCCCATACTGGGTTTTCGAACGGTAGCCGTATTACTTCGTTGCCGATTGTGTAAGCTGATGGATTGATATGGATAATAATCCACATTATCCATGTAGCCACTTAGTGACTATCCTGTTTTGGACCTGCGTACGGCGTCAGAGGAGTACCCGTCCCGCTCCCAGACGTTCATCCAAAGTGACTGTTTCGGTCGTGTGGTGACCGCTGCTTCCACTTCGAGTGACATCTCTGGGGGAAGTTCCAGGTGGTACCGCTGTAGGATCGTTGCGAGGACGAGCGTCGCCTCTAGGCGAGCGAACCGGTCACCAATACACCGTCGCGGTCCCGTCCCGAACGGGAAATACGCGAGTCGTGGAAGCGCCGCTCGGAACTCCTCCGACCACCGCTCGGGGTGAAACGCGAGCGGATCGGGATACCATCGCGAATCCCGATGGACAACCCATTGGGGAAGCACGATTGTCGCACCTTCGGGGATCCGGTGACCGCTGATAACGGCGTCTGCCACCGGTTCGCGGTGGATGCGGTTTGCCGGGGGAAACAGTCGCATCGACTCCGTTATCACCTGATTGGTGAATGAAAGCTCGTTTCCCTCGCCCACCGATGGCGGTTCACCATCGAGAACGGTTGTTAACTCCTCAACAAGGCGCTGTTCGATGAGAGGGTGTGTGGCTAACAGGTACAGCGTGTACGTCAGGGTGACGGCAGTCGTTTCGTGGCCGGCGATAAGGAACGTCATGACCTCGTCTCGAAGTTGCCGAGTGCTCATCGGTTCACCGTGTTCGTCCTCGGCTGCGACCAACCTCGACACAACATCGTCACCGCCTGCTTCGGGACGTCGTTCGTCGATGATCCGTTCAACGATGGATTCTAACTCGGTGACTGCTCGTCTGTACCGTCGATTTCCGGGCGTCGGTGCCCATGACGGCAGAAGGAGATTCGAGGTACTATCGATGTATTCGAGAACGATGTCGAGGTTTCGTCCAATAGTCTCGATATCTTGCTGCAAGTCCACTCCCAGAAGCGACCGGGCGACGATTTCGAGGGTGAGTTCTTTCATCGCGTCGTGGACGTTGATTCGCTTTTCATCCATCCACTCATCCAGCAGTCGCTCGGTACACTCAGTCATGATATCCCCGTACATCGCAATCTGGTCGGGATGGAACAACGGCTGGATGAGATGTCGTCGAGTCCGCCACGTCTCGCCCTCGCTGGTGAACAATCCAGTGCCGAGAACCGGGGCGAGTAGCTCCCGATTCAGGCGACCTTTGCTGAACTGCTGGTTGCGCTCTATGAGTACGGATTCGATGTCATCGGGATGTGTGAGTTGATAAAACGGTTCATTGACAATCTCGAAGTAGACGACATCACCGTACGTCTGTGCGTTCTCAGTCAGGAACGCCAACAATCCTCGACCTGCTTGACCGGCGTTTCCGATCAATGGCATCCTTCGTGGACCAGGGGGCCGGTCTTTGGGTAGTGTGCTCGTCATCGACTCACGTTGCTCTCTCGTTTCGAGGTTCGATCACCGTCGGATGTCGTACCTGCGCGATGGATCGATCAGTTCTAAGCACAGTCACGTGAAGATTTGTACGGAGAATGCAAAGAGATACTGCGCTTCTCACTAGGGACATTTATGAGTTCTTAAATACAACAGTGAGATCACACGTGCGCTATCTTCGTCTAACGCTCCGCCACTCGGATACGACGATTGAACCCACGCATAAATTAATGCGAGAAACAGATCGTATCTCAGAATACAAACTACTGCACGGTAACATAACTGACAGCGCGGTTCAGACGTTCGTGGCCTACATCGAAGGGGATCGCTCAGTCTATCAGTCCCATCTCAAACGTATACCGCATGTCATTGAGCACGATATCACACCGATTGACGCCGAGAGCTTTTACGTGTATATTCGAGTGCAGACGAGGGAAACGGAACAACAGCTCATCGCAGCGTTTTCTCGTCCGAGCGTAGTCATGATCCCGCCGATCGAGTATCGAGACGACGGGAGCGTTCGATATACGGTTATCGGTACCTCTGAAGATTTAGACGCGGCGTTGGACGCAGTGCCCGCCAGTATACAAGTCATCATCGAGCAAGTCGGTGACTACAATCGGAACCGAGTGGCCCCCGTCTCCATTCTCACGGATCGACAGCGTGAGGCATTACGACTCGGTATTGATGTCGGCTACTACGACGTTCCACGGACGGGAACTGTGAAGGACATCGCTCAGGAAATGGGTTGCGCTCCGGGAACCGCAGCCGAACACGTTCAAAAAGCTGAAGCGGCTGTCATCACCTCCCTCTTTTAGGGGCTCACGGTCCCATCGAGCGCGACAGACCATCTCTGGTGATCTACACTCTGTGCTAGAAACCGATCAGAGCGTTACCGATCCCGATATCCCACCCCGCTATCCTACAGCAGTTCGAAACCAATCCGAAAAGAGATTCACACGCACAGCAGCCATCCATGCATAACAACAACTCTGTGACGTATAAAACATCATCCAAAATATATGAGGCACAAACCGACAGATATCTCCAGCGCACGGGAAAGTGAGTGAGGTTGCAGAGAGCGAGAGACACCGTAACTAGTAGGACCTGAACCTTCGAACGCCGCCGTGTGCCGGAATTCAGGCGTGTTTCTCGATGAGTGCAGTGATATCGGCGCGGATCGCCGCAGCGTCGGTTGAACGAACCGTCATTCGCTCGGTTTGCTCATCGATGTCAGCCATTTCACTCAGCAGACCGGCGCGACGGTCGATTTCAACGAACAGTTCGAGTTTCTGTGGACCGGGCTGAGCGATGATCTCGAGTTCGTCGAGCCTGTCGCGGAACCGACCAGCAGTAGCTCGAAACTCGAATTCCTGAACAAACCGGTGATCAGTGTAGTGTCCGTACGGATCAGCTTCACAGTCCGCCGTGTGGAGCGAAAATCCGAGATCATCTATCACATCAAAGACAGTTTGGAGCCGAGGGGTCGGTCGGACATCGAGATGATCCCTGTCTTCCGGATCGACAGCGAAATCGATGTCGAGTTCCGTTTCGATCCACACGTCGACACCACCGAGTGTAACCGGGGTCGAATACGGGACGTCGATTGAGACCGACCGGGTTTCCTCCTGGTCCGGTCGGATCGTGAGGCTTTCAGCGAGCGTGAACCGATCGATGTCTACCGTTCGATACCCCTCATCAGTCCGGTAACGGGTTTCCAGTTCGAAACGAATCGTCCCGACATCCTGTTCTGCGTTTCCACCAGTGATGTGTACGTCCGCTTCGACCGTTTCTCCGGGTCGAACGGTGTCTCTGGGAAGAACAGTGTCTACGGTGGCGTTACCGATACCAATGCTAGCGAGGACCTTCTTCATGGTCTGCTCACGTGTATTATGCGTAGCAGTATAAGCCTGGGTGTTTGCGGAACCGACGTTCCCACTGCAGTGTTCACGCGTCGTTGTTCACGGATATAGATGTCCGACTATCCACACATTATATAACAAATAAATTTCTTGTGGTGAAATTCCTTCTCCATACGGCCCTGCTTGTCGGTCGCGGCAGCGGGAATAGTCGAGGGATTCCCGCGTACCGAACCCCGAATCGTCTTCACTGCATGACTGCGGAGAATCACAGACGGTACCGTGGATGGCACCGGTGCCTCGTCTTCACACTGTTGAAATCACCGAAAGGGCGGAGGTTGGGACTCTAACACCGGATCAGGCACGACTCAGGGATTTCTATTTTCTGGAATTACAACAGTACGGCTGTAAGCGATGCACACACTGTGCTTTTAGCATCGCTGGAATGACCAACGTTCTGTTCGGCACGAGCACGCGACAACGTGTCTCGATACTCAGCCCTCGCCCCCTTATTTTCACCCTCCATAACATATTTATCAACACAATCTTCAAAATAACATGTGAGAGAATATTGTAATGATTTGGCGGTGAACAGGCGGACCGTACTGAAGGCCATCGGTGGCGGGGCGCTTGGGGTCGGTAGTGCCATCAGTACAAGGAGCTCGGTTACCGCAACCACTGACGACTCGACGCATTATCACAACGAACTGTACGGGCCTCACTTCCCAGATCCGACGATCCATCGGGACGGTAACGGAACATGGTGGGCGTACGGGACGAATATGAACCGAAACGATGGGGGTAACGACCCTCAAGAACGTCTGATACCGATACTCAAATCGGACAATCTACACGAGTGGCGCTACGTCACTGAAGCGTTCGATACGCGTCCAGGATGGACGTACGGTTCTATCTGGGCACCGGACATTCACTACTACAACGGCGAGTGGGTGATGTTCTATTCACTTTCGCCCCGTCCGTGGGAGAGCGGCGAGTTCGGGATCGGTCTCGCAACATCGGACACGCCCGACGGGCCGTTCACAGATCACGGGCAGATCATCGGTGACAACGATCACGCGGGCGGAGGGACCATCGACGGCTATTTCGTCGAACACGAAGGAACGCCGTATCTGTTTTGGGGGAGCTTTCAGGGAATCTACGTGATGGAACTCACGTCCGATCTTCAGGATTGGCAGGCGGGAACGATTCAGCAGGTCGCAGGCGACGCCTACGAAGGCACAACCGTTTTCAAACGCGGTGACTATTGGTACATGTTCGTCTCCACAGGGACCTGCTGTGATGGCTACAGCAGTACCTACGAGGTCGAAGTCGGTCGATCGACGGACTTCTTTGGACCGTACACTGATCCGTCTGGGACGGATCTCATGAACTACAACAGCCACAATGCCGGTATCGCGCAACTTACTGCTAACGGTCGATTCCCGGCGCCGGCTCACGGCGACATCACGACCGACGATAACGGTACAGATTGGTTCGTCTACCACGCCTACGACCGTGACGATCAGGAGTTCGTTGATGGCGTTCCGGCTCGACAACTCTTCATCGATCGGGTTGAGTGGACCGACGGCTGGCCGATCATCGGTGGCGACAAGACCCCGAGCCTCCAGTCCGTTCGACCGAACACCACCGACTCGGGAGACATTGCTGATGGCATATACGAGATAGAGAACGTCAACAGTGGCAAACTTCTGGAGGTGGCAGACGCCGGAACTGCGGACGGCGACAACGTCAGACAGTGGTCCTCGAATGGGTGTTCCTGCCAGCGATGGTGGATTGAATACATCGGTGGCGACGAGTATCGCATTATCAACCAAAACAGCAACCGAGCGCTCGACGTTCCAGACGGATCGACAACGGACGGCGAGAGCCTCCAGCAGTTCGCGTGGTGGACCGGTGGCTCGCAGAAGTGGGAGATCATCGACAACGGTGATGGCACCCACCGCATCAGGAACATCAACAGCGGCGATGTCGTCGACGTGAACGAGAGTTCAACCGCAGACGGAGACGATGTCATCCAGTGGCCGTGGACAGCCGACACGAACCAACGGTGGACGCTCAATTTCGTTGAGACGGTTCAACCTACCGACGACGGACGTCCCTGGTGACGTCCGGGCGATGGTATCGACACGGCGCTCGCTCGTGATATACAAACCAAAGCAAATATAATTCAAAACGAAATTTTTATAACTAATAATGTGTTGTACGTATCTATGGCGGAATGGAGAGGGTGTAATACGGTAAGTAGACGAAGTGTATTGCAAACAATCGGTGGGAGTGCGCTTGGCGCTGCTGGGATACGGACGAGTGGGTTGGCGGCCGGGGATCCGAATCCGAACCACTATCACAATCCGACGGGACCGTTCGGATTTGGTGACGCGACCGTCGTACGTACTGCCGACGGAACCTACTACGTGTACGGTACCGAAACGTCAGAAGACGTGATTCCGATCGCCAGATCATCAGACTTGGTGAACTGGACGTACATCGGTGCAGCCTTGCAGAGTCAACCTGACTGGCGAAACGACGACGCAGGCGTGTGGGCACCGGACATCTCCTATTACGACGGCGAGTATCGTATTTACTACTCCTACTCGGAATGGGGAAGCACCAACAATCCTGGTATCGGACTCGCAACATCGGACACGCCGGATGGCCCGTTTACCGATCAGGGACCGGTGTTTCGAGAGAATGATCTTGGCCCAACCAACTGCATCGACGCGGATTTCAACGTCATCGACGGAACTCCCTACCTGATATGGGGCAGTTGGTACGGTATTTACGGTGTCGAGTTGACCGAAGACGGTCGAGAGTACGTGCCGGGAACGACGTTCCAGCTGGCGGGCGATCGGCGCGAAGGTGGCATGATCCTTGCGGAAAACGGCTATTACTATCTGTTCTACTCGACGGGACACTGCTGTCAGGGATACGACAGCACATACGGAGTCGAAGTCGGACGGTCTGAATCGTTTTTCGGCCCGTATTACAACCAGAACGGGACGGATCTCCGCGAGTTAAACGAACATCACAGCGGCGTAGCAGTCTTATCAGGAACCAACCAGTTCATCGGACCGGGTCACAATACAGCGATTCAGGACGACGACGGTGACTGGTGGATGGTGTACCACGTCGAGGCGACCGAGAGCCGGGAGGGTCGCATACTGATGGTCGATCGGATTCGGTGGGACAGCAACGATTGGCCCGTCGTTGCTTGCAACGGTGTTCCAAGCACTCAAAGTTCGATGCCCCACAGCGGTATCTACTACTGTAGATAGCGCTGTCAGTGCGATTCATCCCGGCTCTGAGTCGCTGCGTTCCCAGAACTACCGTGTCAGAAACCAGCGTACGTCCGATCATATCCGTGATAGCAGTAGATCCGGATCTTCGATCCCGGTGATCAGAAACTCCATGAACTGGTTCGCAACAGCGCCGTCGATAAGCCGGTGATCGTAGGACAAGTCGAGTCCGAGTCGTTGCCGAACCTCAACCGTACTCTCATCGGTCGCCACCGGCTTTCGTCGAATGCGACCGATCCCGAGAATGGCTGCCTCCGGGTGGTTGATGATGGGGGTTCCGGCTGTCCGGTGTTCGCCGTACGTGGCGAGGTTGGTGACAGTGAACGTTCCGCCCTGAAGCGCACTCATGTCAATCGACCGATCACGCGCCTGCTCGGCAAGCGTCTGTAGTTCCTCGGCGATTTCGACGACGGACTTGGTATCGACATCCGTGATAACGGGGACGATGAGTCCATCGTCGGTGTGCGTGGCGACGCCGATGTTGTAGTAATGCTTCTCGACGATTTCGTCCGTCGTATCGTCGATGCTGGCGTTAACGATCGGGAACTGTTTGAGGGCCGGTACGACCGCTTTGACGAGCAACGGGGTGTACGTGATGTGGACATCGTGTTTCCCGTCAAGCCGTTCTTTGAGCGCAACGAGTTCACTCGCATCGGCTTCGAAACCCGACGTGAGATGCGGAATGATCGTCTTCGACCGCGTCATGTTCTCTGCGATGGTCCCACGGAGTCCGGAGAGTTCACGACGCGTCGAGCGCGACTCGTCTTCCTCAACTGGCTCCGACTCGATAGCAACGCTCGGATGCGCCCGCTCGACACGCTCCGGTTCGGTCTCCTGTAGATACGCGTCGATGTCTTCTTGGAGAACTCTTCCATCCGGTCCTGATCCATCAACATCCGACAGGTTGACGTTCTCTTCTCGCGCGTACCGCCGCGTCCGCGGGGCAGCGAACACACGTCCTTTCGTCACGTCGGTCTCGGCCTCGGGAGCCGACGCCGCCTCGACACGTTCTTCTTGAACGTCCTGTACTGCCTGCTCTACCTCCGCTTCTTCCGATTCCTCCGCACCGTCTTCCGGTTCCTCTGTCTCCGGTTCAGTCTCACCACTCACTTGTTGTCGAGGTGGATTTTCCGTTTCGATCGTCACGATGACCGTACCGACATCGACAACATCGCCTTCACTCACCGAGCGATCTTCGATCGTGCCGGGACACGGTGACGGAACGTCCGAAACGGCTTTGTCGGTCTCGATTTCACAGAGAACGTCGTCCTCTTCGATTTCATCACCCACTTGAACGTGCCATTCCGTGATTTCGGCCTCTGTCAGTCCTTCACCTGGATCCGGAAGACGGAATTCGAACGCTGTCATTGTGTGTGTCCCTCCGTGATTCGATCAAAATTCATAGCTCATCACCGCCTCAATAGCGTATCTGACGCGATCGTCGTCTGGGAGATAATCGTCCTCAATGTCGTGCCCAGGGAAATGCACGTCGTATCCCGTTGCGCGCTTGATCGGGGCTTTGAGGCGATCAAGCGCGTACTCGTTTATCAGCGCGGACAGTTCCGCTCCGAGGCCGAGTGTGCGCCGGGCTTCATGAAAAACGACACACCGTCCCGTCTTCGACACCGAATCGAGAATCGTTTCGATGTCCAACGGGGAGAGCGACCGCAGATCAACGATTTCGACATCGGCATCCACATCGGTCGCCGCGGCTTGTGCCTGTTGCACCATCGCACCCCACGTGAGCACCGTCACGTCGCTTCCCGTCTGAACGATGCGCGCTTTGTTCAACGGAAGGGTGTACGCCGCCGTCGGCACTGGTTCGTCTACCCCGCGATAGATTTTTTTCGGTTCGAGAAAGATCACGGGATCAACGGTACGGATACTCGCCGCCAGCAACCCCTTCGTCTGTGCGGGTGTGCTCGCACAGATGACTCGAACGCCGGGTGTGTGGATGAAGTACGTCTCAGTCGATTCCTGATGGTATTCGAGCGCCTTGACCCCTCCACCGTACGGAATGCGTATCGTCATCGGCAGCTCCAGCGCGCCGCCAGTTCGCTTATACATTTTGACAACTGCGTACATGAACTGGCCGAAGGCGGGGTAGAAAAAGCCCATGAACTGGATCTCGGGAACTGGCCGCTCGCCTCGCATTGCCATGCCCACAGCAGTGCCGATAATACCGTTTTCCGAAAGCGGCGTGTCGATGACCCGTTTGTCACCGAACTCCGCTAACAATCCTTCCGTTCCCCGATAGACCCCACCCAGCGGACCGATGTCGTAGCCGAGCAGCCGGATGCTTTCATCGCGGTCCATCTCCTGATGGAGCGTCCGATTGACCGCTGTGATGAGATTGATAGTTTCGGTCTCCTGAGGATCGATCGCCGTCTCGTCGGTGTCCAACTCCGTATCGAGATCGTTACTCATCGAACCCCTCCCCGGTGAAATCGACAAACGGATTCATGTCGTTCAGTTCTCGGTGCAGTTCCGCTCGCTGGTGGCGTTCGCGCCACGATTCGCCGTGGAGGATGGTGTCAAACATCCGCTCCGGTTCCGAAGTCGAGATCGAACGGACTCGCTCAACGGCATCGTCAACCTGATCGTTGATCCCATCCCGCAACTCCGCTTCGGTATCGTCTTCGAGAATCCCTTGGTCCCGGAGATACGTTTCGTATCGATCGACCGGATCCCGATCCTCCCAGTACGCCCGTTGCTCGCTGTCGTCCCGATACCGGTTCGGATTGTCCGACGTGTTGTGCGCCCCCATCCGGTACGTTACACACTCGATGAACGTCGCCCCGTTACCCGATCGAGCGCGTTCGACTGCCGTACGCGCCGTCTCATAGACGGCGAACACGTCGTTCCCATCTACGCGGGCGCTGGGCAGTCCATACGCGTCGGCTTTCTGAGCGAACGTCTCGCTACCGGTCTGACGGTGTGCGGGTTCGGAGATCGCCCACTGGTTGTTTTGACAGACGATAACTGCCGGAACATCGAAAACACCGGCGAAGTTCATCCCGTCGTGAAACGCGCCTTGGCTAGTTGATCCATCACCGGTAAACACCATCGTAACGGTGTCTCGGTCGTTGAACGCGTCTGTCATAGCTGCACCAACTCCGTTGACGACGTTCGTCCCGATCGGCGTGTAATCCGGGGAAAAATTCACGGGAGTGTCTTCGGTGTCTACCTGCTCAGCGATCGTTTCGGGTTCACGTCCGGTGGCGCTGGCGATCACCTCTACCATGGGCAGTTTCCAGTAGAGTAGTGCCGGTGTTTGCCGATACGTGTAAAATATCCAGTCGTCGGGTTGCAGGGCCGCGGCACACCCGAGTGGCGTGGCCTCTTCTCCGAGTGTCCGCGCGACGAGGCTGACCTCCCCGCTGCGTTGCATATTCAACATCTTCTCTTCAAGTATCCGCGTCGCGATGAACGTCCGATACAGTTTCAGTAGCTCCTCTTCGTCCAGTTCGGGAGGATCTGTCTGCAATTCCCCATTCGGATCAAGGATTCGGTAGAAATCCTCTGGTGGCCGTTCTTCCGTCCACATCTCGTGTGCCATCGACTGTGATAGTTGGTCCCTATTCACTAATTCGCTCGGGTTTCATAAACCGGCCGACACAAGGATCTACGATCCGACCATCATCCCGGGCCGATGACGTACTGTTCAATCTCCTCGCGAGTCGGTGTGGAACCGTGCGTGTTTCGTGTGTGATCCTGAGCGCTCTCGATGACTGTCGATTCTCTGTTCGCCTGCTTCGAAAACTCACACCCATCGACCGGACATTGGAACTCCCAAACCATCGTACAGAACGTTATTTGACCGAACGGGTAAGCGTGCGCCCGGCAATATCAACGGACGGAACGTGTCACCTGATATTGGAGAATCGGCACCAAAGGGGGCCGATTGATCAACGTTATACCTCGACACCTGTTACCACGAAACGAGAGCGATGAACCCATGTTCGATCGAATCCTCATTCCGACGGACGGCAGCGCAGCAGTCAGACCAGCAGTGGAAACGGCGATAAATCTCGCTGATATCCACAATGCGGTGCTCCACGTCCTGTACATCGTCAATCAACCGGCAGCGGTTTCCGGTACCGGTGAGGGGGTTCCTGGTCTCGACAATCTGTTAAACGCGCTCGAAAAGACCGGCCACGAGACCACTACTGTGGTCGCTGATCAGGCAGCGGACCGGGGAATCGACGCTCGAACCGCTGTCCGGCGTGGGAATCCCCACGACGACATCCTTGCCTACGCGACCGAGCATGACATCGATCTGATCGTGATGGGAACACACGGTCGGACCGGCGTCAGACGAGCACTGCTCGGAAGCGTGACTGAGAACGTTGTTCGTCACGCTGAAAACCCTGTCTTGACCGTGCGCCGGGAACCGGAGACGTAAAAAACACGTTTGTCAGAACTCACATCCCGACAAATACTTAAGAGAACTGTCTCAGTGAACCGGCGTGTCCTCGACCGGCTCTGAGACGCCCGGATCGTAAATTTTCAGTGTCAACGCGACGCCGGCACAGATCACGCTCAACACCACGAAGAGGGAAAACCCTCGTGCGTAACCAATGTGACCGAGGAAATCCACGTAGTAGCCCAGCACCGGGAGGATGACCAGGGTCCCACCCCCGCCGATGCCACTAATCCACCCGGACGCACCGCCGACGGCTTCCGGAACGAACTTCGGTACCAACTCGAACACAGCCGCGTTTGCGATTCCCATTCCGGTTCCGAGGACCATCATTCCGGTGAGAGCGAGCCAGACCCCCGTCGCAATCGTCATGATTCCCGCACCGGCTGCCATAACGATGAAACTCACGATCGCGACGTTTTCACCACCGAATCGATCGCTGATGCTGCCGCCAGGGACCCTGATGAGTGATCCGTAGACGATGAAAATGCCTGTCAACAAGCCCGCTGTCGAGAGATCAAACCCATGAAATAGATCCCAGTACGTTGGGAACCAAGCAGACAGTGACGTGAATCCTCCACCGAACGAGACAGTGTACAGGAACACCAAAACCCACGTTCGGCGGATTGTAGCTGACTCTCGCAGCGAGTCCCACGCGTTACCAGAGGGGAAAATGTCTTGCCCGAGTTTGCTCGCGGTTTCCTGAGCGTCCGTTTCGTCAGCTCCGTTGTCAAGTAGCTGGAAGTAGTAAGGGTTGACGGCAAGGAGTCCGTACGCGACGGTGACGACGACCACGAACCCGAGCCACGTCGAATACGCCAGCGTCAGCCCGCCGATACCGATCAACACGGGCAGAGCATACGTCACCATACCCGGACCGATATTCCCGATACCGGCGAACGCTCCCATTGCGAACCCCTGCTTATCGCTCGGATACCAATAGGAGGTTTGAGAAATTCCGACGGAGAACGTGGCACCACCAGCGCCCGCCAAAAGCCCGAACAAGACCAACAACGGGTACAGACCCATATCGAAGTTCTCGGGATACGTCAGAAACAGCGTCACGACCAGCCCAGCGATCCCGACGACAGTTGACGCTAACAGGATGAGCATCGGTTTTCGGCCACCAACTTCGTCCACCCATGCACCGAACGGGATCCTGAGAACGGCCTTGCTGAGGTGGGGGGACGCTAACAACAGTCCGTGAAAAATACCAGTCAGCGCCAACTGTTCCTCGAATATGGGACCTGCAGCGCCGTAGAAAACGATGGTTGTCAAACCAGCGAAAAACCCGACGGTAGCCGTGAGCAATCCCTGTTTCGGAGTACCCGTGACGCCGTGTGTGTCTTCGTCGTATTCGCTCATCGTCCGATCTGAAACGCGTTCTGCCGTCGATAGGAAATAGCTCGGTCGTTGCCTGTTCTCATGAACACGCCGCGGACGTTTTGATTCGTGCTTTGACAATCTCTCGTAGTCATCTTCGTACAATCCGAGTCAGAGCGACGATCCCTTGTCTCTGTCGAATTGTTTTATTTGTGTCAATTTACTACAACCCAAATCCAGTATTCTTAGTTCCTTACGGGTAGTGTTGGGCTGATGAAGGAGTTATATGCTACAAGAACTCAATATGTTATTTATTCACTTTCTTCAAGCATGATTCTTACAACTGGCTACATCACTGGTGTCGAACTTCATCACCAAGATCATTTCATCGATGGTGCTTTTACAGTGTCTGCTCAACTATCGGTGTGGAATTCACCGTCGTACAGGGAGACATCGCTGCTCAGCGTGCCGACGTGCTGGTGAACGCTGCCTGGACGAGCCTTCGGATGGGTAGCGGTGTTGCTGGTACACTCAGACGAGGGGCAAACGGGCCGATCAACGAGGAAGCTGTCTCGAAGGGTCCTATCGATCTCGGTACAGTTGCTGTTACAGACGCGTACTCACACGGAGAGTACGAGACACTCGAACGGATTGCAGAGGAGCATTGTTCCTGACCGACGACATCACTTACGGTGGTTATCGTTCTGTTTGGTTCACCCAGAGAAGATGACACAGATTACGATAGTACGAGTGTAATGGACACCGACGAAGGCGGACTGAGACGCTCGTGAGGAGGACACCGTTGTCACCGACTCGTTTACCATCGAGTACATTATAATAACGACAAACGCCGACGGTATCGAACTCGATAGTACTCGTCTGTACGATCTTCAGTCGAAAGAGACCTAGATTTGAAACCATAAGAAACGAAGAACTTACAACAGCCTGTGGAATAAAGCCGTTCATCTTCATGAAAACGAACGAGGAAAAATGAAGTGTCGTATCTGATTTTAACCACCTGCAAGCGGAGGGATTACAGCTCTGGACTGGAGAATATACTCAAAAACCACTCGACAGCGGACTGATCAGCATAGCGGGAACAGGGACGTATTTGCCGACTACTCTGTGACGATGTATTGTGTAACTGTTCGTATCACTGCTGATCAGAACACCGCCATTTTGTCGTCATCTTTTGCAATATTCGCAATATTTATTATCGATCGTATGTTCGTGGACGACATGTTATCACAAAACAGTCGTAGCGATACCAGCAACACGATCAGTCGGCGGAAGCTGCTGGTGGCCACTGGGGCATCCGGTATGGCTGTGCTTGCTGGTTGTACGGGCAATTTGAGTGGTGACAGCGATGGAAGAGGTGGAACCAGCGACGCTGCCCTCATCAACGCATACAACGGAAACCCGGTGGATCTCCACTTCAATTCCTACGCCACGCAGAACTACTGTTGGCCGGCTGGCCGCTGTGTATTCGCACCGTTCTTGAAATACTCGTTCAACGACGACAAGTTCCTCTATGGTGCACTCAGCGATCTCAAGATTTCCGATCAGGAAACCACAGTGACGTTCCGTGACGATCTGACGTGGGACGACGGCGACGAATGGACGACCGAGGATCTCGATGTCCAACTCCAGTTGGCGAAGAAGGCCAGTAGTTCTCTGTGGGGCTATCTCGACAACTACAAAATCGTCGATGACAAGACTGCCCGACTACGTCTCTCGGGATCAACGAACCCCCGAATCATCAAGTTCGAGCTCACGAACTTTTTCGTCGATGTGAAGGCCCAAACTCACGAACGATGGCTCGACGCGTCCGAATCGGAGTTCCTCCAGTGGGCGTGGGAGGATCCTGTCGCCAGTGGGCCATTCTCGTTCGTTAACAAAGATCGTCAGGCGTTCGAATTCGAGCGTAATAAGCACTTCTATAAGTCTGATAATGTGAATTTCAACACGTATCTCATCGACAACGAAGGGGGCGCTACCGCTCAGCACCAGGCACTGATCTCTGGCAGGGAGATCGATGCAGCGACGAGTGCGTTCGTGCCGCCAGAGATCGAAAAAAGTTTCCCGATCACGTGGTAGAGGTCAACATTCCTGCGAAGTGGGGGTACGGCGTCGTGTTCAACCATGACGATCCGCATTTCGGTAAACGTGCAGTTCGGCAAGCGGTCGCCCACGTCATCAATCGACAGCAGATCGTCGACAACGCCGGGCCGCGCTCGAAATTCGTCAATCAGATTCCCTGTGGGATCGCGCCCAAAGATCAGGAGTACTGGCTCGGTGACTGGATGAGCGATTTCGAGACGTACGGGCCCAAGTCAAGTCAAACCGAGAAAGCCACCAAACTACTCCAAGACGCCGGCTACTCCAAGCAGAACGGCACGTGGACAGACTCGGATGGAAACGCCATCAGCGGAGAGTACTACTCGCCGGCGGGGTGGTCGGACTGGACGACGATGACCAGCACGGTTATCGATCAACTGAACAACTTCGGCTTTGACTTCTCGATCAGCACGCTGCCAACGAACGACTGGTTCAGTCGCTACTCGGACAGCAACTTCACGATGGGGAGTCTCTACTGGCTGCCGGGGGGCTCACGGTCGACGTTCCCATATTTCCCACTGTACTACCAGCTGTGGGAATCGGAGATCGGTGGCGGGCACAACTACCGGGAGAAAGCCAAATCCGAACAGACGATTCCCGGACGAGACGGAGGCGAGATGACGATCACTCCCTTAGAGGAGACCGAGAAAATCGCACAGCAACCCAGTGATGACAAGTCACGCCCGTTCGTCCAACGAGCTGCGTGGCACAACCACATCGAACTCCCGTTCCTCGGACTCGTCTCAAAATACGAACAGTCGTGGGTGACAAACGACGAATGGACGATTCCGAAAAAAGAGAGCACCAATTGGCGCGTCAAGTGGCCACAGTTCTGGTGGATTCACGAGGGTGAACTCCAATATGATGGGTAACTCCGCTGGATGGCAGACGATGACTGCGCGTCTTCAGTTCATGCTGTTGGCGAGAGACAAACTAAAACGGCCGGGCGAACGAGGCGATAGGAAGTCCACGGGTTTCCCTGAACGCCGGAGCGGAACTACATGGACATAGCGAAATACCCCTCAGTTTCGCTGCACAACGTCGCGGAAACGGTACCTGCAGAGTGGGCGAACGACGCCGATCGATTGTGTCGGGTACCCGCCACGGTGGGAGAACGCCTGAACGAGGTCGCCTGCGAGCGCGTTCGGCATCCGACCGGGAGTGAGATCAGGTTCGTTCCGCGCTCCGAGAAAGACACGATCGAGATCACGCTCTCGGCGGTCGAACGAACGCGGGTTCGAACGTTCTGGGGTTCGTTCCAGCCGTGGGAACCGACTGCGATCGGTCCAGAACCCAAGACACTCGAACTAACCATCCCGGATCGTCTCACAGAACTCACCACAACTGAGACAGGACGGTTCGATCCCCACGTCTGTCGAATACTGTTCGAGCGATTCCACGCAGTCGCCGTTCACGACATTTCCGGCAGCTGTCGCCCTCCCGCTGCTACCGAACTACCCGACAAACGATATCTCGCGTACGGAACGTCGATCACGGAGGGAGCGGCGTCGTCAGCGACCCATATGAACTATGTCTCACACGTTGCCCGGAACTGTGGGTATGACGCACTGAATTTCGGGTGTTCCGGGTCGGCCTACTGCGAGTCTTCGATGGCGGAGTACATCGCAACCCGAGACGATTGGGACGTGGCGACGCTCGCGCTCTCCGTGAATATGGCGAATACGGGCGGATTTTCACCTGACGAGTTCGACGAGCGCGCCGATACGTTCGTCAATACGATTGCCGAGGCGCATCCCGAAAAACAAATCATCTGTGTTACACTATTTCCGTACTTCGACGATGTGACTGAATCGGGTGATTCTGAACACGCCAACGCGTACCGAGACGCACTACGCTCTATCGTTGCTGCATCCCCCCATGATACCCTCTCACTCATTGACGGAACCGAACTGATGCCTCTCTCCGGATTGACAGCTGATCTTCTTCATCCGGGAGACAAAGGAATGAAAGCCATTGGAGACAGCTTAGCAAAAGTATTTGATAGTGATCAAACCTGATTCCGAGACCGTCCGACAGGGGGTCCGGGCTTGACGTCCAGTCATTGAGTGTCGATCGTTTTCAATAGTCTCGAAGTATCGTCATAATATATTATTGATGGAATAACTGTATGTTCTCAACGCTTATTACTCGATAGAGCGTCTTTAAATTCGATGAGCAACGAACCCAGCACGTCCGGCGTGTTCGCCCGTCAGCCTGCGCCATTGCAGGACCGAGAGGGACGCCTCGATCCCTTCGATTGGTATCAGAAAATGCGCGATGAGCGTCCGGTCTCCTACGACGAAGAACGACGTGCGTGGGACGTCTTCAAGTACGATGCCGTGCGGACCGTGCTCTCAGATTATGAAACGTTTTCCTCGGATACACCACCCGACGACGATTCGGGGGCGGACGATTCCAGTCCACTTTCGGCGTCGATGATCAGCGTCGATCCGCCAGAACACGAGCGACTGCGGCAGTTTGTCGACGACCGTTTTCAGCCGGACGCTATCCGCGACCGTCGTCCGTACATCGAAACCGTTGCCGAATCGTTGCTTGACGACATCGAAGGGGAGACGTTCGACATCGTCTCGGCGTATTCGTTTCCGCTTCCGGTCATCGTCATCGCGGAACTGCTCGATATCCCCGCCGAGCGTCGTGATGAGTTCAAGCAGTGGTCCGACGCACTGGTTGCTGCCCCGCGAGAGCAAACTGAAGAAACCCTTCGGAAAAACGAACAGCACCGGACGCAATCAATAGCGGAAATGTCGTCGTTCTTCCGAAACGCTTTGACGGAACGCCGGGGCAGCGACCGAGACGATCTCGTCACACTTGCCGCGAACGCCGAGGCACTCTCACCGACCGAGCAGCTCGGATTCTGTATTTTGCTACTCATTGCGGGAAACATCACGACGACGAACCTCATCACGAACGCTATCTGGAGCTTTGCCGAACAGGACATTCTCCATGCCGTTGCGTCGGGGGCTGTCGACCGCAAACAGGCGATCGAAGAGGCGCTCCGATTCCGTTCACCCGTCCAAGCGATGTCTCGCGTCGCAACTGAGGACACCGAAATCGACGGTGTCGAGATCGCTGCGGATGAGCGCGTTACGGCGTGGATTGGGTCCGCCAACCGCGACGAGAGCGTGTTCGACAATCCAGACGAATTCCTGCCTGAGCGATCTCCCAATCGACATATAGCGTTCGGGACTGGTGTGCATTACTGCTTAGGTGCACCCCTCGCACGACTTGAGGCCGGTGTCGCGCTCTCGACACTGTTCGACCGCTACGACACCATCGAACTGCGCGATGACCAGTTCCAGCCAGTGAGCAGCCCGATCGTGTATGGGCTGGAGTCCCTGCCGCTCCACGTCGAATAGTACGGAGTGCACCGACCGAGTAGTCTCACTCCATCTAGCTTCAGCGATGAGCCACGCCGGTTCGGTCGTGTACAATCGGGGTTCGTCGGGATGATTCGGCTTGTTAATCGCCATCGGTGTCGGGAGCGATGTATTGATTCGAACGAAACAGGTTCTCAGGATCGTATTCGGTCTTCACCTCCACAAGCCGGTCGTAGTTTCCGCCGAAGATGGCCCGACCGGGATCCTCGTTGAATCCCGGAAAGTTTCCGTATCCACCCGATGCCGCCTCTAGCCGCCGCACTTCGTCGATACCCTCCCGAACCCACGCGACGTTTTCATCGTTCATGTCTGGATCATCCCAGTTGGCCTCAAAGGTAAGCATGAAATCCTTATCTCGGTGCCAGAAAGCTGTCGCGTCTTGGGTTCTGGCGCTGATCGCGCCACCGAGATGCCAGAGATCGACAGTTGACAGTGCTGATGGGCTTTCATTGCCGTGATGAACGGCGAAATCGAGCAGATCGTCGGTGAATTCGTCTACGTACGTCGCCTTCCAGTAGTACTGACGCCCGTCCGGATAGTCGGCATCGAGCAGCGTCTGCAACTCCGTATACGGCATTCGTCCACTGAAGTCGACGATCGGATCAGTGATCGATCGGAGCGAGTGAAATTCCGCTTCAGCGTCGTCGATCGCTCCGACATAACAGCCCAGAACTCCGACCGCCGGTTCACCCCATGCTTCTTCTGGAAACTCCTCGGTGTCAGGGACGAACAGATAGAAGGGGAGGACGCTCGCGTTCTCGGAGGCTGAGCCGGCGTACTCACGGAACTGCTGGAAGACTTCGACAGCGTTGTCTCCATGATGAACCACGAAAAGACCGAACACGTCGGGACCGACAGCATGAAGCCGGTATTCGAACGACGTAACGACGCCAAAATTTCCGCCACCACCGCGTAGTGCCCAGAACAGGTCCTCGTGTTGATCGTGATCGGCTGTCAGAACCGCTCCGTCGGCCGTAACGATATCAACGGATTCGAGGCTGTCACACGCCAATCCGTGTTTTCGTCGGAGGTGGCCGACGCCGCCATTGAGGGTCAGTCCAGCGATTCCGGTCTTCGATACGACGCCCAAGGGCGTTGCCAGCCCGAAGACCTGCGTCTCTCGGTCAACATCACCAAGAGTCGCTCCACCGCCGGCACGAACCGTCTTCTCTTCAGAATCAACGCGGACACCGTTCATCTCGGAGAGATCGATGACGATACCACCATCACAGAGAGCAGTCCCTGCGACGTTGTGCCCGCCACCACGGACTGCGACGAGCAGGTCATTGTCTCGGGCGAAATTCACTGCCTCAACGACATCAGCGACGCCGGTACACTGGGCGATTATCGCTGGGCGCTTATCGATCATCCCGTTCCAGATCTGCCGGGCTTCGTCGTATCCGTGGTCGTCGGGACGGATCACCTCGCCCCGGAATCGGTCGATAAACGTCTGGCTCGCTTCGTCCGGAATCGCCGCAGCGATTTCTTCCGTTGAAGGTGGACCTGCTTCGGGCATGATCAGTAGTTTGGATACGGGACGGCAAAATCACATATTGGATAATTAGTTATTTTAGATATTATTATAGTCCATATGGATTTGTTGATACCATTCTCAGGCAATCGGTTGGGTCACCACTAGCCCCAATCCTGTCCGATTGGCGTTTTTCTCGGCACAGAATCCACGGGTCCGAGTGGCCGTCGGTAGTCGAGCCAACGACTTCGATGAACCGATCACCGTCACCCTACCGGTACGGTGAACTGATGGATTCCATCGTAACAGACTATATCAACTTAGTGAACAATAGTGTGCAGCGTGGTATAGTACTATAACCAACATATAGAATGGTTGGTTCAAAACAGGGATAGATGTCTTACACGCTCAAGCTAACCCGGTGGGTTGGCAGTAAGGGAAGCAGGCCACGCAGACGAACGCTACCACGGATTCATATGAAACGGGGTGGCTATCAGTTACGGCAGAGAGCACCGAAGTATATGGTGCTACAGCTATGAGATGTACGTGTCAATGGACGATATCCTCGAACTCACGGACGTAGTCGCAGAGTCAGAAATCGAAGGCGCTATTGTATGGCTCCTCCGCCTCATCGGTCTTCTCGCTCTCCTTAGTGGTTTCGGGCTCTGGTTGCTAACGGACATGGGGCTTCTCGTCGTTCCACTCGCTCTGATCATCGGTGGTCTCATCTTGCTGATTGTTCCGGGGCTTTTACTGTCACTCGCGGAAGTAGCAGGGGGCTAATGGGTGTCTCGGCTACGGCTGGTTCCTGATTGCCGATTTCAGTTGCGATACAGATAGGAACCAATCGGCGGATAAGGATAGGACGCCGCGATCAGTAAATACCACCTCAATGAGGAATAAAACTATTTAGGGCTTGGCTGTCGTAACATTTCACGATCGATGTACGAGAACATCCTTCTCCCGTTCGACGGTAGTGACGGAGCGGCGTCGATACTCCACCACACGAGCGAAATCGCCCACCGAACTGACGCCACCGTTCACATCCTCTATGTCGCTGATACGAGCCGTGACAGCGCCACTGTCGTCAACGGTCGGGTAGTCGATGGTCTCGTTCAACAGGGTGAAAAGATCGTTGATGAGGCGGCGAAGACATTACACACACTCGGAGTGACGCACGACACCGATGTCGTTCAGGGCAATCCGGCTCCGACGATCGTCGAGTACGCCGAGCGTTATGGGCACGATTTGATCGTGCTGCCCACTCATGCCCGCGAAGGGATCTCACGCTACCTCATCGGGAGTATTTCTGAGAAGGTTGTTCGGCTCTCTTCTGTCCCTGTCCTCACAGCACGGATGCAACCCGATGAGCAACTAAAATTTCCCTACAAGAAGATTCTCCTTCCAACGGACGGAAGTACTGCAGCAACTCGCGCCGCCGCCCACGGGCTCCTGCTTGCGGCGTCCCTCGACGCAGTCGTTCACGTCCTCTCCGTCGTAGACGAGACAGAGGTCGGTCTGAGTGTTCGGTCTGTTGGTACCGAACAGGACAGCGAACAGGTTGCACTCAACGCCGTCACGGACATCATCTCAGAGGCAGAGGAATATGGGATTGGGGATACGGTACAACACATTGAACGCGGGACGCCTGTCGAGGCGATCCGTGACTGTATCGAATCGAACGATATCCACGCTGTCGTGATGGGAACGACAGGAAAACACGGAACCGATCGAATCCTGCTTGGAAGCGTGGCTGAAAAGACGGTTCGTTCTGCGCCGGTTCCGGTCATCACCCTCGCAGAGTCAGAGTAGCCCCGACTCTCGTGAATACAGTGATGATTTCCTGGGCTTATTTAGTCTCCACCCCAATACACACAGTTGATGAACTCGGTTGAAATCGGACTTCGTCTCGTTGTGGGACTGCTTCTCATTTTGTCAAACGGGTTTTTCGTTGCGATCGAGTTCGCGCTCACCCGAGCGCGACAGTTCAGCGAGGAGGAATTCGTGGGGGACGGTCACCAGGCGTTAGAACGAGCGTGGGAGATGACACAGAATCTTGAGATATATTTGACAACGTGTCAGGTCGGCATTACGGCGTCGAGTATCGCGGTCGGAATCGTCGCTGAACCCGCGTTAGCAGCCATCTTCGAGCCACTGTTCGAAAACACGGTGTTGGCAGCTATTGGCTTAGGGGGGATCATCGCGTTTCTCATCATCAACCTCCTCCACTTGACGCACGGGGAACAGACGCCGACGTACCTCGGTGTTGAACGGTCACGAATGGTGTGTCGATACGGCGCGACACCACTGTACTGGTTTAACCGGACGATCTCCCCGATCATCACACTCGGTGACTGGATCGCGAAATGGACGCTTAAACTATTCGGCATCCAAATGACTGGCGCGTGGCTTGAAACCGAAGAAGACGTTATCGAGTCCCGGGCCGAACTGCGGAACCGACTCGGGTCGCTTCTCGACGAGGGCGACCTCTCCGAGGAACGCCGAAACGAAGTAATGAATGCACTCGTTATCGGTGAGCGACCCGTTCGTGAGGTTATGATCCCTGCAAACGATATCATCGCCCTCTCTACAGAAGACGATATCGAAGAGAACTTCCGTAAGATGGAGGAAAGTCCGCATACGCGCTATCCACTAGTTGGTAGCGAGCTGACTGCGTTTCACGGAATCGTGTATTTTCCGATCTTAGTCAGGTACCGTGACGAACTGACAGGAGACGATATTGACTTCACGAAGCTAGCAGCTCCGCCGATGACCCTTTCGCCGGATGTCGACGTGAGTGACGCTATCGATCAGTTCCAAACCGAAAATCAGGAACTCGCACTCGTTATCGAGGACGGCGAGGTTCTCGGGATGGTCACCGTGACGGATCTTCTGGAGTCGGTTATGGGTGATATCGAGGACCCGATCGACACGGAATACGTAGAGTAGCCGACTAATACGTGCGTGAGATCCTGATATTTGATCAGCGATGTGAGTCTGCTGTCGAAGAGAACAGTACTAGACATCCAATCAGGATCGCTGGTGACAGAAGGTTGCGACCCTAGAGTCGGTTGGGAGGTCCCTGCCGCCGGCCTGAAACGCCGACGCTCTGGCGTGTACCCTGGATGCGGAATTATTCGTCACAATCATCGTCGATAACGATGACCTGGATGTCGTTGACGTTCGTCCCTGTCGGCCCAGTGTGTACCAGCGCTTCTGCGGCGTCAAGAAACGGATACACGTCGTTGTCCGCAAGCGCGGAACGAGCAGCCTCGGGCGGTGTCGCCGTTTCGCTATCGACGATAGCCCCAGCAGCGTCCGATGCGCCGTCTATACCGTCTGTATCGACGCTGGCGACGACGGTATCTGCATCAGTCAGTTCAAGACTTCCACTCAGTGCAAGCTCTTGGTTCGGTCCCCCATTTCCGTCTCCTTGTAATGTAACGGTCGTCTCGCCACCCGCAAGCACGACTGCGGGGGGAGCGACCGGTGTTCCCGTCGCCCTGACCTCCTCTGCAATAGCGATGTACGTCTTCGCAACCTCACTCGCCTCACCCCGCACTCGTGAAGAGAGAACGATCGTTTCGTATCCTCGTTGTTGAGCCTCCTGACGAGCGGCTTCTACTGCAGTCCGCCCGCTCGCAAGGACGTATTCGTGGACGGTTTCGAAAAACGCCGCCCCCGGATGGGGGGTCTCCGGAATCGTTCCGTCGACACCAGCTGCGAGATGTCTGTCAACGCTTTCAGGAACGGACAGCCTGTACGCATTGATGATATCGATCGCGTCTTGGAACGTCGACGCGTCCGGGGTGAGCGGCCCGCTGGCGATGATATCGGGATCGTCACCGACGACATCGCTGACGATCAGTCCCACAACAGTCGCCGGAGCGGCAACCCGAGCGAGTCGTCCGCCTTTGATCTTCGAAAGGTGCTTTCGAAGGACGTTGATCTCGTGGATCGTCGCTCCACCGGCTAGCAGTTCGTCGGTGACTGCTTGGAGGTCAGCTAGTGAAATCGTATCGGTCGGGGCCGCTAGGAGTGCGCTTCCGCCGCCAGTGATGGCCGTCAGAATGAGAGTCCGTTCATCAGCTTCCTCAGCCAGTTCGAGTAGTCGTTTTGTCCCTTTGACGCCGCCTGCGTCTGGAACAGGGTGGTTCCCTTCGAACATCGTTACACGAGCCGTCGCCGTTGGATCGTTTGTCACCACGACGCCACCGGTGAGATGATCATTAAGCAACGGTTCCAATACATCGGCCATTTGTCCGGCCGCCTTGCCGCCTCCGAGGATCAGCACCTCCGAATAGTCGTTCAAATCGTATGAGTCCTGCCTGATACGGAGGGTGTCGTCCGTTACTGAAACTGTGTTTTTGATAACGTTTCGTGGGTGTGCAGCCGTGATTCCTGATTCGATACATCCGAGCGCAACATCGTGGGCCGGCGTTGTGGTCAGTCCTGATCGATTCTCGATCATCCTTCGGAGAAAGGATCGATGGGAAGAAAAATGTATCTCTGTAGCGTACCGGTATGTGACGACCGTGAACGCGCCCGTTCATCAGCGCGTCCCGTATCCGTCGTTGACAACGAGTTCAAATACCGGACGGGGCGACATCTCGAACATCTCGGAATGCCCCTTGAACGACCTCCGACAGCGCAGGATGGACGTGGATCGTTTCAGCGATCGAGGTGGCGTCAGCACCGGCCGCGACAGCAGTACTCACCTCGTGGATGAGCAGTGACGCGTGCGGACCGATGATGTGGAAGCCGAGCACGTCCCCATCGTTTCCAATGATGGCCTTCGCAAATCCGACATCGGCTTCTAAGACTGCGCCGAGGGCTGTATCGTCATACGCGAACGTGCCGATTTCATAATCGCGGCCACTGTCTTGGACTTCTGACTCGGTTTTGCCGAGGCTAGCGATCTGTGGTGCTCCGAAAATGGCGTGAGCCATCCCAGGATATTCGACGGGCTGTCGGTTCCCGTTGACTGCGTTCTCAACGACGTACTCGGCTTCTTTGTCACCCGAGTGTTTGAACATGTAGTTGCCCGCGATGTCACCGATGGCCCATACTCCGTCTGTGGAGGTCTCCAAATACTCGTTCGTCTGGACGAAACCCGTATCGGTCGTCCTCAGATCCGCCGCCTCGACGTTCCAACGATCGGAGTTCGGTCTGCGACCGGTAGCGACCAACAGGTGGTCGCCCACAACCTCGATCGCGTCCCCCTCGTCGGACTCGGCAGTCACGATCTTTGTACCCCCATCTGATTCGAACCGCGTCGCCGTGTAGCCCAAATGGAGTTCGTGTTTATCATCATACACAGCAGTCAATCGCTCAGCGATGTCCCGGTCTTCACGGTCAGCGAGCACCTCCCCGTGACCGACGATGACGACATCCGTCCCCATCGCGCCGAAGAAGTGGCTCATTTCCACCGCGATGTACCCACCGCCGACGACGACGAGCCGGTCGAATCGCTCTTGGACGCGAAGAGCCTCGGCGCTAGTCAAAAACTCCACGTCGTCAATACCGTCGATCGAGTCGGAGAGCAACGGTCGTGAACCACCCGCAAGCACTATTTTCTCAGCGGTCAAGAGGTCTCCCTGATTGTCAGGACCTACTTCAACCACGTGCTCGTCGACAAATCGGCCATCTGTCTGGTAGAACGTGATGTTATCGTTTTCACGGGCGCGCTCAGCCTTGTGTTCCGCCGCTTCGGTGATGGTGGTAGTAACCGTATCGACGATGTCTGCGAACGCAATACTATCCAGCGACGCGTCGATACCGAAGGAATTCGCTTGCCGTACCGTCTCGACGATGTCTGCGTGATGAATGAGCTTCTTCGAGGGATTACAGCCTCGATTGAGACAGGTACCGCCGAGCCGGCCACGCTCGATGAGCGCCACATCGAGTCCTGCGTCGGCTGCCGCAGACGCGACGACGTTGCCCGTCCCGCCACCGAGTACAATGAGGTCATGGCTCCGCATAGGACTACATACTATAACCACCGTCAAGAAGCTCTGTGTTGCTAAGACCAGTGTGGCTACGCCGTCAAGCGATTCGTGTTTGGTCGTCTGTGTATTGATCTTCCACACTATTCGGTATCAAGAAACGAATAGTGCTGCTACCTGCTCAGGACATCTTCTGTGGGTTCATCATGCCTTCTTTGACGCCGACGGCGATCAAGCCCGCATTGACCGGGTAGGCAGCGATGAATCCGATGGACAGCGAGAACGCGAGTGCCATCCAGAACAATACGCTGGTGATGCCCGCGGTTCCCGCCACAAGGAGATCGGTCGTGATCGCGGCGATTTCCATGATCGTGATACTGGGTGTTTCGCTGAGAAGCGCGTCTTTGGCGGCTTGCACGAACGATTCGCCCTCCTGCATGAGTGGTCCGATATTGAGCGCATAGCCAAAGAGATAGGCGAAGCCAAAGGTGATTGCCACAACCCACAGCGTGCTGAGGGCGAGAATTCCCTGTGCAATCGTAATGCCGACGATCTCACCCGCCCCACAGCCAGAGTAACAGTGTGAATCCGAGCGGAGTCCACGCCGCCAGAGCGAATCACGACTGATCTGTGTCCGGCCCGCATACCAGTAAATTGCGAGTCCGAATGGACCCGAGTACAGCACAGTGAGCGTCCAGACGAATTTCATCAGCGATGGGAGTGCCTGATTGCGCTTTCTGATATCCCACCACAGGACGCCGACAGACAACACCACCAGTAGTATCCAGGTACCAAAGACGATCTGATTCGAAAGGATCGGCTTGAGAATCGCTCTGGCTGGTGCGAATGCTTGTTCGAGTTGCTGGCCGAACGCGCTGAGCCGACGCAATGCCCCCGATTCTTGAAGCACGATCGTGCTGTGGCGGTGGATCAACGGAGACATAGACCGAACTGATATTCGGCACTCAACGGAATAACGATAGTGCTTGCGCAGTCGAACGGTGCAGATCAGCCGTGGATCGATCCCGAACCTCAACACAAAAAAACACAAGCAGAAACAACAAAAGCACAGCGTATGATCGGGCTGAACACACCAAACATCGTACCAGAACTGGTTTCGAATTTCGTAGTTCGACGCGGTGGGATCGGGATCACGCTTGTGGTAGTTGGTGGCTTGATAGTAGATCGCACTAGCGCGGTTCAAGTGTTACGCGGCGGTACACAGTGCACGATGAAAGCGTTTCTCCAGCTGATGATTGGGACAGGAATGGCGTTGTTCGGAGCTTTGTTAATTTATCAATCATTTACCTTGCAGTTACCGAGTCCGGTTTAGTTAACGAGACGCTGTACCACCGTTCTGCACGGATTCCGTCCCGACTCAGCTAAGGAGTACCGGCGTACGGACACCAAACACAGAGCACGAGGGTACACTTTTCGGGGCCGACGGCGTAGGAACAAGATATGAGCACTGTCGAGACCCAGGGGTTATTCGGTCTCTCAAGTCGTGAAGCACGGATCATCGGTGGCGCAAGCGCCCTGATGGCGATCAACGCCCTATTGATGTACGTCTTCGTCGTGACGCCACTCGCAGCAATCAACAACTACCTGTTTGCGGTTCCGATTATCGGCGTTCTGGTGTACGGCGCAGCGATCGTGGGCGGTGAGGTGATTGCAGAGCGGGGTATCAATAGCAACAACGTGGGTCTTGCCGTGGTTGGACTAGTGATCTTGCAACTCGCCTTCGGAATCTTCGGGGCAGGGGTGCTCTCGATCGCGCCTCGGGAGCGTCAATTGCTGATCCTCATTGTGACTGCGATCATCGTTGCCATGCTCACCGCGGTGATTTCGGGCTACGTTTACGCCCGGTCGAAGACGTTCGAGAGTTGGGGAACCGGCGCTAACTACTCGTTTCTCGGCGGTGTCGTGGCGATTGCGATCGGAACAGTCTTCCCGCCCGTCCTGATTGTGGGTTTCTTCCTGATCTTCCTCGGCTTCCTGCTCCGACTCGGGTGGGAAGTCTGGCAGGTGCGTGATGAACGAAACGCCTCCGTCGCACTGCAAACGATCGGCGTCTACATTGCGGTCGCTGGTGTGTTCGTTCACGTTCTCCAGTTGGTGATGCGAGTGGCGGCTCGACGATGAAAGAACGACACGTAGCAGCCACGAAGACCGATCCGAGTGCGGTGCTTAGAGCTGACAACTGCTATCCCTGACACGTGACTCACCGTATGCGTGCGGATACCAGTTCCGTGTTCGAGTTCAGAACACGCCGCCCCAGGGCGTTTGAACCCCGAACGTCGTCGCTCAGGTGGTCTTTTCGGACTCAGTCTGAGCTTGGGGGACAGCCGTATCGCTCGATCCGGTGAGCAGATTTTCACCGGACGCGTCGAAGAGGTGAACGTCGTCAGGGTTAAACGCGATATCCACACGGTCACCGACGGTCGGTTTCAGGCCGCCAGACACCCGAACACGACACTCCGATCCCTCGATATCCAAATAGATGAAATTGTCGCTCCCCGCTACCTCGACGACATCAACGACCGCGGTGATCGTGTTGTCACCGCTTGCGTCGTATGTGATGTCTTCGGGCCGAATCCCGAGTTCGAGACCGGTTGTTGCGTCCGTGTCGGAGATCGTATCGACGATCGCGGACGGGAGTTCGTACTCGAACCCGTTGCCGAGGAGCGTCGTTCCGTGCAGTTCGACATCGAAGAAGTTCATCGCTGGGCTGCCGATGAAGTCCGCGACGAACCGGTTTGCGGGTTCGTTGTACACCTCTTCCGGCGGGGCGAACTGCTGGAGTTCACCCTCGTTGAGAACGATAATCCGATCGCTCATCGTCAACGCTTCGTGTTGGTCGTGAGTGACGTAGATGGTCGTCGTTCCAAGCTCTTCTTGGAGCCGCTGGAGTTCCGTCCGCATGTGGACCTTGAGTTTGGCGTCGAGATTCGATAGGGGTTCGTCCATCAGGAAAATCTTCGGATCGCGGACGATCGCGCGACCGGTCGCAACGCGCTGTTGCTGTCCGCCCGAAAGGTTCGCCGGTTTGTCGTCCAGTTGGTCTTCGATGCCCATCATCTCCGCTGTTTCCCGAACCCGCTGCTTGATCTCCTCGTCGGGAAGCTCTGTCGTCAGTTTCAGTCCGTAGGACATGTTCTTTCGAACAGTCATGTGGGGATACAGTGCGTAGTTCTGGAACACCATCGCAATCCCACGGTCTTGGGGTTCGACACCCTTGATGCTCTCCGAGCCGATCCGAACGTCGCCACCGGTGATCTCTTCGAGACCGGCGACCATGCGTAGTAGCGTCGATTTGCCGGACCCAGAGGGACCGACGACGGTGATGAACTCGCCGTCGTCGATGGTGGCGTCGAAGCTATCGACCGCGACGAAGTCGTCGGAGTACACTTTCCGCACGTTCTCGAACGTTACCGATGCTGCGTCATTCGTTTTACTCATTTTGAAGCTCCGTTAGTTCGTAACTACCGTCGGTTCTACCCGATCCTCTCGATTCACCCGTTTCCAGGGCAGCGATTCGGTGTCGGTCGGCACATCCGGTCATCGATCAACCACCGCCGTCGGTGCCGGTGTGTCGGTTTCGGAAACGACCGAGATGAACTCGACGTGAAGCGCGAACGCGACGCCAGCGAACAGCAACGCCACCGCGACGGTCAACAACGACGTGATGACGAACAGTACGCCCGTTACGACGCCGAGCGCCACCGCGCCGACCGCGTGGCGGGCGGTCCAGAGAACGCCGTCCGTGAGCGCAGAGGGGGCGGATTTCCCCGCTGCGAGACCGAGTAGTGTCGGAACCGACACGAGCGATGCGTACAAACCGGCGTACGCACAACAGAGCCCGAGCAGACCGGCGGCGACCGTTCCGCTTGCAAGGTACGCGAGCACGTAGTTCCCTGCGATCACGAACAACACCAACGGGACGAATCCGAGCAGCGTCGCATGAACGGCCTGTTGGCGAACGGTCGCCCAGACCCCACCCCGATCGATTCCCGCGTGATCGTCGTCCCGGAGTGACAACACGGCCCGGTACGCTCCGACAGTCGCAGGACCGACCGTCACGATCGGCAGCGACGCGAGAAACCAGACGACGCTGATCGAGACGATGGACACGAGGTGTTCCCAGACGAACCGTCCGGTCCGCTTGATGGAGGCGTACATCGGATCGAGGTTCGTCTCGGTCATTTCGTCGTCCCCTGCATTTCGACGGCCCGGACGAGCTGCTTTTGCATGACGAGGAACAGGATCAGCAGCGGAACCGAGGCGATGACTGCGGACGTCATGATCACACCCGGTTCGGTGACGCCCATGTTCTCTTGTAACGTCACCAGCCCGATCGGCAGCGTGTACATCGTCTCACTCTGAAGAATCAACAGCGGCCAGACGAACGAGTTCCACGTCCAGATGAAAATGAACAGTCCGAGCGCCGCGAGTGCCGACCGCATCAGCGGCAGTACGATGTGGGTAAAGATTCGCAGGCGCGAGAACCCATCGAGGCGAGCGGCTTCTTCCAACTCCTCAGGAAGGTCTTTGAAAAACTGGACGAGCATGAACACGCCGAGCGGGTTGGCAGCACTCGGAAGGACGACACCCCAAATGGAGTTGACGAGACCGAGTTCACTCACGATGATGTACACGGGAACGAGGTTGATGATACCGGGCACCATGAAGCTCGCCACGATAACCCCGAAGATCACGCGCCTACCGGGCCAATCGAGCCGGGTCAGCGAATACGCGATCATCGCGTCGACTAAGAGGACGACGAGCGTCGTGATCCCGGCGAGAATGATCGTGTTGCCGGTCCACTGAACGACTAGCGAACTCGTGAGGAGGTAGTCATACCAATGCAGCGTTAGATCCCACGGGATTAGATGCGGGACCTCTGAATATACTAGCTCGCGTGTCATGAACGATGTCGCAAACATGTACCAGTATGGGACGAGGAACAGACCCGCCGTTCCGTACAGACCGACGTACAAGGCGATGGTTCGAAGGCGGTCGCTCGACAGCGATACGTTCCCGAGAACGGATGATTCGGTGCTCATTGATCATCACCTGCGAGGAAGTAGTAGTTGGTTGCCGAGATAGCAATCAGGATCATAAACAGGACGTAGCCGACCGCAGCGGCATAGCCGAACTCCCGGCCGGTAAAGGCCGTCTCGTAGAGGTAAAGGACGATTGTCGTCGTGGAGAACGTTGGTCCGCCGTTGGTCATGATGAACGGCTGACCGAACACCTGAAAGGAATTGACAAAGGTGACGATGACGACGAAGACGAGCGGGTTTCGCATCTGTGGGATCGTGATGTGGCGCATCATCTGCCCCGTGCTCGCCCCGTCCAGTTTCGCCGCTTCATACAGTCGGTCGGGAACGTTCTGGCGCGCGGCCAGAAGGATGATGAAATTGAATGCCAACTGCCACCAGATCGTTGCGATCGCGATCCCCGGCATCGCAAGCTCGGGAGATGTCAACCAGTTCCCCCCACCGATGTGGTAGGGAATCAGTCCCGAAGCGTTGAACAGTTCCGTCCAGAGAAGCCCGACGACCGCGACGGTCAACACGTACGGACTGAAAAAGATCGTTCGCAACAGCCATTTGCCTTTCACGTCACGGTTGACGCCGAGCGCGAGCAACAGCGAGCCGATGATGATCGGCGGGACTGTCAGAAAGACGAAATAAAGGGTGTTCCACAGCGCGTTCCAAAAGTCAGGGTCAGATAGCAGAATCTGGTAGTTCTCAAAGCCGATGAACTGCGATTGGGCCGGGGCGAGCGCGTTCCAGTCGTGGAGACTCATGTACAGCGCGAGCACCAGCGGGCCAAAGAGGAACGTTCCGGCAATCAGGATGTACGGAAGCGAAAACGTAGCTCCCGCAATCCACTCGCGTGTCATCGACTTCGAGCGGTCGAGTCCCGATCCGTCTGCGTCAGTCTGTTGGGTTGATTGTGCCATTATCTTCTGTTGAATGCTTGTTCGACGCCGTTCACAGCGGTTTTGATCATCTTATCGGGAGATATGTTCCCGGCGCGCATGTCATCGAGGGGCTGATAGATCGCTTCAGTGTACTCCTCGACGTTCGGCGTCGCCGGCGGCCGAATGAACTGATCGTTGTTCACCATATCATGAAACACTCCGAGCGTCTGTTCCCACGTCTTCGATGTCCGGAGCGAATCGCTTTTGAGCGCCGCCTTGCTGGCAGGAAGGTGACCGGCTTTCCGTCCCCATCTGTCGTTGAACTGTTGGGAAAGCAAGCGAATGGTCTCGATCGCGTTTTCGAGGCGCTTCCGGTCGCGCTCTTCGCTCTGGGGAATGATCAGTGTGTGGCTGTCACCGATCGTAACGGGATTGTCTGCGCCCGGCATGACGAACGGTTTCGTCATACCGAACTCGAACCCTACCTCCCGGACGACGGTCACGTGCCACGTCCCGTCGATCCTCATCCCGAGTTCACCCCGGTTCCACGCCTCCCACCCCGCTACCGGATCGACGGGTGCCCACCCGTGTTTGTGGACCCAGTCGTGCATCTCCTGAACGACTGCTCGACCGTCTGGCGTATCGAACGCGGGTTCGTAGTCGTCGGTCAGAACCTTGCCACCCCGACCGTGAAGCAACATCCACATCGTTTCTGCGTGATACTCCCCTTCGGGGAAATCGAACGCGTAGTAGTCGGTGTTTTCGATAATCGCAGCAGCGGCTTCCTGGAACCGATCCGGCGTGTTCGGCGGCTTCTCGGGATCTAATCCGGCTTCTTCGAAAATCTCCTTGTTGTAATAGAGTCCCAACGGATGGGTATCGATCGGAACAGCGAGTTGTTCGCCGTCGACCATTCCACCCTGAGCAACGTCCGTGAGGTACGGCTCCGTGCCGATCTCGTCGGTGACCGGCACGAGATTGTCCTGATATTCGTTCATCATCCGCGAGTGCATCACGGCGATGTCCGGCGGATTCCCGCCGACCATTGAGGTATACAGACGGCGATAGTGTTCGTCCCACGGAACCCGCTGTCGATTGATCTGAAAGTCGTGGTCGCCGCTGTCGTTAATCTCGTTGACCATCGACTTCATGACTGCGCCGTCACCGCCGCTGAACAACGTCCAGTACTCGATGCCGTCCGAGGAGCTACCGACGAACCCTGTGCAGCCAGCGAGTCCGGCAAGCCCGACAGCACCCGCTGCTCGCAACAGCCCCCGACGGCTCGTGTAACTCTGGCTGTCCCGACCGCTCGAACGGGAGCGTGGTCTCTCTCTTCTGTCACCTGCTCTCATACAACAGCACCAATCAAACATATACATATATATTTTACTTCTATTGTCGTTTTCATGTTTGATGGTACTAGTCATCATGTGTTGTCCCAGCACAGAACGGACATAGGAACCCAAACCGGTTACCAGTTCCATCGATCCGGAGATCTGTTGTCGTCTCAGTGATGGGGCATTGGAACGATAGGACCCGAAGTATTAATATGGTATGTACAAATATCAATCAATGTATGGCTGAGGCACGCATAGCGGTTCATACTGAGGCGACTATCGATCAAATCGCACCGGAAGTACACGGTCACTTTTCTGAACACCTCGGTCGTTGTATTTACGGCGGGATCTGGCACAGCGACAGCGCGGAAGAAAGCGGCTTGCGCGACGACACCGTTTCCTTGCTCGAAGATCTCGATCTCCCGGTCCTCCGCTGGCCCGGCGGGTGTTTCGCTGATGATTATCACTGGAAAGACGGCGTCGGACCGCGCGATGAACGACCCCGTCGCCGCAACCTCTTTTGGGCACAAGGGCCAGAAGAGACGCCCGAAGAATCGAACGCGTTCGGCACCGACGAATTCCTCGCGCTCTGTGAGCGCCTCGACACAGAGCCGTATCTCGCCGCGAACGTCGGCTCCGGCGACCCACAGGAAGCCACGGACTGGGTAGAGTACTGCAACTACGGCGGCGACACCGAACTGGCAGACCGACGCCGACAGAACGGTCACGAGGAACCCTACGGCGTCACCTACTGGGGACTCGGAAACGAGAACTGGGGCTGTGGCGGTCGGATGACCCCCGAACAGTACGCGCGGGAGTACCGACGCTTTGCGACCTACGTCGGAACCACGGACGCCCTACTGCTTGACCACGATCTCGAACTCATCGCATGCGGCTACGAAGGCCACGAGTGGAACCGTCGGTTCCTCGAAGAGGTCGCCGGTGCTCCGTGGGGAAAATCGTTCCCGCTCGACCATCTCACGTTGCACCACTACTACGGTCGGACGATGAGCGTTTCCGAGGCCGACGAAGACGATTACGACGAATTCCTCGCTGAAGCGCTCGAAATGGAGCGCCACATCGAGCGGATAGCCGCCGCGATCGATGCGGTTGCCACGACGCGTGATATCGGTGTCATCGTCGATGAGTGGGGGGCCTGGCATCCCGAAGCCACAGCTGAGAGCGGTCTCGAACAGCCGGGAACTGTTCTCGATGGGCTTTCAGCGGCGGCGGTCCTCGACGTGTTCAACGATCATAGTGATGTCGTGACGATGACGAACATCGCCCAAACTGTCAACGTCCTTCAGTGCCTCGTCGAAACCGACGAAAACGACGCGTGGGCGCGTCCGACATACCGTGTCTTCGATCTGTACGCCCCCCATAAGAGCAACGAAGCCGTCCGGACATCCGTTGCCGCGCCGACGCGTGAAGTAGCGGACGACGATCTCACGTTGGTTGGTGCCTCCGCTTCGATCGCTGACGAGGAGACGTACGTCACTGTCACGAACCTCGATTGTCTCGAAGAACACACTGTCGAAATCTCACTCGAAGGCGACTGTCCGAGCGAGACGGAGGCTAACGGTGAGATCCTCTTTGCGGATCAAGCACCAGATCTTGTGGCTACTGCGGACAACGCCGACGAGTTCGTGGCTACCGAACTGGCCATCTCAGCCGACACTGATGGAACGTGCACGGTGGAACTTCCGCCAGCGACGGTTGCCGCAATCTCGATCCGATAGGGACACCGACAGATCACAGATCCTCGCTGTGAAGCAAAAGCCAGCTGACGGTGGGGAGACGCTGAGATACGATTGCAAGCGGGTGAGTGGAGAAGCTTCAGCGACACCAGTGGCCGACTGCCCCAAACCCTGAGAGCCGTCGAACGCGAGTCGGTAGTGAATGTCAGCGGTTATCAGCCGCTCCGGCTTGAGTGGCCAGAATGGATGGATTATTTCCGTTGGGCCTCTGCTATTTCTGGTATGGTATCTCGACGAACGATCATCTTCATCGCTGGTCTGATCCTCCTCAGCGGACTCTCTATGATCGCCGGTGAAGCGGTCGATGCTCCGCCGACAATGACGGCTACGAACGACGGCGACACGACGTACCGAGTGACTGCGTACACCGTTGAAGACAGGCGAACGGCGTTGCTCATGAATTTCGCGGTCACCACACGAGACGGAGAACGACGACTTGCGACCCTCTCTCAGTTGATCTGGCCAGATGGATTCCGAAACGTGACGCTGGCCGACGACGGTATCCCGACCCAAGGAATATCGGTCGATCCAGGTGAGGCAGTGACGACGACGATCGATGGATGGACACCCGGCAACGTCACGGTCTACGTCGTCGAAGATCTCGGTAACAACGAGACTCACGTTCGTACGAGCCTCGAAACGTGCACCAAACGAGGACAGGAGCACCACATGACGTTCGAAGAGAACGGTGGCGGTAGAACCTCCGTGTGTGGGTCCAGCATCGACCGACTGCTTCCCTGATCGAGTCACAGAGGGGGAGTGGCTCGTTCTACTCGAGTCGGAGCTTCGGTATCAGCTACCCCGCCATCGGTTCAGTCTCAACCGGATCGACTATCTGCACGGACGATCACTGCGCTGTTTCGGTCGAGTAAAACAGCGATCGAGACAGCGTGAATCGGTGCCACCACCACGGTACTCAGTCCTCCACCCACGATCGGGACTTGCGCCAACCCCCAGGACGCGAATCCAAAGACGATGATGAGACAGAACAGAGTCCATCGCTCTCCGACGGCCGTGCGGATGCTTTTTTGGAGCGCTGTTGTGTATCGACAGCCACGGACCAGCAGACCAGGGAGGAAAAACAGACGGATCAGTACGAGAAAGGCAGCGAGAACCATCAGTATGAAGAGCAGTAAGCTACCGACGGTGATCGTCTGGAAATCCATTATCCGAAAGAGAAGAGTCACTACAAATAGGAATCCGATGTATCTGGCGAGCGAATCAAGACGACGCTCGACGCGCAGCGCGCGCGTGATCGTCAGCCAGCCAGCGAGTCCGACGGCCAGCAAAACGAGGAGTTCGAGCGCAACAGCGCCGAGAAGATACGGATCCCGGAGATCGAATAACGCATTGATGTGTCTGATCGTTCGGGCGGTGCCTTTCGGCACGATTGAATACTGGATGCTGAACGTGTGCCCGAACGAAACCGGCGTCGCAACCGGGATCGGATCGAACTCGCGGAGCAGATCTGCGAGCATGACGAAAAGCCCGGCGACTGCGAACGGTCCGACGAGAGCCGGATCGTGGCGAATGCGCGATCCCGCTTCCCTCAGTACAGTGACCGGCATCATGTCGCTTCCTCCAGAGCGATTACTCGATTGCGATTGGTGACATAGAGGACGCCATCACCGACGATCGGTGCCGACAACGGAACTTGTGATGGCTGATACTCGAACCGTTTCTCACCCGATTTGGCGTCGATACCGACCAACGAGACTGCCGATCGAACCGCGTACACGATATCGTCAGCCACGACTGGCGACGTTGGCCCATCGAACGGCAGCGTCCACAGTGGCTTGCCCGTCACGAGATCGAGCGCGTGGAGAAACTCCCGTTCGTCGGCAACGAAGATCGTTCCGCTGGCTACCGCTGGTGCACTCTCGACCGCATTCCCATCGAGACTACGGTTCCACAGGTCGGAGCCGTCGGCAGCGTCGAGTAAACGAACACTGGTGCGAGACGGGACGACAACCCCTTCCTCGGTCGCTACTGGTGGCAAAAGCGTCTGTTCGTCAAGTTCTCGTTGCCAGCGTTTGACTCCGGTGTCGGTGCGGTAGGCGGTCACTCGCTGGGGCCAGCTCGTAACGAAGATGAGATCATCTTTCACGGCGGGTCTATTGAATTCGACGCTGACCGAGTCGTCTTCGTGGGGTGTCTTTTGCCACTGGATCGTCCCATCGCTCGGATCGAGTGAGGCGATCGAATCCGTGGCCGGAAGTGGGGTGTAGATCGCTCTGTCAGCAGCAACAGGGGGGACGACTGAGCCAGTCGGACCGAAAAAGCCAGCCCTCGAAGAGGGGACGCTGTCCATCGCTGCGCACCGAACGACCGATCTGACAACGGAACATCGAGTCCACCATCAGCGTTCAATCCGAAAACACCGGATGAAGCAGTCACTGCAAGCGTGGCGGTGTCGTAGATCGGAGACCGAACACAGACGGGGCTGGAGCGATACGGACCAGGATGACTGAACTGCTGTGCTCCGGTTTCACTGTCGAGAGCGAGTAGTCCGTTCCCCACAGCGTAGATCGTTTTTCCTCGTCGGATCGGTGGAACTGTTCCCAGAAACCAGTCCGTCGTGTCGTGAGTCCAGGCGATCCTGACGTCGTCTTTGGGACCCGATGCCGTCGGATGGTGGCCGGTCCCGGCAGGGTCGTACCGCGCCATCGGCCAATCGTACGTGGTCGGAAGAGCAGAATCAGAGCTACCGGCAACGAATCTGTTACTGAGCGAACCAGCGAGCACGAGTCCGGTTGATTCAAGAAATCGACGTCGGGTGCGGGCCATCATAGAAGAAGTTCACCCTAGTTTGTATAATCCTTGACGATACACGATAGGTCAGACGGGATTCCCTTCGGAGGATTCGATTCTCTGGGAGGATACAGTAATGCGGTATAGTCAGTGCGATTGACGAACACTGTTTTGAGGGTTCGGCTAGTGCTGTTCACCTGTCCGGAGATGACGGATAGTATTGAATGCTAACACGTGGGTGACTTATGGGACAGTTTGTGTTACCTATTTTTGTATTATTGGTTGAAAAACCTATATATTCTGATATAGAATGCTACAAAAATGAATATTGACACGAACAACTATAGAAAAAGGAAAAATAGATGCGCTAATTTCTTGTCCGTGTCATCAGAGGACGGCACGCGTCAATGATCAGATACACAGGAGGCATCCGTATAGGACATCTCGGAGCTACCACTGTGGGAGATGTATCAAATTTGTCTGAGAAATCAATCAAAGGGATAGAACATAATATTGTATTGAATACAACAACGGTTATAGTATGGAAATAAAATTGATAGGATTGTAACAGCCACGGATCTTGAGCAGGTCGATCGGATGTGAGATTACAGTCGTACTGTTGTAATATGTCTCCAGTGTAACCTCTTGATCCAACAGAACTCCTGCTACTGATGGTTGCATTACTGTCCCGACATCACATTCGAGTTGTCCAATGCTATCGTACAAATATTTTCGTGGCCTGTCGAATTATATTTAATAACTACATGTATTTTAATTTATTAATATGGCAATGGTAGTTCGAAGGACTAACTGTCCTGCCCTAGCATCGAACAACGAAAACGGAGGTGTATCGGTATCGCCGGACACAAGACACGAACGGTATTCTAGAATATGTCTTCGTACAGCAGCTATAACAGGCCATACGCTCCTTTAGTACGCGTCCGGCGATACCGGACACAGTCGGCTGCACAACGCCTACGTGTGAATTCATACGTGGATGATAAGCTATAAGAAAATCATGTGCAATTGTTTCACTGTAACATGGAGACAGCAGGTTCACCAACACTCGTTGTAACGGAGTGGATAGCAATTGTAACGTTCGTGCTGTCAATCGTCGTTTTCGGCGCGTACATGCGCCGAAACACGGTCGATTCCGCGAGCACGTTCTTAGCAGATCGGTCACTTCCACCGTGGATACAAGCGTTTTCCACGGTCGCAACGAATTTGAACGCAAACGATTTCATCGGAATGGCTGGATTCGCCTATTCGTTCGGGGTCATTGCGCTCATGACCCCGATCTCGACCGCGATCGGTATCGTCGTCGGGACGATTGCGATCATTCCTTTCATCCGTGAGATTCGGGCTTTCTCGCTGGGTGAGTGGCTCAACGAACGGTTCGGAAGTCCGGTCGGTGACGCGTACGATTTCATCTGGACGTTCGTCTGGATGGTCATCAACATGGGATTGTACATCTACGCGGGATCACTCGTGTTGAACACGCTGTTGGGATGGGATCTATGGCTCTCGATTGGCGTCGTGGTGATCATCGGAACGACCTACACGCTGCTCGGGGGCTTCGGCGCGGTTGCCGGCTCCGACACGATCCAGTTCGTCCTTATGTTCATCCCGCTTGCCCTGATCTTGCCGATGACGCTGGATCTGGTCGGGGGAATAGCAGGACTCATCGAGGGCATCGAATCGTATCAGGGAACGATGACGCCGTCGAACCATCCCCTCATAGCTGACTTCCCGTTTGGCGGTCCGGTCGCTGTGGCGCTACTGTACATGGGTTTTATCGCCCAATCGATCGCGTATTGGGGTGCAGAATCACAGATCCTACAGCGACCGTTGGCAGCCGAGAGTGCGGAATCTGCACAGCTCGGATTTCTGTACACCGGCATCTGGTACGCAGTATTAGTACCGCTGTTCATCTTGCTCCCAGGGGTTGCTGCAGCAGCGCTCTACCCGAATCTCGCGGTGTCTGACCAAGCAATGCCGGTACTGATTCGTGAGATCATCCCGCCCGGTCTCTATGGGGTGGTGATCGTCGGGCTACTCGCTGGCGTTCTATCCAGTGTCGACTCACAGCTCAACAACTTTCAGACGTTGCTCACAGAGCGTATTTACCGGCAACACGTTGCCCCCGATCGGGCAGCCGAACATTATGTTACAGTCAGCCACGTCGCGGGCGTTCTGTTCGTCCTGATATCGATCAGCATGGCGTATTACTTCTCGCTGCAAGATTCAATGTACTTGGTTGCGCAATCGTTGTTGGTGACGATCATGCCCACGTTCGCTGCGGTTGCGATCGTCGGCGGGCTGTGGGACGGGGCGACGACCACTGGCGCGCTGGCTGGGATTGTGTTCGGCCTAACATTTAGCGTGTATCTCGGGGTCAAACTCGGTCACGACGCAACGTACATCAGATCCCTGTATTCACTCACCACGATTATGGCGGTGGTGGGCGTCGTGAGCGCGTTCACGTCCCCGAGCGACGGGGAAACCCCGACGGAATTCCTCTCATCAGTCCGAAACGAAAACATGACAACCATTTCACCAGTAGTGAAACGAGCATCGGTGGTAACAACGGCGCTCGCCGTGCTGACGTTCATCGGTGCAGCTGTTATCTTCTAGGTGATTCCAATGGATAATAACCCACAGACAACGACCCCAGATGTATCGGCTACCGACGATCAGACCAGCAAAGCGTCCGACCAAAACGAATACGACCTTCCGGTCGAACTGTTTGCTGGCTCAGTCATCTTCATAATGGGTGTGCTCGTTCTGGTGACGCCACTGATCACAGAAATGCCAGCTGATACGCCATGGGATCCGGTGCTCATCAATGGGATCAGCGGAGGGATATACGTGCTCACTGGGGTGTACTTCATTCGGCGGGCAGGAGACGCCCGTTGATCGGAGACCACCTGTAGGAGAAACGATCTAAACACTCGTCGGATCAAGCGACGAAGGAGATCCCAACTATACAACCTCGAATTCGTACGTACCAGATCCGACTTCGAGGACTACGTCGCCGGCGTCTCGGTTGATAGTACGGAGGCCCGAGAGGGACCCATCGGTGCGCCCGTGGAGTTTCGTTCCAGACTCCGCTACAGTCGCATCGGCGGCCTCGGGCAGTCTGATCGTCGCAGACGTGTTCCACGGGATTGTCGTGCTGAGTCGGTATTCGTCTCCATCTCGGTCCCACGCGACCGCGAGGGTTCCGTTCGGCGTCTCGACGCTCGCGTCCACCCAGTCAAGATCGTTGACCAGAGCAGGAGCGATCGTGACGTGTTCGGTCATAGGCGCATCCGCTACTTGGATGCCCGCTAACACCGCATAGAAGAACTCAGAAACGTGCGTGAACGGTGAGTGATTAAGCGAGTTCATTCCGGAGCCGACGCTTTCGTCGGCGTTCCAGCGCTCCCACAGTGTCGTCGCACCGTTGCGAGCCATGTACACCCAACCGGGCTGGTCGGGCTGGCTCACAACCTCGTAGGCGAGTTCCGTGTAGCCGTGGGCCGCGAGCGTATGGATAAGCGGCCGTGTCCCGAGAAAGCCAGTCTGAAGCTTGCTGCCGTCTGCCCGTACTGTCGCAGCGAGGTTTTCAGCGACGAGTTCGGTGTCTCCCTCTGGAACCATTCCGAGAAACAGCGGGACGGCGTACGACGACTGCGTTCCTGGGCCATACACGCCCGCGTCGGCGTCGAAAAAGCGGTCGTTAAACGCAGCGGCGATCACGTCGGCCCGGTGGCGGTAGGCGTCGGCGTCCGTCTCGTTCCCGAGAACGGCGGCGATCTTCGAGAACGTGTCGGTGACTTGGTAGAGAAACGCTGTGTTGTAGAGGTCGTGTGGAAGTCCGCGACGTCCCTCGGTGTTCTCGAACGCGAGCCAGTCACCGTACTTCCCGTATGTATCGGGGAGGATACCGTTGTCCGCAACTGAGAGCCAGTACTCGACGTACGCCCGCATCCCCTCATACTGCTCTCTGAGGACGCCGATGTCGCCGTCGTGTTTGTAGAGATACCACGGCACCATCACGCGCGTGATCGACCACGTTGGATCAGCGGGGGTCTCAGCAGCTTTGTTCGGAATAACGTCTGGGACGTACCCCATCTCGGACGCAGCGTCGTCGTGGTCGCGCGCCCACTTCTCGTCAAACCGGACCGCGTCGAAGTTGAACAGCAGCGCCCGGGTCGAAATGTGGGCGTCGCCGGTCCAACCGAAGCGTTCGTCACGTTGGGGGCAGTCCTCCGGAATCGAGTGGGTATTACCACGTAATCCCCATACCGCGTTGTGCTGGACCTGGTTCAGATCATCGTTCGAACAGGCGAATTCGCCCCGTGGTTCCATGGCTGTGTGGACGACCTTCGCTGTCACTGCGTCAGGATCGAACTCACCCGGGTAGCCCGATATCTGGGCGTATCGGAAGCCGTGATACGTGAACTGGGGTTCGTACGTCTCGGTTCCGTCACCGCGGGCGACGTACGTGTCGGTCGCGTCGGCGCTCCGCAAATCCGTGGTGGAGAGTTCACCGTCGGCGGTGAGCGCCTCCGCGTGACGAAGCCGTATCTCATCCCCTGCGTCCGCGCCGTCGATCTCGATCTCCACCCATCCGGTGAGATTCTGTCCGAAGTCGACGATTGGACCGTCCTCGCGGTCGGGCACCTCGCGCTCGGAGAGGTCCTCGCGGTCGGAGGCCTCGACGACATCGAAGGTGTCGACCACCTGCATCGGCTGGATCCGCTCCGGTCGGAGCGTTCCGCCAGGACCATCGACGACGCTCGCTGGGTCCCAGTCCCTGTCATCGAAATCTGACTCGCTCCATCCACTCGCTTCCCGCCGGGCGTCGTAGTGCTCGCCATCGTAGATGTCGTTTTCGAGCAACGGACTCCCAGTCGCCAGCCAGTTGCCGTCTGTCGACCGGGTTCGGGTCGTCCCGTCCTCGAATTCGATCGTCAGGGTTGCGCGGCCGCGCGGTGAGCCGTCGGAGAGCCAGTAGGAGCTGCGTTTAGCGAACCAACCACGACCGAGCCACAACCCAAGCGCGTTCGAACCCTCTCGGAGTTGGTCCGAGATGTCGTGTGTCGCGTACAGAACACGGCGCTCATAATCCGTCCACGCAGGGTCGAGCTGTCGATTGCTGATGCGCTCGCCGTTGACGTACAGTTCCCCGTACCCCACCGCAGCGACGTGGATTCGCGCTGAACGGACGGGCTTCTCGATCGAGAATTCATTCCTGAGCAGCGGTGAAGAAGACGCCAGCTGAGACTCGGTACCACCGTCAATCAGGTAGTCACGACTCCACGTGTCCGTCTCAACAGACGATGATGTCTCGATATCACCGGGCGTGAGGTTCGTCCCGTCATCGGCCCGGACAGTGAGCGCAGCGAGAGCAAAACACGCGTACGCATCGATCGATTCGACACACCGGTCGACATCCCGAACGCTCGATATCGACCTCGCGGCTGGTTGAACTGAGGAGAGATCGGTTGCGGTGACGCGGACGTACCGTCCGCGTGCGTCGAACCCGTCGTGGGTTCGCGGGGCAACGCTGTCGTCAGGTTGCCCCGCTGGGTCGTCCAGCTTTGGCGCAGACTCAGCTGTGTACTCAGCGACAACGGTTGCCGCCGCGAAATCAGGATCGTCTGCCACTTCGACGCGGTAGGCGTCCGGAAATCCAAACTCCGCGAGGGGGTTGTCAGACCACGACATTGTGACAGGCACAGTGTCGGGTGTCCGAACGATAGAGATAGGATTGGCGGGGTGGAGCGTGATCTCGGAAACGTCCCGGATGTCGCCCAGATCGACCTGCACCCACTCCTCGCTCGCTGATTTCGAATCTTGCCACTGGCTGCGCCAGCCGTCAACATCACCAGCTCCGGGCTGGTGAGCGATCCACTCACCCCGCCACTCCTCGGGTTCGAGCGCCGTTGAGAACGGAACCGGTGCTGCCCAGTCCGTCTCGCTCGTATCGGTCCAGACCTTTACTGACCAGTGGTACGTTTCATTCGACGCGAGGGACGGTCCACCATAGCGCACGCCCGTCGCCGCTGATGAGTCAACGCGGCCGGAGTCCCAGAGATCGCCGCGGCCTTCTGCTACGGTTTCTTCTTCCCGGCCGATGATGACGCGATATGCGGTCTGGCGAACATCGCGGTGATTCGTTTCAACTTGCCAGGAGAATCGCGGCGGTGTCGTCGGGTCAACGTTGATCGGTTCCGCTTCGTACTCCACACAAAGATCTCTCGGCCGAGGCAACTGCTCCTCAGAGGATGCAGACATGAAGTGAAATCTCAGTACTAGAAACATAAACCTTCGGGCGAGTTAATAATCGCCCGAAACAGCGTCCCAGTCTATCCGTGTACAGATGCGTACGACTCGGCTAGTAGGGTTTCCGGGAAATCGATCACAGTAATACATTATTCGTATTGTGTAAACAATGTCTGTTGATACGTAGCTTCCATTTAACTGTCGATGATTATAACGTATCTTTGGTATATTAGCATAGATCGCACGATTACCATGTGTGTTAAAATCAAATGAATACGACAGTGGCGTTACAATGTTACCGTGGACAGCGTGCACAGTGAGGATGAGAGAATCTCCTATCAGTTAGTCTTCAGCTGTGAAATCCGCACGTTACACTGTCTTCCTAAATATGTGTAAATATGAGTTGTTAGGATAGTGTTGCGGCGTGTGTTTCCCTGCGTAGAGTAACCGCATACACCGGCCACTGTTTGTGTGGCTTGTGATGCTCGCTGGAAATAGCACAGCAGTAACACACTATGGACAGCGGCCAACTTTTTCGCCGGTTCGCGGGAGACAGCACTGACAGTACTCACGGTACGAATCCCACCGATTTTTGGAGCGGCTGAAAGCGAGTCACGGCCATAGCCTCATTCGACGAAGTAGCCGAGATCGGTAAGTTGTTCGCGCAGCGCTTCCGTGAATGCGCTGTCGATTGGTTCGGAATCAGTGATCGGCTTTCCGCTGTGCTCCCACCATCGAGTTAGCTTCTCATCAAATTGTTGAGTCACATTGTCATAGTAAGCGGCTACATCGGTGTTCTCGTCTGGTAACCGGTAAAGTCTGGAGTCATTTTCACCCTTCAGATATTTGAATTTCGTTGTTCGAATGGCGGTGAGCATCCCAGGGAGATACCGCGAAACATCGAAATCAGGATTGAATTCCCGGTAGGCGTCGAGGGTCCTTTGGCGTCGACACGGGCCGCGCTGTGTGATCGTGTGAGTTCGCGTCTCATTTCTGAGGTCGATACCTTGTAACTGGCTGGTATCGGAGCCAATCGACTCAAGGAGGGTCTTCATGACATCGATATGCTGTATCGTCTCTCCCGCGTAGTCCAGCATCTCTTCCGAACCGTACACGATGAGCGGAACGTGGATAAGGCCGTCATGCACGCCGATTTTGTGACCGAGAAGGTTCTGTTCTCCCAGCGACTCGCCGTGGTCAGCTGTGATGACGAAAACGGTGTTGTCGAGGTTCAGTGCTGAGGCGTAGTCGAAGAGTTCACCGATGATCTTATCAGCGTATTCAATACCCCCGTCGTACAACGCCGTGAGTGCTCTCCACTCCTCTTCGGTGTACGGGCATCCCTGGGCAACGAGTTCGTCGATATGGGAGTGGTGGTGGAGAGCGATTTCTTCCGCTTCTTTCGGAGAGAGGCCGAGACGTGCGGTCTCACGCTTCAGTATCGGCAGCGGTGGATAATACGGGTGGTGTGGATCACCGAAGTGCAAGTACAGAAAGAACGGCTCAGTCGAGTGCAGAAACGACCGAAGCCACCGCTTGGTCATGTCCAGCATCATGTACCCTGTGTTGTGTCGCCACGTATCTCTGGTTAGTCCACCGCCGTGGGTTCTGATGTTAAAGAGATATTTGAGAAGAGTAGCCTTGCTCATATCATCGAGAAGAGTAGACTTGTCGATCCACATGAAATCGGTGAATCCACGGTCAAGACCCGTCCCTGAGCTTAGATTGGCATTCGGAGACATCGCAGCAGTGTGGTATCCCTCCTCTCGTAACAGTTCAGGAACAGTCATCAGTTCGGTGGGTATTCGTTCGCTGTCCATCCCTGCCCTGTGACGGGAGGGCCACGTTCCGGTGAGGATCGATGCGCTCGACGAACGCGTCCATATCCCGTGACTGATACACGTTGAAAACGATCGACCGCCATCCAAGTCAGCGATTCGCTGGAGATTCGGCGTCGTGTCTCGATCGTAGCTGTGGAGTGACGTGTGGTCCGCCCGAGTGCTCTCGATCGTGATCCAGATTATGTTTGTCATTGTCGTCTTTGTGTGTCGTGTTTGATCGTCCGGTCCATCTTGAACCGCGCTGGTCGGTGGTGAAAGAACCCAAATAGGACAGCTGCACTGACCGAGATCGGATGGAGCGTCGTTGATTCGTTCAGGTTGCGACGCAGATATCGCGTCTCCCAAGCAACCGAACGATACTGAGAGTCGACTGCCCCTTGGTACCGAGGACCGGAACTCCGTTCACGATCGGTCTCCCAATATTACAACGTATCTCACTAACATCGGCACGTACCATCGTAATTTGTAGGCTAATTGCGACGCAGCAGTGAACCCAAATATTAATTCCGATTGAACGATTGATGACGAATAACGGAGTGCTTCGGGTAAGGGAACGTTGCTCCGTCTTAGTAGCCAACCAGAAGCCACACAGAGACCGGGGTTACCCCGTTCCCAAGGCGTGGGACTGATCGTGATTCCTATATTCGCTCCGTCATAAGGGGCGAATACTTCGAGAGATGATCTGTACAGACACTCAAAACGACATGTACTTATATTACTTTTGATATGGATGGAGAACACGTTGGTTCGAACCGGCTATCACTGATTCCGTCGACTGATTTGGTAGACGCATCGACAGAAGTAGTCCAATTACTATCGAGCGAAGGGGACGATGCCGACCTCCCAGCGGTGTTGGAATCGCTTGACGACACCAAGTGTCGAACGATACTTACACAATTAGACGACCCAAAATCCGCTGGACAACTCTCTGATGAATGTAGTATGTCTAATTCGACTGTGTACCGGAAGCTCGAACTACTTCGCGAAGCTGCTCTCGTTAGAGAGTATACGGAAGTTCGGCGGGACGGCCCAAACGCCACGCTGTACGAACGAGACTTTACGGAGATCTCGATCGGTCTCGACGATTCTGGTGAGTTCACAATGAGAGTTATGCGTCGAGAGAGGGACGCAGAAGAACGACTAGCTACGTTTTGGTCAGCAATGAAAGAGGAATCATAATGGACCTACTCGTTGGCTTGCTCCTCATCGTTAAGCTCACCGCACTTACCCTGGGAGGAATCGTCTCCTTGATGGCGTATAGAGCCTACAGTCGCACTCGAATCGCAGGCCTCCAGTATTTTGCCGTCGGGTTGGCGATTATCACACTCGGAACGTTTCTCGTCGGCGTCTTCCACCACATTGGCGGCGCATCAGTCACGATTGGAATGCTTCTCGAAAGTGTAATAATCTCCGTCGGATTCATTGTGATGATTGTTGGACTCTATGAAACGTAGAAATCGGGTGTAACATCACGAACACGATGTGACGAGAACCGTAGCGTAATATCCAGTTGCCCCACGTCTTGGGAATCGTCCATTACGCCTTATTAGTCACACTCGGAGAACGGGTATGAACCGGATTTTCCGACAGACGACCGAACGCAGTAATCGATGTCGCAACCGGAGGGGTGACAGTGACTGATGAGCCGGAAGTTCACGTCTCGGTACGCGGCGCTACTCACATCACACAGTAAACTGATACTCGCTCTATTGCTAGTTGTTACCACTGTTGTCGGTGCTGGTGCTGTCGTCGGCACAACTGAAGACGGGCAGATCGGTCAGGCTGGTATCGATTCGTCGGAACAGACAGCACTCGATCAGATCGATTCGACGTACAAAACCGATGACGCTGTCGTTGCACAAATCGTCGTCAGGGATGAAGGTGGTAACACACTCACACGAGAGTCGTTACTACGAAGTCTCCGTCTGCAGAAGGAACTCCGTGAAAACGGCTCTATTAACGCGACGCTTCGGACCGAAACAGGAGTAATCGGCATCGAGAACGCGGTTGCAAACGTCGCGTACGCTCGCGAGCAAACCAACAAGGCACCCACGCCGAACGTCGAGAACAGTTCTACAACAGCTACAGAGCAGCGCCAGCGGTCGTCACCGACGCTCGATCAGCAGATCACAGCCCTCGAAACCAGTTCCGATACGCAAGTCGAAACGTATCTCAGTCGCATTCTCGACTCGAACGGCACCGTATCGGGTAGCGATCCAACCGAGTTCCTGTCAACGGAGTATACGCCAGGAACGACCACTGCCGAGGCCAGAACAACGCTCGTTTTTCAGCAGAGTCCGAGTGAGACGAACACCACTTCCCAGGCGGTGAACGACGCTCAGGTTGCGATCGATTCGCTGGTCGAGAAGCACTTTACCGACGCGTTCGTGTTCGGACAAGGTATCATCGATGCGGAATCCTCACAGGCGATCGGTGATACGTTCATCATTATCACCCCTGTTGCGATCGTCCTCCTTCTCGTTGTTCTCACCATCGCCTACCGAGATCTCATGGACGTGCTCGTGAGCGTCGCTGGGATCGGCGTCGTGATGGTCTGGTACAGTGGTGTACAGGGATGGCTCGGAATACCGTCGAACTCGACGCTCATCGCCGTACCGTTCTTGCTCATCGGTCTCAGTATCGACTACTCGTTACATGTTGTCATGCGCTATCGGGAGGCACGAGACGGCGTGCTTGACAGCGACGAATCGATCGATCGACGAGATCCAACGTCTGCGATGCGTATCGGGATCGACGGTGTTGTGCTCGCGCTGGCGACCGCTGCGTTCTCAACGGCCGTTGGCTTTTTCTCGAACTACACCAGCCCACTGCAATCGATTCAGGATTTCGCTGTCCTGAGCGGCGTCGGCATCGTTGCCATCTTTCTCGTTTTTGGTGCACTCGTTCCGGCTCTCAAACTCGAACTCGAACGGGTGTTCGAGCGCCGTGGCCGTGACCGGCACAATCCCGCTGTCGGCGTCGGTTCAGGATGGTTGAACCGTGTTCTCTCGGGCGTTTCGACGCTCGTCCAGCGTGTCCCTGTTGTCGTCCTCGTGGTTTCGGTGTTGCTCGCCTCCGCTGGTGTCTATGGGGCGGCCGGTATCGATACGGAGTTCAATCAGGCCGATTTCATCCCACAGGACGCGCCGGAATGGATGGATTCGCTCCCAGAACCGTTCGCACCCGGCAACTACGAGGCGAGTGAAAACCTCAACTATCTGAGTGATAACTTCCGCCAACGGGGACAGAACGCGGAGGGACAGATACTGATACGTGGCGACGTGACTGCGCCGACGGTGCTCACCGCCGCCGACGCGACACAGGACATAGACCGCGATGGGACGATCGTCGTTAGGAACGATGGTCGCGCTGCGATCGAGAGTCCGGCGTCCGTTATCCGGAGCGTCGCCGCCGAAAATCAGACGGTCGCCACCGCGATCGAAAGACGCGACACGGACGGTGACGGTCTCCCAGACAGGGACGTCGAGGCAGTGTATGATCTCGTGTACGAAACCGCTCCCGACCGAGCCGCTTCGGTGCTCTACAGGACGGACAATGGCTCGTACGAATCCGCACGCCTGATCGTCGGCGTGCAGGGCAACGCCTCTGCTCAGTCGGTCGCGGGCGATGTCCGGGCTGTCGCGGCGTCGATCGAAGGAACTGCACCGGTAACAGCGGTTGCGACGGGCGGTCCGGTTATCACTGCAGTCGTTCAGAGTGGACTGTTCGAAACCCTCATCGAAGGGTTCGCTATCACGCTTGGCGTCATCCTTGTTCTTCTCGTCGGATTGTACTGGTGGCGCTACCGTGCGCCGGGACTGGGGGTGGTAACGCTCATCCCAGTGGTCATTGCCCTCGCATGGTTGCTTGGAACGATGGCTGTCTTCGACATCCCGTTCAACAGCGAGACTGTCGTTATCACGAGTTTGGCGATCGGGCTCGGCGTGGATTACAGCATTCACGTCAGCGAACGATTCGTTGACGAACGTGCTCGTCACAGTACACTTACTGATACATTGACGGCAGCACTCACAGGAACCGGCGGCGCGTTGCTCGGAAGCGCAGTAACGACAGCCGCTGGCTTCGGAGTGCTAGCACTAGCGTTGTCACCACCGCTACGGCGGTTTGGGATAGTAACTGGACTCAGTATCGTCTATGCGTTCATCGCGTGCATGACTGTACTCCCGTGCCTGCTCATAGTCCGTAAACGTTTGCTCGCTCAGCTCGTATAGGACATCTATTCTATGTGAAATTTGTTGATAAAAATTCCACTTTGAATGTATACGTAGTGTTATTCAACACCACATAGTTATCTGGTATTTATTTTATATTTATTACTTCTAAATTGTTTAGAACTATAGTTTTCTTCAACCAATATCAATCTAGTTCAGCCATTCGTAGTCAATAGGAAAGCACTTTCCACTGAAGACTATATATTTTCTATGCATCGAAGACGGTTCCTCGAACGAACAGCCACAACAGTAGGAACGGGAGTTACGCTTGCAGGCTGTTCGATGGACGACGAACCCGAGAACGCGACGAAGACGGAGCCCACAGGGAACGAATCGGAAACAGAACCAAAAACGGAACCAGAACCGAAAGGTGGTGATGGCCGACCGTACACCCACTACAGTCTCGATGTTCGCAACGAGCGAGAGGCGGGCCAACCGGTCTGGGTCGATCAGGACGGGCGTCTGTACGGGCGCGATGGTCCCGAGGTGGTAGTCAGCGACGACTGGTGGAAGACGACCGAAACGCTCTACTCGTTCGAAGGTGACCCGAAGCTTGGGGATGAACGTGTTGAAACAGTTATCGTTCCCGACAGCGGTCGAATTCTCGTCGGGATCGGCGGCCATTTCGACGAGACAACAGGGCGTCTGGAGCTACTCAATGAAGATCTCAGCGGATCAGAAACGCTCTACGAATTCGACTGGGGGCGAACTTCCAACAGCATGGGCCACGCCGTCCACGAGAACATCGTGGTTATCTCCTGTTATGAGGGATCGGATTTCAAGAACGGGAACCATGCAAATGAGGTGCTGATCTCAACCGACGGCGGGAAAAGCTTCGAGTTGGTGCTCGAACCGGAGGTGGTCGATATGGACGCCGCGAATAACCATATTCACGACGTGGAGTACGATCCGTATGCCGAACGGGTCTGGGTCGCTGTCGGTGATCACGGAAACTCACAGATCTACTGGAGCAATGACCACGGCAGCTCCTGGAAGGAACTCACCGAGCGCGGTGGTGTGACGATGATTACACAAATAGCGGCGTTCAAGGACTGTGTTGCTTTCGGTACGGATGGGGCCCCGGAGGGTATCATCCGTTGGGAACGTGAGGGACCTGACGACGAGCCAGACGGGGCGGGCGATCTGGTTCGGCCACACGTGCAGATAAAGACGAATCCTAACGATGACACGATGGAGATGTACGCTCGTCGTCGATGGCACATTCGAGAGGACGTAGAGTCGGGCCGTGAACTCTGTCTCATGCCGTTTGGCTACTCACCCATGCACGACACCGCAGAGGATTCAGTCGTTCTCGCGAGCGTCGACGGGGACGAATGGTACGAACTCTACCGGACCGAAACCCGAGAGATTTTGCTCACGAACGTTATGGGTCCACTGTCGATGGATGGCGATCGACGAACGCTCATCTCTGACAGTAACCAAGGAGCGGGATATCAGGTTGATGCGACGGTGCCGAAGTTTTGGGATTGACGCCGTGTCACGCTCCCGGCGCAAGGACCCCATCGACAAGCACGCTGTCGGGTGTTGGTGATTCGTTCGTCCGCTCTGAGCACTGACTGACCGATCAATCACAGTAGTAACGAATCGGGTGTTTTTAGTCCGTCTCGCCACCCTCGTTAGATATGGGATTTGGAAGCTACGATGAATCCGAGCAGAAAAATCAGGAAATGAATACTGACGACACCCAAGGCGTTAACGTTCACGAGAACGAACACGAGGGTGAACTGACCTTTGAATCACAGGCGTCAACCGACGACCTTGTCGACCAACTCCAAGCGATCAAATCGACTGTCGACGACGAATAGAACGAATTCGTCCCCTCTGTCGGGTGTTATTTATTTTTGTAAGATGAAGGTCCAACGAGGACAAGCACCTCAAACAGTTCATATTATAGTCAAGCATCCACTGAGTTTCGAAGCCCCTGTTAGACCGACACAGATCTGGTGAGCTCAATATTGAACATCTCTCACGACCCTAACGGTGAGACACGAGCTTAGCGTTATTCTATAATACCCTCATCCAAAGTCCAGCCGCTTTGGGAAAGCCCCGCAGGAGTTCCGGTTGCTCGTCCTTAGCTGTGATCGACTGATCGATACGAGCTTCCAAGGCATCAATGTCCGGGGGGACGTGATACAGCGTTTTGACGTGCTTGGTCTGCACATTCCCGGTGGGTACTTATGGAGTTACTTCAGATAGCCTTCTTCATTTTTAATTGATATTAATATTATACGTTCATAAAAATCACCTGCCTGACTTCAACTCCAATGGGCACTCCATGAGCGTTCGAGGTGGTCGGTGTGATACGACCTCGCGATGCCCCCAGCTTGTATGTAAGCGCCTCAGCTCACGTCGTGATCAAATATCCAGAAACGATCACATGGACACTAGGGAGATCACCATTGTAGTCAGAAAACCTGAGTGATATGATATTAGTCTCGTTACTCATGATCTTGTCTCTCTGGTTTCTCTCAGAAGAAGCCGGTGTGCTGTGGTTGGGGGTAATCTGAGTCGGTCATATTCGGTTGGGAGCGGGATACGGACAGCTTACGTATAGGTATTGTGTCTTTCCAGACGCCGACAGTCTGGTAACTCTACGGCTATATCGCAAAAATATGCATGGTAGACATAAATCTCATATCACTATAGCAAATCCTGTACTGGAAATACCCTACTTCGGAGGATGGATTTCTGGAAAATGTCTTTTACTCACCCAACACTAGATAGAATTTAAGTATCAGTGCCACGAGAGGGCTTCTCTCGGCATGCTACTCGATTTGGGGTACTGTAACAAGCATCGCTGAGAGCACCTGATAGGCGTGCGATCTACTCGGGTCTCCGATCAGCAAGCGGCATAAGCGTCTTCTCCTTGGTCTTGACCGTTGCTCGTTCATGTCGCCAACGATCATTATCGAATTTGAAGTCGGCTAGGTGCGATTTCTAATGGACATCGTCTCGTGAAATTTGTGCTGCTAAGATAGATTTCGAGACTGGTCGTGCATTAGAGACCTAGCCGACCTCTAGTAATGCAATCGGAATCCGACTCGGCGTTGGATCCTGATCTTCGAAAGCCGTCGTCCGACTAGATACGTGAGAGTTCAGTAGAGCTTCAAAACGGATACTCGCGTGCCTCGTGTTGAATCGAGATCCACTTGGTCTCAGTGATCTCGTGAAGGAAGGCGTCGCTGTTGTACGTACCGACGCCGGACGCACCGGTACCACTGAACGGAACGTGTGCCTCGTCGTTGATCGGCTGATCATTGATGTGGACGTTCCCGGTCTCCATCCGTTCGGCGATCGTCTTTCCAACCGCAAGGTCTCCAGCATGGACAGATCCGGAAAGGCCGTATTTGGTGTCGTTAGCGATTTCAACCGCCTTGTCGATATCGGAGAATGGAATGACAGGAGCGATTGGGCCGAAGTGTTCGTTGCAGGCGGCGGCCATATCGTTGGTCACACCTGAAAGGACAGTGGGTGCGACAACAAGGGAGTCGTCGATCCCTTCAAGCGCGACGGTCTCGCCACCCGTTTCGAGCGTGGCACCCGCATCAACCGTTTTCTCAATGTAGCCAAGCATCTCGTCGCGCTGGGATTCGTCGATGATCGGCCCGACAATCGTATCCTCGTCGTGAGCACTCCCAACCGGCAGTGACTCCGCTCGGTCAACGAGCCGCTCGACGTACTCATCATAGATGTCTTCATGAACGATATGGCGGTTAATCGAGATACACACCTGCCCTTGGTGGACGAACGACCCGAAGGTGCCGCCGTCGATCGCGCGGTTGAGATCGGCATCGGCCGTCACAATGTGGGCATTGTTTCCGCCAAGTTCCATCGCCGGGATCGCTAAGTTCTCCCCCGCAATCCCGGAGACGTGCTGGCCGACCTCCGTCGATCCGGTGAACGCCACTACATCACTTTCGGGATGGCCAGCGACACGGTCACCGATCTCCGATCCCCGTCCAGTCACGACATTTATGACACCAGCTGGGAGCTCAGTTTGCTCAAACAGCTTGCCGAAAAGAAGCCCACCTGTAATCGGTGAGTTGGACGACGGTTTGAGGACAACAGCGTTACCGGCAGCGATTGCGGGCGCAACGGCACGCATCGAGAGATTGAGCGGGAAATTCCATGGAGAGATAACCGTGACAACTCCCTTAGGACCCTGTTGGACCAGGTTTTCCTTTCCTGGAACATTCGAGTCAACGTGTTCTCCCTTCATACGTCGGGGGAGAGTCGCGGCTTCGCTCGCGTGGTCAGACGCAATCTGTATCGACGTCTCACCCATGATCCGGGAGCCTCCCACCTCATTCTCCAGCAACTTCATGATCTCCTCGCTGCTCTCTTGGAGAACGTGGAGGAACTGGTGAATCACCGCTTGTCGACGCGCCGGTGGCTGGTCCTTCCAGTCGCTTTGAGCCGCTGCTGCTGCCTCATAGGCGGTGTTGACATCTGCCTCAGTTGCAGCCGGGACCTCAGTGAATACCTCCCGAGTCGATGGATTTTCGTCGGTCAGCGTTGCATCGCTTTGACCGCTAGTCCACTCACCATCTATGTAGAGTGCGTTCCAATCGGCCTCTGGCGAGAGATCCTTTGACATCGGTGTTTGACCATATGGTCTAGCTGCGTAAAAAGGATAGGAATGGGAAAGCCGACCAAGACTGTTTGGGCCAGACAGAGAGAAGTGTCAAGGTTAGCGTCGCATTGTGGAATGTCGCAACGGCAGTGAGTCATGATCTGTGAAATCAGTGATGCACCGGCGAGAAATCGCCAGAAGTGCCTGGTTCGGTACTTGAACAGTCCGAACCAGGCTTCGATGAGCGGCTGATTACCTCACGCTTCTCGTGTAATATCATAATCCAAGAGACACGCGGCCGGGAGAGACAGATACAGCCAGTACTTCGAGCATCCCACAATCAACTGCCGCCCAGATATAGACTACTTGGCTGTCGATTTCGATGTTCGTCTCATCGACAGCGACCTCGTCCTGATCCCGGCAGTCCGGCTTGAACAGATGCAGCCGATGAAACCACAGTCCAAGCTCCTCGTGAAAGCGATTACCGAACGGTTCAATCTTGCGGTACGACCGCATGAGACAGCACGCTGCGAGGACATGCCGACGGAGCAGCGTATCTTCATGTGTACACACGGCCCGCTTGTGGGTCCGTAATCTGAAGGTTACTTGAAGGTTGTAGGATAGTATGACCCTACTGAAGTAGTGGCAAGGGTAAAGGAGACGCTGCCAATTACAGACGTATGGATGTAATACGTCTTATATTGACTTACAATGATCTAGTAGCATGTACAAGACTCCGCTTGTATTTTGATGGCTGCCGAGAAGCCTCGGCCACTGGATTTTCTGGCCGTTGTCAACTGTCTATGCCGTGCGCTCGGTGTTGACTTCGATACCCCTCCTGACGCCGAATAGCGACTGATAAATATACCGAAGGTCACTCAGCTTTCTGGTGACTATCTGATTACCATCGCCTTGAGCTGGCTTCTCTGGAACTATGTTTATGCCTATCTCCCGTGTATCCCAGAGCACTATGATGACAGCTACGAATGAACCACTTGACGAAGGGCGAGAGATGAGTATTCTATACTGTCGGCCAGATATATGTAAACAAACTTTGTCGAAGAATTTAATTACATCAGTAAATTTAGTTAAAAACGAGATAAGCGGATTCCCTACTGACAGCGTATATTACGCACAAGACAGAAGTGTTACACAGACTAACTGGGAAATCGACCCAATGAAGTCATATGAGTCGATCTAGGGTATCAACACTTACGTCACCGATTCATGCCCGCGATCATACCAAAGGGCCGGACGACGCACCTGTGACGTTGGTCGAATACGGTGACTACGACTGTCCGTCCTGTAGCGATCTATATCCAATACTCAGGCGGATTCAAGACCGACTCGGGAACCGGTTGCGATTCGCCTTTCGCCATTTCCCGCTGTCTAGTGTACATCCGAATGCACAGCATGCTGCCGAAGCAGCCGAGGCAGCTGGGTCTCAGGGGCAGTTCTGGCAGATGCATGACCAACTCTATGAACATCAAGACGCACTTGAAGAGGATCATCTCATCGAGTATGCTGCCGAACTCGGACTCGACACGGACCAGTTCAAGCAGGAATTGCACGAGCGGGTCCATGAGCAACGCGTCAACCAGGATGTCCAAAGCGGTACACGCAGTGGTGTTACCGGTACGCCAACCTTCTTCATCAACGGTGAGCGCTATGAGGGCCCGCTCGAATTCGAACATCTCCTTAGGGCACTCGCGGAAGCAGGTGGGTTCTTGGGTATTCAATCACAACTGGACAGCGACACTCCTGCGCTCCGAGAGACGATCGATCGATCGCGGCGTGGGGCTCCCGCAGCAGGGGCGGCCATCCGTGATCGATTCTCGTCGGACGAGATCTTCCAGCGCATTGTTGCGAGTGCTGATGAGGAGATCGATTCGAGCACTCGTGAACTTTTTTTCAGCGGGCTCGCCGCCGGGTTCGCTATCACGCTGACGTTCCTGGGACACGCAGTAGGCAGCGCACTCTTTCCCACCAACAGCTTTCTCAGTGCCGTCCTCTATCCGCTTGGCTTTCTCTACATCATCATGGGACGATATCAGCTGTATACTGAGAACACGTTACCGCCAGTCGCGCTGGTTCTGACCCGACTTACCAGCGTGCCGATGTTGTTTCGAGTGTGGCTGATCGTGTTAGCAGGAAACGCAATCGGAGCGGGACTCGGCGCGTTCACCCTCGCAAACAGCCACGTCCTCTCGCCTGCTGCGATGCGCGCTGGTGCCGAATTCACCCGGTACGGGATTTCCCTCGGGTGGTGGGACGTGTTTCTCAAGGCGCTGTTTACGGGATGGCTTGTTGCTGGCGTGGTGTGGCTTGACCACGCTGCACGCGATACCGTCTCTCGCTTTCTGCTCATCTATATCGTGTTCTATATGATTGCTGGGGCCGAACTGTACCACGTCATCACGGCAGCATGTGAGGCGTTCTATTTCGTGCTTGTCAGCGGGGCCGGGCTGTTCACCGTCCTCTACGAGTTCTGGTTGCCAGTATTGCTCGGAAACACTATTGGCGGTGTGGTCTTAGTCGCGCTTGTGAACTACGCACAGACGACAGAACGGCGCTTCCCGGACCGTGATCGCCAACTGCTCAAACTTAGCTGGTCGGACTGGCTGTTCGGGCAGCGTACCACCCGGCCTGAGGTGTCCTCGTTTGTGGAAGACGACGATGCTGACTCCGACGATTGACGGTGATTACCTCTTCCCAATAAGTTAGTGTTTAAAACATCTGAATTTATTAGCACTCATTTGGCTGCCAGTCTTTTCTTGAAGTCAGTGACTGTAAACTCGGATTCTTCGAGATTCGAGAGATCCATTGCAGAGAGGACATGGTTAGGCTTCGTGAACTAGATCTCTTCACAGGCAACGATCTGGATACGATTGCCCCACAGGTCGTAGAAGTCGAGATTCCTTTGCGAGCGTCTGGGAAAGCGAGGTCACCCCTGCCGTTGCGGCACTATAGGCCGTCATCGTCGGAATCGCATATTGTCGGCCATACTAGCCATATTGACGATGGCACCGCCGTTGTCGCGGAGAGGATCCGCGAAGGCTTGGGTAACAGTGTATGTGCCAACGATGTTCATCTCAATATTATGTTCCAATGCACTAGAATCAATATCGTCGGATGGGGCGAGGTCGCTTCCACCCGCGTTGTTGACGAGAATATCGATGTCACTGAACTTGTCAAGAGTACACTCTCTGAGCGAATCAACAGCATCTTGCTCGGTAACGTCGGCTTCTACCGGCAGCACGGTACCAGGGAGGTCAGCCTTACTCAGTTCTGTGGCGACGTCCTCAACGTCGCCGTGCGACCGTGAACAGATAACGACCTCGGCACCGTCGGCGACGAATGTTTCTGTGATTATCCGTCCGATGCCGCTCGATCCCCCGGTTACGACGGCAGTATGACCAGCAACGCTCGATCGGTCTCAAACCGCTTCCGTCGATGGGACGTGGTTCCCAGACATCAATCGATGTTGGAACATAACTATCCTCGTGAGTTGGTGGATGGATATCCCTAACAACTCTCCGTTCTCTTGCATTCGAACCATCGTTAGGCAAGACAGTCAGAACCATCATATTTTCGTAACAGTGAGCACTGGACGATCATACTCACCGCTCAGTATTTGTCCCGAGCAAGCGGGAATACGCAGTCAGGCCACGTCTCGACGGTGAACGACTCACCAACGCTGAAGGGTGGTGTCGACGGCTGGCTACTGGGACCCTCGTCCTCACTGAGCTCGTCGATACAGGCGTAGACGTAAGCGGTCCACTTGTCAAGCGTCTCGTGCATCAGTTTCATGGCTTCTGGCACCGGCTTCTCGGAGTACTGATAGATATGGCCGCCGTCATCAAGCAGCCGTCGAACGCGGTCGGCGAACCCCTTTTCGCGCAGCGTCGACAGCGAGCAGTTGATGTTCAAACGGTCGCGCTCTAACACTACAGCGAGTTCCTCAACAGTACTCCCCGGACGCTCAAGCAGTGTTTGGTAGGTTTGAATCTCGTGGTGCTGGATGCCGAACACGCACCTTATCACATTCTCGAAGCCCGGTTCGGAGTCAGCTATCAGATTTCGAAAACACTCTGAGTCCGGACCGATCCCAGTCATACTGGCGGGTTCGATGGTCTGAAGCATAAACGTCGGTCTCCAAGCGCGAGTATGCGACTCGCGCCAGTGGAGCACTTATCTTCTGGTGTCTGCACCTGTATAGATTGATAGCATACGATGCGATTGCTCGCTGACCAACTGATAGGCGAAAGATACGTGAACTGTCCACTATTCGGTCATTCTGCCGTAAACCTGCCGCATCAACGGGTGTGAGCGCGAGTACCGTTTTATAACAGTCGGAATAATGCCCCGTCGTCGCTTCGTTTACGGTCGCATGTACGCGTATCCCTCATTTTCTAGCCGCGTGATTTCAACAGCTCCTTCTGGAACAGTTTCAATGCCATCAATGAGTTCGGATTCGTTGAGATCCATGACATCGAGAGTATTACTACAGGCCTTGAATGAGACGCCGTCATCCAAGAGAGACTGCACTTGCTTCTCGCTGTCCCCGTCAATTGTGACCGACTCGATGCCTCCAGCCTGGGCGACAACCGCAACATCGTCAATACTGCCGGTCTCATCGTCTAAGAGATTTCTGACGATGTTGAGGGCGGTTTTCTGTTCTGTTTCGTCCCCTGAAACGAGATGGACTACAGTTTCCATATGTTGTGTAAGGGACTCGCAGAGCATTAATACTTGCTGGCTGTGACGGTAAATTGATAATTGATAGAACCCACTACTCCTTCATTACAGTAATAAAAAGTGATCCTCGCCTCCGAGTTTGAGCGAATGCTGGAACATCAGGTGCCAGAGCCAGCGTTGAGCCTAGATCCTGAAGAGAGCATGTTCCAGATCTGCCTCCTGCGACATCGACGTAGGACCTGCTGCCGGTCGGGTGTGGCACACGATACGTTGACTCGATAACGAAGTTCACCTCGTCTGGTGTGGTGTCATTACATCTCTCCCATCCCAATTGTTTTATGTCTATTACATACCACTTCACATATAACTGCTTACTACTCACTTAGTATCTTAGCGAGTATCCACCGATCCCCGTCGAGAGCGTTGTAGTGGCTATGGGGTAGCTGCCATAGTAGAGCGTGTAGACCCACCGGACAGAGAGAAGGGATCGTCTCTCGTCCGCATGCAGAACACAGACGTCATCACACCCGTATGACAATCGAATATCCCACGACTGTGCCGCCGATCTTTGCGGGGTAGACTGATCATCATCGGTAGTGCTGCTCCGCAGTTTTGGGCGTGACCGTCATGGATCGAACAGTCTGCAATAACAGCGTACCCTCGTTACTATCATCGTATCGTGGAACAGCACCTACAGGCACTGTCTAGTTAACCTCCTGCGCTGGCATTCGTCCGTCGAGCGCTTGATTCGGTCGATCATGGTTGTAGTGGTGCCGAAATCGTCGCAGCCAGCGTCTCGCGCTAGCTGGACTGCCCCGCCAAAACGAGTGAAAGCGGTCGATTCGCATCGTCACGGTCTGAGACCATTTCTCGATGATGTTTCGGGTGGTATAGTTGAGTTCACCGCTCAATTCGTGGCGAGCAAGGGCAGTCAAGTAGCCCATACCGTCGACCAGAAACTCGGTGTTTGCGACCTCGTGGTTCCCGGTGAGTCGATGGAGAACCGCCGCCGCGGGACCGATCCGCCCAAGTCCTCCGTTCCCCCCCATGTCCCCACTCACCCACCCACACCTCCTTCGGAGGACACACCTACAACCGAACCTTATCCACCTTCTGTTCCTACCCGCGCCTCCTCAAGCCAGGTTATCAACAATGTCAAAGTAGACGCACGCGGCGCGTCCGATCCTAATGCGGTTGGAACAGCAGTCGCTGACGAACTTCGGTCAGTGATCCATAGATAACCATACTCTCGATATCCTTGCTATTTTTTCGGTCGCTTGTATATGAGTGTATTATCAAAATCCGTCTTATCTGTCATAGAGGTTGCTAATTCCCAACCATCTTTACCGAGTTCATTTAGCTCTTCTTCGGTTGGTAACTCTATTGTACTCATCGCCCTACCCGAAAGCTTACAAATCTTGTATTCCCATTGCTGCATATATAAATAACCGCCCATAAATAAGTATATTTCTATAAATAACTTAATTGTTACTTGTATAATTATTGGATATTTCCTATGACTTTCAGTGGCTGTACGCGTCCCTCAGTCGAGTTGGTCAATCGGCTGTTCGGTCATCGACTTGTTGCTGCACAGCGGGTTCCGATTTCGGAGGGGGCGTGACAGACACGCTTACGAACGCGAATACAGTCGCTCCGCCCGCCAGCAACAGACCGACTCCGACAAACGTCGTCCCAAGGCCCAGACTATCGCTTACCGGTTGGACCACGAGCGGTGAGAGAAACTGTCCGAGGAAGAACGCGCTTGTCAAGGCGCTGAGCGCTCGCCCGCGAACAGATTCCGGGGTGACCGCTGCGATCCACGCGTTGAGGTTCGTCAGGAGAAAGCCACTGCCAGCACCCGCAATCGCCAGACCAACGACAACACTGGGAACCGTCCTACTCACACCGATCGCGGTGTACCCGATACTCATGAATCCAAATGTGAGCGCAACGATGCCGATCATACTTAAGGACCGGCGGATGCGGCCATACAGCAGCGAGGCGACTCCACCAGCTCCCGTCGACGCCGCCAGCGCAGCGCCGATCACTGTGCCACTTGCCCCGGCCTGCGTTTCGAGATAGAACGGTATTTGGACCGGGATCATGTAGAAGATGATCTGACCGACTAACCCAAGCGCGGCGATAAGCCCGAGTGTTCTGAGGGGGAACACAGCGAGCGTTTGGCGGAGATCGTCGAGACTCATCGGACGGTCCCCGGTGGGTTCACGGCGGTTCGGCTCTGGCAACGCGAACACCATCGCTGGCAGGAGCGCCACCGCCACCGTGTAAACGAGGAACGGAACCCGCCAACCGATATCCGCGAGCATACCCGCGAGCGGTAACAGAACGACGCCGCCGATTGACATGAACGCACCCTGTCGTCCAAGGATCGTATCCCGGCGATTCTCGTCGTAGTAGTCGGTGATCAGTGCAGTCACCGTCACCATTACGCCCGCAACCGCCAGCCCTAGCACTGCTCGGCTGGCGAGGATCGCTAGCAACGAATCTAACACGAACCCTGAGCCACCGGCGAGTGCGTAGACCACCGTCGAAACGAGGAGTAACCATCGACGGCCATACCGATCAGCGAGCGCCCCGATGATGGGTGAGCCAACTGCGATGAACAACCCGTGCATCGTGAGGACGAGTCCAACGAGGACTCCTGCGTTCGGCGCAGTCGCGAACTCTCGCTGAATCGCTGGCAGTGCCGGGGAAATCGTCGCCCCCGCCATGATCGTGAGCATGCTGGCGAGTAACAGCGTTCCTTGGGCGAGCCGCGGGCGCGGAAGTTCTGTCCCGCCGCTCATGCGACTCTCATCTCGTTGAACACGTCTTGTAACGCGTCGCTCATATCCAACTCGGAGAGTGCTGCGTCGATATCGATTCCACCTTCTAGAGGGTGTCCCTCACGCTTTCGCATCGTGATTACATGGTAGAGATACGCAACGCGGAGGAGCCAGAGTGCTCCACCGATGTCTTCGTCCGACTGAACCCGATAGGAGACCCATCCGGAATCGGGCATGACGTGGTGTTTTTCGGCCTGTTCCTCTGCGATGAGAACGTCACGGACACGTTTGGCAAACGGGATGTCGACGAGTTTGCCGCGGTGGATGTGGCCAATCTCCCGCCCATCGAAGGTGAATTCGCGCCCACCGCCACGGTCGTGGGAATCGACTTTCACTCCGGGCCATGTGCTGACGGCGGATTCAATCGAATTCATACGCCGGCCTCCGGGGTAGTGCCGACAGCAGACGGGACGAACTGTTCGGCATGGTCAACGACCGCCGTGACGAACTCCTCGAACCTGTTCTCGTAGGTCTCGTCGATGAGGGTGCCGTCCTCGTCGAAGGCATCATGTACGTGCGAGACGGGGAGATCGGGACCCGGATGAGCGTCGAACTCCAGTGTGATATCGTGGAGATGGCTGAGCGCTCTGACGCCGCCGAATCCACCCGCCGATACGGTGACATACGAGAACGCTGTGTTCTCGTATTCCGGATACAGGTGGTCAAGCAGGTTCTTCAGCGCACCGGGAATCGAGTGGTTGTACTCCGGCGCGACGATGACGAGTGCATCCGCTGCCTCGACTTTCTTGCCAAACGCATCCACATTGGGGTGGGGGTCCCTGACTGCATCGCGCCGATTTCTGAATAGTGGAATTTCGTAGTCCTTCATATCGAAGAGTTCGACATCGTGGCCCATCTCATGGAATCGGCTGGTGACGTAGCGAGCGGGGTGGATCGAACTCCGTCCCTCCCGAATCGTTCCCTGCACGACGAGGATTTCCAGCGAGGAAGCGGTCATCGTCCGTCAACTCCCTTTTGAATGTGCGTTCTGTACTGGTAGTTCTCGGTCTGTTCGTGGGGGCTGCCAGTTCGATGGTGACTTGATAGCACCATGAATAAGTGAAAGAGGGTGCGCACTGTACAAATTCGGGTGAATATATTCACATTCGATATCCAGCCTCTACCGTTGGCGCAGTATTTTGCACTTTCTCATGACTAACCAGAGAGCGTAGCCATGACCTCAAACATGAACATTTTCATAGCCTTTTAAATTCCCTCAGGACTATTTGAGCACAATGCCTCGCGTCCAACTCACCTTCGACGCTGCAGTCCACGAAGATCCACTGGCTGCGATATCGACCGAGCTGCCCGACGAAGAGTTCAGTATACTATCGAGTCATCCCACGGACGACGGAATACTCGGGCTTGTAGAACTCGACACGACCGATCCGGAAACTGTCACGCAACACTTCGAGGACGCCCCAGAGATGTCCTATGAGGTGCTGCACAACGATGGACGGACGCTGGTCATTCAGTATTTGATCCCAGAAACGGAATCGAACCGCGCACTTCGTGCAGCAGGAATTCTGCCGCGATTCCCCGCACAGTTGCAAGACGGGTGGTTGACAGCCGAGCATACTGCCTCACACGAGCGGATATCGCAGTTCCCGGAGGAGATGGATGCTGCAGGCATCCCGTATGAGCTCCAATCGATAACACAGGCGTACGACCCAAGCGAACTGCTCACGGCCCGACAACACGAATGCATCACCGAGGCAGTCGAACGTGGATACTACGATAGTCCACGTGGGTGTACACTCACGGAACTGGCAGAAGGGTTCGGTGTGAATCCATCGGCTGTAAGCGGTGTGCTCCACCGCGCGGAAGAAACGATTATCAAGGAGGCTATCGGTGAGTCATCGGTCGAAGCAAACGAGAATCGAGAGCCGAAATAGATATCTTCCTGTGAGTTGCCCGGTTCGGCATTCAATCTCATCAGTTTCTGGCGAACCTATCGAGCGTGCTATGTTTGTGTTCAGCCATCGTGTCGCTGCCAGTGTGCCCGGAATCCTCAACGACGGTTAGTTCGGCATCGGGCCAAGCGTGGTCTAACTCCCACGCGGTCTCAAGCGGTGCGGCCAGATCGAGCCGGCCGTGAATGAGAACACCAGGAATCCCCGTTAAGCGGTCGGCATTACGGAGGAGTTCCTTCTCCTCCAGCCACGCGCCGTTCGAAAAGTAATGCGAGGCGATGCGTACGAACGAGAGTTTCTCATCGAGCGAGCGGCCAGCATAGACGTTCGCCGTTCCGTTCGGTTCCTGAGAGATGATCGTGTCTTCCCATGAACACCACTCGTTCGCGGCTCGTTTCCGCACCTCTTGATCGGGATCGTCCATGAGGCGGGCGTAACCGGCGACAACATCGTTGTGCTCGATATCAGGAACCGTTCGAAACCGCTCCCATTCCTCCGGGAAGAACCGAGACATGCCGTGGTAGAGCCAGTCGATCTCGGAGCGTCGAGTGGTGGTAACACCAGTGATAACGATCTCTGAGACTCGATCCGGATGTCGTTCGGCATAGGCGAGGAGCAGCGTCGAACCCCACGAAGCACCGGACAACAGCCAGCGTTCGATACCGAGGTGTTCGCGGAGCTGTTCCATGTCCGCGAGGAGATGATCGGTTGTATTCGAACTCATGTTCGTCTCGGGGTCGCTTGCGGGAGGTGTGCTACGTCCGCATCCGCGTTGATCGAACAGCACTACCAGATATCGCTCGGGATCGAAATCTTGTCGGTGACGTGGTGAGCATCCTGATCCCGGGCCACCGTGAACTACGAGGGCAGGCTTGCCGTCCGGATTACCACAGACTTCCCAGTAGACGTGATTTCCACCTCCAACATCAAGCATTCCGTTGTCGTATGGTTCTATAGGTGGGTAGAGTTCAGCCATGTTCAGAAATCTAGAGAAGCTGGTGCTAAATGATGCCGGTTGTGTTCTTTGAATCGTGATTGGTGAGGGAATGGAAAGTTGAGACTACGGCGGTTCAGCAGGGCTGTGATGTGTGGCTTCGGGCGAATCAGTAAGCGAGAACCGCTTCAGATTGGTTCTCAATCACACTCTCTCGATATTATAATGACCATTTCGGTGAATTTCCTCGATGAACGACAGCGTCGCTACTCGAATCCCGGTATTATCCCGGATCGGGAAACACACTACCCGATTCCGGTCACCTTCTTCAGCAGCGTACGCGTATCGTCAGCTGTCATATCAGCACGTGTTCGTACTCGACTTCAAGACTCACTAGGACTCTCACCGAATACGCTATCTCGGGGGCGCAATGCGGCTGTCACCCGGTTCGGTACGGCAATTTATTTAACCGATAGGTTTAATGCACGGGCCGATATATGCTTAACCGGATGGTTGAACGTCAGTCGGACGACCTAGACCTTGACGCGGTCTTCCACGCGCTGGCCCACCCGATCCGCCGGGCCACTCTGGAGGAGTTAGCCGACGGTCCAAAGAGCGTCAGCGAACTGGCCGAACCCCACGAGGTTTCACTGGCAGCGGTCTCGAAGCATCTGCGCGTGCTGGAAGACGCGGGCTTGCTTGATGTCGAGCAAGACGGCCGCGTTCGTCGGTGTCATCTGGACTCTGCGCCGCTGAGCGACGCGTTCGGCTGGCTCACCCGTTACCGCGTCTTCTGGGAAGATCGCTTCGATGCGTTGGCCGACCATCTGGAGAATGAAGACCGATGACAGACGACAACAGCGGAAGAGAGCCGACGATAAACAGCGAACAGAATGACTCACGGAGCGTGACCGTAAGCCGCGTCATCGAAGCATCGCCCAAGCGAGTGTACGAGGCATTCCTCGACCCCGACGAACTCGCTCAGTGGTTTCCACCGACCGGTTTCTCGGCTGAGGTACACCACTTAGAACCCGAAGAGGGCGGGACATACCGCATAACGTTCACGGGCGAGACCGAGAAGTTCGCCGAGTACGATTCGACCTTCGGCGGCACCTACCTAGAGCTGGTTCCCGGTGAACGCATCGTCTACACGGATGAATTCGAGACCGACGACCCCGAGATGGCCGGCAAGACGACGGTGACGGTCACCTTCGAGGCGGTTTCTGTGGGAACCGAGGTCACTGTCCGCCATGAGGGATTCCCCGAGGCCGTTCCCCCAAGCGACGCCAACGAAGGGTGGATCGACTCGCTGTCGAACCTCGCCAGACTGGTGGAGAGTACGTAACGATGATCGAAGCCGACTCAACGAGACCGACGATCCGACTCCTGATCGAGACGTCACAGGGGCTCCTCGCCCTGAAGGGGGGATCGGCATGATGCTGGACGATAAGGTCGCTGTGATCTACGGCGCAGGCGGGTCGATCGGCAGTGCTTTCGCCCGCGCCGTCGCCAGTGAGGGAGCCAGGGTCTTCCTCTCCTGACGCACTCAAACGACGCTCGACGAGGTTGCTCAGGACATTCGCTCGGACGGTGGCGAGGCGGACATCGCTGTCGTTGATGCCCTTAACGAGCAGGCCGTCGACGGGTTCGTCGACGCAGTAGTCGAAGAGACCGGGCGAATCGACATCTCGTTCAACCTCATTGGAATCGGGGATATTCAGGAGCCGCTGACCGAGATCTCGGTCGGGGATTTCATGCAGCCGATCACGACCGCGATGCGGACGCAGTTCTGACGACGAGGGCGGCCGCCCGGCATATGATCGAGCGCAAATCCGGGGTCGTCTTGATGTTCGGCGGCTCAAACCCCGACGCACCACCTGAGATGGACGGTTTCAAAATCGCCCTCGACGCTGTCGAGGGCTTCGTCGGCAGTGGGCAATCGAACTCGGATCGCATGGTCTCCGTATCGTCACCCTGAAAACGGGCGGTGTGCCAGAGTCCATTCCGGATGACGTCGAATGCCACGACGAGATCGCCGCTGCAACGAAGGAGGCGACCCTGCTTGGTAGGACAGCGACACTGGCCGACGTGGGCTTCGTGGCCTCTGAGCAAGCCCGCCATCACTGCCACGGAGGTCAACATCTCTTGTGGCGCAATTATGGGGTAGGCGTATAGCGTGAAGCACAGGACGTCGTAGTGGTCGGTTCGACGAACGTAGCTGACAGCGTGGGCTGGCTACTCGGCGGCCAACGTCGAGACCTCGCTCACCTTCGGGTGCAGTCGAAAGCTCGGAACCGCAAACACGTCACTGCCAACAGGCCAAGGGGATGCTCCGGCGGTCCACATCACGACGGTCACCGGGTCGCCTCAGCGACCACGCTATTGACGACGCTCAACCGCGTTCGAGTGAAGCAGGGCAGAGAGCGACAGCTCTCTGCAAACTCACCCCAGACCGACTATCACCACGACGTACGACTTGTATACTAGCGCCACTCCTGAAGCGTACAGCTGGAAGCGGTGATTTCGAAACAGTACAATAGAATCAAAGTTGCAAGCGAACTATACACGTTTACACTCCGAAGTTAGCAATTCGCAACCTCGGAGGATGGATTTCTGTAGATGGCTTATCTCACTATATTCCACTCGAAATCAATACTAGCCGTCTAAATTTCGTAGGGGCTATGCATGACGAACCCAGTTAGCCGGCTTCTGCTAATATAGGATTTTGAGACGGCATCTATTCGTCTTGCTGGTACTCTTGATAGAATTGATCATATTCACGATATTCAGAAAGCCGTACTGAATAGAAGCACGATTAATTACTGATTAGATAGCGGATTTATGACAATAAAGAAATATACAGATCCACTTTGTCCTTGTAAAGTGATCAGCGGTGTCAAGTTATACGCTGACTGTTCAATATCTAGCTGATATAAAATATACCAGGAAAGAAAGAGATACATTATTGGACATATGAGATGTATATTGTGGTATGGTTAAAAAATGCGCCCAGTTGACAGTATAGATGGCGCAGTTTCCGAAGTGAGAATCGCTCTTATGACTGTCAATCCGCAAATATTCATTCACTCATCAGCCCTAAATTTTGTATCGTGGGGAGGTTCCAGTCGTACGTAACTGCTGCCAACCGCGTCCCAACGGTCACTACTGCACAAACGACAGCAGCAGTGCTCCCGGCAACACCCATGCGTATCATTATCCAGTATGCGCTTCCACCTAACACTGCACAACTGGCATAGAAATCGTCGAAGAGAATAAATGGAGAGCGATCGAGAAGAATGTCCGCAACTGCACCCCCTCCCACTGCATTAATTGTTGCAATAGCGACGACACCAAACACTGAAACGTTTACCTCGGTTGCAACGATCGCTCCCGTCGTCGTGAAGGCAGCGAGTCCGATAGCGTCCGAGGCAAGGGTAATCGGGTGGGTATCTGGAGACGGAAGGATCACGCTTAGCATGATTGCCAAACTGACCCCAAGCAACCCCAAACTAATTTCGAGTGGTAACTGCAGTGCGAGTGGAATTCGATTTACAAGGAGATCCCGAGTCATCCCGCCAGCAAATGCCATCGCTAAACCAACAACGGTGATTCCGAACAGATCGAACTCTTCACGGATTGCCTTCGATGAGCCGACGAGTGCAAACGCAACTAGGCCAATCGTATTCATCATAGCGAATGGGTCGATGAAAAGCACGGTGCCAAGCCCTCGGATCATCACCTTTGCCTCGGTGGTCAACTGTCTTGAGCACCACGTCTGTCAACAGCACGTGATTCCTGTGAGAAGGATCCCCCAAGAGTGAATTGCATGTCGCTGTATGGAATTTCAGAGTGGTGCTCGCGTCCCTTCCACAATCTTCGAAGGTACTCTAAGAGGCCATCGAGAACCGCTGTTCGATAGCGCCAGTGATTTCCCAACAACAAAGCAGATACACGACGTATTCATCGGTAAGTCGAGGAAAATTGAATGCTCTGTGTCCTACTTGTAGGGCGCACACACTCGTTCGATACCCTCCTCAAAATCGATCTGCGGTTCCCAACCGGTGGCTTCCCGCATTTTCGTACTGTCAGCAAGGGTGTCGTGGACATAGTCGTCGAACGGTGTTTCAATGTACTCTGGTTCGACATCGGTCCCTAGTTCCTCGTTGAGCAACCCAACGACTGTATTGAAATCGTAGCGCTCGCCGGTACCGAGGTTGTAGATACCGTCGAGACGATGATCGGCAGCAGCTTCAAGCCCGCGAACAATGTCATCGATGTGGGTGAAATCACGCGTCTGGGAGCCGTCTCCGAATATCCCAGGTGATTGACCATTGACGATCTCGTCTGCGAACTGTGCGACGATGTTCGCGTACTCACCTTTGTGCTCTTCTGCGCCGCCGTAGCCCTGATAGACGGAGAAAAAGCGAAGTCCCGCCATTGTCATCCCATAATGGTTCGAGTAGTATTCCGCGTACTTCTCACGGGCAAGTTTCGAAGCCTCGTATCCCGTCTGTGCTGTGATCTCCATGTCCTCCGGAGAAGGCTCGGTTCGACTGCCATAAATCGAGGAAGTGGAAGCGTAGACAACCGTGTCACACTGCTCACGAACCTGCTCAACAGTGTTCACGAAGCCCTCAACGTTGACACGAACGCCCTGTTGTGGGTTTTCCTCGTGCATGTTCCGAGAGGAGAGCGCCGCGAGATGAAACAGAACATCGATGTCGGTAGAACCGGGAAGTTCGTCGTCAAGAACGCTCGCATCGTGAAACTCGACAGAGTCGTCGAGATTCTCCGGGGTGCCGAGGTACAAGTCATCGATCACGACAACATCGTTCAGCTCTGCGAGATAGTTTGCGAGATTTGATCCGATGAATCCAGCACCGCCTGTGACAAGAACGCGCTTTCCATCCATATTCCGATTCATTCCTATCCAGACTAAGGATTGTCGGTCTTGTTCAAAAGCAATGTTGGTGTTGTTTCATACTTTCAGTACAGTTGATCGACAGACAGTCAGAAGATCAAGGATCGTCATCCAGTCACCATCCGCATTTGGTTACTCCAAAGAACACCACGAACTCAGTGTTCACCTTCTCAAGCAGATGTGAACCGTGAGGATGCGTGGCGTCGTAGTACACCGAGCAAGCGGCCGTCCGATCGTCACCATTTTTCGAGAACAGAACTGTCGAGCGCGGGGGCTCCTGTCCACCCCAGCAGCGGTACTAAGTCTGATGCAAGCAACCGTTCGGCCTCGTCACGGTCTTTGGGATACCCGACATCAACCCGCCAGCCATCCATAGTGACGGTCTCGATCGTCCGACCACCGTGAATCAACAGGTCGATGGCCTCGCTGATCTCATACTCACCGCGATCGGATGGCTGGACGAGGTAACAGGCATGGAAGATGGCAGAAGAGAACGTATAAAATCCGGTCATTACCGTGTTCGATGGAGGATCTTCGGGCTTTTCGATCACGTTCGTGATTTCGTTGTCACCGTTGGTTACACACGCCGTATCGACTCGCTTGCTCGTACGGAACCTCCTCAGCGAGAAACACGGCGTCGGCATGGATTGTTTGCTGTTGGATAACGACTTCCTGTAAATTTACCTGAAAAATATTATCTCCGAGCATCAACACGAAATCATCATCGATGTGATTTTCGACGGTGAGTAACGCGTGGGCGAGTCCGCTTTCGATCGTTCGCGTTGATGGGTGTAGGTGATTGGAATCCCATCGAACACATCCCCACAGTGGTCGATGATGTCCTGCTTCCGGTACCCAACCACGACGACAAACGCATCAACACCGATTGCTGCCAGCTGTTCGAAGCAGTGCGTAAGAATTGGCTTGGAAGCGACTTCAACCATCCCCTTGGGTTTGTCATCAGGCAGGGGACGAAGACGGGGTCCTTTTCCAGCAGTCAAGATGACAGCTTTCATACGATTCATGGAGTAGCGGATAGAGTACAGGTTTCCTACTCGTGGATGATAGTGTCCAGATACGCTGGTTCCAGAGAAGGGAAACAATCATGCGCCACGGCGGTATTTCTTTTCACGACACAAAACCTAATTCAATCTCGTTCAAACAGTCGCTGAAGCGGCCTGTTTTCTGTGACAAACCGCACAGAAAACAGATCGATTCACGCTTTATCCGTATCTGAGCACCGCTGTGGGCATCGAAAACACTGAAGGTTGCAGGCAAGAACACTCCGGTAATGGAGATTAGTATTGTTGGGAGCGGTTACGTTGGCACGACGGTTGCCGCGTGCTTTGCTGACCTCGGTCACACGGTAATGACTATCGACATTGACGAGCAGATCGTTGATCAACTCAATCACGGGAAAGCGCCGATCCACGAGCCTGAACTGGATGAGCTTATCAATATCTATGGCGGCAACCAACTCACGGCAACAACCGACTACGCCGCCGTTCGGGACACTGATATAACGTTTCTCGCGCTGCCAACGCCGTCGAATGCCGATGGAAGCATCGACACGTCGGCAATCGAAGCGAGTGCACGCACACTCGGTGAGGCACTCGCCGCCAAAGACGGTTCTCATCAGGTCGTCGTCAAGAGCACAGTGGTTCCTGGGACAACCGAAGACGTGCTCTATCCACTCTTGAACGAGGCAGCCGACAAGGAGACAGACCAACAGATCGATGTGGCGATGAATCCTGAATTCCTCAGTCAGGGAACAGCTGTTACGGATTTCCAGACCCCTGACAAGATAGTGTTCGGGACCCAGACCGACCGCGCCACTCAACTGCTTACCGATGTGTTCGAACCACTGATAGCCGAATCTTCACCAGCAGTGGTCGAGACCGGCATTCGGGAGGCAGAGATGATCAAATACGCGAACAACGCGTTTCTCGCCACAAAAATCAGTCTGATAAACGAGCTCGGAAACCTCTGTAAAGAGTACGGTGTCGACGCCTACGAGGTGGCAACCGCCATCGGACTCGACGACCGGATCGGCAAACAGTTTCTACGAAGCGGCGTGGGCTGGGGTGGCAGTTGCTTTCCAAAAGACACCCGTGCGCTCATCGCCGCAGCCGACGAGGTGAACTACGAGCCGTCACTGCTCGAAGCCGCAGTCGAGGTGAACGAAAAACAGCCCAAGCGGCTGCTCGATCTGCTCGAAAAACACGTTGACGTATCGGATCGTCAGATCGCTGTTCTCGGACTGGCGTTCAAATCCGGAACGGACGACATCCGCGGTTCGCGAGCAGTCCCAACGATCGAAGGACTCCAAGAGCGCAACGCAGATATCGTCGCGTACGATCCCGTCGCGATCGAACACATGCGAGAAACGTTTCCCGACATCGACTACGCAGAATCGGCGGCAGCGGCACTCAACGGCGCACACGGGGCTGTCGTTGTCACAGACTGGGACGAATTCAGCGCGCTCGACGCGGAATTCGACCAGATGACAACTCCAGTGGTTGTCGACGGCCGGCGAGTTATCACACGCCAAGACGACATTATCTACGAGGGAATCACCTGGTAAGATGCTTGAGAAACCTGTCAGAGAGCGTGACACCGCCGCTACCATACACACAGAATCGAAACGGTCACGTCTCACACAATGTGTGTCCGAACGAGTTGTAAATCCAGTCGATAACTAGCGTGTATAACTGAGCCGAAGACACTGCTGGTGATCGTCGATGGGTTCTGGCCGGAGCGGATGGGAGGAATAGCCAAATCGCTACTGAACGAAGTCGAAGGACTGGCAGCTGCGGGCCACGACGTTGTTGTCGTTACCCGAAAGCTTGACAACGACGTTTCACAACACGAATCACGCGACGGGTACGAACTGTATCGGTATCGTGCACCCCCAACGGAATCGCGCCGATACCACTTGTATCCCTTCTACACCGTTGCACGACTCCCGGAGACGATCGATCGACTTCACGAACAGTATGGGTTCGATCTGGCGTACGTCCACAACCCGGTCCAGTCGATCGGACTGAAGCGTGCAGACTGTTCGATCCCTGAAGTCTACACCTACCACGCGCCGATGGCGGGCGAGATCGCTATCGAAGCCGAGCAGGGTAAGTACGGCTGGAAG
>NZ_RRCH01000013.1 GCF_003862495.1 Halocatena pleomorpha | reverse complement strand
TCGGCCATCGTGACCATCGTGACCGTCTCGACCATCTCGGCCATGGCGGCCACGGTGGTGATCGTGATTATCGCGACGGTCCTTTTTGTCCGGATGGTGGACACGGAACCAACAGATCTTCTTTTTCTTGGGGCACTCGATCTTAACGCGGTGATGCCCTCTGTCCTTTTTGGAGCGAACCGTTTTTTGTTTCTTACAGCCCTTGAAGCGACCGCGCGACCGACCTCTCCGGTGGTGCTCCTTTCGGTTCTCGTTGTTGTTCTCGTCGCGTTTCTTGTGCTTCTTGCGTTTCTTGTGCTTCTTTTTCCGAGTGGCGAAGGTAACCGAGAACGGGAAGGGAGCACAGATCATCACCTTCCGTTTGTCGCCTTTGATGTAGAATTTGTCCGGGTCGACTTCCTTTCCGATGTCGTCGTACGTGTCGGGCCACCACTCCCCGTATTTGCGCGTGTATGCAATATTGAGGTCTTTCGGAGTTTTCCGTTTGTGGTGTTTCCCGTCCCTTCGACCGTCACTGGCTGACGCGACGGTGATCCCCGTCCCGAGCGTCCCGAGCGTAACGCCAGTTGCACCGAGCATTTTTACCAGGTCTCTTCGTCCAATTCCGTCGCGCTTCCTGCTGTCTTTCGGCATGACGCAGTAGTCCCTGAGAGGCCGTTTCCGTTTTGTTATAGAGTTCTTGTATTGATTTGTATTTTATAGAGACGTGTTATGAGTTTCATTACGATATCTAGTAGTAACACCGATTGTCTTCATATCCAAATAAAATTATGCCTATGGAATTTATTATATAAAATATAGTCAAGTCACTACTGATAGTTGGGTGGTTCATCGATCATTCTATGGATCGTTCCAGCCACTCGTGATCGTGTTTCTCGCTCGATCCGTTTGGTCTCGAACAGTTCCGTGGCGCTCGCCGCTGCCTGAACATCCCGTTCGAAGTCCAGCATCGGGTATTCGACGTGTGTCAACACTAGTGGCTCGGGCGGGGCAGCACCCACGCCGTCGGGACCGGAGAGTCGTTCGGCGGAGAGCACGCGATCGACATCATCGCGGTCGCCGTGTGCGACTGCGGTGAGGAGTCCGACGACGCGGCGGACGAGTTGCCGAGCAAACCCAGACGCCCGGAGCGTGATGCGGAGATACGGACCAGCCGTTTCGAGTTTTGTCTCAAGCGTCCGCCGAGTACGGTCCGTGTCAGGGGTGAGATTGTGGAAATCGTGGGTTCCATCGAGTGCGGACAGCGTTTCGCGTACCCGATGGAGTGCCACATTCGGCGCATGAAGGTGATACGTGTATTCGCGGTGAGTGGCGTCGTGGGTCGCGTGAAACGCTGGCGACGCCTCCGCACTCGCCCATGCCCGAATGGCAGACGGGAGTTCGCTGTTGAGCGCCCGCGGTGAGAGCCACGCCGGACAGTCAAAAGAAACCGTCTGGGCGACAGCGGACACTCCCCTGTCTGTCCGTCCGGCAGCGGCGTACCCTGTCGGACGGTGATCACCATCGAAGACGCCGAGAGCTTGGAGTGCACAGAACAGCTCGCCCTCAACGGTCGGTACGTCGGGTTGGCGCTGAAAGCCGTGGTAGCGGCTGCCGTCGTAGGCCACTCGGAACGCACGGTGTCCCATCAAGCGTAGTCGTCGTACGTCGGTCGTCCCTGCTCTGGTGGGAACGAATCGAGCGGTGCCGTCGTCTGTTCACCGCTCTGCATGTCTTTGATCGTCACCTGATCGGATTCGAGATCCTGCTCGCCTACGATGATCACTGTTTGAGCGTTGATGCTGTCGGCGTACCCCATCTGTGCCCCGAAACTCCGCCCCGAAACGTCGGTTTCGACGGTGTGGCCAAGCCCACGCAACGACTGCACGATCTCGGCGGCAACACCACGCGTCTCACCGACCTGCAACACGTAGTAGTCGGTTGTGAGCGATTCCTCGGGCCAGACGCCCGCCCGTTCGAGCAACAGAGAAAGCGTCGAGTGGCCCAGCGCGACCCCGACCGCCGGCGTCGGCTGTCCCCCATATTCCTCGATCAGTTCGTCGTATCGCCCGCCGCCGAACACCGATCGGGAGACATCCCCCGTTGAGTCGAAACACTCGAACACGGTCCCGGTGTAATAATCCAATCCACGGGCCGTATCCAACGAAATCGTGCAGTATTCCCTCGCGCCGAAGTCCTCGGTGGCCGCCAGCACCGCACGAAGATTCGTGACGGCGTCGGTCAGTCGTTCGTTGTCCGAAAACGATGTCAGCTCCGACAGGTCGTCGGCCGACAGCAGTTCATCGAACGTTCTGGCTTGTGCGTCCGTCAAGCCGCTCTCGACCAACAGATCGTAATACGCCGTTCGTTCAATTTTCTCGCGCTTGTCGACCGCACGAATCGCCCTAGCCACGTCGACATCGGCGTCGAACGTTTCGAGTAGTCCACCGAGGATGTCTCGGTGACTAACCCGGAACTCGAACTCCTCGCCCGTGAGTCCGAGTTCAGTGAGCGCGTCCGCTGTGAACGCGAGGATCTCGGCGTCAGCTGCTGGATCTGACGAACCAAAGCAATCGATGTTCGTCTGATAAAATTCCCGGAAGCGACCCTGCTGTGGCTCTTCGTACCGCCAGAACGGACGCGTCGAGAACCATTTGATCGGTTTCGTGAGTGCTTGCTGTTTGGCGACGACCATGCGTGCAACGGTCGGCGTCAACTCCGGGGTGAGTGCGAGTTCCCGCCCGCCCTGATCAGTGAACGAGTACAGTTCCTCGACGATTTCCTCGCCGCTTTTATCGATGTACAACTGCGTGCGTTCAAGTGCTGGCGTTCCGACCTCTCGGAAGCCGTATCGACGGGCAACGCGCTCTAGGGTGTCAATAACTGACCGTCGCGCACCCATCCCCTCGGGGTAGAAATCGCGAAATCCCTTGATATTCTCGTACATACGCGACACTCTCGGAGAGTACACTTCAACTGTGCGGTAACGTGAGCACGATGCCGACCATCTGCCTCAGCGTCTGCGAATGTTGAAACTCTGTGAATCCGGCGTCAACTCCTGAAGAAGCTGTTTCATCTGGTTCTCGTCGATCTTGCCCTGAACACGACCGCTCTGTGCGAGAGCGATCACTTGGCGCTCAATCTGCTCGCCGTGTTCTGGCTTTGACATCTTCACCGTGTTGAGGCGTTTTCGAGCACCGTCGGTGAGATTCTGACGAAGCACTGCCTTCTTTTGCGCTTCAGCCTGCTCCTGTTGTGCTTGGAGTGCCTCTTCGTCGACATCCTGCTGTTGCTGTTGCTCTTTGAGCTGTTCCATTTTTTTCTCTCGGAGTTCCTCAAGATCGTCCTCGTTCGACATGCCCATCGATTAGAGAGGACGACACAAAACCGTGACGGGCCAAGCTGAGGTGGTTAGTGAACCGACGACGGATCGGTCGTCGGGATGATTAGGCGTACCGTTCCAGCTCGGGCCGGTCGAGATCCGCAAGCACGTCGGAGGCGGTCTCGTCGAGAAGCGAGCGACCGTCACCGCTAATTCGCCGACCTTCGCCCTCTGCGATCTTAACGAGGCCCTCTGATTCAAGCTGTTGGAGGATCGTACGGATGACGTTACCGCTGGCGTCGGCTTTCATGTCGGGACGAACGCGGTACCGCGTTGATCCTTGTTTCGAGCCACCGTACTGCGTCCGAAGTCGCTTGATCCCGACCGGGCCGTCGATCGCTACCCGTCGCAGGAGGCTGGCACCACGACGTTGCCAAAAGTTTTCTTCTTCTGGGGGCAGTTCGCGGGAGACGCCCGATTTCGTGTAGGCCGCCCACTCCGGTGCTTCGATGTCGAGTTCCTCGGCGACCGCTTCGATGAGCGCGTCGGCCGGCACGTCGTAAAACGTCGTCATTACGGATCTATCCTCTCGCGCGCTGTTTAAACACATCGATGTGCCCTTTCGTTCACCGTCGGAGTCGATCTTCGCAAGCCTATAACGAACCCGTGGTGGTTTACAGTGGCGGATCGTGTAGTGGTGATGACGATGCACGAACGGGCTGCGCTTTCCCTCATCGATTCGTGGCTTCCGGCCGCGGGTGACGACGGAGCGGTCGTGGACGATCTCGTGATCTCGACGGATATGCTCCACGAGACGACAGATTTTCCGATCGGAACAACGCGATACACGGCCGGGTGGCGGTCGGTCGGCGCGTCGCTGTCCGACATCGCTGCCATGGGCGTTGAGGCGACGGCAGCGGTCGCGGTGTACGGATCACCGTCCTTCGAAGAGAACGCGCTACGAGATTTCATCGACGGCGCACGAGCGGTGTGTGAACTGTGCAACGCGGCGTACGTCGGGGGCGATCTCGACGAACACGCCGAGTTTACTGTTGCGACAACCGCCATCGGCAGCGGCACCGCTCCGGTTTCCCGGTCGGGGGCAACGCCGGGCGAAACCCTCTGTGTGACCGGCACGCTGGGACGCAGTGCGGCCGCACTCGAACTGTTTGAGCACGAACCGGAGCTGGCGAACGCACTGTTTCGGTTCGAGCCGCGTGTGACGACCGGGCAGGCGATCGCAGCCCACGCGGGCGCGATGATGGACTCAAGCGACGGACTTGCGCGGTCGCTTCACCAACTCGCAGACGCAAGCGGCTGTGGGTTCGACGTGGAGCGTGATTCGCTCCCGATCGACGAGCGGGTTTACGACACCACGACAGACGCTGCCGAAGCGTTCGAACACGCCGTTCATTTCGGTGAGGATTTCGAGCTCGTGTTCACGACTGACGACGTTGCGGCGGTCCAAGCGGCTGCGTCTGTCTCAGTGACGCCGATCGGTACCGTTACCGAACGCAACGTGACGATCGATGGCGAACCGCTCGCAGACCGCGGATACAGTCATTAGCGCGCTGACTCACACCAGCTGGAACGGAACGGGTGTGAAACAGAGTAGCCCGAGCACGAACGTGATCACGCCGATCGCTATTCGCCGCGAGTCGAGTGGTTCGTCGCGGATCGGGTGCGCCGGGCCAGCGTACGCAAAACCGATGGTGATGAGTCCCCAAAAAAACCAGAGGAAGACGGATTCGAGCGCGAACTCACGCACGAACAGTAGATACGAACCGAGCACGAACAGCACGGCAGGGACGAGTGCCGCGACGGTTTCCTGTCGCTTGCCGAGCATCGCACGCAGGAGATGCCCCCCGTCCAGTTGACCGACCGGAAGGAGATTGAGAAACGTGACGAACATTCCGACCCAGCCACCGACGACAACGGGGTTGACCCGTTGGCCGCTTTCAGCGAACGTCAGTTGTGAGTCGGTGGCCACAGCGATGATCTGGATGAGCGGCGGGTAGTTCAAGTTCTGGATCTGGTAGATCGGTCCCTCCACAGTGACCGGATTGAGCTGTAACCCCACCGTTGTTACGACGACGGCGGCGATGAGTCCGGCCAGCGGCCCGGCAACGCCGATGTCGAACAGCGCCTTCCGACTCGGGATCCGTCCTTTCATTTTTATGACTGCTCCCATCGTTCCGAAAATTGTCGGGACAGGAATAAAATACGGCAGACTCGCGCTCACCCGGTGATATCGACTCATCACGTAGTGACCGAGTTCGTGGATCCCGAGGACGCCGAGAACAGCGAGTGCGAACGGCCACGCGTTGAGGATAGTGGTCGGATCGCTTCCATCGAGTCCGTACCACTGTAGCCCTGCATACAGCGTCGTTACGATCGTGAGCAGTCCGAAGAGGAGATTGTACCACGGTACTCCATCGACGCCGATCGATCGCTGTTCAGCGACGAGCGCCTGACGTTCCGTGCTGATCTCGACGCCAGTGATGGGATCGGTTTCGTCGTCGCTGACGGTCGCTAACTGCACTTCATAGCCGTGCTCTCGAAACAGGGGCCAGACGTGCTGTTCAAGCACTGCTGGGGAGACGGTTGGCTCTCCGAAATACAACAGCCGATCGTCCTCTCTCCGAATTTCGGTGACATCGAAAACCGACGAGAACGCTTCGGCAGGAGGTCCACCAACTGGTTCGTCGGTACCGGCCATTACCGACATCACGGTCTCAGCAAAAATAAACCCCGTGAGTGACGCCGCCGTGTTTCAAAACGCACGGCTCATACGGGGAGTACCAAACGGAGGGCAATGGACTAGCCAGAAGGGGAACAGACGGGGGGGACCTAGCCGTCTGTCGTGACGCGCCACGTCGTGGCGCTCGTGTACGACCACTTCTCGATTGAGAGATCTGTGGCCGAATCACGGAGCTTGCACATCAACGCGCCGATCTCCTTGGGAGAGAGACCAACATCGTCAGCGATGAATTTGCTCTTAAAGTACACCTCACCGTTATCCTCCACGGCCTGCTGGTGAAGATATGCGAGAAGCCGCTCTTCTTTGTTTGCTGGGAGGGATTCAGCGTTGCGTTGAGAGGGGATTGCGCTCATGCTTTTTCACATATCTCCTGTTGAGAGACACCGGCATATAAGGGGAGGAACGCTAGGGCTAATTCACGTTCTGGAGCCGCAAAGCCGCCTGAATGTCGCTAAAATGTACCATTCACGACTGCCTCAAACGACTGCAAACGTTTTAAAACCGGGGCTGAGGCCGTCGTTTCGAATCTTCGGATTCCCTCTTGTACCTGCACGTCCCTTGGTCAGCGTTCGGTCTCCCTGCTTTGGAAGCGGAAAATATAACCTATTGTTTGACGGTGAGTGGTTGGGGTGCTGCGCCCGCGCGGCTCACGGCGTTTGTGACCGTTCGTGGACCCAGAACTCATCATCAGTCGTCACCTCCTTTTTGAAGAACGGCACCTCGTCTTTGAGGCGATTGATGCCGTCTTGGACGGTTCGAAACGCCTCCTCTCGGTGGCCGGCGAGCACAACCACGAAGACGATGTCCTCTCCTCGTTCGATGACGCCGGTTCGGTGGTGGAGACACACGTCATAGACGCCGTCGCGGTCTTCGAGTTCGGATCTGATGGTTCGTAGCCGTTCGGCTGCGACATCCTCGTAGGCTTCGAACTCCAGTTGTTTGGTCGGCGCGTCGTCAGGATCATTTTTCACGCGCACGCGACCGGTGAACGTGGCGATCGCTCCCGCTCTGTCGGCATGGGGAGATCGTTTCACGCGTTCGACGAGCGATCCGAGCGTTTCGTGGGGATCTGTGCCCTCAATGGCAGCAAGCAGCGGTTCGAGCGCACAATCGTTCGGATCTGTAACGGTTGCGATCGACTCACCAGCGTGATCGGCGTCGTTGATGGTGATAGTTGGTAGCGTCACCTCAGCGACGCCGTCAAGCAGACAGTAGTCGTGGTTCGGCGCGAGTTCGTCGAGGATATCGGACACCGGTCGGTCGTCGCTATCGTTGTATGCGGTCCATCCATCGGAACTGCGTCCGACGGAGACGCCAGCGCCCACCGCAGTGTACCCGATGGCGTCCTCGAACCCCGGTGCTGGGGCGACCGGAAGCGAGGAAACGGTTGCAACCGATCCGTCGGTCGCAAGTTCGCCAACCAACCGTTCGACAAGATCCGATGCGTGGGGACCGACGACGGTGACGGTGTGCATACCACTTGTATCCGACGGCACGGTTTAGGTATTTTGTGACGCTGAGCGAAATAGCCTCGATATCGCGTTAATAACTCTTAAACGGGTAACAGGGTTACGGCGTGGCAATGAGAGTAATCGTTTCCGTCGGTGGGAGCGTTCTTGCGCCGGATCTCGACAGTGAGCGCGTGAGGGCGTACGCCGACTGCGTCGAAACACTTCGTTCGGCGGGCCATGAGATCGGTCTCGTCGTCGGTGGGGGGCGGGTCGCCCGTGAGTACATTGAAACAGGCCGCAATCTGGGGGCGAACGAGATGGCGCTCGACCAACTCGGAATCAGAGTCACGCGACTCAACGCGCGGTTGCTCATCGCTGCGCTCGGTGAGGCGGCCGTGCCGACGCCGCCGGAGTGTTATGAGACCGCTGCTGCTGCGCTCCGGCGGTCGGAGATCCCCGTGATGGGTGGGATGGTGCCCGGACAGACCACGGACGCTGTGAGCGCGGCACTCGCGGAAACTGTCGACGCGGATCTACTCGTTTACGCCACGAGCGTTTCGGGTGTGTACAGCGAGGACCCCGAGGATAATCCGGACGCGAAACGCTATGACGAGCTTGCGACGACCGATCTTGTCGACATCATCGGGGACATCGAAATGAACGCGGGGAGCAACGCGCCCGTCGATCTCCTCGCGGCGAAGCTCATTCAGCGTTCTGGAACCCGAACGATCGTGTTGGATGGCACCGATCCGGACGACGTGTACCGGGCGATCGGGGCGAGCGAGCACGATGGCACGGAGATCGTCCCATGACTGAGAACGATGCCTCCGTGCAGTCCGACGCGGTCGACGACACCGGGACGGACCACCGTGCGTTTTGGGCTGACGAGGTTGCCGACAAGATTGAGACCCGCGATCCTGCGGAGCCGATCACCATCAAGGGCGGCGTTTCCCCCTCCGGCGTCCCCCACATCGGCCATTTGAACGAGATTCTGCGAGGGTATTTCGTGGCTGAAGCGCTCCGCGACCGGGGGTATACGGTCGAGCAGGTGTTTACGAGCGACGACAAGGATCGATTGCGCAAGATGCCCCGGACGCTCGCATCGCTGGACGGGGAGATCGTCGGTCTCGATGACGTAGACGCCGGCGCACTCGGACAGAATCTCGGCAAGCCGTTGACCGACATCCCGGATCCGTTCGGCTGCTGTTCGTCGTTCGGTGCCCACCAGACCGAACTGCTGCGCAAGAGTGCCGAAGCGATGGGTGTACCGATCAACGTCGTTTCGAACACCGAACTGTACGCCGAGGGCGCGTTCGAGGCTGTCACCCGGACAGTACTCGAACACCGCGAACGCGCGCGTGAAATCCTCACTGACTATCAAGAGAAGGTCGACGACACGTACGTCCCGTTCATCCCGCAGTGTGAATCGTGTGGACATCTGACCGAAACCGTGACCGCGATCGATCTGGCGGAGGGAACAGTCGACTACGTTTGTGACGCCGTCACGGCCGGCGACCGTGTCATCGACGGCTGTGGTCACGAAGGAACGGCAACCCTCCGTGAAGGCAAACTTCCGTGGCGGTTCGAATGGCCGGCTCAGTGGACGATACTCGGCGTCGACTTCGAGCCGTTCGGGAAGGACCATGCCAGTGGTTCGTGGCCCAGCGGCACAGAGATCTGTCAGGAGTTACTTACAACCGAGCCGCCCGTGCCGATGGTGTACGAATGGTTTACGTACAACGGGGCCGCGCTGTCTTCCTCTTCTGGCCACGTCATCACCGTCAACGAAGTGCTCTCGATGCTCGAACCCGAGGTGTTCCGCTATTTTTTCACGAAGGATCCAAAGCGCGCGCGTGATTTCGACGTACAACGGCTCGATCAGCTCGTCGATGAGTTCGACCGCTTCGAATCGACGTACTTCGATCGAGTCGACGTAACCGACCGCGAACGCGCCATCGCAGAGCGTGCGTATCCGATGGTCGTGGATTCAGTCCGCGAAGACCGGGTTCGTATTCCCTACACGTTCGCTGCCGTGCTCGGAATGACAGATGACAGAAAACTTCGCGCGTCGATGGCTCGCCGCAGCGGTCACCTTCCCGATGACGCGCCGGAGTGGGTTGTTGACGACGCGCTCGCACGCGTCGAGAAGGCGCGCACGTGGGCGGTACAAACGGACAACGAGTACAACTACCGCCTTGCTGAGTCGCTGCCCGACATCTCTGTTTCCGAAAACGAAGCTGCAGCGCTCGATTCGCTCGCTGATTTCATCGAGCGCGAGAATCCCGATGGGGAGACGCTCCAACAGCACATCTACGACATTGCCCGCGAGCACGGGATCGAGGTGGGGGACTTCTTCGAGTTGGGGTATCGGCTGTTTCTCGAGCAACCACAAGGTCCTCGACTGGGACCGTTCTTGGCGGCCGTGAGTCAGTCATTCGTCGTTCGTCGGCTCCGTCGAGAACGGACGCCAATGGAATAGTGTGTACGACGTATCTGATCAGGGATAGCCAACGATACTGAAACATCACGACGTGAAAGAAGATAAGGCTCATACGAGTACCACTGTTTGAGACGAACGATGGTTGATACGCTCTGGTTGGCTCTTGGTGGGCTGATGCTCTATTGGCTCGTCGTAACGGTCGCCCAACAGCGCGGATGGCTCCCCGACCAAGTCCGGGCCCAAGGGCCGATCACGACGATCCACACCCAATACGGAAAGGTACTTCTCGATCGACTCTCCCGGCCAAAGCGGTTCTGGCGTGCGTGGGGCAACTTCGGCGTCGGCGTGTCGCTCGTCGTGATCGCCGGTATGTTCGGGATGGTGCTCTACTCCGGCATCGTGGCGGTGTCGAATCCCCAACCCACCGCTGTCAACGAGCCCCAGAACGTGTTAGTGATCCCCGGTGTCAACGACTTCCTCCCACTTTCGGTCGCTCCGGAGATTGTCTTCGGATTGCTCATCGGATTGATCGTTCACGAAGGAGGCCACGGCCTGTTCTGTCGCGTCGGAGACATCGACATCGAGTCGATGGGGGTTGCGCTGTTGGCGATCATCCCGATGGGTGCGTTCGTGGAGCCAGAAGAAAAAAGCCGACTTGAAGCCGACCGAGGGAGCCAAACGCGGATGTTCGCCGCGGGTGTGACGAACAACTTCGCGCTCTCAATCCTCGTCTTCGTGTTGTTGTTCGGTCCCGTGGTCGGCTCGATCGCCGTTGCGCCGGGCGCTCCTGTTGGCGATGTCGTCTCCGGTTCCCCTGCCGCAAGCGCTGGCATCGATCGCGGCGACCGCATCACGAAGGTCAACGGCCAGCCGATCGCCAACGGATCGGATCTCGACGAGACGCTCACAGAGACCCCGGCGCAACAGGTGTCAGTGACCGTCGAGGATAGTGATGGGAACCAACAGACCAAACAGGTGAATCGCGAGCTGTTCCTAACACACACCGCTCCGGGCGTCGTGAACGCAAATACGACCACAGAGAACGGCACGCCGCCCCATATTCAGTCCGTTAACGGAAGTCAGGTCTCTACCCGTGCGGAGTTCTACGAGACGCTCGAAGCGAATCCGGTGACGACGGTGACCACCGACAACGGAAGCTTCGAGTTGATCGCTGGGACTTCCATCAGTCGGGTCAACAATGACAGTCCGCTCGCTGACGACGTTCCGAACAACGCGGAGATTATCATCACCGAGATCAACGGCGATCGGATCGTGACTGACACCGATCTCCAGCAGCGCCTCTCGAACACCTCGCCCGGCCAATCTGTTTCCGTGACGGCCTACGTCAACGGCACGGAACGCCAGTACAACACGACGCTCACGGACGGTCCTGAGAACCACGGCTACCTCGGGGTGGGCATCCACCGCGGGACCGGCGGAATCGTCGTGGACGATTTCGGCGTGTTCGAGTATCCAGCACAGCAGTTTCTCACGATGCTTGGTGGTGGTACGTCCCTCAGCATCCGTGGCTTCCTCAGTCACTCGATCAGCGTGCTATTCCTTCCGCTGGCGGGGGCTGTCGGACTCACCTCGTACAACTTCGCGGGGTTCGTCGCTCCGATAACGAACTTCTACACCGTCACCGGCCCGCTTGGCTTCCTCGGGGGGTGGGTGTTCCTGCTGGCCAACCTGCTGTTTTGGACCGGCTGGATCAACATCAATCTCGGATTTTTCAACTGCGTCCCGGCCTATCCGTTGGACGGCGGGCATATCCTCCGAACAGGCACCGAAGCCGTCGTTTCGCGGCTACCCATCGAAAACGGTCGGGTCGTCACACGCACCATCACCACGTTCGTCGGTCTGAGTATGGGCGCTGGATTGATCCTGATGGTGTTTGGCCCACAGCTGTTTAACTGATCGTCGGTATCAGTTATCTATTTGATAACAAAACCGAAAGATAGATACTTCGCTGGGTAGCTGTCCATATATAATGGGAAAGGAAATTGTAGATAAACTCCGGCAGCCGGAACACACCGGTGAGAACCGATGTCTGCCATGCACAGTTGTGAACGTGGTGATCGCAGCGGTTGGGAGCCTCATCGTGTCGCGTAAATCGCGCGTCTGGGGCGGGCTTGCGTTCGCCGGATCGCTTGCGTGTATCCATCTGCGCGGATATCTGGTCCCGGGGACTCCGACGCTCACCAAACAGTATCTGCCGGCAGAAGTACTCCGGTGGTTCGGCAAGGATCCCGACGACGTTCCGGTCCGGAGCGGATTCGGGGATCCGAACGAACAACTGGACGGTTCTTCTGCGGCGTCTCCCGCCGAATCGGAGGGGCGTTCGGAGGTGACTGACGACGCACCGGCCACCACTACAGATCTTGATCCCGACGAGTATTTCCTCGAAATCGGTGTCCTCGCGCCGTGTGAGGAACACGACGACCTCTGTTTGACCGAGGAGTTCTCGACGAAGTGGACCGAGGAGATCGAGCGAGTAGAGAGCGCGGACGCGAGTGCCGACCACGTTGCCACGGCGTTCGGGATCGATGAGCAAGACGAGGAGTACACCATCGAATCCCACGACGACGCCCGGATTCTCAGACAGGGCCAGCGAATGATCGGGCAGTGGCCGTCGAACGCTGCGCTGATCGCAGATGTCAGTGGGACAGCAGTCCTTGAGGAATTCGATCCCCAGTGGGACGAACGCTCGCCCAACCAGAAGGGCCAGCTCCTCAACGGGCTTCGGCTGTTTCTGGAGGACTGTCCCGGTGACGGCGGTGCTATCGAGTACAATGAGGAAGTCGTCGAATCGTGCTGTCAATCCCACAGCGTCCTCGCCGTGACGTGTGCAGACAGCGATGAACGGCTCGTCGAGTTTCCGTTAGACGAGATCGAAGCCTGATACGCAACCCGCAGTTCATCGTCGACGGTACTCCCATGCTACAGTTTTTCACGCCGTGCTAAGGTCACACTGTGGCGCTCTCAAATAAAACCACCGAAAAGCGTAGAGAGATCCAGTTCAGCTATCGAATGAGGTTGTGTACGCTATGGTCCGCTCGACCTGCGCCTGAAGACGCAGGTATGCGCTCGCGCTCTCAAGTCACGGATCCCAGCGTGGAAGAACCGATCGGCACGCTACAAATAACTCCAAAGGTCCTTGTCCGCTGGAGACGAACGATCTGTATGCCAGAAGCACCACAGACCGACGAGGGGTGGTACGCGTTACACGACTTTCGCACAGTCGATTGGGACGCGTGGCGCGACGCCACCAAGCGCGAGCGTGACCGGGCCATCGAGTCCGGTATCGACTATTTACAGGCCCACGAGGCGCTCTCTGACACCGATGAGGAGGCTGGTGGATCTGCGGTGTTCACCGTGTTGGGACACACGGCTGATCTATTGATTCTCCATCTCCGACCCACTACGGCCCAACTCGACACCGCTGAACGCACGTTCGAGCAAACGGCGTTCGCCCGATTCACCGAGCAGACCGCCTCGTACGTCTCAGTGACGGAAGTCTCGGGCTACATGTCACAGGAGTATTTCGAGGGCGAGACCGTCGAAGACAGCGGGATGGCCCGTTACATCCGCTCGCGGATCGAGCCGGAGATCCCTGACGCCGAGCACGTCTGTTTCTATCCGATGGACAAACGCCGTGGAGAACAGGACAACTGGTACGATCTCCCCTTCGAGGAGCGCGCGGATCTCATGTCGAACCACGGCGAGATCGGACGGGAGTACGCGGGGAAAGTGACACAGATCATCACCGGGAGCATCGGCTTCGACGATTATGAGTGGGGGGTGACGCTGTTCGCAGACGATCCGACCGAGATCAAACACCTCCTCTATGAGATGCGCTTTGATCCGTCCTCCTCGCGGTACGCAGAGTTCGGCTCGTTTTATTTCGGACGGCGCTTCGGTCCGTCGGATCTCGACGCCGTCTTGGCTGGCGATCCTGTCGACTGGGATGGTCGCGCGGAGGACGACTCGGCCGCCAGCGAACTGTCTGCCCGTCTCGATCGCCTCGGTGTGACACTCGACGCACCAGCAGACACAGAGCCACACGCCGTTCTCGTGTCGTGTGACTCCTCTGTCGAGGAACTCACAAACGCCGTTAACGATCTTCGGGGCAACTTCGAGCATTACGACAGTCATATCGAGACGTTCGTTCACGACGGCGACGAGCCGACAGTCATCAGTACGTGGACGACCGCTCGCGCGGCCGATACCGCCGCCGGCTTTCTCGACGATCTTCCGGGCGCGACCGAGACGCTCACCGGATCGACCGGCACCGGTGACGACGATAGCGGTGGGAATCACGGACAACAGGCGTCAACGTCGTCGGATCTGCGATCCGAGCTTGCGTCTCTCGACATCTACGCCGGACAGCCCCACGGCGAGGACGTTCACGCGATCGTGCTCTACTCGACGGCGCCCGTCGACGAACTCGAACACGCTGTTGGCGATCTCAGCGACGGATTCGATCGGTACGACACACACGTCGACACGAGTGTCTATCAGGCGCACGATCAGGAGCGATCCGCTGTGGTGAGTCTATGGGACACTGAAAGCGGCGCTGAAACCGCGGGCGGATATCTCGCTGATCTCCCTGAGATCGTCGCCCGCCCCGGTGACGAGACGGACGGGTTCGGAACGATGGGGATGTTCTACACCGTAAAACCCGAGCACCGCGAGGAATTCGTCAGCGCGTTTGAGGAGGTCAACGACGTGCTTGCGGGGATGGACGGCCACCGCGAAACCGATCTCATGATCAATACGGCGGCCGAAAACGACATGTTCATCGCCAGCCAGTGGCGCTCGAAAGAGGACGCTATGGCGTTTTTCCGGTCGGACGAGTTCCGTGAGACGGTCGAGTGGGGCCGTGACATCCTCACCGATCGGCCGCGACACGTCTTTTTGGCGTGAGAAATCACAAACAGTTGATCGCAGCCAGTGCCGTCAGTCGCTGGCGTGACGCGGTCGATTGGCCCGTGATGGTGGGGGGAACTGTCCCGTTGGATCGGTGTCGACGGGCTGTGACGGCAGCACACACCGGTCCGGTTCTTGGTTGACGTGCGCGTACTGCTTGGGGGTGTTCGCAAGCGGGTGCGCCGGATTCTCGCTGCTATCGATGCGAGCGGCACGAAGCTCTTGAAAGCCCGCGATCCGAGCGCGGATCCCCCGCCAGTGGTGTTGAGACAGACCAGGAACCTGAAACGGGTGCGGTGGACCGATGCTGGGCTGCTTGGCTGCGATCGTCGCCCGGTTCACGTTCGCGGCCAGATTGTCGTGATCGATGAGCACCCCAACCCGTGTGTCTCGGGGTGCTCGGGCGCTGAGGATGTCTAACCCGAGGTGTAACGCACGGTACTCCGCGACGTTGTTGTTCGGAACGTCATCAGGGAGCGACCGGCGGACGACGCGCTCGCCGTCGCGGGTTTCAATGATGACGCCAAGCCCACCACCGGCGTCGCTGAACGAACCATCGCTAGCGATGTAAAAATCTCGGTGGTGCGTTCGCGGCGGATGGGCAATGTGAGGAGTCGGCGATTCATCGAACAGGTCTCGCAAGCTCGGCCGGCCGTATGCGGCCATATCTATCACTACTTCTCTCCCACCTTAAATCTGCTGCCGATAGACACAATTATTAGTTCCTACATCGTACGACAACAAATAAGGAACCTGTATATCAGACCAATGTCAGGGTGAGCGACAACCGGCAAGATGTTTGGTTTTCTATATGTTTACAGGGGAATGTGATCGTAGAGTAGGCCATGACGCACGACGACAGTGGGGATGGCGCAGACGGTCCGAGCGATCTGTCGACCGAAGACGCAACCGATGATATTCCGGTGATGACGTATCGACGAACGTTTTTGAAAGGATCGGCCGCAACACTCGGCGCGAGCACACTACCGGTTTCGGCCGTTCGCGCGTCCGAGACGGGCGCGGACCGATCCGAGCAGCAAGTTCGGACGGACACGGGATCGGACGGCATGGTTTCGACCGTCCACCCACGAGCGACAGAAGTGGGGGCAGACGTGCTTCGGACCGGCGGCAATGCGATCGACGCCGCGGTTGCGGCGCAGTTCGCGCTGAACGTGGTACAGCCCCACGGCTCGGGGATCGGCGGCGGCGGCTTCATGCTCGTTTACATAGCCGAGGAAGACGAACTCTACTCAATTGACAACCGCGAACGAGCACCCCTTGGCGCGACCCCCGAGATGTTTCTGGACGACGCGGGCGAACCGATCCCCTTCAAAGAGCGGATCACACTCGGGGAGGCAGTCGGCGTTCCCGGCACACTCAGGGCGTGTGATGTGGCTCTCAAGCGGTTTGGAACCTGCGAGCTTTCCGAATTGATCACGCCGGGGATTGAACTCGCGAGCGGTGAGTGTTCCGTCACGGTGGATGAACATCTCGCAAGCGTGATCGAAGCGGAACGGGAGAAGTTCAATGACGCTGCCCGATCGGTGTTTGTGCCCGATGGCGAACCGCTTCAAGCGGGGGACGAACTGGTACAACCGGCGTTGGCTGACACGTTCCGACAGATCAGAGCCGACGGGATCGGCTCGTTTTACACCGGCGAGATCGCAACAGCGACCGCCGATGCCGTTCAGAAACACGGCGGCAGCATGACCGTCGACGATCTCGCCAGATACAACGTCACCATCGATCATCCGGACGCCGGGGAGTACGGCGACCTGACTGTTCGGACCCAATCGCTTCCGAGTTCCGGCGGGTTGACGATCGCACAACTCCTCGCGCTGTTGGAGGCGTTCGATCTCGGTCAGTACGAACGTCGGTCGGCCGAAACGTATCACAGGTTGATCGAAGCCTTCCACTTGGCGTACGCGGATCGGGGTGAGTACATGGGCGATAAGGCGCTCGTCGACGCGCCGTGGCAGGGGCTGCTCGATGCGGAGTACGTCGATCAACGGCGCAGCCTGATCGATCCCGACAGCGCCGAGCTTGCAGGGGCTGATCCCGGTGATCCGTGGGCGTACCAGCCCGGCGACCCCTACCGGGTTTCGACGCGTAAGCGTAGCGAGACCGACGGCTCAAAGCGGCTCAAAAGCCCGTTCCAAAGCGATCTCGGCCAAACTACGCATTTCACGACTGCTGACAGCGAGGGGAATCTCGTCTCCTGGACGAGCACCATTGAACAGTTCTTCGGCACCGGAATCATGGTGCCCGAACACGGGTTCATGCTGAACAACGAGCTGACGGATTTCGACGCCAAACCGGGCGGACCCAACCAAGTCGAGCCGACCAAACGACCGCTCAGCAGCACGAGTCCGACCATCGTCTTCAAAGACGGCGAGCCACTCATGACGATCGGCTCCCCCGGCGGCAAGACGATCATTACGACGATTCTACAGGTCATTCTCAACGTTGCCGAGTTCGGGATGAGCCTCCCGGACGCCGTTGCTGAGCCGCGCATTTACGCCGACGTGGATCCGGCAGTGGTTTGGGAGGGGACCGTTCCCGCTACGGCGCGCCGCCAGCTCGGTCGGCTCGGTCACGACATCGAGGAGACAGCGACGCCGCTGGGCAATGTACAGGCGATCGCCGTCAGGGACGAGGAGTATTTCGGGGTGGCAGACGGTCGACGCGATGGCTCGGTGATCGGTTTGTAGCCGGGCTGACGTTTGCCGGGATCGGAACGTAAACTGTCGATCCGTGTGGAGTCTCTGTGTGCGCTATCGAAATCTCCTCTTGTTTCTGGTGCTCGCGGTTCTGTGGGGATCGGCATTCATGGCAATCAAGGCGGGAGTAGCGTACTTTCCGCCGGTGTTGTTCGCTGCGTTGCGGTACGACATCGCTGGGATCTTGATGCTCGGCTACGCGTGGTACGCACTCGATGATCCCATCCCTCGCACGCGCAGCGAGTGGCGGCTCATCGCCATCGGCGCGGTGTTTCTGATCGGAACGTATCACGCGCTGTTGTTCATCGGAGAAACCGATCCAGGGGTCACCAGCGCCACCGCGGCGATCGTCGTGTCGCTCTCGCCGGTGTTGACGACCGCGTTCGCGCGTCTCATGCTCCCCAGCGAACGCCTCGAAACGCTTGGACTGGGTGGACTGGTGCTCGGTTTCCTCGGCGTGATCGTTCTGGCACGACCAGATCCCTCAAACCTGTTCGCCTCGGACGTGGTGGCGACGTTCCTGATCTTCGTTGCCGCCCTCTCGTTTGCGTTGGGCAGCGTGCTCACCCGTCGCGCCGACGCTACGCTCCCGATCGAATCGCTTGAAGCGTGGTCGATGCTCGGTGGAGCCGTGCTCATGCACGCGGCCAGCATCGGACTCGGTGAGTCCCCACAAGCGATCACGCTCACGACCGAGGCGCTTCTTGCGCTGGGCTATCTGTCGGTGTTTGCGAGCGCCATCGGCTTTCTCATCTACTTCGCGCTACTCGAACGCCTCGGCCCGATCGAGATCAATCTCGTTTCCTACACCGCGCCGCCCGTGGCTGCCGTCACTGGCTTTCTCGCCCTCGGAGAACGCATCACTCTCACGACGGTCGCTGGATTTGGTATCGTTATGGCCGGGTTCGTCCTGATCAAACGAGACGCGATACGGCAAGAACTTCCTGTATTCGGTTCCGAGCATACCGGTCCGGCCGACGACTGACGCTCACGGTACGACCGTCACCGGTATCGATGAGCACCGAACAACCGTCTCAGCGACGCTGCCCAACAGCAACCGAGAGACGCCCCGTCGTCCGTGACTCCCCATGATGATCCGATCGATGTCGTTCGAGTTGGCGTGATCAATGATCGTCCGGGCTGGACGACCCATCTCGACCACTGTCTCGACTACCATCCCCTGTTGTTCTGCCGTTTGCTTTGCGCCAGCAAGCCGGGCCTCAACCTGACTCTTCTCGGATCGATACCACACCTCAGCAGCACCCGGCGCACCAGCCCCCGCTCCGAATCCTGAGGACGGATCAATCACCGTCAGGAGCGTTAGGTGTGCGTCCGGAGCGATCTCCATGGCGTGGGCGAGCGCGCGTTCGGATGGCTCCGATCCATCGTGTGGGATGAGCACATCCTCAACCATATTGATGCATAGTGGTTATTCGAACAAGAAACCTCCGACGGGATATTTGACACATTCGTCGGCTTACCCAACGGATCGGTGAGCGTTTGAAACGAAGGCTAGTTACCCGCTGGTGGCGAGGGTTTGGGTATGGACGCGGCGCTCATCGTCCTCGACGGATGGGGTATCGGATCGAGTGAACGGGACGCGGTCGCTGCCGCGCGGACGCCAACGTTCGATCGACTCCGATCGGAGAACGGTTCGGGGACGCTCACGACACACGGACGGTCGGTTGGGCTGCCGACTAGTCAGATGGGTAACAGCGAAGTCGGCCACTTGACCATCGGCGCGGGTCGGGTTGTCGCTCAGAGTTCAACGCGCGTCTCCGACGCGATCGCTGATGGCTCGATCACCGAGAACGAAGCGCTCTCCGGCGCGATCGAGCACGCACGGGCACACGATGGACGCGTTCACCTGATGGGATTGGTCAGTGACGGCGGCGTCCACTCCTTGCAGTCACACTTACACGCCCTCATCGAGTTGGTCGCAGACCACGACGTTCCGGCTGTCACCCACGCGTTCACCGACGGTCGTGACACTCCACCGACGAGCGGGATAGAGTATCTCCGCGAGTTGGAGGCGGTCGCTTCGGCGGCCGGAACCGGCCACGTCGCCACGGTGTCCGGGCGCTACTACGCGATGGATCGAGACGAGAACTGGGACCGAACGAAACTCGCCTACGACGCCATCGTCAATCGGAGCGCAGAACACACCGCGACTGGCGCTGTCGAAAGCGTCGAAAACGCCTACGACCGCGAGGAAACCGACGAGTACATCGTACCGACGCTGATCGAGGGCGAGCCGGCGCTCACCGACGGCGATGCGGTTATCTTCTGTAACTTTCGGGCCGATCGGGCGCGACAACTGACCCGGATGCTCGCTGACATTCGTCCCGAGTGGTCGTTCGAGACGACGCCACCCGACACGTTCTTCGTGACGATGACGGAGTACGACGCCACCTTCGGTCTCCCGGTCGCGTTTCCGCCCACCGAACCCACCGACACACTCGGGGAAGTCGTTGCTGCCCACAACCGGACACAGCTCCGACTCGCTGAGTCCGAGAAGTACGCCCACGTGACGTATTTCCTCAACGGCGGCCGAGAAGTGGAGTTCGCGGGCGAACACAGAACCATCGTTGACAGCCCCGACGTGCCGACGTACGACCACCAACCCGAGATGAGTGCGCCCGAGGTGACCGACGCCGCGATCGACGCCATCGACCGCGATGACCCGGCGTTGCTTGTGCTCAACTACGCCAATCCGGATATGGTCGGTCACACCGGCGATTTCGAGGCGGCCGTTGCGGCAGTGGAAGCCGTCGATACGCAACTCAACCGTCTCGTCAAAGCGTGTCGCGGGGCTGGCGCGCAGGTGTTTGTCACTGCTGACCACGGCAACGCCGACGAAATGGGTACGCCCGAGAGTCCCCACACCGCTCACACCACCAATCCGGTGCCGTTCGTTGCGGTGACAGACGAAGCACACGACGTACGCGAGGACGGCACGCTTCCAGACATCGCGCCCACGGTGCTGTCCGCCATGGGGATCGAGGTGCCCGAGGCGATGACTGGCGAGTCGTTGGTCGTGTGATCGTTGCTCGTCACCCTTCCCACGCCGCAAACGCTTCGTAGATGCCTTTCGAGAGGTACCGCTCGCTCGTATCCGGAAAGACGGTCACTACCGTCGGGTGTGGCACTGACAACTGTCCGTCGCTGATCCGTTCAGCGACGCGTTGCGTAGCGGCGCTGGCCGCCCCTGCGCTCGATCCGACGAGATGGCCTTCCTCACGGGCGAGCCGTTTCAGCTCCGCCTGTGCCGCCCGATCGCTCACTTGCAGCACGTCATCGACCAGCTCCGGCTCAAACAGTTCGTTCGTCGCCGGATCGCTCGTCCCAATGCCTTCGGTCTTATACTCCTCGTGGTCGGTTTCTGCCCCGAAAAATCGCGTGTACACCGACCCTTCTGGTTCGACGGCACAGACGTGGGTGTCAGGGTGTTGCTCACGAGCGTACCGCCCGATCCCCATCAGGGTGCCTGCCGTGCCACACCCGGCGACGACCGCCCCGACTTCGCCGTCAAGCGCCTCGTAGATCTCCGGGCCCGTCGTTTCGTAGTGGGCCTCAGCGTTCAACGGGTTCGAGAACTGCTGTGGAACCACGCTGTTGTCGATCTCCGCAGCGAGTTCGTGCGCCCGCTCAACCGCGCCCGCTATTTCGGCCTCAGTGGGCGTGTTCACCACTTCCGCACCCAGCGCGCGCATGAGCTGCTGTTTCTCCCGGCTGAACCGCTCGGGAACCACACAGATCGCTTCGAGACCAAGCTGTTTGGCCGCGATCGCAAAGCCGATCCCTGTGTTTCCCGCCGTCGGTTCGATCACCGTGCCGCCGGGATCGATGTCGCCCCGTTCGAGCATCCGTTCGAGCATGTACTCCCCGATCCGGTCTTTCACACTCCCACCGGGATTGAACGATTCCAGCTTCGCGTACACGTCGACCGATGACGGACCGGTGTGGACAGCGACCAACGGCGTTTCTCCTACAGTGTCGAGCACCGACGACAACGGCTCTTTGTGTGTCGTCATTCGATGGCAAATATTGCACTTCACACTATATTAAAGTGCCATGAATAATTGCTACCGATCCACTCGATCGACCGCGTCGGTGAGTGCCTCGACGCGGGCGTGTGCCACAGGAGCGTGGACAGCGCCGTCAGTTTTCAGTGCTGAGCCGACGATCGCGCCGTCAGCGATCGAGAGGAGTTCCGCAGCAGTGTCGTGGGTCACGCCGCTGCCGACGTACGCCGGGACGCCGCACTCGTGAGCAACAGCAACAACGGTGTCGAGGCGCTCTCGGGGGACTTCTCGTCCGGTGCCTGCGCCGGAGACGACCACAGCGTCAGCGAGTCCGCGCTCGACGGCGTCCCGTGTTTCGTTTCGCACGTTTTCGGGTCCCAGTGGTTCACTGTGTTTGACCGCCACGTCAGCGAGGATTCGCACATCGGCGTCCAACCGATCACTCAATCGGAGTGTTTCGTGTGCTCGTCCTTCGAGAACTCCTTGATCGGTGACGCGCGCGCCGGTATGGACGTTGATCCGGACGAACGACGCCCCGGTCGCGGCGGCGATCGACAGCGCGGCCTCGGCGTCGTTGCGGAGCACGTTCACGCCCACCGGTACGTCGACAACATCGGCCACAGCCCCGACGAGACTCGTCATCTCCGCAACCACGTGGGTCGGAACATCCGTTGGGTAGAACGGTGCGTCTCCGAAGTTTTCGACGATCACGGCGTCGACGCCGCCGGCAGTGAGCGCTCGGGCGTCGTCGAGCGCTCGCTGGCGGATCGCCGCACGGTCGCCATCGAACTGCGGCGCACCCGGCAGCGGATCGAGGTGGACCATTCCGATGATCGGCTGGGGATCGAACAGCTCCATACCCACCACCGATCCCCGAGTGACTTGGTGGTTTGTATCCGAATCCGCTGACGCCGGTGACCAGGGGTGTGTCGGTAGATGAGGTGGGTTTATCCATCTGCTGAACACCGAGTTGGTATGGTGTTACGTTCGTTTGAAGGGACAGCTCCGACAGTACACGAGACGGCCCGCGTCGATGAGACGGCGGTGGTGATCGGTGATGTGACGATCGAGGCCGAAGCGAGCGTCTGGCCCAACACGACGCTCCGGGGCGATTCGGGCGCGATCGTGCTCAGAGAGGGCGCGAACGTTCAGGATAACGCTGTCTGTCACGAGGGGTGTGAGATCGGTCCGTACGCCACGGTCGGCCACACCGCGATCGTGCACGCCGCAACCGTCGGTGAACGCGCCACCGTCGGGATGGGCGCAACGGTGCTCGATGGTGCGGACGTCGGCGCGCGGAGCCTCGTGGCCGCCGGCAGCGTTGTCACCGAGGACACTGAGATCCCGCCGGAACACATCGCCGTCGGTACGCCCGCAGAGGTCCGCGAGCACGTTCCGGATTCGCCGTGGACCTACGCTGGTGAACACTACGCAGAACTGGCAAACCGACACGAACGGAGTTCCGAACTGATCGAGTGAGGATTATTCGGCACTTCGGCCGTCGAACGTGAACGCGTGATCGATCTCGTGTTCGCGGGCAAGCACGGCGCTCGAATAGTCGATGACCGAGATGATGTGATCGTTATGCCGTTCGAACTGCTCACACGTCGCGTCGAACGCTGCGTCGTCAATTCGATGAATCGTGAACGCTGGCGATGAGCGGATGTCAGTCACAACAATACAACACGTTTCACATCGCTCACGCCCGCCCGGCGGACCACCGCCCGCACGGGATCCCGCGCGCCCACGAGGTTGTCCGAATCACCATCGAGTACCAGCAGCCGGGCGTCCCTGTCCTCCTCGATGAGACCACAGTTCAGACCCATGGCGTCGGCACCAGCGACCGTCGCCATCCGCAGCGTCTCGCGGGCGGTGACATCCGCGAATTTACAGGCAAACTCCATCTCCCGGAACATCGAGGGGCTGTTCAGCATGACGTTGTCCGTTCCGAGTGCGACGGTGGTGTGATCGAGGAGTTGTCTGATGGGTGGCAGCCCGACGCCAGTTACGAGGTTCGACCGGGGACAGACGGCGACCGGCGTCTCAGTTTCTTCGAGACGTGCGAGGTGGTCGGACTGGGCGTGGACCATGTGGACGAGTAGCTCCGGATCAAGCTCGAAGGCCGGATCGATGTCGTGGGGATCACGCTCTCCGGCGTGGATGGCAAAGGGTTTGTCAGCGTTGCGGGTGGCGTTTCGCTCCGCTTCGAAATCGCTGTCGCGCGCACCGCTGGCCCCAAACCCATCGCTTGCCTCCATCGCTTCGATCGACTCACGGCCGAACACGACAGCTCGCAGATCGAGATCGTCGTTGGCTAGCGCGCGTTCGATCGCCTGCACGCCCGCAACGCCGCCCTCGCGGAATTCGAGGAACGCACCGGTGCCGCCTCGTTGCATGAATCGCAGTGACCGGGCCATCGCGCGTGTCAGCTCCTCGTCGCTCGCCGCTCGGAGCAGGCGGTGTTTGAGACCGTCGGGCGGCGCAACGAGCTCGTCCAGCGACAGCCCCCCACCGGCTTCCTTTGCGATCGAATCCCCGATGTGGGTGTGGGCGTTGACGAACGCCGGGAGGATGATGTCCGTCGAGTCGGTCGTCGTCTCCTCGACGGCAGCGATGTGGCCGTCCTCAATGACGACCCGTCCCTCGACCGGCTCGAATTCACGGCCTCGGAGGATCGTTCCGGTGAGCTGCGTACTCACGATTGCCCCTCATTGGTGAACTCATCGAGCGTTGCGGGTCGACCGAGCTGGAGGTCGTTGACCAGCGCGTCAAGTTCCAGTCCGAGCACCTGTTCGGTCGCGTGGCCAACGGCGTCAACCGACGCCTCGGGCGCGTACACGCCAAACCGCCACCGATCGCGGTGGGCTGCCATGAGCGCGCGGACAAGCGTCGATTCACCCGCGAGCGTCCTGATCTCTCCGTTGACAACGACGCGGCTCGTCGATTCGGGCATCGACGGCTCTCCGGGAATATCGAAGATAACGGCTTCGGTATCGACACCGGCCGCGTCGGCTACGTCTGCTTCGAGTGTTCGTGTTTGCTCGTAACTCATTTCGAGTAGCTCGTCGGGGACATCACCCAGTTCCGCCCACACCGCGCGTTTGTACAGCGTTCGGGTGTCGAGACGGCGGGCGTGCTCGGTCGTTGACGGGCACGAGCGGAGCGCAGCGAGGAGGTCGTGATCGTCCATCCGACGTAGCGTTTCGGGATCGGTGGCGTCGACTGCTAACAGCCGTTCAGTTCCCCGTTGGAGTATCGCTCGCCCGATCTGAACGGTTGGATGTTTGTACACGGCGCGGTTCATCAGTGCCCGCGCGAGTAGTAGGCTTTCAGCCGTCTGGACGTTGCCAGCGTCGAGCACGAGCTCGCCGTCGATGAATCGTAGCTCGCGGACGAAGCGCTCGTGATCGATCGTGCCGTAGGGGACGCCCGTGTGGTGGGCATCCCGGACGAGATAATCCATCCGATCCACGTCGAGTTCGCCCGAAACGAGCTGTCCGTACTGTCCCTCACCAGCGATGAGTGCCGCCACGGTCTCCGGGTCGATGTCGTGGCGTTCGAGTACCGCCGCGATCGATGACGATTCGAGCAGCTCGTGTACGTCGTCGTGGTATTTCCCCGTGTGGCGGTGAATGAGCGACTCGATATTATGGCTGTACGGGCAGTGTCCCACGTCGTGAAGCAACGCCGCCGCTCGGATCCGATCGGCGTTCTGTCCCGCGATCCCGAGCTTCGAGAGGGCTTGATTGGCGATGTGGTAGACGCCAAGGCTGTGTTCGAACCGGGTGTGGTTGGCCGAGGGATACACGAGATTAACTGTCCCGAGCTGACCGATCCGACGTAACCGCTGAACAGGGGGCGTATCGAGCAGGGCGGCGGCGACGCCCTCGACCTCGATGTGGTCGTGAACACTGTCTTTGATCGTCGTCACGAGCCTACTTTGCCGCCGGTCGATAAAAACGGGCCGTGCTCGGTGCTGCCCGTGGTAGCAACTGGGTGTACAAATACAAGACAAGCACAAGCACAGGTACAACCACAAGCACTTATCTTCGTACATCTCCCGGTTGGGAGTATGACGACGTTCCTCGCTGGTGGAACCGGCACCCCGAAACTGCTCGCCGGGAGCGACACCGTGTTTCCTTCGTCCGAAACAGTTGTTGTGGGGAACACGGGAGATGACATCGAACTCGGCGGCGTCCTCGTCTCGCCGGATCTCGATACGGTACTCTTTCTCGATGGCGGTGTGCTCGACCGTGAAACGTGGTGGGGGATCGACGACGATCCGACCACCACTCACGACGAACTCGTTCGGATCGCTGACCGAACGGGACTCAATTCCGAACCGCGCTATCTTCCCGCGGATCGACAGACTGCTGGCCGCGCGATCGCCCAGTGGCGACGGTTTTCCGGCGTGGGTGAGTTCATGCAGATCGGTGACCGGGATCGTGCGGTTCACGTGACCCGAACGAGCCTCTTGGATGCGGGTGCGACGCTGACTGAGGCGACGGAAACGCTGGCTGACGCGTTCGGACTGGACCGGACCCTGTTGCCGATGAGCGACGATCCGGTGGCGACGATCGTTCACACGCCGGACGGACCGATGCATTTTCAGGCGTTTTGGGTCGGCCACGACGGAGAGCCACCGGTCGAGACGGTGGAGTTCCGTGGCGCAGTCGACGCCGAGCCAACTGAGCAGGTGCTCGATGCGCTGTCCCAACCGGTCGTAATCGGTCCGTCGAACCCCGTGACGAGCATCGGCCCGATGCTGTCGATGGAACGATTCGAGCGCGCACTGTTCGAGACGACGGTCGTCGCAGTCTCGCCGTTCATCGGTGATCGGGTCTTTTCCGGCCCGGCAGCCAAGCTCATGCGCGCAATGGGCTATGAAGCTAGCACCGCTGGCGTCGCTGAGACCTACCCCTTCGTGGACGCGTTCGTGCTCGATTCTGAAGATCCAACAGCGCTCGACCGGCCGGTGGTGCGAACCGACACGACGCTCGACGCCGACGCCGACGCGGAGCGGGTTGCCCGTGCGGTCCGCGACGCGCTCGAACTGAGCGAGCACACAGCAACGCCCAGTGTCCCCCAGTCCGAGACGGGCGGTGATCGGTGATGGGTGGCTCCGATCCCGTGGCCTTCACTCCTAGGGTTGCGGTAGCGAGTCTGAGCGGGGCGTCGGACGCGGCGTGGGCACGGCGAGCCGCTCCCTACGCCGGCTGTGCGTTTCTCGGTGGGATCGCGCTCGATCGACCGACGCGCGAGGCTGCCCGCGCGCTCACAGAGCGCGACCGTGAGGAGTTTCTGCCCACCGATCCGCTCGCGTTTATCGACACCCAACTGTCCGAGCTGTCCGAGCTACCGATCACGGCCGGGTTCAACGTCCGAAGCAGCTCCCTCGAACCGCTTCGGAACGCGGCCACAGTCTGCCACGAACACGACGCGATCGTCGAGATCAACGCCCATTGCAGACAGGAAGAGATGTGTACAGCGGGTGCCGGTGAAACGCTGTTGGCTGATCTCGACCGGCTCTGTACGTACGTCCGCGGTGCGAGCGAGACGGGCGCGACGACCAGCGTGAAACTGCGCGCTGCGGTTCCGGGCGTCGATCTCCTCGAAACAGCGCGACAGGCGAGTCAGGCGGGTGCGGACATCCTCCACATCGACGCAATGGACTCAGAACCGGTGATTGAGGCGGTGGCTGCACACACCGACGCGTTCCTCATTGCAAACAACGGTGTCCGCGATCGCGAAACGGTACGGGAATACTTCGACTACGGCGCAGACGCGGTGAGCGTCGGCAGACCGAGCGACGATCCACGCGTGCTCGCTCGCGTTCACGACGCGACGGTAGAGTGGTTCGGTCTCGATCGGAGGGTTGACGCGTGAGATCGCCGGCACAGAACGCCCAGCTGGCGCTGTTGCTCGAACTGTCTGGAACGCCAAAGCCCGGCAACGTGGATCGACGCCACGAGTACAACGATCTCCGGTTCGAGCATTTCATGGCCGGTGCCGTTGGGAGCACGCCGGGGCTGTTGTTGGCACAGCAGGGTGCTGCGGTTGGTCGTGCCTTCGAGCGTGGCGTTGTTGGGATGGCAGAACAGCGGGGTGGAAACACCCAGTTCGGGGCGCTGTTGCTGCTGGTTCCGCTCGTCCAAGCCGCAAGCGCAGATTCTGAGACCGCCCTCACGCCAGAACCGATCGAGGAGATCGTTCACGCGACCACCGTCGAGGATGCTTGTGATTTCTACCGGGCGTTTGAACACGTGGATGTGGGTGTCGATGATCCACCGCCGGAACTCACTGCGCTCGATGTCCGGCGGGGGGCCCGCGCTGCGTCGACGCTGCGAGAACGTGGTCTCACGCTGTTCGACGTGATGGAGCTAAGCGCGGACGTAGATGGCGTCGCTCGGGAGTGGACGGAAGCGTTCCCCCGATCGTTTCGTGCCGCCGACTGGATCGAAGCGGGCGACGGCCCGATTTCCGATCGGGCAGCAGACGCGTATCTCCGGTTGCTCGCGTCCGAACCGGACACGTTCGTCGTGAAACGACACGACCACGCGACGGCCGAGGAGGTGGTCGAACGCGCACAGGCGGCACTCGACGGAACGATCACAGCCGATGACCTCGCAACGGAGTTCATTCGCCGCGAGATCAACCCCGGAACGACCGCAGACATCACTGCGGCCGCGCTGTTTCTCGCACTCGAACAGGGGGTGTCGGTGTGACAGAATCCGACTGGCCTCTCGAACTGTCGGGTGTCACCGAATCAATCATCACGACGCTGGGGCCGAACGATCGGTGGAACGTCGCCGTGCTCGGCCTGTTCGCTGGTGGGGATGAAGCGGTGATCACCGCCCGGACGTGGGGGCGTACGCGCACACGTCATAATCTCCACGAGCGCGCCGAGGGGTACGTCCAGTTCACCCGTGATCCCGTGGATTTCGTTGAAGCCGCGTGTTCGATCCGCGAAGAAGAAACGCCGATCCTCGACAGCGCCGACGCGTGGGTTCGGGTCGCCGTCGAATCGATCGGAACAGGTAATGAAGGCCACTGGGAGGAGTGGGTGCTCACGCCCGTCGAATCGGCTATCGAACAACGCGTGGTACCAACGACGAACCGGGGCTACTACGCGATCATCGAGGCTACTGTCGCCGCCTCGCGCCTCGACGTGCCCGAGTACGACACCGACAAACTCCGGGCGCGGATCGATCGAGCCGGAACCGTGGTCGACCGCTGTGGCGGGAAACGGGAACGAGCGGCATGGGAGCGGTTTGAGGAACTGGTGGAGTGACGTCGGTTTCGTCGTGGACCATGAAACGAATCCTTTTAGCCTCGCCGTCGGAAAATCACCGCATGGCCATCAAACCCGCCTACGTCAAGAAAACGGCGACAGTGCTGCTAGACCGATACTCCGAGGCGTTCGACGACGACTTCGATCGGAACAAGGATCTCGTCATGGAACTCACCAACATCGAGTCGAAATCCGTCCGCAACCGGATCGCTGGCTACATCACGCGAAAGCAAGGCAGTCCCGCGCAGTAACCACCGCTCGGAACCGAATCGATCGAATCGCTGTGCCAACGAGGCGATTGGATGACCCTGTCACCTCTACCGATCGCAGTGGACGGAACCCGTCGTGATCTAAGAAAAAAGTATTTTATTTTACATTCTGTTCGTGTATAACCCTCGAAAGCGCTAGTTAAACGGTGCACGACGCGACAGCGCGTCAATTGTGCGTATCACAATCGTTTTTGTGCGTCACGGCCCATCTTCGGTAATGACTGTCACTGCTGGAATCCTCGGTGCGACCGGAGCTGTCGGTCAACGACTCATTCAACTGCTCGAACCACACCCTGATTTCGAACTGGCTGCGCTCACTGCGAGCAACGCGAGCGCAGGCCATCCCTACCGCGACGTTGCGAAATGGCGAATCGACGCGCCGATTCCAGAATCGGTCGCAGAAACGACCGTCCGTCGAACTGAACCCGACGCGGTACCCGATGACATCGATCTATTGTTTTCCTCGTTGCCCTCTAGCGTCGGTGAGCGCGTCGAGCCGGCGTTCTGTGAGGCGGGCTACGTCGTCTCCTCGAACTCCTCGAACCACCGGACTGCGCCCGATGTTCCGCTCACGATACCCGAAGTGAATCCCGACCATCTCGGCGTACTCGAAGTCCAACAAGACGAACGCGGTTGGGATGGGGCGCTGGTGAAAAATCCAAACTGTTCAACGATCACGATGGTTCCGACACTCGCAGCGCTCGACTCGTTCGGTCTCGAACGAGTCACTGTCTCCACGCTTCAGGCGGTGTCGGGAGCAGGCTACTCGGGAGTGAGTTCAATGGAGATCATCGACAACGCCATCCCCCACATCGGCGGCGAGGAACGCAAGATGGAACAAGAAGCGTGCAAGCTCCTCGGCACGTTTGATGGGGCAGAAATCGATTGGCACGGTGTCGACGTGGCGGCGTCGTGTAATCGCATCCCGACGCTTGATGGACACCTCGAAAACGTCTGGGCCGACACCCGCGAGTCGATCACCCCAGCAGACGCTCGGGCTGCAATGCAGTCGTACTCCTCGATCGATCTCTACAGCTCCCCCGACCCACTCATCCACGTGTTCGACGATGAACCGGATCGGCCCCAGCCCCGACTCGATCGGCTCCGTGGTGATGGAATGGCTGTGACTGCAGGCGGTTTCCAAGAGACCACGGATGGCGTCCAGTACAACTGTTTGGCCCATAACACCATTCGTGGAGCGGCCGGTGCGAGCGTTCTGAACGGCGAACTCCTCCACAAACAAGGCTGGCTGTGAGTTCACACGCAGTCTCCTGATCCCGTCCCTGCCAATCATCGCGCCATCCCTCGCTCCCAACAATCGATCCGGCAATCTTTGGGTGGGTTCCGAAAGCCTATGTCGTGACAGCCATCACCGTGGAGTACGGTATGTCAGACAATGACACCCTAGTGTCGATGGACGCACAACGCGCCGAGTCACCAGGTTCCGACGCTATCGAGACGACGGAGGCGTATGAGGTTGAAGAGGGTGTCGTGTTCTACGACGCTGGCAACCCCTTGGCCTGGATTCAGGCCTGTCGCGCTATCAGGCTTGACGACGCCGTTTGATCCGGAGCGAACTGATCCAACAGTAGCCACACAGCAACGAGAATCTTTTGTGGCTGACTGGAGAACAGTCAGTGTGGCTCCATCCCGAGAGGACGACAGTTCGTGGCCGACAGAACCGGATGGGTTCGATCCCATGTCCGTTGAGCCAGAGGAGTTTGATCCCGACGCAGTCGGGCCTCAAATCGATATTCCTGAGGCTCCCGGTCCGAGCGACACCAACGCTCCGCCCGAACTCCAACGCACGTTTTGGTTGCTGGTTCTGATGGCCAACGTCGGGCTGTTCGCTCTCAGTCTCGGGGTGCTGTTCGTGGTGTTTCGGGGCCGACTCCAGTTTGGAGGGAGCCTTACCGTGATCGGTGTGGCTGCGTTGTTGATTGGCTACCTCCGATACCGAAACCACCGGAATGGATAACTGCTGTCGGCCAGTACCGACGGTATGCGCACCGTTCGGGCTGACGATGGCTCTCGGTATCTTCTCCGGAAACGCGCTTCGGACGCGTGGCTCGTGGCTGATCCGGTCACCGGCGAGGAGCGATATATCGATCCCGATCGGCTTGAACTCCAAGCGGAGACCGCACCCTTAGAAACGATCGGGACGACAGTGTCTGCAGACACTGGCGCGGATATCGGTGTCCAGGACGATCGCGCCCTCGGGCTGTTGGTTGTGCTCGCACGCACTGAGCCGATCGCAGCCATCGATCTGATTGAATGTACGGAACTGTGTGAGAGCGATCTCAACGGACTGCTCACCGAACTTCGAGTTGGGGGTCTCGTCGCGTCCACCTCCGACCCCGTGTTAGGGTACGAACTGACGCCACGAGCACGATCGAAACTTCCGACAGCAGGGTCTATGGAGTGAGGATGCAGCATTCGCGTGTCCTCAGACCGTTCTGGTCCGAACCAAACGGGTTTTAATGCGGCGTCGATAAGATAGACTCAGTAACCATGCAGATGCCACGCCGATTCAGGACGTACTGTCCGAACTGTGACTCCCATGAGGAGCACGAGGTCGAGAAAGTTCGTTCAGGTCGTCCTTCGGGAATGACAGAGGTACAGGGCCGCCAGCGCGAGCGCCAGAAATCCGGTATCGGGAACGCCGGAAAGTTCTCGAAAGTACCGGCGGGGAACAAGCCGACGAAAAAGACCAACCTGACCTACAGGTGTAGCGAGTGCGGTAACGCTCACCTCCGTGAGGGATGGCGAGCCGGTCGATTGGAGTTTCAGGAGTAATCATGGCGGGACAGTTCTACCGGGTGACATGCCCGGACTGTGAAAACGAACAGCTCATTTACGGAAAAGCCGCGAGTGATGTTGCGTGTGCGGTCTGTGGCCACGTCCTCGCCCGTCCGACGGGCGGCAAGGCCGTCTTTGAGGGTGACGTTACCGAAACGATCACTCGTCAAAATCACGCCTGAGTAGTCGGTGACGCTCCATTCTGGGAGTGCATCCGGTATACGGTGCCTTTATTCCCGTCAGTCCACAACTGACGAGCATGAAATACACAGGCTGGCCTGACCCGGGAGATCTCGTTGTCGGCCGGATCGATGAGATTGAGGATTTCGGGGTGTTCGTGGATCTTCTGGAGTACACCGACCGACGCGGACTAGTGCACATCAGCGAGGTTGCAAGCGGGTGGATTAAAAACATCCGTGACCACGTAGGGACGGGTGAGACGGTCGTTTGTAAGGTCCTCGACGTTGATCAAAGCACCCAACAAATCGATCTCTCGCTCAAGGATGTCAACGATCACCAGCGATCTGAGAAGATCCAAGAGTGGAAAAACGAACAGAAAGCCGACAAGTGGATGACGCTGGCGTTCGGTGAGGACGTGTCCGACGAACAGTACGGTACGGTCGCAAACGAACTGCTCGGAGCGTTCGGCACGCTGTATGAGGGCTTCGAGCAGGCGGCGATCCGTGGAACGGAGGCGCTTTCTGAGACTGATCTAACCGACGAGGAGGTCGACGCGATTGTCGAAACCGCTCGCGCAAACGTTTCGGTGCCCTACGTTACCGTTACGGGGTACATTCACCTCGAATCACCCAACCCCAACGGCGTCGACGACGTTCGAGCGGCTCTCGAAACGGCAGCCGGTAACGGAGAGATCGGGGACGAGACGGATCTCGATGTGACTTACGTGGGTGCACCCGAATACCGGATCAAAGTCCGCGCGCCGTCGTACAAACTCGCAGAGGACGAACTCACCGCAACCGTCGACCGCGCGCGGTCGGCCATCGAGGACCGAGGCGGAACCGCACAGTTCCACCGCGAACAGCAGACTGAAGGCGAGAACAGCTAACGACCGTTCGATGCATTCTGACATCCGCGTGTGTGAATCGTGGTCCGACCGCCACGATCGACCGGTGTACACGCTTACCACTCGCTGTCCGGAATGCGGCGGTAACGCCGTCAACAGCGCCCCAGCCCCGTACGACCCGACGGACCGATACGGCGAGTACCGACGTGCACTTAAGCAGCGAGCACAGGAGTAGGCTGCATGGACGAGTTCGATATCGAGACGGTTGCAGAACCTGATCTCCACGCTCCGATTCTCATCGAAGGGCTTCCCGGCGTCGGGCACGTCGGGAAGCTCGCTGCCGAGCACCTTCTCGAAGAATTCGAGACGACGCTTCTCTGTCGGTTGTACTCCGAGCACTTCCCGCCACAGGTGACCATCGACGAGGGAACCTCTCAACTAGCTTGCCTCGAATTCCACAAAGTGGATCTCTCCGCGCCCACCGACGCCGAGGAAGCTCCGGCTGATCAGGATCCATCCAACGATCTGATCGTTTTGACCGGCGATCACCAGGCACAGGATCCGTCCGGCCACTACCAACTGACGGACACCATCCTCGACGTTGCGGAGGGATACGGCGTTGAGCGCGTGTTCACTCTGGGCGGCGTTCCGACTGGCGAACTGATCGAGGAGTACAGCGTCATCGGTGCGGCGTCCTCAGCGTCGCTTGTCGAGGAACTATCGGACATCATCGAATTCCGTGAGAACGAGCCAGCCGGGGGGATCGTCGGAGTGAGCGGACTTCTACTCGGATTGGGTGGCCGGCGAGGACTACGCGCAGCCTGTCTCATGGGTGAAACGAGCGGCTATCTTGTGGATCCGAAAAGCGCTCGTGCCGTTCTCGAAGCCCTCGAAACGATTCTCGATTTCGAAGTTGGATACGACTCCTTGGAAGAGCGGGCCGAGGAGATGGAAGAAGTCGTCACGAAGATTCGCGAGATGGAACAAAGTGCAGCGCCGACCGACGACGACCTCCGGTACATCGGCTGATCAGACCCAACAGTGCTTAGTCGCGGGCCTAGATAGCCAACGCATGAAGACGACGCCAACGTTCGCGGGGCTGCGGTGTCCTGAAACCGATGAACGATTCGACGCGACGACGAGCCACCATCCGGATGGCAAACCGCTCGACTCGGCGTACGAATACGACGCGATCGAGTTGTCCAGAGCGGAGATCGAACGCCGGCAGTTCGGCCCGGGCAAGTACGAAGAACTTCTCCCGATCCCGGCCGACGCACGGGTGTCACTAGGTGAAGGCGGCACGCCGCTCGTCGATTGTCCGTCACTGGCTGAGGAACTCGGTGTTGGTCGCGTGGTGATTAAAGACGAAAGCGCGAATCCGACGGGAACGATCGCGGATCGAGCGAGCGCGCTCGCTGTTTCTGCGGCCCGTCAGCACGGTGCGAACGACGTGGCCCTCTCAACGCCGGGCGACAGCGGCCAGTCGGTTGCCGCCTACGCCGCCCGTGCCGGAATCACGAGCCACGTCTTCGTTCCCTCCCGGGCGTCGTTTCTCACGAAAGCGATGATAAACGTCCACGGCGGCGATATGAACGTTGTTGGTGGGCGATTGGACGACGCGAACGAAGCGTTTCACGCGAGCGACGAAGACTGGTATTCCCTCCAGCCGTTCGAAACACCATATCGCCACGAAGGAATGAAACCAGTGGTGTACGAACTCCTCGAACAGTTGGAGTGGCAGGTGCCAGACGCCGTGTTCTGTCCGTTTGTTGGGGGTGGGCCGATCGTCGGTATGGCAAAGGCCGCTCGGGAACTCCGGGAGTTGGGCGTGACCGACTCACTGCCAGCGGTGTACGCCGCCCAATCGACGGCGTGTGCACCGATCGTCGAGGCGTTTGAGTCCGGAGCCGACGCACACGAACCGTGGGACGTGCCCGACACTGTCTGTGGTGCGCTCGAACGACCGGATCCCAACGGCAGCGCGCTCGTTCTTGATGCGCTGCGTGAAACCGGTGGCGGTGCGGTCGCCAGCAGCGATGACACCCTTCTCGAAAGCGCGGTCACCGTTGCCAGCCACGAAGGGATCGGTGTGAGTGTTGCGACGGGTGCCGCCGCGAGCGCGGCGTGGGAGTTGCGCGAACGGTTCGACGAAGACGATACGGTCGTTCTCATCAACACTGCGAGCGCGGAGAAAGACGCGGATCTACTCCGGAGCCACCTGATGGGACAGGGGATCTGATACTGTCGGACAGAGCCACGTCGACGCTCACCGGGACTGATCGCTGTCGCGGTCTGGTAGTCGTTGTCTGAACCACATCGGAAATCCTTTTGCGACCGTACCGTTCAGGCGGCCGCGGACGGTCCCGAGCAGTCCGTTTGGCACGTACAGCACGAACAGGACGAAAACGATGCCGACGTACAGCGCCGCCCGCCCGTTGAGGAAGACGTCGATGGACTCGCCGATCGTCATTCCGTTGTAGATAACCGTTTCCAGTGTTCCTTGGCCGAGATTCGACCGGAGATACGGCAGGAGTCCGCCTCCGCTTCCTGCCTTTGAGAGGAATTCACGCACACTCTCATCGAAGAGGTGACCGTACAGCGGCCCGGCGAGTGTACCAAAGCCACCAATGATGCTCGCCAGGAGGGCATCCCCCGTGGTGAGGAAATAGAACCCGCTTTCGGGCGTCACCGAGCGACGATATCCCGCGAAGAGTCCCCCAGCGGTCCCCGCGAAGAACGCCGAGATAGCGAACGCTCCGAGCTTGTAGTAGAAGGTGTTGTAGCCGATCGCGCGAGCGCGTTCCTCGTTTTCCCGAATGGCGATTAGCGTCCGTCCGAAGGGCGAGTGGATGACGCGTTGCATTGCAAAATAACAGATGAGCACGACTAGCCCGACCATGTAGTAGGACACCTCCGCGGTTGTGAGGGTGACGACGCCGAGCAGTTCGGCAGTGTCGCCGGTCAGCTGACCGATGGCGAGCGACGCTGAGTCGACGCCGGGGATGCCGATCTCGAACCCTGCAGTCCGTCCAGTGACAGCGACACCGTCGCGGGGGTTCGATCCGAGATAGTTCCAGTCGCGAACGAAGACGTACAGCACCTGAGAAAAACCGAGCGTAATCATCGCAAAGTAGACGCCCGAAAGCCGAAAGGAGACAACGCCGACGAGCAACGCGAGAATAACCGCGAGAAGGCCACAGAGCACGAGCAGAAGGACGAACGGCGTCGATGCCGAGAGAAATGGTATCTTTCCGTTCGCCGTGAGGACGACGAGATAGGCACCTGCGCCGTAAAACATGGTATGGCCGAACGACAGGTAGCCGGTGTAGCCCGAGACGAAGTCAAAGGAGATGGCAAAGAGTCCGAAATAGAGGACGGCGACCATGGTTTCAACTCGCGGTAACACCGCTACTGCTTGTGCAGATAGTGGTGAGTTCACCGCGATAGCGTAGATGCCCGGGTAGGCCGCGAGCACCGCGATGACGAGCAGGTGGACGACGTGGTCGCGGGCGTAGCTGAGGAGCAGCGAGGCTGTTAGGTCGGCGGAATCGGAGGGGCTAATGGCCACCCACCTCCTCGACGCCGAACAGGCCCTGTGGCCTGACCACTAGTACGATTACAAGGATGAGGAAGATCGTCATCTCGGGGAGACCAGTGAACGCGATGGCGTTCTGAAACCACCACGTCATCGTCGCGTCGATGAGCCCAACGAGGAGACCGGCAGCGACGGTTCCGCGAAACGTGCCGAGTCCGCCGATGATGACGACGACGAACGCGGGCAACAGCGTCTCGACGGCAAGGGGAACGCTCGCACCCCACGACGGGTCCCATGCAAGCAGGATCCCCGCGACACCCCCAAGCCCGGTCCCGAGCGCGAAGACGACAGTGAACACCCGACGAACGTCGACGCCGAGCGCCGCCGCCATCTCCGAGTCCTCGCTGCCAGCGCGGACGTACAGACCGTAGCGCGTTCGAGTGAGAAACACCCAGATGACGACCACGGCGAGGATGCCACACGCGATCTCGAACAGTTTCAGTCCCGATACCGACGCTACCACAAGATCGTGTTGCTGACCCAATACGTCGGGTTTAGTCGCCATCGCTGCCTGCCACTCGGAGATCGGCTGAAGGCCATAGAACGAGACGACGATTCGCGCGAGCTCGTCGAGTATCAGCGTCAGGCCGAACGTCAGCAGGATCTGAGAGAGCGGCGGCCGGTCGTAGATCGGTCGGATAAGACCAATTTCGAGCAGGCCGCCGAACGCGGCCAGCACTGCGAACACGACGACAACGCCAAGGCCGAACACGAGCAAACGCGTCGGATCACCGGTTTCCTGACCCACTACCAACACCATGAGGAGACCACCCAGATACGCACCCACCATCGTCATCGACCCGTGGGCGAAGTTCAACACGCCCATCAGTCCGAAGATGAGGGTGAGTCCGCTTGCGATCATGATGTACAGCGCTGCTTTTGCCACTCCGTCGACGAGCACGCCAAACAGCGTACGGGGCCGGAAAAACGCGCCGAGCGTGTCGACAAACAGCGGAACACTATCCGCAAACGGCGACAGCGCGAGGACACCACTCATGCGGACAGATACCTCCGGAACCGTTCATCATCGTCATCAACCTCGTTCGTGTCGCCCGAATCGACGACCTGCCCATCATCGAGAACATAAAACCGATCGGCCAGATCGAGCGCAAGCGGGAGGTTCTGCTCGACGAGGAGCACGGTCGTTTCGGTCGCTGTGGCCGCCAATGCGTCGGCGACAGCTGAAACGATGAGCGGGGCTAGCCCCTCGGACGGTTCGTCGACCAGCAGGAGATCGTTGTCACCGACCAATCCGCGCACGATGGCGAGCATCTGCTGTTGTCCTCCCGAGAGGGTGCCAGCATCGCGGTGACGGTGCTCGCGCAGATCAGGGAACGTCTCGTAGGCGCGTTCTCGGGCTGCATCGATGTTGCGTCCCTCCGGAACGGCGACATGGATGTTCTCCTCGACGGTGAGTCGTGAGAAGATCCGTCGGTTCTCGGGGATCCAACCGACACCAGCATCCGCGACCTCGTGGGTGTCGGCTCCCGTGATATCCTCGCCACGAAGCCACACCTGTCCCTCGCTTGGCGGCGTCAGCTGCAGGATCGTCCGAAGAGTGGTCGTCTTGCCGACGCCGTTGCGACCGACGAGTGCGACGACTTCCCCCCGGTCGACTTCGAGAGAAACGCCTTCGAGGATGTGGCTGTCGCCGTAGTACGTGTGGACCGCTTCGAGTGAGAGGAGACTCACGCCCTCCCTCCCGCTGTTTCTCCCGTGCGATCGTCATCGACATCGCCGCGCTCATACCCGCCGAGATATGCCTGCTGGACCGTCTCGTCGGACCGAACAGCCGCCGGTTCGTCGTCGGCAATCACTGCACCCTGATTCAGCACGACGATCCGGTCTGAGACGGTCATCACGATGTCCATGTTGTGTTCGACTAGCAACACAGCGTGATCGGTTGCGACGTCCTCGATGAGTGCCACGATGTCCTCCACCGACTCCGAGGAAACACCCGCGTTCGGTTCGTCCAGCAGGAGCACGTCCGGATCGCCAGCCAGTGCGACGGCGATTTCCAGCTGGCGCTTTGCGCCGTGGCTCAGCGATCCAGCGGACTCGTCGGCGTCTTCGGCCAGTCCGACCCGGTCGAGTATCGCCTCTGCCTCCGTAATGTACTCTTCGAATGCACCGGTGTTGTGCCAACAGTTCATCGCGTCATCACCGGCTGCTTGGGCCGCGATTCGGACGTTCTCGCGAACTGTGTTCTTGTTAAAGAGGTTCGTTATCTGGTAGGATCGGTGGAGACCGACTTCTGCCGTCCGATGGGGTGGTGTGTGAGTAATATCGATCCAGTCATCCTCTCCCCACAACTCAACCGTGCCAGCGGTGGGTGTCAGCTTCCCAGTTAGCAGATCGAAAAACGTCGTCTTGCCCGCACCGTTGGGACCGATGAGCGAGCAGCATTCGTCGGCCGCGAGATCTATGTCCACGCCATCGACCGCAGTCAGGCCACCGAACTGCTTGGTCAGTCCCCGTGTACGAAGCATCATCATTCAGAGGGTACAGGCCATGCTGTCGGCTCCCTTTGGAATCGTTACAGTGTCAGCGTCAATGCGGGCAACAGGGTCGCTCGGCCGAACAGGGGCGTCCCAACTGTCCGTCCATGCATCACCGGTTGGAACAGGAGCCGCGACGGTCATTTCCGAGCGGGCCTGGTTGTTGTATCCCTGAAACGTGTAGCCGTCCGGTCCTTTGGGCGTGTCAACGACGGTCATCCCCCCCAGTGCCGCCCCAATATCGGATCCGTCTGTCGAACCGGCCTCTTCGACGGCTTGTACGATCGCTGACGCGGCGGTGAACGTTCCGGCGGTGAACAGATCGGGAACCACTCCGTACGTCTTGGTGTACATATTGACGAATTCGTTGTTGATCTCGTTGTCGTACTGGTTCCAGTGGTAGCGCGTGGTGAACGGGCCGAGTTTCGTCTTCTTCACCGCGTTTTTGGTGAGGCTTCCGAGTTCCTTTTGTAGCGTCTGGCCCATGGCTGCGTTCGTGATCCGGGTGGCGAATCCACCGAAAACCCGATAAGAGTAGTCGCCGTTGAGAAACGCCGTGAACAGTTGTGGGAGCGTGGAAACGGTGAATCCACCGACGATGCCCGCAGCACCGGCGTCTTCTGCGTTCTTGAGCAGTCCCTCCCACTCCGAATAGCCCTGTGGAACGAACTTCTCACCGAGGATTTCGATCCCTTCTGCTTCAAGAACAGCCCGGTAGTTGTTCACGACGGCCTTGCCAAAGCTGTAGTCGGCACCGAACAGATACACCGAGTCGACGTCTGTCTGTTGGGCAACGTACGTTCCGCCGCTGCGGGCGTCCATCGCTGTGTTCTCGCTCGCTCGGAAGACGTTCGCCGCACAGGTTTCTGAGTCTGCAGTGATTGACGCTGAGGCTGCGGGACCGATGAGCGTCGGAATCCCCGTCTGCTTTGAGACTGTCTTGATGACGCGCGTTGCTGCCCCCGATGAGGCACACCCAAACAGAAGATCCACGTCCTCATTTTGCACGAGGTTCGTCGCTAACGTTTGGGCCGTGTCGGTGTCGAACTGCGTGTCTCGAACGTGCAACTCGTAGGTGGTGTCTCCGATCGTTACACTCCGCGTTCCTGTGCTGGCTTTCTCGATGGGATCTGTCTCTCCCTTGTAAGCGAGCCCGGAGTAAAAGCCCCACAGTGCCTGCTCGCCGTAGTATTTAAGATCGCCCGATATCGGCTGCAGGACGCCGATGCTAACTGTTCCCGAGGACGATCCCCCGCTGCCCGAGTCTGCCCGTTCGGAGTCCCCGCCCGTGCAGCCCGCAAGACCAGTGATCCCGGTCGTGCCAAGGAGACGCAGCGCTTGGCGGCGGGATATGTGCTTCCTTGCCATGCCACTACAGTATACATCTATGCCGAGCAAATATTGGCGGGTTAATATATCAACGACACCGACCCTCACTCCTCACAGGCCGCTACCAGCTCAAAGTGACATCCTCCCCGCCGTGAACGGCGGGGCTTCCCTCCCAGAG
>NZ_RRCH01000012.1 GCF_003862495.1 Halocatena pleomorpha | reverse complement strand
CTGAATCAACAACCCAAACGGCGACTTCTGAATCAACAACCCAATCACCGGGCGTAATCCGTGACCTCTCGTTCAATCGCCTGACTGTCACAGTGACACTTGACTCATCGAGTACCGTAACGCATGTGCAGCTGATCGACTCGAACGGGCGACTCATTCGTCGTCGGCAGGTTTCTGGAGGCCAGACAACAGTCGATCTCCCGCTATTAGGACGGGGAGAATATCGTTCTGATTATCTGCCACTTTCGGAGGGAACTTACTCAATTGTGGCCGCATACGATTCGACCGTTGTCGATAAGCAACCACTCGATGCCACTATCTCATATGCAGTTACCGATATCCGCCCGCTCTCAACAGAGATCGCGAATAAGAACGGGAATGGCGAAGATAACTACAGGACGACAGCTTCTACTGATCTCGCAGTGACGATAAAGAACACCGGTAACGTCCCACTTAAGCTTATACAAATGGATCTGACTGACGGAGTGCCCGAACCGATTTCGCAGTCTGGAAACCATTTGAATCGTGTGGACGAGGGTATCAGTTTCAAGTGGGCTCACTACGTCGGAGTCGACTCGAATGCGACGTTCGAGACGAGCGACTCACCACTTTCCTACCCAGGAATAGAGACGTGGGGAACGAAACCAGACGTAGCGGAGCATTGGAAAACACCATCCAACCAGTGTCAAGGAAAAACAAAACCAGCAACGCTTGGACTCGATATACAGCATCTCGGACAGCAGAGACATTCCGTGCCGATCACGTATACCGGTGAACCCATCAAACCGTCCCTGACGGATACCGATTGGGCTTGTAAGACAGTCACCGTCGGTAATACAACAAAGAAGACGTGATACCACCGTGATTGAGAACTAGAATAAGTGGATTAATACAGACGATCTCGTTGCTGATGATGATCGCTTTTACTACATTTTTATGTCAAATAATCAGTACTTAATGATCGGCGAGTTCCTCTGGTGTCCCGTCTGCGGGCACGAGGTGTTCAGTCACATCCCCTTCGAGGGGGTGTTCTGCAAGAACTGCAACACACAGGTCGAACTCCAAGAGTCCCGAGAGACACGCGGCCACGAGGAGGCTGTGCTCGCCTGCTTCGATACCGTCACCACCTGGAATCTCCACGTCAACGAGAAGTTGCGGTGCGATCTCCCAGATGGATCGGCGCGGGTGAAGATTCTCGGCGCACCGGGCGCCTACGAGATTGACTGGTGGAGTCCCAAGCCGAGTGACGAGTGGAAACCGGTCAAACGCGGTGAGTACGACGACAGAGAAGAACCTGACGACGTGTCCCACGTAGCGTAAGGAGAGGTGTTCTTTGGGTTGTTTTTCACCCCTTCAGAGAGACGAGGGCTCGATCTAAAGAGTCCTCACAGAAAGGTGAATTTCCGTGAATCAACAACAAAGTCAGACCGACATCTCGATCGATGCGATTCCAGTCGATATCGCGAACACCCAATCAGGAGAGGTCAATCCTGCTGAGGTGCCTGAAGAGATTGAATCGCTCACTCGGAAGCGAGCGAGCGAGCAACCACCGACGAATCCGCTCGTCGTCCTCAAAGCGGCTCGCTGGTGGTACATCCATGGGAAGGGCAGTACTGACCCCGCGTTCCAGTGGGCGATCGAGTGGGCGCGCCATCTCGCGAGTGACAGGCCGAGCGACGTCGATCAGTTCGACGCGTTCCGCGAGTATCTCGTTACGGTCGGTTTCGCTGACGAAAAATACGACCTCCGGTGACCGCTGGCGCGAGTTGGTTTGTGTGCCCTGAGGGGTGCGATGCGTCCTAAACTGATGCATTCGCGGTGAACACAATGGCTCCGACCAGGGATTCGTCGGTCTCCTTCGAAGAGACCGGCACGCGAAAAGACGAGATGCACAGGACGATTGAACAGTGGATCGACGAACTCGTTGACGACGTCAGTGAGGCACAGGCCAGTACAGAGTTTCAGGAGTGGCTCGACGTCCAGAGTCGCTTCCACGACTACTCCCATCGCAACACGCTGCTCATCAAACTCCAATGTCCCGAGGCAACGAAGGTTGCGGGCTACAACACCTGGCGGTACCAGTTCTATCGGCACGTTCAGGAGGGCGAACAAGCGATTTGGATCTGGGCCCCGATCATCACCAAGCAGTGCCCCGAGTGCGAGAACTCGCCCAGCTACCACGAAGACAGTGAGTGTGCGTACGACGAGACGCCATCTGAGGAGTGGTCGAAAGGTCTTGTCGGCTTCAGACCGACGGCCGTCTTCGATATCTCTCAGACTGAGGGTGAGCCGCTTCCCGAGTTAGAGACCGAAGCGACCGGCGACGCGGAAGCCCTCGTACCCGCACTCACAGATGCGGCGGATGACCTCGATGTGACGGTGCGTATCGTCGACGCTGCCGAGTGGGAACATGGCGACGCGAAAGGCGTCTGCACGCAGCAGAGTGTCCACGATTGTACGCCCGTCGTCAAAGCGAAAGCCCGGCTGAACCAAGCCGATCTCGCGGTCACGCTGATTCACGAGTACGCTCACGCACTGCTCCATTTCGATGTCGACGACGAGGCCGAACGGTCGAAACGTGAGGTCAAAGCGGAAGCCGTCGCGTACATCGTCGGTCGGTATTTCGGACTGGATACGAGCGGATCGGCGTTCTATCTCGCCGCATGGCAGGACGACGATCCCGGGATGATTCAGGATCGTCTTGGGCGGATCAGTTCGACCGCTCAGGAGATCATCGACGTCGTCGACAACTAGGTCGGATTCCCCCAACTTAACCAACAACCGGAGACTTCGCTCCACCGCTGTTGGGTAACTCATTCAGCACTAGCCTATTCTATGTACGGAACGCAGGTATGGGTGCCATAGAGCCGGAGAATAAGAACACTGTCTCGTTGATGGTTGCGACCAGTGACTCCGCCCCAATTCCTCAACCAACACAGGTTGACGAAGAGGGCCAATACGTAGGAGACGTTTATCTGCGCCCGCAGAGGGGCGGAGGCGCATTCCGACCTCCGTCGAATTATGACCGACCAGTATCTCACGACCGTTCTCGAAGAGGCAGAGCGAGTCGCAAACCACCACGATCAAGTCGCTCGAACGACAGACAACCAAGCTCACGAGTACCTCCGATACGCCGTCCTCCGGGTGCTTGAGGGGGAAGCGAACCACCTGCCAACGGACTGGACGCCGATCGACGGCGTGACTGTCGGCTACGGCGACGACGAGGCGATGTGCGACAGCTGGAGTGATGACGTCGAGTGGTGGGAGACTGTTCCGTCGCGAGAAGCGTGTACACGCTTCCGGGTGTTCTATCCGGATAAGTACGAGAGCGTTCCACGGGCCATCGTCGACGTGATGGCTACGCTCGGTGCCTGGCGCGTCTGGACGGGGAACGCTGCCTTCAGTGGCTCATACGACCACCGCGAGCGGCGGGAAGTCCACTATCTGTGGTCAGACGGGCATCCGGTCGAAACCCTGCTTGCGAATCGGCTCCAGACACTCGACCCAGCGTGACATCTTCGAGTCACGAACCAGACGTGGTGGCCATAGGTGTCCATCTCCTCGATAACGCTGTCTGGAGACGGTCCAACAGCACGAGCGAACTGAACGATGTCCTCTGAAACAATCGACTGTATGTGATTTACAGACAATTCATATCCATAAAAAAATCCACTAGTCTCTCTCGGACGAAGAGATTGCACCTGATTCACTACTTCTGTAGGTGTGTCTATATATCCCCTTATTTAATTATCTCTGTCTGGTTTCGATGAAATATAGTACTAACAGTTATCACACCTCACAGAGATATTGTATTTCCAATGCCGGAGAGATCTGCGTTCTGTGTCCGACCAGGGGCACCGCTCGCATCAATCCTTCTCAATATTCCATGTTTAACACATGTTTCAAATAGCTTCCGTCCCATCATTCTCATGGACACCTACGATTACGAGCGGCTGCGGGCACGAGCGATGGGAGAAAAGGGCGACCAGAAGGACCACTACCTCATACTGGCGTTTGACGAACTCCGTCGGCAAGGAATTGTGCACTTCATCGACTATGCAGCATTCTACTCGAACGACACGCAGCAGCAGTATCTCTGCCAAAATCAGGCCTTGCTGGAGAGTCTCCCCGAAGAAGTCCATCAGCAAGCGGCGCTAATGGGCATTGAGGAGTGGACGGGATACGCTCGGGGAACCTACTAGGAATCGTTTCGTGCAGGACTTGGGGATGTAAACGCATTCGCCGCTCTCCGACAGCAAGAGCAGAATCTCCAGCAGGATATCGAACGCGAAACGAGTGATCCGATCCGGTGGAATGAGAAATTACTCAACAAAGCAGTTGCCGCGCTCGCGGTTCGAGAAGCGGTAGATGATGCGTTCGATTGTGACGTCGAGCGTGTTGTTTCTGGCTCTGAGCATCAGATTCTCCGTAATTTTTTCGATGCGAGTCACTCCAATCGCAGTGGGTCGACGAACGATAAGGATGCCATCTCCCACTTGGAACGTCTGGATCCTTCTACCCGGATTGCTGGGGTAAGCCCGACTCTGGCTTCCCAGACCCGCACGGCGCTCGATACCGTTGGCGAGATCGCTGACGACATCACCGGAGTCCAACACGACGATTGGATCGTCCTTGGTCCGTCGTTCGCACTGCCCCAGTACTACGATCTCTTCGAGGATTTCGAGCAGATTCAACGGGAAATCCGCCGAGACATTGATGTCGGGACGCTCGCTGCTGAGACGGAAACCGTTCTCACCGCACTCGAACACGGGACCGATGAATTACTCTCGTCAACGAGGTTCCAGTATGAAGTTGGCTGGGTTGCAGAACAGACTGAGTTGTTCGACAATCAATCCCACCAGCCGCTTGCCGATCTAGTCGAGTACACACTCGGCCTGTCGAACTACTCGCGTGAGCTACGAGCAATGGCTGACCGAGGTGATCTTTCGCAGGCCGCGATTTTCCTTGGAGCCAGTATGGCGAGTAATCCGATCGTCCGGCACCAAAATACCGATATCCACCAACGTGCACTGGAACTCACTCATCGACTTGCCCCACCGACAATCGATGGGCAAGCGATCGAGCCGTTTCGTCAGGAACGAAGTGCCAAGACGTGGAACGACCACACTGACTGGTATGAGACAATGGACCGAGTACGTTGACACCTACCTCCAATATCGTGCTTTTCCTCCGGCACGTATCGAGAGACGCTACCTATCGGGATCGGCGGTGGGGCGTTTCCTCAACATTCGAAACTGGCCGGTGGAACTGCTGGCTGAGTCCAGCTGTGAGCCCACCATCGACGGGGAACTCTACACCAGTCACGAACGAGCTGCGTGAGGAGGCCAAAAACAGGACGGTGTCAGCGACCTCTTCGGGCCAGCCAAAGCGTCCAAGCGGATACTCATCGAGGAGTTCCTGGTGGGTCTCCGTAGGGGGATTGTTCATGCGCTCCTGGCGCTGTTCGGTCATGATCGTCCCCAGTGAGATGACGTTCGATCTGATGTCGTGTGGTCCATAGTGGACAGCGATCATGCGTGAGAGGGCGTACAGCCCCGCTTTTGCAGCGGAATAGGCGGTTGCGCCAATACCAGTGAGGGCGTTCGCAGTGCTGACATGGACGATCGATCCACCGCCACCCTCTGCCATTAACGGAATGACCTCGCGTGAGCAGAGATATGGTCCAGTAAGGTTTGCCCCGAGACTCTTTTCCCATGTTGATGTATCCACCGTATGCACCTTGCCGTCCTCGCCAAACGACCCCCCAGCGTTATTGACGAGGATATCTATGCCGCCAAACGCATCATGCGCCATGGGCTCGAAGAGATGCGCTCATGATCGTAGTCCTTGAGCTGCGACCGTGACGTCTTTCAGAGCGACGTTCGGTCCGACCTGTGGGAGTGAGCTCGCGGCTCAGTCAACTACCCTGGCGTAAACGCCGGGGCTTGTCGGTGAACCCCCGTTCAAGCTGAAGCTTCGGTGGACGCAAACTCGTCGGGAACGTTGAGTGTTCCCGACTTTAGGGCCAGTTGACGGTTGAAGACGACGTACCGTTCGTGATCCCCCTCGATCGTCCCGTCAACGTCTCGTTTCGGGAGCCATATACCGGCCTCATGAAGGCGGTAGGAACTCCGAATCGATAATGTCAGAACAATCAATCGGAATCCCTTCCCACGCCGCAGTAACAGCGTGATAGCCAGTCCACCCCTCACTTTCGAGGAGTTCAGCGCACGCTTCACAGAATGCTTTTCGTGCGATGAGTTCGGTATCGTAGAGGAGATAGAACAGAAAGGTTGGCGGAACCACACGGACCTCGAGGGCTCGATCCTGGATCTCACGTCGCATCGATCGCCGACCATGAGCGTCCATCAACACCACGTAATCGACCGCCTCTGGATGTTGGACGAGATGCTGTTCAAGCGATTGCTCACCGGCATCAGCCCCGTGCGGCCGAGGGACGCTCACAACACGTGTCAGCGGCGTCTCTGAATTCTCAAGCGCATCAAGAACACGCCTACTGCCGTGGTGAAGGCGGTACGGGCGACTCCCTTCTGGAGCGTGGGAGGAGGTTTGCTCGTGATGACGCTTCAACTCCTGTTGACAGACGTTCGTGGTCGTAAGACCGACATGCTCTGTTATTAGAGCCCACAGTGAGCTGTTCGCGGCGGCGATCAGGGCGTCAGTATCCACTAAAATCGGATACTGCGGTGCATCAGTCGCCACTTAGACGAGATACTGGCTGGTGTCGTCGGTGGCTACCTCAGCAAACGCCTCGATGTCCTCCTGCAGCAGATCGAACTCGTCGCCCAGAAGCAGGCGCGTGGCCGCTTCGGAAACCTCCCCTGCTTTATAGCGCTCGTAGAGCGTGATTTTATCCTCGTCAGTCATCGTTCGGCGGAGCATATCGGTAAGTCCCGCTCGGGCAAGTTCGCTGATATTGATCCCGCCGAGATGGATCGCATCGAGTTCACCAGCTGCCTCTTTCAGCGCACCTGCTCGGAACTTGATCGTGTCGTCGTACGATCCCTGACTCATATCAATCTCTATGGGCGATTCCGGTATAAGCGTTCCCCCATTGGGGAACGTGTGGGAACATTATTTGCTATTGGTCGATCTCTTCAATCATGCCGATCTTGCCACCGGCAGTAAGGGCTGTACGCGTGTACGGATCAATCGAAACGCCATGTATCTGAACATCTTCACACACCGTAAGCTCAAGGCTGACTGGCGATGATGAGCGTGGCCCCCTCGTTTTTACTGGTTCAGGGGGGAGCCAACCAACCGGTTTGAGCGGGATTTCAGCCGTGAAAATCGGCTGTTCTGATACCCCACTCTCGTTTACCCACTGCATCCGTTCGCTGTAGCCCTGTGTCAGCCCTGCTCCGAACGCCGGATCCAGTTCAATCGTGACGGTCTGGGACTCCCGTCGATTGTCGGTCGGCATGGATAGCTGGTAATGACGGCGTTCTACGATTGCTCGTCTTCTGCTCGGTCATCAGCCGGCTGGGAGGTCCCCGTAAGCAGCGTCCACGGATTCACTGCATCGAGAGACAGCTCCGCCTCTTCTAATGGATGGAGCTCCTCGCCCATCTGTAACGTCCAATACGGTACCAACGTCCCGTCAGTGCCGTACTCTTCGTGAAGGTGAGTAGCGCGCTCGACCAATTCCTCTGTTGTCATCGTGGTGAGCGGCAGCGCTGGTCCTGACTGTGCTGCCGTGTTCGCTCGTTCTGTGTCGGTGATCAGCCAGTACGCTGGAATAATATTCGGCAGTGTCTGACTATCGCTTGACGCCGCAGTGCTCAGTGTGCTCCCTCCAGTAAACTGTCGCGGGTCGACTTGACTAGCGATCCTGTTAGTGCCGGTGGGAGCAGTCGACGACTGTGGCTCCGTCTGGCTCCCATCTCCTGACTGATCGCTCCCGCTGTGACCATCTTCGTCCTGTCTTCCAGCCTGTTCGGCCAGCAACTTCACGATTCGATGCAACAGACAGGCATGTTCTTGTCCTTTATCGGTAAGCGTACAATCCTCATCATCAAACTCGATCGCAGCAGCGTCCTCAAACCGACGTAGAATCGTGCGAACTTGCTCAGTGGTAGTGCGCTCCCCTCGTTCGTTGTGGCGGCGAGCCACATCGTCGACAACCACCTCTACAGAAACCGGCCGCGGGGTTCCAAGGAGATCAACAACGCCACCCCGGGCACGAAGTGCTTCAAGCACGAAAATCGGGGTGGGCTGCGAGAATCACAGAGCGGCGTGAGACAGGCTGCAACCTGCTCTACGTCCGTGTCGGTCTGCCAGTCGATCGTTGCCAGATCAACAGCTCGCGCAGTTGAGTACAACAGACACGCGAACGCGAGGTAGAAGAACCGTAGCACGAAGCCTTTGGAGGTCGTCTTTGCCACAAACCGCTTGACCTGCTTGTATCCGATCTTGATTTCCTGACGATTGCTATAGAAGCTTGCTCGGCCTTCAACCATCTACTGGTTCAGACGACATGAACACCACGTACCGTTCGTGAACCTCTCAATCGACCCCGTAAACACTCGTTTTGGAAGGTAAAGGAGGTGGTTTTTCAACACGGAGTTCTCGGCGTATCTATTCGGTCACGGAGATCCGCTTGTCTATCGACAATTGTCAGGCTGTACAGGGCTATCAATAACAACAGTTGTCCTTATTAGTTTATCCTCTATATTTACCTACTAAATTCAATAGATGATATAATTGGAGGCTGTTGGCAACTGAGGAGGGGGACTAATTTGGCACCTGTTCTGAACGCTCTATCCACTAAAAGATCTTAGAATAGTTTCATACACCTATAAAATAAATAGAAAAAATTAAAATGATATGGATTTCATTTCATATTGTCATGATATCTAACCCCCCCGAAGATTTCGCCAACCTTCTCCACAGACGCTGTGAGTATCTCCGTGCACTCATCGATCACCCTCAAGATAAACGCAATCTCGTCGAGATGCTTGACACACCCCGTTCAACACTTGATGACGTTGTACGTGAACTTGAACAGGCTGGGCTCGTCGAATATATAGATGGACAGTGGCATCCGACGCACTCAGGTAGGTTGGCCTGCTGTGTGCACCAAGACTATCTCAATAATCTTGCTAATCTAATTGATACCTCTTCAGTGCTTGATGCCTTGCACGCTAATAGTGAAGTTAGCTGGGAATTCATCGAAGGTGCAGACGTTTATAAAACCCATCCAGGTGTTCTGGATAGTGTGATACCGACACTTCTCGACCACGTCGAAATGGCGACTGATATACGCATTGTGTCACCAAGTATAGTTGCTGGTTACGGTAAACAATTCGACAAAAATAAAATATTTGGACCAGAGTCAACATTCGAGATGATCATTTCTCCAAAGATTCAGAAATGGATTTATTCAATGCATCAGACCGCGATAATAGAGGCACTCGATAAACCGGATGTGTGTCTTTTATGCGCACCTATCTCATTCTCGTTCGGACTCTCAATCTTTGATTCCCAGCGTGCAGGAATCACTATTTTTACCCCACAAGGCATAGCTGGTCTCATCATTAATGATACTGAGAGCGCACTTGCCTGGGCTGAGGAACTATACGAAAGCGTGAAACAGGACGCCAGCCCGATCATTCAGTACGAAGAACCTCATCAAACACCTAACGACGATTGAATTCACTGCCTTGCAGATCGATTTTAAGAGTGGAGAGATATACCATAAATATTTCCAAATTATCGCATATGATATCAAATTACATTCAACAGTATAAAGGGCACATTGGGTTCACTAACGCGCTCTGGTGACCGCAGCAGATAGGGAAAATTGTTCACACAGATCATTCATTCTAGTATATCCCTTGATTCATTCTCTTTGTAAACGTCGTCTGTGGTAACTTTGAAAAAGACATCCTCTAGGGTCTGTTCATCACTCGATATCATGCGTTCTTTAAGTACATCGGGGGAGCCTTCAGCCACCAATGACCCCTCGTAGAGGATACCAACTACGGTAGCAAGTTCCTCCACAACTGGAAGTATATGGCTTGAAAGAAATACAGTCGTCCCATTATCAGCCAGTTCGATGAGGACTTCACGTACTGTGCGTGCGGCTCGCGGATCAAGCCCGCTGGTCGGTTCATCAAGAAAGATCACTTCGGGTTCGTGCATCAGTGCTTGAATCAGCCCGGTCTTCTGTCTCATGCCCTTGGAATACGTTGAAATACGCTTATCAGCATGTTCAATTAAACCAAATCTATTAAGTAGTATAGAAATTCGATCTTGTATATCGCTTAGAGACATATCACAAAGGCCACCGTGGTATTCAAGTTGTTCACGAGCGGTGAGTTCGTTGTAGATCGGAGGGGATTCGGGCAGATAACCAATATGGGGAATTATTGCCTTTCGATCAGAAATCGACTGGCCAGCTATCTTCGCTGTGCCACAAGTTGGCATCGTTAGACCCGTCAGCATACGTATTGTAGTGGTTTTTCCTGCACCGTTTGGTCCGAGAAAGCCGTAGATCGTTCCAGCCGGGATAGCGAGATTCAAATCTATAACAGCTGTGGTAGTACTATAATGTTTCGTGAGCGAATCTGTACTGATTGATAATTTACCATTCATTGATCGTTATTTAACAGTTATGGAATGCTATACTGATTGAACAACTTTACTGCCAGCCGGTAGGTTGGTACCGAGATAGTAGCGGCAAGAATAGTCGTCAGGACAAGCGAACAAAGTCGAACAACTACTATCGAGGTATCAAGAACCGTCGCTACTGGACCAGAGATAACCGACAAATAGCCTCCGAATATTGGCAAGCAGACAAGGGCTAATAGTATCACTACTGCACCAAGTCTGATAAAAGACTCTCGTCCTCCCTCTGCATGTACTGCGGTGCCGGTGAATGGCAATGGAACGACTCGAAACTCATAATATGAGACACCCATCCCGATCGCGCAAGCAAGTGTAACACTGTACATACAGAGAACCACACTAGTAAGAGCAACTAGTATGACTTCGACACTACTGATTGAACTTCCTAGCCCGAGGGCGATAACGCCAACTGTTGTGATCGGCGCGCTGATTACGACGCCAGCGAAAATAGTTCCTCGAATGAACTGCTGACCGTGAATTGTCGTGAGTGTCATCGGTAATACTGGGTACTCAACTCCGAGGAGTTCCATTCCAAAAGCAAGCCCTGATCCAGTTGCACAAATGAATCCAAAGAAGACCAGCGAGATACCGGGTATCTCGCCCGCATCAAGTATCGGGAGGAACACACCAGGCAAGGCAAGAAGTATGTATCCAGCCACCATCAGACCACGAGGGACACGTCGTTCCTGAAGCCACCGCTTCCGCGCGATAGTTAACGTAGCTCGCGAGACGTATCCACTGAATAGTTGCTCTGATAGCCCTTCGTCGACGAGAGACCGCGAGCGGTGCAACGTCCTTGAATTGACCGGTTCGGCTTGCCAGACGCGCTTAGCGAGGGCAATTGTCATAACCGTAAAGAAGGGAATACCGCTGACGATCAAACAGAGGGCACCTAGACTGCGAAACAGTCCTGATCGGATCTCTGAGAAACCCAATAAGCCGAGGTCAACGAACCATGCAGTTGGTAGGATATTGAGCCATTTAGTCAGAAAATTAACTGGTACCAGCCCTCCAATCACTGCAAAGTACATAACACTAAGAAGAACAAACATTATGGTAGAGAGTAAACCTCTATAGCGGCGGACACGTGGCGACAGAGTAGTGAGCAGTTCTGCGACGAGACAGATCCAGATCCCGAGCAGAGCTGAGAGTATGGAGAGACATGAGATTGCGACGACAATGGTGAGGGCACCTGTCGGTGAGCGGGTACCGAAGGCAAACCCAATTGCGACGCCAAGAACAGGGAGAGAAAGCGGGACAGTCACTGAACTGTACACGAAAAATATTACTCCGAGAGCGACTTCACGCGCAGGAACCGTCGTTAGAAGAAAATCAGGGTTGATGTGCTCAATTCCTTTGGACGCTCGTCGTGCAAATAGCCAAAGCAACATAAGGAAACCCGCCGTTGTGGCCGCCTGTATACTGCTGAACGGCAGCACGGCTTGTTTGCGATAGATTACTTCACCAATATTGTATGCGCCGATTCCGCATCCTACGGAGAGACTGAATAGTACGGCAGCGATGACAGCACGTATTGGTGGTGATCGGTCGAGTTGACGCCAACTTCGTGTCTGTGCGGTTCGTGCAATCTGTATACTATGCCAGAGCCAGGTAAGTTGAGTCATAGTTCAGAGGATACATTTTTGCTTATCTCAGAGCCGACGTACGGATCAACGAAAACTCATAGGCGGATATTTGGAACGACGGTGTAGTAATATCCTGTTGTCGCATTAAATACAAAAATCTTTTGGAACACCATGACTTTTCCCATCAGAATATACGATGGAAAGCGACTAGGCTCTCCACCAAATATATTGTGGACTATATATCTGTTAATTCTACCAATATTTAACTGTATATTAATACAAACAATTCTATATGATATAGATAACTAATAAAATTGTAGAAATCAGTTCGTGGCAGTACTGATATCACCAACTACGAAGCCCGTGATAACGGCTGATGATACTCGATGATGAGATATTCTGAATATAAGATATTCTGAATATAAACAGCGACATGTGACTCGGATACCGATCGGCTACAGTAGGTAGCCATCGATAATATTCCTTGTCACCTAGTGGCTACGGTATATAGGCAAAGAAATTCGGCTCCCTTACCAGAATTGTTCAATGCCGCATTTTACCGCGCAGGCCGAGGCTGAACCTCCAATACAGACCGCGCAGGGTGCACAGGTCGGTGGAGTCGGAGCCGAGAGACAGGGTGCACATACGTTCGTACAGATTACGCCAACGACGATACAATCTGCCCAGCAGTCGATTGCGCTTTCTTGTATAGTTATGCCGTCGGACGTTCCAGGAAATCCATAGACAGATTTCAAGCTGTTGTCTTCGTTGATCTCAACGAGAAGTATTTTCTTGCTGCCGTCTTTCAACTCCGCCGGGACGAATACTCGGGTGATCTCTGACACCCGATCAAGGTGGGCGGCTGCGTCGTCGGTATGTACTGTGACAGCATCAACATTTTCGAGAGCGTCACTCCAGTCGACGCTATCTTTCAGCGTTTGGATCGCTCCGTTGTTTACTTCCTCTCCAGTCTTAAGATTTTCAACAAATATTCCATCTTCTTTTGGTTTTGCCCTAACGAATGTGTTCGAACTTGTTTGTATTTCTACGATGTTTCGAGATATATTGTATGTGAATAAATCACTGCCATACGTGGGAATTGTAACCCATTCTGCCGTATTGACCGTCTGTACCGTTGCGTCATCGAATCTGAGGGAAGCAGAGTCAACGTTGGCTGTGTTTAACGCAACCTGTGATTCCTCGTGTTGGATTATCTTCTCTACTCGATTTCTCGGAATCGATTTTTCTTTGGTATTCGCCTGTACGGTGCCGGGTGCAAGGATGCTGGCACCTGTAATCGCACCAATACTTTTGAGAAGTCTTCTTCGGTTAATATCCGACATGGTGTTTCACCACATACATATCTTCATTTATGTAATATTCACTCTATTGGGTTGGAAAATAACGAATAGTTCACGTTTCAGCGAATCTTTACAGCCCCCTACAAAACTCTCGCACCTTTATTCGAGAATCTTTTGAAGGAGTTCGGGAGAACAAGCGGACGACGAACGTCCTACCGGATGTCGCTATCCGCGTCACACCACAGTTTGAACACGGTCTGTAAACGGGTTTCATACGTTGCAGTGCTTGACGAGGATGGCAGAACGCGTTTTAGCGTCATAAAAGACAGCGAGGACCCACTCAACGACTGCATCGTTCTACGATGCGGGCGAGTTCATTCTATCAAAACGAACAAGGATGCTACTAGATATTTGCTGCGTTTGGTTTCTCAATCACAATTTAGATCACTCAACATCCAACAAAGGACTGACTCAATCTCAAAGTGTAAACAGAACTCCATGATCCGGTTCGGTGATCGAGTTGTATGCCCTATTACTGCTGTCAATGATGAGTTATAGTTCTACACTTCCCCCTTTCTCACTTTTACGTTGGTCGTGAGTTAGCCGATCGTATGATTACTGTAACGTACTTATTGTCATTGGTGGACTAAAAGGGGGGACTGTTGGTTCCTCAATTTCTACCATTACCAAACGTCCGATCACGTCAATCTTAGTTTTTCTCCACACCTGTATGCCAATCTCACGTCAATGGAGGGCACTCTTCACCGCGGCGATCGACGAAGTTGAGCAAGATCATCAGAACGAAGAGCGTCAAGCGTGGTATCTCGCCGCCGACACTGGCGGTGATCGAGGGCGTCGAGGCTGCCGTTCACTAGATGGAGCACAACGATCCTAGTTGGAAGCATCAAACCGTCAAAGAAGCAGTTTTTGACCCCCGTCCGGATTCGTGCTCAACCGTTATTGTGACGAGGCAAAGCGCTCATAGCTATGACGACTCTGTCTCGATCCGCTCCGAGAGGGGAGCATGACCAGCGAGGGCGACGTCACGATGCACGGGGGAATTGTTTTGTGTCCACATCGGACCAAGCGCCCAATACCATCCCATCGACTGATCACTCTCTGACCACTGATATCTCACGCTATACACCTGATCATCGAACTCAATCCTGAATGCGGTCATCTGCCCATCGGGGAGTCGGGCCTGAGGAAGCGACGAGTCTGGGTCATATATCGGAACCCACACCTCAACAACGGTCGCTGGCGATAATAGCGGAGCGAGATCGGCATCAGTAACGGGCTGCGATGGCAATCTGTTCACCCGGTGACGCTGCAAGCCACCACGGGAACCGTCCGGAACACTCCAGTCGTCGGGGAATGAAGCAACATTCGGCATGGTGTTGGATGCTAGTGGCACTTTGAATTGAAGACAGACATTTGTTACTCCCTACTGCCACACCACTCTCTCGATCACCGACCTCTCGATCAACCGCTACAACTGCGGCTTCCGATCGAGAGACGACCACCAGGCGATCACCGATTCAAAGGTCGGCGAGGTGGATCTATCACGCGTAGTCCATTACGAAATATAGATAACCAATATAGGTTTCGAGCCGAGTCATGCATGAGTAATCCACCAGGTGATCGTATCTCGATTCAAAGATGTCCCACAGAGAGTCAGGCGACAGAGCGTATCCCCAACAAGAGTGTCGACGATGGCGAAGTAATGGTCATACAGTCGTGGCGCGGTCAGCTGCCGCAGTGATCGAATCAGTATAGAAATCTCGCTCGTATTCCGAAAGTTCTCGACTGTCGATCAAACCTGCAACGCCTCGTGAGATCGTTGCAGTTTGATAGAGCGGTTCTAGTTGCTCGAACCGGTTGCATTCATCCTCACTCTAAAGGACGGAGCTTTCTCCTCGCACTTCCGTAACGGGCGCTTGGCGTCACCAGAACTCGAATAGTTTTGGCGACACGGCCAGTAGTCCACCTGTTCAATCACGCCTCAGGGCGTTTCGCATCGGGCGAACAAGCGGGTTACGAACCGTACTATCGCAACGCTGAGCAAGCCGAGGGGATTGCGGTTCGCGAATCTTCGATTCGCTCGACTCGGAAAGCCTCGCCCTTCTGGGCGGGAAGGATGTCAAATAGCTCTGGTTCATGCCGTGTCGTTTCAAACCTAAATGTTAGAAGACGGTGGCATGACGGTCAAGGTCAAGCCCGATGTGTACGACCGTATCGACGGTCAGTACGTTCAGGCGCGCTTGACAAGCTGTTTGAGGTTGAGATGACCGGCACCGTGGTAGGCGTTATCGCCGGGAGCGTCGCTAGCGGTCGCTTTGATGAGTGATTCGACTTCCTCAACGCTGGCAGTGGGTCGAAGCGACCGTACTAGCGCGACTGCACCCGTGACCTGTGGGGCGGCCATCGAGGTCCCCGCTTTCCAGCCATAGCCTGGGACAGTGTTGCCGTTCTCGGTTGTTTTGTAGACGGACGAGTAAACGAGATCTCGTTTCGCCCACTCGATACTGTCGAGCGCTTCGAGATCAGCGTTTCCGCCAGCGGCGCTGACATCGACTGCACTGCCGTAGTTGGTGTAAAAAGCCGGCTCGGCCGTCGGCTCCTCTAGTCGGTTGCCTGTGAGCCACTTCTCTTCGTTGGCACTGTGCTTGCCACCCCACCCACAGCCGATGGGACCGGTCGCCGCAACGCCGAAAACACCTTCAACCTCGGTCGGGAGCGATAGAGCGTTCGTCTTGTCCATATCGAGCGAGCTATTGCCCGCGGAATTCACGAAGACCATGCCCTTCTTGCGGACGTACTTCGACAGTCGCTGGTATATGGCCTTGATCTCGCGGAGTTCTGGATGCTTCTCGGGATTATGGTTCATGTAGCCAACGCTGAAGTTCGCGGCGTCACAGCCCTTATCCGCAGCAGCTGCAAGTGCCGCAATCGTATCTCCGGTCGATGCTCCTTCTCCTTCGACGCCAGAGAATACGCGGTGAGCGACGATCTCGGTTTCAGGCGCGGTCCCAAGAACACCGCCAGCCGGCCCATCGTTGCTGTTCGTTGCGGCGATGGTGCCAGCAACGTGGGTCCCGTGACTGCCAGCACCATGTGGCCGCCAGTCGTAGCGATCCGTGGTGAAATTCTCCGATAGCTCATCGTTGACAACGCCCTGAAGGTCGGGATGGGCGTCATAGACGCCAGTATCCACGACTGCGACACGGGTACCTTCCCCCTTCGTCGTGTCGTGAATAACCGTTCCGCCGCCAGGTTTGTCAGTCAGATCACCAACATTCTGAACGCGCTTGTCCCATTGGAGTTCGGTGTTCGTGGGCGCTCCGTCGTGGTTGTGGCTTTGACTCTTCTCGTCGACCGTTGGTCCGTCGCGCTCGACTGCTGGACCGCCATCGTGCTGATCGACTTTGATGTCTGGTGTCGTCGCCGCTTTTCCTCCGACAGAACTCGGATCCCCACGGGCAGCAAGCAGATCGATTTGGGAGATGTCGTGGATGATTTCGACATCGCTTGGAATCGCAGACCGCGGTACCTCGCGCAGATCGATGAGGAACCGCGAATTCTTCCCTGTTGCTCCCGCCGTGGTTCCCGCACCAAACGTTGCAGCACCGAACGTCACACCGGTCAGCCGCAGAAACGTCCGTCTATTGTATCGTGCCATTGACAACCAATATGGTAGTAAGTGGCTATTAAGACTTATTATGTGTGTGGTTGGTGAACACACAAGACGGCTCCGTTGGACCCACGGACGGTGTAGGGATTAGTAGCTGATGGTTGTCTAGGGGTTGGACAGTGGCAGTGAGCACCAGTTCGCGGAACTCATGGCACCATACACTCAGCCATCCAACGCTGTCCAGCCGGGCGTTGTGAGCGTAATCGCAGTACTCTCCAGTCCCCCTGTACAACCAGTTCATCGGCCTCTATGATACGCAAATAACAGCTGTCCGGCGGTTGTTCGCCATACAATTTCGCGTATCGCTCTGGAGCTTATTCGGCAGCAGCTGTGACACTCCCGGAGTGATCCGCGCTCAACGGTTGCTTGAACCGTCAAGAGCCACGAAGACGAGATCACCGAACAGGCAAGCGAGCAATGAACATTAGTAAGGAATAGACGGGAAAGTTATTGGAAAGCTCAAGAGATGGCAGGACGAGACTCAGGCAACAGAAAAACGGTGACTAGAGTAGCTCGCTACGCCACCTGCTCCGCCTCAGTCTGCACGCCGAAGTCGTCTGGCTCGGCCGCCCTGACAGGGGGAAGCCGTCGAAGCCGGGGGCGCAGGAGGACGTAGACGGCTGTAAAGGCGAAGCCGCTGGCGGTCAGCGCCATTGTCGTCGTCGTTCCCAGCCCCTCGGCAGCCGCACCACCGACGAGCGAGCCCAACGGGAGCGTCGCTCCGGAAGCGGTGCCCTTGGTCGCGGTGATCCGACCCAACAGGTCGTCAGGGAACACCCGCTGGTTTAGCGTCGAACTGAGCACGCCCGAGATACCGCTTGGCACCCACGCCAGACCAAACAGGAAGACCGTGAGTGCTGGCGGCGACACGAGGACTGCCGCGAGCCAGCAGCAGGCACCCACTCCTTGAGAGAGAAGCATCTTACCATAGGGGACGCCCTCAAACCATGGACCGACGAATGAGCCGACGAACCGACCGATCCCAAGCGCACCCAGTAGCAGACCGTAGACAGCTGGGCCGCCGAGACCGTTGCCGAACGCCGGCAGTATCGCCAGCGTAACGCCGGTCGTGAAGTTCGCAACCGCAGTCGTTAGTATCAGTTCGACGAACACCGTCCCGCGGAGCACCGCAACGCCGTTCCGAAGATCCGAGACATACGAACGCAGTGCGGAGCGAACAGCCGGAGCGACCGTCTCGCTCCTTAATTCCGTGCATTCGTCAGCCCCAGTGGTGCTAAGCCTGAGGCCGGCGAACAGCAGCGCAGCGACCACAAACGTGGCCGAGTCGACAAGGAACAGGGTTGTCGCGCCGAACACGGCGACGAAGCCGCCACCGAGCGCGTCAAACATCATGTCCAGTCCGAGCGTTACGGTCGAGAGCGCCGCGTTCGCGCTGGAGAGGCGTTCGTCATCAACGATACGAGGCAACAGCGCCGTCTCGATCGGGGCCATCACCAGTGACGCGAGCATCAACACCGGCGCGACGGCGAACAGAATGCCGACGTGTAAGTCCCCCGTCGCCGCCATCAACGGCAGGGCCAGCACGACGATGCCCTGAATTATCTGCGAGCCGACGAGGACGCGTTCAAGCGACAGGCGGTCAACAAGCGGTCCAGCAAACACCTGCAACAGCCACGGTAACAGGAGTATCGCGTTCAGCGTGCCGGTGATCAGCGTCGAACCGCTCAGCTCGAAGGCAAGCCAGAGCATCGCCACCGTATAGAGGCTGTCCCCGGCGTTCGTGACAAGCTGCCCGACAAAAAAGTACCGGAAATCGGCGTTTCGCCACAGCGTTCGGTCGGGAGTGCTCACTGGCGACCACCACCGAGAGATATCGACATGACTCCGGGCAGAGCGGGAGAGCGATTCCCTCGCTGGTATTTGGGGGATCGGTGCAGACGGTTCGATCGTGATTCGTGTGTCGATACGCGGTCGTGTGAGTGCCGGCATTGGGCCGGCAGCTCGGTGGATGTCGGCATATGCGTGTATAGTTGAGAGGAACTGCGGCTACCGAGAGAGGCAGCGAAACGAACCCGAGTGCTGCAGCTATCGGACCCGTTGTGACGCGGGCGGCGAGAAGGGATCAAACACCGGGCAAGCCGCGATCCAAATCATAAAACGGTTATCAAGGGGATTTGTGCGATCAATAAAATATGTACCGATTTCATGCGAACAAGGCGGTTTCCACTCTACGGACACAATCGAAGGGAGGTCTCTGCTGACCGAGCGATGAGAAATTCAACATGCTCGCGGAACGGTTCGGCCGGTCCTCCTGTAGAGTAATGCTGAATGTTACAACCATTAGTTAGTTTACTTATATTATATAGATCAAATGTTTATGCTACATCCTGTTTTGTATATAGCTGCGATAATCTCGATTCACGCGTCGTCGACTGCCTCCTTATCATCTTCGTCCATAACTGGGACCGAATCCCAGACCTCCACAAGGTCGACCCCGGTTATGACCGGATGGATATCCCAAAGAAAACTGACTATGGTATCATAAACACCACATATGTAAATATATAATCAACATCAGGAACTCTCAAATCGCTCCGCAATCCGCCGTGGAGAAAGCATCCATCGAAATACAGCACCAGCAGTGAATCCGAGGATCGTGATTGGGAGGCCTAAGAAGAGCGCACTCTCTCCCCCCCAGACAATAGCATCGAGGAGAGTCATTGGCGCATAGCTCAATCCCGGCTCGTGAGGGTCTATCACCGGTACCGGAGTGCCAATTCTGTTGACAAAGAGACCGAAAATAGGCCCCATTACGAGTACAGCCGTCGGCAACAGACCGCTGTTCAGGTAGGCACTCACGGTTGCTCCGAGCAGGAGTACAACTGCCCCTATAACGAAAATCTGATGGATATGGTTGCCGTTGAATGTGGCGGCAAACCAGTCCCATAATTGTATATATGAGGGTGACCGGAGTACAATACTTCCACCATCAGTTGGTCCAGTTGGTGTGTATCGAACCGTCGTAACCGCCACAATCGCAGCGACGGCGACAGTGCTCACTAGCGCAACGAAGTAAATCCACGCTGATACTCTGGGGTTGTGTCCGAGAAGGATAGCCCGTTTGCTAGCAAGGAATGGTTTAATTTTACCGCATTCATTAGTTTTCGATCGTTTGTTGGTCGGACTACGCATTATTTGTACCTATTATGTTTCCAAATTGATTGGTGATGTTCTGGTTCATGTTGAGTTCTTATGTACGAGTAAACGCATAAAGAATGAGAATAAGCCCAATGATGGTGAGTAGCTGGGAGACAAGAGTCCCTTGTGATAATGTGAGTGCGTCTGTCACTCGGATCCAACTCTTTATCACGAACGGGATGGCCGTCAAGAACAGGATGCCGACGGCAAGAAACAGCAGCGTCCGATTCCTGTTCCGCACGTATCCACGGTAGCCCTGATACGCGACGAAGGCACCAACAACTGCAAGGAGTCCGGAGATGACGACGGGCACTGCCGCCGCGTAGCTATCAAGAAGAGCCGAATCGAAACCTGCTATGAATTCATTCATAGCAGGCTGCCTCGGTCCGTTTCTCGACACTGGTGCATCTCCGGTGAGTCTGTTCGGTCTTGGGGATGGGCGTTGTGTTACTGGTCATAGATGGTCACGAGGATGATCACGAGGCCGAAAAGCCGGATGAGATTGACTGTTGTCTCGACGGTCCATCCGGGCACGGCTGTAAGCGTCGTGAGAGCGACGTTAATACCGGCGGGCACTCCGCTCAGGAGCACGATACCCACTGTAAGCAAAACGATTCCGCGGTCGTGAGACTCCCGATAGCTCCGAATTCCCTTGAGTCCGATGACGAACGAGAGAACGACCGATATGAGCAGACTGATAAAGAACACTACTACGACCCCCGCGCCGCCCGTCACCGTTTGGAGAGGTAGTACCATCATGACTCTATCACTTGAGATCCTCAACGAGGTCGGAGAAGCGGTCAGCTGCTTCCTGCTCCGTCCGGGTTATGTCGACACTGTACGTTCCGTTCTCAAGGTTGATGGTCACCTGTTCGAGACGAGTTTCGTACGTCTTGTAGTGATGGCCGTCGGAATCGAATCGTTGCTGGTCCGTGAGGAGGTCATGCTCTTGTAAGCGCTCAATCCGACGGTAAACTGTCGGAAGCGACGCATCACAACGCTCGCTCAACATCTTTGCCGACATCGGCTCACTGCTCGCCTTCGCGAGGATATCGCGTGCATAGGGATCATCGAGCAGGTCTGTGATCTCATCCAGATCACCGTCTGCAGTCATCAGTCAATCGCCGTTCTCTCGACAATGTCTCCGTGAGCAATTCTCGTTGTGAAAGCATGTCTCTTCGAGATAACGACGGCTACTTATAAAATCAGATGGGAGACTTTCTGAGCCTGAAACCGTGCTTGTCGTTTTACCCTAACTGCGAGAGCATCGTTCGATGAAGCATGAACGGACCACTACCAACCAGTCGTCGAACGGTGTTCTCGGGTGAGTAAGATGGCAGTACTCGAAATACGTAATCTCACCAAACGGTTTGGGAAGACGACTGCTGTACATGATCTTGATCTCGATATCAATGAAGGCGAGGTGTTCGGCTTTCTCGGCCAGAACGGCGCTGGGAAGTCAACAACAATCGATATGCTCCTTGACTTTATTCGTCCGACAGACGGTACTGCTACAATCTCGGGTCATAATCCACAACACGACCCACGTACAGTACGGGAAAATATCGGCATCCTCCCGGACGCCTATAGCCTCTACGATCAACTCACCGGACGAGAACATATCGAATTCGCTATTACGATGAATGAAAGTGAGGAGGACCCGGACGCGATACTTGCTCGCGTTGGACTCGCTACCGCCAGTGACCGGCCGACTGGCAGCTATTCAAAAGGGATGCGTCAGCGGCTCGCTTTCGGAATGGCCCTCATCGGTGATCCGAGCGTCCTGATTCTTGACGAGCCGTCGACTGGTCTCGATCCGAACGGAGTAGAGGAAATGAGGACGATTATCCGTGAAGAGGCTGATAATGGAACTACAGTCTTCTTTTCAAGCCATATCCTTGACCAAGTCGAGGCTATCTGTGATCGGGTCGGAATCATTGATGATGGCAAACTCATCGCTGTTGATACCGTTGCGGGACTGCGAAACACCGTCAACACCCGATCGACGCTCATCCTCTCGGTCGATTCTGTGCCACCTAGCCGCGGAATATCTGATCTTGAAGGTGTCACAAATGTAGAATATACTGATGAAGCTATCGAGGTCAGTTGTACGAATCCGGAAGTGAAATCATCAGTTATTGCTCGCGTGGAAGCTACTGGAGCTTCTGTGACTGATATTACTATTGAGCAGACTTCGCTCGCGGAACTGTTTAGTAAAATCACAACTGGAGGTAAAATCGAATGAGGTCCTTGCAAGCGATCGCACGAAAGGACTTCACGGATTCTTTGCGGACCCGGTCGTTGTGGGTGATTACTGGACTCATGACTCTCCTAATTGTCTCGACATGGTGGGCCAACATGTCTTCGGGCGTGCTCCAGCAGGTTGACCGACCGTTCACGCTTGCGATTGCTCAATTTAGTTTGTGGCTTCCACTCGCTGCGATTGGTATTGGGTTCAAATCAGTCGTCGGTGAGCGCAGTTCGGGGAGTATTCGAGTGCTTTTAGGTCAACCATGTACCCGTCGTGATGTCGTATTTGGCACATATGCTGGCCGGTCATTGATCCTTGTCGCTTCCGTTCTGATTCCCTTATTGATACTATCCGTTCTCGTGATCACCGATTTTGGAACAATAGCGTATACTGAACTGCTGGGCGGAACAATAGCGCTCCTTCTTTACGCGCTCGCCTGGATTGGGATGACCGTAGGCGTGTCAAGTTCTGTTGCCAGTGAGAGTCGGACGATCGGTCTCCTAATCGGTATCTATGCACTGGTAGAACCGCTTTGGACATCCTTTGTTCTCCCCATATGTTCATTTATCTTCACTGGAAGTAGACAGATACCGAGTCAGCTAACGTATTTGCGATCGCTCAAAGAGCCTACGTGGTATCTGTACGTAAACCGTCTCAGTCCGTCTAATGCGTTCAATGCTGCGCGCCATTATATTCCAGATCTACTCACGGGACTCCTACACGGCACGACGGTAGCAGGACCTCACACTCCGAATGTGTTCGGGATTGTCGTGTTATCTGTCTGGATGACTGTGCCTGTCTTCATCGGATACCGACGCTTTAAGCACGCTGAATTGGGGTGATTCCGCGTTCGATAGTTCATTATCAACGAGAGGCGTCGTATGATAGTGACGCTGCTGGCAATTCCTCTGCAGCCGCATCATCAGAGATTTGAGACAGCCGTTGCCGTGCCCAATCTTACATTGATTGAACAAATAGCGTCGGAGGCTCGGCACCGACGGTCCGTCAGACAGAAAGTCTACTCCTCGAATGCTGTTGACGCTGATACAAACGAATTAGAATCCGAGAGCGCCAAACATATCTTCTATAAGATAAATCGGCGTCCAGCTTCATTCTTATATCCATTTCAGCAATTCCCACACAGAAACTGCAAGCGAGTAGTTGTGTCACTCACTACCGCATGGAATCAGCTTATTGGAACACCAGGTTGCTTACGGAGGAAACAGTTACGCCCTCCCGTGCCATTCTGCCTGAAATCGATCGTAGAACGCTTCGAGAAATGCATGACGTTGCTCGGCCAGTGTCCGGGCGGGATCCGTGTGAAGTTCGTCGCGGAGCCGGAGAAGTTTGTCCTCGAAGTGGTACAACTGTGAGTACTGTTCACCACTGGGATCCCACAAGGGAGTTCCATGGACACCTCCGAACGCGAACGTTCGAGCGATACCGACTGCCCCCATCGCGTCAAGATTGTCGGCGTCTCGGAGGATCTTCGCTTCAATCGTCTCTGGCTCGGGGGTTTCACCACGAAATGCGAGATCGTCATGGACAGCGACACAGTGCTCAACAGCACGGATCTGTGCCTCATCCAGTTCTGTTTCTTTGAGAATGTGTGCGACCGTTGTGAGCGTTTCTTCAGGGTCACAGCCGGTTCCATCACCCAGAACACGATGAATGTCGTGGGTCAACGCTGCACAGCCAACCACGTCGTGATCGGCATTCAACTCGTCAGCGAACCGCTGCGTCAGTCGAAACACCCGCCAGACGTGGTGCATATCGTGCCCTGAGAAGTCCGTTGTGAGGTACGCGTCGACGCCCGCTGCAACAGCAGGAAACGGTGGCCGGTCGTGACGAGGACCACCTGGATGGTCTCCTTCGATCGGAGCAGGGTCGGTCAGTGTCGCATTTGATTCATCATCAATAGGCGTCTCCGTCGTCATCGATGTTCTATACCGTATCCTTGGATGTGAAACTAGGGTACACTGATTGGTATCAGATAAGTACTGTACATAATACGTCATCGTTCCGGATTCCCAAAATCAATAACCATTTTCAAGCCATCTCGGCAGACATCTCGATCGAAGACTGTTCCGTCGAAATGACCGTCCCGAAGCTGAGGTACTGGGTCTAGTCGACTCTCAAAGGGCGTGAATGGTTGGCCGATCATGGGCAGAACATATTCACCACGTTTCTCAAGCACCCCTTCAGTCCAGATTCTTGAGAGCAATAGTTCCGAAGCACTGAAACGACAGCCTGCTAGCCGATCACGGTTACACTTCGTAATGACAGATGAGCGATTCGAGACCGTAGAGGCTGTGTATTGGCTGTAGATCCGTCAAGTCTGCCTCGATCGTTTCAAATCTATCGAGAAGCATCTCAAATGCGACATCTGCCTCGATCCGTGCGAGGGGGGCACCCAAACAGTAGTGAACACCCGTTCCGAACGCAATATGACGATTCGGACTTCGCTCCGGACGGAACGCTTCCGGCGCATCGAATCGTTCCGGATCGCGGTTTGCGGCACCAAGCCACCCCGTTATGACATCTCCAGCCTGAATACGTTGTCCGCTCAGTTCAACGTCCTCGACAGCGATACGGTCTAACGACTGAATCGGTGATCGGTACCGAAGGACCTCTTCAATCGCTTGTTTGCGATCGATCTTGCCCGTCCGAATCGCGTCAGTGATCCCATGTTCTTCGAAGCACCAGAGAGCGTTCGTAAGGAGGTTCGTTGTGGTGATATTCCCCGCAAGGAGAAGGAGCATACAGAATCCGATTTGTTCCTCCCTAGTTAATTCATCGGTCGTTGCCGCAAGTGTAATGAGATCGTCCCCTGTACCGTTCTGACGCTCCGCAAGCAATTCGGCAAAATACCGTCCCATCTCTTGTTGGGCCTGTTGACGGCGTTCTCGGACTTGTTTGACTGTCGTGGTCGACCTATCATCAGGTCGTGCAATAAGTGCGTCGGACCACTCTTTGAATTGATCACGACGTTCCGCAGGGATCCCTAGGAGTTCAGCGATAATGATCACCGGAAGAGGAACCGCAAATTCATCGACAAAGTCGAATGTGGTGCCATCAATTTGGTCCAGCAATGTTCCCGTCAGCTCCTCGATTCGAGGCTGGTAGTCACGTAGTGTCCCCGGCTGGAATCGTTCGTTGACGAAGCCCCGGAGTCGGTTATGGTCTGGTGGATCAACACTGATCATCGTCTGAAGTATCGATCCACCATCTTCAGTATCGCTCGCTGACGCAGTGCCCATCCGAGACCTATCAGATGTGAACGAATCATGGTCGGTTAGCACACGGTTGACATCGTCGTATCGAAAGAGATCCCACCGTTCTCGCTGCTCATCGAAATGCACGGGAGATTCTTGGCGCATTTGAGCATACCACTCGAACGGCGCTAGTTGTCCCGCTCGGCTGCGTATCCCGTTCGGCAACTGACCTTTGTCAACGACCGAGTCTGACGACATATGCTGAACGAACGTTCGGTATTCTATAGTCTTTTGGGCTCACTCTAGTTCTTAAGATAGCAAGGAAGAGATTTGAGTCCAAACGGAATTTCTTGTGGAGACAGATCAGAGAGGTCCGGTTCGATGACTTCGAATCGGTCGAGAAGCCTTTCAAGAGCGATATCTGCTTCTAGCCGGGCAAGAGGGGCTCCTAAGCAGGTATGGATACCCCCTCCGAACGAGATATGACGGTTCGGTTTTCGTTCAGGACGGAATTCCTCAGGTGCGTCAAACACTGCTGGGTCGTAGTTCGCGGATCCATTCCACGCAACAACTAACTCACCTTCTCCAATCTCTTTACCGCCGATTTCTACGGGCTGTGTCGCTATTCGCCTGAGCGACTGGGCAGGCGACCGGTAGCGAAGGACTTCTTCGATCGCTTGTTCTCGGTCAACCGCTCCACGACGAATATCATCGAACAAATCGAATTCTGCGAAACACCAGAGAGCGTTCGTGATAAGATTGATCGTAGTAACGTTTCCTGCGACGAGAATCCCCGTACAGAATGTGATCTTTTCCTCGTGACTCAACTCATCGTTCGTCGCAGCAATAGTGATTAAGTCATTGTCAGTTCCATCAGAGCGCTCATCGATTAGTTCTGAGAAATAACGGCTCATTTCCTGGGTCGCCTGCTCTTGTTCTTCAGGAGTTACCTCTTCCTCGTCAGCAGTTCGAGCTGGCACACGCAGGGCAGCATCAGACCATTCAATGAACTGTTCGTAGTCGTCTATTGGAAGTCCGAGTGACTCCGCGATAATCGTAACCGGATACGGGTGTGTGAATTCAGGAACGATATCGACATGCCCGGGTTCGATATCATCAATAAGTTCATCAGCAATCTCTTCAAAACGTTCCCGTTTTTCTCTCAGCGTACGAGGAGAGAACCAACTACTTGAGAAATTACGAAGTCGACCGTGTTCGGGTGGATCTTCAGAAATCATTGACTTCCCCCCGTCATTACTACTGTGAGTAGTAGCGAATGTTTCGTGATCACGAAGGATTCGATTGACATCCTCATATCGGAACACGTCCCACCGCTCGCGCTGTTCGTCGTATCGTACGGGATGTTCTTGACGCATTTCAGCGTACCAACTCGGTCGATTGAGCTGTGCCTCCTCTGTGGATAACGCTTCCGGGAGCGGCTGATGCAGGGGATCCTGAATCACATCGTCTTGGTTCGAGGACGCCATACGAATTACTGAACGTTCGGTTAACATCAATCTGTTGGCTAACTCACCACAGCTATAAGCAACTAGAATAATCAAACGCGACAGAACCATCAAAATACCAATACAATAATATAAAATTATTATTATTAATTGTAGGGCAAGATATAAGCTTCAGGATTGCAGGACCCGGACAATTACAGTTGCGCCGGGTATCATCAGAATCATGCACTAAACCAACATTGCTACCAGAGAACTTCCCAATGTATTTCTCGACAGCGTGGCTGAGACCAGGTCGGGACACGCAGGTTTTGTGGCGGTGGCGGTGTTGTGTCATTGCGTCACTATTATGCTCAGAGCGATGACGATGGGTTCTTTGTGACCGCCAGCGAGCCGCGTGTTACCGATATCGAGCATCGTGTTCTTGACCACTTACTGACATGATTTCAATTCAGAGTCGATGTACGACGAGAGTGAAAGTCGAACCGCAGCAGGAGCAACTTCGCGGTTGGTCGTGACACGATCGATCGTTGAGCCGTTGACTGTAGCAACGATGTGTTCGGCAACACGGGCGGCCTCAACATCACGGAACGTCCCGTCTTCGATTCCGCGCTCGATAATCTCACAAATGCTCGTCACTAACAGTTCGTTGATTTCGGTGAACTTCTCACGAAAAGCCTCGTTTCTCGTGGCCTGTGATCGCAATTCGATGAGCACTATCCGTCCCTGAAACTCCTCGTCGTTCATCTGGAGTGGGACTAGTCTTTCAATAACAGTGTTGAGAGCACTACTGGGGTCTTCATCGATTTCCTCGGCGAAATTAGTCTTGAATTGATCGACGACGAAGTCAAGAAACGAGACGAGAAGTTCGTCCTTTGAATCGTAGTGATAGTATATCGACGCCTTCGATTTGTCGAACTGTTCGGCAATCCTCGAAATCGAGAGTCCCGGATACCCGTGTTCGAGCATCGCGCGGTAGGTTGCTTCCATGATCTCTCGCTCGGCGGTGCTCCATTTCTGATCAACTGAATCCATAGCCATTAGTTGATAATTGAGTTGTGGTCGTTTGTGTTCGGTCTGACGATGTGCAGCGTCTCGAACTCAGTCGCACACTAAGAGCAGAGCTCCGGCGTCGCATCAAGTTCACCACGGCAAGCAGAACACAAGGTGATCATCTCGTCAATGATTTGTTCCCTCCCCTATATTCGTGTGGAAAGATGCGAAATAAAGGTGTTTCAGGAATCACAGCGATCCAACCGAATGCTTGGAGTCGTCGACGGAGATACGGGTGTCCCCAACCAGTGACGATAGCACTGAGCAAGATAATGGCGAGCGGATGATGATGCGGCTCAATGTGGCCCATACAGCTAAATGACCATTCAGTGAAATAAAGATTATGTATCAAATTCGTCATGATCGTTCCTGGTATCCAGATGACAACAACCCACGTGGAGAAGGTGTACCTTGGTTCGATGAAAATATTTTGGAGGATGAATCCATAATAGCAGTTATGCATTTTTATATAGTTCCTGTGGAAAGGATTTATACGGCTAATTCATGTCTAAGCAGGAACAATCAGACCGGTCAGAAGGACGGTCCGAACTTCCAATCGAACGCGGCTTTCCGGTTGAGCGTGTGAACGAAATCGCTGAAAAGGAGAGTCATGCGAAACAGTGGTATCGGCCGATCTACACCATGCACAAGTGGTGGGCTCGGAGACCTGGCTGTCTTTTCCGTACAATCTCGATGTACTCGTTGCTCAATGAGCACACGACTGTAAACGACGTTGCGGTCTACGAACCAGCCAGAAATCAGCAGACTGAACGAAATAGGCTAAATGAGAACGACCTCGTCGAGGCAATCGGTAAAGTCGACATGGACGATCCTGAGCTACTGTGGGACTTTTATCCAAAGGACATTCGGATCAAGGACAAGAAGATTCTGGACCCGTTCATGGGCGGCGGTACGTCGCTCGTCGAGGCGTCACGGTTCGATATTGACTCGGTCGGCGTGGATCTGAACCCGGTGGCGTGGTTCGTCACAAAAAAAGAACTCGACGCTGGTCAGACAGACATTGAAGAACTGGAAGACGCCTTCACACAAGTCAAGGAGGATGTTGCCGAGGAAATTCTTCAATACTATCAGACTTCCTGTCCGAACGGAGAACACAACGCTGACGTGATGTATAGCCTCTGGGTGAAGGAACTCGACTGTGTGGCCTGCGGTCATACGGTTCCACTCTTCACGGATTATCGTATTGCTGCTGGGCGCTATGAGAACGATGATAAATACAATGTCCTTTGTCCAGATTGTGGTTCGATTGTACTCGTTGACGAATGGCAAAAAGAAAGTTCGTGCACAGTATGTAAATATAATTTTAATCCTAAAGACGGCAACGTCACACAAGGCGGATACTACAACTGTCCTGAATGCGGACAGAAGATCTCCGTTACTGAAGGCGTGCGTGAAAGCGGATCCTACGATACTCGACTCTACGCAATAGAATACTGCTGCGATCACTGTGAACAACAGGGCAAACGAAAAAGCGAGTGCAAGGGGTACAAAAAAGCTAAACAACAAGATAAAAATTTATTTAAAAAAGCAAAAGAGGAATGGAACAATAGACAAGATCTCAATGAGTTTGTTCCTAGCCAAGCCATATCGAAGGGAGCGAAAACCGTTTCATCTGAGATCGATGGACCTGACGTTTTTGAACACGGTTACGAAAAATGGATAGATATGTTTAATTACCGTCAATTGTTATGTTTATCATCTCTTATGAAGTCAATATCTGAAATTGATAACGGTAATGCCCAAGAGTACTTGCTTCTAGCTGTATCTGAATCACTACGTTACACTAATATGATGTCGTTCTACAATCCAGAGAAGAATTTGGTAGCAAATATATTCAAAGGGAATAATTTTGGACCTCCACAGCGGCCAGTTGAGAACAACGTTTGGGGTGCAAAATACGGCACAGGAAATTTTACAAAGATGTGGGATATGATAATAAAGGGAGTAGAATATGCAAAACATCCAACGGAGCGTCGTATCACACCTAATGGAATGAAAGAAACTCCTGATTTTTCACAACCAATTGGTAAAAACACAAAAATTCAGCAAAAGGACATGAGGAACATACATAGCGAAAACGAATATGATGCAGTCATTACTGATCCGCCGTACTATGATAATATAATATATTCAGAATTATCAGATTATTTTTATGTATGGCAAAAAATTATTCTTGAAGATAGGTATTCTGGTTTCAGCCCTGAGGAGACTCCTCGCGCTGAGTCCATAGTGACCAATCCGTATTACAATAAGACAGCCGAAGATTTCGAACATGAGATGGGGGAAGTGTTGGATGTGATAAACACCGCTTTGAAAGATGATGGCGTTCTCTCATTTACATATCATCACAGTAGCGCGGAATCTTGGGGGGAGCTTCTTGAGTCGTTGTGTGACAACAATTTTGAAATTACTGCTACGTACCCGATTAACTCTGATCTAAACAAATTCATCAGCGGTGAGGCAGTTGCATTCGATATCGTCATCGTCGCTCGTCCAACTGAAAATCGACAGCCGATTTCGTGGGACTCGCTCCGCCGACGAATCGTTAGAACTGCAAGGGAAACTCGCACAACGCTTGAAGAGAACCGAGAGCTCGCCAGCGGTGACATTGGGGTCATCGAGATGGGGAAGTGCTTTCAGGAGTACTCCAAGCACCACGGAGAGGTTTACCGAGCTGGTAACATAATGTCAGCGAGCAAGGTGGTGGACGAAATATACGGTATCATTCAGGATAATGACCGTGGTGAGCAGGATGTCTACCGTGATCTACTCCAAGAGCAGGAGCCGACGTACGACGCCCTGAACAAACACCTCAAGCGCTCGGACGCGTCGGAAAAGCAGATGAAGGAGATGCAACTGTTTCGTACGGACGGCAACGATTTCGTCCTCTGTCAGTGGGACGACGAAAAACGTCAGGCGTACGTCCAAGATACGGTCGAAGAAAGCGATGGCAATCTCACAAACCTCGACAAGGCACACTTCCTCCGATACCGCTTCGAACAGGGCAAATCGGTAGGTGATTATCTCGAACGCTGGAACGAGGACGAACTGCAAGCCCTCTGCGAGGGACTAGCGGAAATGGCCGATGACGAAACCTACCTGAAGATGATCGGTGTCGAAATGTCACTGTCGGAGTTCAACGATGGATAACGCTTTAGTGATACCAGATCGTGACGAGCGCCGCAGTGTATTACGCAAATCACAACAAAATTAATTTCATTCAATAATATTTAGAAGTCATGGGAGAGACAAAAAAGAAACACAGCAGGAGAGTCACCACAGGCACACAGTAAATTGTCGGACTAACAGTAACAGTAGCAGTGAGACATTATCGGTCAGAGTGATCAACGTGCAGTCTCGTCTACGCAGCCACTCCGATACCACATTTCTCACACCATATCCCTCCAATCAGTGGTAATTGAACTCGAATGAACTATACACGGGGCGCTAGATTGCCGACCATGGCAGCCATCGAACTTCGGGGCGTGACCAAACAGTACGGTGAAGTCACAGCCGTAGACGAGTTGGATCTGACAGTCGAGTCAGGAGAGATCTATGGTTTTCTTGGACCGAACGGCGCGGGCAAATCCACGACAATCAACGTCCTGTTAGATCTGATCACACCCACGGCTGGCGATGCGAGCGTGCTTGGATACGATATCCATGAAGAGCCCACGGCGATCCGCGAGCGCATCGGTGTCGTTCCGGAGGGATACGACATCTACAATCGGCTGAGTGGGCGAAAGCACATCCAGTTCGCTATCGACTCGAAAGGCGCAGCTGACGATCCGGATGAGTTGCTCTCCCGCGTCGGACTCGATGACGCGGGCGATCGCCCCGCAGGGGGCTACTCGAAGGGCATGACACAGCGACTCGCATTGGGGATAGCGCTAGTCGGCTCACCGGAGCTACTGATCCTTGACGAACCGACAACTGGACTCGATCCGAACGGCGCCCAAGAGATGCGCGAAATCATCCGTGCGGAGAACGAGCGCGGTGCGACCGTCTTCTTTTCGAGCCACATCCTCGAACAGGTCGAGGCGGTCTGCGATCGAGTCGGCATCATGCGGGAGGGAGAGCTGGTCGCCCAAGACACGATCGGCGGGCTTCGGGACCAACTCGGCACACAAACGACACTCGTGTTCCAACTCTCGGACGTGCCAGCGGGGCTTGAAGCGACGGTCAGCGACATCGGCGGCGTCGAATCAGTCGCTATCGATGGCACACAAATCACAGTTAAAGCGACCGACGACGCGAAAGGAGACGTACTGTCGACGATTCAGGAACACGCCAGCGTCGAGGATTTCAGCACCGAAGAGCAGTCACTCGAAGAGCTGTTTGTCGAGTACACCAGCGAGGCTCCGCAGACCGCCTGAGAGTTACTCCTTCTACTCGGATGGCTCGTCGTACGACCGTTCCAGCGCTCGCCTGATTGGTGCCAACCCGGGCCGGCCGTCGACGAACCAGACGCCGATCGTTACGTACACCACAGCAGCGCCGAGGATTACGAGCATCGCGTCGTCGGTCGTTTGGAAGCCAGTGAACACGGAGACGTACTCACTGAGGCGGACGATCACGGGGCGGTCGTACGGCGGCAGCGTCACGACCGGCCAGAGCACGCGTCCGAAGACGTGTGGACTCGACCGCAACCAGCCGAACACCACGTCACCCAGCAGATGCGACCAGTAGCCGACGATGAACGCGATCCCCAGTAGCCGACGGTCGCGTTGGCGAGCCACGACGAACGCACCGATACCCAAGGGTATGGCGACCAGCACCGAATGGACGACAGCATAGCCCTGCGGAACCAGCTCGAACACCCATGAGAGCGGCTTATCAACCAGATCCGGGAGCAGCCCACCGAACAACACGGCAGCCGTCGGTCCCGCTGTCGGGCGACGACCGACGAAACGCGTGCCCAGCGAGTAACAGAGATAGCCCACTGCCGCGTGCGACCACGGCCACATCTCAAACCCACCTCGACAGCACGGAGCAATCGAATAGCAACCGTTGCATAGCCGGGGATGGTATCCAATCGATAAGTAACGTGTGGATCGTCACCGAGAGTAATGCCGATCATGACTTATTCCCATAAATAATAAATGTACAATGTAATTTGTCCGGAACGGCATACTGAATGCCCATCAATGCCAACCTAAACCGAAACCATCATATAATATCCATTTCAATCACCACAGAGTGACATATTCAACACAGCATGATCGATGGAACGTCGGGTGACCGTCGGTGAGCACGTTCGTAATCGCCAGAAAGGAATTCGAAGACGCGATCCGATCGCGCGCACTGATAGTAATGACGACGCTGTTTGCGGCGGTACTGGCGATGTTGGTGTACTATCAACTGTACGTCGCACAGGCGGCCCAGATGGCGGAGCTTCGGACTGCCGAGAGCGTTATCTCGTGGATCGGGACACAGATGACCATCCTCGTTCCGGTGTTGGGGACAATGCTGGGCTATAAGGCGATCGTCGCAGAGCGCGAATCAGGCAGCCTCCAGTTGTTGCTCACGTTACCACACACGCGCCGAGACGTCGTTCTCGGGAAGTTCCTCGGCCGATCGGCCGTGGTGGTCGTCTCTGTTCTGCTCGGCTTCGCTCTCGTCGGGATCCAGTTCGCCGCCAGTTCGGAGCTGTTTTCGCTGTCAGTGTATGTGATGGCTGCCGTAAAGACGGCGATCATCGGGATAACGTTCGTGGCGATCGCCATCGCGTTCTCGACAGCGATGCGCACCTCGATGATGGCGATGTGGGGAGCGATCGGTCTCACGTTGCTGTTCGTGTTCCTCTGGGACTCGGTGCTCGTGCTGGTCGAATCGGTCGTAGAACGGACACCGGAGAACAGTCCTGTCGGGCCGGTTTCAGAGCTGCCCGACTGGTACTATCTCATCAAACGCCTGAATCCGCGCCACGCGTTCGAGGACGTCACCCCATACAGCGTCGAGCTAGATGTGTTCTATCTCGAACCATGGTTCGCGGTGGTGATTCTGGGCGTATGGCTCGTCGTCCCGCTCGGGCTGGCATACCTGCGATTCGAACGGGGTGATCTGGCATGAATCGCCGGCATCTCCTCGGTGGCGTGCTAGTCGGTGCATTGGTGCTGTTTGCCTTCCCGCTCGTTTCGCCGGTTCCCGCTCAGGACCCGGCAGTCGAAGTGCTTCGGGATCCCAACGGCAGCCCACAGTCCCACACGATAGCGACCGAAACGGTACAGTACCGGACTCTCTCACCCGAGGCACAGCGGTGGTTCGATGATCTCCCTCAGAGTGAACGAACCCAGGCAGCCGAAGTCCTCCCGATCGACAGTCCACCGGAACCATGGGCGTCGTTCATCCCGAACGATCCCGAGACGAGTACCACTGCGAACGAGCACCCCAACGAGACACAACGAATCCAGTCGGTCATGACCTACATTCAGGTCAAAAAGGACGATCACTACCATCTCGTGGTCCTCAGGCGCATCGAACCACGACCGCCACAGCAGGCGGTGGCGTTGCGACTGGGATCACTCGTCGGCTCGATCGGGCTGTTCGGATTCGCTGGACAGCAGTGGCTCGAAGGAAAACAATGAACACAGAAATGACGGACACTATCGAGGTCGAACGGAGATGAGCACGCTCGTCATAGCGAAAAAGGAGTTCGAGGACGCGATCCGGGCACGCACACTCCAGTTGCTGGTGGCGTTTTTCGTCGGGTTCACGACGCTGGTGTTTCACTATCATCGTTCGCGGTTAGGCGAGGACCCGACGTTCACCACGCTGTTCGACGGTATTGTCGGGATGCTCGGGGTCGTCGTGCCGGTGCTCGGCGTGATGGTTGGGTACAACGCGATCGTCGCAGAGCGTGAATCGGGGAGTCTCACGCTGTTGCTCACGTTGCCCCATTCACGGCTGGATATCATGCTCGGCAAGTTCCTCGGCCGGTCAGCGATCGTCGTCGTGACGGTGGCCGTCGGATTCATCCTTATCGGGATTCAGACGATCCTGTTCACCGATCTCTTCTCACTGACGGAATTCCTCCTCGCGGCTGGCGAGATCACGCTGTTCGGAATCCTGTTCGTGGCGATCGCCATCGCGTTCTCAACGGCAATGCGTACCTCGATGACAGCGTCGATTGGCGCGCTCGGACTGACGATCCTGTTTTCGTTTCTGTGGGATTTCGTGACCGGGTTGATCGTCCAATTCGTTCACCCAATTCCCGCCACAGGTTCGAGAATCACGCGCACACCGGCACCGAACTGGACGACACTCTTCCAGCGTCTCAATCCACGAAGAGCGTTCATGGAGATCGGGTTCGTGAGAGAGCCGATTCCCTTCTATCTCGATCCCTGGTTTGGCTGGGTGATCGTTGGGTTCTGGCTCGTCGTTCCGCTCGGACTCGCGTATCTGCGATTTCAGAACAGCGATCTGGCCTGATCGTCACCCCAACTGAGTCGCCACGTCTGTCGGCACCGCCACCGATGGCGGACCGAAACCGGCGCGTACGCCATGGTGAGCCAACAGCACGCGGCAAGACGAAGTAATGATAGAATAATAAAAAGTGCTGGATATATCTGACAGGGCTGGCGAAACTGGAACAAAACGGCTTCAGAGCGAGACAAAGGATGCAACTCCAGAGAGCAGGAGCCGTCTTCACTCGGCGGCACTCACTCAAACAGGTCGATCCGGTTGAGATCCCTGCCACGGTCCCAGTACCCATCGAAGGCGTCGATGGCCCACGATCGAACAGCCGAATCGTCTGTGTCAATCGACGCCCGGAGCACGCCATTCGCGTCACGGACAAGCAGGTGAACCGTCCTACCAGCGACCGTTACAGCGAGTGGAACCGTTTGCTCATGAACGCGGACAGTCGCGCCGTCAGCGTCAAGCAGATTCACCAGTCGGTCCCGAAGGCCGGGATCGGTAGCCAGCGCGTCGATCGCATCACAGGAGAAGACGCCCTCGAACACCAGTTCCTCGTCATGAACGCGCTGGGTGACCAGCGAGAGACTTCGTTCGTTAAACGCATGAGAGAACGCCCGGACCCGATCAGCGTTCCGTTCCAGTTCCAACAGCCGTCCGACGGGTGCGTCCGGACGCGTTCCCGTCGGGAGTGTCACCGTCGCGTCCGTCAGATGACGGAGATCGAACCGCAGTTCCTCAGTTGGGAGATGCTCAACCACGTCCCGTAGTTCTCGTTCCGTTGTGAGAACGTTGAGCAAATCGGTGAATCCGTACGCGATGAGGCAGCCGGTCGCTGTCGCGCTGTACGTTCCGTCTCCTCGCTGAATCCACGATCGATCCTCGAAGTCACGGAGAATCCGACTGAGCGTGGCTTGGGACGCACCAGTCGCGTCCACGAGATTTCCTCTCGTGTGGCTCTCGTCAGCGAGCAACCGGAGCACTGCGACCCGATGTTCGGATCGAGCGAGAAACTCGACTTCCTCAAGTACTCCATTCATGTCGACCATCGGACGGCCATCCGAAAACCGTTTTCGTCCTGTGAAATTCTTTCAGCATCTGCAGACACCGCTCGGTACGCGGTAGTCACCCCAGAGTGCAACGTTTTCTGAATGGAGCTATACCTCTCCCGTCCGTAGAACAACACAGAATGTATAGAAGATTTGACTTTTGGTGTACCGTCCTCGTTCGATCGAACTGGACGGAAACACCGGGGGTCGGTTGCTGAATGGATCGACGGACAGTTCTTTTCTTCTTGATCACAGGTGTGTTCTTTGGCGGCACGTTTGTTAGTGCCAAAGCCGGTCTCGCCTATCTGCCACCACTGTTACTACTGGCGTTGCGGTTTGACATCGCGGCGCTCGTGCTTGGTGGGTACGCCATCTGGCGGTTCCCGTCCACAGCGTTGCAGCCACAAACGCGTGATGACATCGTCGCTATTGTTGCGACCGGAATAGTCACGATCGGAGCGACGAACGCCTTGATCTTCGTCGGCCAGCAGCACGTCACCAGCGGTGTCGCCTCGATTATCGCCAGTTTGAACCCGATTTTGACACCAGTCTTCGCAGCAGTGTTGGTCTCGGACGAACGTCTCACACACAGGGGTGCCGTCGGAATGATGCTCGGGTTAGCAGGCGTCGCACTCGTCGTCAGCCCTGACCCAGCGAACCTGTTGGGTGGGAGCGTCGTTGGCAAAGCGGTGTTGCTCGCTGCCGCGACGGCCGGTGCGCTCGGAAGCGTCCTCATCCGGTGGGCGGGCGGCGAACTCTCGCCAACGGTTCGGACGGCGTGGGGGCTTCCGCTTGCCGCTGTGTTCGCCCATCTACTGAGCATCGCTGCTGGTGAGTCAACAGCAAGTGTCACGTGGACACCGTCAGCTGTGGCTGCAGTCGCGTACCTCGGCGTCTTCGCCGGTGGTGTCGCGTACGTTACGTACTTCGACCTCATCGATACGACTGGTGCGATCCACGCGAATCTCGTCTTCTACGTCGTTCCGGTCGTTGCGTCAATCGGCGGCTGGGCGCTGCTCGGTGAAGGGCTCTCGGGGGTCGCCGTCGCCGGCTTCCTCATCATCTTCGGTGGCTTCACCGTCATCGGTAGCGAAACGCTAGATTACCCGGCTCTCGCTCGGTCAGCGGCCGTCACGGCGCGCCGTCGCGTCCGTCGGCAAGGCAGTGGACACAGCAGTCACGATCGGACTGCAGACAGCGGTGGCGCTGACGATCGCCTTGATGAGGACGCTACCGTCACTCAGAGCGACTGATCGAAACCACGCTTGGGAGCTAGCGTCACAAGTCTCGAAGCCGGAGCCGCTGTCACAGTCGGAGCCAGCCGGTCGAATGCTCCGTTCCGAGCAGATGCCAGCGATGTTCCGGAACATCATCGGATTGCCGGAGTTCGATGTGAATGTCGATCACGGGATCCAATGCGGCGAGTAGTTCCGGATCGGGATCGTCTGGGAAATGGAAGTGACCCATCCCATTGGCAGCTAAGATATCGGAGCGGATCGAGCGAACGAACGCTCGGGTTGCTGAGAGACCGTCAGTCTCGACGAGCGTGCCAAGCGTAGTGATCCCGAGGCGAAGTTCGCCAGGGGGAAGGGAATCGCTCGGAACGGCGTCACAGACCGGATCACACAGGAGTACACAGAGACCTGTCATTGATTCTGGTGTGTCCGGATCAACGTCCGCCAGTGATTGTTGTGAAGAGCTGATATCTCCCGCCATATCAGCAACGAGGTCCGTGTAATCGAGTATGCGCACGGAGGGATGCGTCGACGGGATGCCGTCAGGCAGATACTGGGCTGTGGGACTGGAGGCTTGTTCCGTAAATATCAGTATTCGCTGCCGAGACGTGTCGCTCTCGCCGAAGAGCCGGCGAGATTGGGCGGCACGCACCCGTTCGCTAACGGATCCGGTCACGAGGACACAACATCCACGGCGTTTGAGTCCCATGAGTTCGACAGCGAATAAATCCCGATTCTGAGCCGTTTCACGGCTCGAAGAAACCGGACCGCGGGGCACATCTCCCATGGTATTTATATAATACACATATAGAAATATTAAACTGCCGAAACATGAGTTGTTTTCCTAAGCTTACCGGTAGTAGATAGTAGACATAACTGCTAGTCCATTTTCTAGGAGACGATTAATCTCGTGCCGTTCAGATCGAATGGAGCAGTTGAGCGACGCTCAGGATCAATACATAGTCGTATCTACACAGAGTACTGTCTGACTTGATTGTTCATGACGTATAGAGATCATTTGCATTCGTTTTAGAGTGAAGTCTCCGTACCAATTGCTAATAATATAGAGATGTTGACTGGTGTGATTCATCAAAAGTGCCGATCAACCGATTTGAAGCAGCACAGTCGGTCACTGTTCGTGTACACAGTCCCATCGGCACTAAACGGACAAATTCCGAAACGCGATCGAGACGCTGGTCGCTCCGATCAAAAAGCAATCGCCAGCAAAATGTTCGAATTTCAGTAGCAACGAAAATTCTTCAGATCGCCAGAACGAGCCATCAGGTAGACAACAAGTGAATCGACAATCTATATCCCTCTCTCGGTAGAAGTACCTGCGATGTCGTGGACATATCTTCTCACAGCTGCCCTCTTCGAAATCGGATGGGCGGTCGGTCTCGAATACACGAAGGGGTTCACCCGACCCATCCCTAGCGTACTGACCGTCGGTGCAATGGTTATCAGTATGGGATTGCTCGCACAAGCAGTCAAAGTTCTTCCGATCGGAACGGCTTACGCCGTTTGGACGGGGATCGGTGCAGTCGGAACTGCTATTGCTGGTGTTGTTCTCTTCGACGAGCCCCGAAACGTGACGCGGTTTCTCTTCATCGGACTCATCATCACGGGCGTCATCGGACTGAAATTCACTGGTAGCCACTGACCAATGCCCGAAACAGATGCTTTACACGGAAAAAACAGAGCGATCAGTTTGTATCTAAAAACGGCGTAAGAAAGTATAATATGTATTCCATTACTCATATCCTACCACATGACTAGAATGATAATATTAGTAACCTATAGCCGTTGACTCGTGGTTACCCCTGGAACGCCAAAATATCCGTTACAGGTTCGCTCCAGTGGAACCGCCGTCGATCGGAATCGCTGTTCCATTGATGTATCCCGACACCGGTGAGGAGAGAAACGCGACCGCGTTGCCGAGTTCCATCGGATCCCCGATACGGTCCAGAGGATTGTTTGCCCAATCGTCCATTCCAGCCTCGTAGGAATCGTACTCACCGCGTTCGACCGCTTGGTTGACGAGTTCCTCGATACGGGCGGTTTCGTGGGAGCCGGGCAATACGGCGTTTGCACGGACTTCCGGAGCGAATTCCGTGGCAAGCGTTTTCTCAAGGCCGATAACACCCATTCGAACCGAATTCGACAACACGAGACTGTCAAGGGCTTCTTTGACGCTTCGTGAAGTGATGGTCACGATGGTTCCACCACCATCATCACGGAGATACGGATGGGACTCGCGCGCGAGTCGAACGACGCTCATCACGAGGAGTTCGTACGCTTCGTGCCAATCTTCGTCGTCCGTTTCGAGGAACGCTCCCGACGGAGGGCCGCCGGCACTCGTTATGAGATGATCGAGTCGTCCGAATTCCTCGACCGTTTCCTCGACGAGCGTGGTGATGTCGTCGCTGTTGGTGATGTCCCCTGCGATCGAACGAACGTCACCGTCCGCAACCGCTTCGATTTCCGCTTTTGCCTGCCGTAACTGTTCTTCGTCCCGCCCGTTGATGACGACGTTCGCCCCTTCACGCGCGAGTGCCGTCGCTGACGCCTTTCCGAGTCCACTTGAAGACGCCGTCACCAACGCAACGTTTCCGTCGATCTGTAGATCCATACCACAGCATGTCGTGTGATTATTGAAAGAGTTTCTCAACAGGCAACCTGTGAGGCGTAGCGACCGAAGACGAGAGAGATACCATCAATAATTCGAGTCGTTTCATTGGAGCACCACCCTTATAAGATATCCGAACGTGTACCAGAAATAGACACACAGCATGGAATTTCCCACAGCCGACGTGTTCACCGGTGTGCTTCCCGATCCCGAGTTTCCTGAGTTCGTCGACGTTCGCTACGAGCCACCGACACCGGTGCTTGAGAACCCAGCGACGGTAGCCGAAAACGCGATCTATGATCTCCCGTTGGATCGTGTGCCACACGGTGGATCGATCGCCGTCGGACTCGGAAGCCGTGGCGTCCACGACATCGTACCGATCACGTCGAGAATCGTCAAGACGCTACAAGAAGCCGGTTATACACCGATCGTCGTACCAGCAATGGGAAGCCACGGCGGAGCCACAGCCGAGGGACAGCGCCGAACGCTCGCAGAGCTCGGTCTGACGGCCGATCAAGTGGGCTGTCGAATCGACGCCAGCATGGAGACGACAGTGATCGGTGAGACGCCAACGGGTGACGCCGTCCACTTCGCAACAGCAGCCCTGTCGGCCGACGGAATCATCGTCGTTAATCGGGTGAAACCCCACACGAACTTTACCGGTCGGTTCGAAAGCGGTCTTGTCAAGATGTCGACAGTCGGATTAGGAAAACAGTCTGGAGCGCAAGCAATCCACAACCAAGCACTGGCCGAGGGATACGTCAAGGCACTCGAACAGGCGTTTTCAGTCGTTCGGGAACGGACTCCATTCCTGGGAGGTATCGCTATCGTCGAGAACTTCAATGACCGAACCGCGGCGGTCGAGTCGCTTCGAGCGACGGCGCTTCCCGATGGAGAAACAGCCCTGTTAGAACGTGCCGCCAAACAGATGCCGACGTTGCCGTATGACGATCTCGACGTACTCGTCGTCGAGAAGATCGGGAAAGATATCAGCGGTGCCGGGATGGATACGAACGTCATCGGTCGCTATCAGGTACTCAACACGGAAGACCCGGCGACGCCCGACATCGATCGGATCGTCGTCCTCGGACTGACCGAATCGACACACGGCAACGGACAAGGGATCGGCCTTGCCGACGTTACAACCCGGAACGTGGTAGAACAACTCGATTTCGATCAGATGTACACGAACGCGCTCACGAGTAGCTCCCTCTCGAAAGCCCGCCTTCCGGTCGTGCTTCCCGACGAGGAGCACGCACTGCGTGGTGCGGTCTCTACTGTCGGTCCGTACGATCCACGAACGATCCGCGTCGCCTGGATACGAACGACCGACCAGCTCTCCTCGTTTCGGGTCTCAACGGCGCTCGCAGAAGAGTCACCCGGAGCTGTCCGCACAGAAGGGACCGTGACACTCCGCTTCGACGACGGCAAAGCGCGGTTTATTTCGACGGAACGCGGTTAAGATTGGATAGTGCCAAAAGGGATGATGCGAGATGGATTCGGGATGCCAATTACAATAGTAATGATGTAATCTCGTGCCAATCACCCCTTTGTCGCGTTCACCACAGGTTTTCGATCGTGGCTGGATAAAATGAATTGAATACCGCTATACTGAACCTTAATCGTCAGAGACTGCAACCCGGATAACAGTCTTAATGTGATTCAGTCGACCGTCCCGTTGTCTCTTTTTTGAATCGTTGTGTGAATCTCCTTACGAATTCGCTTCGTTCTTCAGCGAGTTCTTTTCCGGCGTCGGTGTACATCCGGTTCGGAAGGTCGAGGATTTTATTATAAAGGTGGTTGAACTGCGTCGTTCCAGCAGTCGAGGCGTCCTCTTCGGGCGGCAACGATGGGTTGTGTATCGACAAGCCTCGTTCGCCTCCGTAAGTGAAGCAGCGTGCAATCCCGATCGCTCCGAGCGCATCGAGGTTGTCCGCGTCGCTAACGATCTTCGCTTCAGTGGTCTTGGGAGCGATGTGGGTGGAATAGCGGTGTGCGCGAATACAGTGAGTGACAGCATCGATCGTCTCCTCGCTGGCACCGTGTTCGTCGAGAATTCGTGCGCTTTCGGTCGCTCCCCATTCAGCATGGTCCTCGATGTCGCCTCGGTCCTCTTTCGCTCGGCCGATATCATGAAGCAGCACCGAAAGCCGGATACGCGTTGCATCCACGTGAGGATAGTCGCGTAGGAGTTCATCAGCATTCCTCTCGACTCTCTGTACATGAAACCAATCGTGCGCAGGGTTCATTTCGGGCCGAAAGTAGGTTCGGGCGATAGACCGAATACTCTCAATCATCGTAAGACGAGTATCAAGAAACGTCCGTAAAACTGTATCGAAAATGGTCAGACACATTACACCAAGTGAATTAGTAATTGAAACAAAAGCACGCGCCGAACGATCTAGTGGCAATGGATCGTAGCCGGCGGCAGTCCACTGACGCGGAGGATCACAGTCGCAGTTCCACGGAACTATTTACCCTGCAGTAGCTACTGAGAGGTATGCACACACTGAGTTCGACAGGGACAGTCGAGACAACTCTCACGTTGACAGAATTCATGATTACACAGGAAACTCACGAGAAACGATGGTAGATATCATTGTCTCTGTCACGCGACTCGTCGGAGCACTCATACTGGTGTTCATGAACGGCTTCTTCGTCGCCGCGGAATTTGCATACGTGCGCGTGCGTTCATCGGCGGTTAAGCAACTCGTCGACGAGGGTCGAACCGGATCGGCAACGCTCCAAGAAGCAGTGGACAACCTCGATGACTACCTGGCGGTGACGCAACTCGGGATCACCATCGCCTCACTCGGTCTCGGCTGGCTCGGTGAACCGGCTGTTGCAGCCCTTCTCGAACCGGTGTTGACACCAGTCCTTCCTGAAAGCGTACTTCATCTCGTCGCCTTCGCCGTCGGATTCAGCGTCATCACGTTCCTTCACGTCGTCTTCGGTGAGCTCGCACCCAAAACGATCTCTATCGCTCAGCCCGAGCGGATCGCTTTGGTCGTCTCACCCGCGATGAAGCTCTTTTATTACCTGTTCGTTCCTGGGATTATACTCTTCAATGGAACAGCGAATCGTTTCACACGACTGATCGGAATCCCACCAGCTTCGGAAAGTGAGGAGACACTCACCGAAGAGGAGATCAGGACCGTGCTGAGCCGGGCCGGTCGTGAGGGACAGATCGATACGACCGAGGTGGAGATGATCGAACGGGTATTCATGCTCGACGACACGACCGCCCGAGCCGTGATGGTTCCCCGACCAGATGTCGTGACGATCGAGAGTGATCGATCGCTGGCAGAGGTCCGCTCGCTGATTTTGGAGGCAGACCACACCCGGTATCCCGTCCTTGACGCCGAGGACCCGAATCAGGTGATCGGTTTCATCGACGTTAAGGACGTGTTGCGAGCGACCGAATCCGACGACAGAAGCCCCGACACGACAGCCAGAGACATCGTTCGTGACATACCAGTCGTGCCAGAAACTACACCAATTTCTGACATCTTGGCTCAGTTCCAGCGCGAACGAGGACAGATGGCTGTAGTGATCGACGAGTGGGGTGTCTTTGAAGGACTCGTGACCATCGAAGACATCATTGAGCAGGTCGTCGGCGACATCCGCGATGAGTTTGACACCGACGAACCATCGATCGACCGTCGTGAAGACGCCTACGTCGTCGATGGAGCCGTAACCGTCTCTGCAGTCAACGAACGACTGGACACTGACTTCGAGACCGACGAGTTCGGAACTATCGGTGGTCTTGTTTTGGACCAGTTGGGCCGAGCACCCGATGTCGGAGACCGGATCACTGTCGATGACTACGTGCTTTCGGTCGCTGAGGTGGAAGGAGCTCGAATCGCGTCGGTCGTGATCCGCCCGGCAGAACAGACGGAGGACTCATAACGTCCCACGCGGAACGCGTCGGCGCTGATTCGTAGAAGCAGCCAGCAGGCCCTGATATGGATTTTCTCACGATCGGGAGTCTGACGAGGAGATCGATAGCCTGGAAGGAACGACAGCGACGTATCCGACGTACAGCGGAGCGAATTCCCAGTTGACAACACGGGCAGACACACCCTCTAGCCACCCACAACAGTGGATTCCCTGAACATTATATGTTGTCCTATACAACAGAACAGGACGATATTACAATAATAAATATCATTATTATATTACAGGAACGATCATGATTCCGATCGTATCCTTCGGAGTGACCATGAGGCGATCCAGCCCACCGAATGAACTGATTAAATCTGCTACACAAGACGGCATCGCTGAGTGTCGACCAGAGAAACGGCGAGCACCGGTAAGTACTCATTAGATGGATAGACCGCACAACGGCCCATACTGAATGCGAACAACCAACACAGTCTGACAGGAGTGGAACCTCTCGATCATATACAACATTATTAAAATTTATATATCACCTCACCAATATCTAGTATTTGTGTGGAAAAGAGATATAGGATAAGACTACTAAGACGAGTCACCTCAACCCACCTCCACGGTCACAACGGGTGTATCGAAATAGCTATAGCACAGTCAAGGAGATTTTGGCGAAGGAATCGGAGACCATTGTAATCGGTTCCCACCCCATTGATGAATTATATTCAGATCCGAAAATATCTTTTCTGTGGGGGACAAATAACAACTAGTGAGGAAAGGTCATGTTCGATACGATACTCATACCAGCAGGCGAAAGTGAAAGTGCGAAGCGCGCCGCCGCGTTCGGACGGAAGATCGCAGAGTACTACGACGCACGTATCGATATACTCCACGTCTTCGAAAGCGGTTCCCGGATACGAAACAGGTCACAGGTAGAAGAGAAGAAGGAGCGAGGGCGCGAAATACTCGATGAAATATCGAAAATCGCTTGCAATGGGGATGTCGACTGCGACACCCATCTCGTCGAAGGACAATCGCCCACGTCCATTGCTGAGCATATAGACGAGAACGATATAGATCTCGTCGTGATGGGCCGTCGTGATCGAAGCGGATTCGGGGAGCACCTGCTCGGGACCATCACTGATCGCGTGTTGCGCCGGACCAATACACCAGTGGCGACCGTCGCAGCGGAAGTCGCCGCCACAGATGCTTACGACGATATCCTTCTCACGACGGACGGAAGTGAAAACGCTGAACGCGCACTCCCGTACGGTGTCAGCATTACGCAACACGTGGACGGGACACTGCATCTACTCAACGTTGCCGACGTGCAGGCACAAGCAGGTGTCTTTGACGCCGGCGGGGTGACTACCGAATTCATCGAACGACTCGAAGCAGATGGTCAAACAGCAGTCGAGCGACTCGCACGACACATCGACGACCCAGCTATCACGGTAGAATCGTCTGTGGTACGAGGAACGTCGCATACAGCTATCAGTGAGTACATTACCGAAAGCGGAATTGATCTGCTCGTTATCGCCTCAGAAGGGAAATCGAACCTGGCCAGCCAGACGCTCGGAAGCGTTACGGACCACGTTTTGCAGACAGTAGACATACCGGTGCTCGTCGTCGTCACATAACCGCCCATCGGTCGTCTCCGTCGAAACAGTCCGCAGAGAAAAGACCGAAACCATGTATAACTGATACCAATCGTCACGGCAGACCCGACTGTTACTTCCGTGGTGGATCAGAGGCTTCCCTGAACGGGGCGTCAGATTCCTCGGCTTCCGGAGTTATGTCGACAAGGATCGAGAAGAGTGCCCCGAGAAGGAGTCCGTACAGCACGTGTCCGAGAAGGCTTTCGATGGCGGTCGCCGGAAACGCAGGATCGTTCACGCCACCGACCGCTATCCAAATCGACAAGGCAGTCACCGGCAGCACGGTCCAAACAGCAAGCCCGTAGACGATTCCGGCGGCGATGAATCGTAGCCGAGGACCCGTCGTTGCAATGATATCTGTCTCCACATCAGCAGTCAGGGTAGTAAAGATCACGGATCGAGAAACGAGAAAGCCGAAGACGATACCGAGAACGAGACCGTGTGTCAAATGAAATACCCATCCGAGAGGGCCGGCGGGCGATAATCCATATATGGCTGGAATGGTCTCGATCACGATTTCCGGATCAATCATCCACAGCAGTCCACCGAAAATCAACGCTCCGACGACGCCCCCGACAGCACCGCCGAGCAACCAGTTCAGGCTACCACCGATACTATCCTTTGTCGAGTCCTCGGCCTGGGCGTTCATCACAACAGAGGGTACGGCGTTGACCGACAAAAGGATTCGTCGGCTAATACCTCAGTTTCAGAAAGGATAACCGCGATACAGCTCTTTTCAGGTCTGATTCGAGTAGCCGACGAAACAGGACTATCGCGTGAGTCAGGAGAACAGACGGAGTGCCGTCGGCACTCAACGACTAACAGCGAATCCGAGATCAGGGCACTAGAACCCGATTTTCGCCCGACACAGGGCCTATAGCGCTGAACGTAGCTGCCACTGCAAGCCAAAGAGTAATAGAAGACATACGTCAAATCTTGATATGGATGGAATGACGATTGTGCTAGGATGGGATGCTCTAGACTACGAATTAGTCGAAACGTTCGGGCTCACAGAAACGTTCGGGCCGTATTGCTCGCAGCTCGAAACATTCGACAATCCGCATCTCGGTGAACCCCACACCTACGAGGTGTGGCCGTCGATCATTACAGGAGTACCACCGGAGGAACACGGGATTCACGTCGAATCGAAAAACGGTGTCGACTGGAAGAACCCGGCCGTTGCGGCGGTCAGTCGAACGGCCAAGGGGATCGTTCCCCGACGCATCCGGGCCAAGTTCGGGCGACGGCTCCAGAACCAAGGTATGCAGTTCGATTTCAAATCCGCGGACTACTACGATTCACAGGGCATCTCGACGGTGTTCGACGGGCGAACAGCTCGCCCCGTTGCGATCCCGAACTACCGAGTGCCAGCCGACGACGAACTCGGAATCGTTTTCGATCGAGGCGCTCACCTCAAAAAATTCCTCAACATCAAAGATACCGGCAATGGGAACACTCAACCCGTTCCAACAGCATCGCTCTCTCAACTCGAAGAGCGCCTCGCTACCGAAGCGTTAGGAAAGCTCGGCGTCGTCCATTCAGCCATCCAGCGCGAATACGATCTCATCTTCGTCTGGTTGGGATTTCTTGATACGATCGGTCATGTTGCGCCCGTCGCAGCCGAAACTGATTCAGGGTGGCAAGAACGCGCCTACCGAATGGCCGCAAAGTGGACGGAGGAAATCAAACACTCCCTGCAGGAAAGCGATCGGCTGATGTGTGTCTCTGATCACGGTCTGCAAGAAGGAGAGCACACACACGCCGCGTTTTTTGGCACTACCGAGAAACACCTCCTTGACGGCGCGGCGTCCGTCTATGACATCCGTTCCGTGATCGAAGCTGTCACGACGAGCAATCCAACCGTCGACGAACCCGCACTCAGATCGGAATACGCGGGAACCGACGGCACGCAAGCTCGTACAGCCGAAGACGTGAGAAGCCAGCTAGACAATTTGGGCTATCTATAACTGCGTCAATGCTGCTGTCGACAGTCCCAACCCGTACACACGACCGTTACAAGCATACGCTTGTAATCGAAAGCTGGTGGCACCAGCCCACTGTGTACTACGGAGTGGTTGAAAAAGATAGAAGGGTTTCTGCACCGTATCTGTACCGTCCGCCGGAGATGCCGTGTGCTGGAACAAGCCAGCATAACCATTAATCATGCATAGCTCATACACGGAATAATGGCGAACAATACACCGAACATCCTTTTGATCCATTGTCACGACCTCGGCCAGTATCTCGGCTGTTACGGGCAGGATGTCGACACGCCGAACATCGATGCACTCGCCAACGAGGGTGTCCTCTTCGAAAACCACTACGCGACGGCCCCGCAGTGTTCACCGAGCCGTGGGAGTTTGATGACTGGCCGATACCCACACGTTAATGGTCTGATGGGGTTGGCTCACGAAGACTGGGATCTGCATCCCAACGAGCAGACACTGCCAGAGTACCTAAATCAGAGCGGATACAGTACACACTTGTTTGGGTTACAGCACGTCACCGACAATCTCGATCGACTCGGATACAAACACATCCATTCCGGCGGAAGCCTCTCACCAGCCGTCTCACCTGCGATCCACGAAATCAACCGGGCGCGGGATATCGCTGACACGATTGATGTCTTCTTCGAGAAGGACACGTTCGAGGAACCGTTTTTCGCCTCGATCGGGTTTTTCGAAACCCACCGCAGACAGAACAACGGACTGTACGGATTCGTGGACGCGGAGTATGAGGCTGCCGATCCCAGCGAAGTCGAACCACTAGCGTATCTTCCCGACAAACAAGGTATCAGAGAGGATATCGCCGCGATGCACGGAATGATTCGGGCGATCGACGACGCAGTAGGCACGATCACCATCGCACTCGAAGCGGCGCAACTCGCTGATGAAACGCTCGTCATATTCACGACCGAACACGGGATCGCTTTCCCCCGGGCGAAAGGGACATGTTATGATACCGGTATTGAGGCTGCTCTCGTCATGCGGTATCCGGACGTAATCGACAGCGGACAACGGTGTGATGAACTCGTGAGTAACGTTGACGTGCTTCCCACCTTGCTCAATCTACTCGGTGAGGACGTTCCAGAAACGATCGAGGGACAGAGTTTCCTGCCCCTGTTAACCGAAGAGGTGTACTACCCCCGCGATAACTTGTTTGCCGAAATGACTTGGCACGATACGTACAATCCAATGCGGGCAATCCGGACCAATCAATACAAATACATTAGAAACTTCTGGCACCTACCATTGATCTACTTCACGGACGATATCTTAAAAAGCAAGGCTGGCCGTGAGGTCCACGAACAACTGCGATCCGGGCGACGACCCTACGAAGAACTGTATGATCTTGAGGAAGATCCGTACGAGCAAACCAACTTGGTCAACGATCCGCAGTACGAACACGTCCGCGACCAACTTCGAGGACGGTTGGTGCGTTGGATGAGAAACACATCCGACCCGCTGCTCGAAGGACCTGTTCCACCTGCAGATTACGATGAATTACTTCCCCAAATATAATCGCGGTCCCGAACGACGAGCGAAGAACCCGTGAGACCATGCGTAGTACTTGCGTACCTACTGCCGTGGTCGGTTCGGGTCGAAATCAGTCAGAAAAACAGCGTGGCTATCGTCAACCCCCGAAATAAATATATTAAAATATAATGTTTTTAATTTGTTATATTATAGATAATATTTTTGTGTGTATTATTTATTTTATATTTTGTGATATTGAGAATTAGCTTGCCGACGTTGTTTTCCATAATCATAAGTATTCTTAACAGTGGGCAGAAAGCTTATTACATAGATATACAATCAAATACTCATATAATGGAAAGTAGCCAATGTCATCGACACACTGTGTATATCACGAGATCACCCACGCCGATGATGGAACGTGTATCGTTCGTTTGTGGAAGTGAATATGCACAAACACGTTCACGAACTGCACGAAGACGACGCTATCGGCGCCCTCGTTTTAGTATGAGACAGACGGTATGAATGAACGGATTGAGGAGCGCACAACGGAAAACAATATTAACCACCACGTTGCCGATGAAAATCAACGAACAAGCATCGATGGCTAGCGTTCAGGGGACACCCCAACTCACGAAGTATGAAATCCACGATGTACTCCGGAATAGACGACGGACATGGGTGCTAGAACAACTTCAACAAACACGGAAACCGATATCGTTGCGGGAGTTGTCCGAAAAGGTGGCAGCTGTCGAAACAGGCGAGACACCACCGCCCCGGAACATCAGAGAAAGCGTCTATAACTCCTTACACCAAACCCACTTGCCAAAGCTGGATGAGCTTGGAATTGTCGAGTACCACGTTGACCGGAAGATTGTCGCACAAGCCGAGAGGTTCCAACAAGTTACTCTTTACATGGAAGTGGTTTCAGCTGATGACGTTACTTGGGCAACGTACTATCTAACTGTGGGAGTAGTAGCATTGATAGTAATCACGCTTTCGAACGTGAGATTTCCAGTGTTTGCCGCGCTCTCAGCAACAGAATGGGCGATACTGTTCTTTGCGTTGCTCGGTCTCTCTGCACTGTACCAACGAGTGAGTCACGAGTCGATCTATCTCGACGTGCTCCGTCCCCGAGATAACGACTAACGCTACTCGTTACCACAACCAGCTTTCGACGGAGAGTATCGACCAAAAGTGCGCGCTGTGGATGTATAATGAGACACCGATACCGAGCACCAGAAGGTAGAACAACACTATCAGTACATTTCGCTTTACTGCCTTGGGTTTTAGCCCTGGAAAGACGAAGAGGACGGAATGGACAGTTTGTAATAACTTATAGTACCCAATCATTTTATACATCTGTATGCTAGTGATTTACGCACCCAATGAATCTGCCTCTCATTGGCACTGCTATAGCGGCAATACACATAGATATGCACTCGTAGTACGGGTCTCAACGAGTGGTTAGCTCTGTCAAATGGGACGAACAATTCACTGTTTGTACCAAATAAATACCAACTAACTACAGTATATAAGCCGCTTGGAGAGTTCGTTTGAGCCATGAAGATCGCGTACGTGCTTTCTCAAAACAAGGGTGGACTTCCACACTACGCTGCAGAACTCGCTAACGCTGTTGCCCGTCACGCCGAGGTCACGGTGTTTAAGCCAGCAGAGACGACAGCAGATGACATCTTTTCGGAGGATGTCGAAACAGTCAATATATTTAGAAGTATGAACATATCTATTCCTGATATGTATTCACTCGACTTTGAAGTTACAAACAACCTGCGAGGGTTAGCGTCCTACCGAAATCTAAAACAGATTCGGGAGTATGATCCAGACATCATTCACGATCCCACAGATTTCTTCCCACAGGTGAAGTTCTTCACGAAGCTCTACCGATTAGACGCAGCCTATCCGACGGTGGTAACTTACCACGAAGTCCCGCCCCCGGTAACCTCGGTGTCGAATCCCTTGGGAGCAGCAGAAGAACTCCTCAACACAGCAATTCCGGACGCTGATCTCGATCAGATCATCGTTCACAGCGACCAGCAACGGACGACGTTCGCCCGCCGGCTTAGTCGACTTGACATCGAAGTTATCCCACACGGCGTCTATGAGTTCTTTACAGAGCATGACTATCAGCAACATCCTGAAAACCCGACAACGATACTCTTTTTCGGGAACATTTTTCCAGCAAAAGGTCTCGACGTGCTGGCCGAAGCGGTCAGGATGGTAAAACGAGAGATTCCCGACGTGACGCTCCTCATCGCTGGGGATGGTCGGCTCGCATCGGAAACAAAACGGATCATCGAGAACGAAAGGGACTGTTTTGAGGTTCACAACTACTTTGTCCCGAACGAAACTGTGGGTGAATTTTTTTCACGGGCTGCGGTTGTCGTGTTACCGTATCGAGAAGCGCATACAGAAGGCACGAAGGGTCACAGCGGTGCACTCTCGACAGCCTACGCCTTCGGAAAACCAGTCGTAACCACGTCAATCGGTGATTTTCCCACGCAGGTTGGTGAATCAGATTCCGGGTTGGTCGTTCCCCCTGCGGATCCGGCAGCACTCGCAAACGCCATCACCGAACTTCTCGAAAACGAAGAGCGACGGACAGAGATGGCTCACAACAGCGCACAACAGGCCGAACGACTGTCGTGGGAGAACATTGCCGACCGCCATATCGAGGTGTATAAGCACGTAATCGAAGAACATCACACACAGTAACGGATCACATCGCCTCTGTAAACAGTTTGAAACAGCCGATTCCGTCGTATAACTCGTCGTTAAACGAACTCAAGTCCGGACGATCATGACAGAACATCCCGCCGGAACGTCCTAACGAGGTTATATTTATGATCGATCCGTGTGCAGTACGACAGTATGAGTACAAAACAATGGTTTTCCACAACTAAGCGTATCACACAGTGAGCTGAGAGCAGGAATGTCGGTATCACTGTGTCGTACGACATCGCTCAGTCTGGGAGCCGTACTCAAACGACAATGAATTATACGAACGTACTGCGGTCGTCGCTCGGAACGTTTGTGACGAGGATCGGCCTGTCAGTAGCGGTCTTTCTGGGTATCTTCTATCTCGCGGTGGCCACAAGCCCGGTAGTGCTCGGAATCTATTCGTTATTCATCGCTGTCATTCGAGTACTCGATCTGCTGACCAACGTCGGAATCTCCGAGGCTGCCCAGAAGCGGATCAGCGAAGGGACTGAGCGGGACGAATTTTTCACTGCTACGCTAGTGGTTCGCCTTGGTTTATTTGTCCCCGTTGGCATCAGTGTCACAATCTACCACCAGCAGATCGCCACCTACATCGGAAGCGGGTTGGTGGTGCCGTTCCTCTTCGCCGGATCGTTCACCTTCCTCGTTCGGAAGACGATCGAAGCCGGATTGGTCGGTGAAAAGAAGGTCGCTCAGGCAGGATTGCTCCAATCAGTGTACGCCATCGGACAGTTGATGTCGTGGATTCTCTTCGTCTCGTTTGGTTACGGACTGTTCGGTGTTCTCTTGGGGTATGTCATCGGACAGACGGTCGCCAGCGTGGTTGGGCTGTTGTTGCTCGAACTCCGATTGAAACGGCCCACAGTGCAGCATTTTCGGAGCCTGTTCGAGTTTGCGAAATACAGCTGGATAGGAGCAGTGACAACCCAGTCATGGATTTGGACGGACACCCTCGTTCTCGGATTGTTCGTCGTATCCTCATTCATTGGAGTGTACGAACTCAGCTGGCAGATAACCGGTGTGCTCTTTCTGCTCGCTTCAGCGATCAGCTCGACGTTGTTCGCCAATATCAGTGAGCTTTCGATCCACGACGAGACCGAACGGATAACGGACCTACTCGAACGCTCGCTTGTCTACACCGGGATCCTTGCGATTCCGGGGGTGGTCGGAGGAATGATCTTTGCTGAACCTCTCCTTGCCATCTTCGGTGAGGAGTATCGGGTCGGGGCGACAGTCGTTGCCGTTTTGATCCTCTCACGACTGTTTCACAGCTACGAAGTGGTTTTCGGAAACGTGATCAACGCGCTTGACCGACCAGATCTGATGTTCCGGACGAACGTCGTGTTCATTCTCGTCAACCTCGTGTTGAACGTCGTGGCCGTGACGACCATCGGATGGGTCGGTGCCGCGCTCGCGACAACCGGGGCGATGATTCTCAAAACGGGGTTGTCGTACCGCTACATTCGCTCGATACTCACGTTTTCCGTGCCGATAGAGGAGATCCTTTTAGAGGTACTCTCTGCCCTGATAATGGGGGCCTGTCTGTGGTTTCTCGTTCCCGTCTCATCAACGCTTCTTCCGTTCGAAACGATCGTATTTATCAGCCTCGGAGCAGCGATTTACGCCGTGTCGGTGCTCCTATTGGTCGAACGGGTCCGGATTGCGACGGCAGACGTGTTCCGAAGCCTGCTGAGAATAAAAGCGTAAGCCGCGCGGTATCGGTGATAGCAGGACCAAGCGATCACTCTCCGGCGGTTTCTCCTGTTGGACGACCGCCGATCGACAACTGATTAAGGACGCCGCGAACGAAAGGACCGGGATCGTCGAGATGGACGAAATCGAAATGCGGTTGATCGTAGCACGAGGAAACCACCGCCCACAACGCACGGCGGAATCGCGGCGGTTCGATGAGCGGATACTCGTCCCGGAGAACGCTCCAGAGATACTGGAGTTCACCGATGAGAAGATGGTTGCCGGTGTCCAATTCGTAATCCGACTCAATGCGATCCGCGTTGTCCGTCGCCACTAACCAGTGAGCGTACGGAAAGTCAGCACCCGCGAGCACATCCATTTCGATCGACGCCCACACACGGGGATTGATCTCAGTGAATCTATACTCACCAGAGTCGGGGTCCCGAAGGAACTGCACCGAAGCGAGACCGTTCCATCCGAGGTGTTCAAGCAACGTCCGTCCGAGTTCTTCTAAACGGGGATCGTGCATGGTCTTTCGAAACGCGCTTGCACCGCCAGCGTACGACGTTCCCCTTATTTGACGCTTTTGGCAGGTCAACACCGACGTGCCGTCCGTACAGAGTCCACGAAAGCCGTATTCAGTGCGTGTGTCTCGAATGAGTTCCTGAACGATTGGGATGTGATCCGGCGCGTGGCAATCACTTGTGTGCATCGCTGCTTGAATCGTCTTCAAATCCGGTTCAGTGCCGGGCGGAACGTATATCGGCTCCATTTTTCCTTCACAATCATTCGGAGACAGTGAATTCACGTAGTCGCTCGTCAGAATCGAATACCGGGGTTTAACGATCAGTTCGCGGTCCCAGTCCACCACGTCCTCGAACGACCACGTTTCGGGAATCGGGATCTCCGCTTCTCGGGCAGCCTCAACCATTCGAAGCCCATCGTGGACGGTCCGGATGTTCTCGAAAGAGGGCCACAACGGAACGACGTGCTCTTCGAATTCGGCTCGGTACTTCCCAAGAACGTAGCTGTCCATCTCTCGATGAGGAATGATCGTGTACACGTCCGGGCGCTCTGCGGCCGACAACAGGGCGTCCTTGTACGCGATCAGATCGTCGTAGGGCGAGGGAACAGTGAGCACCTCATCACAGTACCGCGACGCAAACACTGGTCTATCCGGATGCTCCGAAACGACCACCGTATGAACGCCGTGCTTGCTGAGCGACCGGACACACGAAACGCTGCTCCCAGAATCGTTGACCGGAAGAAGGACTGATCGATCGCTCTCAGCTTTCCCATTCATACTACGTAGAGATGTTGTCGTGATATAATAGTTTCCCAGATGAATTATATTAATAACATAAACTTTATGATAGTATAATGGTACATGGATAGAAATGGAGGGTGGAGATCCATCATCGTTGGGCGCGAACAAAATAAACACCAGATCGTCGGTTCGTAGGTGGGCCGAGAACAGTGATCGAAAATCCGGCCTTGGTAAGGAACGCTTCGATTTCCTCGGCAGTCGTCCCGTATCGGCGGCACTTGCTCGGATGAACTTCGAGGTAGAGAGATCTAACTTCTGTGAGCACTCCTCGTAATCCTCGTAAAACGCACAGTTCCGCCCCCTGAACGTCAATTTTAATCACATCAGGCGGCGTGTATCCTTCATCCTTGATCAGCGAATCACCTCGTTTCGTTTCGACAGTCGAGCCGTTCGGTACTGAGGAGAGATAGTGATGGCCCGCTCCAGCTGCCACGAACTCCGAGGAGAGCGTGCACGCACCATCGTGGTCTGAGAGCGCGATCGAAGAGACGGTCCAGTCGGTAGTGAGTGTGTTCCGTTCGAGATTCCGCCGGAGTCGGGAACGATTCGTGGACTCGGGTTCGAATCCGACGACGCTCCCAGTGGTGAGAGTACTTGCAACAGGACACGTGTACGTTCCGATACAAGCACCGATATCCCAAACCGTCTCGGAGCCGCGTAGCTCCGCCAACAGGGCCTCGATCACGGGCCGTTCACCGCCCAGATCCGTGGTTCTGCGATACTCTGACCTCGTAGAAACCCCAAACCGGATCGGTTCCTCACCGATCCGAACGGTCATCAGACCACCACAGAGTGCGACCCGGGTCAAACAGTACGCGGTGTCGACCGCCCAATAGAGTTCGTTGAGAGGCGACAGCGCGTTGTATCGGTCAGTGAGCCGAGACGCGGTGTTCAGAAGACGGTGTTTCACAGCATGGGAACAAGAATTCCCGGACCGAGCTGCACTGTCAGTCGAATCCGCTCGCCGGTCACGCATCGTTTTCGGGGTTGGGGTAAACCGTAGCAGACTGTATGCGGGAGTGTTTGACGTTTCGACAGGCGGTATCGAGCGCACCAGTCGCTCCGCCGCCGATAGCCAATCGATCAGTGCCACCAGCACCTCCGCCAGCGCACTCGGTGATACTGCCGGCGATCTCGGTCGCGCTACACTCGTCGCTCAACGAGTCACCGACAGCGACAGCGAACGAATTGTCGCCACCGACAACCACGGTGATCGCATCCTCGTTCATGGCGCGTTTTGCGAACGCCCGTACGTCATCGATTTCCCAAGAATCGAACACGACCACTCGAACAGGTGGGTCGCCGTCCGCTGTCATATCGACGTGTGACAACCACGAGTCAGCCCACCGCTCCCGAACAGCATCGAGTTCGCGGCGCAGCCCTCGGCGTTCCTCATCGAGCGCGATAACCCGCTCTGGAAGATCCGTGACGCGCGCATCGAGACGTTTGGCTGCTTTCGTTGCCGCTCGCAGTTCCTCGTGTGCAACAGCAGTCGTGGCGTTCGTGTTCGTCTCCCAGTCACGGCTGGCAGTCAAACTCTCTTTGACCAGTCGCTCTCGTCGCCACCAGTAGGCAGTCGTCCCAGCGAGAGCGAGAACCGAAGCGAGTCCAATGAGTATCGTATTATTCATGGATAAATCGTTTTAATCGTGTTCCTACAGAAGGGTTAGTAATAACCGGTGCGAGATACGGAGTGACCGCGGACAGTCGGCCGTAGCCGTCGAGCGAAGCGCGACCAGCCCGGTGTGGCGGCGTGACGAAGCTCATGAGCGGATAGCCGACGCCACCGAACTGGGCTTTGAACCCGTGAACGCTAGAGCCACGACGTGACCGTCCAAAGTCAACGACCGACCGATTAGCCTGACAGGCCCGTTCGATCGCTTCGAGGTAGAGCAGATGGTTCGGCCGGTAGTCCCAGTGGGTTCGCTTCGAGGCAGGCGTCCAGATGATCGTCGCATCACCCCACTCAAACAAGAACACGCCTGCAATCGGTTCGCCGTCGTGTCGAGCGAGTAAGATAGCAACCGACTCTCTGAAGGCGTCTGCGAGCGACGCGAAAAACCGCTCTGGAAACTGTGGGCTGCCCAGCCGACGCATCGTTTCGAGATAGAGCGGGTAGAACTCATCAACAGTGCCGTCGGTCACGCTGACACCGTGATCGCGTGCGGTCCGGACACAGCGGCGAACATCCTTGTCGAAAACCGTCTCCCAGAGCACCGTGAATGATCGGTCGATCGACAGACGGATCGACGAGCCGGTCGGAACGCCACCGAAGTCAGTCGTGGTGTACCCGCTGACACCGCTCCAGCTAACGTCTTTGACAACGCGTGTGTCGTCGGTGCGTTGAAGCGCAGAGAGCACTGCCGCGTCCATTGTGCCCTCCCCGATCAGCGGAAAGCCGTATTCACAGAAGGGATTGAGCACACTCCAACCGAAGCCCTCGAACACGACGAAGCCTGGCACGAGCGCACGAACCGTTCCGCCGTCAGTGAGAAGTACGTGGCGGGGTTCGTATCCGAACACCGTTTCAATAGCGTGTAACCATTCTGCGGTGTGAAACACCGTTGCATCAGGATGGGTCTCAACGAAGGTTTGCCACTCGGGGGTGCGATCGGGACAAACCGATCGCACTGTGAGGGTACTCGTCTCAGTCATCGTTCATCACCGTCAGCACGTTGGACAACGGCGTCGGCCGTCGTAAACGCGAACGCATCGAGCAACGTGGCAAGTTTCGTTTGCAGCCCGTCAATACCGTGGAAGCTGATAAGGCGCTCGTGGGCAGAGACCGCTGTCGTTCTCACAGCAGGATTGAACTCCCAGGGATGAAAGTACATCGTCGCTGGAAGTCCGTGCGCATTGAGGGTGCGTACTCCTCGTTTCAACAGCCACGTAGGAAGCAGACGAGCGTAAAATCCGCCAGCCACCGGCAGTTTGAGTCGGGGGTGGAACACCGCAAGTGGCAACTCTGTGAGTTGTCCACCCCCTTCGCGTTCTTCGAAGGGAGCATTCGGATCGAGAGTGTACGGTCGGATAGGTGCACCGGAGACGCCGTACATCGGCGTTCGAACCGGGAACACGCTCGAATCGTAGCGATATCCGGCCGCTTCGAGCACCTCGATCGCCCACTGTGTCTGGGGTGTTACGGAGAAATTCGGGGCACGGAAACCCACCGGTGTCGACCCAACCGCATCGCGGATTGCCTGAGTGCTGCGATCAAGTTCCGCGGCGAACTGTTTCGGGGAGAGATCAAACAGTGGTCGGTGCGTATCACCGTGTGATCCGATCTCGTGGCCGGCATCGGCAATGCTGGCAACGAGTTCCGGATATCGGCGTGCGACATCACCGACAACGAAGAACGTCGCTGTCACATCATAGTCAGCGAGGATATCAAGGACGATGTCTACCGATTCTTCGATGTGTGTGTCTTTATCACACACAGAATCACGGAGCAGGGTGGCTGAATACCAATGCTCAAGATCGAACGAGAGGACGTTCGATACGCTCATCGAATCCGTCTGTCCCCCATACCCGTGTTCGCAAAGTAAGTACTGAGCGCGTGGAGCACAATCGCGGTGAAACAAGCGAATGTTCCGATGAGCATGAGAACGGCAGCGGTAAGCGCGAGACCAACTGGAAACGTCCCTGATTGTATATAATTATCTAGAGACATATATCCGACGCCCATTCCGCCGAACGTGAGTCCAAAGCCCGGCACAGCCAACGCTGTCAGGGGGCGCTCGCGCTCAATCGTTTTCAGGATGTTCCGCATGAGGACGACGCCATGAGACAAAGGTGCTCGGGTGCTCGCGTTCGCCACATCGTACGTCACTGTGATAGGGACCTCTTCAATGGAGTAGCTGTGATGATGGGCGTGATAGAGGATATCCGTGCTTGCGTCCATCCAGTTCCCAATGCTTCTGTCTGCAGCGAGCGTCTCAATCGCTGTCTGGTCGTACGCGCGAAACCCACTCTGCGTGTCACTCACCCGTGAGGCAGCTCGTACGACACCAAGACTCAAGTTGGTCAGTCCGTTGATTGTTTTGAGACCGATCCAGCGGTACAACGGGGCGTTCGACGTGGCCCCCTCGATGAACCGGCTACCGATGACGAGGTGTGCGCCGGTACGCTCTTGGGCGGCCACCAACCGAGGAACGTCCGCGGCGTCGTGCTGTCCATCGCCGTCGAGGACAACGAGGTGGTGAGCGTTGTACCGGGAGGCGACCTCAAACGCCGTCTTCAGGGCGGCTCCGTAGCCTCGGTTCTGCCGGTGTTTGATGACAGCACCACCAACTGCTGTCGCCCGAACGGCCGTATCGTCCTCACTTCCGTCGTCGATAACGAGCACATAATCAGCGTACTCACTAGCAGTCTGGACGACGTCACCGATGGTCGCTGCTTCATTGTACGCAGGAATTGCTACGAGAACGGAACAGATCGACTCCGAAATCTCTAATTCGAACTGCTGCCTCGGGATGTGTTCGTGACCCGCGTTCCTGTTTGTAGTGATATTGCCTGGTGGTCCAGCGACGCCATCCTCGATAGTGGTTTCGATCACTCCTGTCCGCTTATCAGAAGAAGTACCGCACGCTGTATTATCCGTTCCTTCTGTCATCGTTCCTCATGGCTGTGAACTAGTTACCGCGAGTAGTAAATATCATCTAATTAGATCAATGAAATCGCCTATTATATTATCAAATATCAAGTAACACGTGGTTATTCACTGTTAGAGGAGATGCGAGTACGATAGAACAACATTCGAAGGGTAAGACTGAACAGTTACTAAAATGAATGAACATAGTTAACAGCAAGTTTATTGAATCGATAGAGTTATTTATTGGAGTGTTATATGGTTCATCGCGTCGAACGGAGCTAAACCATCAGTTCCGTTTAAAATATTGGCGACCAACAGTAGTTCTCGACATTCGTACAGGTACTACATAGCATGCACATCGAAACACTCACGTTCTCCGACTGGGGGAAGGCGCTTCCTGCCACCGGTTTCGAGTGGTCTCACACCCCCGAAACACTTCGAGTCCTCGATAGGCACGCGAAAGATGTGTGTCTGTACGGCGGATACAAGGGCCAACAGTTGGTCGGATTGTTGCCTGCTGTCGTTCGAACAGAGTTGTTCGCGACGGCAATCATCTCTCCACCACCCGGATTCGGCATTCCACAGATGGGACCGATACTGATGCCGACGAGTCCGAAACAACGCAAACGAGAGATAGTAAACAAAGAGTTCACGCAGGCGATACTCGAAACCGTGGCAGCCCACGACCCGTGTACGCTGTTCGGGGTGTCCTGTAGCACTACGTACACCGACCCACGACCCTATCTCTGGGCCGGTTTCGATGTCGAGTCACGCTTTACCTACCAACTCGCTTTACGATCGACGACCCCAAAGCGGGTTCTACAGTCGTTCAGTCGGGAAGCCCGGCGTGGAGTCCACAACGCTGAGGAGGCGGGGATCACCGTTTCACAAGGCGGTATCGAGGACGCACGCGCCGTTTACGACGCTCATAGAACTCGTCGGAATGAACAGGGAGACAACTATCCCGTGTCGTGGGAGTACACCCGTGATCTCGTAGAGACGCTCGGGGATCGCATTCGCGTCTACGTCGCAGAAACGGCCGCCGGAGCGTTCCTCAGTGGTATCACGGTTGTGTACTCAAACGATAAAGGATATTTCTTTCAGGGCGGAACACGCACCGAACGAAACGGGAACGCCAACGAACTGTTGCACTGGCGAATCATTGAGGACATACTCACCGACCCGGAACTGGGGTCGATCGATCGGTACGACCTTGGCAACGCGAATCTCGAACCGCTCGCTCACTACAAAAGCAAGTACGACGCGGAACCGGTTCCACATTACCTCATCAAATCGGGGAAATTGATGGACATCGTACAGAAAGCATACGAGATAATCGCCTACTGACGAGTGCCAGTAGTTCAGTCGTACTCAATGACTCACTAGCCAATTGTTTCGAATACTCAACGACACAATAGTCAATCCGTTCCGGAAAAAACAGTTCGTGAATGGCCCGGGAGTCGGTGTCGATTCGACGACGGACGTTCTTAGCGATCGTAAGCGCAGGAAGCGCCGTCGTCGCCGGCTCGGTAACGAGTCAACTCGCCACCGATCGACACCACACTACGCCTGTATCACCAATGGATATCGATCGAGTTTATCAAATCACACGACAGTACTACGTTGGACCGAAGCGGGACCGTCCCCCAGCGAACGAGGCTAAAGGCACGATCTGGGAGGTAACCGACGGGAAACAGACCGATACGACTCGGCGGACGCTCTCGGACGGCGACCGGTGGATCACGTTGAACATCGAATCCGAATCGAAGCGACCGGGAGAGTATTATCTCACACCGGAGGACGGCGTCGAAGGGATTCAGGACGTGATCGATCGAACAGGAGGGAACGTCGTCGTGCGTCTCGCACCCGGAACGTACGTCGGAAGCGAACTCACACTCGCCCACGGTGTCACACTCCACGGTTCGGGCTGTAACGCAACCACGATCAAACTCAAAGACGACGCGAACGCCGATCTGATAACGACACCCGATCCGCCCCGGAACAACGTGATGCAGTGTACACTCCGAAACATCACCTTCGACGGCAACAAGGGGAACAACAGCGCCGGCAACGTCGTGTATGGAGCGTTCTGGAACAGTCGATTCATCAACTGTGGATTTCACTCCGCCCCTGAAACTGGTTTTTGGCTGGCTGGCTCCACAGCGAGCACCGATGACAACTACTTCGCCGGGTGTCGGTTCATCACGAACAGGGGGACGGGACTCCGGGGCGGTGCCAACAAGGAGTCACATCCGGCCGTCGGTGTCGTGCGCGTAGACACCAACTGGTTTGGGAACAACAGCGGGCCTGCGATCGTCGCCCGAGGGAACGCGTGGCGAATCACAAACGCCAAACTCTATCGCAACGCTGCCGCACAAGGCGCGTCGATCGAACTCGATCGTTGCAGTTATTCGACCGTCAGCGGCTGTGACAGCTACATGGAGCACTCTGACCGGGATCACGTCATCGTGCGAGCGGCCGAGGGAGCTACCAGTGTCGGCAATCAGATCAAAAACAACGACTTCCGAGGAAACTATCGATCAGCGATCCGGTGTGTTGCCGAGTCGAACGACATTACCGCGCTGCAAGTTCGCGGGAACACGATTCAAAGCGGTGGAAACGCAAGCAATGGGATCGTCGCACACGCAGAGAACGGTTCGTTTATCGACTGTGCGTTCACGAACAACGTATTCACCGGGGTGCTGACCGATTCGAAACTCGACCTCTCCAACGGGTGGACTAGCGAGGGAAATCTCAATGCTGCCTGAGCACATCGAACAGCACGCTCACGCTTCAACGTAGTAGATCGTCACGTTCCGGTCGGTGTACACCGTCTCAGCAGTCGAGAGCGTATCCCGATAGAACGGTGTATTACGGGCGTCGATATACTCCGTATCGCTGCCCAACTGCAACATGGGTTTGTGACTCACGTAAACGTATCCGCTCCGATTCAGCGTCGTACGGTTCAGCCAGATCGGTTCTAGTTTGTCCGCGGGAACGACTTCACTCACAAGCAAACCGTCTCGGCTTTTGATCTGGTCCCACTCGTTGTAAACCGCGATCGTATCGTTGGTATCGGTGTGTGTCGCCAACCATCGCGTGGCGTCGACTTCGCTTTGAGAGTACACTGGCCAGCCAGCGTCCTCGTCAACGTTGATGTTGTACGGTGGGAGCTGCTCGCCCGCAACCGCGAAAACGGTGCCCGAACTGAACAGGAACAACACGGCAAGAAACACTGCAAAGAGACTGTCGACTGGAACGGCAGCAATGTGCGCGCGGAGACCAGTTAGTGGCAGATGAACAGCACCTCGTGAGACGACCGAGATGACGGTTCGCGCGCCGGTGATCGCAAACGGAGCCACCACGAACAGGGCGATTTGGAACGTTCTGTCGAAGCCCATTCCGAATGTGAAAACCACCGACGCGCCGAGGAAAGCGAGTACGCCTGCCGAAAACAGGGAGTACTCGACGGAAGAAGGGCCGTCACGATCGGTAACGACAGCAGACAAGGCGTCAAACATTCCGATCCCGATGAGCCCGGCCAGAACGATGTGCAGGAATTTATAAATAATCCAGTACACCGACGTGAACCCCGCAGTCGCATAAGCCGCCCCACTCCGTTCTGCCATCGGGAACGGAAGCGTCGAGAGGAGTTCGTAGCCGACCCCAACGACGCGGTAGAAGTTCACGCCGGAAGCGGTAAACAGATACCACACGACCCAGAATACGCCGAGAAATCCAACGAGCGCGGGGCGAGTAAGGCGAGCGTCGACATCAGCCGTCGGCAGCATTTGCACTGCGTAGCGAGCCAGAAGGGCACTCCCGAGAAACGCGGTGAACAACAGACTGACACCGTAGTGGGAGAGCGTGAGCGCGACGGCGAACGCGAGACCGACAGTCCACCGCTGGGTGGGGGATAGTTCCGTATCGAGAAACACGATGAGTAGGAAGACGGCGAACAGTCCAGCGACCAGTTGTTTATCAGGCATGTCTTTGAAAAATCCGTAGTAGAACACGAGGGCGAACGGGGCAAGCGTAGCGATCGATCGATCCTCAAAGGTGCTCCGTACGACGTACCAGACGCCAAGCGGGAGGAGCGAAACGAGTACTGGATAGACGAACTTGTACACCCAGACGAGATCCAAGCCGGTCACCATCGAGTAGACGGCCGCCAGCAGTGTGACCGTCGCCAACGAGTTGCTCGGGTTGCTCGCTCCCGGATCCCAGTAGCCATCGTGGAGGATGTTCGCAGCTGTAGCATACTCGAAGTGGATATCGAAGCCCCAGAGGTGGCCTGAAACGAGCGTCATCTGGAACAGCACAGCCGCTGAAACCGCCCAGATCGCGTACGGGGAGAGAGCAGGCGATCTGTCCCACTGCTGAAGCACCAGTGGTACGGTCGAGAGGAGACATAACAATACAAGCTGCAACTGATCGAACCGTGGAATCGTAGAGAACACGGTAAGAAGGATCGAAACCATCGGCAGAAGGCTCACGACCACGACAGCGATTTGATCACAATGTGACAGTGACAACGACCGCAACGGTGATCGAAGAGTCGAACCAGCGACGTAGCACACCGCAGCCATACTGAGTACGAGCACCAACACGGCGACTGTCAGACTCACTGAAGAGAGCGGGCGAGCGAACGAGAACAGTGATAACAGACTGTTGAGTAAGGCTGAAAGGACAACCACGACGAACAGACTGAGGCCGACCGAGTAGAGAAGGATTCGGCCCGGTGGTCGACCCCGGATCCCCAGCAACATGACGAACAAATATCCCGGTGCTACTGTGAGGAGAACAAACCCGAAAAGAGACCGTAGCAGGGGACTCCCTGGTAATACACCACCCAAAACGGCATCGAGCAGCAGATACGAGATCAGTACGGAGAGTATCCCAAAAACAGTTCGGTTCGAAAAGGTGGGCATACAGTTCCGTTTCGGGCCACCCACAGATAATCAATGAGGGCATAAACGCGTCAATCGACTCGTTGAATCATGAAAACGGCTGAACAGTCAACTCGGTGTGGGGTCGTCACCCGTAAGGTCGGTGACGAAACCGTCGAAATAGAGAAGGAGTGTTGTCACTGCTCAGGCGTAGATTTCGATCGCGTCACGGAGTGTCATCACCTCGATATTTCGTTTTTCGACCCATTCGAGGGTCGTTCGGATTCGATCCTTTGTGACAGAATCCTTATGCGTGTGCGCACCAAAAACACCCAGTGCGCCACGGTTGGCGATCGCGTCGAGATCGCGTTTGACGAACTTCGGTTCGGTAAATTCAACGAAATACGCTCTCCGAGTCTGGTAAGGGGAAAACGCATCAGGATCATTGATTCGGTTCCCGTGATCGCCGTTGGCAACCCCAATGTAAAAATCATCGACGAAGCGCTGCGACCACGCGTCGAAATCGTCGTACGGCGCAAGGAACGTCTTGACATCGAACCCGAATCCCTCTAGATCCCGTTTCGACCTAGCGAGTGCGTGTTCCATCACACTCGGTGGATACCGTATGACCGCTTCCTCGGCGGCAAACGAGGCACCGACGGGATCTCCGAGTTCGACGTATCGACCAATATCGTCGCTCCCCCTACCGACAGCACTCGTGCGCACCGTTCGGTCTCCAGTAGTGATCTCTACGTCTTTTGGGGTCCAAAATCCGTGTCGAACGGCCGTCGGATAGACGCGTTCGTCAGTTGGAGCAACGTCTTCGACCAGTTCGTACGTCCCCACAGTCGTGTGCTCGGCCGTATGAGACGCAATTTCCCAGCCGGCGTCCACGAGTTTCGTGAGATGATCAACATCCATCCACTCCCGCTCCATGAAGTTTGTGCGACCGACCCACTCGCTGACAATCCCAACCGTGGCTGGTGCGTCGTATGATTGATGCGCAGGGAACGCCTCTGTGTAGTCCGTCATCGGCCCATCGTCGTACACGAAAACCACAGCTCCATTCTCCGGGGGAACGACGGACTCGACAGCCCCTTTCTCGACTGGCACACCGTTTTGATCGGTTTTGCGCCGGTCGCTAGTTCTGGTCGGTTCCGAACCGTCTCGATCGTTATCTCCCTGCTGCGTAAAACAACCGGCCAAAGACGCTGTCCCTGCACCCACGGTCACGAGAAATCCTCGACGAGTAGACCCACGAATCATCGATTTTTGTTTAGGGACTTACTCTGAAAAATATTACGAGAATTTTTGTTTATTTTGTATGTTTACAAGAGATATAAAGTTTGATGCAGTCTTTATAGCACCTGCAAGAGCCTGTTTCTCAGAGATATCACGTAGTTTTACGGTGGTGACAGCTGACTTGATAGTGTGCAACTCGATAGCATTCGTGTGCTTGATCTCACGCGACTTCTTCCGGGACCGTACGCTACCCAACTGCTCTGTGACGCGGGTGCAGACGTCATCAAAATCGAAGACACGGACAGCGGAGACTACGCCCGATCCATGCCGCCGATGACCACTCGTGGTGTCGGATCACTGTTCGATGCGGTTAACCGCGGAAAGAAAAGTGTCGGACTCGATCTCAAAACTGATGGGGGTCGTGAAGCGTTTTATCGGTTGCTTAATGACGCTGACGTGGTGATCGAAAGCTTCCGTCCTGGTGTAACCGAGCGGCTCGGGATTGAATACGAGACCGTCTACGAACAAAATCCTTCGATCGTCTACTGTTCACTCTCGGGCTACGGACAAACAGGACCGCTTGCCGAGCAAGCAGGACACGATCTCAACTACGTCGGACGGGCAGGGCTACTCGATATGACGCGGGGAGACGAGAATTCCACGCCGGTCGTTCCGGGCTATCAGGTAGCAGACATGGGTGGTGGCTTGTTCGCGGCGTTCGCCATCGTCGGCGCGCTCTGCTCGCGCGAACTCAGCGACGGCACAGGCGAATACATCGATGTAGGGATGACCGACGTTGTGCTCTCGTTTGCCCAGTCGCTCACGGCTGGCGTATTTTCCGAGGAATCACCTCGTCCCAGCGAAACACCGCTCACCGGTGAGCTTCCGTGGTACGACATCTATGAAACCGCCGATGGGAAGTACGTCACACTCGCAGCACTCGAACCACAGTTCTGGGGAGCGTTCTGTAGAGCGATCGACCGAAAAGACTTGTGTGACAAGCACATGATATCAGGTCCAGCCGAGCGACAGGTCCTTCGTGAGGAGTTGGAGGCCGTCTTCTGTGAACGGACCCGTGAGGAGTGGGTCAAAGCGTTCGACGACGTGGACGCGACTGTCGACGGTGTTTATACCCCTAGCGAGGCGGTCGAATCGACGCAGTGCCGCGCTCGCGGACTCATCCAAGACGGCGACGCCCCGCCGCGGATCGGGTTCCCTGCCGTGTGTGATCTTCCCGCTAGCGACGAATCTATTCCTGACCATGGAGAACACACAGAGGAACTGCTCCGAGCGGCGAACTACGACGCGGCGGCGATCGAACGGTTGCGGGAGACTGGAGCGGTTACCTAACCAGGGCCATTCAATGGGCGGATTCGGAAGACAACCGATACAGGGAATGCGGCTACATCAAACGAGATTTGTAGTATGGATAGTAATACAAAGGGTATAGAAAACAATCCAACGAACCCGATCCAGACGGTTGAACACGCATTAGCGATTGTTGAAGCAGTTGAGCAGTCAAATGGGGCACGAGTGTCGGAGCTCGATACACGTCTCGACCTGACAAAAAGTACTATCTACAATCATCTTGCGGCGTTACAACACAACGGTTACGGGGTGAAACAGGGGGACACGTACCACGTTGGGTTGCAGTGGCTGCGCTTCGGCGGTCACGCTCGTGACCGGCGACACCTGTATCGAACGGCGAAACAGACGGTGGATACAGTAGCAAAACAAACCTAAGAATTGGCGCTCGTCACGACCGATCTCTACCTCGGAACTCCCGATGCACTGTACCGGAACCAGAAAAAGCGATGTTGGCCGCCATGCCAGACGAACGAGTCGATCATATCATCGATACGCACGGACTCCCGGAGCGAACGGTGAACACGATCACCGATCGTGACGTTCTCCACAAGGAGTTGGCGACGGTACACGAGCAGGGGTATGCGCTCAATGACAGCGAACGGATCGAAGGAATGCGCGGCATCGGAGTGCCCTCTGTGGTGAGGAAAGCGGAAGACTGTTCGGCGCCCTGTCGATCACCGGTCCAGCAAACCGGATCAAAGGAGAATACTTTCGGACAGAGCTCCCCGAATTACTCCTCCGAGCGGCCCAAGAAATAGAAATCAATATGAGCCTCCAATAATCTTCGTTCGGCATACTTTGCTTCGGTAAGGCCGAACAACTCTGTACGCGGGGCGTATTCGAAGATCGTACGAAGAGACGCGTCGATTACAAACGTACAGTTGTAACCATTCCTGCTGAGATCAATGATCTAACCCGATAACAACTGTTACCACTACATATTTATTGAATTATGTATTTTGTGTATTATGGTTTGTATTGCGGATTCGATATAGACGACAGGTAATCTATTTTACTAGTGCTATCCGTCACCAACACACTTAGGTATACCTAATCAAATTATTCTGATAGAATACCTGCCAGTATATATTATTATCTGCCAAGCATTAGAAGGCTATGCTCATAATAAAATTGACCAATAACTATCTCCAGACTCGACTTCTTCCACCGTATTAAGTATATATTGTCCAACTATTTACACAATCGAACATTTGTTTTCGTATCTCCATACACAATAAAATGCAATTAACTAACCAAGCGGATAAGAACGAACAGGGTTCCAGTAGAGATAAGTGTGGTTATAAAAACGTTCAATGACGCAAACTGTTCGTCACCACCGAGTTCGTTCGCGTACACGAACGTCGACACAGCGGTCGGTGTGCCGAACATGACCACACTCGCAGTAAACGTCGCAGGATTGACGGTGAGAAGGGAGAAAACTCCCCAAGCGAGTGCTGGCATACAGCCATTTTTGAGTGCAACGACCCAGCCGGTCGCACTCAGATCGACCGCTGAGAGGTCGACCTTGAGAGAAGAACCGACACAGAGCAACGCCAACGGTAATGCGAGTGTACCGATGGCGTCGAGTCCGGAAGCGACCACAGACGGAACTGCAAGCCCGGTGGAGCCGACAGCGAGGCCAACGAGCAGCGAGACTAACACCGGGTTTGTGATGAGTCGTTGCAGTTCGTTGAGAAACCGGGTGTCGGTACCACTCATCGTGGTAAGAATGAGAACCGTCAACGGCACTTGGATCAACGAGACAACGCCAAGAATCACGCTCGCAATCGCCGTCACTCGGGGCTCGAACGTCGCTGCTACGAGCGGTAATCCGAGATAACCGAGGTTGGAGTGATACGATTGGACGAGTGCAACGCTCCGGTACTGGGTTGCGGCGTTTCGGTGGATGAGCCACGCAAGCCCCACTGTCACGACCACCACGAGAACGAGTCCCTCCAGAAGAGCTGGTGAAAGGAGCGCAGAGATCGATCGCTGGTACGTCGAGATAAAGATGAGCGCCGGAAGGGCGACGTAATACGTGAGGGTGTTGAGTTGAGCGGCTCGGTTGTCATCGAGAACACCGGTCACTCGCAGTCCGGTTCCGACCATCAACAACCCAAGAAGAGCCATCAAACGCTCGAAAACAGGCATAGTCTTCAGTACCGAGGCGACGACTTTGAGTGTTCATATTCGGTAGAGACGAAGCACCCGAGGTAGCGTTCGCAGCCGTGCGCCGGGACTCACACCGCATCGGCCGGACGGAGTTCAACCACTGTTGCCTCGATATCCTCGACAAACGCTCCCGTTCCACCGACACTGTACGTCTTGTCGTCGGATTCGACGATCAGTGTATTCTCAACCGGGAACGAGCTCGTCTGCGGGTCGAGAAGCGATTGGCAGACATCGACGACGACGCCTTCGAGTTCTGTCTGTGCGCTTTCCTCAGAAACAGTGTGACCCGTGATCCGAGCGCGAACTGAACGGCCAGCAGACCGATGAAGTCTCGTCTGAAGCACCGCGTGTCGGAAGTTCCGGTACGTGGCTGGGAGATCGACGGGATCGGCAGTGTACACGGGGGTTGCCATGGGGAAATAGTTGCCCAGAAACGAGCCGACGATGACCGGACTAAGCTGTTGTTGTTCGAAGGCGATGGCCTGAGCAGGGCTGTTAGACTGTGTAAACATCTTATCAGGCACAACGAGACCCGTCTCCTGATCAACCGTTAGCATCGTCGGCATCGGTTGTTTCCACGCTCGGACGACAGACGCCACGCCATCGAATGCGAGATTGGCGTCCGGATCAACACCGGTGACGAGCAAGAGCACCAATACGTCGCGGTCGACTGCTGCACGGAGATCATCAGCAACCTCATCAAGCAGTCGGTACGGGATTGAGAGCGTAATTTCCCGCTCAGCGCGATCGATCCGGTCTGCAATACGCTTGAGAACAGTTACGCGGGATTTGATGACCTCAAATCGCTCAGACCTGGATGGCGATCGTGAAAGCCGCGATTCGAGCGCCGGTTGCATCGCTTCGAGATCGTCAGTCAGTCCAGTTATGACGTGCTCAGGGGAGTGTGGTCGGATCGTCGTCGGAACGACGTGGTCGTTTACTTCCACGAATCCTCGATCAGACAACCGCTCAGCGATGCTGTAAACGTATCGTTTAGAGACACCCGCCTCCTCAGCGATCGTGCTCGCCTTCCCCCCGCCGAGTTCCAGAATCGAGAGATACGTGTCCACTTCCTTGGCCGAAAACCCGAGTCCGCGCAACGATTCCTTAAGCGATGTGTCGTCCATGCACGTACTGTATGCGGATTGTACTTACATCACTCGGTGACACCCTCCATCCAATCACTGTCTCTACGGTTGTTCCGCAAAACGACCGCTCGGTGACGGCACACGCGGCAACAGTGAACTGGTTCCAAGCGCCCCGTTCGAACCGATATCCTGACTTGAACCAATAGAGCGTTCGAGTCGCGATGAGCAAGAACGGTTCAGCAGCGTCGGGTGGTTCTATGGTCGTGAGTGACAAATACAGATGCACAGTAATCGAGTAACAGTGAAGCACACGGTATAGAGGGCAAAAGAATAAAATCACGGTGCAATCATAACCGCGTATGACAACGCCCATAAATTACGCCGCATTGGAAGAGGGACGACACTGCAACTACTACACCTACGACCGAGCGCTCCAGTTCGAACTTCGACGCCGGTGTGAGAGCGAGGAACTCGACTGGGGCACACCCCGCTTGCGCGAGTTCGGTGAGACAATCGGGCACACCGTGGTCGACAACGCAGACATCGCTGACAACAATCCGCCGACCCTCCAAACCCACAACAAGCATGGCGAACGCACGAACGAGATCAAGTACCATCCAGCCCATCTCGAAAACGAACGGTTGGTGTACGAAGCCGGAATCATTGCCGATGTCTTTGAGGCACCACCGGGTCGAGAGACACCCGTTTCCGTTCCCTATCATTTCGGGCAGTTCTACCTGATGGAGTACGCGTCAAGTGTCGGACTTGGCTGTCCGGCAGCGATGACGGGAGGTGCGGCCCTAGTTCTGGACGCGTTCGATGACGGCACACTACAGGAGTTTTACGATGGACTGACAGCACGGAAGTACGAGGAGTTGATGACCGGGGCGATGTTTCTCACCGAAAAGCAAGGCGGAAGTGATGTTGGCGCAAACGAGGTGACCGCCGAGCAACAGAACGACGGCACGTACAAGCTGTACGGAGAAAAGTGGTTCTGCTCGAATCTCGATTCAGAGGCCGCACTCGTGTTGGCCCGCCGACCCGACGCTCCGGACGGGACCGACGGACTGTCGCTCTTTCTCGTCTCGACCCACGACCGAGACGGAGAGCCGACCGACTACCGATTCCGTCGTCTGAAAGACAAACTCGGCACCCAAACCGTACCGACCGGTGAAGTCGTGTTCGAGGGCAGCGAGGCGTACCTGATCGGAGAGCCGGAAAACGGGTTCAAACAGATGTCAGAGATGTTGAATGTCGAGCGGCTGTATAACGCCGTTTCCGCCTGCGGTGGAATGGGACGGTCGGTGTTGGAGTCAAAGGTCCACGCCGCCAACCGTGAGGCGTTCGGCAAGCGACTCGATGAACACCCCCTGTTGCGTCGGGACCTTCTCGAAATGGCAGTCGACCACGAGGCAGCACTGGCGTTCACCTTCGAAGCCGTCGAAGCGTTCCACCGTCGAGAGCGTACCGACGCGGAGACGGCCCGCCGGCTTGCGCGTATTCTCATCCCGATTGCGAAGTACCGCACGGCGAGACTGGCTGTCGACACCGCATCGTATGCCATGGAGATCAAAGGTGGTGATGGCTACGTCGAGGAATTTGTCCATCCCCGGTTGTTACGTAACGCTCAGGTTCTACCGATCTGGGAAGGACCGTCGAACGTAATGGCGCTCGACGTGCTCCGAGCGATGGCTCGCGAAGCAGCACACGAACCGTTGCTATCGCTGATTGACGAGCGACTCGACACGGTCGCCAACCCGGCACTCGATGCACTGGCCGCTGTCGTCCGCTCCGAACGCGAGAAACTCGAAACCGCAATCGCCAGCGTCGGGTCCACCAGCATCGAGTCTGCCCAACACCGGGCCAAGGAACTCACTGACTACGTCTTCGACGTGACGACCGCCGCGATCTTGCTCGAACAAGCGCAGTGGCAACTCACAGAAGACGACGACGCCCGCAAAGCACTCGTCGCCCGCCAGTTCATCGGGTCGTACCTCCGTACCGACCGCGAAATTGCAAGCGACAGTCGGCCATCCAACGCGGCGTTCGACGCCATCGTCCGGTACGAACGGTTCCACCCAGACCGGTTCGAGTGAGATCGGTTCAGGTTCGGAGTCCGAGAGCGAACAACACGCCTACAAGCAGCAAGACGACGACTACAGCCGACGGTGCGCCGTTGGTCCCAAAGCCGCTCTCGATCGTTGTAGAATCGAGTGGTGGGTGGTACCACCGAACACCGAGAACAGGGTAACGAAAACGATCACGGCAAAAGACCGACCTGTGTTTCAGTGCAGATACATACCGAATTGATGTTTGTGGTTCACGGTTTTCTGTTTCGAGTAAAAGGGGAACGCTTAGACCTGCATACAGCCGGAACCAACCAACCAATCACTCCACACGATCATGATAATAGGCACCATGCACCAAAGATAAATACTCACGGAGCGATTAGTCATCACGACCATGCAAGCCCGTCAAACACCTGCGTTCGAAACGCCGGATCACCGACGAATTTACGAGTACGTCGAACAGCAGGGAACAGCCACGCCTCGTGAGACGGCCGAAGCACTCGGAATGGATCCCGAGCAGTTCCATCACGAGCTGGCGGTGCTCAAGCGCGATGGGTATCTCGAAGAGCACGACGACACGCTGCGTGTTGCACTCGAAGCCGGTGCTGCGGAAGAGTACAGCAGTGATGGCGTCGGATACACGATTCGGCCCGCGCGTCAGGAGGACCTTTCTGGAATCGTCGGCGTGATGCGAACGATCACCAGTGAAAAGACGTATCTCGTGGCCGAGAGCGTCGCCCAACAGGTTGATTTCGAAGGCGTTCTCATCCGCCACAACGATGTGGAGACGCGGATGTTCTTTGTCGCTACCGTGGCAGACGACGTCGTCGGGTGGGCACACATCGAAGCGCCCGAACTCGAAAAGCTCAGCCACGCCGCGAAACTGACTGTTGGAGTCCTTGATGAGTACCGTCGACACGGAATCGGTGGACATCTCCTTCACCGGAGTCTGGAATGGGCGACAAGCCATGGGTACCAGCGGGTGTACAACTCGATCCCAGCAACGAACCAAGAAGCCGCTCGATTCCTTGAGGATCACGGCTTCGAGACCGAAGCCATCCGTAAGGAACAGTATATGATCGACGGGGAATTCACTGCCGAGCTGATGATGGCGCGGTCCCTCTAGCCATTCCATCACTCACTGTACTTGACGGATCGCTGTCGCTTGGAATACAAAAACGTGAGATATAATTGGGCGTGCTGGTTAAATCGAGCCGATATTCGTGTCTCGCTCTTTGCCCCCAAACCGTGCTTCCCGATCCCGAAAGCGAGGTCGGAATCGAAATCGAGATCGAAGCCGGAATCAGAATTCAAGCAACTGGCAGCAGTGGTTACTGTTCGGCGTCGGAGGAATCTTCCTGATCGGAACGATCGTCGTCATCATGGGATCAGGGATTCCGCTCGGTGGTGTCTTGAACAGCACCTCGACACCGAGCACTGAAACACCACAGACAACAGTGACACCCACCCCGACAGCAACACCGACACCGACACCGACAACGACGCCGACAGCGACACCGACAACGACGCCAACACCAACCGAACGCGTCGAATACCGTGTCAACGTCGGTGGGCAACGACTCGACGCGCCCGACGGTCCGGATTGGATCGCTGACAGCGCGAACTCTCCAGCGACGTATCTGAACCACGAGGCGTCGGAGACAACCGTCAGCAACACTACCGATCCGATCACCGTCGAAGACAACGTGTCCGAGTCAGTGCCCCAGAAGATGTTTAAAACGAACCGCTTCGAACAGGGAAGCGGGCTCTTCAACCCATCCGAGGAGATGACCTGGACGTTCCCTGTCGATCCCGACCGCGAGTATGAAGTCCGTATCTACGTCATGGAAGAGTACCTCACCGACGGAGAACCACAACAGTCAGACGAAGCGGCCTACACCGAAGCCGGCCCGCGGTCGTTCGACGTGAGCATCGAGAACGAAACTGTCCTCAGAGGATACAACCCGTTCCTCGAACACGGTCACGACGTGGGCGGCGTCAACGCTTTCCAGACGACCTCAGAAGATGGTACGCTGACGATCCAGTTCCACCGGGGAGAGGAAAATCCCATCGTCTCGGGCATCGAGATTGTGGATAAAGGACCGCGCGATTCGGGGGTGACTGATACCACCACGACGAACCGTTGATACCGTACAAACTGTTGGCACTGTACGAACAGCCATCGAAGCACGAACAGTAAGAAAGGCGAACTACGGAACCGGATCAGTTACGGTATCGATTCGATTTCGGCGCGACGGAGCCGAACAGCCACACAGTGCTGCCGCCTGCAAGAAAAAGAACACCGAGTGCGGCGACCGCAGTGGTCGCCGTGGTTGCATCAGCCACCACTCCGGTTCCGAGCGACAGTGGAGTTCGCAGTGCCATGTATCCCATCGACACTACCGAGAGCGTCGTCGCCCGCCCGACTGTCTGAGTGTGATCATTGATGTAGCCGTTGGCAATGGGTTTGAGGATCGGCATCGAGGTTCGCATCGCTGCGAACGTCGGCAACGCTACCACGCCGACCCAGAGAGGGACCACGAGCATGGCGGCTGTGATCATTGACACGCCCACCACAGCCCGACGAACCCCGAATCGATTTTCGATCCGTCCTGCATAGTAACCACCCAGAGCGGCCACCGCGGTAAGAGCGGCAGACAACACCCCGACACCGAACGCCAGCGTCGGTCCCGCCTGTCCAGTACGCGCAGCCGTCGGACCCTGCGGGAGATCAACACCGAACGCCGTAACAGCAGGGGCCACAGTCTCGATCACCATCGGTTGGATGTAGCCTTGCGCCACACCGACAACGGCGTAAAACAACCCGATGTACACGACCAGCGACCACAACGAGGGGCGGACTAGGTGATCACGAATGACGCTGAACGCCGCCAATGGACCAGGCCGATCCGCGGTCCCACCCTCAGCGTACTGGCTGTTTTTTGGGAGAGAAAGCAGCGCAACGAAGCCGACGCTGTTGAACACGGCAGCAGCGATAAACGGATACGTCGGCTCGATTCCGTATAGTAGGCCACCGCCGACCATCGATATCGCTGCGGTCCAATTCTGTATCGCATCTCCTCGTCCGCGAACACGACTGAACTGATCGGCGTCAGATCGCTCACCGAGAATGTCGTACAACCACGCGTCGATACTTCCTGAGCGGAACGTCAACGCGAGCGCCCACAGCGCGTACAAGCAGGCGTATGGCACGAATCCGTTCGTGATCACGAATCCAGCAACTGAACTGACGGTGAACGCTACACTGAGTAGCAAACTCGCCCGCCGACCCAACCGATCACTCACATACCCTGTCGGCACCTCGCTGACGACCGCCAACACCGAGTACAACGACGATAGCACCGCAAACTGTGTGTACGTCAACGACCGCAACAGGAACAACGTGAAAATCGGCGTGATGAATCCGACCGACATCGTGGCTCGGTACAGATAGTACCGAATCAAAAGTGACTGATCAGAAAAGAAATGTGACATACATATCGAACGTATCTCAACGACTAAAATGCTCGCTGAACTCAGATTTTGTTTGATAGAAATGAAAGATAGACAGATATCATAACGAATGTTAGTTATGTTTATTGATCGTTGTGTGTCCTTTCGAGTAGATAATATCCGTTACTTATCGACTATAAGTCGTATTCTTGTACTGGATCGGGTGACGCCCTCATAATTAGACAGCAATAATATATGAAAACATATTTACCTATACTCGTGCTATCAAAGATCGATTATTATATGAATCCTCAGCTCTGTAGTGATACGATCTCTTCGAGTTCCGATCGGAGATATTCGATCGGATTTAGTTCGGAACGCGGTGTTTCAGATCAACTGCCTCCACGAGGTCGTCGTTTCGGTCCATGTTCGTCTCCAGTTCGACGTGGAGCGAGTCCAACATCGTATCAAGAAGCTGTTGACGCTCCTCCGAAGTGGGGAAGGAGACATCAGTGGCATACACTGGCGTGCCGATCTCAAGTGACCAGCGCTGATTGGGGTAAGCGGTGCGCATGTGGTAGGGTTGGTCGTGGAACGCCAACCGGGTCGCATACACCGAAAGTCCCTCATGGTCCCCGTGAACAACTTCAATAACGTCGCGTTGGGGGTGACCGAGCGAGGAATTTGGGCGCTGGACATTATTGTAGTGGCCGTCGGCCAGGTTCGAACCCATTCCCGACGGTCCGAGCCACCAGAGAACCGCCCCGTCTAGGTGGTAGGGGACTGAGCTGACGTTCTCGAACTCCAAATACTGGTACCAGTAGCCGTCGTTGAGGACGTGCATTCTGATCTCGGCTGTCATCGGTGCGGTGGCGGTGAAGCCATCGCCACCGAGCGACTCACCGCTCACAGGGTGGATCTTTTCGCTCGCCGCGTCGAGAACTGGGTTCGCGTCGTTGTGCAGGACATCGTCCGGAAGCGGTGCGGCGCTCCCCCATTCCTCGTTTTGGGGTTGATCATGGACACGATCGCGCTCAGCAACTTCCTCGGGGATGTACGTTCGAGCATCTGTCGGCCACTGGCTTTGTGTGAACTGAGATGGACTGTTGCTCGCAACGGTCGGTCCAGCAGTCTCCGCCCAAACGCTCTGGGGCTGATTGTGCAGTGACAACGACTCCGTTTCGTCGGGCAAGAGAGCCAACCGAGGAAGGAGCTTGGCAGTCGCGTGCGCCGGAAAATCCGCCGCCGCAAGGGTCTGAACGATCGGGAGGGCTTGCGTTCCGAGATCACCGAGAGTCAACGTTCCGTCCCCGACTGAATTCTGAACTGCCTCAGCGTCGTAACCGAACTGCGTGGCCTTCGCAGAATCCGACGAATACTGCGTAGGAAGGTAATCAAGGAAGTCCCGTGGAACGTAGTACGGATCGTTGTACTGAGGACACAACTCCTCAATCGTCGTGTCAGCCGTTATCGTCGAAGGAAGCTGATCGTCTGCCGTCGCCTCGAATGTTGGTGCGGACTGTCCGGTCACCACACTCGCAAGGCCGAATGTTCCGAAGGCGATGCTACTTTTCAGTATGGTCCGTCGTCTGACCATATTATATATTATATTTCTAAAACTTAAATTTAACTATTAAAAATAGTATCTAGATTAATAATTTATTGTTTTATACTTATATAGTCAATCACGATTCGACAGGGGCGTGGGGGAACACCGTCGAAGGGTTCAGGGCGGTCCGGTTTAGGAGACGGTAACAGTAATCTCGTGGGTGGTGGTGTCGCTCTCGTTGTCGGTGGCAGTCAACGCAACGGTGTAGGTGCCAGCCGCGTCGTACGCGTGTTCGTTCCACCATCCCGTGGCAGTAGTACCGTCACCGAACGACCAATCCAACGCGGTGATCCACTGCCCGCTGCCCGACGTGTCCTCAACTTGGAACGTGATCCGTTCGCCCACCGCCGCCGTCGTCGTGCTTGGAGCGATCTCCGCCAGTAACTCCGCCGAGCCACCGTTCTCGGCGGTCGTCGCTGTGACGGTGGCCGCCGCCGATTCGTTGCCTGCGCCGTCGACCGCACGCACACCGATCTCGTAGCTCGTTCCAGCCGACAGCCCCGACACTGTCGTGCTCGTCGTACCCGCCAAAACAGTGTGATCACGGCTGCCGTCCACGGTGATGACGTACTGGCTCAGTCCTGAGCCACCAGCGTCTGAAGCGCTCTCCCAGCCGAGCGACACCGAGGAGTTCGTCATCCCAGTGACCGACAAGTTCGAGGGAGCCGTCGGGGCCGTCGTGTCATCACTCCCCGTTCCTCCGAGCCACGTCTTGATGTAGCCACCCATCTGTTCAGGGTCGTCCTTCAGCGTCCATGGCTCGTTGGCACCCGCATCAGGGGAGTCGAAGAACGTCGGTGCCCACGAATCATCGAAACACCACGAGATCCAACCCATGTTCCCGTAGCCTTCGACCCAGTTACGGAACGGTTCGCCCCAACCGGAGGTAGTGCCTTGGTCGACGCTGCCGCCTGCTGGATCCCAGCCGAATTCCGTGATAACGACGGGGACATCATTCGCTGGCTGGCCGTAGTACTGGTCGAACTCCGACGGCGCGCGTTCGATGGATAAATGTGGCCAGCATAGATCAGGTTCTCCCCATCGAAGGGGTACTCTGGAGCCATGTGAGTGACGGATGTCCACCGCGGTGAGCCGATGATGATCGGTGTCTCCGCCGCGTGTGAACGGATCAGATCAACCCACGGCTGGGCTGCCTCGCGCCACGTCTGCCACGCACCGGGATCGTCGCCGTACAGTGCCGGCTGCGTCGGCTCGTTGAACAGTTCGAAAATGACGTGTTCGTCAGCAGCGAACTCGGAGGCGACTCGGTCCCAAAACGACTCCATCACGTCGTTGATCGGATCAAGATTCTCATCGTTTTCGTTGTTATACTCGTCGGTCGCTGCCTGTGTGTACGGCCGAATGAGATGGTAGTCGACCAGCGCGTAGACCCCCCGTGTTGCGAGGAGATCGACCGCCGGGCGCATGATCTCAGTCACGTAGGTCTCCAAACCGAAATGGTCGACTGAGTCTTTCGTGAACGGAAGACGGACGACGTTCGGATACCACCCCCGACTCTCGTCGGTCGCCCATTCGAGCACCTCCTCGAACGTCTTGGCGTGGAACCGCCGGTAAAATCCCGGATCTGCGGGAGCCATCCCTTGGAGGCGTACGTCGTTGCCGTCGGCGTCTCGAATCCACCGGCCCTCAGTATGGAGCCGGCCGGAAGCCGCAGCCCCCGTTCCGACTCCGTTTCCGATGGCGAGTCCCGCGATACTAGCACCAGTAGCTTGCAGGAACGTGCGCCGAGAAAACGGCGTCATTTCGGTACGATACCCGTCATTGTCGCTCAATTCGCCGTCGTCAGCTGATTGTCTCGTATCCATCATTGTTGTCTTTTTTCGGTAGTCGTATTCTCTGCGTCTATTCTCGATCATGAGACAGTGATGGTGACTTCGTGCGTGGTCGTATCGTCTTCGTTGTCGGTCGCGGTCAACGCAACGGTGTAGGTGCCAGCCGCGTCGTACGCGTGTTCGTTCCACCATCCCGTGGCGGTGGTGCCGTCACCGAACGCCCAATCCAACGCGGTGATCCACTGCCCGCTGCCCGACGTGTCCTCAACTTGGAACGTGATCCGTTCGTCCACCGCCGCCGTCGTCGTGCTTGAAGCGATCTCCGCCAGTAGCTCCGCCGAGTCACCGTTCTCGGCGGTCGTCGCTGTGACGGTGGCCGCCGTCGATTCGTTGCCTGCGCCGTCGACCGCACGCACACCGATCTCGTAGCTCGTTCCTGCGGACAGTCCGGATACTGTCGTGCGCGTCGTGCCAGCCGAGACGGTGTGATCACGGCTGCCGTCCACGGTGATGACGTACTGGCTCAGCCCCGAACCACCAGTATCGGTAGCGCCATCCCAGCCGAGCGACACCGAGGAGTTCGTCGTCCCCGTGACAGACAGGTTTGACGGCGAACTCGGTGCTGTCGTGTCATCACCGCTGCCACCGCTTCCGAGCTTGTCGTACACGACGTTGAAATACGACGACGCCGAGTAGGAAGTGGCACCACAGTCATTGCCCCAATACGGAGAGGACATGTTCATCGGGTCGTCCGATCCGTCGCCATTCCATGCCCAGCCGATGACCGGCCAGCCCAGCGATTTGGCGTGATCGACGATCGCTGACCAGTCGGCCCCGCTGGGGTTTGCCGCCCAGTTCCCGAATTCACCGATCATACAGGGATAGCCAGTTTCGTCCACGATATCCAGGTGTGCGGGCTGGAGCGCCTCGTTTGCCTCCTGGTTCCACCCGCTCGGATAGACGTGCACCGAAAGAATGAGATCGTCGTCGTCGATCTGTGAGACGGCGTCAGCGAGCCGGTGGGTTTCCTGTCCCCAGCCGGGTGCGTCACAGACGATCGGACCGGTGTAGTCAGTGCCATCGCGCACCGTACTGATCGCGTCGTTGTACGCCGATGCGTACTGACCAGCGGTGACGGTGTGGTCACCCCACTCGTTCATCATGTTGATAGTGATCGACGAGTCTTGTGTGAGGTAGTCGTACTGTTCCACCCACCAATCGGCTGCAGACTGTAGCGCCTGTGAGTCAGCCGACCCGTTGTCCGGATAGTGGTGGTAGCTCGCGATCACGTCGTATCCGTGACTGGCAGCCTCGTCGATCCAGCGTTTCGCATCATCTCGCGTCGTTGCGATCTCGTTAAACGAGAACGGCTCGATCTCGATCCGCACCGTCTGGATGTCCGGATACTGGTTCATTAGACCCCAGCCTAAGTTCTGATCACCATCACAGAAGTAGGAGGGTTGGAGATTCACACCATCACCGAAGCTGGCCGGTGCGCCGCTCGTCGACCCAACGCCGAACAATCCGAACGCCACGCCAGTGCCCAGCGCTTGCAGGACGCTTCGGCGTCGGAGCGTCGGTGAGACGGTATTGCGTCGAGGGGTCGTCCCGTCGGATCGGTGATCGGTGTTCGATTCCAGTTCGGGTGTATCGTTCCGTGCCATTGGTTTCGGAGTGAAGGGTTGTTGTCGCGCTATTCGAATCCAGTAGCTCCGGTTGCAGGGAGATCAGAACCACGCCGCTGTGCGAGAACGTCCTGCCAGAAGGTGCCGTAGCTGTTGACCGACCAGTCGTGATCGAGCATTGCGGGCGACCACTTGCTGTCGAAACACCAGACCTGCCAGTGAACGTCGTAGTTCTCGAAGAACGCTTTGAACTCCTCGCCTTCCACTTCGGCGGTCCCCTTCAGCCACTCCGCGCCGTAGGGGCCCCATCCGAATTCGGTCATGAAGACCGGGACGTGTTGTGAGGGTTCACCGAAGTACGTCGAGAGCGGTCGGAGAGACGGATGGGCGTACACGTGGCCCGTGTACGCGAGGTTGTCGCCGTCGAATTCGTTTCTGGGTGCCTGATAGGTCCACTGAGACCAGCGTGGCGAGCCGATCAGGATCACGTTCTGCGGTGCGTTCGCACGGATCGTGTCGACCCACGGCTGGGCCGCGTCCTTCCACGTATTCCACGTTTCGATCGCTTCGTCGTCGGTCGGATCGACATCGACGTTCGGGTCGTAGTGCCCTTGGAACGGATGGATCGGTTCGTTGTACACCTCGAATAAGACGTGTGAGTCCGCAGCGAACTCCGGAGCAACCGTCTCCCAGAACATCGTGAGTTCGTCGTGGATTCCCTGACTAGTGTACGCGTGTGAATCGTCTTGACCACGGTGGCGGTGATAATCGACGATGCAGTATACCCCTTGTTCGGCACAGACATCGACCGCTGGACGGAGATGCTCGCTGACGTAGCGCTCCAGTTGGCGCTTCGTAAAGCCAGGCACCGGCGGGATCCCGCCAGGACTGTGGTCACCGATGTCGACGGGCTGCACCGGGAGCCGGACGACGCGGGCGTACCAGTCATCACTGTCGTTCGTCACCCGCTGGATCGTTTCATCTGCATCCGGACGGAACGCTTTGGTGTCCATCCGCTTTGGATCAGGAACGTTGACCCCACGAAGGATCACTGTGTTGCCGCTGGGATCCTTGATCAGATTGCCGTCTCGATGGAGCCACGGCGTCGGAATCCCTGCAGCCGCGCTGCCGACGACGCCGGGCGCGGTGAACGCCACAGCACCAGCAGCCGCCGCACCTAAAACGTCACGCCGGGAAACAACGTTACCCTGAATTGTCGTATCGCTGCCGTGCACTCGTTCGTTTTGTGTCATTTATAGTAATTATCGTTGGAGTTGCAGTTACACTAGGGCGATTTCCTCGATCTGGAGTGTGGAACTGCCACCGCCCCAGAAGTTGAGTCGGAGCGACAGCGAGGACGAGGAGCGATCGACGCCCGCGGCTTGAAGATCGATCGCCACGTCGCTCATATTCGTGGCGATGGAATCGCTCGTCACGTCGGCCAACGGAGCACTCACGCCACCCATCTCGACGGTGATGTCGCTCTCTTCGCCACCGCTGGCACCGCTCACGCGCAAGACCAGCGTCGAGTAGTCGGTGACCGACTGGTTGAGCTGCTCTTGGTACCACCCGCCGTTGTCGTATTCCAGGACGAGCGCCCCGTTGCTGACGGTGCCGCTCCCGTTGGCGAACGACCCAGCGCCGCACCACTGACCCAGGTCGTTCGTGTTGCTCGACCACGACGGATCGCCGTCGTAATCGTTGATCACCAATCCGTCGCCCGGTGTATCAGTCGGCGTGTCCGTCGGCGTATCGGTCGGCGGGGAGCCACCGTCACCGGTCCCACTGGTGTACGTTGAGCCATTGATTGTGACGTTGAACGTGTTGTACGTGGTTTCTCCGACAGCACCTGCCCAGTACTCGTTCCCGAGTTCGATGCCAGAAAGCCACAGATCGCCTCTAACGCCCTCGTTGCTACTGAGATATTCAACGATCTCCGCCATATCGATCTTCCCGCCGTCGTGACCACCCTGAATCCGGAAGATGTAGAAATAGGCGTCCGTACCGCCGGAGTCGTAGGTGGTCCAAAGGTCGATCGTGTTGCCGAATCGATCGGTCCACGCGCTGGGATCTTGTACCGCACCGTGGTCGTGGCCGCCACCCCAGTCGAGAAGCAACATGACTTCGTACTGGTGAGTCTCGGGCTGTTGGGTGGGGGGTTGCTCCATTAGCCACCACTCCTCGGCCCAGTCCCACTCACCGCCGGAGATATCGAGGTCGGCATCCACCTCCATCACGAACTCATCAACGTCGTGGCGCTGAATGGGGAACTCGACAACGCCTGTGCTGGCACCCCACGGACGCGTCCCGATGAACACCTCGGGGTAGTTGATTCCGCCACCCGTGTTCGAGGCGTCAAAATCGTATCCATAGCTCCCGTCGTCATTGTACCAGATACACTGGTGAGCGTTCTGATTCCCCCATCGGTTGTCCATCAGTGTAAAGCCGTCGGCAACGTCAATCGTGCCGTAATCCGAGTTGCATATCTCCTCAACCTTCGCAGCCGTCGCGGTGTTTCCAAGCCCGAGTGCGAGACCACCAGCGCCAATAGCGGCACCGGCTCTCAGGAACTCTCGTCGAGAACTGTCCTCGAACACGCCCGATAGGCGGTGCCACGAGGACCGAGTGCCGTCGGTCGATCGGTCGTCCGTCGTGTCAGTATTGTGATTGTCTTGTGTCATGTTTTTCGTGTTCACAGAACCCACCGTTTCACCGTCCGTCGATCGGACAGGTCGATCAGTGGGTTGGAATGGTCGTGTGTTAGTCGAGCTTGACCTCCTCGATATCGAGTGTCGAGTTGCCGTCTTGCCAGATGTCCTGTTGATCGCGTACGTGCAGTAGCGTAGCGTAGGAGGTCACTCTGCCTCAGTCGCTACTTCCGTCGTGTTCGAGCCACAGTTCCTCAATCTCGATAGCGCTGTTGCCCCCGTTGTAGAACTTGAGGTTGAGCTGTCCCGGTGAGGCGAGGTCCACACCAGCGGCCGCGAGATCCACCGACACGATCGTTGGCGTCGTTTCGATCGTGTCGTCGGTCAGCTGGTTCAACATTCCCAGAACACCGCCGAAATCGAGCTGGATGTCCCGGTGTTCCCCACCGTTGTCACCGACGACTTTCATCCGAAGGATCGGATACTCGGTGATATCTTGGGAGAGTTGCGTGCCGTACCAGCCGCTCCCGTCGTAGTCGACTCGCAGTGTGCCGTCGGTGACGCCGATGCTCTCGAAGCCGCCCGCTCCGGTCCAGTTGCCGAGATCATTCGAGTCAGGCCACGCTGGCGAGCCGTCATAATCGTTGATCAGCAGGTCGTCCGGACCGGCGGCGGCCAACTCGGTCGTCACCGACAGTGTCGCTCGTGCGGACTCGTTACCAGCTCGGTCGACCGCACTCACACCGATCTCGTAAGTGGTGTCGGAATCCAGCCCGGTCAGGGTGGTCTCGGTCGTCCCGGCCGCGATTTCGGTTTCTTTGCTACCGTCAACATAAACGTTGTAATGGGACAGACCAGCCGTCTCGGCGTCGCCCGCGTCAGTCGACGCGTCCCAAGAGAGCGTGACCGACCGATAGGTGGTCGATGGTGAGGAGACGCTCCCCGGCACCGACGGGGCCGTCGAGTCCTCGAAGATGTCGGTCGTCGCTTGCGCCGTCACTGTCGATGACTCGTTACGAGCGCGGTCGACCGCACTCACACCGATCGTGTACGTCGTGTCTGAGACGAGACCCGAGATCGTCGCGCTCGTCGTGCCCGCCGGAACGTCCGTGTGTTTTTCGCCGTCGAAATACACGTTGTAGTGACTCAAGCCGGCGTCGCCGGCGTCGGTCACGGCCGACCACGATACGTCGACGGTGGTTTCAGTCACACCCCCAACAGTGAGTCCCGACGGCGTCGGCGGTGTCTGCTGGTCGTAGGGAACGGTCGGCGGACTGTCGTTTCGGAGATCATACAGGATGTTCTTAACGTTGTCACCCATGTATCCGTCTCCGGTGAGTAGCGACCACTCACACGGGAGGTTCGAGCACTCCGTCGGAACCGTCTCCTCATAGGGGTTTCCGATGTTGTCCTCCCAGCTGCTGTCAGTGAACGGCGTATCGAACGTCGCAGGCAACCACACTGGATCACCACACCATGCCGTCCAGTGGATGCCGTCGCTTTGTTCCAGCCAATCGAGAAACGCCGTGCCGAAGGTGTCCGTGCCGCCGATCCACTGCCCGCCACCCTCTTGCCAGCCGAACTCAGTGACAAACAGCGGATACTCCTCGTACACGCTGGCGACGCCCTCCCCGTTCACCGTGGCGTCATCCCAACAGTGGCAACTTGGCTGGCTCACCTGATGACCTGGATAGACGTGATAGGTGTACGCCAGATTGCTACCATCGAACGGTTCGACGAGCGCCCCTTCCGGACTCTGGGCCCAGCTTGGCGAGCCGATCAGGACGAGGGTGTCCGGCGCGTGCGATCGGATCAGATCAACCCACGGCTGGGCGGTCGATTTCCAGTTGCGCCACACGTCGGCCCAGTTCGAACTTTGTGTAGGATCGCCCCACATACCGGGTTCTTGTGGCTCGTTGTACAACTCGTACATGACGTGGGGCTGGTCAGCGTACCTTGGGGCAACCGTCTCCCAGAACAGTTCGATCTCGTCGTGAAGCGACGTATCGGTCCACTGAACATCACGGTGACGGTGATAGTCGATGATGGCGTACACGCCCCGCGATAAACAGTGCTCGATCAGTGGATCGAGGTGATTCGTGAGATAACTCTCTAACTGACTCTGGGTGAACGCCACTGGCGGCGGTCCCTGACCGGGGGAATGCTCACCGATATCGACAGGCTGGACCGGAATCCGGATCGCACGGGAGTGCCAATCCCGGCTCGTATCGGTCAGCATTGTGACAACCTGCTCGGCCGTCTTCCCGCGTGCCTCGGCCGTCACGTTGATTCGCTTTGGGTCAGCGATGTTGATACCGCGAATTTTGACCGTCGCGCCGTCCGGATCCTTGATCAGATTGCCGTCGACGTGCAGCGGCGGCGTCGGGATCACCTCGGCTCCCGCTGTGCCGACGGCACTGGTTCCGATGCCGGCAGCGAGCGCACCGGCTGCTACCGTGGATCTCAGGACATCGCGTCGGGACAGCGTGTCGACGACTCGGTCATGATTCGATCCCGTCTCAGTTGTTCGTCTATCGTGGGTCATGGGTTCGTTGTTGGGTTGGTTGCGATCACGCAGTGGCTAGACCGGCCGCTCTACTGGAGACGGACCTCCTCGATCTGGAGTGTGGAACTGCCACCGCCCCAGAAGTTGAGCCGGAGCGACAGCGAGGACGAGGAGCGATCGACGCCCGCGGCTTGAAGGTCGACCGCTACGTCGCCCACGCTTGCGGCGATGGAATCGCTCGTCACGTCGGCCAACGGGGCACTCACGC
>NZ_RRCH01000011.1 GCF_003862495.1 Halocatena pleomorpha | reverse complement strand
CGATGGTCGCCGTGGCCGAGATGGTCGAGACGATCACGATGGTCACCGTGGCCGAGACGGTCGAGACGGTCGAGGCCGGGATTGTCGAAAGAAAGACGACGACTGAGATCACGAAACACGCGAACGTTTCGAGATCCAGTGGCACCCGTCACATCCCCTTAGTCGATATTTTTTGGCGGTTGAGAATAACCGAACGCGATCCGAAAAGAGCCATCGGTAGCTAGTTGTCAGGCTCGGAATGGGGACACTCTATGCGTTGGACGGTAGAACGCTGTTTGGTGAAATCCCCCGCCGTAGCGAACCCGACAGCGCAGTAGGTATGTCCTCCCATCGCTCTCGCGAACCAGCGCGAACACATCAAATCGGTCGGAATAGAACGGTTAGGCGCTCACTACCGAGAGAAACACGTTCATACTTAGGTGGGTAGCTGCGCGGACAGTTATTGAACAATGAATCGGCCGCACGACGATACAAACAGTTCATCAACGGCGGTGTACGAGCGTATGCTCGGCTTGAGCGCGAAGACCGTGGTGGTCGTGATGGTAGTGATCACTGTCGGTGCCATGAGTCTCAGCATGGCACCGATCGCAGACGCACAGAACGGAACTCAGACAGGGGGCGGAAACAACGCCTCCGAAACGTTCGCCGTCCAACAGGGCGATACGTGCTATACGGTCACCCCGATGGGCGACGGAACGAATAACGTGGTTAGCTACTACGACTACCGCACCCACGGAAGCGGATACAGTTCCCGCGGAACGACCGACCTGCAGATCGATGACACGAGCCAGTTCTTCTTCTACAAGGGGAACGGCGGGCTGAGCCTCGTCTTCCTCCACGATCAGTTTTCAGGAAATCGGAGCACTGGCGGCGGCACTGTGACGCTCGTAATGCGTGGGATGCCGGTCACCGGCGGCTGGACTGTGAAAGACGACGGCTACGCCGGAGCGAACGACACCTTCACGTTCAACAAATCAATGACAACGGCGTCATGGGGATGGAACGGTGGACGTAACGACGGCGGTGTCTACCGAGCACCCCCTGACGACTGGAAGGGAGAGATAACCATCGATCCGAAGTTCAACAGAGAGGCAGAGCACTATCCCTACTCCGGCTGGGAGGGTGAAGGAACGATGAACCAAGTCGAGCGCTGGATCGTCCGCTCTGGCGATGAGCAGGCCCATGCGCTCAACATGTATGAAGAAGTGAAGATAACCCCTGGAACGTGTGATTCGAAGGGCGGAACCCAAACCCAACAGCAAGACCAAGGCCAAGGTCAGAGCCAGATGACCAGTAATCAGGATTCGAACGACGACTCCGGTGGGTTGCGAACCATCGTTTCCGGACCGGGCTTTGGCGTCGGGCTGACGGTGCTCGCGTTGGCCGTGGCACTAGTTGCGATCGTCGCCCGCAGACGCCGGTGAATCGTCCGACGGCCGAAACCGTTCCGGATCAGTTCACGATCCTTTCTGTGGAGCCAGAGACACTGAAATACGAGTCGTTCCGACGATACGTTTAACAGAGACGGGACGAACCGTAGTACATGAGTTCGGTTCCGGAACGCGGTAAAATCGAGGAACAGTATAAATGGGATACGGATGACCTGTTCGTGAATGATGCGGAGTGGGAAGACAGCTATGAGACAGCCGAGTCGCTTATCGAGGAACTCAAAGAATACGAAGGCCGCGTAACAGAGGACGCTGAAACGTTGCTGTCGGTGCTACGTCACTCCGAGCGGATGATGCGTATCGTTTCGAACGTCGCCACGTACACGCGGATGCGAAGCGACGAGGACACCCGCAACCAGCAGTATCAGGCGTTATCAGCACGGGCGCAGTCGTTGGTTGCCGACGCCAGAAGCGCAGCGGGATTCATCGAACCGGAGATCCAAACACTCACCGAGGCGGAGCTTGCGGACCTGATGGACCACGAGCCGGCGCTCGAACAGTACGAGCAGTATTTCGATGACGTGCTCCGGCTGAAGCCGCACACGCGATCGACAACGATCGAGCGGCTGCTTGCCGATTTCAGCGACGTAACCGACGCGCCGGGGGAGATCTACACCATGCTGACGAACGCGGATATGACGTTTCCGGCTGTCGAAGATCCCGACGAAAACGCGGTCGAGATTACGCTGTCGAATTTCACGACGCTACAGAAAAATCCGGATCGGGCGTTCCGCAAGGAGGTGTATGAGACGTTCTACGACGAGTGGGAATCAGTCCGAAACGCGATCGGGGCAGCGTACAAAAAAAGCGTGACAGCTGACGTGAAACAGGCCCGAACACACAATTATGAAACCGCCCGTGAAGCCAAGCTCGACGGCACAAACATCCCGATTTCCGTGTACGACACCCTCGTCGAGACGGTCAATGATAATCTCAGTGTCCTCCACGAACATCTCGAACTGAAGCGCGATGTACTTGATCTCGACGAACTCAGGATGTGGGACGTGTACATGTCGCTTACTGGGGACGAAAGTCCGACAGTGACCTACGAACAGGCGAGGACGTACGTCACCGACGCGGTCGCTCCCCTCGGAGAGGAGTACCAGTCCCGCTTGGCAGACGGACTCGATGCGCGGTGGGTAGATGTCTACGAGAACGCGGGAAAGCGATCGGGGGCATACAGCAGCGGAACGTACGATACTCAGCCGTACATCCTGATGAACTATCAGGACGACGTGTCGTCACTGTTCACGCTGGCGCACGAACTCGGCCATTCAATGCACAGCCAGCTGACAAAGGAGACACAGCCGTACGTGTACAGCGATTATGAGATCTTCGTTGCGGAGGTCGCCAGTACCGTCAACGAGACGTTGCTCACCCACCACCTCCTTGAGACGGTTGATGACGAACAGCTTCGCCGTCACGTTCTCGATCAGTATCTTGAGCGGTTCCGATCAACGTTGTTGCGACAGACCATGTTCGCGGAATTCGAACAGAGAACCCACGAAATCGTCGAAGACGGGGGTGCGCTCACTCCAGATCGACTCGATGAACTGTACGGTGGGCTGAAACGCACGTATCTCGAACCAGCGGTTGTTGATGACCGGATTGATCGGGAGTGGATGCGCATCCCGCATTTCTACAATGCGTTCTACGTCTACCAGTACGCGACGGGGATCAGCGCGGCGGTTGCGATCGTCGACCGACTCCTCGACGACGACGAACCCAATGCCGCCGAGCAGTACCGCCAGTTCCTCAATTCGGGATCCCGTGAGTATCCCCTCGAACTCCTCCAGAATGCCGGTGTGGACATGCAACAACCGGCTCCCATCGAAACGACGTTTTCGACGTACGAAGAGTATCTCGGCGTGTTCGAGCAACTGAACTGATCAATCACGCATCAGACTGATAAACGCGTTGTCGTCCATCTCCTGCGTTCTGTCGTCGAGTCGCGCAGCGAGTTCCTCGATCCGTGATTCGAGCGTTGATAACTCCTCGTTTGAGGGCGTTGCCGAGGCGAGAAGTTCGCTCCGCTCAGCGAGCAAATCGAAATATTCGGTCTCCAGTTCACGATAGTTCTCGTGGGCAAGCATCTGTGAGACGACGGACAGTAACTCGTCTTTCGTGATGGGTTTCGTGATCGCCGCGTCGGCCCCTGCCTCGATGAGATCGAAGTTTGACTCGACGGCAGTCGCCATCACGATTTTACAGTCTAACGACTGCTCTCGTACGTTTTCGATTACCTCCCGTCCAGTCAGAGCTGGCATCAACCGGTCCAACACCATGATATCAACGTCCTCGTCGATCAGCTCTAACGCACGCTCACCGCTCTCTGCAGCGCGTATCTGATAGTCATCAGATAACCAATGTGAGTAAATGTCCACCAGCGATGATTCATCTTCTACGATCAACACGATGGGATCCGTATCACTCATTGAGCCGCAATCACACGCCAAATTGATTAATATTCCGATTATCCAACTATATCAAGACAATTGTATTATATCGAATACTAATGTGTAATTATACCTGGGTTGAGACGGGTTCACTTACTTTGACGCTTGGTTGAGGGCGTTGAGGGCTGTCGCTGCGTCCTCCGTGGCCGCGAGGAACTTACGCGCTCGGTCAGGGTCCTCCGTCGTTTCAGCGCGTTTGGCGAAACGCGTGAGAGTGGCCACGAGCGACTGGTGCGCCGTCGAGAGACCGGAATCTGACGGAGTGTTGACAGACGCGGCCGGTGCGTCTGTGGTGGTCGCAGTGTCCGGTTCTGGGGGATCGTCGGCTGGGACTGTTTCGTCTTCGGTGTCGATCTGCGTCGACATCGTTGTCTCTGTCGACTCCGATGGTTCGGCGTCTGTTGATGACTGCTGTGTGTCTGCCGATTGGTGTCCGTCGGTTCGGACCTGACAGGTCGGACAGAACTCCTGACCTTCATACCGGAACAGGGGATCGCCACAGGAATCACAATGTGTGTCAGTCATCGTCGCTCCCTGTAGAAGGAGTTCGCTCATCCGCTCCGTGCTTTCGCGTTTTCGTTTGTCCTCTTCGAACTGCTTTCTGAGCTTCTCCCGTTCGGCTTCCTCATCGAATTCGCTCATATACGAGAGGAAGTGGTCGATCTCAAAAAGGTCTCCGACGAGAAACGGAGTGCCGGGCACTTCGATCGCCAGATCGAAACGTCGTATCTCACACGAATTTTATTCGGATTTTTTGGTTCTGGTTATAGCAGTTGTGCAGAACGGTGTAAACGATATTTTGTACACGTGTTACCAATGTCGAAATGATAGCTTTCGAAGCGTTTAACCGGTCCGTACGCCGATTTTGGGGTATGGTAAAAGTCAGCGTAGTCGGTGCGGCAGGGACTGTTGGTGCAGCAGCCGGATACAACATCGCGCTCCGTGACATCGCAGATGAGGTAGTGTTCGTGGATATTCCCGACCAAGAGGACACGACAATCGGGCAGGCAGCCGACGTGAACCACGGCGTCGCCTACGACGCGAACACGGACATTCGACAGGGAAGCTACGAGGAGACAGCTGGCTCAGATGTAGTCGTTATCACGGCGGGCATTCCACGCAAGCCCGGCCAGACACGACTCGATCTGGCAGAGGACAACGCGCCGATCATGGCGGACATCGGCGCGTCGCTGGCCGAGTACAACGACGATTTCGTGACGGTTACCACCTCGAACCCCGTCGATCTCCTGAACCGGCATCTGTACGAAGCAGGTGATCGTGCCCGAGAGAAGGTGATCGGGTTCGGTGGCCGTCTCGACAGCGCACGGTTCCGGTACGTGCTTTCACAGGAGTTCGACGTGCCGGTGACGAACGTTGAGGGGACGATCCTCGGTGAGCACGGGGACGCACAGGTGCCGGTGTTCTCGAAGGTGCGAGTGAATGGCCGTGATCCGTCGTTCACGGACGAGAAAAAGGACCGTATTCTCGGAGATCTTCAAGAAAGCGCGATGAACGTCATCGAGCGCAAAGGAGCGACCGAGTGGGGACCGGCCACGGGTGTCGGCCACATGGTCGAGGCCGTCCTCCGAGACACCGGCGAGGTGCTCCCCGGTTCGATCGCACTCGATGGCGAGTTCGGCCACAGCGGCGTCGGTCTCGGCGTCCCCGTCAAGCTCGGCCAGAACGGAGTCGAGGAGATCGTCGAGTGGGATCTCTCTGAGAGCGAACAGGACCAACTGGACGACGCAGCCGAGAAGCTGGCCGAACAGTACGAGAAGATCGCGTGAGAACCCTGCCGACGGCTCAGCGTTGACGACCAGACACACCGGACAGCGATCAATCGAGTCGGTACACTTTTCATTCCCTACGGATTCCAACACGTATGAATGATCCTCACGTCGCCGCCGTTTGTGGCAGCCTTCGGGACGGGAGTTACACCCGAACCGCGCTCGGGCACGCGCTCGACGGCGCGGCTGATTTGGACGCCTCGACCGATCTGATCGATCTCCGGCGGCTTGAGCTGCCGGTGTACGACGCTGATGCTAACGACGCAGGAGATTCTGATGACCTCAGAAATCGGATCAGAGAGGCCGATAGCGTGCTGTTAGGTTCACCGATGTACCACGGCTCCTACTCTGCCCCCCTGAAAAACGCGCTGGATTACTGTGGCTTTGACGAGTTCGAGAACACCACTGTGGGACTACTCGCGGTGTCGGGTGGTTCGTTCACAGTCACGACGCTCGATCACCTCAGGTCAGTGTGTCGCGCGCTGAACGCGTGGGTGATCCCGCACCAGGCTGCGATCCCCAGCGTCAACAGCCAGTTCGAAGACGGCGAGTTCACCGATCCGGACACTGAAACACGAGTCAGAACGTTGGGGCGGCGCGCCGTCGAGTATGCGACGATCGAACCCGATCCCTACACCGTCGAAAGCGCCGAAAACGTCGGCGCAGACGACTAGTTTCGAACTGACGCTTGTGGGTGATACCAAGGGTGGCCGTCAGGTTGCTCCTGGATCGAAGAACGACAAGAGTCACACGGATCGGCGGTGTTGTTCGAGCATGGACGAGAATTCACGGCGGATCGAGACACGAGCGATCCACGCGGGCCAACAGCCAGATCCCGAGACGGGAGCGGTCATGACGCCGATCTACGCGAGTTCGACGTACGCACAGGACGCGCCGGGCGAAGACCGGGGCTATGAGTACTCTCGGACCGGCAACCCCACCCGAGCGGCGCTCGAAGCGAACCTCGCTGATCTCGAAGGCGGTACGCACGGCCGGGTGTTCTCCAGCGGGATGGGCGCGATCAACACGGTGCTCAATCTGTGTGAGTCGGGCGATCACGTTGTTGCGAGCAACGATGTGTACGGCGGGACCCACCGCTTATTCACTCAGGTGTACGATCAGTATGCGGTATCGTTCGACTTCGTCGATATGACTGATCCCGACGCAGTGGCTGGTGCTGTCGACTCGGACACTCGTGTAGTGTGGGTTGAAACGCCGACCAATCCGTTACTGAACGCGATCGATATAGCGGCTGTCGCGGACATTGCCCACGAACACGACGCTCTCTGTGCGGTGGATAACACGTTTGCGACGCCGTTCCTTCAGCGACCGCTCGAACACGGTGCTGATGTCGTTTGTCACTCGCTCACAAAGTACATGGGCGGCCACTCCGATGTTGTCGGTGGCGCACTCGTTACCGCCGACGCTGCGCTCGACGAGCGTTTCGGTTTTTATCAGAACAGCGTCGGCGCGACGCCGAACCCCTTCGGGTGCTTTCTGGTGTTGCGGGGCGTGAAGACGCTCCCGATTCGCATGGAGCGCCACTGTGAAAACGCGCATACGTTGGCGACGTGGCTCGAAAACCGCCCTGAAGTCCAGTACGTCTACTATCCCGGACTGGAGAGCCATCCGACCTACGAGACCGCAGCCAAGCAGATGGACGACTACGGCGGCATGCTCAGTTTCGAACTCGACGCGACGTTAGAAGAGACGAGCGCGGTCGTCTCGAACACGGAGGTGTTCACCCTCGCTGAAAGTCTGGGCGGGGTTGAGAGCCTCATCGAACAGCCGGCTGCAATGACCCATCAGGCGATCCCACGGGACGAGCGGATCGCTGCCGGGTTAACCGACGGCCTGATCCGGGTGAGCGCCGGAATCGAACACGTCGACGATCTCCGATCGGATCTACAGGGCGCGTTCGATACCGTACTCGGATAAATTCGCGTCGGAACAGAAGGCGAAACTGATAACGACAGAACACGTACGCCTCGGCAATGAAGCGTCGGACGTATCTTTCGGGAGTAGTAGCTGCTGTCGGACTTTCGGCACCGACGGTCAGTCGATCAGCAATCGGGGGAAACGACCAACGACAGAACGCGAGGGGCGAGCCGGAGACTACAGTTCTGCAGGGAACCAGATACGAAACGGACGTGTACGCGATCGAGGGGACCAACGAGGGACCAACAGCCGTCGTCGTCGGTGGCGTTCACGGCGATGAAACATCCGGATACCGAGCGGCCGAAGCGGTGTCTCGCTGGCAGTTCGATTCCGGGCGAGTAATCGTGCTTCCGCGCGCGAACCAACCGGCGATCGAGCGGGACACCCGCCACGGTGTTGGTGGCGATCTCAATCGCAAATTCCCGCCCGAAGAGACGCCGACAACGAAGCTCGCGCGCGCGATCTGGGACGACGTAGTGATGCAATACGAGCCGGATGTCCTACTTGATCTGCACCGCTCGAAAGGGATCTACAAGTTTCATCCGGACTTCGTCGGTCAGGCGATCTACCCGACGGATGCCGGCTCCGCACCATCGAACGCCAAGGAAACGATCGAGATGCTCAACGAAAAACATGTTCCGTGGTATATGCCGTTTCACGAGTTCAAGCCCGGAAACACGGTGTACGGCAGCCGTCCGATGCTCGTTCACAAAGCCGGCAACGATCTGAACATCCCGGCGTACATCGTAGAAACGGCGAGATTCCTCACCGATCTCGACACGCGTGTCGAGTGGACGACGACAACTGCGGAATCGCTGCTTTCGTCACACGGCGTCGAACGCGCGGGGGAGGATGGGCAATGACTGTATCGGACATCCGGCGGATCTTCGTCGGACGGAGCGTCGTTGTCGTGTTCGCGCTTCTCGTCGGGCCGCTCGCCATCGGCGTCATCGACAACGATTTCATGACACCCCTTGCGCTCCCGGGCTATGTCGCGCTGTCTCTGGGGAGTTCGATCGGGAATCAGCTCTTTCCGAACTTCGCGCTCTGGGTGTATTGGGTACCGTTCTTGATGGGCAGCTACGCCGTCTCGGTCGTTATTGGTGGGATGTACCGATACGTTCGGCAGTGAGAAACCCACAACCCAGAGAAACGAGCAACCAGTGGCAGTAACTTTTTGCTACACCCGAACTGTTCAGTGGTGTGAAAAAAGCAGCACTCGATGAGATCCAGACGGTTCCGAATCCGTTGAACGTGCACGAGATCCGCAAGCCGATTTCGATGGTGCTCGGAACGACCGACTTCGCGATGAACTACTTCGAACTGGCACCAGGCGAATCGTTTTCCGGTGGCATCCACACCCACCACGACCAAGAGGAGGTGTTTTACATCAGTGAGGGCACCGCAACGTTCGAAGTCGGCCGAGCCGGTGAGGAGGAGGTGCGGGTCGGTCCGGAGGCGGCGATCCGCTTTGCGCCGGGCGAGTACCAGTGTGGTCACAACTACGACGATGAGACCGTCGTCGGGTTGGCGCTCGGCGCACCCGGCGCGATGCACGACTGGGACGAGCTAGAATCGATCGTCTACTGCCCGGAGTGTGAGGAAAAAACGGGCCACGGCGTCGCGCTCGAAAACGGAGACTTCCAACTCACCTGTACAGTGTGTGAGTACGACCACTGACCGGTGTCAAAACAGCGCGTCGCTCTCTTCGAGAATACGCGCTGGGCCACCGACGTGCCAGCGTCTCGTCGGTGCGTGCTCACCGACGGCGCGCTCAACTGCGTCAACGTGATCGGCTGTCGTGTTGACGTAGACGCTCGCGCCCGTGTCGGTGGAGAAAAAGACGGGGACCCCATCGCGTCGGAGCTCTCGCACCGTTTCAAAGATCGACAGCGTGGTGGGTTGCCAGTACACCCACCCCGCAGGACCGGTCATCGTCGTCGCGGCCAAGGAGAGCGAATCGTGCTCAGCGAGTTCGAACGCCGTTTCGAAGTCCGCGCCCAGCAGCGCATCGCGCATCTCAGCGATCTGGCCGTGAATGTGGGCCAAACGGGCTTCGAACATGTGGCTGTCGGCGGCCTCTTTGTGTGCCTCTTCGGTTTCCTTGTACGCCGGTACCTCACACCCGATAACCCGTAGCTCGTCTTCGAGTTCGGTGTCGATGCGTTCTGCCCGGCAGTCTGCGTCGTTCAGCCCCGTCCGGAGGTGGGAAAACGCGCCTGTTACTGCCCGTGCCGCCGATGACGACCCACGGCGGGCGATTGTCGATATCTCCGGGCGGCTCAACTCCAACCCAGCGGCCTCACACAGCGCCATTGCGGCCGCAGCAAAGCCCGACGATGAGGAACCGAAGCCGATGTTCGTCGGAAACGAACTCTCGCTTTCGAACCGGACTGGCGTCTCGATTCCTGCGCGGGCGCGAACCTCGTCAATGACGGTTTCGACGCGCTCTGCGGCACGCCCCGACACCTCCTCGTCGTCGATCACGATCCGATCGGACGCGAGCGACGGATCGAATTCGACCGTCGTCGTTGAGTTGCTCGGTGCGGTGCAGACGCTGATCGAATCGTGATACGGAAGCCGAAGTTCCGGATCGCGCATTCCGTGATACTTGATGAGTCCTTGAATCGGATGTGCTCGCGCTGTCGCCTTCATTCGCATATCTCTCAGGCGTTCCACTGTGGGCTTAACTGATTCGACTTCTCACAACTGGGGTGGGGACCCGCCGATCAGCCGATCTCTTCTCGTTCCTGTTCGCCTCGCGCAGATTGCTCTCGGTCGCGCCCGGACGCTGGTGAGACAGCACGACGAACGATGGCGTACCCGCCGATGATGAACAGCACACCCCAGACCAGAAACGCTGCGTCCCACAGGAGGACAGAACCGGGACCAGCAGGCCAGACGTGGTGGATGCCGAGAAGATGGTGGTCGATGATTCCTTCAACCACGTTGAATACGCCCCAACCAAGGATCACGGAACCGAACAACGCCCGGCCTGATGCAGGGACATCGTGCTGTTGCCACGCCCGCCAGAGGAGGATGATTCCGAGAATGGTAAAGACGTAGGTAACGACGTGGAAGAATCCATCAACCATCACGTTCAATCGAAGGACGCTGATAATCGTCGTGTCAGTGACAGCAGACAGCATGTGATGCCACTGAAGGATTTGATGAACGACGATCCCATCGAAAAACCCACCCAGTCCTATGCCAAGAAAGATACCGGCCCGAACTAGTGGCTTTGCGGGTTTCTGAAGACCCAGCCACGTCTCGTGATCGCTCATACGGAAGATTACGGGTGCACGGATTGAAAAGATAATGTTAACAATACTCATACTCTGTTTGTTGTTTAGCTGACCGTCTGCCCGGACAGGAGAGACCACTACCAATAGCACGCCTGCCACGACCATCGTTCTCGCACCGCACAACAGCAAACGTTGCCGTAACTGGTGGTTATAACCTCATGCAGATATATGAGTCACAAACATGGAGAGCGAGGAGCGGCGCACGCGTGGGTTCGGAACGCGGTGTATCCACGCTGGGCAACGAGCGGACGAGGAGACAGGGGCAGCAGCGCCCCCATTGTACCAAACGTCGTCGTACGTGTTCGAGGACGCCGACTACGCGGCGGATCTGTACGCGCTTGAGACCGATGGTGACGTGTACTCGCGGATCAGCAATCCGACGGTGCGGACGCTCGAACGTCGTCTCGCGGATCTCGAAGGCGGCGTCGGCGCGCTCGCCACCGGATCGGGCATGGCCGCGCTCGACGCCGCGACACTCGTGCTCGCCCGATCAGGGGACAACGTGGTGTCAGCGTCGTCGATCTACGGCGGAACGCACGCGTATCTGAGCCATACTGCGGCACGACGGGACATCGAAGCCCGCTTCGTCGACACGCTCGATTATGCGGCGTACGAGAGAGCGATTGACGAGCGCACGGCGTACGTGCACCTCGAAACGATCGGCAACCCGTCGCTGGTGACGGCTGACATCGAGCGGGTGGCTGCCATCGCTCACGAACACGGGACACCGCTACTGGTGGATAACACGTTTGCCACACCCGCGTTGTGCCGACCGATCGAACACGGGGCGGATCTCGTCTGGGAGTCAACAACCAAATGGATTCACGGATCAGGGACGACCGTCGGCGGGGTGCTCGTCGACGGCGGCCGGTTCCCGTGGTCGGAGCATCCGGAGAAGTATCCGGAGATCGGCGGTGAAAACCCCGCGTTTCACGGGCTGAACTTCACTGAGCGCTACGGAGAACGGGCGTTCACCAACGCAGCCCGCCAACGGTCACTCCGGAGTCTCGGAGACCAACAATCACCCTTCGACGCGTGGGTCACGCTTCAAGGATCGGAGACGCTTTCGATCCGAATGGAGCGCCACTGTGACAACGCGCTCGCAGTCGCCCGGTTCCTTGCTGACCATCCATCGGTCGCGTGGGTCACCTACCCCGGACTAGAGTCCCACGAAACCTACGACAACGCCCGCCAGTATCTTACGGGAGGGTTCGGAGGCATGATCGCGTTCGGGCTAGAGGGGGGCTACGAGGCCGGAAAGCAGTTGTGTGAATCCGTTGAGTTGGCGCAGTTTCTGGCGAACGTCGGGGACGCGAAAACGCTCGTCATCCATCCAGCGAGCACCACCCACGCACAGCTATCACCAGAGGAACAGCGTGCAAGCGGCGTAACATCGGATCTCGTTCGCCTGTCGGTTGGTATCGAAGAGCCAGACGACATCATTGCGGATCTCGATCGAGCGATATGAGTGAGACGGTTTCTCTGGGCGAGTTTCGCTTTGCGTGTGGGGAATCGATCCCGAACCTTGAACTCACATACGAAACGTACGGCGAGTTTACAGGGGACAATGCGGTGTTGGTCTGTCACGCGCTTACCGGGAGCGCCAACGTCGCTGGCGGACGGACAACCGGAACGAGCGGACAGGCCCGTGCGTGGTGGGACGATATCGTCGGGCCGGGCAAAGCGATCGACACCACCGAGTATTACGTCGTCTGTGCGAACGTCCCCGGCTCGTGCTACGGATCCTCGGGACCAGCCTCTACACGACCGGACGGGACGCCCTACGGGACTGACTTTCCACCAGTCACGATCGCAGACTGGACGGAGGCCCAACGAGCGTTGCTGGACGAACTTGGCGTCCCGCATCTGTACGCCGTCGTCGGCGGAAGCGTCGGCGGGATGAACGCACTCGATTGGGCGAAACGCCACCCTGATCACACCGAGCACATCGTCGCCATCGCCGCCGCTCCGCGGCTCGATCCCCAGTGTCTCGCGCTCGATTCCATCGCCCGGCGCGCAATCACCTCTGACCCGAATTGGCAGGACGGTGATTACTACGATACGGATGCGTATCCCACCCACGGCTTGGCCCTTGCCAGACAGATCGGGCACGTCATGTATCTCTCTAAAGATTCAATGGACGGCAAATTCGGTCGACGAGCGGCCGGCCGGGATTCGCTCCGCGACACCTTCCCGGTCGATTCCGCAGCCGGCTTTTTCCCTTATCGTGACGTGGAGTCGTATCTCGATTATCAGGCCGAACGCTTCGTTGAGCGGTTCGACGCCAACAGCTATCTGTATCTAACGCGAGCGATGGACAACTACGATCTCGCTTCGGGCTATGAATCGAACACTGACGCGCTCGCGGCCTTCGACGGACAAGCACTGTGTATGTCGTTCACCGGTGATTGGCATTTCACTGTCAATCAATCCGAAACCATCGCCCAAGCGTTTCGCACGACCGGGACGGAGATCGCTCACCACATCATCGACTCAGACCACGGTCACGACGCTTTTCTCGTCGAACCCGAAAAGGTCGGCCCACCGCTGTCGGATTTCCTTGCTGAGGGCGTCCGCGGAACGGCGGTCACCGATACCGCTGCTGGCGAGGACGAACGGGCGTTCGCCCCCGTTCACACGAGTCTGTTCAAGTAGCCTCACTCGCGCCAGACGAGCGGCCCCACGCCGACAACGATTGCGAGCAGATACACCGGTCGAGCAGAGATGACCGACAGCGTGACCGGGGCGAGACCGCCGATATCGGTTCCTGTTTCGGTCGCCGCCCCTTGTATCAACACGAGAAGGTAGACGGTGGCGACCGTTGCCATCGTGACACCTGCGGCCATCAATGGGTTGTCGTTGATCCAGTCCAACACACCTTCGATCGACTGCCGTGAGAGGGTCGTCATCCGTGAACGCATACCCGGTGTTTGCCATCCCCCGGAATAAGTGTACTCGACATCCCTGCGCCGACCACGGTTCAGGCGTCGAGCACGTTCCGTTCTGTGAGCAGTTCCGCCAGTTCGTCCATTGCCGTGACGGTTACGTCACACGCGGGTTCGACCGCTGGTTTCGGTTCGTATCCCACAGCAAGCCCAGCGTATTCGAGCATTGGGAGATCGTTCGCGCCGTCACCGACCGCGATCGTCGTTGTCGGCTCGACCGAGTGGGTGAGATCGTCCAGCGCTTCGTCTTTCGTGCCCTCAATGAGCGGTCCCGCTACGTCACCAGTGAGAGCGCCGTTTTCGGCTGGGAGACGGTTAGCAACGACAGTGTCGACAGTGGTGTTCGCTCTGTCGAGGGCTGCTTGGACGCCGCGCTCGAATCCGCCGGTGAGGATCGCAACGTGAACGCCAGCATCGCGGAGCGCGTCGATCAGGTCTCCTGCCCCCGGCCGAAGCGCCACCGCCTCAAACGCGCGCTGAGCGGCTGTCAGGGGAAGCCCGTCGAGCAGTGCCGCCCGTTCGCGCAGGCTCGTGGCGTATCCTATCTCGTCGTTCATCGCTCGCTCGGTAATGGTCGCCATTTCGTCCGCAACCGATCTCTGTTCACCCAGAAGGACCGTCATCTCCGAATCCGAAAGCGTCCCGTCGAAATCGAACGCAACGAGTTCCATACCGGACGCTCTCACCACGGCGTAAAAACCGAACCGATCGAATCGCGCGCAGCGGCACGAACGGCCCCCGTCGGAGGCGCGTTCCAACAACACGTTTTATATGATAGCACAGACATCATTCTGTATGAGACAACCTGACATTCATACAAGCCGATTGAGACCCGGAACGGATCTAGTCAATTATCATACTAAAAGAGGAGATAGCTGATGTGGGAAGAACCCACGGGCCGCCACTGTGAGGAGTGTGGTCAGGAGAAAAAACCACGAAAGCTCGAATTTGTCATCGAAAAGAAATCCCCTTCGGCTATTGATCAAGTGCGGGAGTTTGTCAGCAACACGATTGGATCTAGTGCAGCCGATGGTTCGGAGACAGGAGAGTCGGAAACCGTTCATAAAGAGAAGATCTTCTATCTCTGTCCGGATCTCTCCTGTGATGGTCGAGAAGGCGATATTCGAACAATGGAACGATGGCGGATGAAAACCGACCCCAGTCGTGAATTCTCGGAGGAGAAACTAGACGGGATCGTTGCAGAGAGTGTAGAGAAGGATAAAATGGGGGATCGCGTTCTTAGGGAAAATGCAGAAGAAGTGTATCAGGATATGGTAGAACAGGAAGAGGGAGACAGCACAAACGCTAACGATGAATAATCTACGGCCGAAATCTCTACAAATACCACGGTCACTCTGGCAGTATCGAGGGGAACAGTCCTGTGTTCAGCCAAGTTGCCCTCTGTTGTCGAAGCGGACAACGTCAAGATGCTCCTCACAGCGTCAATCCACCCAACACGCGATACGCTATTGTACTGGATCCATGGTGGGTATCTGGAGGAATTGCTGATGTCTAATGCCCCCACTCTACAACCGCGGCAGTGTGAAGAGTGTGGTCGGCAGGAAATGCTCTGGGTGGTTTCGGCAGCAGAAACCGACCAAGAACAGAGCGAAGACAGAGATATCTCCTCACGGACACTCAACACGATATTGGGAAGGCAAACGTCTACGACAGAGGAGGCAGACACAGAGAATTCAAAAAAGTCAGAAGGAGACGCGGAACCATTCAATCTTTGTCCGGATCCAACTTGTAAGAATCATATAGTTGAAGTTGGTGATATAATATTTTGGAAGATGAAGAATATTTCTTCTAAAGAGTACTCAGAGAAGGAAATCAACGATGCTGCTGATAGAAAGAGAAGACAAGCAATCCGTGACTATCAAACAATTAGTAAAATTGTCGATGGGTTAGTTGAGTCTACCGATTATGATGCAGAAAGTGGTGAATCTATTGATAATGGACAGAGTCAGACAGAGAAGGAGACCCCGCCTCAACAGTTAGACCGATGTAAGTGCGGGGAACAGCAAAAGCCCACACAAACCTCAGTAGGAACGACCACAACAGAAGGAGAGTCGGTTAAAGACAGAAATCGATCAAAGAAGTCGTTCAAGGTAGCTGTTTCTGCGCTTCCATTCGTTAACGTTGACGTTGGTGGCGGAACGGAAGACGGTACCAAGACAACGACAAAAGAAACAGAGAGTATCAAGACGATGGATACGGCTACTTTTCCGATTTGTCCGGATCTCTCCTGTGAAGAACATCTTCAGATGCTTGGTCGGATAGAGTGTTGGAAACGAAGAAATGATTATTCACACGAATATACAAATGAAGAAATAGAAGAAGAAGTTATGGAAGCGCTGGAACAGGAAATACGTGGTGATCAGATACTCTCCGAAAACGCAGACGAGGTATTTGAGGAGTTGATCAAGGATTCTCAGGACCCATCCCAAAAGAAGGCTACAGGGACAGCAATGACCGAGGAGATGGCGGCGTTCGCCGGGGCGTTCGACACCGAGACGGACAGTCACGTCGTTCTCGCTGGGATCAAAAAGAGAAAGCTGGAGACCACAAACAGTCCATCTCCCTCAGATGGTACGATTTCAGCGCGGCTTGCCGGGCGTCACCCATCCACTGGTGAGGAGACGACGAACAGTGAGGGGGCGAGCAACGATAACGACGAGAAAAAAGGTCCGGGAGGTACATCCCTCTGAACTAATGAGCTGGAATCCACGGACCAGTGTGAGACGCAAGAAGTTCGAAACAGCGTCGTTGAGACGTCGGGAGCTATGAGCAACGCAGTGACCGACGTTCTAAACCGTCTTCCAAAAGCGATCAGCGACCGCCTTCAGCGGGGGCGCAACTGGGTGCTCTTACATCTCCGAATGCGGCTGCGGTACGTGGCCGTGGTCATCGTTGTCAGTTCGGTCTTACTCCCGTGGCTGGGATCGCAGGTCTGGATCGATCCCGTGGTCGTCGGTGGGCAACTCGCCGTTCCACTGGTTTCCCAGGAGTTTTTCAGCCTCGCGTTCGATCCGGTCATCCTCCTCGGTGGGACGGGCGCGTTGGCGGTCTACTGGCGCTTTGGTCAGACCGAATACCAGCTCCGCCACCGACTGTACGAGGACATCATGCTCGTGCCACTCGCGGACGCGGACGATCGACACGGCGATCCTCCCGGATCGAAGCGGGCCGTGCAGTTCGAAATGGACCGCTCGGTGTTGGTACTCGGGGAAACCGGCAGCGGGAAAACGGAGGCGATCAAAGTGCTGGCTCACCAACTCCAAGCCGATCCTGATGAGGCGTTCGTGATCTTCGATTACAAGCAGGACTACCAGGCGTTTTTCCCCGAGGACGACATCATTCGGCTCTCATCACGCGATTCGACGGTCACGTGGAACGTGTTCAACGAGATCGAAGAAGACGGCGACTACGATGAGATCGCTAAAGCGGTCTTTGCGGGGGCCGAAGTCGACAACGACTACTTCACGAACGCGGCTGCCCAAGTGCTAGCGGACGTGCTGCGGCTAATCCAACTCCGTGCAAAACCGGATGAGATACCGACGAACGTCGACCTCATTGGATTCGTCGATACAGTGGATGTCGATCACATGCGTGAATGGTTCGTCGCGGAGGATCTTTCATCGAAAAAACACCTCCCGGACGGCGTTGAGGCGAGCAGCAACATCGTGTCGATCCTCGAAGAGCGGGTGAAAGCGGTCTTTCGGGACGACTTTGGGGAGGCTGGGACGTTTTCGGTGCGCGAGTACATGGCCGATCCACGAGGCCGGGTTCTGTTGTTGGACTTTCCGATCCAACAGTCCGCCTCGGTCCAGCCGATTTTCAGACTGCTGATCGACTGGAGCATCCGATTCGGACTGGACGACGACCGGGGATCGTACTACATTCTGGATGAGTTCGCGGCGTTACCGGAGTTGGACATGCTCGAACGACTGATCAACGCGGGCCGGGCGTACAACTGCTATGCGATCTTAGGCGTCCAAGCGATTCCTCAGCTCCGGGACACGTACGGCAGTGACAAGGCTGACAGTCTGTTGAGCGGATTGGCTCAGGAGATTCACCTCCGAGTAGGTCAGGGATCAGTCGAGTACTGCCGCAAACGGATCGGCCGCGAACGCGTCGAACGTAACGTGGGTCCCGACGAGGATGATGAGTGGCTCGTCGAGACCGATGAGAACGATATTCGAGTGTTCGAAGATTACCCGATCGGTGAGGACACGCTCCAGAACTTCGAAGCCGGCCGCGGCGTCGTCCACACACCCGCCGGCCGACAGCACGGCCGCCTCTACCTCCTCGACGCCATCAACGGCCGCTTGCTCCCCGCTGACCGTCCCGGTCTCGCCGCCCGACTCTGGAGCCGGCTGTTCAACCGAACGCAACGCCAGCCAGCACTCGAAAAGCGTGAACCGGAAGCACCACCACAGCTCGAAGAACGACAGAAAGACTGAGACGGAACAGCGTGGCTGAATCATGTTCACTGAACCGTCACGAACAATATTTGCCACAGGTGTGAAGGAAGAAAGCGTTATCCCCCCACCGACGGAGACCGAGATATGAAGGTACTCGTCACGGATCCAATCGCGGATGCCGGATTGGATCGGCTTCGTGAAGCCGGTTTCGCTGTCGAAACGGCGTACGAGGCGGATGAAGAGGCACTACAAACCGCCGTTCGAGACGCGGTCGGACTCATCGTCCGGTCGGGGACGGATGTGACGGCGGAGTTGCTCAGTGCCGCAGAGGAACTGGTCATCGTCGGTCGGGCCGGCATCGGCGTCGACAACATCGATATCGACGCCGCGACCGAGCACGGGGTAATCGTTGCCAATGCTCCCGAGGGGAACGTCCGTGCTGCAGCGGAACACACAGTCGCGATGATGTTCGCCACGGCGCGCTCGATCCCACAGGCCCACGTCCGACTGAACACCGGCGAGTGGGCGAAAGGCGAGTTCCTCGGCACGGAACTCAACAACAAGACGTTAGGCATCGTCGGTCTCGGGCGCGTCGGGCAGGAAGTGGCACGGCGCTGTGGTTCGCTCGGAATGGAACTGGTGGCGTACGATCCGTACATCGGTGCGGAGCGGGCCAACGCCTTAGGTGCTGAACTCGCGGAACTCGACGCAGTGCTCGAACGCGCTGATATCGCAACCGTTCACACACCGCTTACCCCCGAAACAGAAGGACTGATCGGGGAGGCTGAGCTGGCGAAACTCGACGGCGGTTATCTCGTCAACTGCGCTCGTGGCGGCGTTGTCGATGAACACGCGCTCGCGACTGCAGTGGAAGACGGCGTTCTCAACGGGGCAGCGCTCGATGTGTTTGCCGACGAGCCGCTGTCGGAGGACAGTCCCTTACTCGGCGTCGATAACGTCGTTGTGACGCCACATCTTGGCGCAAGCACCGAAGCCGCACAGGAGAACGTCGCCACCAGCACCGCTGATCAGATCGTCGCTGCGGTCAACGATGAGCCGGTGATGAACGCGCTTAATGCGCCGTCGGTTGACGCCAGCGCGTTCCCGCGTGTCGAGCCGTACATCGGACTGGCCGAAACCGCCGGTCGGATCGCAATGGAACTGTTCGACGCCCACGTCGAGGAGGCGCACGTCGAGTACGCCGGCGACATCGCAACCGAAGAGATCGATATCGTCACCGCCAGCGCGCTAAAAGGGATGTTTCGCCAGCTCGAACCACAGGTTAACGCAGTCAATGCCCCCTCGCTCGCTGAACAGCGCGGGATCGACGTGGTCGAGTCCAAAGCCAAGCAGGCGGAGGATTTCCAGAGCCTCGTGACCGTGACGCTCCACAACGGTGATGGTGAGATCAGCGTCAGCGGCACGCAGTTCGCGGGAGAAAACCCGCGCATCGTTCGTATCGACGGCTACCGGGTGGACGCGATCCCACACGGACACATGCTCGTGGCCCGCAACTACGACGAACCCGGTGTTATCGGATTCATCGGCACCGTGCTTGGTGATTCAGGGATCAACATCGCCGGCATGTACAACGGCCGGGAAACGATCGGCGGGGAGGCGCTCACCGTCTACTCGCTCGATGACGAACCCGCGCCCGACCTCATCGAAACGCTCGAATCTGACGACAACATCATCCAAGCACAGTATCTTTCACTGAACGATCAGTGAGCGGTGCACCGACGATCATCCAGTGTGGGGGCGTTGTGTGACAGCAGTGTGTCTTGTATTGGGTTCGCGCTCCTCACGTTGTTCAATTGAGAGATCCGCCCACTGCACGGCTTTCGGCACGTTTTAGCCGAGTCTCTCCGTCAACTGAAACATGGCCCTCGGCGACGCGGCGATCGCAACGGTGGTACTTCTCTTAGTAACGTTGAGTTTCCCGTTGCTGGTGTACGGAGCGTGGATCGTGATCGACGCCGAGGAAGTAACGTGGGACGTGCTCACCCACCATCTCAAATACATCCTGTCGGGGCTGGCACTCACGACGATCCCAATGCTCGTGTGGATGATCCCGCGACTCACCAACCAGTTTGGTGGTTTCGCCGCGTTGCACGCTGTGCTTGGGCTCCAAGCCTACGCCATGCTCACGTTTGCGTTGACCGGCATCGTTCGGATTTTCCGCGCCAAGCGCGAACACGACTTGTACCACGACTACGACGAACAGGTGTTGCTCGATGAGATCGGTGGGGAACACATGCGCCACTGGCGGTGGCGGCTTCGGATCGGCGTGTTCGGCTACATCCTCATGTGGATCCTCGCCTACGTCGTCGGCGTCCTCCGATATCTCACGCGCTATCACGTGTAGCGGGAGACCGGTGCTGGTAGTTCCACGTCGCCACACAAAATAAGAATCCACCGAGCACCCACCACGGTCCCCACACGAACGTTTGCCAGTGGGCTGGCGTCCACGCCGTGGGATAGGCGGGACTGATGAGTCCGTTTTCTGTGAATGCTCCCTGAATCACGAAATCGAGTCCGTGGAAGACTAAGAGAGCGCTCACACCCCACGCAGCGATGAGCAACAGCCGGTGGGGGATTCGCTGATTCCACGGCCGGACGAACGCGAGCGCAAGCAGTCCACCGGTGAGCTTCAGGAAACCGGTGAGCCAGAAGACAGTAGTGAGCCACGGTGTGTGGATCAACTCCTGCAGATCAGGCGAGACGGTTCGAAGTCCAACCGTTCCACCGAGCGCCCAGTAGAAACTCATCCCGGCGAACACGAACATCCATGCACAGGCCGCATACCCTGCCCACGACGGAGTTTCAGACGTATTGGTGGTCACCGATCGTGGTGATGCAGTCATAAATCTTATTCGACACCCCAGGTGAAAGAGATACCGCCCGTCTCGCATTCTTCGTTGCCACAGTCATCGCCCTGAGAGCGACGCTCTAGAGGATCACCACTGTTCGTTACTCGCGAGATCAACGTCGTTGTCGAGCTTCGAGGACGGACAGAGGTCTTCGAGCACGCAGTCCGCACACGCTGGATTACGCGCCGTACACGTCGCCCGGCCGTGATCGATCATGAGATGGGTGAACTGCTGCCAGTGCTCTTCGGGGACGATCTCCATGAGAGCTGTTTCGATCCGTTTCGGAGACTGTTCGGTTGTGAGACCGAGCCGTCGGGTGATGCGTTGGACGTGCGTATCGACGACGATCCCCTCGACGATGTCGTGGCCGTGCTGGAGAACGACGTTCGCGGTCTTGCGACCGACGCCGGACAGTTCCGTGAGATCGCGCATCGTATCCGGGACCGATCCGTCGTACTCGGAGAGGATGGTCTGACACGTGTTCCGGATGTACTCGGCTTTATTGTTGTAGTATGTGATCGAGGAGATGTCTTCTGCGAGTTCGTCCTGATTGGCCTCGGCAAACGCTTCGGCCGACGGGTATTTCTCGAACAAGTCGGCAGTGACCGCGTTCACCCGTTCGTCGGTGCATTGGGCCGAAAGCATGACCGCGATGAGCAACTCAAGCCGGTTGGAGTAGTTGAGCGAGATCGTTGACTCCGGATACGCGTCCAGCAGTCGGTCGATGATCTGCGCCGCTCGATCGGTGTCCGATCGCTGTGTTCCCATACCGAACCACCGAACGGTTCGAACTTGTGCGTGTCGGCTCGGGAACCGCCGAGTTTCTGGCGAACCCGGCACGCCTACGTCACGAATATGGAACTGGAAACGGATTTGAGAACGCTTTTGTCGAACGTCCCCCTCAGTCACCACGAAGGATGTACACGGGGAGAGGGATGTGGACGAGAGCCGAGCAGCAGCCGATCGTTCCCTACCGGAGTGAACGATGATCCAGACGACGGTGTTTCAAGTCGACGATTATGGACCGTGGACCGTCACCCCGTCACCCCGGCCAGAGATGGATCTACAGACGCTCCAGTCCCGGCTGTACGCTGAGATCGCGGGATTCGTCGGAGACCGGGAAGGATACGCCTTTTACACAAGAGGAGACAACATCGTCGCCATCACCAACCGACTAGATCGGGACGCTCACGAACAGCTACAGGCGTCGATCGGAAACCGGTATCCGGTGACCGTCAGCGTTGGCTTCGATGTCGGTGCTACCCCGCGTGCGGCTCTCGCTAGTGCGAGTGCACAGCTCCGGGCTGCTGGTAGTGCACAGGATGACACCCGAACCGCGACCTGTCAGGGAGAGACGACCGACGCGGACGCCGGTGAGGTTACCGTGGGCCACTTCGACATCGAGAACGCGACCGATCGGCTCACGGACCGACTCGACGCGTTTGAGGTGTACACCACCGTCCAGCAGTGGTACGGGACGCTCGCACGACATCTCTATCAGGAACACGAATCGCTTGCGTTTTTCGTCGGTGGTGACAACGTGGTAGCGGTCTGCCCATCACTCGATCAGGAGGCGTACCACGACGTGATCGACTACGTTACGAGCAAAACTGACGTTCCGTTCCGCGTCGGTGTCGGCACGGGACAAACGGCTCGCCAAGCCGGAATGGCAGCTAAACACGGACTCGAACAGGGTCGTGAGACCGACCAAGCCGTGGTGATGGTTGATCAGTGCCCAGCTCCGGGCGTCTGAGAGAAACCGCTACTGGTACGGATACCGCGACTGGGCCCCACACGAACACGTAATGACCACGTGCCCGTTCTGCAATCGAACGCGTGCGTTGTCGCCCACCCGAAGGTACACATCACACCGATCACAGGTGAACCGCTTGAACGAGCGATCCAGTCCACATCGGTTTCGTTCTGCGATGCGACGCGCACGCCGGACGTACGTCCGCGCGCGGTCCTCGTGGCCCTCACGTACGGCTGTGCGTGCGAGCGCGTGTAGCCGATCGATTCGCTCTTCTGCGATGGTCATCGCCCGGTCACACCTCCTGTTCGATAGATAGCGAAAAAAGCCAGTCGTTTCAGTTACCTCACGTCTGTCGCAGGCACCTTACATGTAGCCGAGATCGCGCAGTCGGGACATCAGATCCTCCTTGTCCTGCGCGCGGCCAGCGCGTTCTGTCGTCTCTTCTAAGTTCTGTAGCCACGCGGGTTCGGTGTCGGCTTTGTCCGTGCTTACCTCGCTACCCAACGAACGGAACCCTTCGAAGTACTTCGGACTGACGGGAAGATCGGCGTGGTCCAGACCGTTCGGGAGATCGTCGTAATCCTGTGGGACATGTCCCATGGGGTACTCTTCGACAGTATCCGGAACGACGTAGTTCCAGAACGCGTCCCAGACAGCGCTCTCTTCGAACTGCAGAATGGGCTGAACCCGATCGTGCGGCGGATAAATATCGGGGTCATGGCGCGGACTGAAGAACGTCTCGTCTGCGCGTGCCTCCTGTTCGTCCCACCGAATGCCCGAGATGATGCCGTCGATCCCGTGAGATTCGAGCGCCTCGTTGAGCGCGACCGTCTTCAACAAGTGGTTCCCGACGTACGTATCGAGCAGGAACGGGAACGTGTCCTCTTCGTATTCAAGGATCTCACGAACGTGGTGTTGGTTCTGCTCGTTCAGATCCGAAACCGCGATCTCCTCGCCCGGCTCATCGGCAAGACTGCCGACATCGTCGTTGCGGGCGTAAATCACGTCGAGATCCCATTCGTCCGCCCACCGATCCACGAAACCCATCAGCTCATCGAAGTGCTGGAAGTGGTCGATGAACACGGCAGGTGGCACCTCAAGCCCGTACTTCTCCGCAACTTGGGCGACGAAGTACAGCGTGAGCGTTGAATCCTTCCCGCCTGTCCACATCACTGCGGGCGATTCGTACTCTTCGAGACCGATCCGGGTGACCTCGATGGCCTTCTCGATCTTGTCCTCAAGCGCCGGATAATCGCCGGGCTGTTCGCCTTCACCGTCGTCGTACGCGACATCGAGATACTCGGGAAACTCCACCATATCGTAATTAGATATCATTACCAGCCTAAAGTTGTTTTCGGCCGCGTTCGCAATCGTGAACTGATAGCACACGACAAACGATAAAAAAGACAAAGGAGAGCGGTGGTCCCGGCTACGCGATGGCAATCAGCCGATGAATTCGTTGTTTCGCCAATCGACGCCGTTGGACGCGGACGAATCGTGTGGATCCTCCCGTACTTCGATCGTGGCGGGCCGGTCCTCGCCATCGACGATCCGGGTCGCTTCGAGTTGTCCGTTGACGGCGGTGATCGCTGTGAGATTCCCTTTCTCAGCGTTGCGAGCCAGATCACAGAGCACTTCGAACATCGGATACTGAAGCGCCGTGTTCTGAAGCACTGTTTCCCGATCACCTTTGAAACAGGCGTATTCGACGAGTTCCGACGGCCGTTCTTCCTCTTCTTCTTGCTGGCCGAACGCCCCCCACTGTGGACCGCTTGGAGAGGGCGACGTGCCAAACGAATCTTCTTCCTCCTCTTCGTCAAGATACACCCGGTTTTCGCTGACACTCGCTTTGAGCTGTGCCGTCGGCGTGTACTTGCTAATGTTGTCTTCGGCCGCAACGGCACTCAGGATGAGTGTGTTGTTTCGCCGCGTGATCTCTACTTCGTCGATTTCGACTGGTAGATCAGCTGATTCAAAATGGGAGTGAACGTCTTCGAGTGGCAGTTCGAGTGTCGAGTGAAGCGTGTATACGTGGCTGGTCATAGCTATGACAGGTGCTCTCCGGGGCACTGGCATCCCCGCGACCGGAACTGGTCGGTGCATTCTATGGATTCGTCACTTATACTGTTTTCGAGCCACACACCGCAGAAGTCGACGCGTATATAGGTATGTCAATCGGCAGTCTATCACCACAGTGAGTGATATAGAGACCCACACGTATTGTGGTGGTGATGTATGGGGCGTTAGCTACTGTCAGTCGTTAAGGTTTGTTGGAGTTCGCCCCGTTCGTCAAGTTCTGCGAGGATGTCACTTCCACCAATGAACTCTCCCTCGACGTACGCCTGTGGAATTGTTTCCCAGTCGCTGCGCTGTTTGAGCGCGGATCGGTACGCGTCAAGCGCATCGAGTACGTTGACCGTTTCGAACTCATCGCGGTACTGGTCGATGAGTCCCAGCGCTCGCCGGGAATACCCACACTGGGGCATCAGCGGTGTGCCCTTCATGAAGAGGACGACGTCGTTGTCGTCGATAGTCGCGTCGACGCGGTCGGTGACTGCAGACTCGCTGAGGTCGGGTTCCGGATCGAACGTCATGGGGTCGTGTTTTGCTTCTCGACGGAAACGTGTTTCGCCGGAAAGAGGGTGGTTTCACACGTATCCAGTAGGTTATGACGAGGGAACACGTTTGGACAACTATGACGAGCGACGCAATGTACGACGTAGCAGTCGTCGGTGGCGGTCCTGCCGGACTGACAACCGCACTGTACACCACGCGACTCGGACACGATACGGTCCTTATCAATCGGGGCGGCGGTCGTGCCGCGATGATGCTCGACACGCACAACGTGATCGGCGTTACGGAATCGGTGTCGGGCAACGAATTCCTCCAAACGGCGATCGAGCAGATCGAAGGGTATGGGGCTGACTACCGGCGCGGGTTTGTCGAATCGATCGAGCAGACTGATGATGGGTTCCGAGTCGAGACTGGAGACGCAGAACTCAGTAGCGAGCGCGTCGTCCTCGCAACCGGGTTCTCGGACGCGCGACCCGATCCACCGTTACCCCGAACCGGTCGAGGGTTGCATTACTGCCTCCACTGCGACGCGTACATGTTCGTCGACGAGCCGGTTTATGTGATGGGTCACAACGAAAGTGCTGCCCACGTCGCGATGATCATGCTCAACTTCACCGACGACGTGGATCTCCTCACCCGAGGGAACGAGCCGACCTGGAGCGACGAGACCGACCGACAACTCCGCGCCCACCCGGTCGATATTGTCGACGCCGACGTAACCGGCACCGAGACGGGCCCGGACGGCTGGCTCGAAGCGTTCACGTTCGAGGACGACACCCGCCGAGCGTACAAAGGGGGGTTCCCGATGTACGGTTCGGAGTACAACAACGAACTGGCGGAGACGCTGGGTTGTGAACTGAACGACGACGGCACCGTCGTCATCGACGACCACGGGCGGACAAGCGTCGATGGCGTCTACGCCGTGGGCGATCTCACGCCCGGCCACAACCAGATCCCCGTGGCGATGGGCGACGGAGCCAAAGCCGGCATCGCGCTCCACTACGACCTCCGGACGTTCCCGAAATCGCTTGCGGAGATCGAAGCCGAGGGGACAGTCGACACCGAGGAGGTGCCGGCCGTCTCCGATGCACTCCGGCAGTCCGCCCGCCAGCACAACACGGCCGAGGCGGACGACTGACCGAACGAGAGTAACGTTCATCACGGATATCTGTTGTAATACACGCCAAACATTGACAAATGTAATATATTATCTGTGCATAGCAACTATATCCATCGATGTTGTCGTGTCTAAGAGATATATTTTTAACTATTGGTATTGTATGGCCACCAATATGAGTGGCGGAATGGGACTTTCAGCGAATGAAGATACAGTCGAGAGTGTGCTTTCCCGGAACTACCGGTACACCGTTCCGGATTATCAACGAAGATATGCTTGGAGGGAAGAACAATGGGGAGCTCTGTGGGACGATGTGACCGCGATCAAAAATGGAGAGACACACTTTCTAGGTTCGATCGTCGTTATCGAACGGACGGATGGACTCAACGAGCTAAACCAGTTGGAAGTGGTCGATGGACAACAGCGGTTAGCTACGATCTCTATAATACTTTCTGTTATTCGTGAACGATACGTCGGCGATGATGAGTATACAAAGCAAGCCAAAGCAGTAGAGAACGACTATCTTTGGGAATTCGACTTGGATCAAAAACGACATCAAAACCTCGAACTGAGTACGTTCGATAATAGCTCCTTTCGAGCCATTCTCGAACGGGAGTACAGCGAAATCGATAGCGAGCAGATGAAAGAGGCCCTAAAATTCTTTGGTGATAAAATAGATTCACTCACGTTAGACGAAGTGGACTCGTTGCGAAAACGTCTGCTCAGTTCCGTAACACTTGTAACGATCGAATGCAATAAAGAACAATCAGCGTTCCGTCTCTTCGAGACGCTAAACGATAGGGGGTTGGAGCTATCAGCTGTCGATCTGATGAAAAACCACCTGTTCAGTATTGCGGCTAACTCCAACGACATCGATTATGAGCGTGTGCAGTCCCGATGGCAAGACATCATCACAAATACAGTTCCGCATCTCTCGAAACCGAGTCGGTTTTTCCGGCATCATATCATGTCTGCTCCGACACCCGACTACAATGATAACGTATCAGAATATAAATTATTCGATGTTTTTAAAGAAATCGTTGATGGCGTGGTGGAGCACGACGAACGCACGCTCGAAGAGTATGTAAAAGATATGTCCAACCAGTCCTGTATTTATTACAGGATGAGTGATTGTGATATTGACTTTTTCGATTCGGCCGGAAACACGGCGATCAATTCAAAATTGAACCAGTTGAACAACATCAAATCAGTACAGGCGAGAACCCTTCTGTTGAGAGCATTCCGTGAGTTTGACAATCCGAACAAAATTATGGAAGTGCTCAATCTGGTTGAAAAGTTTCTGATTCAATGGAAGGTTGCAAACTACGCAACCGGAAGCCAGTTCGATCGAATCCATTCACACGTTTGTTCGACAGCGTTTGAACGTCCTGACCCGATCGACTCCATGCAGCAATATTTGTCCACCCAGTGCCCCAGTGATGCCGAATTCAGGGCTGGAATCGAGAATAAGCGAGTAATCCTAAACGATCGGACAAAATACATGCTCGCAAAGATAGAAAGGGAGTATTATGGTGGTGAGATAGTCGATCTATCGAAATACGACATCGAACATATCGCTCCACGCTCGTCGTTTTCTGCAAAAAAATACAGTACTTGGTCCTATTATCTCGATACGACAGAAGCGACGTTCGAACAGCACCGTGATTTGCTTGGAAATTTAACACTACTAGAGAGCGATGAAAACGTAAGGATCGGAAATAACCCATTCGAAAATAAAACCACCACCTACCGAAAATCAGACATTTCAATGACAAATAGCGTGGCAGAAACGTACGATGAATGGGGAATTGAACAAATAAATGAGCGGACATCACGATTAGCAGAGGCAGCTACCGGCATTTGGTCATTAGGGTAGCGTAACAAACATCGACTTCATATGAAGTGCTAGCGCAAACCTCTCTCAGACACCAGTACAGCGTATTATGGAGTACTGAGATCGATTTCGTATGGGTTTGCCCTCCAACGATATCAGTATAAGACAGTTATTGATAAGACTCGAATCGAAAAGCGATCACTAGTTACCACCACTGCGCACTATAACGGAGATGAATTGTCTACAATCCAACCAAAATGAAGTTCAGCAAACGTTCAAAACGGGTGCGGTCGTGGATTGAACTGACGACATGAGCTACGAGCTACCGCCGCTACCGTACGAGTACGACGCACTAGAGCCACACATTTCTGAGCAGGTGCTCACCTGGCACCACGACACCCACCATCAGGGCTACGTGAACGGCTGGAACAGCGCCGAGGAGACGCTGGCCGAAAACCGCGAAGCCGGCGAATTCGACGGTTCGGCCAGCGCGCTCCGCTCTGTTACCCACAACGGCTGTGGGCACGTGCTCCACGATCTGTTCTGGCAGAACATGTCGCCGGAAGGCGGCGCGGAGCCATCGGGAGCGCTCGCTGACCGCATCGAGGAGGATTTCGGTTCGTATGAGGCGTGGAAAGGCGAGTTCGAAGCTGCCGCTGGTGACGCGAGCGGTTGGGCGCTGTTGGTGTACGACAGCTTCTCGAATCAGCTCCGGAACGTCGTGGTCGACAAGCACGATCAGGGCGCGCTGTGGGGCTCTCACCCGATCCTCGCGCTCGACGTCTGGGAACACTCCTACTACTACGACTACGGTCCCGCCCGCGGGGACTTCGTCGACGCCTTCTTCGAGGTCGTCGACTGGGAGGAACCAGCCACGCGCTACGAGCAGGCCGTCGAACAGTTCGAGTAGAGCCGGAGCCAACGGCTGTTGATGCCGTTCTGTTTCTCGGTTTCGTTTCGGAGGGACTGTGCTTCTCTCATCGTGGAAAGACGTGACGGATGCGGTATCATTCGTATCGGGATCGTTAGTGAACCGTCGAAAACACCGCGATCACACGGCCAGTGGTGCCGATCCTGCTATGTAACGGACGAAAGCCTCATAGTTGATTGACGAACTAGTTACTGTATGGAGCAGATTCGGTGGAAACGGCCGTGGCTTGCGGCGTTGCTCGGCATTCTCGGTACCGGATTCGGACACGTATATCTCCGGCGGTGGTGGCGCGCAGTCGGATGGTTTTTCGCCTCGTTCCTCACCTCGTGGGCGTTCGTTCCCGAGGAAACGTTACAGACGGCGTCAGCCCTCGTAATGAACCCCGGATCGGCCTCGTTGTCAACGATTCCGGTGATGGATCTCCTTCCAATTTACGCCGTGCTCGCCGCCAGTGCCATCGACGCCTACGTCATTGCTCGCATGAACAACCGGCTGTTGATGGAGCAACAACAGGGAATACAGCGGTGTGATTCCTGTGGTCGCCAACTTGACCCAGACGTATCGTTCTGTCAGTGGTGTGGTACCGACCAAGACGAGACGTGATGCGACGCGATCCGTTCTCCATCGTGGATGGGTTCCAGCTCACTCCGTGAGCGCTTTTTTATCCGTTTTTCCGATGTCAGTGAGCGGAATCTTCTCGACGAATTCGACTTCTTCTGGAAGTGCTTGACGAGGAACCTTCTCCTCTAAGTGATTGCGGATCGCTTCGGCGTCAAGATCGTCACCATCCGGTTGGGGTTCGATGTAGATCTTCACGCGTTCGCTGCCGGGGCGGTCTGGGTCGGGGACGCCGACCGTCGCAGGCCGTCGAACGCCGGGGTGATCGTACAACACGTCATCGATCTCTTCTGTGTACACCTTCAGTCCCGAGACGTTGATCATGTTCTTCACGCGATCGACAACGTAAAACCGACCGCTCGAATCGATTTTCACCACGTCGCCTGTCGCCACGAATCCCTCCTCGTCGAACGCCGATTTCGACTCATCAAGATAGCCAACCATCCGTTGGGGACCATCAACGTACATCTCGCCCTCCCGTTCGTGTTCGACGGCCTCCTCGATGGAAATCTCTTCACCCGTGTCGACATCGATCAGTTTCACCGTCGTGTCTGGAACTGGCACGCCGATCGTTGGATGATCGAACGCGTCGTCGGCGCTCGACTCTCCCGTTATCATATCGAGCAGCCCGCGAGCGTTGAAATGCGTGATTGGTGACATCTCAGAGAGGCCGTAGCCCTGTGAGATCCCTTTCGATTTCTCCTCGAACTCCTGTTGTGTTTTGTTCGCCAGCGGCGCAGAGCCGGAGATGCCGATGATGTCCTGTTCGAGTTCCTCATCGACGAGTTCCATGAACTGGGTGGGAACACCGAGCATGATGAGCGCGCCGAATTCGTTGATCAGCTCGACCATCATCTCCGTGTTTCGTGCGTCGGGAACCAACAGCATGTTCAACCCGAGTTCAAGCAGCGAGTGCATCACGGAGTAGCCATAAGAGTGGTACATTGGGAGCGCCATGATGCCCGTCTCTTGGCCGCGCATGAGTTCAGCCATCTGGGACTGACTGGCGACGCCCTGGAGCGCGTTGGCGTAGATGTTCCGGTGGGAGAGTCGACAGCCCTTCGGAAGACCAGTCGTTCCGCCGGTGAACAGGAGTGTGTGAATGTCCGTCGTAGGATCGAAGTCAACAGCAGGGGGATCGGGATCGGTCGCCCCAATCACGTCACGGAACCATTCAACGCCGTCAAGGTCGTCGTGGTCGGCAGGTGGGTCGGGTGAGTAGTCATCAACAGTAGTGAGAATGACTGTCTCGATGTCGAGTTCCGATTGTAGTCGGGAAATGAGGTCTCGGTGTTTGTCTTGCCCGATGAGTACCGACGGTTGGCCCTGTTCGAGGCGGTAAACGAGATCGTCCTCGGCGTCGAGGAAATCGTTGGGGATGTGAACGCCACCGGCGCGGGAGATCGCACACGTAGCGACGATGAACTGGACTGACGTTGGAAGGATCGTGGCGACGCGGTCACCCTTTCCGATCCCCCGTTCTGCCAGCGCCGTAGCGAGCCGTTCAGTGTGATCGAGAACTGTCGGATATGTGTATTTTTCACCGAGCTGTACCAGTCCTTGGTCAGGATACTCGTTTGCGGCAGTGTACAACAGATCGTGAGCTGGTTCGTCGGGGTACGGTTCGAGCGAGCGGGGAATTCCGAACTCCTCGTATTCCTCATACCACGGGCATTGTGCCGCATCAGTTTCTGGCATCTATCGGAAGATGCTAGTCACTACGGTTAAACCTGCTCGCGTGAATGCGCGGGGATATTTGAGTCAGTACTAATCGTCAGCCGAGGCGAGATCGCCCGTTTCGACGTCGTTCTCGATGCTCGGTGGATACGCCCCGCGACGAAGCTTGAGATCCGACAGCGGCCGCGCCATACAGGTCAAGGCGTAGGATTCGGCTTCCTCCTCGGTGAGGCCTCGTTTCTCGGCAACGGTCTGTTCGACCTCCCCCTCAATGATCTCCGCCGAACAGGCCAAACACATCCCAACCCGACAGGAGTACTCCTGAGCGATCCCTTCCTCGATACACCGGCTCAGAATCGTCTGTCGGTCCGAAACCGTGATCGTCTCACCCGTTTCGATGAACTCCACCGTGTGTTCGGTCATACTGACAAGGTTCGTAAGGGACCACTAAACAGTTGTTGGAGTTGAAATCGACAACGGAACGAGTGCTGTGGTGAATGTATTTATTGTTATACCGACGTATCTACTGATATGAATGATCTCCGCAAACGAGCCAAGAACAGGCTTGATGAGATCGTATCGTTGCTCGTTCTCGGGGGTGGATTCGCCGCTATGTTCACCGGAATCGAGCAGTTCGATCTCATTTGGATTCTGGAATTCGTCGTGCTCGTTCCGCTCATCTCAATTCTCACCGACGGAAGGATACCAGCAACGCTCGACGACGACTACCGGGCACGGCCATTGACGGCGACCGAGCCGATGAAAAGACGAGACCAGTCTGCGGACGGAGATACCTCATTCTCGACACAAGACGCACTCACGACGCTTCGGGAGCGCTACGCCCGTTGGGATCTCACGGACGAGCAGTTCGATCGAAAGCTTACGCAGTTGATCGAAACCGACACGCCTGAGAACGCTGTGGAATGGCACGAACGAACCGAGCGCGAAACCGAAACTGAGCGGTGAAGAGAAGACCGAGGAATCGATAACGGTTTTCCCATCGGGGAATCTCTAAGAAGTATGACCACCTACGATGTCGTCGTCGTCGGTGCGGGTACTGCAGGGTGTTATGCTGCAGCCACAGTCGCCCGAGCTGGCTACGACGTGGCCATCCTTGAGCGCAAGACGGCGCAGGAGGCGGGCCACATCGCTTGTGGCGACGCGATCAAGGGCGCAGCGAACTTCCCCGATGCGATCCCAAAATCGCAGATCGAACCGGCGTTTTCGAATACTGATGTCGATCACGGTCGGCTTGAGCTTCCATCGGAGAACACCCAACTGGACATTCCAGTGCCCGGTGAACTGGCTGTGCTCGACCGCTGGGAATACGGTCGTCTCCTCATTGACGGCGCAGAGCAACGTGGCGTAGACTTTCACTACGAGACGGTGGTTCAGGATGTGCTCCAGAACAATGGCCGCATAACGGGCGTCACGGCAGTCAATGACGGATCTGCGACCGAGTATCGAGCTGACGTCGTTATCGACGGCGCGGGCGCGCTGTCCTTGCTCCAGGACAAGGCCGACTTCTCAAACGCGACGTTCGACACCAATGTGAACTACTCACAGTTTTGCTCGGCGTACCGTGAGATCGTGGAAGTCGACGAGCCGGTCGAGTGGGACGACGCCCTGGTGTTCAAACCGACTGAACGCGCCGCTGGCTACCTGTGGTATTTCCCGCGGTCGGCCACGGAGATCAACGTTGGGTTGGGCTTCCAGATGAGCGAACAGCCCATGAAGCTCGTTGAGGCACTCAGAGCAGATCTCGAAGAGCGAACTGAGTTCGTCAACGCACGCGTCACGGACAAACTTGGGGCCGCGCTCCCGACCCGGCGACCGTACGATTCAGCGGTTGCGCCCGGCTTTCTCGCGGTCGGTGACGCCGCCGGGCACGTCAATCCGACGACGGGCGGCGGAATCGCTGGGGCGGCCTACGCCGGCCAATACGCCGGTGAACAGGCCATCGAAACGATCGAATCCGGTGACGTTGCGGAATCGGCGCTGTGGAAGTACAACAAGCGGATAATGGAGCATTTCGGTGCTCGATACGCCGCGCTCGACGTATACAACATCTTCATCACCGCCTACGACATTGACGACCTCACTGGATTGCTCGCAGCGGTTCCCACCCAGAAGTTCTCCGAAGCCCTCTATTCGGGCAGCACAAGCATTGGACCACGGATCGCGCTCAAAACGCTGTATCGGAGCCTCGGCCACTGGGATACGCTGTTCGACCTCTACTCGACCAAACGGCTCGCGGACCGACTCCTCGATCATTATGAAAACTACCCGGATTCCATCGAGGGATTCGACGCTTGGAAGATCAGGCGGGATCGGATCATGGACGACATCTACGCGGCTTCAGGCGCTGACGCGAAATACTGAGCAAAAAAAAACACTCATTTGTCGCTTGGGCGACGAAGATGTTCAAGCGAGACGCGCGCTGGCGTTCGTTGACTCGTTCGCGGCTGCGGTTTGGTTGTTCGTTGCAGTTTGGTTGTTCGTCGCGGTTCCATTGCTCGCGTTACCCGTCGTGTTACCTGCTCCGCCCGATCGTTGTTCGTCGAGCCAGCTCTGGTATTCCGATTGGCTTTTGACTTCGATGGTGCCAGTCATCTGGGAGTGACCGACGCCACAGTACTCAGCACAGTAGAGCTGATACGTTCCGGGTTCAGTCACCTTGGTTTTCATGGTGTTGTACTGTCCGGGGAATGCGTCCTGTTTCAGGCCGAGATCGGGGGCGTGGAAGGAGTGGAGCCAGTCGTTAGAGACGAGATGGAGATACACCGGTCGATCTTCAGGGATTACGAGCGTGTTGGTGCTTGATACGTCCCCCTGCGAATCGATGTAGTTGAACGTCCATGCGTACTTGTATGCCACCGCCTCGATCTGTATGGCGTTGTCTTCGGTCGGTGCGTACGCACCACTCACGTTCTTCGATAGCCCTTCGACGTTTCCGCCCTCAGCCGACGGTGAGTCGGCAGTGGTGCCAGCAATGTAGCTGCTCGCAAGCACCTGCGTGGACGCCAGTCCGACGAACAGGAGGATGATTGCGGTTGCGACCGTCCACGTGATCTCCAGTCGCCGGTTCTCCTGTGTGGGCTTGGCTTCGCCGCTGTCTTTGAACCGATACACGGTGTAGATGAGGATCAGTTCGACGAGTACCGTGATCGGGACCGCCGCATACAATAGGCTGGTGTTGAGATCGCTGATCAGCTCGGAGTTGATTGATGGCTGGGCGGCTGCCGGAGCAACGAATAAGGTGGTCAGTGCAAGACCGACACTGATGCCCACCGCCCTCCGTATCCGCGTGGCAGTCATACCCGGCGGTTAGACAGCAGGCGGTAAATACCTGCTGAACTGCGACCAGAGCAGTACGCGTCGGGTGGGAAACGAAAAAGCGGGGGAATAAGTATGAACGCTCCCGAGTCACACGTAGTGTCCACGGAATCCCCCTCACCGCGATTTACGAAGTTGCTCGTGGCCGCGCTCGTCGGTGTGTATCTGCTCGTCGTCGTCGGGGCAACGGCTGCGCTCGCGGACGCCGTGAGAGCGTGTTCGACGTGGCCGCTGTGTTCGGGATCGATCGCTGATCCACAGATAGCGATCGCGCTCGGACACCGACTGGCCGCGGCGATCGTGGCGGGGCTGATCGTCGCCGCGACCGTCGTCGGCTGGTCTCAGGCTACCACTCGCGTCAAGCGCACGCTCGGTTTTGTGCTCGCGTTGTACCCGATTCAGATCGGCGTCGGCGCATTCGTTGCGACCACCGGCGTGCGAGGCAGACTGGCTGAACTGCATCTGCTCACGGGAGCGATGATCTTCGTGTCGCTCGCGCTCGCACTCGCGTGGCAACTCGAAGCCGAGACCGGTCAGTTCGAAGCCCGATCGACGACACCACCAGCCGACCGAGCGGCACACTCCGACAGTTCGGTGCCAGCCAGTGCCAAAGCGGTCGCTTCGGGACGGTCCGCCGAGACGGGCGTGGTGGCGACCGTTCGGGCGTATTACAGGTTGATGAAGCCCCGACTGATGTGGCTGCTCTGTCTGGTGGCGTCAGCGGGAATGGCGCTGGCCGCAGGAACGAAAACGGAGCCGCTGTCGGTCCAAACGGTACTACTGACACTGGGTGGCGGCGTGCTCTCGATCGGCGCGAGCGGGACGTTCAATCACGTGCTCGAACGCGATGTTGACCGCCGGATGGCCCGGACCGCGGACCGACCGCTTGCGACCGACACGGTTGGAGTGCCCAACGCGATCGTATTTGGCGTGGTACTCACGATCGCGTCGATCGTCCTGTTCGCACAACTGAACGCGACGGCTGCCCTGCTCGGCTTCGGGGCGATCGCGTTTTACAGCGTTGTCTATACGCTCGTGTTGAAGCCCAACACGGTCCAGAACACGGTCATTGGAGGCGTTGCTGGTGCGATTCCGGCGCTCATCGGCTGGGCCGCTGTCACTGGGAGCATCGGGTGGCCTGGATTCGTGCTGGCTGGTGTCATCTTCCTGTGGACGCCAGCCCATTTCTACAACCTCGCGCTCGCCTACCAGGAGGATTACGAGCGCGGCGGGTTCCCGATGATGCCGATCGTTCGAGGAGAAAGCACCACCAGAAAACACATCGTCTACTACCTCGTGGCGACGTTGCTCGCCGCGAACGTGTTGACTGCGCTCACTCCGCTCGGATGGCTCTACGCCAGCGCAACAGTATCCCTTGGAGCGGTGTTCCTCTGGACGGTCGTTCGTCTTCACCGTGAGCGAACCGATCAGGCGGCGTTCCGGGCGTTCCACGCCTCAAACGCCTATCTCGGGGCGATTCTCACCGCCGTCATCATCGATATGATGGTGTTGTAGTATGGATGTGAACACTGTGGCCAGCGATCGAATACCCGACATTGAAACGGTGCTGTGGTGGTCGATCGTGATCAACGTCGAGATCCTTCTCTTAGGCGGGTATCTACTGCTCGCACCGGTCACGCCGACTGATATTTTGACCTACATTTATCCGTTCGTTTGGATCAACATCGCCATCTGGGCGCTGGGACGGACTGCCGTTCCCTCTGTGAGCCGGTCCAAACGATACGGCGGGGGGCTGATCGCGCTGGGGTATCTGTTCGTGTTGGGTCTTTTCGGCGGACTGTACGGACCGGGAATGGGAGAGATGGCGACTGGACTCCGGATCGAGTTCGTGAGCCTGCCACCGGGGTGGGGTCCGGCTGTGTTGTACAGCGGGGAGCTAGTTCGGGTCGCGCTGCTTCCCTTCAAGGTGGTCGGCTATCTCACCCTCGCCTATCTCGTCTACGTGACCATTCTCGACGCTGCAGGCAACCCGACGGCGGGGATTTTCGGACTGTTCTCCTGTGTCTCCTGTGTTCTGCCGCTGATCGCAGCCACCGTCAGCGGGATCATTGGGGGTGGTGGCGCGCTGGTGGCGGTCGCGTCCCGTCAGTCGTACGCGCTCTCAACAGTCGTGTTCGTTCTCACCGTGTTGTTGCTCGTATGGCGGCCGACGGCGGGGAGCTTTTCTCAGCTGCGTACAAAGCTCAGGACATGACCACCGTTGAAATCGAATACTGCGTGCCGTGTGGCTTTCTCGACCGTGCCGAGACGGTCCAACACGCGTTGTTATCGAACTTCGGCCAGCAACTCGATCGCGTCGCGTTGGTGACTGGCGAGCACGGCGTGTTCCGGGTCAGTGTCGATGGCGATGCCGTATTTGACAAACAGGAAGACGATTACGACGTGGATGGGATCACGCGGGCAGTTCGAGAACGGCTGTAGTGCCCCCGAGAGACGAAAGCGGAGAACAGCAATGCGAGCGATCCCGACGAAGGGAGTTGACAGATAGGCGAGATGAATGCCGACGGTCTAACAGCTGTTGATCAAGAGGTCCTAAATGAACTGTATAATGAGCGCGCAACGAAAGGGGCACTTGTGGATTGGACGGGATGCTCTCGCAACAGCAGCTACAACTGTCTCGAAGTGCTCGAAGCTGCTGGGCTTGTCAAATGCGTCCACGAAGAGACGCGATTGTTCGAATTGGTAGAGGACCCGCGTGAAGACAATGACGATTGAATATCCAACCCCCAGAAGACATTCATGCTATCCACGACGTTGTCGTAGAGAGCGATGCGGATACCGATCCGGGCGTGAAATCTCCGGGCGACAATGACCTCCGACACGCGTGAAGAAAACCTGGTTGAAGCAATCAAGACTGCGGACTCGCCGGACGAGCGGCGAAAGGCGGTTCGGGAGCTGGCGAAACACAACATCGAGCGCAATCGGCCTGTCTACGACCGACTGGCACAGAAGTGAACAGGACAGTTGACGAATCAACAAGACAGAATCAGCAGGAGAGTGAGCCGCTCGGTTTTATTTTCCAGATGAGCACACATGGCTGGGACCCAGCAAGAGCGAAGCCCTCATCAGGTAGTATCAAAAAGTCGCCAGAACCATCACACCCAGACCGCAGCTCGGTTCGAATACGGTTCTAAACGCCGAAAACGCTCGGTGTGAGTGAGACGATACCGTCGCGGTACAGAGCGGTATGGTGTGGTACCGCGAGCGAAGCTCGCGGCTTTTTCTGCCCTATCTTTGTTGCGTTCGGGTGAGCGAAGCGCACCCTCACGGAAAAAAGGTGGATCAGAAGCCTTACGCCCGAACCACACCTCGATTCGAATATGGTTCTAAACGCCGAAAACGTTCGGCGTGAGTATGGCGATACCGTCGCGTTGGATGGGGTGTCACTCTCCGTCGACCGAGGGACGGTGTTCGCGCTCATCGGTCCGAACGGAGCCGGGAAAACGACGCTCATCCGCTCGCTGACCGGCACAACAGAGTATGAGGGCACAGTCGAGCTGTTGGGTGCACCACCGGAACAGACGGACACTCAGCAGATTGGGCTGCTTCCCCAGTCGTTCGCCCCGCCCGAGCGGCTCACTGCCCGGGAACTCATCGAGTACTACGGCGGCCTGTACGACGACGCCCGATCCCCAACAGCGGTGCTCGACGACGTTGGGCTGACAGACGCGGCGGACACGTGGTACGAATCGCTTTCGGGTGGCCAACAACGACGGGTCTGTGTCGGGATCGCACTCGTGAACGATCCCGAGCTGCTCGTGTTGGACGAGCCGACGACGGGGATCGATCCCGCGGGTCGACGCGACCTATGGCGGCTCCTCGAACGCCTCACCGATGACGGCACGACTGTCGTGCTCACCACCCACTATATGGAGGAAGCCGAGTATCTTGCCGACACAGTCGGGTTGCTCGCGGACGGATCACTCGTCGCTACTGGCCCCCCACAGACGCTGATCGAGGAGTACGGCGGCGCGAACCGGTTGGAAGTCGAACTAGCGAAAAGCGTCGATCCTGGTGAGGCTGAGCGTGCGACTGAACCGATCGGAACCGGCGTCGAGACGGCTGACCGCACGCTCACTATCCGCGGCGTAACACCCCGTGCGATCGGAGACGTACTCGACGCGCTCGATGACGCCGGAGTCGACTACGACGCACTGTCGTGGCAACAGCCGGATCTCGAATCAGTGTATCTCACGTTGACCGAATCATCCGGTAGCACCGACACAGCAACCAGAGCCAACCGAATGGAGGAGATCACGACACCATGACAATCACGCGCCGCATTCGCGCCGAGACAATGGCAGCGTTCCGGGCGTTCGTCCGGAGACGAACAGCCGTGTTTTTCACGTTTTTCTTTCCCGTGATCATCATTCTCATCTTCGGCGCGCTCGTGCAGACCCAACCCACCGGCGGCGGATTGTTCGCCCAACCGCCCGCGTACTACGTGCCCGGCTATCTCGCGGTCGTCGTGCTGTTTACACCGCTTTCGCGCGTCGGAAGTTCAGTCGCACGTCACCGGGAAGGCAACCGCTTCGAGAAGCTCGCAACAACGCCCCTTTCGCGTACGGAGTGGCTGCTCGCCCATACCCTCGTCAACGTCGGAATCATCGGTGTTGCGAGCCTCATCATCCTCGGTTTGGTGGTAACCATCACAGGGGCGACGATCACGTTTTCGTGGCTACTCATCCCGTTCATCGTGCTTGGAGTGGCGCTGTTCTGTGGCTTTGGAGCCTTATTGGGTGCCACCGCTGACTCCCAAGACGGCGTCATCGCCGCGAGCAACACGATCGCCCTCCCACTGTTGTTCCTCTCAGAAACGTTCATCACGCCGTCACTACTCCCAGCGTGGTTCCGACCAGCGGTCAGTCTCTCACCACTTTCGTACTTCGCGCGTGGCGTGCGAGCCGCGACGATGGGACCGGTAGCCGACGCCTACGGCAACCTCCTCGTTCTCGCCGTATTGACGCTATTGTTCGTCGCTGTCGGAGCGCACGCCCTCCCACGAACCGACTGACGCGTTATCGAGCGTCCAAACGAGGCACCGCCAGCAATAGAAGTACTGCTGTGGTCTCGCGTGGCACCCACCCGTAGACGTGGTTTAACATGAAATACGTGATAATCCCGAGTGCGAGGCTGATCGACCACGAGACGACGGCGATGCGTCCGACCCGCGCGTGAGCGGTGTCGACAAGCTCAGCTGGTGTGTGCGTGAGCCCCAAGACGACGGCGTACAACACGACGGGGACGGCCACCACTGAAAGAAGGATGTGAACCGCGAGCATGAGGAGGTACGCCGGTCTAATGACCGACGCATACGCCGCGAGGAACTGCCCGTCGCTGATCTGAATACTCTTTTCGAACCCGCCGCCGACCTTCCACAAATAAAGCACCAGAAACACACAGATGAGCGCGAACGCGAACAACATCGCAACGCGGTGTCGGGACACCTGATCAGTCCGGATGAAATACCAGCCTGTGAGCAACGACACCAGCGCGAACGAGTTCACGACTGTGATGAGATCCGAAAAGAGGAGGACGGTCTCCTCAGATAGAGATGGAAACAACGGGATGAATCCCCCGAACGCACTCAACACCAGTGCGTATCCGAACACGGAGAGCACACCCGTGACAGCCTTCGGGTGGTCCTTCACGATTCGACGACGGGTTGTGGCGGCCATGCTGAGCGTTCGACCAGCAGGGTTTTGGCCGCTTCGTTTTGCGTTCTGCGTCTCACCGCAGCGCTACCCGTCCGACAGTATCAGCCAGAATGAAAAACAGTATATACTATTATTTCGAGAGGGTTTTTCACTGATAAATCGTACATTCATGTATGGAGCGACGAGCATTCATCGCCGGGGTTGCGGCCGGTTTCGGGTTGGTCGGCGGGTGTCTCTCTCCGATACAGGTCGACAACGGAAACGGAAATCGAATGAGACAGACAGAACACCGGACCCACGACGTGGGTTCAGAAACGAGCTTGCGGGTTCACAATCGTAACGGCCCGGTGACCGTCCGTGGACACGAGGAGACCACAGCGACACTCGACATCGAGATTCGTGGTCCGACAGAACGGTCGATCGAGGCAGTGTCGGTGAAAACGGATCGTTCGGACAACCGACTCACGGTGACGACGAAGTACGACCAGACGGACGCCGAGCGAGTAGACGTGTCACTGCTGATTGGATACCCGAACGGAGCACCGATCGAACGGCTCCAGACGAACAACGGTGCCATCAAGGTACGAGACACAGCCGGTGATCCGAAGCTGGCGAGCCAAAACGGGAGCTTGTCAGTCAAAAACGTCGACGGCACGGTTGCGCTTTCAACAAACAACGGTTCGATCGTCGCACGCGATATCGGTGGTCTCAGGGGGGCGACGGCGTCGAACGGTTCGATCGAGATCGACGTTCCATCGATCTCGAATGATGTGGCCGTCCATACGGATAACGGACGGATCGACGCGGCGCTGGCGCGACATCTCAACGCAACCGTTACAGCGACCACCACTCATACCCCCATCGATCTACACGACATCGCACTCACCGACGACGGCCCGACGACCGTTTCGGGCACGCTGGGAAAGGGGACGCATACACTCACCTTTGAAACGAATAACGGTTCGATCGATCTTCGGCGGCTGTCGGCGTGACAGACCAGAACCGATGTAGCTATCACCACCGAGAGGAATCAGTGAGGCTATGTGGGGCACGGCAGTAATTGCCGCCATGATCCCACCTATTGCGAGCCGGTTTGTGGCTGGCGAAACCCAAGCAGAGGCGCTTGAGCACGCGCGTCAGTTGCGCGACCGAGAGATACACACCATTTGTAACGTACTCGGAGAGCACCATCATGAGCGGAGGGCAGTCAGCGCGGACGTGGATCGCTACCGACAGCTGTGTCGAGATATCGGACGGACGGATCTTGAAGCGTGCGTCTCCGTCAAGCCCACACAGATCGGTCTCGGAATCGACGAGACGACGTTCATGGAAAATCTCGGCGCTATCGTAGGGACCGCCCGTGATATGGGGGTGTTCGTCTGGATCGATATGGAGGATCGAACAACGACGGACGCGACCCTGAACGCGTTCGAGCGGTTCGTTACGGAGTATCCGGAGATGGGCGTCTGCATTCAGGCGAACCTCCAGCGCACCGAAGACGATCTCCGCCGCCTTGTCGAACTTCCCGGAACAGTCCGGCTCGTAAAGGGAGCTTACGACGAACCGAAAAACGTCGCCTACACCGACCGATCGGCGGTGAACGAACAGTACCGCACCCACTTGAAATATCTGTTTTCAGAAACGAGCACCGGAGCGGTCGCCGTCGGGAGCCACGATCCACAAATGATCGACCGCGCCATCGAACTCCACGACGCCTACGGTACCCCATTCGAGATACAGATGCTTATGGGTGTCAGAGAGGACGCACAGGCAGCACTCGCGGCGGAACACGACGTGTACCAGTACGTTCCGTACGGGAAGAGATGGGCTTCGTATTTCTTCCGGCGCGTTGTCGAACGCCGAGAAAACCTCACATTCGCGCTCCGAGCGATCTTAGAGCGGTAGCCGAGACCGACTATCGGTAGCAGACGCGTTTCACTACACTCATACATCTGTATCAAAAATTATTGACTATCGAATGAGAGACTCCCAGCCAAGCGATACGATTAAAGAACGGGTCGGGAGCCAATGGAGTCGGTTCAGGCTCGCGCTCCAACTCGATGCCGGTCGGCTGTCGCTCACAGCAATAGGGAGTGTCGTCTTTTTCGTATTCCTAATGATGCTTGCCGCGGCCGATGCCACACCGTTGCGCGCTGCTATGTCGAGTAAAGATCCGGTCGAGACGACGATGCAGGCGTACGTCGGGTCGCTGATCACGGGAGTAACTCTCGTCGTCACGATCAGCCAACTCGTCATTTCACAGGAGAACGGACCACTCGGTGACCAACGCGATCGGATGAAGGGGGCACTCACGTTTCGCCGGGATGTCGAGCCGTTTCTCGGAACGACCAGCCCGCCAGAACCGTCGTCGTTCCTCCGGGCGCTCATCGATGCGAGTCAGAAAAAGGCAGCGGACCTGAAAGATGTCATAGCGAACGACCGTGATTCGGAACTGCAAGGCCATATCAGCCGGTTCGTCGAGAGTCTCACACAAAACGCGGAGGCAGTGAACAACGAGCTCGAAGGTGCTCAGTTCGGCCGGTATCAGGTCGTGAAATTCGGATTGGACTTTAACTATTCGTGGAAAATCTACCAAGCACGACGGCTCCGCGACGAGCACACAGACCAACTCTCTGACGACGAAAAACAGGCGTTCGACGATCTCATCGAGGTGCTCACGTTCTTTGGACCCGCACGCGAGCACATCAAAACGCTGTTTTTCGAATGGGAACTCATTGAACTCTCTCGGTACATGATTTATGCTTCGATTCCAGCGTTGGGTGTTGCGGTTGCGACGCTCGCGTTCCTCGATCCGGGATCGTTTCCGGGCACGACCCTCAGAATCGATAATATGTATTGGGTTTTCAACGGCGCGGTAACGCTCACAACAGTTCCGTTTCTGCTGCTCGCAACCTACATCCTGCGCCTCGTCACGATCGCTCGTCGGACACTCGCTATCGGCCCGTTTATCCTCCGCGAGACGGGTCGTGCAGACGAGATCGGGTGAGCACCAAACGCATCTCGTGTCGTGAACGACCCACGAAAGGGATTGGCCCCTACTCACCACTACCCGCCGCTTCCGACCCTGTCAAGACCTGCTCTGTGAGATACGTCCGGAGTCGGTTGCGCGCCGCCCCGAGTGAGGCATCGACAGTGACGTGCCGAATTTGTGCGCCGTTGATGTGTTCAACCAGAAACGCAGCCGTGTCCTCCGGATCGATCTCGTCGTCGACGACCCCCCGATCGATTCCCGTCTGGAGCATCGACCGGAGCCGATCGAAAACAAGTCGATCGAATTCCGCCAACCGTTCGCGGTAAGCCTCGTCGTACGGTGCTTGTGCTTTGATTTCAAGGAGCGCCGTTTGGAACTCCTTCTGTCCGTCCCCTCGTGGAGTGAGTCGTTCCTCGACGAACGTGACGAGTCGCGTCGCCGGATCGTCACCGCAGTCGGCACCGATGTCGTCTTCGAACTGCTCGTAAAGGTGCTCTAAAAACGCGACGAGAAGATCGTGCTTGCTTTCATAATGGTAGTGAAGCGCTGCCTTGCTCTTGGTCGATTCGTCCGCAATATCTTGCATCCGGAGCGACGCGTAGCCGTGCTTGCACAGCGCCCGGTAGGTCGCTCCCATCAGTTCCTCCGTGGTGTCCTCAGACATTGTTGTCGCAGTAACTGACTGGCCAGTTAGACCGTATTGTCGCTAACTGGCCAGTCAGTTAAATGTGTTGTGGAATTGGACAGCAGTGTGAGCCGATTCGAGCAATCATCTGTGTTTCGATAGCAACCATGAGAAGCTCACACTGGTAATAATTGAAACGAACTAAGTAGCTGTTCCCAGTCCGATTGTCCCAGAACGACGCGTCGTCAATCGTCAGTCTGAGAGCTGAACGATCACGATAGAGCCAGCGAGGAGTGCCAATAGGCCGAGACCGATCCGCAATCCACCAGCAACGAAGACCGAAGAAAGCGCGAGCGCGATAGCGATCGTGCCGAACACGACTGCTGGCAGCGCCCGGCGAATCGTCTGTTCGTCGATGGTCGGTCGTTTTCTGGGTGGGGACGGCGTCGGACCCGCTCCGTTTGTTCGTCGTGGACGGCGTGATCCCGACAGCGTCGAATCGACATTGACTGACGAGTGATCCGGCGGGGCCGGCTTGATGGAGACGGGAACGAGTCGCTTTTCGCTGCCGTACGCGGTCGCAACTGTCAATTCTCCTTCAACTGCTATCCCCGAAGAAACCGGAATCGTAAGCGAGAGCGTCTCTCCCTGTTCGATGTAGTAGTTGGTGGCGTCGAGCGTAGCGACCTCCGACAGTTCGGCATCAAGGTTGAGATACACGTGCGTCGACTCACCGTGATTCCGCAGGACGACATCGAACCCTCCCTGTGTCTCGAAGCTCTCGGGGACCCTAAGCGTGTGCATCCCTTCGGGATTGACATCAACGGTGAGACTATCCTGCACGGGTTACTTAAATGGGTGTGGGCGTAAAAAAAGTACAGGTTCAGGCACGCCTCACTCTCTCATGTCAGGGGGCAATAAGTTCGGAATTCCATCCTCGATCGGATACTTCGTACCACATTCAGCACAGACGAGTTCTCCGTCGATGATTTCCGTCTCCGTTTGGCTTTGGTCCGTCTGAGTCACTTCAAGCTCAAGCGTTTCTTTGTCAAGAGGACAACACAGGATATCCATCAACGTCTCCTTCATACTTGTTCACTCGATGCTTCGAGCCAAAAGCGTGCCGGGTCGGGACTGTTCAAAACGGGGTTTCGCGGACGATCGTTTCCGCTCGTCCCGGACCGACACCGACCGCGTAGATCGGCGTCGACAGCTCCGCACTGATGTAGTCGAGATACGTTCGTGCCGCGTCAGGAAGTGACCCATAACCCTGTTCGACGACTGCAGGGTCAATTTCGGGCCATCCTTCGAATGTCTTCGTTACGACCCCACACCGCCCCCACTGCTCAGTGGTCGTCGGCATTGAATACAGCGTCTCCCCATCGAGTTCGTAGGCGTGACCGACCTGCACCTCCTCTAAACCTGCGAGCACGTCGAGATGGTTCACGGCGAGTCCGGTGAAGCCGTTCGCTCGGGCCGCGTGCCGGAGCATCGGCATGTCGAGCCAGCCGACGCGGCGCGGCCGACCGGTGACAGTACCATATTCCCCGCCTTCGTCCCGAATGTACGTAGCGATATCACTGGCTGTCGGATTCCCGCCGTCGGTCGGGGTCTGACCCTCGACGTGTCCGAGTTCCGTCGGAAGCGGTCCGGTACCGACGCGGGAGAGATACGCCTTTACGATGCCGACGATCTCTCCGGTGCCGACCGTTGCTGGACTGAGTCCCGTTCCCGCCGGTGCACCGGTTGCGGTGGTGTTCGAGGACGTGACGTAGGGATAGATGCCGTGGTCGATGTCGATGGCAGTTCCCTGTGCGCCCTCCAACATGGCAGTTGCGCCCGCGTCGATCTTGGAAGACAGGAACTCACCGCAATTGACGACCATCTCCCTGTTTTCGAGCCGCTGAGCGAAGTCCCGACACGCTTCATACAGATGATCAACATCGAACGATTCACCCGGATCGATGCCGTACACATCCGTTGCGAGCGCCCGGTTGTGTGAAACGGCGTATTCGAGCCGTTTGCGGAGCACTTCCGGATCGAGCAGATCCCCGACTCGGATCCCGCGGCGGCCCGCTTTGTCCTCGTACGTCGGACCGATCCCCCGGCCGGTCGTTCCCGCCGCGAGATCGTCTTTCGCCTCCTCTTCGATGCCATCAAGCACACGGTGGTACGGCAAAATCACGTGAGCGCGCGCAGCGATCCGAACGTCCGGTTCCAACCCGCGTTCCCTGAGGGTGTCGATCTCCTCGAACAGCGTCGCCAGATTGACGACACAGCCGTTACCGATAACGCCCGTTGTGCCACGAACGACACCGCTGGGAACGAGCGAGAGCTTGTACGTCTCGCCGTCGTGCACGACGGTGTGGCCGGCGTTGTCTCCGCCTTGGTATCGGACGACGATATCCGCGGAATCGCCATACAGATCGACGATACCGCCCTTCCCCTCGTCGCCGAGCTGCGAGCCGACGATGGTTACAGTCATACGCGGACGTTCCTGCCACCGCGCTAAACAGATTTCGATACCAGCGTTGCCTGTCTGCCGAACAACGTTCTGCGCGTTCTCCCTGATTGTGGTCGATTTAAACGTCCCCAAACCTATTATCCAATTGAGTGTGGTCGTTCTGGCTCGGCGCCGATCAGCCGTCCGGGCCGTAACCGATCTGGGGTGGTAACGTACCCCACACGATAACTAGGTTTTTCGAGAAGACAGCAACATTTAAAAGCATCAAACACAAGTTAACAAGTGCCATGATAGATAGACTGGAGAAAGAGGTCGATATGTTGGAACGGCACTTACAGGTGCTCAAGATGGTTATCACGAACGAGCCGATCGGAATCGTGAAGATGTCCAATGAGACCGGGTATCCCCACCATAAGGTGCGGTATTCGCTTCGCGTCCTCGAAGAGGAGGATCTGATCGAGCCATCGAGTCAAGGAGCGATCACGACTGATCGGACCGACGAATTCGTCAGCGACCTCGATGGGAAGCTTGATGAGATCAACGAGAAGCTCAGTGGGATGAAGATCGACGAGGTTGCGGAAGTCGAAGGGTAATTCAGAGATCCGGCATCGCAACGTGAAACTGCCGCTGGCGTGCTTCAACGAGACAGAGGTGGAACCCACTCTTTCTGGAGAGTCGGACGTAGTTCGCTCTACTAGAACTGCTAAACAGCCCACCACCACCGGCCGTAGCGTCGTCAGCGACGGTGAGCGCGTTCGATTCGAAGTAGCTTGTGGTAACGAGCAGTGCACCCGTCACCGGCCACTCGCTCGCCGCCACGCTCGCGTCGTCAAGCAGCGTTTCTAGTTCCATCTCCGTGGTCGGGTCGTTCGAATCGTGGATGTTGATTACCAACAGCGGATCGCCGCGCTTGTCGAAACACACCACGTCGAAGTAGATCGAGGTGCTGTCGACGGTGTTGCGCGCGTGAAGTGCCGCCCTATCGATATCCGGGATGTAATCGTACAGTTCTGCCAAGTCGTCTTCATACCCCGCATTATAGATGACATGAAGCAGGTCCCGAACGACCCACGAAACGACATCGAACTCGATGGAATCGGTAAGAAACTGCTCAAACGGTTCGTTTTCAACGACCGTGTTTTCGGCGTCGAAGCTCGTGTGGTGTTCAAGCGTAAGGTTGTCGTTTACCTCCTCAGGAGGGGCCTCCCCGTGGTATGCGTCGGTGAGCGTCGCCCGGTTTTGGTTATGGTACCGAACGAACAGCGAGGTGCCCGACAGCGCCTTCTCAGGGACTAACTCCGTCGCGTTGCTTGTGTTGGTAGACGAGGTCCGAGACGTGGACGCCGATTCGAGGTCATTGAGTTGCTCTTGTAATCGTGTGATCTTCGCGTTGAGGTGATCCCGCTCTTCGAGGAGGTTGTCTCGTTCGGTTTTGAGTGCGTCGCGCTCGCGCTCAAGTGCGGTGATGCGTCGTCGAAGATCCTCGACGCTCTCGCTCGCCCCGTCGGTAATCAGACGCTCTGACTGCCCCGGAAGCGCGCTGGGCGACGCGTCTGACGGCGTTTTGTTCGCCGGTTTCGAGACCGGAGTCGGGGCGATGGGTGCGATCGCGACTGTGTACTCGCCAGTGATAGTGTGGCCGATGGTGTCGGCCTGTTCGTTGGTCAAAAACCGATTCTCCGGTCCGACGAACGCGACGCTCGTCGAGCCGGTTTGATCGTACACGACGTAGTACTCGTCCCCATCGGAAGACAACCGGAGATAACCGATGTACTCCTGCCGGCCATTCCAATCGTCGAACGCGTTGGTCTGGTTTTTGAGCGGAACCCGTGTGGTGTGATGGGAGCTACTCCGAACGGGTTCTTGTTCTAACATCGAGAAGAGTACCGGGAGGACCGGATCAGGGCTGATGTAAATCGTTCCAACAGACGTTATCTCATCAACATCACCATCGAAGACACCGACACTTTGGCCCTCAGACATGAGTATCCACGTGCCAGCGTGTACTGCCCCGCTGAATCCGGCACTCGCCAGATCACGCAGTCCGACATCCCCTTGAGTGAACTGACGGGAGGGCCAACCTTCGATTCGTTCCACCGTGCGCCTCTGCATATCCGTGTATTATCGGCCAAGAACAAATACTTTGCAAAGCAGTACCGACCAGTACACCCACGTTTCACCCGTTCCTCCGTGTGAGGCGTGAGTGTCGGTCGGTCTCGGAGGAAAGCGACATGTTGTCACAGAAACAGCCCTAGCGTCTCTCTTATCGGCGTTCACGGCCGCGTGTCGATGTACGATGAGGGCCGGCAGCGATAGGACAACTCCTGTTCGATCGGTTTGGGCAACCCCTTCCACTTCGCTTGGGAGGCGAGATCGCGTTCACCGACGGCGACAACCCACTCCGTAATGCTCGTCCGACGACCCTCTATCAGCAGCGGATACTCTTCAACGCGCAACACGCGATCGACTGGGAACTGCCGATAGCCGTTTCCAACATCGATGTCGACCGGACCGGCTTCAAATCCTCTTGAGAAATCGTTCGTAGAGTCAACGAGGATGTGATACAGATACAACTGATACATCGTCCCATCAGAAAACACCGACGTACTGTCTCGCCCGATTTCAATGATCCGGTGTGTGCTCCCGTCCAGCCGTATACGCTTGCTGTTCTTTGTCTCTCGGTTCGACTGGTCGATCTGCTGGTTGGTGCTCGTACTCACGATCCGATCACTGAGCGAGAACGCTCGGTTACAACGTATTTTAGCGTAGTAATATTAGTGTAACGGAATTGTATCCATCCGGCCGATGACGGAAAACGACTTACCGGGGGGGTCGGAGTCGATAGTACCGTCGGTTCAGTTCGTACATGTACCCTTCGCGCATCGTTTTGAGCACCGCGTAGGTCAGACAGCCGGCAACGATCGGAAGCAGGAACGTCAGATCGAACAGTAGGTGTGGCGGCATCATCGTCGGCATGAGGTTTTTGACCGAGAGCGTGGCGATCGTGATCGAGAAGACCACGCCGGACACACCGATGGCGGCCCAAAACGGTTGTTCAACGGGACGCGCGCCGATCCTTTGTTCAAGAACGGCACGATAGCGATCGCACCAACGATGACGAGGTTCGCAAGCACCCCGTAGGTACGATCGGACATCAGTTTCTGTCCGCCGAGGACGGACATCTCTGGGTTGAGCGGACCGAGCTTGAGCAGTCCGAACGACCAGTACAGATACCAGTCCGGAAGAATGACTTCCGGCGTCTGGGCGGAGTTCGCCGGTGCGTCGAGGTGCGGCGGGAGGGTCGCTGAGAGAAAGAGGATCATACCGACGAAAAAGGACGCGATAGCGAGGTTCCGGATGGTTTCGTGGGGCCAAGACGGGAACCCGAGCACGTCGCGCTCAATGTAGCTCGATTCGGTCCGCAGGTCTTGGTCCTCACGGCGAGCACGCTCGAAATACTCGTAGGTCAACCGGGATAGCCCCTGTGTGCGACCTTTCCGATCGCTCCACGTTGGGGTTTCGTCGTCCGGGGCGACGATGCCGGTTCCGTCTGTTCGGATGGCATCGTCAGTGGAGTCGCTCTCGGTCATTGTTCGTTATCTTGAGTTGCCATCGCGCTACCTTCAACGTTTTGTTAGTCCGATCGGATAAGCGGAGATAGCAATCGACCGTTCAGTGTGGTTCCGCGATACCTTGCATCCAGACGATCCCGATGTGGATGGCGATCAGGGCCGTCACGATGAACGGCAGTAAGAACACGTGCATGATATACATCCGTTGAAGTGTTGCGGGATTCGGAGTAAATCCACCGAAGATGAGGTTTGCGACCCACTCACCCAATAATGGTATTGACAGCGCCATCTCGACGCCGATCTGGCTGGCCCAGTAGGCGAGTTGGTCCCACGTCAACAGATAGCCGGAATAGCCGAACACTAGCGTGAGCGAGATGAGTACGATCCCGAGCAGCCAGTTGAGTTCCCGAGGCTCCTTGTACGAGCCAGTGAAATACACCCGGAGCATGTGTAAAAATACTGCGGCGGTCATCACCTGGGCAGACCACCGATGGATACTCCGGAGCATGTACCCGAAGTTCAGATCCATCATGATGAACTCAAGCTGTTGATAGGCTATCTCTGGGTTACCACCCGCACCGGTGGCGCCAGGCGAGTAGTAAAACCCGAGCAGTGCGCCGCTGAACGCGGCAACGAGGTACGCTAATAGCGAGAAAAAGCCGAGCGAGTACAACGGATACCAGTACCAGAACTTGTTATCAAGGTTGTACTGTTCTGTGTGGCTCTTTGGCATCTGGAGGTTGACCTTATAGTAGAGGTTCTCTAACAGCTCCAGGTAGTCGACGACGCGAAACCGCTTGTCGAGCCACATGAGCGTACTGAGATACCCCCGCTCGACCGGCGAGAGGTCCTTGCTCTCCAACCAAGCGTCGTGATCGTGGTCGTCCCGAGGTTCTAAGCTCATCGTTGCTTACTCCCCTCCACCACCGCTGCCTTCCGACTCGCTGCTGCTATCACCAGCCGGTCGGGGAAGCGCCGTAAAGGACGTTTCGATGACGCTGAACGGATCGTACACGGACTGGTGACACTGACAGTACACCTTATTTTCGGCACCGAACCGGGCGCTCCCGCCGAACGCCTTGTAACCGGGCACACAACAGAAGTGGGTGCACTTATTGAGCCATGCGATGACACCCTGGTCCGTGCTCGCCTCCAGCCACTTGTCGTTTTTGGCCATCTCCTCGATCCGCTTGCTCCGTAGCACTTGGACCGGAATCGCGGTTTCAGTGTTGTTCGATCGCCACGTGGCGTCCGCAGGCTTCCCAAGACCGCTTTTACCGATGTCGTTGCCCCATTCCTTGTAATTGCTGAAATGATCGAGCGTGAGCGGATCACCAGCTGACAGTTCGCTGCTTTGCCATTCGTAATTGGGACTCGACGCTGACTTGAAAACGTTGTCCTGGTCGGCCTCGGGATCGATCCCTGCGTAGGTTTGGACGCCACAGTACTGGAACCACTCCGTGGTGTAGGTGGTGCCACCGATGTTGGTTTCCGCAACAGTGACCGTCTTCCCGCCCTGTTTCACCTCTTTTGGCTCGGGCCATCGCCCAATGATTTCGCCGTTGCTCCCGATCTTGATCGGGATCTGAGGCATACCACGGGGGGCTGGGCCGCCCGTGTTCTCGATCGCCCTGTACTTCGTAATACCACCACCTTCTCCCGACGAGGACGTGAGCGAGGTCGTTGCGACGCCGGTGCCGGTCGCAACCGCACCCAGCGACGCCGCACCTACCACACCTTTCACGAACCGTCGACGGCCAGTTTCAGCCGGATATTTGTCATTATCTCCTTGTGCCATACGTATTCACCGTTTGTAGTACGGGTACACCGTTTGTTTGATGCTCTCCCAAACGTCGACATCAGCAGCGGTCTGTCCGTCCATGTCTTCTTCTTTCACGTACAGATCTTCCCACTTACGGCGCCGCTTTTTGACGACCATCACGTCCGGGAGGAACTCCTTTCTGTACAGTAGGAGGATGAATGAGAGATCGACGAAGATCAGCGTGAGCAAGCCGCCCAAAAACATGTTTCCGTACGGATCAAGTCCCCACCCAGTAGAGAGTCCGTAGGTGAACATCCCCACGAACACGACTTCGAACACGGTGAGAAGGACGATCGCGATCGCCGCTGCTGTGCTCTCTCTCGCTGGTTCGTATCGATGGATCGCTCCGTAGCTGCTATCACCGGATGGCATTAGCTGTTCCCTCCTTTGGTGTGTGCGCTCTCACCGTATTTGAGTAGATAGAACGTAAACACGAGGGACGTCGTCATCATCAGTCCGGCTCCGAAGCCCACGTAGTGAGGCTGAATGGGAACGCCCATCTCCTCGGGTTCGACTTCTTGCGCAGCAGCTGGTGACTTACGAGGGACTTGACCGACAGCGATCGCACCTAACATTCCCATTCCCTTGTGCGGTTGGCAGAAATAGGGGATCACACCCTTCTTATCGACAGTGTGCTCGTAGGTGCCTTCGCTTTTGGTCTCACTTTTGAATTGGCCATCTTTAGCTTGGACGTTGTGGCCAGGTCCCTTCCACTCCCAGATGATCTTCGTGCCGGGATCGACGTGGACCGCCACCGGATCGAACTTGTTCGAGCTGCCCGGACCGACCGCGATGGTGACTTCACTTTTTCCGGTCTTATCGGCTGTGCCGCCGCTGCTCCAACCATTGGCGTTCTCCAGATAGCCACCGTAGTCGATCGGACCAGATCCGCCACCTCCACCCTCCTGAGCGGCGGCTGGTCCGGCAACTGCAGACGTCGCAGCCGCGGTCCCCGCAGCGCCGCCGGCTGTGCGGAGAAATTCCCGTCTGTTCATACACAGGCTGGTGTCAGAACCGTATTCGTATAAACCCACCGAAGCCGCCGACAGCGCCGCTACAGCCCGTGTGAGGGCGTATCGCCCGATTCGTCGGTGGCGTCGTCATCATCCGTTTCGAGTTCATCCAGTACCGTGGGCTGTTCGTCCGAGCCGCGACCGACAGCTCGAAGCCGATCCCGGTACTCCTCGGACCGAAATCGATCCGAGAGGCGGGCGTTCGCCACGATGACGAACAACACCACCCCGACTACGATGAATCCGAGACCGAACGCCGTTCCAATAACCGCCCGCTCAGAACCACTGACGACCGTACTCCCAATCAGGAGAACGCCCATCACCGCCATCGCTACGCCGACGAACAGCATCATTCGGTGTCCGAGCGATCCACTTCCTTCCGGTACCTCTGAAGGATGCGGGAGCACTTCTCCTTGCTGTAACTCCGGTGCCTCGTATTCATCCATCGAACACAGGGCAACCGACGGTTTGATGTCCCGGAGAACGATCCCTTCTCCTTTGACACTCCCGTCCCCGAACACGACGGCGTACCCCTCATCAGAGTACGCAACAAGGCGATCAGGATCTGAAAGTCGCTCGATACGGGCGAACACGTCCCGGTCGGCAATCCGCTGTTTCATGTCGGCTTCGACCCGATCAAGCAACTCCGTGCCTGTGATCCACGTCTCCGGATCGAATGCGGCGTCCCACTCCTCCGGGGTCATTCGCTCCATGTCCCGAGGACCAAAATCGTCGAAGTCGTATTTCTCCTCAACTTGCCGGCGCAACGCCTCTACAGACGGCTCCTCAGTGTCCGAACCGGCCGGCTCACCGTCGTCCGACGAACCAGCGGGCGCGTCATCGTTCCGGTGGGAGCCATCACCACTCATTGTATTCCCTTCGGGTGGAAGACCCGTTAGCGTTGTGGTATGGAGTCCATCATCCGGGAATGCGCGGCGACAGGACGGTCCTGAACCATCATAGTGATAATTACTATATAATATAACTTGGTATGAAATTCGTAAGTATTATTTGGTATGATCGAACACATCTGTTCGGAATGCGTATCAAAACTATCCTACTGGCGGCCGTCCTTGTGGTTTCGGCCGCCGCTGTGGGGACTGGAGGCGGTGCCGTCCCCCAGATGGACGATGAAAATCACCGACAGACAACTGTCCAGTCATCCAACCAGCTAGTAAACAATTCGAGTCAATCGCCGCGTCCGGTCGAGCCATCACAGGAGGCATTAGAAAAGCCGGTGCACCTCGAGTCGGCGTCAGATACGGCTGACCGGACCACGGCGGCCAGCGACACGGCGAGTGAGGGAGCAACGCGCCAATTCCCCACATCGAGACCGAACGGCTATACGTTCGAGACGTTCACGCTCCGCGGCGTCGGTGACAACATCGAGGTCTGGGTAGCGAACGATATGAGTTGGCCCGACGGCGACCCACGTCCGACGCCGAGCATTTCGGACGCACAGGTAGATCACCTCGTTTCGGAGTTCGACACTACGATTCATCCGACGGAGTCCGAACTGTTCGGGACACCCACGCCGCGGGACGGCAACAACAGCCCGGTCGCCAATCAAACAGAGTTGCCTGATGACTACTACCACACCACCGAGAACGCAGGGAACAAAACTGTGCTGTTGGTGACGAACATCCGGGATGAGAACTACAATGATCCGGAGTATCCAGTGTACACAGCAGGATATTACTCCCCAACTGTCCAGTCGTACACCGATCGCAACGTCATCACGGTCGATTCCGCCGAGTGGAACGCGATCAACGAGTCGAACCAGCGGGTCGGCGTCGAAGGGACGTTTGCCCACGAATACCAACACCTGATCCACGGCGACTACGACGGTGATGAGACATCGTGGATCAACGAAGGGATGGCCGACTTCGCGGAGTACGCCGTCGGCTACGGAGTTCCCGACGGCCACGTCGGCGCCTACGAACAGCTACCTTCGAACTCGCTGACAAACTGGGGTGATCAGGGCGATATTAACATTCTCGCAGATTATGGGGAGGCGTACCTCTTCCAGATGTATCTCACCGACCGCTACGGATCAGGGTTCATCTCTGATCTGTTCAAAGAGAAGAAAAACGGGATCGCAGGCGTCGAACAAACGCTCGATGAATACGGTGCGGACACGGATTTCTACCACCTGTATCAGGACTTCGCAACCGCAGCCGTGCTGGACGGCAGAAACCAGCCACCGAATGACCGATACGACATCGACGGTGTTGATTTGAACGTCAACACCTCCCGGAACGTGAAGACGGCAGGCGCGTGGGGAACCGCGTACCAGACGTACGACACTGCTGGTAAAGGTCCGATCACGGACGTGAACGTCTCAGGAACGGATTACATCGGTACCCAGTGGAACACGACTACTGATCCGGTTGACGGAGAGGGCCAAGTGCTCCACAGCGGTTCGGGCAATCTCCTTGATCGGTTCGCTATCGTAGAGGCGAACGTCAGCGAACGCGATCCGACGCTCTCCTTCGAAACGTACTACGATATCGAACAGAACTGGGATTACGGCTTCGTTCAGGTCTCCACTGATGGTGGGGAAACGTGGGAGAGCCTCTCGAACGAGAACACCGTCTCGACGACTGCGGACGGCGCTCATCCGACCGTGAAAGGGAACGTTCCCGGCTTCACCGGCCAGTCCGAGGGATGGACGAACCAAACGTTCGATCTGTCCGACTATGCGGGCGAGGAGGTGCTCATCTCCTTCCGGTATGCGACCGACTGGGCCACGAATAACGACGGTTGGTACGTCCGGAACGTTTCGGTGGGCGGCCAACACCACGACGGCACGACCACCGGCCCGTTCATGAGTCAGCGCGAAGCGACGGAACGCCCCGTCGAATACCAGTTCACGTTCATCGGAATCAAACACAACGGGAACTACAAAGTGAAACAGCTCGACACGCGAACCTTCACTGAAAGCGACAAACGGGATCTGAGACAGTTCCTTCACAACGGAAACTTCGAACGGGTGACCGTCGCCGCCACATGGGCCGCTAACAGCGGCGAAAGCGGGCGCGTTCCGGTGGATGTTGGTCTCACGTTCCAACACGAGAACCGGAACCATTCAAAGCGGTGAGATCAATCGTCACTGGCAGTAGTCAGCGAGACATTTTTTTGACAGTGCCCTCAACTAGCCAAGCCCCGAGAGTCCGCCGGTCGCTTGCTGGTAAGCGAGCAGGAACTGCGTGGCGTTGTACAGTCCGTGAATGAGCGCCGGAACGAGGAGGTTTTCCGATAGCTCGTAGACAGTGCCGAGGACGAGAGCAAGAACGAACACCGTGAGCAGGGTTGCAAGCGTCTCTAACGGTGAGCCGATCAGTCCGAACACGTGGATCGACGCGAAGACGGCACTGGCGATGAGAATCCCGCCGACGGGTCCGAGAACGCGCCTGATTGATCCCTGAACGATTCCCCGATACAGCAACTCCTCACCCGGTCCAACGATGAGGATCGACAGCGGAGCCAACACCAGCAACAATGTCGGGTTTTGGATGCCCTGTTCGATGAATGAGCTTTCTGCGGGATCGATGCCCAACAGCTGTGTGAATACGATGCCGATCACTCGCCAACTGAGCAATATGGCGACGATTCCACCGAGAAGGTAGCCGATATCAGAACGACTGGGACGATCGATCGAAAGGAGATCGAGTTGATCGGTATAATGAAGATACACAAGCCCGAATCCGAGGAACCCGACACCCTGCACCGTGAGTGTGCTCAACACCGCCATCCGTTCGGGGTATCCTTCCATAGGAATCCCGACAAGAAATAACACATACATCACCGTGCTGGCAACGATGTTTCCGAGGACGTACGCCCCGATGGCGATCATGATCGCGGTTGTAACTGTCTGTAATCGGTCAGACGTTTCGGCCATCGTTATTCGGTCCACCTCAGGGACGGCGTCTGTTGATCCATTAGCGGTCGTACGAACGGTTATCGAATAGATCTTGCGCGTTCGGAAAGTCGAAAACGATACAAGCGATGCGATCCTGTCACACGCCAATCATTCAGAGCAATCGGCTTCGATCATCAGCTGTTCTTTTTCAGTGATCGCGTCGGCTTCGGGCGCGTCGGTGTCCCCGAGCAGTCCACGGGCGGCTCGTTTCCCCCATTCGACAGCGGGTTGGGTGAACGTCTCGACATCGAGCAACTCGCCAGCGAGAATACACGCGGCCTCCATGCCGTACAGCAGTTCCCCGAGGGTCGACGCGTCGAGTCGATCGATCTCGACGCGGACGTTGGGTTGGCCTGCCGCTGCGAGACTCGCTTCGGTTGCTTTGAATTCCGCGTCGAGGAGTTCGCCCACGCCGGTATCTCCGAGATACGCCAACTCCTCGATCTCGGTATCTGGAATCGTGAGCTGAGAGCGGTTGCGCGGACGGACGAGCGTGATGAGTTTATCGTGTCTGCCGGCGCGGTAGAGTTGGAGCTGTGAGTGTTGATCGGTCGCGCCGAGCGCCCGTGCCGGGGTTTGACCCATGCCGTCTTTGCCGAGGCTTTCGGCCCAGAGCTGGGCGAACCACTCCGCGAAATACTCAAGTCGCTCGGCGTAGGGGACGAACGCGTTCACGTGGGCACCACGGCGTTCGAGCGCCACCGCCACGGCACCGTACGCGTAGGCCGGGCAGTCGAAGAGGCTGGGTGCCAACGCGTTCCGTCCGGCTTGTCCGCCTGCGAGCACTGCCTCGATGTCACAGCCCAGTATCGCAGCGGGGACGAGACCCACGGGCGAAAGCACTGAAAACCGTCCTGGAACGCCCGCTGGAACCGACAACATCGGTAAGGCGTGTTCGTTCGCAAGCGCGTGAAGTGGTCCCGATTCGCCGGTCGTGACGATCGTCCGGTCGGTCCAGTCGACGCCGGCGTCGGCCATCGCCTCACGGACGACCAGGAAGTTTCCGAGTGTCTCTGCGGTGGTTCCGGAGCGGGAGACGACGTGGACTGCCGTCTCCGAGAGGGGAAGCGACTCCAGCGTCGTCTGCACCGATTGCGGATCGACGTTGTCGAGGACGGGCGCGCGGTCGCCCACTCCGAGCGCGCCAGCGACGGTAGCCGCTCCCAACGCGCTGCCACCGATCCCAACCGTGAGCACGTACTCGCTGTCCGCGAGCGGAGCGACAGCGTCATGGATGGCGTCTGAATCGGTCGTTTCGGGCAGCGAAAGCGCGGCGTATCCGAATTCTTCACCGGCGATTCCGCGTTCGATCCGGTCGTGGGCGGCAGCCACACGGTCGTCGAGTCGTCGGAGCGAATCATCGGACACTCCCGGCTGTGCAACCGCGTCGAGGGCGTTGCCGATATCGACGTTCATGATCGGTTTCTGTTGGCACGTACTATAAGTCGGGCGACACACGCCGAACCGACACCGTGGCGCTTAATCGGACCGGTTACCTTTTCCCGACGATGGACACGAGCACGAGCGAGACCAGCTATTCAGGCGCGATCACGGCGGTCCCCTACGCCTTCCGGGCGAGTGACTCCCGGCTGTGCAAACTGTACGTGCTCGTTGGCGGACTACTCACGCTCGGAGGAACGATCCTGTTCGGACTTGGTACCGTCGCGCTGTTGAGTTCGATCGCGGGCGTGCCGGCCGGCACATTCACCTTCCAGCCCGCGCTGTACTTGCTGGTCTGGCTGTTCGTTATCGCCCCGATCATCGCCCCCATCCTGCTTGTGGCACGACAGCACCGAGTTCACGACGGCACAGTCGATTACGACCGCTGGATTGCGTTATCGGGCTTTCTCTTCCTCCTTGCGTTGTATGGGGGGGCGCTCATTGCAGCGCCGGCAAGCCAACGCGGCGCGGTCCCCTCTGGGATCGTTGGATCGATCGTCCAGTTTCTGTACGGGCTTCCCCGAGAAGCGGGTCTGCTACCGCCGCTGGTGGCCGTCCTCGTGATGGCAGCGGTGCATCGACTGAACGCCAACTGAGCTACCGCTTTCTGAGACAGATAGACAAAAAGCCGTCCACAGTGAATGACGGAGTATGACGACCGAAACGGAAAGCACGTTTCTCATTACGCACGCCGAAACAGACACTGCAGTGCTCACCGATGTCGAGAGCGGACAGGTACACACCTTATCGGACAATCCGGGCGTCGAAGAAGACGACGTTGTCGAAGGAACGATCGCGCCAGAGCCACCCATGAACGTGACGTGGCAGATTATTGATATCGAAGAGCGACGAACGATTCCGATCGAGCGGGGCGAAGAATCCCCGACGGCCAAGGAACAGGAGCTCGCGGCCGACCAACCAGTCGGAGAGATCACCCGTCGTGAACGAGCTGGGGTCGGAGAGATACACGTGCTCACTGTCGAACCGGACGACACCGAGGACGTCGTCGCGGACGTGATGGACGATAACGCGACACGAACACGCGCAGCGCGACTGGGCGTCAACCGCGTTGAACTGCGATCCGACCCGGATACTGGCGTTGTGAGTGTGAGATATTTACCGTGAGGAGACGGAAATCACGCTCACCAGGATTGTATAAAAAAGCTTATCAGATCTGGTCTCACACAGCCTGTCATGACCGACTTCGAGGTACCGGATGTGGAGTACAGCCGGTACACGAACCGCCAGCTCGCTGCGATCCCGCTCGCCGTGCTGGCGGTCGCTCTTCTCATTATTGCGGGCTGGTACGTCGTCACTGGCGTGCCCGTGACGCCGGGAATTGATTTCACCGGCGGGACGGAGCTACAGATCTCGGCGTCCGATTCACCCGACCAGATCGAACAGACGTTCGAATCGCAGTTACCCTACGAGGTGGATTCGGTCGTTGAGAGCGGCGATTCCTACATTGTGACCATTCAGGCGACCGAACAGAGTGAGGTGAACGAGATCATGAACACTGCGGAGGAAGAAGGGTATACGGTTCAGTCAGCCCAGACGCGATCGGCGGCGTTCAGCACGGACGCCCAACGACAAGCGTTAATCGGGGTGGCCGTCGCGTTCGTCGGCATGAGCGTGCTCACGTTCGTCTTGTTCCGAACGTTCGTTCCGTCGATCGCCATCGTCGTCAGCGCTTTCTCCGACATCATGATCCCGGTCGCGCTGATGAACGTCTTCGGTATTCCGCTCTCGCTGGGAACCGTCGCAGCGCTGTTGATGCTCATCGGGTACAGCGTCGACTCGGACATACTGCTCAACAACAGCATTCTCCGGCGGCGTGGAGACTTCTATGAATCCACATACCGCGCGCGCCGGACCGGCGTGACGATGACGCTCACCTCGATCGTGGCGATGGTCGTGATGACCATCTTTTCCTCGCCACTCGTGTTTGGTATTCCCCTGTTACCCGATATCGGACTGATACTTGTGTTCGGACTCACTGCGGATCTGATGAACACGTATCTGCTCAACGTGAGCCTGCTGCGGTATTACAAATACGAGGGGGTCGCGGGATGAGCCGGAATTTCAGCCTCCGGGAAAACTGGCGCATCGTGTTGCTCGTTCTGATCGTTCTGGGGAGTGCCGTCTCGATTTTCGCTCCCGTCGGTAACGGCGGAAGCGCCCAGAACGCCACGGTAGAGAACGCCTCAGAGTCGGCCACTGCTGGCCCGACGAACCTCCAGTTCGGACTGGAGCTATCGGGGGGAACGCGGATCCGAGCGCCGTTAGTCGGAATGACCGCCGAAGATGTCGGATTCAACGGATCGGATCCCCAAGGACAGGCCAAGCTCGAACGAGCACTCACAAACGAATTATCATTGTCGCCACAGGACGTGCGGGTGCAACCGACATCCCAGAACAGCGGAACCGTTGAGGTGTTTAACGAGAACGTAACCCAAGAGGAGTTCGCTCGGGCGCTCCAGAACCAAGGGAAAGACGTTCAAACCGATGACATCCGAGACGGCGTCACCGACAAAACGCTCGAAACCGCTGAGGGCGTCCTCGATCGGAAGGTCACGGGTGCCGGCCTGTCTGGTGGTGAGGTGTCGATCTCACGATCTACAACGGGTGATGAGGCGTTCATCGTGGTCGAAGTGCCGAACAAACAGCCAGAGGAGGTCGTCGATCTCATCGACGAGCGCGGGACAGTGCTCGTCGTCGCGCACTTCCCAGTGGAGCAAAACGGAACGAAAACGTACCGGAACGTCCAGCTGTTCACGCAGGAAGGAATCAAAAGTGTCGATCCAGCAGACCAACCACGGGGTGGACGGCCCGGAGTGCCGATCACGCTTAAACAGGACGCCGCAAAGAACTTCTCGAATGCGATGCGGGAATTCGGCTTCCTGAGTCAGCCACCATGCACCTACGCCGCCAATAAGAACGATTCAGGCCACTGCCTGTACACCGTTTCAAATGGAAAGGTCGTTAACGGAACGATCACAAAAGGGGAAATCGTGTCCGCAGCGAGTATGGGAGACCTGTCTACCAAAATGAAACGTGGCGATTTCGTAGACGATCCGAGATTTCGGATCACCAGCGCCAACCTCTCTGAGGCGCAAAACCTCGCGTTGGATATGCGAGCCGGTGCCTTGCCGACGACGCTCAACATTGACGAGGGGACCTCCACGTACATCCAGCCGAGTTTAGCAGAGAAATTCAAGCTGCTTTCGCTCGTCACCGGACTGTTCACCATGCTCGCTGTCGCCGGGACGGTGGCCTACCGGTACCGAGAGCCACGGATCGCGGTGCCGATGGTAGTGACGGCGGCGGCTGAGGTGTTCATCCTGCTCGGCTTCTCGGCCGCTATCGGTCTCGCTATCGACCTCTCACACATCGCCGGCTTCATCGCGGTGATCGGGACTGGAGTGGACGACCTCGTCATCATCGCTGATGAGATACTCCAGCAGGGAGACGTATCGACGAACCGCGTGTTCCGATCGCGGTTCCGGAAGGCGTTTTGGGTCATCGGCGCGGCTGCAGCCACCACCATCGTCGCCATGTTACCCCTGGCCGCGCTGTCGCTCGGTGATCTCCAAGGCTTTGCGCTGATCACCATTGTCGGCGTACTCGTCGGTGTGCTCATCACACGACCGGCGTACGGCGATGTGATCCGGAATCTGGTGTTGGACTGAGCGGTTCAAAACGAATCGAGCGCCGACTGCTCGGCTGCCGCAAGCGCTTCTTTCGCCGTTTTCCACGACGTTCGCGCACACTCCGGAAGATGACCATGCTCACCCACATACTCAGCGAGAAACGCGCGCGTCGTCGGGTCGCTCGGGTAGCCGCTACCGATATCGCCGTACTCCGCACCCAGCGCCGTGATGGCGCTGTCGCGTTCGACTTTTGCGATCACGCTCGCGGCACCGACGAGCGGGTACGCCTCATCAGCCCCGTGTTCGGCGGTGATCTCGACTGGAACCGATACCCGATCGGTCACTCGCCGGGCGAACCGGGCTGGATCGGTGTCCGCGCCGTCAACGACGCCCGCCATTGACGACGAGATGACTTCCGAGATCGCCTCGGCGTGGGCGGCGACCGTGAGCGTGTTCATGTCGGTCGTTGGGTCGTCGATCCGAGCGGGCGAGATCCGAGCCACGCCCACGCTGACAGTCGGATCCTGAACCAGCCGGGTTGCAAGCGACTCCCGGCGCGTCGCTGAGAGCTTCTTCGAATCATCGATTCCAGTGGGGAGCGCGTCCGGTTGGGCAACCACACACGCAGCTACCATCGGCCCTAACACAGGTCCCTTTCCCGCCTCGTCAACACCGAACTCGTTCACACCTACCCCACCACCGTCGACCAGTAAAACCGTTGTGTTGGGACGGTTCCGACGGAGGGATAAAACGGCACCACGATGATTGAACTGTGAGCATGATGAGCTGGTTCCATCGACCGCGCCGTCTCGATCAGCGAGCACGCCGTCCTCTGAACGATGAGTGACCGAGGACGGCTCGCACTCATCGTGTGGAGTGTGCTCGTCTCACAGGTGTTTCTGTATCCGGGGTTAGAAAACACGGTCGCCGCCCTCGGTGGTGGTGATGACATTCTCGCAGGAACGTGGTTTCTCGTCGCGGAGTTCGGTGCGTTCGTCGTTTGTGCCGTTCTGTGGGGCGTTCTGAGCGACGCGCTGGGCCGTCGGACCCCACTCGTGGTGCTCGGAGCCGCCGGTGGGGCAGCCAGTTACCTCGCGGTCGCGCTGGTCCCTCAGTTAGGTGTCACGTTCGGCGTTGTGCTCCTGTTGCGGGTCGTCGGTGGAGCGTTTACGATCGGTGCGTTCTCGCTGTCGATTACGATGTTGATGGATCTCTCCGGCGGCCACGGCCGAAACATGGGCGCAGCAGGCACGGCGGTCGGACTCGGCGCGGCACTCGGATCCGTTGCCGGCGGCCAACTTGCGACGGTCGACCCGTTGGCACCCCTGTACGGTGGCGCGGTGCTGTTGGGCGGTGTCGCGGTCCTCGCCGCAACGATTCCGGACCGGAGTCCTGCTACCGGGCTACCAGTTGACGCAATCGCGGACCACATTCGTACCCGCCCTGCGCTCCTCGTGCCCTTCGCATTCGGATACATTGATCGGCTGACCGCCGGCTTTTTCGCCTTGACAGGCGTCGCGTACTTCCGGGACGCGTTCGGACTCGACGCGGCACAGGCAGGACTCACGCTGGCGTTGTTTTTCGTGCCGTTCGCCGTGTTGCAGTACCCCATTGGCTGGCTGTCGGATCGGATCGGTCGGTTTCTGCCGGTCGTCGTCGGATCGATGTTGTATGGAGTGACGATCATCGGTATCGGACTCGCGCCTGGGTACGCCCTGGCTGGTGGGTTACTGATCGCCTGCGGGATCTGTGGAGCATGTGTCTCACCGACGACGATGGCGCTCGTTACCGACATCGTTCCGGCGACAGAACGCGGCGTCGGAATGGGTGGTTTCAACGTGTTCGGAAGTCTCGGAATGTTGAGCGGCTTCCTCATCGGCGGCATCATCACCGATCAGTACGGCTATCTACCGGCGTTTCTCGCAGCCGGCGGTCTGGAGATTGGGATCGCCGTGGTTGCCGCCAATGCAGTCAAACGGATCGTTGCCACGTAAGCTGACGGGAACGGGATGTTCAAGCGGTGGGGTCACCGCTGTGGGATCTCTGACTGGAGAACACCGGCACAGAGAATACGAATTTCAAAAAGTATCGGTCGCATCGTCCTGCTGTCGTCCAAATTGAGATCGACTAAGCCGAATTGAGAAAGAAATCCTTTAACCCGCCTGGTCTAATGACTACGCGAAGATTGATGTCATCTACTCTGGTTAGTACGTCGTCTTGTTCGTCGAGGTGGTGGTCGGGGTGACCGATCTCCGTCTGCTCGTTCCGGTGTCGGAGTCGGTCACGCTGCGGAACACCGTCGCTTATGCTATCCGACACGCACTCGAACGGACCGACGAAACGGAAGGAGCAGCGACGATTCACTTCGTGTATCCGCTTTCGGAGCGTCCCACGCTCGACCCGAAGTCAGAGGAAACCACAGTAGCGGACACGCTCCTTGACCGGGTGACCGTGTGGACAGAGGAGGATATCGAAGACGACGCCGAGCGGGTAACCATCGACACCGCCGTGATTGGCACCGAAGAGTATCTATTCAGTCCGGTGGATTACGCCAACGCTCTGGTGCGGTACGCGCGCACTCACGATCTTGATGTTGCGGTGTTCGACCCTGAATTCTCCCCGCTCGGAACGACACCCCTGTTGCCGCCGCTGGAAGCCGAAGTACGAAAGGCCGGCTTGGATGTCGAAGAGGCACCCGTCCAGAGAGAGCGGCGCAGTCCGCCGTTGGTTCGTCGCGGCACTGTCACGCAGTTTTTGGCGTTGTTCGGGGTTTCGTACCTGTTTTATCTGCTGCTCGCGGGATCGCTCGAAACGTACGACCTCGTCACAGGAGCGATCAGCGCCAGCGTCGTTTCGGTCGCGCTGTGGCAGGTATCGCTCACATCCCCCGTTCGTCCCGTTCGGGCGGGAAAACAACTCGGACGGCTCGCGCTGTACCTCCCGTACCTCCTGTGGGAGATCGTGAAAGGCAGCCTCCACATCGCCTACGTCGTTCTCCACCCGGAACTCCCGATCGATCCGAAGGTGGTTGAGTTCGACGCCGCCGTCTGGTCGTCACTGTCGATAACGACGTTCGCCAACAGCATCACGCTCATTCCGGGGACTCTCACTGTCGACGTGTCTCAACGACGCTTCACTGTTCACGCGCTGACGCCCACCACGTACGAAGATCTGTTGGAGGGATCGCTTGAGCGGGCGGTGCGTTTCGTCTTCTATGGCCGAGAAGCCACGGAGATCCCAACTCCCCGAGAACGCATGAACGACGGAGATGAGAACACATGACGCTCGTTACGGAGATCCTCTTTGGAGCTGCTGCCGCGTTCATCACCGCGTCACTGGTCGCCGTCTACCGGATCCTTCGTGGTCCCACGATGCCCGACCGCGTCGTCGCGATCAACGTCCTCGGTTCGAACGTCGTCATCGTCATCGCCTTGTTAGCGGCGGCAATCGGAGAACCGGGCGCGCTCGACATCGCCCTCGTATATGCACTGTTGAATTTCCTGTTGAGTATCACAATATCGAAATTCACGGTCGACAGGGGTGAGGTGCTGTAATGGAGATACAGGAGATTCTCATACTCCTATTGACGTGTAGCGGCGTGTTCTTCGCCGTTGTCGCCGCCATCGGTCTCGTTCGGCTTCCGGACGTTTACACGCGAACACACAGCGCCTCGAAGAGCGAGACGTTCGGGGCAGTGTTGACGCTCACCGCGGTAGCGATCACGTTCGGTGGCGATCTATCGACGCTGAAGACGGTGTTATTGTTGGTGTTCATGTTCCTGACGAACCCCACTGCCGCCCACGCTATCGTGCGGGCAGCGGCCGATCAAGGCATCGAACCGTGGACGACGGAGGAGGAAGAATCATGAACGAAGCACTGGAGATTGCGCTGCTGGTGTTCGTCGTGGGATCAGCCCTCGTCACGGCGCTGTTGCGGGACGTGCTCGGATCGATCATCGCGTTCAGCGCGTACAGTCTGGGTATTTCGATTGTTTGGGTGTTCCTTCGAGCGCCGGATGTGGGACTCACGGAGGCCGCAGTCGGCGCAGGCGTCATAACGGTCCTGTTTCTGTTGACCATTGCCAAAACCGTGCGACCGACGGGCGAGCGAACAGTTGAGCGCGTCAATCCCGGGGCGCTTATCATTACGATCGCGTTCGTCGCAGTGCTTTCGACGACCGTGTTCGCGCTGCCGCCGGTCGGATCGTCGGAGTCAGCAGTGGTTACTGACAACGTGACCAACTACTACCTCGAAAACGCGTACACCGAAACTGAGGTCAACAACGTCGTCACGGCCGTGCTTGCGGCCTACCGTGGCTTCGACACACTGGGTGAGGCGGTCGTGGTCTACTCAGCAGGCGTCGGGATTCTCCTCGTTCTCCAGAAGGAGGTGTTCGAATGAGCGACAGCACAGACGAGCGAACACCGACACCGTACGTTGAGAGTCCGATCATCATGGCGACCGTCCGCATCATCACGCCGTTCGTGTTCACGTTCGGGTTGTTCGTGATGTTCCACGGTGCGGATTCCTCCGGTGGTGGCTTTCAGGGCGGCGTCATCGTCGGCACCATCGTTCTCATGCTCGGTATGGCGTTTGGCATCGAGACAACGCGGAACTGGGTCGGTCCGAAACTCCCGGTCGGTCTCGTCGGAAGCGGCGTCCTCGCGTTCATACTGATCGGGACCGGACCCGTCTTACTCGGCGGATCGTTCCTGGAGTATCACGCGTATGAGATCCATCACGCCTCCAAGTACGGGATCGAACTGGTCGAGCTTGCGATCGGTCTCATCGTTTCCGGAATCGTGACGGGGCTCTTTTTCGTCATCGCGTCCGGAATGGAGGACAACGGGGGTGAGACTGCGTGATCGAGCTGCTGAACGAGCGGCTCTACTACCTCGTGGCGTTCCTACTGATGGGTATCGGAACATACATGATGATAGATAAATCTAATCTCGTGAAAAAAGTCATCGGGATGAACGTTTTCCAATCAGGAATCTTCCTGTTTTTCATCGTGATCGCGTACGTGTCGGGTGCAAGTCCGCCGTTGGTGACCGCACCGGGACCGTACGTCAGCCCGCTCCCGCACGTGTTGATCCTCACCGCGATCGTCGTCGGGGTGAGTCTCACCGCCGTCGCGCTCGGACTCATCGTCCGCATTTATGGGGAGTACGGCACTCTCGACACCACCGTGATCCGGGAGGTGAGCGAGGATGACTGATCTCCCGGCGTTGGTGATCGTGTTCCCCATCTTCGCGTCCATCGCGGTGTTGCTCGTTGGACTCGTTCGTCCACGCACCGGATGGCCGATCGCCACACTCGCGTCAATCGTACAGATCGCTATAACGGGATCGCTCGCGCTCCGCGGGTTCAACGGCGACCCCGTCCAGTACGTCGTTGGAGGGTTCACCGTACCCTACGGCATCGAACTCGTCATTGACGGGCTTTCAGCGACGATGATCGTTCTGGTGGCCGTCGTTGCTCTCGGTGTGCTCGGCTACGCCCGAACGGCAGGACCGCGGTCGAACTCGTTCTACGCGACGTATCTCCTGCTCGTCGCTGGACTCACGGGAATGAGCATCACCGGAGACGTGTTTAACATGTACGTCTTTCTCGAAATAACGGGGCTGACGGCGTACGCACTGGTCGCCAGCGGCAAGGGCGGGCGGTCGGCGCTCGCCGCGCTGAAATACCTTCTTGTTGGTACGTTCGGCGCGTCGCTGTTCCTGTTAGGGATCGGCTACGCGTACGTCGCCACAGGGACACTCAACATGGCCGATCTGTCCGGACAACTCGCCGCGGTGGGGTACACGTCGTCTCTCGTACAAGCTGCGTTTGGACTCCTCGTGGTTGGGCTGTTCGTCAAGATCGCCGTGTTCCCGTTACACACCTGGCAACCAGTCGCGTACGCCGGTGCACCGGACGCGGTGAGTGGCCTCATATCAGCGCTTGTCTCGACGGTCTCGGCGTACGCACTGATACGGATCGTCTTCTCCGTATTCACCGTGGACTTTCTGCTAGCGAATCCGTTCGCGCGAACTGTGCTCATGGCCGGAGCGGTAGTCAGCATCGTGACCGGGAGTCTCCTCGCGGTCGCACAGAGTGAGATCAAACAGCTTCTCGCGTACTCGTCGGTGTCACAGTTCGGCCTTATCATCGGTGCCATCGCAGTGGGGAACGACACTGCCTTGACGGGGGCGGCGATCCATCTTGTGGGTCACGCTATCATGAAAGGTGGCTTGTTCCTGACGGCAGGGTTAATCGGGACCAACGCCGGTTCCCGAACCGTCACGGAATTCGAAGGACTGGGCAAACACCTGCCCATCGGCGCGGGGTCCTTCGGAATCATTGCGCTCGCTATGGTCGGCGTTCCGCCAACGATCGGGTTCGTCGGCAAGTGGTACATTGCTCTGGGTGCGGTCGAAACCCAGTCGTGGCCGCTTGCGGCCGTTATCCTCCTGAGTACGCTGTTGACACTGGCGTACTTCGCGCGGCTCATCGAGCGCATGTACTTCCGAGAACCGGCCGTCACCACATCGAGCGTCGAGACGACAGACGCGACAGACGCGGTCAACGTCGCCACCGACGGTACCGGCACCACTCCCTCCATGGGAATGTGGATGACGGTCGTGACCGCAGCTGTGTTGTCCGTCGTCCTCGGCGTCGTCGCCTTCGAATACGGACAGCTTCTTGAACCGACCATCGAACACCTGCTATCATGACCGACGTTACATCCCTCAGACCGATCGCTGCAGTGCTCGTATCAGCAATCGCCGTCGTTCTGATTCTCGCCTCCCACAGACGACCGGACCTGCGCGAGTCGTGGACGCTCCTCGCTGCCGGAACGAAGCTCGGCATCGTCGGGAGTATGGTGCCGGGTGTGCTTTCCGGGCAGGTGTACGTCACCGACATCGGGACGTTCGTGCCGGGTGTTCGATTCGCGTTGCGAGCAGACGCGCTGGGCGTCCTGTTCGCCTTGCTTGCGAGTCTGTTATGGTTGGTGACGAGCTTTTACAGCATCGGATACATGCGAGGGCTGGACGAGCACGCACAAACGCGCTATTTCGCGGCGTTTGCCGCCAGTCTCTCTTCGACGATTGGCATCGCGTTTGCCGCCAACCTGATCGTGTTGTACGTCTTCTACGAACTGCTGACGGTTGCGACCTACCCGTTGGTCGCCCACGACGGGACCGAAGAGGCGCGTGCGGCCGGTCGAAAGTATCTGGCGTACACCTTCGGCGGCGGTGTGGCCGTGCTGGCGGGAACGGTGCTCGTGTTCTGGCTCACGGGAACGACGGCGTTCACCCCCGGCGGGATCGCAGGACTCGCCACCGCTGATCCCGTCTTTGGACGCGCAGCGTTCGCCCTGTTGGCCGCCGGGTTCGGCGTCAAGGCGGCGTTGATGCCGTTGCACTCGTGGCTTCCGGACGCGATGGTCGCACCGACCCCCGTCTCCGGGCTGTTGCACGCCGTCGCTGTCGTCAAATCCGGCGTGTTCGGCGTCGCACGCGTCGTCCTCGACGTGTTCGGACCGGATCTGGTCGGTGATCTCGGCGTGGGGCTGCCGCTCGCAACGGTCGCGGCGATCACCCTCACAATCGCCAGCATCATCGCGCTCCGACAGGACAATCTCAAACGGCGGCTCGCGTTCTCGACAGTGAGCCAACTGTCGTACATCGTACTCGGGCTGGCCGTTCTCGGTCCCTACGCGCTGGTAGGTGGACTCCTCCACATCCCAGCTCATGCGTTCATGAAGCTCACGCTGTTTTTCTGTGCCGGAGCCGTGCACGTCGAAACCCACACCGATGACATCAGCAACATGGCGGGGATCGGCAAGCGGATGCCGTTGACAATGACCGCCTTCGGGGTCGCGTCGTTGGGGATGGCCGGTATCCCGCTCGTTGCTGGCTTCGTCAGCAAGTACTACCTCCTCATTGGCACCGTCTCAACTGGGCACATCTTGTTCACCGGTGCGTTGCTCCTCTCGGGGATCCTCAACATCGCGTATTTCTGGCCAGTGGTGTACACCGCCTTTTTCGAGTCACCAGAACGTGATGACCCGAAGCCGGTCGTCGAGAACGTGTTAGGTGGTCGGTACGCGGACGGGGAAGCCGTCACCGACGGCGGCCATGCTCCCGATGATACCGATGATACAGCCGGAGAGAAAGACGATCACGGCTACGCACCGGATCACGGGGGGCAGGGACCACGGGACCGCCAAGAGACGCAAGCCAACCTCCATCCTGATCACGGTCCCGACGGGAAACTGGCCTGGGAACACCGGGGCTGGGGTGGTGAGGAGTCGACGTGGTTCATGCTCGGCCCGATCCTCTTTGCGGCCGCAGGATCGATCGTTCTCGGGATCGTCCCCGACGCTGCCGTGTTCCTTCGGATCGTCAGACTCGTCGTCACCAGCGCGACGGGGGTGAGCGTCTGATGGTCGATCCGATCGTGCCGCCGTTCGTGCCCGTCCTCGCGGTCGCGTTGATAGTACCCTTCATCGATCGGCGGCTCGGCCACGCACTCGGCGTTCTCACGACAGGTGTGCTCGTCCCGTACGTCTGGCTCATGCCCGCCGGACAACACCTCCCAGCGAAGCTGTTCGGCTTCGATGTCGTGTTGCTCAACGTCGATCCGTTCTCCACACTGATGGGGATCATCTTCGCGTTCATTGGTTCCGTCGCCGTACTCTACTCGTGGGCGAGTGAGGCGTCGTCGATTCAAACGGCGTTCGCGCTCGGCTACGTGGGAACGAGCCTCGGTGCCGTCTTCGGTGGCGACTGGCTGACGCTCATCTTCTTCTGGGAGCTGATGGCGGTCACCAGCACGCTGTTGGTCTGGTATTACGGTGGTCGCGCGGTGCGCGCCGGGTACCGGTACGCGCTGTTACACGGCATCGGCGGAACGCTGTTGCTCGGAGCGGTGGTGTGGCACTACGTGCTCGTCGGATCGTTCCTGTTCACCGCAACCGCTGGCGGGCTCGCTGGCGATGTCGCCCCAGTGCTCGCGGGAATCGGAATCGGTGTCAACGTCGGCTTCGTCGGACTGCACGCGTGGCTACCGGATACGTATCCGCGACCACACATTGCGGCGAGCGTCTTTCTGTGCGTGTACACGACGAAAACAGGCGTGTACGGAATGTACCGAGCGTTTCCCGACGGACAGCTCGCAATCGCTTACATGGGCGGGCTGATGGCCGTCTTCGGCGCGGGAATGGCGTTGCTTCAAAACGACATGCGCCGACTCCTCTCTTATCACATTCAGTCACAGGTCGGATACATGATCGCGGGCGTCGGGATCGGCGGCGCGCTCGCAACCGGTGGCGCGTTCGGTCACGTGTTCAACCACATCCTCTATAAGAGCCTGTTGTTCATGACCGTCGGAGTGGTCATCTACCGGACCGGTGAGGAGAGCCTGAAGAAGATCGGCGGACTCGGCCGAAAGATGCCGATCACGGCCATCACGTTCACCGTCGCTGCGCTGTCAATCTCCGGCTTCCCAGGATTCAATGGCTTCGTTTCGAAGGGGATGGTTCTGGGAGCCGCACACAAAAAACACCTCGACGTGCTGTGGTATCTCCTGCTTGCTGGTGGCGTCGGGACGTTCCTCTCGTTCATCAAGCTCGGATACAGCGCGTTCGTTGAAGGAACGTACGACGGTTCCGTGAACGACGCCAATCGGGGACAGTCGGTGGCGATGGTTCTTGTCGCCGGGTTGTGTGTGCTGTACGGGTTAGCGCCGTCGGCACTGTTTGCGCTCCTCCCGACGACCGGGTTCGAGTACACAACGTACACCCTCGGTCACGTCGGTGAGACGCTGGCGTTGGCTGCCATCGCCGTCGTCGGCTTCGTATTCCTGAAACAGCCGCTCAAACGAGTCGGTCGTGTGCCCGACATCGATCGGCTGTACAACCCACTGGCGTTGTACGGAACGCGTGGTGTCGTTCTCGCCGTCACCGAACTGTACGCAGCCATCGATCGAGTCGTGGTGGCGTCCACGCGCGTTTTGATCGATGTCGTCGAACAGCCGGGACGAGCCGTTGGACGACTCACTGGCAGGGAAAACGTTCGGTTAGAGGCTAGTATCGGGACGAGCGTGTTGCTCGTCACGCTCGTGCTCATCGGGACGTTCGCGGTGCTGGTGGTGTGATCCTGATTCTGACTACTGGCTGAGGCGAACGTCGAGACAGACGTTCAACTCGTGGGGAGCGTACGACCGCACGGTGTGTCTGGTTTCGACGGTGACGGAGTACCCAGACGCGGCCGCCCGAATGGCGCGCTCACCAGGACCAAACGGGTCATCTTCGTGTTGGATGTCATAATAATGGAGTAAACACTCATCGCCAGCCAGTCTGACAGCGGTGTCGAGGAATGCATCGGCGCTGTGTGGGAGGTTCATCACGATCCGGTCGGCCCACCCGGTGTAGTCGATCTCGCGGACATCAGCGTTGATGGCCGTCACGCGGTCAGTGACCCCGTTTCGGTCGGCGTTCTCTTCGAGGAACTCGATCGCAACCGGATTGAGATCCACACCGACAGTGTTCGCGCCGCGTGCGGCGGCGGGAACGACGAACGGACCGACACCAGCGAACATGTCTATAAACTGTTCGTCGGGCTGGACCTGCTCGATGACGCGGTGACGTTCGGTGGCGAGTCGGGGAGAGAAGTACACCGCTTCGAGATCGAGCGCGAACTCAGTGCCGTACTCCCGGTGGACCGTTGTCGTCTCGCCTGCGAGCACGTCCCACTCGCGCACCCGAAGCTCGCCTTTCACCTTCGAAGCGCGGTTGAGGACGCTACAGAGGGGGAGATCCGAGGCAACCAGTGCGTCCGCAATCTCCCTCGCCCGGTCTGGATCGTCCTCATCGAGGATTGCGATGTCACCGAGACGCGTGTACGACGGCTCGAATCCCAACACGTCCGCTGGCATCGTCTGTTGATCGCGCTCGGGGACAGCGTGCTCCTCAACGGTGTAGCCGTCTGGGACCGCCACCACAGGAATGTACAGCCAGCCCTCTGAGACGGTGATTTCGTATGCCGGATGTAGGAGATCACGCCCGGCGAGTTTCTGACGGGTCTCCTCACCCGCAGACGGCCGAACGCGAACGCAGGGAACCTCATTCATGGCTTCCCTCGCCGGTCTGTGCGACTAAATCTGACGCTTCGACGGGAGATGAACACCTGACGCAGTGGATGAACGACAAGATACATGTGCTCGCTCAAAAGATCACCACTAGTGAACGAACTGCGATGACGAGGAGTGTACGCGGGAACTACGCCCGTCTGCTCGGCGGTGGAGCACTGCTTCTCATCGGCGTCGGACTCATCGTGTACACGTTCTTGTTTCCGATAGCGAGCACTGCCGTCCTCTGTCCCGACAGTATGACCCAGTGGGAGCTGTTCGGTGTTTCCCTCCCCGTCGTTCGATCGCTCTCGGTCGATCCGATGACAATGCAGCTCTCATGGTACGATGGCTGTAACACCAAGATGACGTCGTTGTGGATACCACTCGGTGGGAGTTTGGGATTCCTGTTGGGCGTCACAGTGACAGCGCGCGAACTGAGAGACAGTCAGCCGTGACCGTGGTGAATCGTTCGACCGGAACGAAACGGAACCGCTCTGTTAAACCTGAAAACAAGACAGTGTCGCTCTGAACCAAGAAGAAGAGCGAAGCGTCTGCACTGGACGGCGGGATCTCGTATGGTAGGGTCAAACCCGCGTACTTTGATATACTCGGCCCAACCACATTCGTGATAGAATGGTCGATATCACTATCCATGAGGGGATCACCTACGCTGAGCGCGAGACTGGTGAGATGAAACTCGATCTATATGTTCCAGAGAGTGAGACCCCGCCGCTCGTCGTCTACATCCACGGTGGTGGATGGATCGCGGAAACGCGCGCTAACATTCCGGACCCGGAGCGGTACGCCGCTGAGTGGGACTGTGCCATCGCCAGCGTCAGCTATCGCCTCCAAGCGGTTCCAGCCCGAGCGGATATCGAAGAAATGCACGACCCAGCAAACCCCACTCCTCGGGGCACCTTCCCTGATCACTTCGTGGACGTGAAAGCTGGAATTCGGTGGCTTCGGGCCAATGCCGATGCATACGGATATGACGCCGAGCGAATTGCCGCGTGGGGTTCATCCGCCGGTGGGCATCTCGCCCTTCTAGCGGGGGTTGTCGATGACGTAACCGATCTCGGGGAGGCCTTCACCGACGAGGTAGAGAAAACCGTCGTCCCTGAGGAAGCTGGCACTGTGCAGGCCGTTATCAGTTGGTACGGCGTTGCCGACCTCACGCTCACTGACGACGCAGAAGGTATCATCCCGGTACTGATGGGCGGTCCGCAATCCGAACACCCCAACAGGTACGCACAAGCGAGTCCGGTTACTCACGTCACGTCCCAGAGCCCGCCAACGCTGTTGCTGCACGGCCGTGAGGACGAGGTGGTGGATGTCGAACACAGTCGTCGGTTCTTCGACACGATGGACGATGCTGGTGTGAACGCGATCCGCTATGAGTTACACGATCTGAACCACGTTTGGGCCGAGACCGTCGAGGACATTGCGTCTGAACGCGTGGCGATGGACCTGCTCGTGGCGGATCCAAATCACGCCCAGTCGGTGTATGAGGCGACTCACGTGGAAAAGGGCCAATCGCCGGACCCACTCCTCGCGGACCTCCCGCCTGCTGGCCCTGAGACCATCCGGCAGTTTCTCGACAGAACTATCAAGTAAGAAATAGATTCATCGCCAAACCGCTTGAGCAGGGCGAAAACGCCGCTGAGTGCCGCATCTCAAGGGTGGCAATCCGATACTCATCGATGATGAGGCGTCATCCGTTGTGAACGGTCTTCGGTCGGTTTAACCCGGTTGGTCTCTCAGCTCTGCCATGCTCACGTTCGTGGGGTTGGGGTTGTACGACGAGCACTCGATCACCGTTGCGGGCCGGGACGCGATCTCGAAAGCCGACCGCGTGGTCGCGGAGTTTTACACCAGCCAGCTCACCGGAACCACACTCGAAACGCTCGAAGCGTATCACGATGTCGCTATCGAAGTGCTTGATCGCGTAGGCGTCGAACAGCAACCGGAACCGATCCTCGACGCGGCGATGACCGATCACGTCGTCTTTCTTACGGCTGGCGATCCGATGATCTCGACTACCCACGTTGATCTGCGACTCCGAGCGGCTGAGCGCGACATCGACACCCGCGTTATCCACGGCACGACGGCCCAAGCGGCGGCCAGCTCGCTCACTGGGCTGCAAAACTACCGCTTCGGGAAGGCAACGACGCTCCCGTTTCCGTCCGCTCACGGCGGCGACGCCGTGCCAACGAGCGTTCTTGATACGATCGAGACAAACCGCGAGCACGAGCTGCATACACTCGTATATCTCGATATCAAAGCCGAGCGTGAGGAATTCATGCGGGCGTCGACTGCGAGCGAGTTGCTCTATGAACAGTATGAGGACGTTCTCGCCGTCGCAGTCTGTCGAGCCGGTAGCGATGACCCCGTCGTCGTGGCTGACCAACTCTCCGCACTCGCCAGCCGAGCGTTCGGCCCGCCGTTGCACCTACTCATCGTTCCGGGCACACTCCACCACATGGAAGCCGATGCGCTCGCTGAACTCGCTGGCGCGCCACAGGACTGTCTTGACAGCTACTCGGTGTGAGTTGAGTCACCGCCTGCGACGATTGACTGCAGGTCGTAATCGGTACCGGTAAACAGATACATTAAGTCTTCGATAACGACTAGCACCGCGGGGAGTTCACGGATCACGAACCACGTGATCACGATCAGTACGAGGACTGATAGACTCTGGGCGAGCACCCGGTCGGCCAAGAAATACGACACTTTGTACGGGTCGGTGGCCGAGAACAGTCCCAAAACAAGATCGGGCGCAACGTGAAGGCGTTGCTGCCCAAACGTCAGCCCGATGAACGTGTTTCGAATGAGATTAAGGACGTAGATCACGGGGATCGACACCGCAAGCGCGCGAAGCTTCCGGGAGAGAGGCGCGCGAACAGCACCGATCAGTCCGCCGAAGATTGCCATGCTTCCCAACCCCGTACACGCGATCCGGATCGTGTACGTGAGCCGATGACCGGTGTCGTCAACGAACAGGAACGTGCTGCGTCGATCCGGTCGGCCGACAACCGTCCCACTGACGACGCGAAAGTCCGCCGGAGCCGTCTGGCCGAACACCCCCATCACGAACTCCGTTTGGTGGGTCACGGTTTCGATCAACGCCGTCGTCAACAGCGGTATCGCTTCGAAGGGAAGAAAGACGAGTCCCATCGCGCCGACGGCACGGGACAGAACGAACAGGGAATCGCGCCCCTGAGAAAGCAGATACCCCGTGTACACACACGCCGGAACGGCGACGATGCAGCCGATCCCTTCGATAGCGCTTTTGGAAACGACGAGATAGTAGTGGATCAACGAAAACCAAAAGACTGCGAACAGCAACCATCCAACGACGGTGACCCGGCGAGCGCCGTCTCGGTCCGTCTGTTCGAGCACCGCTCCCGCGAGAAAAGCGGTGACCACAATCCACGCCAACGGATCCGAAAGCCGGCGGCTCCACACCAACACCCGAACGAACTCCTCAACCATCGTTGGTACATTCAACAAGAGACCGCATAGCTATTGGGTTGCACTCCGAATCGGCTCAGAGTCGGCTGCGCATCGCGATCAGCGTAGTGATACCGACGGCGATGAGACCAGCAAGCGGTCCGAAGCCCGGACCATCAACCTCAGTCAGCTGTGCGTTCGGTGAGCCGTTACTGCCGGTGCCCTGTGTTCCTCGCTCACTCTCTTGACCGGTGGCAACTGGAGTAGTCGTTTGAGACGGATCATTGCCGTTTTCGGCTGCGTCAGAGGGATCACGTTCTGTAAAAGCAGGCGGAGCGTGCTGGCTGGTGGATGAATGGTTACCCCCCACAGTTCCGCTCGAAGCGTTCGCCATTGCGATGATCGCTCCGCCGTCAGCACCACGATACGGCTCGTCGAGCGAGGCGTTGTGACCGTCGAACTGTCCGTTGTCGTTCGTATCCAAATGTGGAACCACGATAACGGTTCCTTCTCCGCGGTAGTCGCCATCAAGCGTAATATTGATGTCCGAATGGCTACCGGGCTGATGATACTCAGAGACCCCCTGATAGCTCTTTCGTGCTTCCGATCGGTTCTGTGTGAGAAACGACCGATTGTACACTGCTAAAAAGCCGCCTTCGGAGAGGTTGGCGGATCTCACGGTGACTGTCTGAGATTCGTCGGTCTTGAGGTGTTGGGCCGTGAGACGAACTGACGCAGTCGACGTAGCGGTGAGAACGCCCTCCGTCTTCACATCTTCCGTGAAACCCGCATTCGGAATCAACACCACGAATCGCGTTCCTTTCGTTACGTTGCCGAAATCGACGCGTAAGCTGAAACTTCCGTCGTCGTTCACCCGAGTGGTACGGGTGATGTTGAACGTCGCCTCCTCATTCGCTCGAACGTGTACCGTGAGATTTGTGTTCGGAGCAACTGTCGTGTCGCCGGTGATGGTTCGGTTCGAGTCGGCTGTAAGTCTGAGTTTGCCATCGTTCGTCTCGAACGACGCTTCACGAGGCGTGACTGTGACGTGTGAAGAAACCGGCTCTTCGGTTCCGTGACTGGCGATCGTCACGGTGAGATTACCGGGTGTAACGCCGGTCGTGCGATCCGAAAACACCGCTCGCTCTGTATCAATCAGGACGTACACCGCAGAGCCATCCGTCTCGGGGATCACTCGAAGACCGCCTGTCTCGTTCGTTGCCGGAAGGTCAAGCGTCGTGTTCGACGCACCGTTTTCGATTCGAACGTCAAGAACACCGGATTGAACGAGTTCGAGTAAACGCGCGTTCGAAGTAGTGTTCGATGATCCCGCGACTGCGTTCGATAGCTCCCTAGATGTCATCTGTATGACAAGCACGTCTTCGGCAGCGACCGTCTCCGTTTCCGGGGCGAGCTCCGAAACGTCATCCGTCGTCTGTACGTCATCGAACTTCGATCCCGGTGCTGTCCGCGTGGTGACCGCCTCGATCGTCATGTCATCATGGGGGGTGGACGATGGAAGTGGGTCACTCACCAATCCGTTGGACCGATTTGGCGGTGCAGAATAGGATCGGAGGGACTGTTCTGGCGGTCCGTCATCTCGGATCGGATCGGTCTCACCGATCATATCGAGCCGATCGGCTTGTGAGCCGGTGCCTGTGACTGCCCCCACGATCATAGCCCCCCCCATCACACCACTGCACACCGAACACAACACGACGACTGGTATGAAATAACCACGAATCGCTCTCTGTAGTCCCATCGTGTGCCTAGTACCTCCACCGTTTTGATCTCCCATCCCTGACTTGAATCGCTATCTGTCGATTATCTGCCCGTATTCCCGGTCGAACGTTCTGATTCGATATTCCGAACATAGGTCCACTTTTATAAATGCTTTCTGGTACGTGTGGCCACCGTTTCAGCTCGTCTGGTTAGCCGTCCACCGATATCTTTCGATAGATTTTACGACTGGACCGGAAGATGGTGTACTATGGGCGATCAGGAACACAGGATCGAACACGACAGCCTCGGAGAAATGGAAGTTCCGATTGACGCCTACTGGGGGGCACAAACCCAACGCGCGATCGAGAACTTCCCGATCAGTTCTGTGACGTTCGGACGGCGGTTTGTTCGTGCGCTCGGTATCGTGAAGAAGGCGGCTGCGCGCGCAAACCGAGAACTGGGTCACCTCAACGACGAGACGGCAGAGCACATCATTACCGCAACGGACGAAGTCATCGCTGGGGAGCACGACGACCAGTTCCCAGTCGACGTGTTCCAAACGGGGAGCGGCACGTCCTCGAACATGAACGCAAACGAAGTGATCGCCAATCGGGCGACCGAACTGTCCGGTGGAACGATCGGATCGCGGGACGTCCACCCGAACGACCACGTGAACTTCGGCCAATCGAGCAACGATGTTATTCCGACCGCGATGCACGTCGCCGTGCTTGAGGCGGTCGATGACGACCTACTGCCCGCGCTCGAAACACTCGAAAACGAACTCACAGCCAAAGCAGAGGCGTTCGATGATGTCGTGAAAACCGGTCGAACCCATCTTCAGGACGCAACACCCGTCCGGCTCGGACAGGAGTTCGGTGGTTACCGCACGCAGGTCGAGAAAGGGATTGAGCGGCTTGAAAACACGACTCCGCGTCTGGCCGAACTCGCGCTCGGCGGGACGGCAGTCGGGACCGGTCTCAACACTGATCCCGAGTTTCCGGCGCTTGCAGCCGAATATATCGCTGAAGAGACCGGTCTCCCGTTCAGGGAAGCCGACAACCATTTCGAGGCCCAAGCCGCTCACGACGCGATGAGCGAGACCCACGGAGCGCTCCGGGTCGTCGCAGGGTCGCTTAACAAGATCGCAAACGATCTCCGTCTACTCGCGTCCGGCCCGAGAAACGGGTTGGGCGAGATTGATCAGCCTGAGAACCAGCCGGGATCTTCCATCATGCCCGGAAAGATCAACCCGGTTGTTGCCGAAGCAGTCAATCAAGTCCACAAGCAGGTCATCGGGAACGACGCCGCAGTTTCCGCCAGTGCGGCGGACGGACAGATCGATCTCAACCTCTACAAACCGGTAATCGCGCACAACGTCCTGCAGTCAATCGAGTTGCTCACTAACGCCAGCAGCGTGTTCGCGGCGCGATTCATCGCTCGATTGGAAGCGAACCGCGACCATTGTGAACGACAGGTCGACCGGAGTATGGCGCTGGCGACCGCGCTCAACCCGAGCATTGGCTATGACGCTGCCGCTGAGATCGGCAAAACGGCGCTCAAAGAAGGGAAGACGGTCCGTGAGGTTGCCATCGAAGAAGGGCATCTTACAGAAGACGAAGCCGACGCAGTACTCGATCCCGAGAAAATGACTGAGGTCGGCATCCTCGGTGGAGACGAATAGTCAATACGATACCTCCAGCGATATGGGAAGAAAATTTTGAGTAATTTGTTTTAGTCTCATTCGACGTAGTGAACTCAGCGTTTCTCAAAGCGTGAGCAGTACGGCGATCGATCAATGACGTGTGTTTTGTTGATATTCGAGTTTGGCAGCCACTCCGGGGAGAAATCCATCACATGTTTCTGCCACCGATGGTTTTATCTGCTTAAATTCGTTAGAACTTTCTGCTCGTAATTATAACAACGAATAATGGATCATATTGAAGACATCTCACTTGAGGATCTGCAGCAAGCACTCGATCAGGTGGAGGGAAAAAAACCGGCTATGCGGCTTCTCGCAGCGATCGCGTACAAAAACGGCGTGACTCAAACGGAGCTTGCCGAATGGTACGGCGTTCAGCGCCGGACGGTGTACAGTTGGCTCAAGCGGTTAGAGGAGCCGACGATCGAGAACGCCGTCCGGGACGCCCATCGGTCGGGACGGCCTCGAAAACTCACAGAAGAGCAACAAGCATCGTTACAGCAAGTGCTCCGCCGATCTCCAACGGGATTCAGCGACGACGCCGTGACATGGACACCGGAACTGGTTCGTCAGTACATCCACGAACGATTCGGAATAGACTACTCGCTACCGAGCTGTCGACGGCTAATGAAAGAATCCGGACTCCGGTTCTGTTCACTTGATGACTATGAAGGATCGGAGTTTCCCACTGAACCGTTGGACGAAGAAACGAAACATTGGCTGCCCGAGTGATGGCGACAGACCGATCGGCGCGGACTGAACGGTTTTTTACTGTTCGGACTCACATCACGACATAATGACCGCACGCGACTACGAGGATGTCGGGCTGGTAGCGGGGTTAGAGATCCACCAGCAACTCGACACCGACACGAAGCTCTTCTGTGACTGTCCGACACTCAGACGAGAGCCAGAGGCAGCGACGCGAGAAGTGACGCGGTATCTCCACCCGACACGCAGCGAGCTGGGCGAGATCGATGAGGCCGCCCTCGAAGAGAGCCGCATCGAACGGGAATTCACGTATCTGTCCTACGACACAACGTGTTTGGTCGAAGAGGACGACGAACCGCCCCACCGCATCGACCGAGAGGCGCTTTCTGTCTCCTTAGAGATTGCACAGCTACTCGATATGAACATGGTCGATCAGGCCCACATCATGCGGAAGATCGTTGTTGATGGATCGAACACGTCTGGATTCCAGCGTACGGCACTGATCGCCACCGACGGCGAGATCGAAACCGACGACGGACCGGTCGGGATCACGGATCTGCTCCTCGAAGAAGAAAGCGCCCAGCGAGTCGAAGGGGCTGAGAACGGCGTCACCTACAGTCTCGACCGGTTAGGGATCCCGTTGGTCGAGATCGGCACGGGGCCAGATATCCGAACGCCCGAGCAGGCCCAGGAAGCCGCTGCAACGCTCGGGATGTTGCTCCGTTCGACCGGCTCGGTAAAGCGGGGACTGGGTACCATCCGTCAGGACGTGAACGTCTCAATCGAAAACGGTGCCCGCGTCGAACTGAAAGGGGTTCAGAGTCTCGATGAGATCGCCGCTATCGTCGAACACGAGGTTGATCGACAGCTCGAACTACTCGACATCAGCGAGACGCTCACCGAACGGGACGCGAGTGTCGGTGAACCAGTGGACGTGAGCGATGTGTTTGCTGACACCGATAGCGGTGTGATCGCTGGTGCAGAGTCAGTCATGGCCGTTCCCCTGTTCGGATTCGATGGATTGGTTGGGCGAGAGATCCAACCCGACCGCCGACTCGGCACCGAACTGTCCGACCACGCAAAGCGCAGTGGTGCGGGCGGCATCTTCCACACGGACGAACTGCCCGCGTATGGCGTCACCCAAGCCGAAGTCGACGCCCTTCGCGAAGCCGTTGGTGCGAGTGAACACGACGCCGTAGCGTTGGTCGCTGCTGATACGACGGTCGCTACGGGAGCGATCGAAGCCGCTGCCGATCGAGCGCGCGCTGCGATTGAGGGCGTTCCTGAAGAAACACGCGGAGCAACAGCCGAGGGCACCTCGGAGTATCTCCGTCCGCTTCCCGGTGCGGCACGGATGTATCCTGAAACCGACGTGCCACCGGTGGAGCTCGATCCCACCGATGTGGAAACGCCGGAGTTGCTCACCCAACGGAAAGAGCGATACGTCTCTAAACTGGGATTGGATCCGACGCTTGCAGAGCAGGTCGCGTACGGACGGCGAATGACAACGTTCGAGCGAGCGATCGAAGCGGGGATTGACCCGACGCTTGCCGCCAGAACGCTCGAAGGCACACTCACCGAACTTCGCCGTGACGACGTTCCCGTCGAAAATCTCACCGAAGAACACCTCATCACCACGCTCGAACTCGTTGGGGACAAACTTGCGAAAGAAGGCGTCACAACGGTACTCCAGGTGCTTGCCACTGATCCGGATTTGAGCGCTGAACAGGCCATCGAGGAGGCCGGACTCGCCGGTGTTGACGAGGATGCCGTTCGATCGACGGTCGTAACGGTCGTTGATCGAAACGAGGCCCAGATCCGGTCGGAAGGAATGGGTGCGTTTTCCGCGCTGATGGGCGAATGCATGGGTGCGCTCCGGGGCAAAGCTGATGGAGAACTAGTGAGCACTGTTCTCCGAGAGGAGATTCAAAAACGAACCTGAGAAAAACGCGCGCGGGGTTCAGTTGTGGACTTCCCGAACACTGTTGCCGTCTCGCACCTTGTCCTCACAGTTCGGACAGACACGAGGATCACTGACATCATTCGGCGTGAACACACGGGCGTACTGCCTCGACACGAACGCATCGCAGTTTTGGCACTGAGGCATAGATCGTACGTGGTTGGGTAACACAAAATCAGTAATGCTTGCAGTGTCACTGGTCTGCTCGAAAACGTCGAGAGCAGAAGCTCAGATCGACAATCGTCTGATGACGTTCTGTGTACTCAATCGAGATTAACAGTCGACAACCGAGACGACACGAGTGAGGACGTTTCAGTCGTTTCGGCTCCTTCGTCCGCTGGGACCTCCTCGCTGGGTTCGGTCGTTGTGGGATGGAGCACCCGCTGGACGAGCGTATCATGCCCACGGCGTAACCGTTCTGAAAGCGCCTGGTGGGAGATCTCCATCTCAACCGCGAGTTCGTCGAGAACGATTTCCCGAGGAACTTTGAAATAGCCGTGCTTGTACGCAGTGACGAGCGCCTCGTACTGATCGGCCGTCAAGCCAAGCGGGTCGGGACCGTTACCATCCCACGTCTCGACACTGCTCACATCCAACGAAAGGTTGTGTTTGGTACAAAACTCATCGAGCCGAGAAAGCGCATCACGTGTCGAAAAGAGAAGTCGGAACGTCCACCGTCGTTCTGTCGCAGCACCTGAAAGCACGAGTCCCTCCGTCGCTGTCAACATCCGAACGAGAAGACAAACCCGGCTGTTCCAACGAACGTGACACAGCGCCTCGTCTTGGACGCGTGTCAGTACCTCGAATCCATCGACTGTCGGATCAGCTTCGAGCGCCGATTCGAGCGAGCTGAGATCAGAACCGTGAAACCGCAACAGCGGCGTCGTAGTTTTATCTCCCAATGCGACAATACGCTCACAAGTGAGTGAGAGATCAGAAACACTGTTGAGCGCTTCGTGTAAGGCGAACTCGTCGGTGGGGAGATGGCACGTGATATGAGTTGCCATAATAACCAGAGTCGGACGTTGCACGTATATATTTTGTTACCAAAAAATTAAATTATAATCTAAGGAATTATGATACGATAGCGTGACCGGAGTTACGATTCGTTGGGAGTACGAAACAGTGAACTGTGAACAGCAGGCGATCCATGAGTTAGTAAATATAGATCTCATCATGTCGAAAAATAATTGATTGGCGGCGCGGTTGCACGTATCCCTCCACGCGCTAGGCAAATTTTGACAAATAATAATTATTATGAGGGAGATCGTTGACACGAACATTACAGGAGTATGGTTGTAATTGCATGGCAATGCGTCTGTGTATATCCCAGGAGCGTTTCGTTCGTACCGTGATATCGGCGTCATACGACCGTGCAGTCACATTCCGTTTCTCTCGGTGCCGTCTGGGAACGACGAATCGGTCGCGTCCCCGAATCCAAGACGGATCAATTGGTAGTGATGACTCTATCAGGGGGTGTTCAGGATTGAGAATGACAGGGAGCACACACCGCGGTCTCCCTGATGCACGAAACAGTTATTCGTTCGAGTCAGCTTCGAGGTACTGCGCTTCCCACTCGTTGCGGGCTTCGATCTCGCGCTGTCCCCGACGGGTTACTTCGTAGTAGTTCGTCCGCCGATCCAGTTGCCCCTTTTCGACAAGACCTTTCTCGACAAGGGTATCGAGATTCGGATACAGACGGCCGTGGTGAATCTCCTTTTCGTAGTAGTCTTCGAGTTCGTCTTTGATCGCCAATCCGTGCGGTTCGTCTCGGCCAGCAATCACGTACAGCAGGTCACGCTGAAAGCCAGTCAGATCGTGCATGGAGTGATGTTGTATCCGTTCACAAATAAGTCTATCGTTGGGGAATACAAGACACAATCCTGTAATCCGAGAATGATGGATATACTACCGTTTCTCGCATGATTCACAGGGGTCGCCTACCACGGGAAGAACATACTACCAGAACGCATACAATATATTCGAAGATAGTCGTTACTGTTGTAAATATCTCACACGTAGTGGCATGGTACCGGTGTACGATCTCAACAGAGGGTAACAAAAACAGATATTTTCCAACTATTCAGGAGAAAACGACCATGGCGAGAGCGAGAAAATCCCTTGCCTTGACTTCGATTCTGAGAAGCGATATCCCATCACGATGGGGTGGTAAACTCACCCACTGATCTCGGGGCTTCACATTCCCCGGATCGGAATGAACCAGTTCAGTATCGTACTCGCCAGTAGTAGAGGATGAGCACACACCTCATATACTTTACCACTCCTAAAACAGTAGCTCCAACATACACAAACACATTGGATATCATACCATACTTCGTAACAGAATTTTATCCGTTATATCTTATGCTATATTATAGCATATCTCACACGATATTATCTTCAATCGCTCAAGGCTGTTTACGGTGGTACTGCACAACACAGAGCCGCTATTCACGATTTTCGGCTCGATCAACCAACGGCATGGATCAAATATTTCCGCTTCGGGTTTTAACTGTGTACTTCTATACAAGATGAGTAGACCGCTGTATAAGCTAGATTGTGGAATACCATATATCGAAAATCACTATAGATAGTTTTTATAGAATTGGAAGAATCATATATTTAGTCTGTCAAGGTCTGTTCGCCTCGATTTGTACAGAAACATTTTCATTGTTTGTATTTTACTATTATCCGAGTGAACATTCAGAAGTGGGCGTGAAAGAAACAATTATAGAGCATTATAATAAAATATCTTACACAACATACCGATCGTGATGTTTGATTTAGACGTGGTTTTGAAGATACGGAGCGATCTGCCGGTAGATTTCTGTGGCTCGCTTGGCTTTGTCCACGTTGTCTGACCAATCGGTTTCGTCCCACGTTGCCACCACAGTGTCTGGTGCACAGCCCGAACTCAAAGGCACTCCAGAGAGCGTACCGTGAGCACCGACGGAACCTGTCCGTGTGGCCTCAGCCAGTAGATCTGCTGGATCACCACCCTGCGGAGGGGAGCGATTGTCAGAAGCTGCTGAAGAGACGAGCGAAGCAGTTCCATCACTCGCTGGTACGCGCTCCGAAGAGTCACTCGATTGAGAGACGCCGTGGGTCGGTGGCGTGTCAGAGGACTTTCTTTCTGTACCATAGATTCTGAACTCGTCACCCACCGGCGTATCTGTCAAGAGAGTGAGAAACGATGGAAACCACGTTTCTGATAGACCGCGTGCGGGTTGGACTGCAAACTGACCGTTGTCAAAGTAGAAAACACGCGACCGAACGTGCCATGGTTGTACGCCCGGCGATTGCTGCGCAGCGGAACGACCAGTCTCACACCCAGAGAAGGCCACCTGGTACTGGAAATGACAGTACGGATCGCCGTCGCGATCGGTACTAAGAACCATGCTATCGATTGAATGACGGTGAATCGTTGGTTCTGAATGAGGAACTTCGATCGATTCTATCGGCGTCTCCTCGATCGCGGTACAAACGTCTTCTGGTGACGGAAGTACAACCGACGGAAGGGTTACTATTCCAAACTTGAAGCGTTCTGAGTTGTACATCTATTTTACCAACCTGATTACCGGATTAGTATTAAAGTTTTCCATAGGTGATTAGATAGAGAATTTTAGTAGAATGACGGTTATTCGTGTGCATCCAGAACCGGCATGATCTCACTCAAAATTTGTTTGCACCATGTGGTGAACTACATCGACCCAACTGCAGTGTTGGTTATGGCGCACGCTAGTAAAAATATTTCACACCTACAATGTGAGATAAGCAGTGTACAATGACAATCAGTCCGGTGTCGTCGGCCAAATCATCATATGTTATTGACTTATAGAGATAATATCTCTGTTATTGTGTATTAGTGTCTACACGCCAACCAACCGGACTCCGTTGCATAGATATCACACAAACTATTTCGAATTTAAGCTATACTTCAGTAAGTTCGACGATATATGTAATTGATATAATATACATCATTATACAATAGTGTATGCTCAAAAGTTCCCGTAATCACACAGGAGTCAATCACAGCGGCTATTTTCGGTATGCGTCGTTGTGATGCCCGCTGCTAGCCGATCGTAGGTGGTAGATGCCAGTGAATAATTCCCATCGTTCTATTGTCGGTCTGCAAGCCATTGATCCTACGATGAAGGTCTACTATCGTGTGTGAAGTTGAACTCAATACGGTTGTTCGCGGGCTTCTCTCCATTTGACAGGCACGACAACCCCATATCTCATGGACTCGCCGGGATTTGAACTGGGCAAGACGATCACCCTCCCGCCGGTCGGGTGCTGCGACTCGCTGGCCCAAACCCATCTCACTATTCACTCGCTCCGTAAAACTCAGCTCGCTCATGGACTCGCCGGGATTTGAACCCGGGGCCTCTCCCATGCCAAGGGAGTGATCTACCCCTGATCTACGAGCCCGCAAACTGGTGTATCCGTTCGGGTGACTTAACCCCATCGAAGCGTCGAGGCAGAAGTAGAAACCGTTTTGAGGTTGACGGCGTACCATCGGATGGGAACGGCACGGCCGCACATCCGACATCACCGTCGTGGGCTTTCACGGCTCGGGAGTGCGGTAGTGCAACAGCTGCTCGTCTCGCGCGAGCGCTGCATAGAGCGTATCGTGTGGTTCCAATCACAACTATGGCACGCATGCACACCCGTCGCCGGGGCTCGTCCGGTTCGGACCGCCCGGCGGCAGACGAACCACCAGAGTGGAGTGACGTAGAAACGGACAAGATCGAAGAGCGGGTCGTCGAACTCGCAGAACAGGGACACGATCCGAGCGTTATCGGACTCAAACTCCGAGACGAGGGCGTTCAAGGTGTCCCAGTGCCCGATGTCAAGCTCGCCACCGGGAAGAAGGTGACCGAGATTCTTGAAGAACACGACGCTCGACAGGACATTCCGGAGGATCTCCGGAATCTACTCGAACGCGCAGTGCGTCTCAATGAACACATGGAGAAACATCCCGGAGATCACCAGAACAAGCGGGCGCTCCAGAACACGGAGTCGAAAGTTCGCCGTCTGGTGAACTACTACCGAGGAGACGAGATCGATTCGGAGTTCGATTACACCTACGAGACGGCGCGCGAACTCCTCAACCAGGAGTAGTTCAATAGTCACGATGTCCACCGCTGATCACACCGCAACCGATCGCTCCGTACGTGCCGTCGTCAGCGAACTCAACGAGGCGGAATTCGTCCAGTTCGTTACGGCGTCGAACGGAGACGCAGTAGCAGCGACAGGCATCCTTGCACAGGGGCTTTCGATCCCGTTTCAGGCCCGTGTGACAAGAGCCACGGCCGGTGTGAGCGAAGCGGACGTAACTGTTGGCGTCGGGCAGACTGGCGGTGACGTTTCGATCACGAATCGACCGGTATCGGTTCGCGCCGTCGAAATCGCACGAGAGCGTTCGAACAGCACGGAAACAGGCTTGTCATCGACGCTCCAAGTGCTCGCGCTCGCTGGGATCATCGCGGCCGAGCGGGACATCGATGACTACGCGGACGTGTTCGGTGAACGCCTCAACAGGGACGATCGACCGGGGCTTGCCATTCCGACGACCGATCCGGTCGATGGGTTAGCACACACGACGTTGGCCCACGCGCCGTTCTCGGGCGACCCGGACGCAGCGGCCGAAGTGGTGTCCGAAATCGATGGCACAGGAGATGGTGCTGCCTCTCGCGTACAGATCGCGTCGATGCTTGCGGTGTCGGTCGTCGACGAGTCAGGTACGCACGCGTCGACTGCGGTTGAGCGGGCGCTCAGTCCCGACGTGGTCGAAGCGGATGAGAGCTGTCCGTTTACGACGCTCGCGGGATACGCAGACGTACTCGACGCGCTTGCCCGATCGAACCCAGGCGAAGGATTGGCGCTCGCTCTCGGACACGGGCGTCCCGAGAACGCCCTTACGGGGTGGCGGAAGTATGCCCGGAACGTCCACGACGCCGTTCGAACTGCAGAACTCGACCGATATCCTGAGTGTGTCGTCGTGGAACTTCCCAAGACGCCGACAGCAACCGTCGAGACAGTTGTACGACTCATTCGAGAGTACCGTTCGCCGGAACCGGTCGTGGTCGCCACCACGGACGACGGTGTCGTAGCCACGGCACGAACGAGAGAGCGAGATATTGGAACGCCACTAGCTAGTGCCGTCTCGGCTGTCGAAGAGGAGACAACGGTAACGAAGCGCGGCCGGTACGCCCACGCGCTCGTGGAATCGGAATCACGGAGCGCCGTCGTGAACGCGTTCCGGGAGGCGGTCTGAGATGTCACGTCGAGCAACCATCCGGACGGAGACGGATAACGCGAGTGTCATCGCAGCGGCCCTCACACCGGACAACACCGAGGAGATGACGACGACGGTGTGTGATGGCACGATCGTAACCGAGATCGAACGGGAGACGACCGGCGGCTTGCGGACGACGGTGGACGATTACGTTACAAATCTTACAGTAGCAGCACAGTTGACGAACGACACGACAACCAATCATGAGTGAACGATCAGTCTCACGACAAAAGCGAGAGAAACGCTGGTACACGGTGTTCGCCCCGGAGCAGTTCGACCGGGCCGAACTCGGTGAAACAGTCGCACGGGAGCCCGAACAACTCGACGGGCGAACAATCGAAACGACGCTCGGCGCGTTGCGAAACGACGCCAGCGAGAACAACACCAAACTCACATTCAAAATCAGGGATGTGGGAAGCGACAGCGCCTACACGGAGTTCATCAAACACGAACTCACGCGCGACTATCTCCGGAGCCTCGTCCGCCGAGGCTCTTCGAAGATCGGCGCATTCGTAACCGTCCTCACGGCCGATGACTACCGGATACAGGTTCAGCCTGTCGCTTACACCACCAAGAAGGCCGATCACAGCCAGGAGAAGGCGATCCGGCGGCAGATGACCGACATTGTAGAGACAGCTGCCGAAGAGCGAACGTTCGAAGAGTTCATCGACGGCATCGTCTCCGGTCGGCTGTCAGGTGGGATCTACAACGAAGCAAAAACGATCTATCCGCTCCGACGCGTCGAGATCCAGAAAGCGACGCTCGAAGCGCACCCCGAAGAGATCGCAGAAGAACAGGCAACGTCGGTTAGTGTCGAAGGCGACGACGTCGAACTCGACGAGTAACCCTTTACTTCTTTTCTTCGACGACGATCACGCCGGTCATGACTTTCTCGTGTGGAATGCAAAAGTAGCTGTACGTCCCTGGCACCTCGAAGGTGTGTGAGTACGTCTGTCCGGTGAGGATTTTGCCGCCATCACGTCCGTTGTGCTCCCGCCACGATTCTCTGGCAGCAGTTGTAGTGTCGAAGCCGCCAGAAGCGAAGTAATCGGCCTCGTCTGGAATTGCGTTTTCGTAGGCGGTCACAGAGTGAGCGCGGGAGTTGGTGTTACCCCAAACGACGGTCTCACCGACAGAGGTGGTGTAGTGGTCGGGCGTAAACGCGTTCGACGCCATGCCGATATCGTACTCAGTAGCGGAGAGCGATCCTGAAGCGAAACACCCTGCAAGCGTGGCGCTCGTGAGTCCTGCTGCCGTCGCCAAAAACGCGCGCCGATCCATAGCGGTGGTAGCGACCACGAAAATATAGACCCGGCGGTTTTCGATACCAGATCCCGATCATCGAGGTGTGTCGTGCTTCGAAAGGAAACGCTCTTGGCTGGGACTATCGCAGTCTGATGCATGAGCAACGGGGACGACGAAACGACGGCAACGGACTCGGATGGATCCGCCCCCGATCCCGAGAAGATCGTCGATCGGCTCGATGCGATCGAGGAATCGCTCGAAGCCGCGTCAACAGAGGCGGAACTCGACGACATCGAGGCAGAACTCGACGTGGTGGATGAAGAGATCGAACAGCTTCCAGCACCGGACGAGGACGAAGCTGATGAGGACGAAGAGTCCCCACGCGTTCGCCTCCAAGAGCGTGCAGACGAGAGCCGCGAGGAGTTGGAAGAGCAGCGCGGACCGTACGCGAGCGACGCCACCGAGGAGATCGAATCGATCGCTTCCCAGATCACTGATACCCGATGGACTGAACAGGGGGACGCCGACGTTGCCAGCGCTGTCGAGACGTTCGTGGAAACGGTTTCTGGAGCCATCGAAACCGACATCGCACACGAACCGACTTCGGCAGACGAGGCGGCTACTGCGCTCGAAGCGGCAATTGACGCCGTCGAATCCGCACAACTCCACCCCGACGACAATACGGAAACAATCGAGATCGTCCTCGAAGCGACCGAGACGCTCCAAACCGAGATCGACGAGGCACAGGAGTGGAGCGACCTAACGGTACGCAAGCAACTCGAACGGCAAGGGTTTTACGACGTTCTTACTCCGAAAAACCGCAAGGACTACCCTCCAGAACTCACCGTAATTCGGATCGCAGAATCGGACAACGATCCTGAACCGATCCTGCTCGCGCTCGACAAACTCGCCTCGGAATTCATGGAGGAGAACTGTCTCGACGCACTGGCCCGGATGGGACCTCAAGCCGCGTTCGAGGAGATGAACCAGCGCGCGCAAAGGCGAGGCCAAAAATCGATCGAGGTGCTTGGAAAGATCGGTGACGACCGGGCCGTCGAGACGCTGGTCCCGTTCATCGAAGAGGATGGCGATCCCGTCTTACAGACGGTAACGCTCAAGGCTCTCGGAGAGATCGGTTCCGAAGAGGCGACCCAAGCCGTGGCTAATCGGCTCGTTGCTGATTCGCCATCGGTCCGTAGCGCGGCCGCCAAGGCACTCGGGCGCATCGGTGACACTCGTGCTGTTGAGCCGCTGGCCGAACAACTCGACGACGACGACGACGACACAGTGCGAGCGAGTGCCGCGTGGGCACTCAATCGGATCGGTACCCGGACAGCGCTCGAACACGCGAGCGACTACGACGATGACCGGTCGTATCTCGTTCAGGCCGAAGCCGAACGAGCCACGACGGCCACGGCTGACAACGACGCCGAGGCGGTTTGACGGCCGCGTCGGTGAACTGGGCGTAATTTTATATCGAATAGCGCATCCATCGCGGTTGTGGGAACGACGACGAGAGCCGCAGGGGGTAAACGTAACTCACAAGCGGTAAGACTGGCTTGCACGATCATCACGTTGTTCGTCGTCTCGGCGTTCGCAGGCGTTTCCCCGACGGCAGTCGCAGACGAATCAGCGACCGCCGCCGCCGAAATCGTCGGTGTGTATCCGAACCCAGTCACAGAGAGTGACGCCGGTGAGTTCATCGTTATCGACGTTCCAAACGCCACGAACGTGAGCGGCTGGCAGTTCCGTGATGGGGAATCGACCGCCTCGTTACCAAATACGACAGTGAGCGGCCGGGTCGTGCTCTCGACGGAGCCAGCGGCGGCCGAAACCGCAGTGGAGAAGTCGGTTGAACCGCTCGGAGGAACGCTGGCGCTTACCAACAGCGGCGAGCGGCTCCGTCTCGTACAGGACAACACATCGATCGATACAGTCGAGTACGACACCGCACCGGAAGGAGAACGATACCAGCAGACCGGTGAGCGATGGAACTGGCAGCCTCTCGGTCACACCACCGTTTCGGTGTTCGAAACGGGAGCGGCGTCCTCAAAGCTGTTCGTGCTTCCGGATTCGCCTGACGTTCCCCGTGACGCACTCGATTCCGCTACCGATCAGATCCTGATCGGCGGCTACACGTTCACGTCCGAGACGATTGCCACTACACTGATCCGGGCACACCGGCGTGGTGTCCACGTCGAGGTGCTCGTTGATGGTGGTCCCGTCGGCGGAATCTCGACCCACGAGGCGACAGTCCTTGACCGACTAGTGGCGGCAGGTATCGAAGTCCACGTCCTTGGTGGTGAACGGGCGCGATACGCCTACCACCACGCGAAATACGCCGTCGTGGACGATCGCTCGCTCGTGATGACAGAAAATTGGAAACCATCGGGGGTCGGTGGTCGGTCAAGTCGGGGGTGGGGCGCGATCGTCAATGATGCAGCACTCACCGACCGATTGGCTGGGGTGTTTCGAGCAGATACCGGTTGGAAGGACACGACGCCGTGGTCGGAGTTTCGTCGAAACGAAACGTTCGAGGCGACCGGTCAGGCGTTCGAATCCTATCCATCTGAATTCGATTCCAAGCGGGTACCCATCGATCGGGCGCAGTTGCTCGTTGCGCCCGACAACGCAGAATCGGGGGTGATCGATCTGATCGACAACGCCACCGAAACGATCCGAGTTGTACAGGTGTCGACTGCCGGTCCCGACGGTCCATTCACGAAGGCGGTGCTCAGGGCCGCGCGCCGGGGTGTCGATGTTCGTCTCCTCCTTAGCGATGAATGGTACGTCAGCGAGGAAAACAGCGCGCTCGTTGAGCACCTCAACCGGATTGCAGCCGAGCAGGATCTCCCGCTCGAAGCGAAGCTTGCGGAGCCGAACGATCGCTATGAGAAGATCCACGCGAAGGGAGTGATCATCGATGGCAAACACGTCGTTGTTGGCAGCCTCAACTGGAACGAGGAATCCGCCCGAGAGAACCGGGAAGTCATGGTCGTCCTCACAGGAGATGCGGCCGGAAGCTACTACAAAGCGGTGTTCGAACGGGACTGGGGAGGCGAGACTGACGGCGGACTTCCGGTTGGAATCATCGCCGCGATCGGGATCCTCCTGCTGATCGCGTTAGTACTCGCTAAAACGATCGACTTTGAACGCGACCAGTGAAATGACAGCTACAGTAGGGTGCTTCGGAGCTGTTCGTCGATATCGGCGTCGGCCATCTTCTCGACGAGCGCGTCAACCACCGCCTGCCGCTGGCCAGAGACGAATTTGATCGAACCCACAACGAGGTGTCCCCCACCGCTGACCCCCGCTTCGGGGTATTCTTCTGCTAAGGTGGCGACCATCTCAGGAATGTCGAGGCGCACACCATCGCTCCGGAGCACGGCGAAATCCGGCCCATAACCGATCGTGATCACGGGATCGCCGTCGTGTTTCGTCACCATCTCGTCGTGGACCGCGCCCGTTGTCTTCCCCGGCGCTGGATAGGTGAAGCGGTGGGCGTGATGTTCGACATCGATTCGGTACAAGTGTGCACCGTTAGCAAGCTGCTCGTGGTCAGTGTGGGAAAGTGTTACGTCGAGTTGGCGGTCACGGTCGCGTTCGGCCCGGTCAGCGAGAAACGACACCAACTCCTCGTGTCGCCCGGAATCGTCACAACCCACATCGAGTACGTCGTTGACGAAACCGTTACCGTCGTCATACCGGAGCCAAAACGCGGCGTAATCGAGCGCCTCACCAATGTCCTCGATGTCGGCTTCGTCGTAGCCGGCGTCGGCGGCGAGCGAGAGATACGCGTCCATCGCGTCTGCGCGCGAGCGATCACACAATCCCGCAACGGCCGGGACGTGTTTGAGATCCGCCGTCAGCTCGGGATCGATCATCCGCGCGAGTTCAGTTGACATCATACCGGTCGTGACACGGTAATCCTCGTCGTGCAGATACGGATTGACGTGCTGTGTGACCAACGGCTCGACGGCGTCCGGATCCGGATGGTGGTGGTCGACGACGACGATCGGAATGTCGTATTCAGCAAGCGTCCGGTATGCAGGCGTGTCCTCCTCAGTCGAGCCGTTGTCGAGCATCAAAAACAGCGGCAGCTTCTGCCCGTGACGGTCCCGGTCGGACAACGAGTGGTTGAGGTCGCGCGTCACGTCTTCCATTTCGTAGAATGGGGCTTTGCTCGGCAGGCGGCGAAGCAGATATTCGGAGGCTTCGGGCGTTTCGTATCGCTCCTCGATGAACCGTTCGAGCGCGAGTTGGAGCGGAATACTGGCACACATGCCGTCACCGTCGGCATGGTGGCGGATTCGGATCGGACGCCCATCAAGCACAGCCCGACGAAGCGTTTTCGCAACGTCAGAGAGGTCTGAGAGGATGGTATCGAGTTCCGGCCAGTCGACCAACGGAGCGACATCGTTGGGTTCCGCGACTGCGTCGAGCGATTCGTCGATCTGTGCGCGCACTTCCTCGGCGTTCGGAACTGGTTCTAACTGATCGATTTCGAGTTGTTTCCCACCGTCGTGTTGCTCGACAGTGCCAGACGCCCGAACGATGTCACCGATCTCGTACTCTGGATACGCGCGAACACCAGCCTCCTCGAAGCCGGCACACGGAACGACACCAACTTCGTCTCGGACCTGAAAGATCGTCGGCCCAGAGGTTTGGCGGATCTGAATGATCTCACCGACGAAATGGACGGGATCGCCAATGTTGTCATCGAGAGCAGCCGCGGTGATGAGCTGTCCCGGCTCGATGACATCCGTTCGGTATTCGGTTGGCTGGGCCTCGCTGAAGCTCAGATCGCCATTGTCAAGGACCTCATCCAACTCAACGATGAGCGAATCGCCGTACTCGTACTCATCGAGAAGCTTCGATTCGTGAACCAGTCCCGAGAGATTGTCTGAGAGGTCCACGAAGACACCGTAATCGGCGACACCGTTGACTGTGGCGTGATAATGCTCACCGACCTCGACATCGTCCATCGTACAGTTCGGTGCAAGGTCGTAGACAATAGTGATAGAGACGCGTGAAGGTGGCATTTCCCCGAACTCGGCACTCGTCGGTGTTAACGCTTCCCTTTCGAACGACCTTTGTCTAAATTCTGTCCATACTCAAAAACAGATCGGTTGAATCGGCTCAGGAATGGGTGAGACGCAGGATACCACCCGCGAGCGGTGGCCACCCGTTTCGGAACCCTTAGATGGAAACCGGATCCTCTTAGTAGATATGCGCCTGTTTCGCTCGGACGAGATTCTCGGCATTGCCGAGGAGACGCTCACGTTCGCGCGTGAGGCTGCCGAGAACACACACCCCGATGAGTATATGGGGTTGCTTCGCGGTGAAGACGCCCGGTCACTTGGACTAGAAAAATCGGGCACTGTTATCACCGACGTACTCGTCGTCCCCGGTACGGAATCGTCGCCGGTGAGCGCGACGATGAAAACGAACATGGTTCCGAACGACCGGCAGGCTGTCGGCTCCGTTCACTCTCATCCCAACGGCGTCCTCCAGCCAAGCGACGCCGACATCGCTACCTTCGGGAGCGGATCGGTTCACATCATACTCGGTGCGCCCTACGGGGAATCCGACTGGCAGGCGTTTGATCGGGACGGAACGCCCACTGAGCTGTCAGTGCTCGATGTAGCGCTGTCGGATCCGGAAGAACAGTTCTTCGATTTCACACAGGCGGACATCGATAAGGAGCTACGCCGATGAGAGTCGTCGCCCAGGGGACCTTCGACATCCTCCACCCAGGTCACCTGCACTACTTCCGTGAAGGTAAGGCGATGGGGGAAGAACTCCACGTCATCATCGCTCGCCGGAGCAACGTAACCCACAAGGACCAGCCCGTTCTGCCCGACCGCCAGCGCCGCGATATGGTTGGGGCATTAGATATGGTCGATCAAGCGCATCTGGGACACACAGAGGACATCTTCGTTCCGATCGAACGGATCGATCCCGACATCATCCTGTTGGGACACGACCAACACCACGACGAAAGCGACATCGAAGCCGCACTGGCAGACCGAGGGATCGACTGCTCGGTTGAGCGCGCTTCGGAGCGAGAGCCACAGTACAATGGCGAACTGTTCTCAACCGGACAGATCATCGATCGGATCTGCACGGAACGGTGTTAATGGATTCCGTCGGGAAAACGACGGCAACGACCGGACTTACAGGTAACCGTTGTCAGCGAGCCGGTCGACGCCTTCTTTGAGCCGCTCGGTGCTTGCTGCATACGACAGGCGCGCGTAGCCGGGCGTTCCGAAGGCGCTGCCGGGGACGGTGGCGACGTGGGCCTCTGAGAGGGCGTTTTCACACCACTGTTGGTCGTCGTCCGCGACAGGTACCATCATGTAGAACGCGCCGTCACCGACGGGCACATCTACGCCATGGTCGTCGAAGAGATCCACGAGCATATCGCGCCGTTCGGCAAACGCGTCGCGCATCTCTGTAACGTACTCCTCGCATTCGGTGAGTGCGGCGACACCAGCGTGTTGGACGAAGTTCGTCGCGCACGTGACCGAATGGGACTGGAGCTTGTCCGCTTGATCGACGAGATCGCCCGGCGCGGCGAAATAGCCCAGTCGCCAGCCGGTCATCGAATACGCTTTGGAGAACCCATTGACGGTGACGGTGCGGTCTGCCATCCCATCGAGCGTTCCGAGGCTCGTCTGTTCGACGCCGTAGGTGATCCGATCGTACATCTCATCAGCGATGACGGTTACGTCGTGTTCCACCGCGAGATCTCGCACGCCGTCGAGGGCCGTCTCGGAGAACACCGCTCCAGAGGGGTTGCTCGGGGAGTTGACGATCATGAGATCCGTCTGTGCAGAGACGGTCTCAGCAAGTTCGGGAAGAGCGGGTTCGAGTTGGAAATCGTGGGGGGTGAGATCAACGCGTTTGAGTGATCCGCCGGCGATTTTCACCATCGCCTCGTAGGACACCCACGCCGGATCGAGGAGAACGACCTCGCTGCCGTCTTCGACGAGTGTCTGTACGACTTCGAACAACGCTTGTTTTCCGCCGGGGGTGACCATGATCTCCTCAGGATCGTAGGACAGCCCGCGCTCTCCGAGGGAGTCAGCGATGGCCGACCGGAGCGCTGGGATTCCGTTCGATGGCGCGTACCCCGTATGGCCGGCGTCCATCGCGTCTTTGGCCGCGTCGACGATCGGCTCGGGCGTTGGAAAGTCCGGTTCACCGACGCTCAGATCGACGACATCGACGCCGTCGGCTTCGAGTTCGGACGCAAGGTTGCTGATGGCGATCGTCGCGCTCGGTTCGACGCGTTGGATGCGCTCTGTGAAATTCATACTCATACTCGTGTACACATTCACAACGTTTTCGCAAGATCGATAGCGCTTTCGACAGCGGTCGCACCGTGGTCGACGCGCGCGTTGGCTTCGTCGACGCTCATTGCCGGGCCGGTGATGCCGAGCGTGACGGGCGTATCCCGTTTGAGGGATACGTCAGTCAACCCCTGAGCAGCGGCGTCTGCGATGACCTGGTCGTGGTCGGTGTCGCCGGTGACGATCGCACCCAGCACCGCAACGGCGTCGATATCGTCCCGTCGTGCCAATCGATCGGCGGCCAGCGGCGTGTCGTACGATCCCGGTACCGGAACGGTCGCAACGATCTTCGCGTCGTGTTCGGCCGCCGCGGTCCGGGCGCGCTCTTCCATCTCGTGGGTGATCTGTCCCTCCTTACTGAACTGGGAAACCACCAACCCAAGTGAAACCATACCCGTCGGGTCGGGAGGCGAACCCAAAGGGATGGCGTTCCACTTTTTTTGCGTTCGGGTGAGCGAAGCTCACCCTCACGCA
>NZ_RRCH01000010.1 GCF_003862495.1 Halocatena pleomorpha | reverse complement strand
CCATCCCGTCGTGGGGATAGTCGTTCACCTTCTCGCCGGACGGTCCGAAGATGTCGAGTCGTGCAGACGTGTTTTCGTCGAGGGTCGTATCGTTTTCACCGAGATCGAGATGCGTCCAGATTCGTTCTCCCGACTCCACATCGAACGCATACCAGTCGGTGTCGTTCGATTCGAGGGCACCGGTCTCGGTGCTGTTGGGAGCCATTTCCGTAGCGGTTTCACGGCTGTCATCGTTGTCCCCATCATCGGCTCCAGAGACGGTAGCCGTAAGCTCATAGGGGGCCTCCTTATCGAACGATCCGATCCCTTCTTCATGGGCCGTAACCCGAATGAAATACGTTCCACTCGTGTTTGCGGTGTAGGTGAACGAATCTGAATAGTCCCATGCCACGACGTGCTCGCTGAGGAAACCGTGGAGTGTCACATCGCTTGCGTTCGGTCCGAGAAGTTGCGTGTTCACCAGAACGGAGTTACTATGGTTTGTCGTCAGGTTGACTGTTTCGCCCTTTTCGAGATCGAGCGCGTACACATCGTCATCCGAACCACTCATCACCGCCGAGATCGTCTCTCCCGACTCGGCTGACGCGGCAGACGCTGGCTGTTCGTTCGGATCGTACTGATCGAGTGTCTGGGTTTCAACCGTAAGTTCGTAGTCAGTCGGTTCTCCGATGGTGTCACCAGCAGAACGTACCTGCACATAGTAAGTTCCGGACTGTTCAGCAATATCGCCACCAAGCGCAGAGGGACCAGAAACTAACCGGTTGGTTGTGTATGCAGGTCCTAACGCGTCGTTGGGATACGCCTCAGCCTCCTCACCGTTCGGACCGATGATATCGAAGTGGAGGTTCTCTTTATTATCCGTCGTCATCGTGAGATCGACGTGTATCCGGTCACCAGCCTCCACATCGAACGCGTACCAGTCGGTGTCGTTCGCTTCAACCGTCCCGGTCTCGGTGCTGTTAGCGGCCATCTCCGTGGCACTTGAACGGCTATCGTTATCGTCTGTCTCCTCGGCGGCCAACACACCCGTCGTCACTGCACCAGCCCCAACTACGGAGAGAACCAACACCACTACCACACTGATCGTTATTCGTTTTCTAATCATTCTGTCATGACACATCGGGCGCTACTGCCGACAGAGTGTCGACACTACCGCCGTCTGGCCACATGATGATGCATTCATATCAGTCATAAGCCTTGTGGCCAAAAGACATGTCTATATAGCAATAATAAGTCTTGTGGCCGTCTCAGTAGGATCGAACCGCTGCGATCGAGCGGCTGAAGTGCTCTCGACTACAATCGTTCTCGATGAGTGATCCCAGCGCCAGCTCCGATGCTCGTTCCGATTCCGGTGCGGATTCCTCGCCGCTGTCTCCGGATCGTCCGGATCTTGATCGACGGTTTCGGGTCGATGCGCCGTTCGAGCCGGCGGGTGATCAGCCAACGGCCATCGAACAACTCGTGGAGGGCTATCAGAACGGTGCGGACGAACAGACATTGCTGGGGGTAACTGGGTCGGGCAAAACAAACACCGTCTCGTGGGTAATCGAGGAGATCCAGAAGCCGACGTTGGTGATCGCCCACAACAAGACGCTCGCGGCCCAGTTGTACGACGAATTTCGAACACTGTTTCCGGACAACGCCGTCGAGTATTTCGTGTCGTACTACGATTACTACCAACCGGAAGCGTACGTCGAACAGAGCGACACGTACATCGACAAGGACGCTTCGATCAATGAGGAGATCGACCGACTGCGCCACTCAGCGACGCGGTCGTTGCTCACCAGAGACGATGTGATCGTGGTGGCGTCGGTGTCGGCCATCTACGGGCTGGGTGATCCGGCGAACTACACAGAGATGTCGCTCCGGCTCGAAACTGGGCAACAGATCGACCGTGATGAGCTGTTGGGTGCGCTCGTGGATCTCAACTACGAGCGCAACGACGTTGAGTTCACACAAGGGACGTTCCGCGTTCGAGGCGACACCGTGGAGGTGTTCCCGATGTACGGTCGGTACGCCGTGCGAATCGAATTCTGGGGCGAGGAGATCGACCGGATGCAGAAGATCGACGTGGTCGAAGGTCAGTCGAAGGGTGAACAGCGGGCGGTGCTCGTTCACCCGGCGGAGCACTACTCGATCCCCGAACAGCGGGTAGAGCGAGCGATCGGAGAGATCGAGGAGTTGCTCGATGAACGCGTCTCGTATTTCGAACGAGAGGGTGATCTGGTTGCGGCCCAGCGCATCGAGGAACGCACTACGTTCGATCTCGAAATGCTCAGGGAAGCGGGGTACTGCTCGGGTATCGAGAACTACTCCGTGCATCTGAGCGACCGCGAGTCCGGCGACCCGCCGTACACCCTACTGGACTACTTCCCCGATGATTTCCTCACCGTCGTCGACGAATCCCACCAGACGCTACCGCAGATCCGGGGACAGCTCGCTGGCGATAAATCCCGCAAAGACTCGCTCGTCAGCAACGGCTTCCGGCTGCCGACGGCCTACGACAACCGTCCGCTGTCGTTCGAGGAGTTCGAAGCACGAACAGGAGACAGGCTGTACGTCAGTGCAACACCCGGAGAGTACGAGCGCGAGCACTCCGATCAGATCGTCGAGCAGATCGTCCGTCCGACCCATCTCGTGGATCCTAGCGTCGAAATCGCGTCGACAGAGGGCCAGATCGATGATCTCCTCAACCGCATCGACGACCGAATTGAGAACGACGAACGGGTGTTGGTGACGACGCTGACAAAGCGGATGGCCGAGGATCTCACTGAATATCTTGATGAGGCAGGCGTCGCGGTCGAGTACATGCACGACGAGACGGATACGCTCGAACGACACGAACTCGTCCGTGGGCTGCGTCTCGGTGAGTTCGACGTGCTTGTCGGCATCAACCTGCTCCGGGAGGGACTCGACATCCCGGAGGTGTCGCTCGTCGGGATCCTCGACGCGGATCAGGAGGGCTTTCTGCGGTCAACGACCACGCTCGTCCAAACGATGGGCCGGGCAGCCCGCAACGTCAACGGAACCGTGGTGCTGTACGCCGACGAAACGACCGACGCGATGGGGGCAGCGATCGAGGAAACAAAGCGTCGCCGCGAGATCCAACAGCAGTACAACGCAGACCACGGCTACACGCCCGAAACGATCCAAAAGGAAGTCGGGGAGACGACGCTGCCCGGCAGCGACACTGATACCCAGAGCGTGGCGGGCGTCGAACCCGACTCGTCCACTGAAGCCGAACAGTACATCGCGGATCTCGAACGACGGATGGACGAGGCTGCGAGCAACCTCGAATTCGAGCTGGCTGCGGACATCCGGGATCGCATCCGGGAGATCGAGGACGCGTACGAACTGGATGAGGAGGGAATCGCGCCAGAAACCGAGGAGTTCTGATGAGCGACCCCGAACTCGCCACCGTCAACCTGGACGACCTGTTTTTCAGCCGCGAAGCATACACGAGCGTCTTCGGTAGATCACTCACCTGAACCGATCGCTTCGATCGAATCGAGATCGAGCAGCTCGCGCGTTTCCGGATCGAGCAGCTGGCTTTCCAATTCTGTAGCGTCGCTCCGCACGTCGCTGCCCGAGAGACGCGTTCCGTAGCGACCGAGCAGCGACGTGAGTTCCTGAGGAAAGACGAACGCGTTCGAATCGTTCTGGCCGACCGCTCCGAGCGTTTCTAACCCAGTATCGATAATTGCGCGTTCACCCATTGATTCAGCCGCTCTCGCACCGAGCACCGTCGACACAGCGTTTCCTTGGGCTTCGAGAATCTGGGCCAGTTTTTCACCCTCTGCGTGGGTGACGTTCGCCCGTTTGTCCCCCTCTGCGCGCTCGATGGCGCTCACGCGCTCGCCCTGTGCTTCGAGGATCATCGCCCGGCGGCGGCGTTCTGCGCCGGATTGCTGTTCCATCGCGCTCACGACGCCCTGCGTCGGCTCGACTGACCGAACCTCGACACTTTCGACGCGCACGCCCCACTCGTCGGTCGGTTCGTCGAGCTCTGCACGGATGCGCTCGTTGATATCTTCGCGCTGAGAGAGCGTATCGTCTAGCGTCATATTCCCGAGCACTGCCCGGAGTGTGGTCTGTGCCAGCAGCGACGTAGCCCGGCGATAGTCGTCGACTTCGAGAAACGCGCGTTCGGGATCCATCACCCTGATGTACACGATGGCGTCGGCGGTCACCGGCGAGTTGTCCCGCGTGATCGCCTCCTGTTGGGGAACGTCAAGCGTCTGTGTCCGGAGATCGAACCGATACGTTTGAGAAACGAACGGCGGGACGAAATGCAATCCTGGATCGAGCAGCCCCCGGTACTCGCCCACCACTGAAAGCGCCCGCTTCTCGTAGGCCCTGACAATCTCCACGGCGCTCGCCATCCCCGCGATGACGACACCGAGCACCACTAGCCCAGCGGTAAACACGGGATCGATTGCCGACAGCGTGAACACGCCCGCGAGCACGAAGAGCGCGATGAAATACGCCGCAAACTGACGCAGCGTCCACCGCGCCGTCAACTGCTCTGCCCTGTACAACGGGCTGTTCATATGATAACATACCCCGGACAGGGGGGTAAGTGTTTCGTGGATCGAATAGCAGTAGTATCCTACAGCCGTTGCTCGATCGTTTCCGCCGTTTGTGTTCCGACGCCAGGGACGCTTTCGAGTTCCGTGAGTGAGGCGGCTCTGACGTTGTCGACCGATCCGAACCGCCGGAGTAGGTTTGCTCGGGTTTTCGGTCCGATCCCGGGCACGTCGTCCAGAACGGTCTGGATGTCATCGCGCAGCGTTTGGTGGTACTGGACGGCAAAGCGGTGGGCCTCATCCCGGACGCGCTGAAGCACGTGGAGCTGTGGCGCGTCGCTGGCCCAATCGAACGTCCGGTTGGGGGTGATGACCGTTTCCTCCGCTTTTGCGAGCCCGACACACGGGATCTCCCACTCCCACTCTGCAAGTGCCTGCTGAGCAGCCTCGAGCTGTCCTGAGCCACCATCGATGAGCAACAGATCCGGCTCAGGACGGTCGTCTCGTTCTGTACGAGCGCGTTCGGCACGCCAGCCGATCAGTTCGCGCATGTTCGCGTAATCGTCGTTCCGGTCGGTGAGTTTCTTCCGTCGGTAGGCGGACTTCTTCGGTTGGCCATCGACGAACGTGACGTTGCTACCAACAACGGCCCGTCCGTGGGCGTGGCTCACGTCAAACCCCTCGATACGGTCGATCGAATCCAAACCGAGCGCTTGGGAGAGCAATGCTCCTTCGTCGGTGCGGTCGGTTCCTCGCCGGGCGTTTTTCAGTGCGAGTTCAACCAGCTTCGCCTCTCGACCAGCACCGGGGATCGTTACCGCAACCCCTTCGGTCTCTAACCAGTCGGCAACGTCGTTGTCGGTCGGTCGCTCGGGCAACAACAGTGTGTCAGGAAGCCGACGCTCGGCGTAGTACTGCGGGATGAACGCGCTCAAGACAGCCGCACTCCCATCCGGATGCTCTGTGGCGGACGCGTCGACGCCAGCCCCGGAAAGAGTGTGACGCTCGCGATCAACGAGCTTGCCGTTCTCGCTGTGGAGGCGAGCGACGGTCGCCGTCGATCCCTGAATTGCGACGCCGAGCACGTCGACAGTCCGTTCTTCGCGTGTGCTGACGGCCGCGCCGCCGTCGCCGTGAAACGCCTCGACAGCGTGGAGCCGGTCACGGAGGTTCGCAGCGCGCTCGAACTGCTGGGCGTTGCTCGCGGTGTCCATCGCTCGTGTGAGTGGATCGGTGAGCACGCCTGTTTCTCCTTCGAAAAAGCGTTTGACCGACTCGACATCTTCCAAATACGCCGCTTGTGAGATCTCGCCCGTACACGGGGCGGTACAGAGGCCAATGTCGTGGTCGAGACAGGGCCGGTCTCGGTTTGCGTACTTGTGATCCGAACAGCCACGGACGCCGTACAGTTCCCGAACAGCCTTCACCACGGTTTCGACCCGGCCTTTGTCGGTGTACGGTCCGTACACAGTCGCCGCCGCGTCCGGATCTCGGGTGATCTCGATGCGGGGAACAGAGTGGTCGGTCAACTGCACCAGCGGATACGACTTGTCGTCTTTCAACCGGACGTTGTACGGTGGCTGGTGGCGCTTTATCATGTTCGCCTCCAGCAACAGCGCTTGGGTTTCCGTGTCCGTCACCGCGACTGATACGGTGTCGGCACGCTCGATCATCCGGCCGATCCGTGCGGATCGTGGATCGGCGTAGGACCGAACTCGATCGCGCAACGCTACCGCTTTCCCCACGTACAACACCACGGACTCCTCATCGAGGAACTGGTACACGCCCGGCTCGCGGGGCAGTTCACGAGCACGATCACGAACAGCCGTGCGATCCATCACTGTCCCATAGCGGTCGTGGATGGTTGAAGGTGACGAGTGGTATGCTGTGCCAGTTCGGTGGCTACAAACCGTCGCGGCCGGTACAGCGTGTATGGCCGACGACGTTCGCCTGTGGATGGTCGAGCGATCATACGACACGCGAAATCTCATCACGGTCGTCTACGCGACCACCGACGGCGACCGCTATCACCAAAAGGAACTCTCTGCGACCATGCTTTCTCGAACCGAAGTGACGGCGGCGGTCGACCTTCCGCGTGATACCCTCGAACCGGTTGACGACGAGCAGCGTCGCCAGCGGTATGCCACGGAAGCAACGCGGATGGCCGAAACCCACGCGCCGGATGAGGCGGTCTGAGATCGAACCGTACAGGACAGAGCCACACCTATACCGACCACATGCCCGATTACGGCAAGATCGACAGGGGGTTCTTCGAGGAGTACATCCATCCGAACCTCGGTGCGTCCCGTGAGGATGTCCGGCTCGGTCCGACGCCTGGCGTGGATTTCGGTGTCATCGACGTGAACGACAGCGCGCTTGTTGTGGCAACAGATCCGATATCGATCCTCCCAGCGCTGGGCTTTGAGCGCGCGGCCCGATTCGCCCTCAACATCGTGCTGGCTGACGTAGCCGTCAGTGGCTTTGCCCCTCAATTCCTCTCGATCTCGTTCACGCTGCCGCCGTCAATGACTGATGCGGAGTTCGGGACGCTCTGGAGTGCTATCGACGACGCGGCGACGGAGCTTGGCGTCAGCGTCGTTACCGGCCACACCGCCCGGTATGAAGGCTGTGAGTATCCGTGGATCGGGAGCGCAACCGCCTTCGCGGTCGGGGACCACGACGATATCATCAGACCAGACGGCACCCAACCAGGCGATCAGGTGATCGTCACGACCGGACCGGCGGTCGAAGCCGTCGGACTGCTCACGACGCTGTTCGGTGATCGCATGTCGCTCCCTGAGGACACCATCGCCACCGCTAAACGACGGCTCTCCGAAACGAATACGGTCCGGGATGCGCTCACTGCTGGCGAGCTACCGGTGACGGCGATCCACGACGCGACTGAGGGCGGACTCCAAGGGGGGTTGACCGAACTCGCAGCCAGCAGCGGACTACGATTGGAGATCGACAGCACAACAGTGCCAACGAAACCCGCTGTTGATGACGTGTGTGCGTATCTAGATATCGAACCGTGGCACGCGACTAGCTCCGGGACACTCCTCATCACAGCACCGAAACAGCACGCTGACCGCGTTGTTGCTGCGCTCCATGACCGGGGAACGGACGCCGCTGTTGTTGGAACAGCCCACACCGGTAGGGGGGTGTACGTCGATGGGACACGGGTCAGACATCCCGAAACCGATCCATCGTGGGCGGTGTACGCCGAATACGCGACCGACCCGTGATTATTATGCCTAATACAAATAATGGAAATTATAATTATTGCAATTAAATCTGTTATTTCGACACGATAAAATCGCCGTTTGAGACAACTGGGAGTATTATACATCCAGAGGACGAACGAAGAGTGTGGTTGGCATGGCACCACAGACCGAAACGAACGATGGCCGTGGTAGCCTTGTGATGTCGGTCGTCGGAGAAATATCGGGACACATGAATCGAACCAACCGACACGCGACACGTATCACTGTCGGAGCCGGGCCTCCGGATTCCTGTTGCACGTCGGTCTCGCATACCCATCCGATTCGTGTGTCGGCGAGTGGGTCAGGATGTGGACGACGGCATCGAATCGTGGGTCGGTCAAATCGCCTGTCGGAACGCTCCGGCTCTCACACCGGAGCGTGATACCACTAGCGTAGCTGTCATAAGTGTCAGAGGAAAGACAACAGAACACAATCGGCGGTAGCTTGGGTACGTCATCACGGAAGTCGTGGGGGATATTCTCCCCCCATTTTTCTATGAGCTCAAGAGAAGCCTACAGTTTCACTGAGATCCTTGCGCTGTGAGATGTATTTGGCCGACTGGATAGTTTGCCTTCCAACAGACGCGTTGTGCGCGGAAACTCGGCAGTCGGCTCGATGTCGGGGATCAGAAGCTTCGAAACAGTCGAAAACGCTATTCACACCGCTTCAGTCGAGACATCGGAGGGTTCGGAATCCGTCTCGGGGTTATCTCCCTCAGCGGTGTGTTCAGTCTCAGCTTGTCGTTGCGATTTCTGACGTTGGTTCAGTCCGTGCTCCTTGTCGGCGGCAACGAGGAGAGACACCTCTTGGCCGTGTTCGAACGCCGCTGGAGGATCTTGAACACGGAACAGGTACACACCGTCTCCGGCATCCACAACGCTCGCGCGATGTGTTCGACCGTCGATCATCGACCGGACGGTAGTGAGCTGGTCGTTGAGTGCTGCTAAAGAGACACCGATCGAGGTGGTGCCGCCGTCGGTTGCGCTCGATTCGGCTGTCGTGTCGGAGACGACGGGTGGGGCCATTGGAGTCGCAGTTTGTTCCGGCGTTTCGGACTGAGTCGGTGGATCTTGGATCTGCTCGTTGATCGCCTCGGCGTCGATCCCTTCCGCAACGAGATCCTGCTCGCTGTACTGCGAGAGCGGTATCGATGGTCCGTGCTCGCTCAACAGCGGTTCCTCGTACCGATCGCTCACGCGGTTTCGAATCCGGTGCTCGGTGTCGGGATCGACTTCGGCAGGCGCGACCCAGCGGGCACCGTCGAAGAGTGTGTACACCAAATCGTCATCGATACACCAGACGAAGCTGTCACAGGCGGGAACGCCACGGTCGTCTGTCGCGTTGCGATCCGCAACCACCACCTGTACAGGATTGAAGGCGTCAATGACCGTACTGAGGGTGTCTCGGGTTGGAAGATTCTGCCACGGAAGCGATTGCACCATACACTGTGACGCCGACATCGGCGTGGCTTCCCCGTGTGTGAGCCGAACCACCATCGCCTCAGGGTCGTCGGAAAGTTCCTCGAACAGTCGCCCGGACAGTCCCTGAACGGGTGTGGTCGGCGTCGCAACCGCGATCGATCCGGAGCTGAGCGCCTCTAGCCGATCTTCGGGATCGATCGTGACGTTCGGAGCCGAGTAGCCGAACTCCTCCCATAAGGTTGCGATCCGACCGAGGATGGTGACTGAACGCGACTGATCGAGTCGGCCTAACAACCCGGCGACGTGTAGCCCCGTCGGCTCGTCAGCGGTAATGAGTACCGTCGAACCGGTGTTGGCGCGCTCACAGATGATCGAACACGCCTCCGTAAGTGCCGATTGTACCGGCTGATCGACGGCGTCAGTGACAATCATCGCGTCGATTTCGATGTCAAGATCGAGTGACACGCCGGGATAGCCACCGGCCTGTCGGACGGTGTACTCATCAGCAATGAACAGCGTCCGGTAGCGCTTCCCGTCGGTGATCTCGAATAGGAACCCTGCGGCACCAGGAGCGTGACCCACTGGGACTGGATGCAACTGTACCCCGTCTACGAACTGGTGCCATCCGTCGACGACAACCATCTGTTCAAGGACGGTTTCGGGCTGCTCGATTGTGCGTGCGTGTGGTCCTGTAAGCGCTGTCGCTACGATCTGGGCCGTCTGGTGTGTCACGTAGATCGGTACATCATCACGCGCGTTCTTACCCAGTGTACAGTAACACTCCGGATGAGCGTTATTGACGACAATACCCATGAGATATTCGCCACGCGATTCGTCGAGGAGATCGTCAACATCGACGCCACGCCCGGAGTTCACGAGCAGGCATGCGATTCGATCTGAACAAACCTCCTCGAACCGTAATAAAAACGATTCACCCCCTGTATCGGGATTTGCACGTTGGTAGTGCAACCTCATACATGATAGATACTGGCTTAAAATATATAACCATGATTCATGGATATTTTGAAAATCAGGATGTATTTGTGGACTGTATAGCAAATAGACGGAGGTAAGTGGTTATAATACTAATTTCGTTTACTCGTAGGGGATGTCGTGGTCTACGAGAACGGAAACGAACTCCGACTCATCGAGCACGGTTGTGTCGTGTTCCCCAGCGCTTTCGAGTTTGTTCGTTCCGGGATTGTCACCGGCGACGAGGTAGTCAGTCGTTCCGGAGACGCTCGTTGTGGCGTTAGCCCCATAGCGTTCAACGAGTTCTTGGGCGTCGTCTCTCGTGAACTGATCGAGCGATCCGGTGAACACGATCGTCAGTCCGTCGAGTGCTGCGTCGGTTGGCGCTTCGACCGGCTGTGGATCGACGCCGTGCTCGCGGAGTTCTTCGAGAACGGAGATATTTCGATCGTTGTCGAAAAAGCCCCGGATCTCAGCAGCGACAGTCGGGCCAACGTCTGGGACCGACTGGAGTTCGGCTTTCGTTGCGTCTATGAGTTCGTCTAAGGAATTAAACTCCTGAGCAAGTGCGCGGGCCGTCGTCGCACCGACTTCGGGAACGCCGAGTGCGGTGAGAAACTCATCCAGCGGTGGTTCCTTTGCGGCTTCGAGTTCCTCGATGACGTTCTGGGCGCTTTTGTCACCCCAGCCGTCAAGTCGAGCGAGATCCGACTGCCTGAGATCGTACAGATCCGGGATCGATTCGACCAGCCCCGTGTCGATGAGCTGGTCGAGACGCTGCTCACCCATTCCTTCAATGTCTAACCCGCTCCGGCTCGCGTAATGTTCGACCGACCGCTTGCGCTGCATCGGACACGTCAACCCACCTGTACAAAATGCGAGTGGTCCCTCCTGCTCGACAGGACTATCACAGACCGGACACGAAGTCGGAAACGTGAACGACGAATCGGAGGCGTGATCGGTGACTTCGCTCACGTACGGGATGACATCGCCCGCGCGCTCGATGCGGACCTGGTCGCCAACGTCGACGCCAAGATCCTCGATCTGGTCAGGGTTGTGGAGACTTGCACGAGAAACCGTCACGCCCGCGACTTCGACGGGATCAAGGAGCGCGACAGGGGTGAGTCGACCGGTACGGCCTACTTGGACGACGATGTCCCGGACCGTCGTTTCCTCGGTTCGGGCGGGTAGCTTATACGCGAAGGCCCACCGCGGTGCGCGTGCGGTCCGCCCGAGTCGATCACAGCGTTGGCGGTCGTTCACTGAGATCACGACGCCGTCGATCTCGTAATCGAGGGCTTCCCGAACCGACACCAGTTCCTCACGGTAGTCAATAGCGGTCTCGATGTCGTCAACCACCGCTGTCCTGTCGTTCACTTTGAGCCCCCAGTTGGGTAGCGTTTCGTGGATCTTCCAGTTGGTATCGAACGAGTGAGAACTGTCGAGCACGTCGAAGAAAAAGCAATCGAGCGGGCGCTCCGCTGTAACGCTGGGATCGAGTTGGCGGAGTGTCCCCGCTGCGGCGTTCCGAGGATTTGCGAACGGGTCGTCGCCCCGTTCGATACGCTCGCGGTTGTGTGCCTGGAAGGCGTCTCGGGGCATGAACACCTCACCTCGAACGGCCAACTGCTCGGGGACGTCGCCTTGCAAGACAAGGGGCACCGAGGAGATGGTACGAACGTTTTCAGTCACGTCCTCGCCCGTTTCGCCGTCGCCACGGGTTGCTGCTCGCGTGTACTGGCCGTCTTCGTACACGATTTCGATTGACAGCCCATCGAACTTCGGTTCACACACGTATTCGACGGGATCGTCGGCGTACGCGTCCAAGGACGCTTGCTCGGTCTCAGAGGACAGTCCGAGATCGGCGTGTACCCGACGGTCGAACTCCCGAACATCAGTAACCTCACCGCTCGAATCGATCGATAACATCGGTTCCACGTGTTCGACCGTCCCTAACTCGTCGAGCGGCGACCCACCGACGCGCTGGGTGGGACTGTTCGTCGTGTCCAGATCGAACACCTCCTCTAACGTTTGTAGCCGCGAAAACAGCGAGTCGTAGGTCCGATCGGGAATCTCCGGGTCTGCGTCGACGTAGTACCGTCGGTCGTGATACCTAACCGCTTCTCGGAGCTGTTCGGCTTGGGCCGCCGCTGTCGCTTCCGTGAGCGATTCGACCGACTCGAACTCCGTTTCCGGATCACCGATGTAGGGATTATCCGGACGTTCGTGGTGTGTGTGACTCATTGTCCGCTCTAGTAGGAGCCTCCGCATAAAAGCAGGCAAAAGAAGCGTGAGACCGGAGACGCCACCTCGAATCACGCTGAATCCTTCGGTGAGACGGTTATCTCAATACACTATGGCTTCGTGTCGGTAACATTATAGTCGTTGGCGGCCGAAACGGGAATATGGTTCACAGCTGTAGGAACTGCAAGCGGACGTTCGCCACGAAACTCGAACTCGAACTCCACCAAGATACGTGTACCGACGCCCAACTGTTCTGTGAATGCTGTGGCGAGCGCTTTCCGGAGCGACGCGCGACGAAAGACGGCTGGCATTATGAATGTCCCACAGAGGACTGTTCAGGAGCAGGCATCGACGGCGATCTCCACCGTGTACGAGACGCGATTTCTGTTATGCAGTAGTCCGTCTCGTCGATCCGTCCGTAGACAAGTGTTCCCTCGGAACTCATAGGGTTCATCACTGCCGGGTGCCGAGTCCGACTCAGTCCGTGGTCATCGTCATCGGGCGTCTTGCTGGGCTATCGATTGCTTATACCGTGCGGATATATCCGCTGCCCACCCATAAGTTGTTTGGGCGTGGGGTCGTTTGTCGGATTCTACATCTCAACCGATGAGGAAAGATTGTTGTGCTGTTGTTACGCACATCAGTGAAAGGCGATGGTGGTGGATTCGAGCGATTTCGACGTGTCTGAAACCCACGATGGGCGCGTAGATGACGCGTCAGACGCTGAATCCCGAGAGTACGGATTCGTTTGGACGGCCGATGACACCGAAACGTCCGATCGAACCACCACCCAAACCGACGCAGTCTCGTCGACTGAACCACTCGCTGAAACGACGCCGAACGACCAATTCGAATGGGCCAGTCCCACCGAACGACGAACGGATGGGTCGCTGCATAACGATCACAATGTGTCTCGTAATTCGGAGCCGGAAAACTCTATGATCGGTGACAACGCTACCGATGAAGCTGTGTTCACTCAGTTTGTCGCTGAATCAACTGGAGACGACGCGCCGGAGTTGGACCACGCCAGTGGTACGACCGCCGTTTCAGAGGCGGCTACTGAGCGCCATGATAGTGATGAATCCCCTGACAGCGTCGTTATTGATCCGATCAACTATCCAGTGGAGGAGCTTCGGACGATCGCAGACTGTGTAGACACGAGTATTGTTTCATCACTGTCTGATTCGGAGATACACGGATTCGTGTGGTCCGAGCCACCGGAACAACACCGAACCCACGTCGAGGATCCGACCGAAGAACAGCGAAAGCGATTGCTCATGATCGCGGGAATCGATTCCAAACGGATCGGAGAGAAACCGTATCTCACGGCGCTGGCCACCGACGAAGCCGAGACGTTCATCACTGACTGGCTAGAGTTTCTCACGCTCGAAGCAGGCACCCACGGGGCGACCGAGGCACTCGATCGGTATCGAGAAATCGGTTGGATGACCGAACCCGTGGCCGAACAACTCAAAGAACGACTCCAGTGGATCGATTACCGAGACGGAAATGGCTTCGACACGTTCGACCGCGGCGACCATCTCCTCAACTTCGTCTACGCCGCTAAAATCGCCTCGCTCAGTGCTGAAGGGATGGTCTTCTACTGAGTGGTGATCCGTGCCGTCCGTCACAGTGGACAGCTTTTCAACAGGGAGATTAATCATCGGCGTACCTTTCGTAATGCGTGTCTGTCCCATATTTCTATATTATAGGTTATATTTATATATCAATGAAAAATTCAGGACCATACGGACGATGCTAAGTACCAGGAGCTAAAACAGGGTAGCAACATGCTCGATGAGGAAATGGACGAAGAGGAAGAACTAGACGAAGAGAGTCCGACTCCAGTCGGTGTGAAGTTGGGAAGCACCCGAACAGTTCTGGTACAGCCACAAGGCAACGTCGTTCGCACCCACGAGACGCTCACGTGTTTAGCGACGTACCAGGACGTGTTAACAGGGAAACGCCGTGCGGTGTACGGCGAGGAGGCAGCAAACGAGTATCCCGAGCGAGTGCAGTTCATGCTTCGGTCGGGGTTGCCTGAGGACGACGAACGAGCCGAAACCGCTGCGACGTTTTTCAACAAATTCGCGCGGGCCAACAACGTTCCCGAGGACAGCGTTGTAGTGTACGCCATTCCGACGATCGACAACGAGCGGGGACTGTCGAATCTCGCAGAAGTGATCGAACAGAGTGGCATCGGAAGCCAGCTCATCCGGAGCTATCCGGAGTCGTTGTGTGGATCGGTTCCGGCGCTCGGCGGCGGGTTGAACGCGATCGAGCGGATCTTCATTGCGATCAACATGGGATCGACGAACCTCGAAGCGTGTGCCTACCGCCGTGGTGAACAGCTGTCCGGATTTTCAACGGGATCGGTCACCGGCAACGAGGTTGATCGGTGGATCGCTAATAACGTCGAGGAAGAAACCCAGGGCCGGGTGAACATCGATCAGACCACGGCGAGAGAGTACAAAGAAGAACACGGCGATTTCAACAACTTCCAGCCGTTTACCGACATCATTCAGCAACCCGGTGGCGGGACCCACGAGTTCACGATCGAGCGCAGCGTGGTCGACGCGCTCGATCGGTACGTCGATGAGGCCGTCAACGAGATCGCAAACGAGTTCCTTCCTCAACTGGCGAACAGATACATCAAGATCTACAAGCAAACCTTAGAGGAGCCGATCGTTCTGACCGGTGGCATGGCTTGCATCCCCGGTCTCGTTCAAGAATTCGAGGATCGACTCAGCAAGGAACTCCAGCACGAAGTCGAAGTAACCGCGCCCGAGGAACCGGTGACCGCTGCCGCACGCGGTGCACAACGCATCGCTCAACGGTTTGTGGAAGATGATGTCTACTGATTACCGACAGGAAACGAGTGACCGAGACCCGGTAGTCATGCGATCCGATCCAGTGCGCCGGCTACGACCAGTGGTAGCGTCACGGTAGCGTCGGCATAAACAGAAACGTTGCGCGCGTTCTTTTCGAGCTTCCCCCACGAACGGGCCTCATCGAGCGATGCGCCGGACAGTCCCCCGGTTTGAGGCGAGTCCATTGTCAGCTGGACCGCGTAATCGTACGCTTTCGGCGTGACAAGCAGCGTCTGTAACACGAAGTTTTTCGGAACGCCGCCACCGACGACAAAGGCACCTGTGCTGTCCGCCTCGTACGCGATATCGTTTAATTCGGACATATCCGACAGCGCGTCGAGCGAGAACGGAGCAACCTGTGAGCGGAGCCACGCCTGAAGTCCGAGTACGGAGTCTTGGATCGCAGGGACGTAGACCGGAACATCGTGTTCGGCGGCTGTAGCGGCAATTCCCGGCTCCTCGTCGATCTCCTCGCGCTCGTTGACGGCGGCGTTCGCGCGCCCGAGCTGTTCGGTGAACGCTCGAATGCTCACCGGCTCTTCGAACGCCGGAAACACTTCCTCGCGGAGATGTGACTCGAACAGCGCGAAATGTTCCTGCGGGAGATACACATTGTAAATGCGGTCGACTCCTTCATCGCGGAGCTGTTCGTCGTGTTCGCGGTCGGCGTGCTCTCCGCCGACTTCCCCGTGGTGGTGTTTGCCGCCGATGGCCTCGATGGCGTCGTGGGTGAGGTTCGCCCCTGTTGTGACGAGCACGTCAATATGGCCGTCTCGAATCAGATCCGCGACGATCGCACGCATCCCGGTGGGAACCATCGCGCCTGCGAGTCCGAAGAACACGGTCGTGTCGTCCGCGAACATCTCTGCGACGATATCGGTCGCGTCGTGGATATTGGCCGCGCCAATGCCCGCGTTGCCGTACTCTCCGATCAGTTCCTCGACCGTCATGCCCGCACGGAGATCCATGTGGTCGATCGGATCGTGTTGAAACTCCGTTCGTGGTGTCTCTCCGTCGTCGGAATCAGCGTCGTTCATGACACCGTTGCGGGGGGCAGGCGTTTCAACGACGCGATCCCTGTGCGTTTCAGGAAGATGACCGCTGTCGGCCGGTTACAGTCCGGTCGGATGATCGATAAACGACGTTTCGATTCCCCACCGATTGAGCAGCGATCCGAGCGCGCGGACGCCGAACGTCTCGGTGGCGTAATGTCCAGCGAGAAAGACGGTGAGCGAGCTCTCTTTGGCTTCGTGGTACGCCTGCTGTTTACCCTCGCCAGTGATGAGCGCGTCCACGCCGACGTTGCTGGCTTCGTCAATCCAATCAACGCCGCTGCCAGTGACGATCGCCACGCGTTCGATCGGCTCTGGTCCGAAGGGAAGCGTCTGTACGCGCTCGTTTTCGAGCGTCGTGAGCCGATCGGCCAGCTCCTCGGTGGGCACCGGTTCCTGAAGCCGACCGCGTTGACCGATCCGTTCCGTTCCCACCGATCCGAACGGCGCTCGATCCACAAGACCGAGCCGGTCGGCCACTCCAGCCGCGTTCCCCAGCTGCTGGTGACCATCGAGGGGAAGATGAGCGGCGTACAGTGCGATGTCGTTGTCGATCAGCGGCGCGATCCGTTCGTATGTCCGGTCGGTCACTCGTTCGAATCCCCCCCACGACAGCCCGTGGTGAACGAGAAGGAGATCCGCGTTCAATGTCGCAGCTTCCTCGATCGTCGCCACGGCGGCGTCGACCGCGAGCGCGACGTGGTCGATCTCGGCTTGTTGCGGTCCGACCTGTAATCCGTTTGCGCTTGCGTCGATATCAGCGAACGCGTCGACACGAAGCTGCTCATCCAGTCGATCACACAGCTCTGGCAGTTCCATACCCCAGATTGAGGAGAGCGTACCAAAAACGTGGGGCGATACGGACAACGGTGTCAAGTTCGGTACCACTCCACGCGCAACCCGTCGACGTCTCGAAGTCACTGTTGTCTGTAACGACCGGTTCATCGTGCTTCGGCCCCGAAAGAGAACTCCCAAACAACGATGGATGGGAGACGGAGCGACAATCCCGTCGCTTCGAGTTCGGCTGATTTGGTTTTCGCGCCGTCATCGCTGTCTCGGAGAGCAACGAGACAGTTCGTATCAAGTATCATTCGAGACCATCATCTCAACAAAAGAGAGTCATGTCTCAGCGGCGTGTTGATAGACGAACGACCGGAGCAACTTCCCGGCGAGTGTCGCCGCCTGTCCGTCGTCACGGTCGCTCACCTCTACCACGTCGAAGCCGACGCACGCCGGTGCAAGCGTGCGAACCACTTCTTGCATCTCCCACGAACCGAGTCCGAACGGCTCCATCGTTCCGGTACCGGGCGCAACACTCGGATCAGCGGCGTCGATGTCGATACTCAGATACACCGAGCCGTCGATCACCGGTGATTGGTCACAGATGGACGCCAGCCAGTCCGACAGTTCGTCTGGCTCGACGACAGTTACATCACCGGCGCTCGCTCGCTCCCACTCGGCCTCGTCACCGGTTCGGGCACCGAGAATGATCGCCTCCTCTGCGGTTTCGAGCGCGTGGTGGGTGACGGTGGCGTGGCTCGACGGATTCCCGTCGTACTCCGCCCGGAGATCCAAATGCGCATCGAGTGCAACGAACACGTCCGGCTCACACGCCTGAACACCGGCGCGGCTGACGGTGTGCTCCCCACCGATGAGGATCGGCATCGCTCCCTCATTGCGGATGTCAGAGAGCTTCCCGCCGAGAAACGTGAGATACTCCTGGGCGTCGTCCCACGCATGGAGGTCTCCGTCGTCATGAACGCCAAGCTCGGAGAAGTGACCCCCGGTGTGGTGGTCGTAATCCTCAAACGACCGAGCGAACAGTCGCACTCGATCCGGCCCAAATCGAGTGCCGGGTTGGAACGTCGTCGAAACGTCGAGCGGCGCACCGACGATCACGTACGCAGCCGACTCTCGATCAGTTACTGCTCCGGGAAACATCTTGGTGGTAGAGTAGAATAAGCTGATCAGACGACTTTCCGTTGGCCCTCGTGTTCGAGATACTCGATTTCGTCATCAGGAGATGGGTCCAACCCGTCTGGAACCCGCATCGTAAACGTCTCGTAACTTTCTAGATCCATTACCTGCATGTCGTCGCCGTTGAGGCTGATGACCTGACCCTGTTTTCGGTCGATGATCGGCACCCACACCTTCGCGTCGACGGGCTGAGTGAAGTTGCGCTTCCGTTCATCAAACACGCCTTTCCCCTCGACACGGGCTTTCGCGCTCCCGTGCTTGCCGGGTTTTGCCGTGCTGTAAGAGTTGATCACACACGGCGTCTCATCGATCATCACGTAGCTGCCTTCCTGTAGATCACGAACTTCCGTCTGTTGTTTCGCCATACCGCGTGTATCAGGCGTGCTGGTATAAACGGTTTGGAAGCATTAGCACCGGTAGCGCGCTACTCGTGGCGCGAGAGGAACGAATCGAGCCGGGACAGCCCCTCGTTCAACTCCTCGCGCGCCAGTCCGAATCCGATCCGAAAACGGTCAGGCACACCGAACGCGTCGCCTGGTGCGAGAACCACGCTCTCCTCTCGAAGGAACCGTTCACAGAACGATCGTCCGGTCGCAAACCCGTCCGGAACGGTCACGAAGCCGTTGACACCGACGGGATCGTACCAATCGAGCCCGTGCGCTTCTAACACGCTCTGGGTCTCCGCTTTGTGTTCTTGAGCCAGCGTCCGATTTTCGACGAGAATTTCGTCTTCCGCGTCGATCGCTTGTTTAGCGACGTGTTGGCCGAACGGTGACGGCGAGATCGTGGTGTAATCCTTCCAATGATTAACCGTCGAAACGACTTCCGGCGGTCCTGCTAGCCACCCAAAGCGAAGTCCGGCTAATCCGTAGGCTTTCGTCAGACTGGTCGTCGAAATCCCGTACGGTCCCATGCTGGTTACGGGTGGAATCGGGTCGTCGGCCAGCAACCGATACACCTCATCGCACAGCAGATACGCGCCGTTGTCGGCAGCCAACTCGTACACAGCGTTCATCGTCTCTTCAGAATGGTACTTTCCCGTCGGATTGTTGGGGTTGTTTACGACGACGAGCGTCGTCTCCGGGCGCATGGCCTCCGCGACCGCGTCGGGATCGAGCGACCACTCGGGCGGCGTCAACTCCACGCGCGTGACGCTTCCGAGCGACTCGGGAACTGCACGCAGCGATTGATAGGTTGGGGTGACGACAACGGCGTGGTCGTCCTCATTCAACAGCGACAGAAACGCGAGGAAGTTCGCTTCCTGTGTCCCACAGGTAAACACCACTTCGTCCCGGTCACGACCGTACCGAGCGGCAATCTCGGCCCGAAACGACGGATCGCCGTTAGTCGGGATTACGTATCCGAGTTTCCCGACATCGAGATCGAATCGAGACGCGGAAAGACTCCGAATTCCGCTTTCAGCAAGCATGATGTCTGCCTCGTGTTCGTGGGCCGCAAACCAGCGCTCCAGCGTAAACGGCTCGATGTCCATACAGATCGTTCACACCGAAGGGAGAAAATACCACCACTGTGCGCTCGATTCCCCCCTCGAACAGAATGAACATTCGAATCAAAAGAATAAATATTCATGTTCTATGATCTGTTCGTGCATGGAACACACGTCACGACGCGGGTTTCTGGCAATGAGTGGGACAGCGGTCGCAACAGCATCACTCAGTGGGATCGTCGGCGGTCGGTCGATTCCTCAGTCGGTTACGTTCGCGACGTACAATATCGAGAATCTCACAACGGAACAGGTGCAGAGCCGGGGCGATCCACAGGCGGCGGCTGCCGCGCGGGTGATTCAGGAGGTGCGTCCGGACGTCCTCGCGCTCAACGAACTCGTCAACAACAGACAGGCGAGTGCAGTCAAAGACGTGCCGGCCACGCCGACGAACACCCGAGCGTTCGTCAAGAACTATCTGTGTGTTCCCCAGCGCGAGGACCTCACCGGTATCGAGTATCCGTACGTGTATACGCCACCGAGCAACACGGGCGTCCATAGCGGGATGGATCTCGACAACGACGGCACGGTCGACGACACCCCCGGCGATCAGGGCTACGCCGACGACGCCTACGGCTTCGGCCAGTACCCTGGTCAGTACGCGCTGGCGATCATCAGCCGATATCCGATCGAAACCGACGCGATCCGGTCGTTTCGGCGGTTTCGGTGGCAAGATATGCCCGACAGCGAGATCGTTCGCGATCCCACCTATGATGTGCGTCTCACCGACAAAGAGGCGGATCGCTTCCGACTTTCCTCGAAAACCCACGTTGATGTACCCATTGCCTGTCCTGACACCACCGTCCACACGCTGTTGGCCCACCCGACGCCGCCCGTGTTCGATGGGCCGGAGAACTTCAACGGGAAGCGCTGTCACGACGAGATCCGACTGTTGGCCGACTACGCCGATGGTGCGAGCTACGTGTACGACGACAACGAACAGCGCGGCGGTCTCCACGACAACGCGTCCTACGTGCTGCTGGGCGACATGAACGCCAGCCCCGGAGACGGGGAGACGCTCCGGGCTGTGAACACGTATTTCCTCGACGGTGAGTTCAACACCCGACGGTTCCCCACGAGTCCCGGCGGCGCGCAGGCTGGCTCCCCGTATCTCACGGCCGAATTCGGACAGCAAGTCGACTATGTGCTCCCCTCGCCGGATCTCTCGGTTTGTGACTCCGCGGTGGTGTGGCCCAGCGAGAACGCGAACAAGCGAGGGCTGCGACGGGACGTAGAGGCGGCGTCAGATCACAGGCTGGTTTGGGCTGATGTCGCGGTGTGATACTACTCTTCATGCCACTGAATATCATCCCACCCTTCGAAGTGTTTGATACGTAGTTCTAACTCGAACCGCTCCCAGCCACACTCGTCATGGAGAAACTGTATGAGTGATCCAAACTCCGAACTGTCAAGTTGAATGCCTCGTTTGCCGCAAGTGGTAATGAACCTCTTGCGTCGAACAGCATCGAAAGCGATCTTTGCTGTGTCCCCTTCGTGAGCAGGAAAGGATGCATTTTTCAGTATCACATCACGTGGAAGTGGTTTCCCGTATGCATGGTTTGTTACGAGCACACGACATATCGAGCACATGATTTCATGCTTGTTCATACATCTCGTATATGAGACCTGATTGTAAGCGTTGCTACTTTGAAGTAGCATGTATGAGACAATGCTTATATACTTGTGATACATCTATGAATCCATGCATAGGTCACAGGCTGATCCAGAGAAGATGTCCACGAAAGAGCGTCGGATCGCCTACCCATCCGGCTGGCTGTATCTCTGTCAGCACAACAGCGTCCACCTGCTGATCGACGCGTTGGTGCAGGCCGACCCGAAAAAGGAGTTCACGCAGACCGAACTCGCGGAGTTCGCGGGCGTAAGCCGCCAGAGCGTGCGGCGGCACATCGACACGCTGGTCGAATGCGGCGTCGTCACGGAGACGGCGGGCGGACGACGCTACCGCTACAATCTCGACAGCCGCGTGGGGCAGCTGATCGTGGAGCTGAACGCCGAACTTGCCGCACTCGGGAGACAGAACACCGAACCACTCAAGGAGTAATCATCTCACCGCCAACAATAATGCTCTCAGATCGAAAAAGCATCCCCGTTTCGTTGCCATCCGAGGTGGTTGCAGACTCAACCCTGGTTGCGGAGGGAAAATTCGGCTCCCGTTCTGAAGCACTCCGTTAGTGGCGTGTGCTCAGTCCTCGATTCGCTCGTCCTCTCGTTGACGCATGCTCTGGCGCGTGAACTGCGGTCGCGCACGGATGCCCCGTTGTTTCCGGAACGAGTGATACAGCACCACAGCAATACCAAACGAGAGGACCGTCATGAGAAGCGCTCCGAACAACGCATCAGAGATGTACAGCGCCACGGTCGAGAGCACACCAGTAGATAGCCCCATTCCGAGTACAAGCCGTTTGGCAAGGGTATTGAGCACGCCGTCAGGGTCGTTCAGTTCGGATTGGACGACGAGGCTGTCGCGTTCGACGCGGTCCAACGCGCGTTCGAGTTTTGGTGGCACGCGCAGCGTCGATTGCGTCGCCCGTTCGAAGGTGTCGAGCTGTTCGCGGACGAATTCGCGCGCAGTAGCTTCGAGGTACCCCTCTTCGCGCAGAAACTCCGTTGCGACTGTGACGAAATCGAACTCCGGATCCAGCGTGACACAGACGCCTTCAACGACGGTTGCCACCCGGAGCACGAGCGCGAGATTCGGCGGTAGGCGGAGCGGGAACTCGTAAATCGTGTCTTCGATCTGATTGACTATCTGTTGGACGCGGTACTGTTCGATCTCTTCACCCCGAGCGTCAGCGATTGCGAGTTCCATCACCTCTGCCATCACCTCCCGATCGGCTTCGGGACTGAGTGTCCCCATCTCGATGAGCGCGTCGAGAATGGCGTCCGTATCTTGGTTTGCGATGGCGATGTAGAAATCGACGATCCGATCTTGGATGAACGGATCGACCCGACCGCTCATTCCGAAATCGTACAATACGAGTGTTCCGTCGGGTTCGACCGCCAAATTCCCAGGATGTGGATCGGCGTGAAACACGCCGTGGTCGATGATCATCTCGAAGTACGCTCGTTCGAGCGTCTCCGCGAGACGGGTACGATCGATGCCGAGTGTGTCGTCGTCGTCGATATCGGTTATCTTCGTTCCACCGACGTACTCCATCGTGAGCACACGGCCGGTCGATCGTTCGTCGACAACCGCTGGCACACGGACATCGTCGTCGGTGAGATTCCCGCGAATCTCGCGGAGCATGGTTGCCTCCCGCTCGTAGTCCATTTCCTGCCGGATAACCCGTGAGAACTCCTCAGCGAGCGTTTCGAGCGAGAACGCCTGGGCGTCATCGACGAACGGCACCAACAGGGGGACAGAGAACTTGATGACGCGCAGGTCAGTCCGGACGAGCGGCTCGATGCCGGGACGGCGGACTTTCACCGCCACGGTCTCGTCGTCGAACTCGGCGGTGTACACCTGTCCGAGACTCGCACCGCTGATGCTCTCGGTATCGAAGCTGTCATAGGTCTCATCGATAGGACCGAGTTCGGATTCGATTACGTCTCTCGCCTCGGGCCACGGCGCGGGCGGAACCCGGTCTTGTAGTTGGGTCAACTCGTCGATGTACTCCGGTGGAAGGATGTCTGGTCGTGTCGAAAGTAGTTGTCCCAGTTTGATGAACGTCGGTCCGAGGGTGAGAAAGGAGCGTCGGAGGGTACGCGCGCGTTCGCGGTGCTGTTCGCTCGACACCCGCCGGCCGTCACCGAACAGGAGAAACCGGTGTCGGTCGCGGGCGAATGCGAAGAAAAGCGGAAGGAACTGCCACGCGACGACGAAAAACCGCCGGTACGCGCGGAGCATCACCGATCTGCCACCTCAGCCCTCCGTGATCGGGATCCGACGCCCGGTCGACTTCGGCAATCTGAGTTCGAGAACGCCCCGGTGGATGGTCGCCCCGTCGTCTACGTCCGCGTCGGTGTCGACATCCGGCGGAAGCGGTAGCGTGATATCGATGAACATCGACCGATCCTCCTGAAGATACCGGAACTCGGTCGGGGACTCCTTTTCGCGGCGGGCTTCGATTCGGAGCTGGCGATCGTTCACCCACACGTCTACGGTCTCCGAGGTTGCTCCCGGAAGATCAACGACAAGGACGTACGCGTCGTCGGACTCCCCCACATCGACGAACACCGAATCGGGCAACCCAAGTTCCCGAACCGCATCACGTAGGGCAGACATACCTATACCTAGAGCCGCATAGGCGAAAAAACCCCCGAAACACGTTCGATCACACTGTCACTCCTATCTGGTGCGCTCTTCGTCCGTCCCGTTCCCTTTCCCCCGGGACGTTTTTGTTACATCGCGGTGACGGTCAGATATGACGGACGCGAGCGGAGGGTTCAGTTCGGTAACCCGGGTGGAGGCTGCTCAAGAACAACTGTTCGAGATCACGGAGCCGCTCACCGAAACCGAGCGATTGTCTGTCTCGGACGCGGACAGGCGGGTGCTCTCTGCGCCTGTGCGGTCCAACCGTAACGTTCCAGCCTACCGGCGGGTGGCGATGGATGGGTGGGCCGTTCGCGCTCGGGACACGTTCGGGGCGAACGATCGCTCGCCGGTGACACTCAGAGCGACCGAAACAGTCGGTCCGAACAGCGTCGTTCCGGTCGACACCGGCCAGAAGCTCCCAGAAGGCGCTGATGCGGTGGTACAGGTCGAGAAAACTGAACGCCACGACGAAGAGGAAGAGGTGGAGATCTTCGGAGCTGTCGCGGGTGGGGAGAACGTCGCTCCGGTCGGTGAAGACGTGGAGACAGGACAGCGACTGTTCGATCCCGGCCATCAGCTTCGGCCGTCCGATCTCGGGCTGCTCAAATCCACGGGTGTCTCGGAAGTCTCGGTGTACGAACGCCCGACTGTGGGCGTGATTCCGACTGGTGAAGAGTTAGTCCAATCCACACCAGAGCCGGGAGAGACCATCGAGACCAACGGCCAGACGGTCGCTCAGTACGTCGACCGGTGGGGTGGAACACCCATCTATCGGGACATCGTGGTTGACGAGTTCGAGGCGTTGCGCGCCGCCATCGAGCGGGACCTCACCGCCGACATCGTCGTCACCACCGGTGGCACAAGCGTCGGTGAGCGTGATCTCGTTCCATCCGTGATCTCGGAACGAGGAACAGTGATCGTCCACGGGGTGGCACTCTCGCCCGGTCATCCGGTTGCTCTCGGCGTCGTCGACAAGACGCCGGTCGTCATGCTGCCCGGCTATCCGGTCGCCTGCATCGTCACTGCCGTGCAGTTTCTCCGGCCGTTGGTCAAGCACGTCGGCCACTATCCGTGTGAGCCACACCCCACCACCGAGGCCCGCCTTGCCCAGAAGATCCACAGCGAGCCGGGTGTGCGGACGTACGCGCGCGTAACGATCGAACGATCCGGAGAGCAACCGATCGCCACAACAACCTACGCGAGCGGCGCGGGAGTCCTCTCAAGTGTCGCCTTCACGGATGGATGGGTCGTCGTTCCCGAATCACGCGAAGGGATTCCGGAAGACGAACTGGTTACGGTCGAAAACTGGGAGGCACACCGATGAGAAAGGAGTTCCGAGAGCTGGCGTCGCCCGAATCGGTTCATGAGACCATCGAATCGCTCGATCTCACTGGCGATCCCAAGCGGGTGCCGCTGCGAGCAGCACGGGGTCGTGTCCTCGCTGAACGACTTGACGCTCCGATCGACGTTCCGGGGTTCGACCGGGCGAGCGTCGACGGCTACGCGGTGAAAGCGCGGGACACGTTCGGCGCTACTGAAACCGATCCTGTCGAACTCGATCGCGTCGGAACCATCCACGCGGGAACCGAGCCAGAGACGGAAATCGAGTCAGGCGAATGTGTGGCGATCTCGACGGGAGCGGTGCTGCCGGCGGGTGCAGACGCCGTCGTGATGGTTGAGCGCACCGATGAACGCGACGGTCGGGTTGAGCTCCGAACGAGCGCTGCGCCCGGCAAACGCGTGATGGCTGCCGGCACGGACATCGCGGCGGGCGAGCGGGCGCTCGGTCCGGGAACCCGACTGACCACTCGTGAGATCGGTCTCCTTTCTGCACTGGGCGTCAGTGAGGTACCAGTCGTTGGTGCGCCGCGCGTCGGAATCATCTCCACGGGCGAGGAACTCGTCCGTCCGGGGAAGCCACTGAACAGCGCAGCCGGACAGATCTACGATGTCAACAGCTACACGATCGCGGCTGGCGTCGAAGCCGCTGGTGGCACCGTCGAACGGTATCCACACACTGGTGATGACTACGAGGAGATGGAGCGCGTGCTCCGACAGGCTGCAAACGAGTGTGATCTCGTGGTATCGTCGGGATCGACGAGTGCTGGTGCGGTCGATGTCGTCTACCGCGTTCTCGAACAGGAAGGCGAACTCCTCGTTCACGGCGTGGCGGTCAAGCCCGGCAAGCCGATGCTGGTTGGTGAATTCGAAAACGCCGCCTACGTCGGACTCCCCGGCTATCCCGTCTCAGCACTCACGATATTCGACACGTTTCTCGCGCCAGCGATCCGGCGCGCCGCCGGACAGCCGACTCCGCGGACCACGACGATCACGGGTCGGATGGCACACCGAGAACGGTACAGCGAAGGACGGTTGCGTTTGCTTCCCGTTGGGCTGGTCGAGAGCGGTTCGGACGAAACACGTGCTGTCGATACCACTGCTAGTGACGATACTGTCTCTGAGATCGGTCTCGACGGCGAGCTACTCGTGTACCCCGTCGATAAAGGGAGCGGAGCGACGACAAGCCTCGTCGAAGCCGACGGCGTCGTGGAGATGCACCCCGATACTCACGAGATCTCTACGGGAGAACGCGTCGAGGTGTCGCTGTTCTCTCCGGCTGTTCGTCCGCCGTCGGTGTTCGGTGTCGGTGAGGACGATCCCGCGTTTTCGGAACTGCTCGACCGCATTGATCGTCCCCGCTATCTCGGAATGGGGAGCCAAGCAGGTCGCAGACGGCTGCGAAACGGCGTCGTTGATGTCGCAGTCATCACCTCTGGAACCGTTTCGACCGCGGCCTCCGCCGACGAGGACGATCTCGAATCCAGTCTCACCGCCGCGCTCGGATTCGAAGCGACGCTACTGGGCGGGTGGACACGAGAGTGGGGGCTGGTCGTTCCAGCGGGCAATCCCGCCGACGTGACCGGACTGGCGGATCTCGTCGATCGGAAGCTCCGTTTTGTTAACCGGACCACTGATTCAGGGCTGCGAGCGACGCTCACCAACGCGATCGACGCGCTGGCAGCCGAGCGATCGGAATCGCCCCAAGCGTGTATCGACTCGATCGATGGATTCGAGTTCGCTGTTCGTGCCCACGAAAGTCCGGTGCAGTCGGTACGTGACGGAACGGCTGCTGTCGGACTCGGGCTTCGGTCGACCGCTGATCGGCTTGATGTCGGGTTCGTTCCGGTGGGGACCGAACGCGTGTTCGTGCTGGCACACCCGGATCGAACGGACAAAGACGGCGTGACCGCACTCGGTGCCGCTCTGTCGGCGGCCGGTGTGGGTATCAACACGGATTCGACGGCCGCGTCGGCTATCACTGACGCAGACAGCTTCGATGACCGCCCTGGTTACGATCGGCTGTAGCTCAATCCGTTGCGGGGCTGCGATGGGAGGCACCGATCTCGTCGAGTTGTGCCACCCGCTGGTCACCGAGAACACAGATCCCGCGTCTGTCGTGGCCGTGCCGTTCGACGTGAATGCCGTCAAGTCCGACGTTCCACGCCGCGCCGATGTCCTGTGGACTGTCGCCGGCGAGCACCCCCGCATCGCTGGCGTCGTTGCTATGAACGCCCATCCGTGCGAGCGTCTCGTACACCGGTGTCGGATCCGGTTTCCAGCCAGTCTCATCAGTACAACAGAACACGGCGTCGAACCAGTCTCGGATGTGGAGCTGATCAAGCACCGGATCAGTAAGATACCGCTGGCAGTGTGTTACTACGCCGATCGGACAGTCAAGCGTCGAGAGGAGTCGCTCGGCGTCGTCGTACAGGAACGTGGCTGCCGCGCGCGCCTCGGCGTCCTCAACGTCGTGGAACACGGACCAGAAGTGGGCTGGATCGATCCCTTTCTCCGCAAGAAGGGTGTTGCGGTGGGTGCCGAATCCATACCAGAGCGCCGTCGTCTCCCACTCAGAAAACTCGTGGCCGAGTCGGTCCCCGACGGTCGTTATTACTTCGCTCGTGTAGCTCGATTCAACATCAACAAGGGTTCCGTCGAGATCGAATACCCAAAAATCGTACGACTCAAGCGTCGAATCCATCGGACAACTCTGTACGTTGCGAACACGCTTAGCTTTTCTGCTGACTTCAGCGTGGCTCCCGGACGTGAATCGAACTTCCGAGGTAGTTTTTTATCACTTCGTCGGCACTCGCGGCGTTCCCGAACGGCGACGGTTGGCGTTCGAGCGCGTTCTTGATGGCGGCTTTCAGCGCGTCGAGATACGCCTCACTGGTTCGCAACTCGACGAACGCGACGTGTTCAACAGCAACCGATCCCAGCGCGTTCTCAGCCAACTCACGGAGCGGGAGCTGGTCGTTGACCGCACCACGCCAGAGATGATCGCGGAAAAACAGCCAGTCCTCCGCTCCCGGCTGAGCGGCGGGCCACGACAGTAGCGTCTCGAACGTCTCGGGATCGATCCGAACGTCCGGGTCGGGTTGCAGCCGGAAGCGAACGCGAAAGACGTACTCTGCCGTTAGATCGGTCACGATTCACGAAGGTCCTCGAACTGCTCAGCGAGATCGATGTCTTTCTCGGTGACACCGCCCGCGTCGTGGGTCGTGAGACGTACCTCGACCTCACGCCACCCGATCGTTATCTCGGGGTGATGGAACGCTGACTGGGCGATCCCACCGATTCCCGCCGCGAATCCAACGCCGTCGAGGTAGCTGTCGAATTCGTAGGTTCGGACGATCTCCTCACCGTCGCGTTCCCAGCGTTCGGGCAGCGACGCCTCGATCTCCTCGTCGGATAACGTCTCCGTCATACCCGATCGAACGGCGGGATCGCACATAACAGTCGGGGTGCTCAGTCTCGATGATCGAACACCCGCTGCACCTTTCCGGTTTCTGTGCGCTCGATCGTGTCGGGTTCGACGACGGTGATCGCATCCGGTGTTAGATCAAGCGTTGTGTCCAGCCGATCGAGAATCCGTGCTTCGAGTGCTGTGGGATCATCTTCGTAGCTCTCGTGGTGCTCGGCCGTTATTGCTATCCGATCGAGCGCACCCTCTCGACTGAGATCGATTCGGTAGTGGGGGGCGACATCCCGGATATCGAGCATCGCCGCCTCGATCTGACTGGCGTACACGTTCACACCACGAACGATGAGTAGATCATCGGTTCGTCCCGCGACGTTGTCCATTCGGACGTGCGTGCGCCCACACGCGCACGGTTCGCGGGTGAGTGACGTGATGTCGCCCGTCCGGTAGCGTAAGAGTGGAAGAGCCTCTTTGGTGAGCGTCGTGATAACGAGTTCACCCCGCTCGCCATCCGGAAGCACTTCGCCAGTCTCGGGATCGATGATCTCGGGATAGAAATGATCCTCCCAGACGTGGAGTCCGTCCTGTGCCGCCGCGCACTCGATCGAAACACCGGGTCCGATGATCTCCGACAGCCCGTACACATCAATGGCGGTAACACCCAGTGCCGCCTCGATCTCCTCGCGCATCGGATCAGTAAACGGTTCAGCACCGATCAACACTGTCGAGAGGGGAAGCTCGTGTGGATCGATCGATCGCCGTTCCATCTCCTCGGAGAGATACAGACAGTACGACGGCGTGCAGGCAAGCACATCACAGTCGAGATCCACTAACAGTTCGATCTGTCTCGCCGTGTTTCCTCCGCCGACAGGGATCACTGTCGCCCCGAGTTCCTCACAACCGTCGTGAAACCCCAACCCGCCAGTGAACAACCCATACCCATACGCGTTCTGAACGACAGCGTCCGCCGTGACGCCTGCTGTGACCAACGACCGGGCCATCACCGACCGCCAAACGCCGAGATCCTCGTCGGTGTACGACACGATCTTCGGTCTGCCAGTCGTTCCCGACGACGCGTGAATCCGCTGGACAGCGTCCCACTCGACCGCGAACAATCCATCGGGATACTCCGTTCGAAAGTCGTTTTTGGTGGTGAACGGCAGTCGAGAACAGTCTTCGATCCCGTCGATGTCACCCAGCGACAAGCCGGCGTCGTCCAACGCTTCCCGGTAAAACGGCACGTTCTCGCGGGCGTACGCCACGACATCACGCAGTCGCTCGGACTGTAACGCACGCAACTGCTCTCGGTCAGCCGTTTCGATCATACTATACGACATTAATGTTAATTTGTAATGCCATGTCAAATGCGTTTGGGTCAGTTTGACATGAGGTGGCGAACGGATGAATGTCACCACAGATGAACTGGACGTTTCGGAGAAAACAGCCCTACCCTGCGAGGTGACTGCCGATTCAACATGTACACGAATGGCTCATTTATTGTGTTGAATGGTAAATTTCAAAAGTTCTATAGAGGTGTGGGGGCAATATAACAATAAATCATGGGTGTCTCGCTATCACGGCTCGATCAAACAGCTGTACCGGAGCTGACGACGACCATACGCAACGCCGGTATCAGTGGAGCCGGCGGGGCTGGATTCCCTTCATACGCCAAGTGGGAGCGCGCGGAAGGTGTTGATTCGTTACTCATAAACCATCAGGAGAGCGAACCGAACTTCTTCGTCGACAAATGGCTCGGGCGAACGCATACGGCGGCGTTGGCGGCGCTGTTCGACGCGCTGCTCGATCGGCTGTTCGACGTGATCGTTGTGGCCGCAAAGGAAGTCGACCGCGACGAGCACACGAGGGAGTTGGAAGCAGCGACCGACGCGACCGTGTATCAGCCCGACGAACTGCCAATCGACGACACTGAGACCGGCGTCGTCTTCGCCTACACGGACGACCGATACGAATACGGAATGGAAAGCGTGCTGCTCCGAATCGTTGACGACACGGTGATCGGTAACGATCTGCCGATGGATCACGGATGGATCGTTCAAAACACCGAATCCATCTACAACCTGTATCGAACCCTCGCGGACGGCACGCCGGTGACGCATAAGTACGTCCACGTTGATGGCATGGTACCCCGGCATCGGTTTTTACGGGCACCGATCGGGACGCCTGCAACCGAGCTGCTTCGGGCGGCCGGCCGTCCAATCACGGAACTGCCAGCCGACGCGGTGCTGGCTGATGGCGGACCGGGGTGGTGTTTCTCGATCGATGAACCACCCGATCGGTTCGGCATCCGCAAGCGTACGAACTGTCTTCTCGTGATCGACGCGGAGACCGCAACAAAGCATACGCTCGGGGGGAACCGAATCAACATCCTCGCGGAGTACGATCGCAGCGAACACGAGATGGAAACCGAACCGACGGCGACGATCACCCCGGAGTACGTGCGAATTCCGATGATCACTAACGCCGCGTTCGAGGGTGTCGTCGAACCGAGTGAGCCGATCGTTGAACCGGGTGACCGCGTCGAGACGGGACAGATGATCGCCACGCCCAGTTCCACGGGTATCAGCATCCCACACCACGCTTCCATCGATGGGACGGTGACCGCCGTTTCGGAACGCTGTATCGAGATCGAGACGGATGATCGTGTTCGGGCGACTCGTGCGGCGGACGATATCGGGACCGGGATCAGCTACTGGACGTGGTGTGTGACGTGTGGGTCACACGTTATTCCCCCACTGGACGAACCGATGCTCGATCCAACCCGATACGTCTGTTCGGAGTGTCGATAACGGCCTGCTGTCACAGTCATGCTGACGCAAAACGGTCGTGGTCTCTGAGCGTTGCTTCCCGGTAGCGGAATCTCGTTGCACCGACTCACCGAGACAACGTCGTTGGACTATCCGATCTGATCCACGCGTTGGCGTTCGATCGATCACAGATGACGTATCTATCCCCATCCTCGTAGGACGCATACTCATCGAGATCGGGTACGGGAAGGGAACTATCTGCGTCTACTCGAAATGAATCATCGATGGTGTCCGGTCGTTCTCCCATCAAATTTTGCTATTTCTCAGCACGATATATACTCTGTGTTTAAATAATAATATCGTATTATGATGCCACGGTGTGTGGTATCATCTGAATATACGGAAAAGCTAGTCGAAAAACGGCGACCGGTAGTCCGACGCCAGTGGTCCCCATTGTTATCGACGACCAGAGCCGGTGACGCGCGCCTCAACCAGTAGCTCAATCATCGTAGCCACGGCCAACAACACCATTCCCTCAATGAAGGAGAGCACACCAGCGTCAATACTGAAGCCGACTGCGGTCACTGTAATCAGTAGAACAAACAGTTCAGCTGCATACAATTTCTGGAGATCGCGACGATGCGCAACGTGCTCGCCTAGCTCCCGGAGTTCACTGATCGCCATACGTAAAGATTTCTTTTTACTCATATAATAATGTAATTCAGTATGTGGTATATATCTTTTGTACTTTTCAATCTGTAGATGGTTGTACCGGTGTGCTTTTCCCGCCGTTGGCAGTAGCTACGGCGTATGACCGACGCACCAGTTGTTGACGAACTGACACCGCCGGTGCGAACGCTCATGGGTCCCGGTCCGAGCGATGTTCACCCCCGAGTGTTGCGCGCGATGGGAACGCCGCTGGTCGGCCACCTTGATCCCGCTTTTCTCGACGTGATGAACGAGGTCCAGGAGTTGCTCCGATACGTGTTTCGGACGGACAACCAGTGGACGCTCCCGATCAGCGGGACGGGATCGGCAGCGATGGAAACGGCGTTCGCCAACTTGGTCGAGCCAGGGGATACGGTGCTCGTGCCGTCAAACGGGTATTTCGGCCACCGAATGGCGAGCATGGCGGAACGGGCTGGTGGTGCGGTTGTCTCAGTCGACGCACCGTGGGGCGAGCCACTCGATCCGGCTGACGTGCGTGATGCGTTCGAAACCCACCAGCCAGAGGTGTTCGGATTCGTTCACGCCGAAACAAGCACCGGTGTCCGCCAGCCCGCGGTGTCCGAACTGACTGCGATCGCTCACGCTCACGACGCGTTCGTGATCGCGGACACTGTCACCTCGCTCGGGGGTGTCGAGCTGCGCGTCGACGCGTGGGACATCGACATCGCGTATTCGGCCGCTCAGAAATGTCTTTCCTGTCCACCAGGAGCGAGTCCGATCACGCTGTCGGATCGGGCGATGGATCGGATCCTCACCCGCGAGACGCCCGTCCGGTCGTGGTATCTCGATCTGTCGTTACTAGAAGGATACTGGGGCACAGAACGTTCGTATCATCACACCGCGCCGATCACGAACGTGTACGCGCTTCGGGAGGCCCTCCGACTGGTCGCAGAGGAGGGGATCGAGCGGCGCTGGGAACGCCACCGGGAGGTGGCACGAACACTCGTTTCGGGGCTGGCGGATCTCGGTCTTGACCGGTACGCTGCCGAGGAGTACTGGCTCCCCAGTTTGAACACCGTGCGTGTTCCAGACGATGTGGACGAGTCGGTGCTCATCGACCATCTATTAAGCGAGTACGGCATCGAAATCGCTGCGGGACTCGGAGATCTCGCCGGAGAGGTGTTCCGCATCGGCTGTATGGGCCGGTCTGCCCGGCTCGCGAACGTCCAGTATCTTCTCACAGCCCTCGAAGAATCGCTCGAACAGCGCCGTTCGTAGCCTACCAACGCGCGCTCGAACGACGAACGCGCGGCTTGAATTTTCAGTCCGATACGGCCAGATAAATACCCCGATACTCCTGGTAGATGTTTTATCACTATACATCAATTGATTACAATATATGGACAGGCGCACGTTTCTCCGATCGACCGGCGTGTTGTTGGGTGGGACCAGTCTCTCAGTGGAGACGGTTCGCGGGACAGATGGAAAACGCGCGACGATTTTCACGGACGCATACGGCGTCAGCCACGTGTACGCTGAGGATCTGTACGCGTTGGCGTTCGGGAACGGCTACGTGCAGGCGCGTGATAGACTGTTCGAGATGGACGTACTCCGACACGTCGGGTACGGCGACAGCGCGGGTGTACTCGGTCCCTCACAGCTACAATCCGACATCGAGGTTCGGCGGGATCTGTACAGCAAAGCGGAGATCAAAGCCCAGTATGAGCGCGCGTCGGAGCGGACACAGTTGCTTTTGGACGCGTTTGCTGATGGCGTGAACCGGAAAATGATCGAGATGGCAACTCACGGACAACTTCCAGGAACGTTCACCGCGCTTGCTCACGCTCCTGAGCCGTGGTCGGCAATGGATTCGATCGCGGCGTTGAGTTATCTCATCGGGAGATTCGGTATCGGCGGCGGTGACGAACTCGCAAATGCGCGCGAGCTTGCCCGGCTCAAACAGTCACTCGACGACGAGCAGGCGGCTTACGAAGCGTTCGGGGATCGGAACTGGCTCCGGATTCGGGAGACACACACCACGTCGATCGAGGAAGCGGAACTGACGGTCGACGGTGGTGAGGACGTGCCCAACTACGAGGACGTGCCTGACGAGCAACTCCGGTTTGTTAACGCCGCGTTGGGCGCTGAACCGTGGGGCATCGAGACCGATTTTTCACTCGTTGATCTGCTGGACAGGCGCGGCAAGGGCGTCATGGAGGGCTTCAAATGGGGGAGTAACGCGCTCATCGTGAGCGGGGAGCACGCTGAAACGGGACAGCCGATGTTAGGGGGTGGGCCCCAGATGGGATATTTCAAACCGCCGGTGATCCATCAGATCGGTCTCCACGGCGCGGACTACGACGTGACGGGAATCGGCACGGTCGGCGCACCAGGCGTCATCGTCGGGCGGACGCCGGAGTTCGCGTGGACGGTGACGAGTGGGCGCGATGATCAGGTCGACACCATTGCCGTCGATCTTCATCCCGAGGACGATCACCGATACGAGTGGAACGGGGAGTACCACGAGATGGCGACCGAGACCGTCGTTCACCGGGCGTCGATTCTCGGCTCGATTGTGGAGGGCGACCCCGACGTTCGTGTCGTCGAACAAGAGGTTGCCCGGATCGAGGAAAACGGCAGCGAGATGCCAGTTATCGCGTGGAACCCGGCGGAGCGAGTCGCGTGGTGTCAGCGCACGACGACTCGTCACCAAGAACTTGACGCCGCGCTCATGTGGGCCAACATCGGAACTGAGAACGATATAGCAGGATTCAAAGAGCGGCTGTCTGCGTTCCCGTTCACGTTCAACTTCCACTACGTTGACGAGGAGAACATCGCCTTTATCCACACGGGGAAGGTTCCGGAACGTAATCCGGCGCTTGACCATCGGCTACCAACACCCGGTGCTGCCCACGAGTGGCAGGAGTTGCGCGTTGGACTCGGACTTGAGACCCACGTCACGAACCCATCGAGTGGCTACGTCGTGAATTGGAACAACGGACCGTGTGCAGGGTGGCGAGCAGGCGACCGACCACAGCAGTGGGGGAGTGCACACCGCGTCGACCTGCTCGATCGTCTCACTCGGAAAGCGATCGAAAACGGTCCGATTTCGCTCGCGGACGTGAAACGGATCATCGAGCGCGCCGGCACGCGCGACGCGGCTGCGTCCTACACGGTGCCCGCGCTCGTTCAAGCCGGCCGAACGAGCGATGACGACCAGCTCCGATCGATGGCCGATGAACTCGATCAGTGGCGCGAACGCGGATATCCGTGGCGCGACGACGACGGCGACGGTCGCTATGATTCGGGCGGGATGGCGATCTGGGAGGAAACTCGCCGGGAGCTACAGCGCCTCGCATTCGAAGACGAACTGGGTGATCTCAGCCCCGTGCTAACGTTCGATCCACCAGTCACGAGACACGCCGCTGATCACGGACGAGCACGACAGGAGACGACACTAGTCGACGCGCTTGCCGGACGCACTGATCACCAGTGGTTGGCCCCGGACGGCGGAGCCGGGGACTCTCACCGGTCTAGCCTCCGGTCTGCGCTCACAGAAGCCGCCAAAACACTCGAAGACCGCTATGACAGCGCCGATCCGAGTGAGTGGTTGCTGTCAGTTCGTCGATCGACGTTCCGCTCGCTCGGCGCGAGTCTTCAAACGTCGATCGAGATGGTCAACCGAGCGACGTACAACCAAGCCGTCGCAATGGGAACGGGACTCGACGGCTCGCGCCACGTTCTCGCACCGGCCAACAGCGGCCACATGTCGTTCGGTGAGCTGTTGGCAACCCAACTCGCTGATGACGAACCGGACCGGCTGACCGATCAACTCGAAGAGTACGTGGCGTTCGAGTACGTTCCGAACGCATACACCCGCGAACAGGTCGAATCGATCGCCACCGACCGCCATGATCTGACGGTCTCATCCCCCTCACTCGATGAGCCACTCGAACCGACCGGTCAACTCTCTGTCTCCCAACAAACGCGGTTCATGCGCCGTCTGCTGGATCAGGACGAAGAGTGAACCGCGGTCGGTCGGTTGTCCGGTCTTGGTTGGGGGACACGGTTAACCGGCGCTCAAAACTAAACGATTTTCCACTATAGATCCGGTTGAACATTATTTGCGTTGTATTGGAGAGTATTTAACGATGGTAATGGATAATCGTGGGAATTCCATTTCTAGGGTCGCAATATTTATCACGAATGGTGTCTAATGATATGGTAGTCAGTAACAAACGACTATCAGCTACGCAGTACGGTGACACATGTGAGTGCGAACTCGAAACGATCAGATTGGGACAGTGTGGAATCGCTCGATTGGATGTTATCGGTCGACGATCGGTTGCTCACCTACTTCGGCAAACACGGTCCGGGACTGTGTCCTGAGGCGGCAGGAATGCTCGGACTTCACGTCTCGTTTGCCGAAAAGCGGTGCGAGACGTTATGTGACCACGGGTTTCTGCGCAAATGCAACACCCGGTATCATCTAACAGACATCGGACAGCAGTATCTCGACACCGACGAGTAGGAGATCGGTGTTTGACGGATGGAGCTTCGGGATCACTCCTCGGATTCGTTCGCGCGTTCGATACCGCGTTTGACGCCATCAGCGATGATTTTATAGAAAAGCCCCGACACTCCCGAGAGGATCACACACACTCCGAGGACGACAGTGACTACGCCGATCAAGAGGACACTCACTGATCCCTGGATTCCGAGCGAGAACCACAGTGATCCGAGTGCGATCATGCTCCCGCCGCCGAAAACGGTAAATAGAAGCGAACGAATCAGTCGGAATCCGTAGGCGTTAGCTTCCGAACGAGTCACAGCGGCCATGCATCCTCATGAAAGCAGCAAGTAATATTTCTTCTGTTATACTGACGCTGGGAACAGCAGCACTCCCCGAGAGCGCTTACTCGTTTTTGGGCTGTCCCCAGTATTCTTCTTTAGTGGGGCGTTCTTCGACAGCCATCACGTCGAGATCGTCCTCCTTGGCGTGGATGGCTTCTAAGGCGGCCTCTGCGCTGGGGACGGTCGAGAAGTACGTCACTGACTCCTCAACGGCGACTTCAAGGGGGTCGCGGTCGCGCGAGACGATCAGGTCGATCTCTCCCTCTCGGATCGCCTCCTCGAACGCTTCGGTCTCCTCGAACGACACGATATCGAAGTACTCCTCGAAGCCATCAACGGGGAGGTCTACGACGGCCGTTCCGTCTGCCGGGACCGGTTTGTCCGTGGCGTCTTGGGCCTTGTCGTAGGCCTTTCCGAACGACTGTGCAGTACCCATGATCTCGCCGGTAGATTTCATCTCCGGACCGAGCCGGGGGTCGCTACCGGGGAGGCGGTCGAACGGAAGCACGACTTCCTTAACGCTCGTCTGCGCTGGCACGTGTTCGGTCACATCAAGCTCGGGTAGCGACCGGTCGGCCATCACTTTCGCGGCGAGCTTTGCGATTGGTACGCCGGTCGCTTTCGAGACGAAGGGGACCGTCCGCGAGGCGCGGGGGTTGGCCTCAAGGACGTACACCTCGCCGTCTTGGACGGCAAGCTGGACGTTCAACAGCCCGACGGTCGACAGTTCGCGGGCGATGTCCTCAACGACCTCGCGCACGCGACGGTTGATCTCCCTCCCGAGCGAGCGGGGCGGGATCATACACGCCGAATCACCGGAGTGAACGCCTGCGTTTTCGACGTGTTCCATGATGCCCCCGATAAGCACGTTCTCACCGTCGGACACCGCGTCGACATCCAGTTCCACAGCGTCCTCAAGGAAGCGATCGATGAGGATCGGCTTCTCCGGACTGACGCGAACGGCCTCCTCAATGTACGTTTGCAGTTCTTCGTCGCTGTAGACGACCCGCATCGCCCGACCGCCGAGCACGTATGAGGGCCGCACGAGCACCGGATAGCCGATGTCATGGGCAAGTTCGAGCGCTTCCTCTTCGCTGCGCGCCGCACCACCTTCCGGCTGGGCGATGCCGCACGACTCCAACAGCGCGTTGAAGCGATCCCGGTCTTCAGCGAGATCCATCGCGTCGACGGAGGTGCCCAGTATCGTGCAGTCCACCCCCCGACGGTCGAGTTCGGCTTCTAACGACGAGCCGATGTTAACCGATGTCTGGCCACCGAACTGCACCATCACGCCATCGGCACCAGTTTCCTCAATGACATCAGCGACCTCCTCAGCCGTGATCGGCTCGAAGAACAGTCCGTCGGACGTGTCGTAGTCCGTGCTCACCGTTTCGGGGTTGTTGTTCACCACGTGGGCCTCGATACCGAGTTCCTCCAGCGCGTGGACCGCGTGTACCGAACAGTAGTCGAATTCGACGCCTTGTCCGATGCGGATCGGACGCCGCCAACAACCACAACGCTATCGACATCCCGATCGACCTGCACTTCGGTGTGATCGTTCTCGACATCGCCGGACTGTATCCAACTACCAGCGCTTTGTGCCTCGCTGTTACTCACTGGATCGCGCGCGGAGTAGTAGTACGGCGTGGAGGCAGCGAACTCACCGGCGCAGGTGTCGACTTGCTTGAACTGCCGGTCGACAGCCGCCTGTTCAACCGCGTCGATCTGCTCCTGTGGTGCCGCCGTGCCGGATCCGTATTCGGACGCATCAGCCGTGGCTGTGTCCTCCGCCGCGGCGATCGTTGCGACCTGTCGGTTCGTGAAGCCGGTTTCAGCAGCCGGTTCGAATTCGCCGTTCTGTGCCGCACTGGCGGCTTCTGCGATCCGTCCGAACCGTTCGACGTACCAGCGTTCGATCCCTGTCAGTGCCACAACCTCCTCGACGCTGTACCCACGATCGAACGCCTCGAATATGGCGTACGGACGATCAGGGGTTGGCGTTTCGAGATACGCTGATTCGAGCGCGTCATCATCGATCGCCGCCCAGTCGACGCTGGGCTCGTACTCACTCGATCGGAGCGCCTTGAGTAGGCTTTCTTCGAAAGTCCGTCCGATCGACATCGCTTCCCCTGTCGATTTCATCGCGGTCCCGAGCGTGAAATCGACATCCTCGAACTTGTCTTTGGGCCACCGGGGAACTTTCGTCACTACGTAATCGATCGCTGGTTCGAACGCCGCGGTCGTCTCGCCTGTGATCTCGTTTTCGATTTCGTGCAAACGCTTGCCGAGCGCGACTTTTGCGGTGACACGGGCGATCGGGTAGCCGGTTGCCTTCGAGGCCAGTGCTGAGGACCGCGAGACGCGCGGATTGACTTCCACCACACGATACTCCCCGCCCGGCGTGCCGTCGTCGCGCCACGCGAACTGAATGTTGCAGCCGCCCTGAATCCCGAGGTCGCGGATCACGTCGAGCGCTGCTGTCCGCATCACTTGGTGGCCGTCGTCGGGAATCACTTGACTCGGCGTGACAACGGTGGATTCACCGGTGTGGATCCCCATCGGGTCGATGTTCTCCATGTTACAGATGATGATGCACGAATCCGACTCGTCGCGCATCACCTCATACTCCAACTCAACCCAACCGGCGATCGACTCGGTGATCTGTACCTCGTGATTGCGCGACAGCTGGAATCCCTTTCGGACGCGCTCTTTCAGTTCGTCCATCTCCGCGACGACGCCGCTCCCGCTGCCACCGAGCGTGTACGCCGTCCGCATGATCACTGGGAGTCCACCCACGGCCTCGACGGCGTCTTCGACTTCATCCATCTCAGTGACCGTCTCCGACCGACACACCGGCTGTCCGATCGATTTCATCCGCTCGCGGAACAGATCCCGGTCCTCGGTCGCGTAAATAGTGTCAAGCGGCGTCCCCATGATCTCCACGTCGTGTTCTTCGAGAACGCCCTGCTCCGCGAGTTCGGCCGTCACGTTCAGCCCCGTCTGACCACCAAGCCCCGCGATGACCCCATCGGGGTTCTCCTTGCGGATCACTTCCGCAATGGCGTCGGTCGTGATCGGCTCGATGTACACCTTATCGGCCATCTCCGGATCAGTCATGATCGTCGCAGGATTGGAATTGACGAGCACGACCCGCGCACCCTCCTCTTCGAGCGCGCGACACGCCTGTGCGCCTGAGTAATCGAATTCGGCTGCTTGCCCGATCTGAATCGGACCGCTTCCGATCAACAGAATCGTCCGCTTCTCGTCACTCATTACCTGATAGCGTTCGCACATCGTAATAAGCCCGGCGAAATTCTACGAAAGACGGAAACCGATTACGAATTTCGGAAACAGCGCGTCGGCGTCCCTGACTAACGGCACGAGCCGGCGGCAGCAACGGGGAAACGGCAGTAGGAACAGGACGAATTCAAAACGCGATGTGCTCAGTCGGGATAAATTCGGTATCGGTATGGATGTTCATGGATGACCTCGACTTCCGAACCGGCGCATCGGCCGAGAATCGTGGCGATCTGGTGGGTGCTGTCGAACGCCTCACCGTGTTCTTCGAGGAGATCGAGGATTTCCCGCGCAGTCAGCGGTTCGTCAGGCTCAACCGACGCGATCACATCTTGAATCCGTTCGAACTCACCCCGGTGGACGGACATACGGATACACACTGTTGCGAGTACCATAAAGACAGTACCCCCTCGTTTGACGTGTCGTATCGCCGTAGACGCTCGTTGAACGTCAGGCGGGAGTGTCGTATTCGTCCTCGAACTCCCGTTGGGTCCGGTACGCATCGACGAAAGCGGCAACGTCGAATTCGAGCATCTGCGATTCGAACTCCGCAGTCGCGTCGTCATCGTCGGTGTGACTGATGGCGTGTTCCATGAGTTCCACGACGAGCTCAACAACCACCTCGTGGAGGCGTCGGGCGTGGTCATCAGTCAGCCATACTTGTGTAAAGCCGACAGTGCCGTCGTCACTGGCCTCCGCACTGACTACCCGATCGGGGTATTCTTCCATGACCATTCCCATGATGTGCATCGTTCCAAAGGGAGCGCCGTCGGTCGTTTCGACGACATCATTCAGAATTGTTACAAGATCCTCAGGGACAAACCGACTCAACGGGTGAACATCCATAACGACCGCGTGGGACTGCCCACACGCACACGCGATCTCTCGAAGTCCCATGTCGAGATCGTGGTAGTCGATCGATTCACCACACGGTAACGAGAGTTCGGACGCTGTTCCCCCTGGGACGCGGGGCTCTGCCATACGAACGGTACTGTTGGCGAACGGTTAAGGACCGCGCTCTCAGTCCTCGGATTCGTCGTCTCCGTTCTCTCGTTCGATCTCGACTTCGACTTCAATCTCCAGACCTTCGACTTCGAGATCCGCTTCTGCAGTGCGGGTATCGCCAACCTCGATTTCGAGCTCGTTCTCGTTGACTTCCACTTCGACCTCTACCTCGACGTTCACGCCATCGTCTGACTGGTGTGCCATACCGGTTCTATACGAAATGTGAGGCGAAAACGGTTGGCATACGTCACAGCGGTGGATCGTCCCACTCGTCGTTGGGATCCAACGAGTCCGCAGTCGTCTCGGAACCATCATCCTCTCGTTCCAAACGGAGCTGGCGGTACGCTTGTGCGACGACAGCGCTGAAAAATACCAATGCCACAGCACCAAGGAGAGAGGAAGCGACAATCGTGAAAAGTTGTCTGACCGATCCGAGAGCGAGAACGAGGAACCTCTGAGCAGCTTCGATGAGAATCAACACCACACCGAGTCCGAACAGTTCGATTTCGTTGGTGCGAGCCAGCGACCAACTTCCGGTCATCGCCTCGATCGGACCGACGTCTCTGGTTGCGATCTCTTGGCGAGTAAAGAACAGGAGGAGGCTAAGAACTAGCGTTCCGACGCCACCGATCAACGCCCAGAACAGGCCGAGCACCGGGGTGAGTACCCCAAGAAAAACGACCGAAGAGATGTAGAAAAACAACAGAAAATTGAAAAAGGCTACGAACGCCAGACTCGATAGCGTTGCCCAACCGATCCACCGGGTCGGTTCGTGGAGTCGTTCCGTCTCCTCGCTGATGAACGTCCGATCGGAGATCACCTGAACAGCCTCGCTAGCGATCCACAGCAGCACAAGCAGAACGAGGATGATCTCGAACGGCACCGGAACTGATACCGAAGGCAGCAACCAATCAGACACCGGAAGCGGCTCCTCGGACATCTCTTTAGACAGCTCGGCCAGACGCCTGTACGCTACAGCTGTCGCTGTGTTTGTGACGATCGTCGACGCCAGCGAGACGAAGAAAAACATCACGAACAGGAGTCCAGCGTTGCGGTTCGTAGCACGATCGAATCCGTTGCGCAGCGACTTACCAATCTGTAGTGACATCTTTTTCGACTATTCGAGCAGGGGGGTTGTTACAATACCGATAAGGGAGAGGGATCAGGGCCAATCGTCGCGTTCGGGTTCGTTCCGAGTCGATTGGGTTTCAGAGGACCCGAGCGTCCAGTCGGCGGCCGTAGCCGCGTCTTCGATGTCGAGATACTCCCAGTCCGTTTCCTGCGCCAGGGCTTCGTCCTCGTCGCTCGTGCCGACGAACACGTGGCGATCCGTGTCGAACTGCTCTTTGACGTTTTCGAGACTTTCCCGTTCGCCCCGAGGACCGGAGAAAAAGTCCTGTCGGATGCGTTTTTTTCGTGTGAAGTTCGTTACCACGTACGTCGGTTTCTCGGAGACGACGCCGATGTACGATGTCCACTGACGGGCGTCCGTAAACACCACATCCGGCTCCGCCAGCCGTTTCAGCGCTTCGAGTTCGAACGCCAGCGTCATGTCGTTGCTCCCACCGCTTTGCATACTGCTGGCTACGCAGTCCGGATCAAAACACCTTCGGAACTTCTACTACGATCGAGCGAACTGTTCGATTACTGTTCGGCTTCTGGCGGATTGAATTGCTCGATGTCGATCGTCTGTTCAAGGAGGGCGTCCGTCCGATCGCTCACGTCGATTCCCTGGCGGGCGAGCCGTTTGAGGGTGGTTTGTGGCGCGAGATCCCCGATGAGCACGCCACCGATGACTTGCCCGTCTTTGAGTACGACGCGTCGCCACTCTGTCTCCGAATATTTGCGTTCCACGAAGTCGTCCCCGATGGTGGGGTGACCAAATGAGAGGAACGGGAAGTCGAAGTGAGTGATCGAGTACGACGACACCCAGTGGAACGTGGCTTCCTCAACGTCTTCACCGGTGTCCCGGACCATGTTCGTGGCAGCGATCGATCCCTGCTCTTTTGCGCTTCCCCACGCGCCGTTTTGGGCTTGTTCACCGAGGATGGTGTCGTAAAAGTACGTCACATCGCCCGCCGCGTACACGTTCTCGACGTTCGTCTGCATCTGTTCGTCGGTCACGATCGCGCCGTTGTCAGTGAGTTCGATGCCGCTGCCCCGGAGAAATTCCGTGTTGAAGTCGAGTCCGATCGCAACACCGACGAAATCGGCATCGTACTGCTCACCGTTGGGATCGACGACGCCCGTCACGTGTCCGTCCGCATCGACTTCGAAGCGCTCGACACCGCTCTCGAACACCGGCGTGACGTCCTGTTCGCGCATCGCGTTGTGCATGATTTCGGCACCCTCCTCACTCAACGCGTAACGCCACCACGTGTTCCCACGCATCATGTAGTTGGCAGAAACATCCTGTGCCCCACAGATTGCTGCGAGGTCGATGCCGAGCAGCCCTGCACCCACGATCACACCCGTGTCGGCGTCGGCAGCGTGTTCTTGGATCGCCCGCGCGTCCTCGAACGTCCAGAAGTGGTGGATGCCGTCGGCGTCGCTGTTCTCAACGGGGAGTTGTGCGGGTGTTCCTCCTGTCGCCACCAACAAGGTATCGTACTCAATCGTCTCCTCCTTGTGGGTGTGAATCACCTGCTCGTCGGTGTCGACCCGGGTTACCATCGTGTTCAACCGGAGTTCGATGTCTCGCTCTCGGTACCAGTCAGGCTGGTGGATTGAGATGGGTCCTTCTGGGATCTTTCCCTTTGAAAACTCCTTGATAAGAATCCGATTGTAAAGCGCCTCACCCTCGTCGGTGAGTACGGTGATGTCGGCAGCGGGGTCGGCCTCGCGGATCGTTTCCGCGGCTGAACTTCCCGCGATGCCGTCGCCAATAATTACGTGCGACGTGCCCATGCGAAGCCGATACGGAGGCGCGCTTAATGTGAATTGCTATCTCGCTTATCCACCATGTATTATCATCCCGATCGAGCGATCACACGGTATGCGGTCCATTCCTCGCTTTCGGACGGTATAAATCTATATTCCGCATGGATAAGTTTATTTTTGATTTTCGTGTCGCATCGTGGACGCAGTCTCGGTCACATTGATGTGTGCGTATCCCGTAGCCTCGGATAATGAAAATCAGGCAAAACGCCCGTCATTGGGCCACGAAACAGGCGTTGACGCTTCCGGGGCTTCGCTCGCTCACCCACGCTGGATTGGTTCGTCTCCACACCAACATCTTCCTCAAGAAGGCCGACGAGGACCACCGTACCGAGCGGCGCGACCATTTGAACGGGCTGTTTGATGGGTCGATCGACGCGTACACGGCAGCACTCAAAGCAGGCTATTCAGAGGCAGAGGCGCGGGAAATCACCCACATTCAAGGCAACTTCGATTTCTATAACCACGGCTGGGTGGAGATGATGGAGATTCCGGTCACCGAGATCAACGATCATTACCATCGGTACGAGGAGTTCTTCGAAGCCCACGACATCACCGTTGAAGAGCCACTCGGAGAGTTCCGTCCCGACGATCTCCCGGCGGCACCGAAAACACCCGAGCGGCTCGCAGAGCTCGACGGCAACCTCGATCAACCCAACGCTGTCGGTGGATACGCCGACGACGTGTACGTCGAGACCGAGGACGGCGAGGTCACTGCCGGTGGCTCTGATGAACCCGATGATGTCGAACTCGGCAATGCGGTCGGGATGTCAGACGGTTCGTCCTCGGACGCGTCAAAGGAGTGACGACCGTTCGACGTTCCTGAAACTGCACACCCGAGACGACAAACGGGTGCAATCAGTCGCTGTTACACTGACCGACTTCCGGCGTTCGCTTGATGGACATCGAGACGAGAGCGGTGGCCGCTTTCTTCCGGCGGTCCGTGCGTGACTGTCCACAGCCCAGTTCGATCAGGCTTCAAGCGGATCGACGCGCTCGCTCTCGGTATCGTCTGCTTCGATGATGCGGTCAGCACACGCGTAGCCAGCCAAAATCCCACCGTTCAGGCTCCGTTCAGGATACTGTGCTTGGCTCGCCATCCCTGCGTAGTAGATCCCATCACCGACTTCTGCACCGAGATCGTACGGCACCACCATATCGAGGTAGCCGCGCTCGTAGATCGGGGCTGTTCTGGGGTTGCGCGCGATCCGGACGTTGGTGACGGCATCCCGATCGAACTGCGGAAACAGTTCCTCGATCCCTGATAGCCAGTGTTCTGTGACCTGCTCGTCGCTCATCTGCCAGAGGTCTTCCGATTGGTCCTGAATGTAGCTGGCAACGTACAGCAGATGCTCGCCACCGTACCGGTCGGTGGGAATGAAGTTTGTGTGCTCGATGAGCGCGCCGAAAGGAGCGTCATCAGCAACGTTGAGCCAGTAGGTATCCATCAGTGATTCGTCCATTTCGAGGACAGCACACACTGATCCCTGAAAATCGATCTCGCACGGATAGCCGGTGAGCGATTCCAACACGTTCGGCATCGTGGCGATGATCACGTCCTCGACATCGTGGGTCGTCGTTTCCCCCTCCGTCTCGACGGTCAGCGACTGTACCTCCTTCTTAACCGCAAGGTCGGTCACCCGCGCGTCGGTGGTGATGTTTTCCTTCCCGACCGCCGCAACGAGCGCGTCGAGCAGCACGCCGAATCCGCCCTCAATGTAGCCGAGCACCTCCCCACGGAGGAGATCACGCTCGCCACGGAACTTGATTCGGCCGAGCAGCCACGCCGCGCTCACGTCGTCTTTTCGGCTGCCGAATTTCGCGTCGAGCAACGGATCGAAAAACGTCTCATACACGTTCTGAGTGGTGTGCTCGACAGCGAACTCTTTGACAGGCACGTGCTCGAAATCCTCCAACCGCTCGTAGGTGTCGAACGATGGTACACCGCCGCGTACGTCGACATCGAGCGTCAACATCCCCAGCCTGAACTTATCATAAACGCTCCAGTGCGGAAACGAGAGGATCTCCCACGGCGTGTCCATCGGGTAGACGCTCCCATCGACGTAGTAGGCGTTCTTGCCGACGTGCCACTCAACGCGGTCCCCGACGCCCAACTCCGTAGCGAGGTCGACAATCGTCTGCTCGGACTTCGAAAGGTGGTGATAAAACGCCTCAATGCGGTCCCCTGATGTCTCGTACGTCGCTGCTAACCCACCCACGTCGCTGCTCGCCTCGAACACTTGCACGTCGTGTCCCGCGCGCTGTAGTCGGTACGCCGCCGCTAATCCGGCGATGCCGCCACCGACGATGCCAATCATACGGAATGTTCCGTGTCCACCCCGTAAGTCGATTCCCATCCATAGCCATCTTGTTCCTCACCGATCCGGAACGTGGTCTTTCTGCTCGTGATGCCGAAGATTGTGCGCCGTTTCAAACACCTCCCCACAAGCGTAACACTCGTACATCCCTGTCTGCATATGTCATCACTATCTCTATAGTGAGATTGCACTCTATTAAAACATATTCCTCGATTTATACGATATACTGTCGATTGTCGTCTTGGTATGTATTGCATACAGTCGAGAGACATCGCGCACCGACAGACACATTCGGGTACATTTATCCGCCCGCTCGGTTAACGCGATGACATGGTTACCGTCCGGGCCCCTGCGACGAGTGCGAACCTTGGGAGCGGTTTCGACGTGTTCGGTGTTGCCCTCAACCGCCCGGCGGATGTCGTGCACGTCAATAAAGCCGACGAGACGACGATCGACGTGCGAGGCGTCGGTAGTCAGTACATCCCGGAGGACCCCGAGAAGAACACGGTCGGCGCTGTCGCCCGCGCGCTCGACGCACCAGCTCACATCGAGATCGACAAAGGTGTTCGTCCGGCGTCGGGGCTTGGCTCATCGGCGGCGAGTGCGGCCGCAGCAGCGGTTGCGCTTAACGATCTGTACGATCGAAAGCGCTCCAAAAAAGAGTTGGTGCCGATCGCCGCAAAAGGTGAGGCGGTCGTCTCAGGCACTGCTCACACCGACAACGTTGCCCCCGCTATCCTCGGTGGATTCACTATCGCAACGGACCACGAGATCACTCAGATTGAGACCGACATCTCGTTAGTCGTCTGCCTGCCCGAAGTCGTCGTTTCTACACGAGAAGCCCGAGAAGTACTCCCCGAGCGAACGACGATTGATAAAGTCGTCGACACCGTTGGAAAGGCCGCGACGCTCACGGCCGGGATGGCACGTGGTGATCCGGAACTCGTGGGCCAGGGAATGCACGACACCATCATCACGCCCGTCCGTTCTGATCTCATTCCCGGCTACGAGTCCGTTCGTGAGACCGCACTGGAGAACGGTGCGACCGGCGTCACGATCAGCGGTGCCGGACCAGCGATCATCGCAATCTGTCAAGAGGAGCAACAACGGACGGTCGCAAACGTCATGATCGATTCGTTCGCTGATCACGGCGTCGAATCGCGTGCGTACCAAACCGAGATCGGAGCGGGCGCACAGTTGTGTTCTCACTGATCACGTCACTGTGATCGGCTCGTTCTCGTCGGCGTCGAGAAACTGACTGGGACCAACGACGGTCGGCGCTTCGGTTTCGAGTGCCCGCTCAGCGTGGGTGAGGAATCGGTCGAGCGAGGCGTCCTCCAGAGGAACGTTCCACTGTGCCGTTTCCCCGGCCTGAACCGTCCGGCGTGTCGCAAGTTGTAACAGTTGCTCGACCGGATCGTGAGACAGCACCAACGCAAGCGCAACGTCCGGCGTTTCGGTGAGCGACACCGACCCGATCAGTGCTCCGTGGTCGTTGTCACCGACCGCGTTTAAGATCGCAAGCAGTCGTTCGTTTCTGTACTTACTCACATCTAGCGATAGGTTGAACCGTCCCCAACCGTACGCACGCTTGCGGTACTCGCGGGCACGTGCTATCTGCGTTGTGAGTTGCTCGCGTGATAGTACCAGTCGGACGACACCGATGATCGTCTCCCCGGCGTCGACACTGAGGTGGATCTCAGGAACGTGGGGGGTGTATTCACCATCGATCAGGGGGTGGACCGCAATCTGGTGTTCGATCGCCTGCGTCGTTGCGGAGGTGGATTCGAGGCGGTTTGCGGTCTCGGCGTCGATCTCATGAAGGTCGACGCTGTGGAACGAACCGTGTTTGAGGTGGGTTTCGAGCCGGGACTGTGCCTGTGAGCGTGTCTCAGCAACGACACACCCGACGTATTCGATAACGTATTCATACCGTCCGTCGTGCTCTTGTACTGCGGCCTCCCGTTGAAACAGATCCACGAGGAATCCCGCGGCGCGTGGGGTCCAATCGTCCCAATGGGGCGTGTATCGCGTCACTTGAGACCGCGCGCGCATCGCCCACGGATTCAATCTCGCTGGGACACCGTACAACTGACGGTATGACTCCTGACGCGCAACGACCTGAACACGAAACCAGTATCGTTCGTCTCGGTCCGAACCGATAACGCTTGTTTGCACGTGCGCTGATTACAGAGACGGATACGTTAACTTTCGTTGGTATGTTATATCATGACACAACCTGTATGAATATATTATCGATAGCTTTGTGCAGGATCGCATTCGGGCGGTCGGCTAGTTTCCGCGAGATTGCAGTTTTTCCTCGTCACTCATTTGGACGTTCGACTGCCCTTTCATCCCTCGGCCGACACCGGTTGCGATCTCTGCGAGTCGTTCTGGATCGTCCCAGTTGTTAACAGCCGCAACGATCGAGCGGCCCATCGCCTCGGGGTCTTCCGCGCCGAAAATGCCTGAACCGACGAAAATGCCATCGCAGCCATGGTACATCATGAGTGCTGCGTCGGCCGGCGTCGCTATTCCACCGGCAGCGAAATTCACAACGGGGAGACGGCCCCGCTTTGCGGTTTCGTGAACGAGATCGGCGGGCGCTTCGTGTTCTCTGGCCCACTTTGCTCGTTCCTCAGGGGTTTTCCCTTCGATCTCCCGGATCGAACTTTTGATGGCGCGTTGGTGGGTAACTGCCTGATTGACGTCGCCAGTGCCTGCTTCCCCCTTGGTTCGGATCATCGCAGCACCCTCATCGATCCGACGGAGTGCTTCGGGAAGGTTGCGCGCGCCACAGACGAACGGGGCGGTGAACGACTCCTTTTCGATGTGGTAGTCGTTATCGGCTGGGGTGAGAACCTCGCTTTCGTCGACCATGTCTGCCCCGCTCGCTTCGAGGATCTGGGCCTCTTTGGTGTGGCCGATCCGGCATTTCCCCATCACCGGAATCGAAACTTCGTCGATGATCTCATCAAGCGCACCGGGATCGGCCATCCGTGCGACACCACCGCGCTTTCTGATGTCGGCAGGAACGGCTTCGAGCGACATGACTGCGACCGCACCGGTGTCTTCCGCGATCCGAGCCTGTTCACGGGTGACGACATCCATGATGACACCGCCTTTCTGCATTTTCGCAAATCCGCGTTTGACCAGATCAGTGCCGCGCTTTAGCTCCGAGATATCTGTTGTGCCGTTCATATATTGAGCACGGTCCCGGACCTACTTAACCGGTCTGTCTATGCCTGTCACTGGTCCCCACGCCACAGGAGTGCTGAGTGGGCAGCGCGTGGGGGAGTATTGATAGCGATCCCACGACGGAAGACACAGGTGTGGGCACGAAAAGGTGTCTACTAATATGGCAATCATCGACGCGGTAGCGGGCTGGTACGACCGCTTGCGGTCTTCTGCGGGACTTCCCCCACGAGAGGACCTTCCGTGGTACGTCACGCCGGTTCCCAAGCCGATCGAAGACCTCGGGTTGCGGCTCGCGTGGCTCGTGGTCGGGATCAATCTGCTCGGAACGGCGTTTGGCTTCTGGTACTACTGGCCACAGTTTGCCATGACACCAGTCGTGATGTGGCCGTTCGTTCCTGACAGCCCCGCTGGGACGTTGTTCATCGCCTGTAGCATCGCGCTCTGGAAACTCGGCCGGGAGAGCGAGATCATGAATGCACTCGCGTTTTTCGGCTGCATCAAGCTCGGACTGTGGACGCCGTACGTGTTGTTAGCGTTCTTCCCGGCGTGGGGATATCTCTCTCCTGCGATGTACAATTTCCTCTTTTGGAGCCACCTGCTGATGGTGGTTGAGGCGTTCGTCCTCCACCGGTACGCCGACTTCCCCGTCCGCGCGGTCGCGGTCGCGGTGGCGTGGTACACGGCGGATCTCCTCGTGGATTACTTCTATCCGATCGTTGGTGATCCACACCACACGATACTGCCTGTTCCAGACGCGACACCGTGGCTTGGCGTCACCGCGCTGCAGGTGGCAGCCGCCGGAGCGGTGGTGTTGACAATAGGTCCGACGTTTCTCGCACTATCGGTACGTGTGAAAAAACTCGCGTGATGGTCGAGATCGCTAAGACCGCTGCACCGAACGGCGTTGCGATTCATGAGTTTGTAGCGTTCAACAGCGAACGTCAGTCGGAGCGCAACGACCGACTTACAGAGAGCTGACGGAATGACCCAGTTGATAAAGATTCACATCGCAGAATCACTCGGGTCGTTTTCGTCAGCGTGTGACCTGACCCACAGCGCACCGATCCGGGAGAGTCGCGTGCGGTAGGATTTGCCCTGTTCTTCCTGTTCGATGTAGCCTTTCCCGCCGGGACCGAGTCGGTCGACGTTGTAGATCACTTTCGACCGGAAGCTGTTGGTGTACTCCTCGTTCAGATCGCGTGCAAGCGTTTGGGCCAACTCGGAAACGCTTTCGAACTCGCCGTGTTCTCCGAGCGTAAAGAGGATGAGTTCTTCGAACGGTTTGACGTTCGAAAACGACGCCACGGGGAGTTCGAGGATATGACCGTCACCGACACGTTTCGCGCCGATCGTCGTCCCTCGTTTATCGAACTCATCAAGCATCGTGCGGGCGTCGGACATCCACTCATCAATGCGCTCGTCAGCCACCTCCGATGTCTTGATCTCCGACAGCAGATCGATCCCATTGCGGAGTTCTTCAGCGAGCTCGGTTTCGAGATACTTCTCGGGCACGGTGTAGTAGGTATGGATGCGCTCGCGGTCGCTCTGACGCTCAACCATGATGGAGTGAGCGGCTGTCGCAAACGCAAAACTGACTGTTCGAGGCATTGAGGAGACGTTGACCCACACCTCTCGCTGGTCAGCCGACGGTTCCGAACCGGCGTCTGTCGACTCGCCATCGAGTTCCTCGTTGATGAGATCGTACGCCTGTTCGAAAGCGGTGTCGTAATCGTACACGTCCTCGATGACAAAGCGCTCCGTCTGTGCTCCGAGGAGGTTTCTGAAATCCGTTTCGAGCTTCTCAGCGAGACGTTGGGAATACTCTACGTTGGCCTCGCTTCCGACAGCGCCTTCGAGGAGGATGACCCGACTCACGTCGAGTTGATCCCGGACGAGCGGCGCGATAAGCCGATCGTAGTCAAACCCGACCGGAACGATGTGCGTCTGCATGTCTCGTCTTTCTTTCGATCGCGGGTTAAACGTTCAGTTGTGGCCCGATTGTCGGGCGTGCGATGCCCTTCTGGCCGGATCTACCGGTACGTTTCGAGGACGGCGAGGCTGTTCTCGAAGCGACAGTGACACTGAGAACGAAACTCGCGTCGATGGTTATCCGCGCTGTTCCCAAACATTACTGGACGCTTCGCGGTCGTTCTGGTCGGTGGCTTCAACAGTCTTGTGCGTTTCAGCTACCTGCTCCCCATCGAAGACAGCTTGGAGCTGCCGGAGGGACTGCCTCTCGATGAGGGCTCGACGGCCTCACTGAACGATTCGTCGTCATATTTTTTCGATTTGGTACGTTCGTAGACATGGTCTTCGAGCCGCACCTGGTGTAATTGGTGAATCGACGTTGCTTCTCGACATCGCTCACTGGGAGGCGTATCAAACCAGTGCTTTCTCGATCAGTTCGAGTGGATGGTTGATCTCGTAGCCGGTGCCGTGTTCCATCTGCATCGCACAGGTTGGACACTCCGTCAGTCCGGTAGTTCCCGCAGCGTCCTCCATCTCCTCAAACATCTCTTCGCCAATCTCCATCGAGTAGTCGTATTTCTCTTCTTTCCAGCCGTAAGTGCCGGAGATTCCAGAACAAGAATCACCAACGTCCTCGATCGTGGCACCCTCAAGCTCGTCGAGCAGTTCGAGAGCCTGCCGGTGAAGTCCTTGATTACGAGCGTGACACGGGGCGTGGTAGGCCAGCGCGGGCTCGTCTTCGAGTTCGGTCTCGCTGATCGCTTCGTCGAGATCTTCATGGAGACGCAGATACTCGATCGCCTCGTAGGTGTGCGTGGCAACCAGTTCGGTATCTTCGAAGTCAAACAGCTCGGGATACTCCTGTCGGAGCGCCATCGAACAGGAGGTACACGAGCAGACGATGTCATACCCCTCATCGATCAACTTCGAAAAGGTCTGGACGTTGAACTCGGCGGCCCGACGGGCGTCTTCGAGCATCCCATTTGCGAACATCGGCGTTCCGGAACACCGCTGCTCGGGAACGGCGACCTCATAGCCAAACGACTCGAACACGCGCACCAACGCCTTTGCGACTTCTGGCGTGTTGAAGTTCGAGTAATCGCCGTGGAAATACGCGATTCGTCGGTCCTCGCTTTCGATTTTCGACCCGCCGCGTTCGTCGTACCACTCCCGGAACGTTTGTGTGGCGAACGCGGGAAACTCCCGTTCGCTCGTGATACCGAGCAGCTGCTCGTTGAACCACTTCGTCACGCGGTTGCCCATCACGAAGTTTGTCAATCGGGGTACACGACTCCCGAGACGCGCGAGTCGCCCGTAGTTGGCGAGGATTCGGTTGCGCACGTACTCCCGTGACAGCTTGCTCATTCCCTCAACGTACTCGCCTCGGGCCGTGTTGTGCATCTGGCTCAACGGGACACCTGATGGACAAGCACTATCACACCGCATACAGTTCGAACAGGACATGATCGAGTCGTCGATGTCCGTGTCCTCCGATCGTTTCAGTCGCCACTGCTCTGGTCCCTGAAACTTCGGTCCGGGAAATTCGTCGTCCACCTCGGCAACTGGACACGACGTATCGCACGCTGTGCATTTGTAACAGTTATCCGCGCCCGGGCGGAGATCCGTCGTCCGTTCATCGCTCGGCGGTACGGTCGTTTCGGCGGTAGCCACCTCTGCCGTTTGTTCGCTCGATAGTCGATCGTGGTCAGTGTGTTGGTCGTTGCTCATGGGTCAGATCGCCTCGGCTGCGAGTCGTCCTGCGAGTGCGCCGGTTGCGAGTGAGATTCCACTGCCGGATTTTTCGGCCGCGATATTCGCGCCACCAAGGACGCTTCCCGCGGCTCTGAGATTCTCGTGTTCGACGGTGCCCTGTGCGTCGACTGGCCGGAGTTCGCCGTCCGAAACGACACCGAAGCGGGCAAACGGGTGATCCCCGAAGGCGTCTCCGCAGAACCAGTCGTATCGATCCTTCGGATGGGGGACGTGGCAATCGAAGATCGGTTCGTGAACACCGTTTCTGTCGGAGTCGATCCCTTTCCCGACGAGTCCCCCCGTGGCGAGCACGAACTCCGACGCGTGGTAGGGATGAGGAGTGTGATTTCCGCGATCGACGAGCACCGAGCTGACGCGATCCCCCGCAGTTTCGCGGCCGACGACCGGAACGCCGGTAGAACGGTGTACGCCAGCCGCGTCCAACGCCTCGGACAGTCGATCCACCAGCCGAAGTCCGGGGAGACTCGGCGGCCCGCCGGGGAGTTCGAAGACGGAGACCCCAAGGTGAGATTCGAGGCTGGATCGGACCGACCCGTCGTTATCCCTGCCTAGCAGCGCCGGGAACGCGACGCGTTCAGCTCCGTCGAGATGAGATTCGACCGTCTCAGCGAGTGCCGCCGTCGTTTCCTCGCGTTCGAGTGCCGTCGCAAATCGGGTGTATTTCGCGTCGACCCTGAGATCTGCAGGGAACGGAACCGTCACCCCACGGGACGCGAACGGAACGTTCACAGCTTCAAGATGGTCGGCAGCCAACGGTGCGTCGAAGTCAGGGAGCGATTCAAACCCCACGAGCAGCGTCTCCCGGTCGTTTCCGATCCCGGCGGCCATCGATCGGGGATACCGCGCTGTCGGTTTGACCGTTCCCTGTTGGGTCGGCACGAGCGCGTTCCGGTCGGTGTGGGTACCGGCGTACAGATCGCCCGTGATCTCATCGAACAGTGCGAGACCCTCCCGAATCCCGGACTCTCCGACGACGGTGTACGGATGCTCGTCGGGCAACTCGTCCAGTGCATCGAACGGATTCACAACCGGTTGGTCACCCTCAGTGGGGTAGCCGAGTACGTCGATGAGACCGCTCGCGTGGCGGAGCGTGCTCTCTTTGTGGGAAATGAGACGAACGGACGCACCAGCCTTTGCCGCCGACAACGCGCTCATGCTTCCGGCGAGTCCTCCACCGATGACGATCACGTCATCGCTAATCGCCATCCGAAGCCCTCGTTCGTTCGATACCCGTGTCGAAGGCGTCGAAATCCAGCGTCTCCTGTCGCGCAGGGTCGTGGTCACGATTCATTGTCGTTCCATGAAGCACGTGGTTCAACATCGCTTGTGAGAGCTGCTCACCCCACAGAGCGTGTCGTTGTCCTTTCCAACGCTCTTGATACAGTTCATCGAGCGCCGTCCGAACGGTCGGCTCCTCGTGTTCGGGGTGGAGTTCGTTCGCCATCCGGTGACAGCACAGCCCACCTTGACAGTTGCCCATCGAGGCACGGGTCCGGATGCGGACGGCGTTGAGGTCCGTTCCAGACTGATCGATCGCGTCCTGTATCTCCGCGCGCGTTACCGCCTCGCACTCACACAGCACGGGGTTGGGACCGTCGGTCGTCAGCACCTCCTCGGCGCGACTACCGAGCCGCTGGGTGCTCCGGCGGCCGATCGGGGATCGGAGTCCGAACGCCTCCATGTGGTCTCGGAGCACCTCGAAGTCCTCGCTGCCGGGCAACGGTTCCTCTGCGGTCCGACAGTCGGCCTTGCTCCCGAACTGTTCACACACGTGATTAGAGATCCGTTCGGCCATCAGCCGATAGGTAGTGAACTTCCCGCCGACGATGCTGGTCATCCCCGCCAGTCCATCACGCTCCTCGTGGTCAAGCAAAAAGAAATCCCGCGTGATGTCCGTCGGATCCGCCGTCCCCGTTCCTGGCGGTTCGTACAACGGCCGAACGCCCCAAAACGAGCGGATAGACCGAGACTCACGAAGGACGGGAATCAGTTCCGATAGCTCATCGATCATCAGATCGACTTCCCACTGTTCTTCGGGATACCCTTCCGGATCGTCCACCTCCTTGTCGGTTGTTCCGAGGATCGCCGTCGTTTCGTGGGGCACGATGATGTCCGCGTCGCCTTTGGGACGGCAGCGATTGATCACCGTATCGACCTGCCGAACGTTCATGATCACCATCGCTCCTTTCGAGGGGCGAACCTCGATATCGACTCCAGCCAGTTCACCGATCTGGCCGGCCCACGCCCCGGTGGCGTTCACGACGTAGTCTGCACGGATCTCTTCGGTCGTTCCCGGCGCTCGATGTGTGCGCTTTCCCGGTCCGGTGTGATGACGCACGTTACACCCGACCACCGTGTCGTCTTCAACCAGAACATCGGTGACTTCCGCGTGCGTCTCGATACGCGCCCCGTGTCGCTGGGCACTGAGAGCGTTGGCGACACAGAGCCGAAACGGATCGATCGCCCCGTCCGGTACGGCGATCGACCGTTCGACATCCTCGGCTAACGCCGGCTCTTTCGCTCTGGTTTCCGCGGCCGAAAGCACGGTTGTCGGAATGTCACACTCACGACAGCCCTGTAGCTTGTTCCGAAAATACTCACCGGAGTCCTCGGGTCGCTGGACGAACAACCCGCCGGTCATCTCTACACAGTGGCTGGCGATGTCGCGGAGAATACGGTTCTCCGCGATACACTCTTTGGCGCTGGCCTGATCCGCGACGGCGTACCGCCCGCCACTGTGAAGCAACCCGTGCATCCGCCCGGTCGTCCCGTTTGTGAGGTTGCCTTTCTCCACGAGCGTGATGTCGAACCCCCGCATTGCGAGATCACGGGCGATCCCACACCCGGTTGAACCACCTCCGATTACGAGCACTGTCGGAGCATTTACCATCGTATGGATGTACGTCGCCTACTACTTTACTTTATCTCTATCTCCTGGCCATCAGTAAAGATAATAAATGGATGAGGGGAGCTAGATCGAAATCCGATTGATACTGCTGAGAGACATCTATCCATTACTGATCACTGCTATCCAGTCCGAGTCATCCATCTATTTCTGGTGAATTACGGTTGGAACCATAGAGTCAGTAAAGATCGAGAAGGAGACAGTGAGTGAGAAAATCTTCCCATATACACCCAACCATCTGACAGATATACGGTAGTAACAGAAACGATGAGCTGGTACACGATATGAACATCGATCAAGCACGAACGTGTCGGTAGAGCGCTTAGAAGCAGCGAAATCCGGAACTGGTATTAGGGTTCGGTAAGATCCAGCACACATGTTCAGTTTCCTGTTTGTGACCCTCACTCTCGACTCGCTATTTTTGGGGACGGGATTGTTCACGTTGTGTATTGGGTTCGCGCTCGAATCAGTGCGGACCCGCAACAGTCGGGCAGGGGTACTCTCGATTGTCTGTGCGGTCGGGTTTGTGAGCATCATGGGAGGATTCGTGTCGTCCATCACGGTTGCTACGTACATACTCCTTGCAGCGCAGGTCGGTGGAATGGTGTTCTTTGCCCTCTTTTTCCGCCACTGGCTGCGTTCTCTCTCCCGACCGCTTCCCGAGCGTGACCGTCGATTTTGATCGGGCTGAATGTATCAAATGAAAGTTTGAAACATCAAAACGATCATGGGTGATGACGATATACAGTTATTTGATGAGTTTGTTGCCGCTACGTGGGGAGACACAATCGACCCCAAACGAGCCGCGCGTTCTCGGTCTCGATAATGAGGCGGCGGAGGAGGCCTTTGAGACGCTGACGGCCTCGACGACACGGAAAGTGCTATCGATCATCTACGAGCAGCCATCGACGCCCACAGAGATCCGAGACGAGATCGATACGTCATTACAGAACGTCCACTATCATTTGGGAAAGCTAGAGGACGCGGAACTCATCGAGCCGTCCGGCGTCGGTTATTCGGAGAAAGGAACGGAGATGACTGTGTACGCGCCGGCGAACGAAGCGGTGGTGTTGTTTGCTGGCCGCAAGTCCGACCGGCTTCGTCTCCGGGATTTTCTTCGCCGGGCGCTCGGTGCGGTCGTCGTGCTCGCCGGGGTGAGCACTCTCTTCAGCTTCCTGTTCAGCGTGAACAAAGCTGGAGCGGCCACTTCGCAACTCTTCATGGTCGATTCGGTGTTAATGTTCCTCGTGGGCGGTCTCTTCTCGATATTCGTTATCGGTGTGCTGTGGTATTTCGACCAGTGATTCCTTCTCGTGGTTGCACGGCACTTCGTCGTGGGTTACTCGATTCGTTCGAGCACAGCGGATTCCTCGTACGTTAGCGACAGTTTGCGCGACCGTCCGCGCCCGTCGACACTCGTGTACTCCGCGTCGATGAGATCAAGCTGGTCGAGTTTGTTAATGAGTTCTGAGTATCGGGTGTAGCCCAGTCCAGTTCGCTCTTCGAAGGATTCGTACACCACACCCGCCCGCTCGCCGTCGTGCTCTGCGATCGCTTTGATGAGCGCGATTTCGGTATCGCTGAGATCTCGCAGGCGGCGAGAGAGGTGGACGTACTTCGATTTATCGTACGCTCGGTCGACATCTTCGATATCGACTGTGGTGCTGGCGCGCAGTTCGGCGTTCAACCCAGCCCGTCGGAGGAGATCGATTCCCACCCTGATGTCTCCACCTGTCTTGGCGGTGAGCTTCGCCACTTGATCAAGGATGTCCGCCCCGGCAACGCCCTCGTGAAATCCACGGTCGACCCGTTCCTGTAAAATATCAATTATCTCCGGCTCGTCATACCGCGGAAAGTACACTTCCTCGGGCCGGAACACGCTCTGAACACGCGTATCGAGTTCTTCGATGATGTCGAGATCCAAATCCGAGGAGACGAGAATCACACCGATCTTCGCACCGGTGTGGGCTTCGTGTGCGCGTAAGAGTGAATAGAGCGTGTCCGACGCCTCACTCTCATAAAACAGGTAGTTCACGTCGTCGAGCGCGACGACGAGCACTTCCTCTTGTTCGACGAGGCGGTCAGTTATCTGTCCGAACAGCTTTTTGAATGAAATCCCGCTCGCTGGCGGTTCGTACTCGAACATCTCCTCGAACAACCGCGAGAAAACCGCATATCGGGTTGAATCAACCTGACAGTTCACGTGTGCAACGTTTACGTTCGATTGAGCCTGAAGCTCGGACGCGAGAAGCTGTAACGCTGTGGTTTTTCCTGTTCCTGATGGTCCTCGAACCATCACGTTCAGCGGGCGTGATCCCCGGACTGCGGGCCGCAAGGCGTACTGGAGCTGTCGTGTTTGTTCCTCCCGGTGGGGGAAGGTTTCGGGGACGTAGTCGATCTCAAAGACGTGTTCGTCTCGAAACACGGTTTCGTCCCACGACAGCATCTCCTCGTCCGACATTCCACATCCATCTCACCTGCGAGTACACATAAGGATTGGGCGCAAGCCGATCAGAACGGCTTCGACCGCGACAGCTCGTATTTGTCGATGAACACCAAACGCGTTATCCGTTCGCGTCCGTACGATCTCCAAATGGAGATCGTTGAGTACGAGCTGTTTGAGGTACCGCCACGATGGCTGTTTCTCAAGATATCGACGGATACGGGTCTCGTTGGGTGGGGAGAACCGATCGTCGAGGGACGAGCGAAATCCGTCCGGAGCGCCGTTGAGGAACTGATGGACACCTATCTGCTCGGGGCTGACCCCCGCCACATCGAGAAACACTGGCAGACGATGTATCGCGGCGGCTTCTACCGAGGTGGTCCCGTGTTGATGTCAGCGATCGCTGGGATCGATCAGGCCCTCTGGGACATCAAGGGCAAACAGTACGGCGCTCCCGTCTACGAACTGCTCGGTGGACGAGCACGGGATCGCGTTCGAGTGTATCAGTGGATCGGCGGCGATGAGCCGTCCGAAGTGGGACGGGCCGCCCGTGAGAAGGTTGACGCCGGCTTCACCGCGCTCAAGATGAACGGAACGGCGACGGTTCGCCACATTGACACCCCTGCCGTAGTCGATGACGCAGTACAACGGCTTGCCGAGGTCCGGGACGCCGTTGGTGAGAGCGTCGACATCGCCGTCGACTTCCACGGTCGGGTTTCGAAATCGATGGCCAAACGCCTCGTGGAAGCACTGGATCCCTATGATCCGATGTTCATCGAAGAGCCTGTGCTTCCGGAACACGAGGAAGCGCTTCCGGCGCTCGCTGCGTGTACGACGACGCCTATCGCCACTGGCGAACGCATGTTCTCGCGGTGGGATTTCAAAGACCTTCTCGAACAGGGCGTTGTTGATCTGATTCAGCCTGATCTCAGCCACGCTGGTGGCATCACTGAGGTGCACAAGATCGCCGCTATGGCCGAGGCGTACGACGTGGCTATTGCACCACACTGTCCGCTCGGACCGATCGCGTTGGCGTCGTGTGTTCAGGTGGACGCAACCTCACCCAACGCTCTCATCCAAGAACAGAGTCTCGATATCCACTACAACGAAGGCAGCGACGAAACCGAATATCTGACTGATCCGACTTTGTTCGAGTATGAGGCGGGGTACATCGATCTGCCGACCGAGCCGGGACTTGGCATCCGTATTGACGAGGAGACGGTGCGCGAACGCGCACAGGAAGCTGTCGACTGGCATAATCCAGTCTGGGAGCATCCCGATGGAAGCATTGCGGAGTGGTAACCGGGTTCTAAGGAGGAGCGGAGCGAATCCGTTCCATGGAGCGTACAGCCACATCCCGCCTGGTACAGTTGTTTCGGTGTCGATCTGATGCGGAACGATCTCCACTGAGGGAGTAGTAGCTATGCGCCAACCGATCGATCGATTTGTCGGTGTCGCGATGCGTATTCTGTTCAGTATCGTCCTAGTGTCGGTGCTGCTCTCAGTGGCCGTCTCGCTGGGAGCGGTCGACATCGCTCAGACAGACAGCGGAGCCATAGACACGCCGGAGCCACTCCCAGACTGGCCGCTCGTGTGGGAACTGCCAGTCGATACGAAACTCAACCCCGACCAGACACCACGCCACGCTGCCGGCGACGCCGTGAACGAGGGTGAACCACGCACGTCGGATCCGGGTTCTACGCGCTTCAACACCAGCGAGACATCGATACACTCCGAGACGATCGAAGCGCGTATTCACGATCAAATCAATACGATCAGATCAGAAAATAACCTCTCTCGCCTTGATCACAACGACGAAATCGCCAGCATCGGCCGGACCTACAGCTACGACATGGCCGAACGGGGATATTTCAGCCACGTCAGTCCCGAAGGGGAACGGCCTGATGACCGGTTAGGGAGCCTGTATCCGAGAACGTGTCGGGCTGTTGGTGAGAATCTCGCGTACGTCGGTCTTGTCGGTGCCACCGACGCCGACGAACTCGTAGAGCGGATCGTCACTGGCTGGATGAACTCGAAAGGACACCGTGAGAACATCCTCACCGGTCGGTGGGACAGTCAGGGTATCGGCGTCTACATCGGTGACGAGCGGGTGTACGCGACACAGAATTTCTGTGATGAGTGGTAAGGACTGTCTATCAATCAGTAATATAATATTTTCCGATCACATATTAACGCAGTATGAGCAATCAGCTGCCTGGAACACCCACGTCGCAACGCTGGGCGTGTGGGATGATCATCGGCAGTCTCGGACTAGTAACTGGGCTTGCCCACCTTGATCACCTGATTGAGGACGCGCATAGGTTTCCGGTCGTTTCTGGCATCCTGTTCCCGTTGGGTCTCTCGATGGGGTTACTTTGTGCCGGATACTGGCTGGTGAAAAGCGACTATGGAGGTGAACAGGCCGTGAGTATCGCTATCTGGAGTATCATCGGCGCTGTCGTTCTCACGCTTTCGGGGGTAGTCGTTCAACACTCTGTACTGGTAACAGGCGATGCGAAGGTCATAATTGTCCTTCCGAGTAGTGTGACGGAAGGCACAGCCGTCGGCTTCGTGTACGGTGTATACGCGATTTGGAGCGATGAGTAAGGAACGGAGAAAGCAGCAACCAGCAGAGCGGCAGTGTGAGAATGACGAGTGACATCCTCCCCGCCGTAAACGGCGGGGCTTCCTTACACAGGGGGAGCCCCGGCCCGGTGCCGAGTAGGTTCCAAGACTGACTTTCCCGGTGTCGGCGGGGCGGGGTTCGACCCTCAACCGGGAGCGTCTTGCGGCGCTGTCACGAGCGCTCCCATCCGCAAGCGAGTCATCACCGCGCGGTTCACACCTTTTGACCGGGCTTCCCGCGCACCGCAAACATGGGTGGAGTGCGGCCCGTCTCCCCCAGTGGCCTACCGGTAGGGAGATGGCGGAACCCGTGATACTGCGTGTGTCATGGCGTGGGCGAAACGTTTGGGGGCCAACCAGTGACGGCAGAAACGGAACATCCATGTTGGATTCACGCCCGTCCGCAGAACGCGAAGCGTTCTGCTGTGCGAACGAGACGCATCGCCTCTCGTCAACGCCGTGAACGACGGGACTCTCTCCTTGAAACAAGATAGAACACCATTCTATTCTGTGCGTCGTGATCCCGGTCTGGTTGCGCGAACGAACAGGCGCTAATCGTTGTTCGGGCGGCCGGCCTGAAAGAGCGACCCAGTGACTGGGAAACCGGTGAGGACTGTCAATCCCACCACCGCCACCGGTGGAAGAGAGATTCCGAGGAGATCGATGACGTTCGTATAGAACGAGAACAGCAGGAACAGCGGAAGGATCGTTCCAATAGTGTACCGCCACGGCACGCCGACCGCTCGCGCGATCGGCCCACCTCCCTTTGTGAACTCCTCGACGGCTTCATCACCGAGTATCCACGCGGCGTAGAGCATGAAGCCGATGAGTCCGAGTGTGAGGAGTTGGTTCACAATCGGGCCAGCGACGATTTCGAACACGTTCGAATCGAACGCGTTGATCGCGCCCGCACCCAAGACCAGTACGAACAGCCCTCCCGTAGCACGCGGACGATCGTACTCGAACTCATCGACGAGATACGCAACGGGAATTTCGAGCATGCTGATCGAACTCGACAACGCTGCCAACAGGATTGTGAAAAAGAACACCCCGCCAATGAGCCGACCCCCTGGAAGGGTAGCGAACGCGCCCGCGATGCTCACGAACAGCGCACCAGTACCGCCACTGGTCGGTTCACCCACAAACGCGAACAGCAGGGGAAAGACGACAAATCCCGCAAGCACACCGACACCGAGATTCAACAGGGCAATGATCGACCCGTCCGCTGGTAACGACCGATCCTCTTCGAGGTAGGAAGCGTACGTGAGCATCGTTCCGCTGCCAATCGAGAGCGTGAAGAGCGCCTGTCCGGCCGCTGCGCTCAACACGCTGAGGAAGTTATCAGCGAGATACTGCACATCGAATGCGAGATAAAATTCGTACCCGCCAGCGGTGTCGGGTTGGAAGAACGCCCACACTGCCAACCCCCCGAGAAGTAGTATAATTCCCGGTGTCATGAGTTTGGTCGTCGCCTCGATCCCCTTTCGAACACCCGCCATGACGATACCGACGGTCAAGAGCAAAAAGAACGCCTGATAGAGGAACGCGTGCGTGCCGAAAGCGATGCTGTTGAAATGGGCTGCCGGTTGGGTGAAGTATGCACCTGTGAAACTCTCGAAGAGATACCGGAGGATCCACCCACCGACGACGGTGTAAAACGAAATGAGCACGATCGACGTGACAACGCAGAGTCCGCCCAGTGCCGCCCAGCCGCGCCCTCCTCCGAGTGATTTGAACGCGCCTACTGGGTTCCGTTTGGAACGACGGCCGATGACGAACGACGCCAGCAGTCCCGGCACGCCGACACCAAGCACGATGACCAAATACACGAGTAGAAACGCGCTACCGCCGTTCTGTGCGGCCAGCCACGGAAACCGCCAGATGTTTCCAAGACCGACAGCGCTGCCGACGGCTGCGAAGATGAATCCTGCCCGTGAAATCCATGTTTCTCGTTCTCCCATGATGATGGTACTGGCTATTGAGTGGGGAGGTATAACTCCCTCAGTACTAACTCCAACCAAACTTATTTGGTACGATATTTTTTCCTATGGAATAGGATTGAATCAATATAAATCATTCGTTTCGGGGGTCGATCAGTCGGTGTCATCATCGAACCGTGCCAGCAATCGCTCGTAAAATCGGTGTTCGGTTTCGTCGTCGGTAGCGAGCTTTTCGACGATGAGTTCCGGCGTCGACCGTGCCAGCCGGCCTTTGACGGGCGAGCGGTTGACTTCTAACTGGCCGTCCACGAGTCCAACGGCTTGGATCCCGTCGATCTGCACGTCGATGTCGGCAGCGGCCTGAACCTCTTCGGCCAGATGGGAAACGAACACGCTCGTCGCCCCTTGTTCGTCTAGTGCCCCGAGGATGCCAGCGATGATCTTCGCGCTGGCTCCGGGTTCGGTGATGCTCTCTAGTTCGTCGACGAGAATCAATCGGTTCCCTGTTCCGGCAACGAGATCGCCAAACGAGCGGAGCGTCGCCTCGAACGCACCCGCATCGAGGGTTCCTTGGCTTTTGGCTTGGTAGTACAGCGAATCGAACCGTTCGAGTCGGGCACGAACAGCAGGAACGGGTAACCCCATCTGGGCGAGGATCACGACGAACCCGACGAGATCGATCAATGAGGTTTTGCCACCACTGTTCACGCCCGAGAGGAGTGCGTTGCCCTCAACGGTGTACTCGACCGGTTCGACCGCGTGAAACGGAACGTCGAGCAGTGGAGAGCGTCCACCTTCGATGTGAACGCCGGTTTCAGTTCCGTCGTGGTTGATGGTGGGCAGTGTACAGTCGAACTCTTGAGTGAACCGTGATACGGCGAGTTTAACATCGAGTTCGAGTGCTTGATCGACGAGCGTTTCGGCTGGGTCGCGGAGTACGGACAACTCGGACGCAAGATCAGCTTTCAATCGTTCGGCTCGACGATCACGGGCAGCTGTCAACTCCGTCCGGAGCTGCGACACGGTTTCTGGGCGTCGTTCGACTGGGAACGCTGGTTCATCCGGAAACACTCGCTCCGCGATAGCGTCGTACTCCTCCACGGCAAGCGTCTCACACAGGTGCTCTCGGGCCGCCTCGACAGCTTCGGTGAACTCCTCGGATAGCTCACGTTCGAGCAACGAATCGACGCGCGCACCCTGTTCGACGAGTGAGAGGAGATCAGCCCCCTCGATGGTGACATCGCGTTCTTGGATCGCGTCACGCAACTGGTCGTTTGCCACGCGTTCGGCGGTGGCGATCACCGCGTCGAGATCGTCAAGCGCGCGTTGGAGTCGGGCAAGTTCCTCGTCTCCCGCGATCGTTCCATCCCCGTTCAAGCGATCGAGACAGTCATCGAGTGTATCGAGATCACACGGCGGATCGAGTCCTGCGATCTCGTGGACCGACGCGGCAGCGCGCAGTCGGTCCCGGTTCGTGGCGAAGAACGAAAGCAGCCGTTCGGGGACGATCTCGTCGATCTGATCGAACGCGTCAGGGCGTACGCGCACGTTCTCTCCGAGATCCAGTCCGGCAAACGCTTCATCAACTGCGATCACTGTTGAGTAGCCACGGGCCAACTCGGAGAGGTCGCGGGCGTCATCGACCAGTTCCACTGATAGCGCTGGAAACTGCTGTTCGGCACGGGCGTACGTCTCGGCGTCGGCAGTTGCGACACACCGTTCTCGCACTCGCAGGTTGGTGGGGGACTCGATGGGCGACACGTCCGACAACGCCGCAAGCACTGCTGATCCCGGTTCGTGGTCGATGGCCTCGGCTACGAACGCCCTGACTTCTTCGATGCGCGACTGGCTGGTGCTCGGATACAGCGTTTCGAGGTGTTTTCGGGCGTGGTCTGTCACGGCGCGCTCTTGGAGCAACGACAGCGCCGACTGGTACAACTCGCGCGCGCGATCAGTTTGGAGGAACTCCGCCTGATCACCGTGTCGCTCGCGGATGGCGTTGCGAGCGATGCGGGCCGCGCGCCCCTCGCTGATGTTCGGTGCCCGTGCGATCGTCGTCACATCCCCCTCTCGGAGCGCACGCTCGGGATCATCAAGCGCAGACAACTGCTCGGCGGTTCTCGCGCCGACGCCCGGAACGGTCTCCAACTCCATCGACTGAGTGCTCGACACCGAAGGGAAAAAAGACTCCCACTTTTTTGCGTTCGGGTGGCCGGAGGCCACCCTCACGCAAAAAACCTGCAACGCGAGAGCAAGCTCTCGCTGGCTCCCCCTCGCTGCGCTCGCGGGAAGACTAAAAAAAGCCGCTCGCTGACGCTCGCGGTGACTACACCTGCGTCTTCCGCCGCCGCGACCGCTCCGCCTCCGCCACCGCACTGCGACCGCACGGTTCGGATTGCACTAGGTCTTATCAGTACGATATCATCCGACAGAACGCTTCCTGATCCGATAGTTCGGTCCCATTTCGGCCGGGATTTGACTGAAGAACAGTTGTTAGTCCAACACGACATTATTCGTTACATCAGTACCTTTATGTGTGATGGCGGAGGCAACGATAAACGAGGACGCCAGTGGCGCGGAAGCGCGTGCGCGTTCACTGAAACGCGCCGGGTGTAGCACCACCCGACGCTGGGGTTCTCA
>NZ_RRCH01000001.1 GCF_003862495.1 Halocatena pleomorpha | reverse complement strand
TTGGGTTGTTGATTCAGAAGTCGCCGTTTGGGTTGTTGATTCAGAAGTCGCCGTTTGGGTTGTTGATTCAGAAGTCGCCGTTTGGGTTGGGGTTTTGCCTTCGAATAGCCCATCGGTACACCCCGCAGTAGTGGTCGTCAGCAGGAGTCCGCCTACAGTGTGAAGCATCGATCGACGAGATACAGTCATGACTCACTCTCTCGATGATGGCTAACGATGTCAGATTCAGGAACAATACAATGATATCTCATTACGATGATGGTAATATTTCCACGCTAATATATATTGTCACTTGGTACTGTCTAGTTACGCCAGTTTGAGAAGCGAGCAGGTCGTGAGTTCTTGGTCAGAATGCTCGTAGCCCTGCTCAGCAAGTGCCTTGCAGTGGATTTAGAAGAAACTTGGGAGCGTGAGCAGCCGGCGACGTTGACGAGACGCTTCGCTGTCCGGCTCCACACGGCTGGTTGTTCGCTCAGAGTGACAACTTCGATTCTGACTGAATTCGGCGTTGAACGCTCTCACAGACCAGTCTGGAACCGAGTGCATCGGATTTCTGATAGCGTTCCGGACCCGCCGACGGCTTCGCCGTCGCGGGTCGCGGTCGACGAAACCGCTGTGTGAGGGGGGGTGAATCCCTGTTAAACACCAGTGGTCGGCTAGGTGGATTCATCGTATATAGCCCCCTGCGAAATCCACACCACTGATACAGGCTTCGAACCCAGTCATCCATGAGCAATCTATCTGCCTGACTTTAAGTTCACAAGTCAGCATGCCACTCTCTATGTTGTGTGTTTGCCCTGAACGTGGGAGCTGCAATCGTTCTCCGTGCGCTCTTCATCATCAATTTGAAAACGTTCTCCGTCACACCACGGATGATCTCGCTGAAATTCGTTACTGCCACCTATCGTTGTCCCTCTGTACTACTCTGCGGTTCCAGCGGGAGCCGATCTGGATCAACATCCTCATACGCTTTGTCGGACGAGCAAATCGATAGCCCACGCGTTTCGGCAGTGGCCGCATGGAAGGCATCGAACGGTGTCATCCCGTCCTCGAAATAGGTGACCGCCTTCAAGACGATTTGTTGCTCGTGCTCAGCACCGACAGGAACGAGATCGAGGAGGTTGGCAAACAGTCGGACGTAGTCGAACTGGTGGCGCTCAAGAACGATGAGCAACTCTAGGTACGAGATCAGCGACGTGACAATCTCTCGCCCGTCGAGGACTTCTTTGGCCCGTTCTTGGAGCCGGTCGTCATCCGTTGCGAGTGCAATAAGGAAGTCACTCTCGACGAACACCGTCATTCAGTAGTGGCCCCTGTGTCTCGCTTCGCCTGTTCGAGATCCTCTTCAGCCTCCTGTTTCGCCCGTTCGAGCGCTTCTTCCCGGAGTTCGGCTCTGGATGTCCCAGAGAGTGCGTCACCGAGTTCGTCGCGGACTGCTTGAAGTGGGTCCTCGTCAATTGGTATAAGTTCGAGTCGATCCTCGTATTCGACGACGTGGAACTTCTCGCCGTACTTCTGTCTCAAGTCTGCGGACAGGTAGAGTCGGCCATGTGAATCTGCTTCAACTGACATAGTTGGCTATTCGTATGGCACAAACAAAGATGTTTTCCCAAATACTACTTATCTGTCCCATAGAATAACGAGACAGACGGCCTGGCCTCGTCGTTCTCGATATCAAAGTTGGCGGTCAGCTACTGATTTCCGTGAAAGCGACTGAATCGAGACCAGAGATTTTGCGGGGTGTGTGCATATAGATCTGTTTCTGTACCTACTGGGCAAAAGTGCAGTTCTTCATAGAGAATCAGACGGCCAGCGAAGCAATCACTACCTACCACTGACGGAGTATTCGAACCGTCCATACTATTGGGAGAGCTCTGATTGTACTCGCAATTGCGTGAATGTAGAGTTACGTGCGACTCACCACGAACTACCGCTCTGAAACGCCCGATTTCGATATTCTCACAGCATCAATCGATCGGCTGATGGATCGATATTGGGTGATATCCATAAGAGAATCATGCAACATACGAACGGAATAGAATCAGGACGGAACCGACAACGGGTAGCTAAGTCTCAAAGGTACTAGATCCTTCCTTGTGAGGCATATCATCTGGCTCAAAGCTTATCAACACAGAACACGCACGGAACCTCGTCTATATCTTCACCTTATCGCCAGAACCACTTAAAGGAGCAGCGCACCCCTCGCTGCCCAGTCGAACATTCAGTGAGTGACGAGCAACGGTCCCGCGAATGGCCACGATCTCAAACGCCCCTCCGACCGTGCAGAAGGATTTCCTTTTACACATACCGTGCAAAAGGCCCATTCTTTATGTTCTGATGGATGATGTGCACTAGCATTGCTGAGGTGACTTTCTGAACGTGGAACGACGTCCCTCACGTTCCAGGCGAAGAGACAACCTAGCTCCGGGATGGAGTCTCTGTCTGTGTTTTCCCGTAATGGTATCCAAGCGCGAAGATGAGATGGGGGGACGAGTATAGCGAAAATAAAAGAGACAAACAGATCATAGATAATGATGATCTCTCTAAATGTTCCAAATTGTATAACCCATCATGGGAACTGTCCCGAATGCTTTACATCATTAACAAGTTCATCAATCCTCACCCAAATCCGGAGTATCAGGCGTTCGTTAAGGAGGTTCGCGAGTACGCTGACGCCGACCACGACCCCGGAAAGAATATATTTTCGGGCGATTGCGTCGCTGTAGGTTCTCACACGGCAAAAACGAAGGACGAATTCGTGGGTTACACTATCAACACGGCGGTGCGGAAACCTCTCTTTCCGAATCGTTCGATTCGGTGTCGACGCTGTCGGGCTGGCCGGCATCATCACTCTTCGTGACACTATCGCCATTCGATTGTGTCGAATCGTCTGGCGTGCTCTCCGGTGTCATCTGCTCATCGGTTGGAGTGTCCTCCGTTGGTGTCTGTGTGCCTTCGGTCTCCGTTTCCGTGTCCTTCGGTTGCGTATCGGTGTCTTCCGTTGGTGTTTCAGTCTCGTCGTCCGGCGTTTCTTCGGTGTCCGACTCTTCGCCGTTCCCAGCAACCGACACCGAGAGCGTGTAATCGACGGTCTCGAAGAACGAGTAAACCCCGTTCTCCACCGGATAGACGCGAACGTAGTAGGTACCGCTCTCGTTTATGGTGGCGTTGAATCCCTCAACCGTCCATTCGGACACGTCATATTCCCATTCGGATTCTGATTGCAGTGTGTCCGGGGTATCGGGCTCGAGGAGCTCCGTATGGATCCCGAATCCACCACGACGGTCGAGCGTCGCACGCACCCGATCGCCTTTGTCGAGGTCGATCTTGTAGGTGTCCGCATCCGAACCCGTCATGACTCCATCAACAGACCCATTGTCACCGATTGAGCTGGCCATCGATGGTTGTTCGTTCGGTTCGTGATCGTCGAGGGGGCGTGTTTGTACAGACAAATTGTACGCGGTCGAAGAGACTGGCCCGGCGCCACTCACCTTCACGTAGTACGTCCCGGATTGGATGGCGGTGTCTCCACCACCCGTCCCCGGACCCGTTGCGATACGGTCGGTATGATAGGCCGGATTCAGTGCATCGTTCGGATACGCACCGATCTCGTCGCCGTCCGGATTGTACAGGGAGAACACGAGGTCCTCCTCGTTCGCCGTTATCGCAGTCAGTTCCACACCGATCGACTGGCCGGCGGACGCATCGAACGCATACCAGTCTGCGTCGGTGCCGAAAATCGTCCCCGACGTGGTGGCGTTCGCATCCATCGTGGTTGCCTCGCTCCGACTGTCACCCACCTCGTCAGCAGGGATGTTCGATTCGTTCGAGCTGACCGACACCGACAACTCGTACGATGACGAACGCGTAAACCACTCTTTGCTGTTGTTTCCGGGATACACGCGGAGGTAGTGCGTTGCATTCTCCGATGCCATATAACTGAACGCGTCGTTCAGCGCCGGGCCTCCAGAGAGATCGTACTGTTCGTTGTACCCGTTGTGCATGTACTCCGAGGCCGATGGATCGACGAGCTGGATGTTGCCCAACGCGTCGGTTTCGGATTCGATCGACGCCTCGATCGTTTCGCCCTCGGTCAGGTCGATCGCGTACGTATCGACGTCCTGGCCGCTCATCGTTCCCGAGACGGTCGTGTTGCCGTCGATGGAGACAGCGGTCGGGGGCGTGTCTCCGGGTCGGTCAGCGTCCAGGGATTTCGTTTCCACCGCGAGCTCGTACTCGGTTGACGTGGTACCGTCGCTCACCCACGGCTCGATTTTCACGAAGTACGTCCCCGAGGCGGGCGCAATGTCACCGCCCCACGCTGTGGGTCCCCGGTCAACGTCGAGTTTCTGTGGATTGCCGGTCGATTCGCTGACCTCACCGAGCTCCGACCCGTCCGGCGCGTAGAACTCCATCCGGAGCTGGTCGTACTCCTCGGTCAGCGCGGTGAGCTCGACGAACAGTCGATCACCCTTCTCCGCATCGAACGAATACCAGTCGACATCTCCCGCAATGATAGCATCAGTCGCTGTACTTCCCGGCGTGAGCTTCGTAGCAGTAGGTTTATCGTCGCCTGCGTCGTCGCCATCGGTCGCTACCACCGACGGAGAGACACCGATAGCCACGGCTGAGACGAGAAGGACAGCAAGGACCGCAACAGTTGATAGTCGTTTTCGTTTCATAATTCTCGATGTGGCAGAACGGTCGCTAAATGCTGTGTATTATCGTCCTGTGACACATCGTCTAAAAATTGTTATTTTCCTGAATAAGTTTTGTGGCCGACACAGTGGTGGGTTTGAACAAAAGTGCCGGTAACGTTCACTATCAATCTAAATAGGTGAATTGATCGGTGGAGACGGTTCGTCACCTACGTGTCCCTCGAAGGAAGGATACCGTGGCTCAAGTGAGAGTTCTCGTGACGCCTATCTACCACTCGACCTCAAGAGTGAGATCCATCGGGGTTCCACTGCCGTAACGAAATACGTTATCTTGTCCTAACTTCGGAGTGCAAACGCAAATAGATCCTCAGCAACTTTTATTCCCTTAACCATCTCTGAAATAATTGTGCCCGGCTGTACGCTTCAGAAATATCGTTGGGATCCAAGCTGTCTGCTGTGGTACGAGTCAATCTGGGATGTGTTTGTGGAGAGTTGTCGCTCGGCATACCGCCTCATCCGACGAAGGACGGGCTGTTTAGCCAGACCGAGCCGGAGATGAATGGCAATCCAGTCAGCGAGTTCTCCAGCAGTGAGGACTGGCGGAGCGATTGTCAGCTCCCGTGAGACGGTCGCTTTCAGCAGGACACCAATAAAGTTCGACGGATGACCTTACGTTTCGAGTACGTTCACGGTGCCTTCCATCCTGTCGGAATGCAAGATGCACAGATACGGGTACGTCCCAGGTTCCTCGAACGTATGAACAAATGGCTTGTTGGGGAGGACATCACCCTTCCGTGCCGTATTCCAGTCCCGTACCGCAGCCTCCAACGAGTCGAATCCCCCACTGGCAAAATACTCACCATGTTCCGGAAATTTCCTCCTTGCGGCGGAGAATACCACGTCCTCGCTGTCTACGACGCCTTCCCAGTGACAGAGTGGGCAATTCCCGTTCCATTCACCCAGCCCACACTATCACCCGTGTGAATCGTCAGCGATTCTGGGTGGAAAGCCGTCGCACCCATCTGAATGACGTGGTCGGTATTGGGCTGGACCACCTCTCGGGACGACGGAATCTCGCCTGCTTCCGTCCGGACAACGATGGTTCCAGTCATCGTCCTCCCATTCTCGTGTGGGATGCAAAAATAATGATAGTGCCCTGAGACAGTGAATCTGTGTTCGAAGCGGTCGTCCCGTCGAAGTCTCCCGGTTTCGAGTTCCTCGACGCGACCGGCGAGGGGACTGTACTTCTTACGAGCGACAGGTTCGGAGTCGAACCCACCGCTCGCAAAGTAATCCGCCTCGTCGGGAATCCGTTCTTCATAGGCAGTGACAGTATGTACTATGTCTTCGACGTTCCACCACGTGACCGTTTCCCCACGGTCGATGACGAGCCGGTCTGGATCGAAGCTCTGGGACTGGATACTGACGCGGGGCTTTGGTGGCGGGTCGCGAACAAGCGATGTCGAGCATCCTGCGGTCCCGGTGAGTCCTGTCACCGCAGCAGTCAGTAGCAGCATCCGCCGCGTCCACCACCGTGTCATCGGGCATATTCGGGCTCACCAAGCAATAGTCGTTACGAAAAAGCCGAATATCTGCTCTGTTGAAGCAAGATGACGTCCTTCGACTTGGCGTGATCAAGTGTCTGTCTCTGATTGCCCAGAGTGATGTTTCGCCCCTGGAGGTAGCGCTCTCGAAGGCTTCAATGGTGTACGCATTGGTCCGTGTTCCGTTCCAACCCGTTGGTGGATGGATCGCGGATTTCACACCCCTCTCCTTGCCGTGTCATCGCTCGTTACCTTCTTTCTCGTTGGGTTGATTATCATCGATTTCTGGGAAGCTCCAGCCAGTGAGATAACCGAGACAACTACGTAGACTGCTGATTGACTGGACCTGAATTCAGGAAGGTGGATTTCTCATGCACGACAAATGCTGAAACCAATCTCGGCAGGCTAAATCTCTCAGAGGTCTGTGCATGACCAATCTACCTAGTCAAGTTCAGTCAGTTGGATTAGTACAGCTGAAACTAATAAGCAATCCTCTTGCCGTCGTTCCGCTTACGCTCACGGATGACAACTATCGTCGCAGTCCGTCACGGCGAAACAACATGGAATCGTAAAGAGCTGATGCAGGGTTGGGCACCCGCTCCACTCACCGAATTAGGGCGAGAACAAGCCAATCAAGTTGGGGATACACTAGCAGACGAATACGATGTCGATCGCATTCTGTCGTCGGACCTCTATCGGACAAAGGAGACGACAGAACTACTGCTTGAACACGTTGATGCACCAGTCACATTCGAGTCCGCGTGGCGTGGACACGATATCGGGATGTATCAGGGTCTCCCCGCCGACGAGATGTTCGAGCGGTTCCCGGAGTACGGACTCGAAATCGGTCCGGAAGCAGCATACGAACAGCCAGAGAGCGGCGAAAGTCTCGTCGAAGTTCGCGATCGCGTCGTTGAGCGATGGAAAGACCTACTGGGCGAGTGTGATCCGGACGAAACCATTCTCATCGTCGCCCACGGCGGCCCTATCCGTTTGATTCTCGGGCACGTCAAAGAACTCGACATTGCAGAGGCAATCATGGAGCAATCACAGGCAAACTCCTCAATCAACGAATTCCATTACGATCTTGAGACGGATGAGACGGAGGTCATCCGCGAGAACGATACTGAAGCTCTTGATCATCCACCGATTATTGACTAAGGGTTGGACCATCAGGTGAGAACGGCACCCCCGTGCTCTATGGTTATCGTGGCGCACCGCTAGTGGTATCTCAGAAGTCCCTTTTCTGAGCCAGATCTACTCGGCTGTGTAGTACTCGTGGTTCTCCCCCTGTCAGTAGGGAGATGTCTGCTGACAGCCTGTCAGCAACTACCGTTCTTTATATGGCTGGCACCCGGTCAGTAAGTCGTACTCAGATGGCTCGTTATGCGACCTATATTCGCGCCTCAACCGACTCCCAAGAGACTACCCACAACGCAGCGCGATCGATAGCTGGCTCGATGACCACGATGTTGACCAGGTGGACGTCGATCACTACGCCGACCTCAGTCACTCCGGCTCTGATCCTGGTCGTGTACAATTCCGTGAGCTGATCGACGTGATCGAGACCGGCCAGTACGAGTACGTCGTGGTGTGGGAGATCTCACGGCTGGCGTGACTCGGGAGTATTTGCCAGCGCTTTTCGGGACGTGCGAAGATGCTGGGACGATCGTCGCGATTACCGATGGTTGGGTCGAGGAGGTTCGACCAGACGGAACCAGGAAGTTGATTGCTGACATTTCCGTAGCGGTTGCGGAGGAAGAACGACGGCGGCTCATCAAGCGGTTGAGGCTGGCGCGGCGCGAGCTCAGGATCAGGGCAAGTGGCTTAGTGCTGTCCGCTGGGCTTCGAGCGGGATGACGATGGATTCCTTCAGGTGCTACTCGATCCTGATCGGGACGAGGGCGAGGTGGGCTATCTCGATGTACGCCGAGCGATCGAGCGCTGAGAATAAAGTACCGGAGTCTGTGTAGTCAGCAAACAACTGAACTCACCTTCGTGGACCTTTATAAAGTCTGTGTACAGGGGGGGAGTCCACGAAGACAGGACGGATGCTTACTGAATGAGAAACGTTTATAGGCTCTATCGACACATATCTGTCCCCTGAAACCTACCACGATATTGAAACGAGGAGCTCCCAGAACAGAAGTCAGCTAGGTAGATTTCTAATGCACAAGCAATCCCGTAATCCATCTCGATAGTCAACGTTTCGAAGATGACTGTGTACGACGAATCGACGCAGCCGACTTCAGTCAATAGGCGCTTCTCGCGCTGTGTACATCTGTCGAATCGGACACTATGCTGTTGAGTATCGGTAACGAACGCTATTTTCTCAGAGAATGCCATTACGTAGGACGGCGTTCAAGCGCAAGTTTCACCCCGAATCCGACGAGAACGCTTCCGCTTACCGCACGCAGGACGGTTTTCACGAGTTCTTTCTCCGTTATCACTCGTCTCGCGCTCGCTGAGAAGATCGCCAGTAATGCTTGATACACGAATCCAAGCCCGGCGAACAGGATACCCAGCGTGAAAATCTGAACGGGAGCATTAGCTTCCGTCTGAATGAACTGCGGGAGAAACGCAAGGAAAAACAGAGCTACCTTTGGATTCAGTACGTTGATCAGCAGCGCGCTCCGGTATGACTGGGTGGGCGTGTAGCTGTCCGTCTCTGGCGAGATCTCGAATTCTTCAGAACTCCTCAGTGTTTGGACACCAGTGTAAACGAGGTAGGCAGCCCCGGCGAATTTGACGACTGTGAAGGCGAGTGCTGACTGTTGCAGAAGTGCTGAAAGACCAACAACCGCAGCGGTTGTATGGACAATACTTCCGCTCGAAGAACCCAGTGCAGCCATCACACCAGCAGTGCGTCCATCGCTGATACTCCGAGTCAGCGTGTAAATGCTGTCTGGACCCGGTGAGATAATGAGCATGACTGCGGCCGGAATGAATGCAATCAGAACGCTCAGATCAAACATACGTCGAGATCGAAACTAGTTCACTTATCATCTTCGGTTTGCGTAGTGAATCCAAAGACAGTCATTCTCACCAGCCTGGCAATCGTTCTCGGCGTGGCCCTCTGCCTCCATCTCGGGCGTTCGCCGCCCCCACTGGCTTCATCGAGGATCTGTGCAAGAGAACCATTGACATCGACCTTGCAAACCAGCCGGTTGGGACAGTTGGTAAAGACGATTGGATGGCTGAGATGATGATGAACATGATGATGGTGTTTGGCGTATGATAATTCGCTCGCGCGTGCGGGGGGAATCGACGCTGCTATCGCTGATGGGAAGCGTGTTGGGCGACCGCCCTTCGCTATACGGTAGAAGACGGGTTCCTCCAGCAGCTTCCTGCCAAGTACGTTCGCGCCTAGACCTTCATCCACAAAGTACGCAAGGGCCGCGAGAAACATGCAACCGCCGCGTTCTTCGAGATTTCCAAGGCTGCAGTCCAGAGCATCCTCACACGAGCTGAGGCGAACTATGACGTCCCGTTCGACAACAACCAGTGGCGATTCGAACGGGCGACGGTCACAGCTGGTGAGAAGACACTTACACCGCTTGCAGACCGGATCACCGAGTCGATCACACTGATCAGCAGCTACTCGCTGGAATATTCGGCTCAGTATCTGAGATCGACTAGCATACCGAGAGAAGCCGTCTCGTGGCACGAATGTACAAATTCCATCTCAACCTGCGTGAGCAAAAGCCGTTTACAGAAACCCGCTCTCCGAAGTAAGGGCGTTGACTCTGAGTGAGTACGAAAAAGACAGCACAGCTGTGATGAGAGTGAAGAATGGACCGGGTGTGACCGAGACGAAGTGATACAATGGCTGAAGACTTACCGTGCGGATCACGGTCTAGCTGTCATCGGTAATTGTCCCGAGAAAGCGCCAGTGAACGGTTTCATCGCCAGTTGGGTGTGGTTCATACTCGATGCGGTAGAGCATCTTCCGTGTGTCACCGTCATCTTGGCGTTCTTTTACTTTAGTGAGAAAATGCTTTGGTGACGATTCCACAATCTCGTACTATAGAACGCTCTCACGACTCGATTCGTTGCGAGCTTTCATTTCAACGTCTGATATCGCTTCGAGTCCTTGCTTCCACTGGTAGTAGAGCGATCGCATCGTCCGGTTGGAGTCACGCGTCATAAGGACGGTTTACATCATCCCGTTCTGACGGCGTTTCCTGTACTGGGTCGAACACGAGCCGCTCTAATCGAGATCTCCGCTCTGGGGCTCCGATCGTCGTGACGTCGTGGTTTTGGCCGCCTGAACGATGCCGTCTCTAATGTTCGACCCCTCCCTGATTACCGCTTCAGCCGCCACGTCCGGCCCAAGGACATGTTCAGCGAATTGCAACACGTCTTCGGCATCAGCTCTTTCCTGTGCTGACGCGTCAGGGGGGACGACGTGTAGCACGGTGACGGAGCATCGACAGCGAGGAGCATCGAGTTGATTGTTGCCGCGTCCGAGTCGGCGAGCGGAGCGACCGTATGGTTGGTAATGTCAGAACTCAATATCGACGTACAGCTCAGAGATGCTTATATGCCTGGTCAGGATGATTGGATGATTGAGATAGAGACAGAACGCTCTGCGTATCAAACTACCAATCCTCAATCGCGGTACTCCTCAACGTCGATGATCTGTTTCGTTTCCTCATGCGTGAGATCGCTGTCTGCGGAGACGACTGGAGCGCCCAGTTTGTGACCGACTGCAGCCACAAGCGAGTCGACGCCGTCAAGGTATGGCCCCTGCGGCCCGATATCGTCCGCGATCCGTGCTGCCGAGATCGACAGTTCGTCGTCGATCGTGTAGATCTCACCCCACGATAACGCCTCAATCGCCTGATCAACATCACCCGCTGGATGGTTTCCAACGCCCACTAATGCCTCGGTGTATGCTGGTGACGGTAGTGTCCAAACTTCGTCATCGGCCCCGTTTGCCTCGTAGAAGGTTTGTGTCGCTGGCACACCGTCGAGATAGTCGATGAGAAAGTTCGCGTCAACAACCTTCATGTATCTTCGTTCGTCACCTGTCCCATCCGCTGCTTCCGCTTGGTCTTTGCCTCTTCGCGATTCTCGCGGATCCAGTCGGCTGTCTCGTCTGAGAGGATTCCGAACCCGTCGTAGAAGTTGCCCTCAGTGCGCTCCTCGAGGACACGCTCAAGGACGTCATTATAACTCTCTCCCTCACGCCTCCGCCGGTCGAGTGCTCGCTTGACTCGGTCACTGACTCGGATTTGCTCGTTAGCGGTCGCCATCTCTATGTCAACGTAGGCGTTGACAGGCCTTAGTCGTTGGGTTTAAAAGCGGCTACCAGTGCTACCGTGTAACCAAAAACACGAAATTTAAATAATCTATTCAAAAAGTACTGCTAAATTATAGCAATAGGCACTGTCCAGTTGAGCCAGTTTAAGAAACGAGCAGGTTTTGAGTAAGTTGGTTCAAATGCTCGCAGACCTGCTCAGTGAGAGCTATGACGCGGATCGAGAAGATTCTTGGGAGAATGGGCGGACGGCGAACGCCCTGACAGGCGTCGCCATTCCCCTGGAAGATGAACAGATCTAGGACGTTGTGTCCGATCTCTACCGACAGTACAGTGACGCAGAGGTGGAAACACGGTTTCAGCGTCGTACGTACGCAGGCACGCAGACATGGGACACGAAGACGTTCCGCGTCGTCGGCGTCCGCAACGAGGACGACGACTACCATCTGTACATCACGAATCTGTCCAGAGAGGAGTTTCTGCCGACCGATCTAGCGACGATCTACCGGTGTCGGTAGGTGATAGAACTGCTGCTTCGTGAGCTGAAGACGCAGTACGAACTGGATGAGTTACCACGAGTAAGAAGCATATCGTTGAAATTCTGCTGTACGCGGCGTTGCTGTCGCTGTTAGTGAGCCGGGATCTGCTGTCCCTTGTGAACGAGTATGCTGCTGATGAGATTGTCTTTCGGCCCAGCTCATCCTCCACGAACTCAGTGAGTACCTTGGCTACTCCCCTCCTTCATTGTTGGAACGACTGACCGAAGATGCACAGAAGATCCACAAGCATCGACTGATTCTGCAAGAGACACTCGCTACCACTATACAACCGAGGGATGAGTGTTAGCTAAAGCCCAGTGCGGGTACAACTTCTCCAATGAAGCGGGAGACCTGCGCCATGGATCCTCGCAGTCACCCGCTTCAGTTCCTTTGATGTAGCGACCTATCCCGCTGCTGTCTAGTGAGTCAACAGAGCCGCTCATGCACGCAACCTGTCGTTCCCAACTTCTGACAATGTGCTCCTCTAGAGGTAACCCCCGCCAAAACGGAGCATCGGGGATAAGAGGCCAGAAGACCTATTCCGATTACCACTAACCAATTCGTATCAATGGAGATTCAAATGGGGCAAATCAGTCGACGATCGTTTCTCTCCGGAACAGTTGGCGCAGTGACTGCCGCTAGTGTCCTCTACAGTAAGAGCACACCCATACAGGCGACATCGGACGCGATTGGCGAAGAGCAGTGGACACACCCGAAGGGGAACACAGCCTACAACGCACATTTCGCAGACGGCGTCGGTCCGACGGGAGAGATCACGAACGCCTGGATAGGTCACTTCGCCGGGTTTCACGAGCGTGATTCAGTTTGCGTCGTTGACGGAACTGTGTACGGCGCTGGCGACAAACTGGCCGCATTCGATGCAGCCGACGGCACCACACAGTGGGAATTCGTAGCTGATGTTCCAGATGGCCTTCATGGAGGTGCGGTCTCTGATGTGAAGAGCCCAACGGTGATGAATGGGGTTGTGTTTGCCCCGGTTCGGATGAGCATTTTCGACGATGACGATCCCCGGCACGCAGCCATGGTCGCTGTGGACGCAGACAGTGGCGAAAAAGTGTGGCGGATCGACGCACCAGTAGGAGCCGGATTCTCCGACGTGACAGCGGTTGACGGAACCATCTATACGACTGGTCCAGATCTCGACGGTAGCTGGGATCGATTCGTGTACGCACTCAACCCCTCTGATGGATCAGTGCGCTGGCGACAACAGAGTACAGTTCCACACAACAGTGATGGACGGCCGGGGCACACACCGGTCGTCGCCGACGGTATCGTAGTTGTCAAAGAGCAAACCGGTGTCAGAGCGCTCGACGCGACGAGTGGCGACGTCGTCTGGGAGGCACTCCCCGACGTGGAAGATCCATCGGTCGCCATGGTGTCCGACGGAACGCTATTTCTGAATAACACAGCCGGACCGTCCATCATCGCGCTTGATGCGGCGACAGGAGAACAGCAGTGGAAACAATCGTATAAATATTCTCGCCTGAGCATCGGAACAACCGACGCAAAGCGGCTGTACATCCAGATCGATTCTGATACGGACGATATCATTGCGCTCGATCGGACAAATGGCAACAAGCGGTGGCGAACATCCCTTCCGCAACCCTCGAAAGACAATACGTCCGGAAAGTACGTTCTGAGAAGGGGCATGGCCCGGGTCGGAGAGCTGTTATACGTCGGCAGTGTTGGACTCAACCCAACCGATGGGTCGATCGTGTGGACACAGAAAATCAAACCGGGGGCGGCCGCTGGAACTGTGTTACGGGCCGTCGCCGGCGGCCAGATGTACTTTAGAGACGTTGGCATGGACAGTCGCCTAATTGTGATGAAAGGCTCTCAAACACAGAAGGGGGCGACGCCGACTCCCAAACCAGACGACACTGATCAACAAAAGGATAATACAGCGGAACCGTCCCAGCCCGACGATACAGACAAACTAACCGTTGAAACCGACAGCCCAACTGAGGAAACTCTCACCGAGCCATCAACAACCAAGGATTCTCCCAGTACGGCCTCCTCAACAGCGACTACCGACAGCCCAACTGAGGAAGCTCCCACCGAGCCATCAATAACCAAGGATTCTCCCAGCACGGACCCCTCGACAACGACTACCGACGGCCCGGGGTTCGGTATTCTGATGACCCTCACTGGCGTCGGCGTAGTGGCGTGGCGTTATCTCGGCAGTTCGTGACATAATCGAAGTTCCTATACTCGCTAGCAGGCCGTTCGGTTATTCGCACCCACTTTTTCAACGCGCTACTCTGTGGGAGTTACTTGACCGTGTATCGGTCTCGGTTTTCCGCGATGTTGCTGCCCATTGATCAAGCGATCCCGACAGAACGGGCCAACTCGCGCTTGCTCGCGCCCTTGTTGGGGTTCATCAAGCACTACAACGGCTTTCTCGAAGTCGTCGTTCGGTGTGAGATACCCTTGGGACCTAATATCGAAGCCGAACGATGGCCGACCATGCCATTTGCCCTATTATACTTTATATTAAAATATATCTATTATTAATATAAATTGGATCGGTCGTATGCATCCAGACACTCTTGGGAAGTCTTATCTTGGTATCGTGGAACAGTAGCATACCGATAGAAGCCATCTCGTGGCATGATAGTACAAATTCCGTCCCGATTAACATGGGACAAAGACGTTTACAGAAATCCATTCTTTGAAGTTGGGGTTGTCTCTTTATCCCATTTAGTATAGCCACATACGGTTTATTCCTTATATGCATAATTGATGGTGTTTAACCGTTGGGTATTCAGACTGCAACCGTCTGGAAACACACAATACATGTATGCAAGGTGTCTGTATCCCGCTCCCAACCGAATATGACCGACTCAGATTACCCCCAACCACAGCACACCGGCTTCTTCTGAGAGAAACCTGAGGTAGGATCGTGAGCAACTCGCGCAAGCCTATTGGGGAGACACCACCATGAAAATCGATGTCGGAACAGCGATTGAAGACGCTCAATAGAGCTGTGTCAGTTCTGATTCGGGGGAATCGATATGGTACAGCGCCGTCTCCCCTTCGGGACATTGTTGGCGGAAATCGTCCGCCGAATCAAACGCCCTCCCGGGGGCTGTTTTCATGGCTAGCCGTATCACTTCTTCATCAGCTTCGATGAGACTCAAATAGTAGCTGTCTGGCGGTTGTTTGCCGTGTACTTTTGCGTACGCCTCCCGAGCTCGCTTGGCATCGGCAGCATCCGTGATACTACCAGAAATCCATGTGTCACCAACGGGAGAATAGTTATTGAAATCTACCGTGAGCCACGTCCGCAGCAATCGCTCCGCAACTCGTTTGGCGTATGGGGTGAGCTCCGTCATAGAGTGATTCGCCTCCGGTGGAAACGCATCGCGGAGTTCACAGGTTAATCTGAAGCCCCAGTCCATGAACTCTCCCTGTACCGACGAATAGAAGATCGAGTCACTACAATCTCCGTCTACATCCGAACTGAGGGCATCAGCTGGATCCACAGTGATCCTGCTGTTCGGTCCCTCCGCATGGAAGTCGCCCATCGATTCGAACTCGTGTCGTACTAACTCAACGACGGCAGCGTCTTCGTCCGACAGATCAGCCATGATGCGTTCATCTTCGCTTGACACTATAAGGATTCCGTCGCCTATAGCAGATACCATCAGCGACAAATGGGACCAGAGATTGCGTCGATCACCGGAGCGATCGCTTCAGAAGAACTGTTCGAGATTCGTGAGATCGTTCACCGTCCACTGGGACGTGGTGGAGACAGGACTCACTGGAAACAGTGGTGGTGGCTCGTCGCGCCTTGGTCGAATTTTCACTGGAAATTCGGTGTGTCTACCAGCGAAATCATATCGAAGGTGAACCCTTGTAAACGATGTTGTCTCCCTGGCTTCAGTCGTTGTGGTCGAGCCGTCGACCACATCCAGCATGGCAGACAGCCGAATTATAAGAGAATAAAGATAGCTCTTTATGAGTGAGAGGGATATATTAATCCTGATTAACTGTGACAGACGCACGTGAGAGCTGGGGCGACTGGTACGAGAAGGTAGAGGGCGATATCGATCCGGACGTCGTGGAGCTACGAGAACAACTTGAAGAAGAGGACAAGGACAGTGTCCTGGATGTCGGCTGTGGCGCAGGGCGTCACTTGCTATACCTGACACAGAACGAGCTCGACGCACATGGGTTCGACTTCTCTGAGTCGGCGGTCGCCAAACTGAGAGGGGAACTGGACGAACTCGGCGCTGAGGCGGACGTGCAAGTGGCGGACATGGCCGAGAAGTTCCCCTACGACGGGGAGCAGTTCGACACCGTGCTGGCGATCAGATCCATCCACCACGCGGACCTGAGCACGATTAACCACTCCGTAGACGAGATATTCAGGGTCCTGCGACCGTCGGGCCTGATCTACGTCCAAGTTCCGACGTACGAGAAACTAGAGAAACTGCGGGGAGGCGGCGAGGAGTTCGAGGAGGTCGAGCCTGGGACGAACATCCCGCTCAAGGGTCCCGAGGAGGGGGTCCCCCACCATAACTTCAAGAGAGAGGAGGTACACGAAATCTTCTCCGACTTCGAGATCGAGGCCCTTGACAAGAGAGACGATCACTATAACCTGCTAGCGCGCAAGGCCCCATGATCTCGTCTCATGCATACTTCAAGGTGGAGCCTCCGACCTCACGGAGTGGTTTGAAAGATCTGGGATCGTTCGTGATCTCACAAGAGCTGCGCTCTTGCGGATCTCTCGGAGGTCCTCTCCGCTTAGTGACGAGAAAGCAAAGCTCTCTCGAGCCACGACCTTTCTGCTTCCATCGAAGACGATACCCAGCTGTGCCGATTCGGTCAGCCACTCCCGTCTCCTCACGTTTGGCTTCCTCGCCGAGCGTCTTTCGTGTATTTCTGGATGGAACGATATTGAGATCGAGCTAGGTGGCCATCAGCTTGCTTGATAGAATCTAGCGATAGAGTCGATATGGCAATACCAGCAAGCTATGATTCTATCTTCTTTCAAGGGGAGAATCCCGCCGTTTACGGCGGGGAGGATGTCACGAGACAGTTGTGCATACATTTAATACAACGGGAAAATAGCCAATAGTATGTCTACTCCGTCACGCCCACAGCACACGAGCAAGCCGCCAGATCAGCCGACCACCTTCCCGCTTGAGACGCTGACGGATAATCAACAACGAATCCTAACTCACTATCTCGACGCCAAATATCGAAGCGTGAATGCAGTGGAATCGATCTCGTTTGTTCGAACTCCCGGATCTAGAATATAGGAATGCTACTCGGTGGAATTGGGGGTCAGATATTCGTACTGGGAATGTTCTGTTACCCCTCTGACGAAGGTGGATATCGCGATTCTATTGAATGCCCCTTAGGATAGATTCTCGATTTTGTCCTTGTCGGCATCGGTGAGCAACTGAGCGTCGTATTCCTCCTCAAGCTCGGCGATATTCTGTAATAGCTGGAGCGCTGTCTCTTCATCTCCGTCTTTCAGATGGTACTTCGCCTGTTTGCGCTCCACTTTGGCGACTCCTTTCCTGCCGTCGTACCAGGACACGATTTCATAGTAGTACTGTTTCGCCTGGCTGAGGTGCGACCACCATGCGTCGGTGTCTCCCTCCTCTTTGTGGATCTCCTTCGATAGCTTCCAGTGAGCGTCTGCTAATTTATTTGCGATCGATTTCTTTCTATTCTCGTCGTCGGTGAGTTCGTACGCCTCCGCTAAGAGCTCGATAGACTCCTCCAGATCAGCCCGCTCGCTGCTGGCCAGAAGTCCGTCGATACGATCTTGATTCTCGAGTTTCTGGCTCTTCCAGACTGTATTACCGTTGAGGTCGATAGCCCGATACCGCTCGTCACCGTCGAAGAGGTACAGAACGAGTTCGCCATCAATTTCTCCGAATTCTTGTGGTGGGCCATTGAGATTCGGCGTCTCGAACTCCGTGATGAGTTCCTCAGACGCGATATCGAAGATATACACCGAGCGGTCGGGATTGTGGGTTGCTGTGGAAGCGTACCGACCGTCCTCAGTGATCGAACACTCCCAAATGTTCGCATCGAACTCGTGCTCGATGCTTGGCTGGCCGTCAGGAGCCACAACATGAAGTGTCCCAGCGAGATCTTGATTATCAGCTTCGCCGATGTCGGTAACGGCGATGTGCCCGGTGTTTGCGACAGCAACGTTTTCTGCACGAGTTACAGCGAAGGCGTGTTGAAGCTTCCCGTCCCCTTTGACTAAGACGATCGGAGCGCCACCGTTCATTCCAGTTCGTCCGTACAAGCAACTCCACTCACCATTTGGCGATGGGACTGATGAGAAGGTGACCCGCTCGCCACGAAATTCCCCATGGATGAACTCCTTGTCTAATGGGCTATCAATCACGATATCTAGTTCCGGTTCGGAGGTGTCCTTCGACCCCGAATCGGTGTTGCCGCCCGAACCGAATAACCGACTAAACAATCCCATAACGCTAGCCACTGACGAGTATGTGATAAAGCCTCTCAATGGATTTCAGCTTTGGAACCCCTGAGTCACAATAGACAGAATCACGCTGGTTTCACACGCATAAATCGCATCCAGAACAGCGTGGGGATTCCGAGCACGAGCCATTCGGTGAAGAGGACCGTATTCGAGATTGCGGCGTTGAGATAGCCGAAGAGGTCGGTAGCCCCTGCGAGGAATGAGGTGGGCGAGAAGCCACTGGAGTGGGTATTCAGGTAGTACTGGGACCGCGACTCGCGCTGGATATCGCCGGCGGAGTGGGCACGGACGAACGTTCCTAAGAGAGGGATTGTCGCTCGTCCGGTCGCATCCATCGTCACGTTTTGTGCGCTGGCTCCATCGAGACTGACTAATCGGTTTGGAACTAGGTTCCCAGCAGCATCGGAGAGGAAGATTTCTGCCGTCCCAGCACTGTAATTCATCGTCACTGTGAGTCACGAGTGCTGATAGCGGACGACGCTCACAGAGGTATCCACAGGAAGCCCCTAAACATCGTGCGTACCACGCCGCCTACAACTCGGATATATTCTCAGTTGTGTTCGAGGCCGATTACGAGAGAGGGGACTGACGATTAGCGTCGAGGAGGAGGACTGCCAGTCGAAAATCGAGAACGTCTAGCCAGCGTCGTCAGTACTTTTTTTGAGCGCCGGCGATGGGTGCCGGCGCATCATATAGTGACACAGTGTGCAGTCGCGTGCGTTGGCAGACGACGGTGAAAAACCGATGCATATGGTCATTTACACCCTGGTAGAGGCATCGACGCGAGACGACGCAGTGGCCACCGCCAAAGCAGTGTTCGATCGGCTGGTTGGAGCCGACCCGCACAGTGGCGCCGTATTCGACTACTTCGTCACGTTCGATCAAGAAGGCACGACGGTGGCAGGCAAGGCTCGTTGGGGCGACTTCCCAGTTGCAGCGCACGTAGACTCTGACGAAGGCCAGAAAATCCTGAGGCGCGGTTGGGAGGCGACGAAGAGCGAGTTCCAGCGTAATCTCAATCGAGTACAGGAGGCGCTCAACGAGCTGAGCTTAGCGATGATGAGATAATGCGTGATGAGAACCTCGCTCGGCATGCCTTCCATCAAGTCGCTGCCTACGACGGTCCCTCGATTTTCCTATACGACGAACACGGTTGTGGGATTCGCCACCGAGACCAACTGGATCGCATCGTCGACGAGAGTGACGACCTCTGGATCGTTCCGGCGGACGTCCACTTCTAAGGAGCCCTAGATATGCCTCGAATCCCAAACTGGGCCCGAGAAAGTCGAGTCCCGAGCCTCAAGTACCGGAATACCGAAACCGACGCCCGTGCAGTCCCCCATCGAGCACCCGACACGTACGTTTACAAGTGGCATGCGACGATCCTTGTCCACGGCTACCCAGTGTAGTCGCGGGGCGTTGCGATAAAGGAGGCCGATGCTCTTCGTGATGAACTCCGAAAACGCCCAAACCCCGCCTCATATGTCCTGAATGCCTGAATGACAACGTCGTCGTCCAGATGAGTACTGACGGCGCCAAGATAAAACGGTGGTTCAAGTACTGAGACTGCGGCTGCGAAAGCCACTCGGCAATCGTCTACGGCGCCGAGCGCTGAGATCATTCCCCGAGCACAGCGTCCACCAAGCACGGATTAACTAACGTCTAATCGGTCTTGGTCGGTGATGTTGGTTAACTCGTTCAAGGGCCACTGCAACTCAGGGACTGCAGCAAGTTTTTCACCCCCTGAGGGGTGCGGGGGTGCTCGAACGAGCACCTTCGAACAGACCTATAAAGTCGATGTCGATTGGCGATCAACCGCGGCCACAGCGGTCTGGCGAGCTGTCACGAAGACAGGACCGTTCTACGTCAGCATGGTCACGATAGTCTGGCTCGTTTGGCTCGCCTTACTCGCCGGAAACGACCCAACCGACTCGGTTCTCCTCGAAAGCGTCCTGGTTGCGATGGTGCTGTTCGGAATACTGTTTAGCGGTGACGTCATTGAATCCATCCTTGCAACCGGGTGGATGACCTATCGCCGCATCGACGACCAGTTCGTCGCCGTCGATCGACTGACGGACGAACCACAGTGGAGTGCGCCCGTCGAAACCCTCCGTAACGTCGCAGTCGTAGACACCGTATTTCCGGATCGGTGGTTCGGAACACGAACGTTCACCGTGACCGTTGGCCGGGACGACGATGAGGAATGAACGCTGGGGCCAGTTGACGACCCCGACCGACTTGTTGAGGCGTTTGATCTCCGTCTCCGCTCGGTTGATCTCCCACCGCTCAATCGTTGGTTCGCCGGAAGTGCGGTCGTTTCAGCCGTCCTGATCCTGGTCAGCATCTTCGGACTGCTGTTCGGGCCATCAGATTCCACAAGGGACGGCGTGTTCCTACTGTTCGGATTCCCGCTTCTCGTGCTTGTTCCGAAGGCATTCTGGTATCTTGCTCGCCATAAGCAGAGCGTTCTCGTGAATACTTCATTGACGAAGATCCGCGACTTCCTTCAGGGACTCCGACGCAGATGAAAGTAGCACGTCTCCCGATCGCAGCTAAGTCACTCTACTCACGTGATAATTGCATCATCACAGGCGAACTGTGACTGATTCTGCAGCCGTCTGGTGATTCAACAGGGCCGCAACAAACCAACACGATGTATGTCGGATAGCATCAATCCCCCTTCTAGTCTAACAAGGAATAGTTTGCATTCTTGACTCGCTAGAAGTCATCATCGGAGCCACCCTCATTAATCTCACTTAAAATATAGAAAATTATATTGCTTTTCTTGATAATTAAATAACGTAGTCAGTCAATGAATGTGTCGGTGCTCCGACTCACCGAGATTGGCTGGCTACACTCATTACGGTGAAATCATGGCCGAACGTAACTATTGCCCGGAATGTGAAATGAAGACGAAGAATAAGATAACGGATCCCCACAGAAACGGAACTCACGAATGCATGGTCTGTGGTACCACTGTCCCAAAATAGGTCAGTTGCGACTATAGTCTGAAATTTGTTGTCCCGCCTTCCAATCGAACTTGATGGTCTGGGTAGAGGTGGATGGCCTCTCACCCTCCTTCAAGACTCTCATCTCATCGTTATAGGCATTATCTGCGAGTGTGTCAAGTTCCGGCAGGTCCCATGTACGGGCAAGTTTGCTGATCTGTCGTCTGTTCTCCCGTCCGACTAAGATATGGTGCTCAAATTTCTCTGGCGTTTTGGGGTACGAATAGCAAACGAACGTCGTATACGCTACCTCTGTTGCGTCGAATTCGCCGGACTGGACAAGATCGATCTTCGTTGATTGAGACTTGTCTTCGTCGATGAAATAGTCAATCGCATCACGAGGATATCCGAACACGACTCCGAGCCGTCGGTGATACGCATCGCAGGGAGTCTTAGTGGTCGGAAGGAGGTCTAACCGCCCGGGTGACGATGAGACGATCCAGCCGGGGAGACCAGTAAACTGCTGATATGGATAATCAATTCGATCGAGAAGGTCAACAAGATACTCTTCCGGAGACGGTTCCGGGCGTGGGGTGACCTCAGGAGGAGTGAGAATGAGAGTTGCCGGTTTGTTATATGCCACTACACGCGCAAGGCGTAACGGTGTCGTCGAACAAGTACCCTCATCTATATGTTGAGCCGCAAACTCCCTCAATGCAAGGTATTGCTCATCAGAGAGATCAGGGACGGAACCATCCTCTGGAGACCCGTGAACCACCATATCCATCCTTTATGTCGAGAGAATATAGGTATTTACCCATGGCGTCTATCTATCTAATATATCTTCGTTTGCTTCCTTGATGAGACGAAATTCCGTGTTAGAACCGCCATTGTTCGGGATGAAGTCTCATTCGTTTCGAACCTGAAATGGTAGTGATGCGGGATCAATCGATTTTCCCGTAGCCCTGAATGATTAACTGACCTGCGTAGATACTCTCCTACTCAATCGTCGCAACCGACAGCTTTGGCACTTGCTGTCCGCACTCCCCCGTTCGGTTCTGGTAGGAGACGGATCTCCTCTCGACCCACAGCCCGACTGTAGACGAGAATCAAAGATCGTGTGTTTGTCTATAAATACATAACTTCGATCTCTTCCGAACCGTTCACTCATGTCAGCACGGCAGTTGCTGCTAACAGAGTACGTTACTTCTCATGACTTTGTTAATGCGATCTGAAGCACCTGCGGAGCTCGTTACGGCACTCGAACCCATTGCTCACGGGAGCGAACTAGAGTCACTTCCGACATCGGGCTACGTGCTTCATACCCTCCAGACGGCACTGTACGATGGACTCCGGGCAGCAGACGGTGAGGAGGCGATCGTGCGGAGTGTGAATCGAGGAGGTGATACAGATACGATCGGCGCTGTCACCGAAGCTATCGCCGGAGCCCGCTTCGGGGCAACTGCGCTTCCCGACCGCTGACTGGCAGCACTCGATGAGGTAACCGAACTGCGAACGCTGGCAGTACAGCTCATGAAACTGTAACCAGAGTACTGCATTATTTGGAATCAGCACAGAAAGGATGAATTGACGGTCATATCGATTTTCTCGGTCGTCATGATAGTATATTCATTGAGTTGGTGTGTATTACCGACATGGTGACTATCGGTATGATATAAACGTCGAATACATTCATCCTCGCGCGTAGAGACGACAACACCGAACCGAGAGGGAATGAGAGAGGCCTCACAAACGGTTTCATCGGGACGTTCTTCATATTGCAGATGGTGTGTCCCGAGCGCAACTGATCGGCTGGCGCACGATCAGGAAACACTGGAAATGGTGGTGTGTGATCCCCGACTCGTCACGTGGTTGTTCACTCCCAATCCGGGGTGTCTGCACCGGTCGATCGGAACACACCGACGCCGACGCTGCCAGACGGAATATGGACAGCTACGGAGCGCTGCCCCCGTCGATCAGACCACAATTCAGGCTCGTTGTGGTGGTTATCCTCATACCCATTCAAGCGCTGCATTGTGCTGTGCCATGTACTCAGAATTCAAGTACGTTGCAGGCAGTTCGACTCGTTCACCAGCTCGTTCGATAATCGTTCGTTGCAACAGATCGCTTTCGGTCTCGAATGACGGATTCACACATAGTCGATAATTACGGTCAATCGTGAACAGGCCCCGGTCGAAGGCAGCATGATGGGTTTTACTCAGTGCCAACACGTTCGCCAAATCCGCTCTATGTTCTGGATAGTCACGCCACGACAGCACATGTGCTACGTCCAACAGTCCCGGCTGATCGACCCCGGAGAGCGGGCACGTCTGGTCGTACCGGGCGAGCACTGTCGCCCGGAACTCGGGATCAACCGCACGGGCATGCACCGTCGTTTCGTACGTGCTAGTACGCAGTTCGTCATCGCTTGGCAAGTAGTCCCCCGTTCGCCACGACGGTAGATTTTTATTGTTGTTCCGGATACAAATAATAGATGGACGATACTGCTCTCCAGTCTCTCGTCGCGGATGACACCAGTGGACAGGCACTGGCATACGTCCTCGCACGTGCAGAAGCTAGTGACGGCACTGTCACCTACGATGCTGTAAGTGATGCTGTAGCCCCAGAAACGTGGGGTCGTCTTCTCAAGACCGGAGCGCTCGTGCCCATTCACGATGCCTTCGTCGTCGATGATCCACCGACTGTTCGGGCCGCTCTTGCTGAGGTGGGCATTGAGGAGACCACTAACCTAGAGCAAGACATCACGGAGACGGATAGTTCTGCGTGGAGTACAGCCGACAAGCTCGCAGGAGTTGGCGCTCTTGGTCTCATGGCTGGCTACCGGATTCCCACAATCAAATCTGCTATTGTCGGTCCGATGGATCTCGTTCTCGGCCCTGTTGCGGGGATACTTCCGTTCCCACTTCTGATCGTTGTTCTCGCAACTGTGACTGCGCTCGTTTCGACGGGTGTTCGCCGTCAGTTGCTCGACGAAGACCGGATGAATGCCCACAAAGAGCGGATGCAACAGGTTCGAGACCAACTTGCTGCCGCAAAACAACGGGACGATGGTGCTGCTGTTGACCGGCTCACCGATCGCCAGCAGGAACTCATGCGTAACCAGCTCGGGATGTTCAAACAGATGTTTCGCCCGATAGTCTGGACAATGCTCGTCACGATTCCAGTATTTCTCTGGCTCTCATGGTTCGTCGTGGACCCCTCTGGTGCGATCGTCTCAGTTGCACCAATAGTGCCGATGGTGGACCGCATCATTTGGAGCGCTCATTTAGTTGGACCAATGCAGGTGTGGATGGTATGGTACTTCGTGAGTTCCTTCACATCGAATCTACTGGTCAAACGCGCGACCAACCGCCTGTTCGACTGTCAGCGACAATCAGTTGCGCAGTAATTTCGTTATTATTAATTGTCGCCACTACGCTGTCGTTGCGGTGCTCATCGCTGTGCTGCTGTTTGTCGTTTTCTTCGTCTTTTAGTCCACCAATGATAATAGTACGCCACAGTAATCATACGATCGGCTGACTCACGACCAACGTAAAAGTAAGAAAGGGAAAAAGTGTAGGACTATGGTGAATTGTAATCGCCGATAATCCATATAGAACTGATGACTGCAACGCGAAGTAGAGGCTCCCGAATCCAAAGCCGACTGCGGCTAGCCCTGTCATCACCCTTGTTGACAACTGATAGACTATTGGCCCGGCGATCGGTGAACTGATTGGCAACGCCCCGTGGACGTGGTATTCCTCGTGAATGCTGAGACGGCAAACAGCCCACGTAAGGATCATACGGCAACTCCAACCGACAAATATACGGTATCTAATCTGCGGGCTTGGCGAACGCTATCGACTGTGGAACCGACGGATTTACTCACAATGGATTCGGGCGAGCCAGTCGCCATCGAGGGGACCCTCACAGTCGAAACTCCGGCTGACGGCGCTGATCTTCTGGCGTCTGATTCTGAACAAGTTATTGGGGGTTCCTCCGGCGTACTGGCGACACCGATGATCAGGTGACCCCGGATGATGCCATGTGGGAACACCAGCGGTGGATGACGTTCGCCTCGGGGGATCAAGTGGGGCGAACTCGCGATTGCGACTGCGAACCACACTGTTCGTCTCGATCCTTCTTGGCTTCGCACCGTTTCGGAATCAACTCCGCTCTCGGAGCTTTCCACCAATCCAATCAAATATTCAAGCTCCAGAACGTATCTCTGGAACGCGCCGCCGCTCTACTGTCGCGCACAGACGATTCAGTCTAGTGTCGGTCAATTGATCGACGGACCGTACGAATTCGATGATCGTGTCGATCCCGACTGGTATCTGTTTGAGGCAAGGTTACTCCAAGACGGGATACCACTCAGTGTGTACGGGGAATTACGCAGATCAGAGAACGAGCTTGTAGTCGGCGGAAGCGACGATCAGCCGCTGTTCATCACTGATCAGGGGTTCGAAAGTCACCGGCAGTGGCTCAAAAGACGGATTTTGAAAAAGGGATTGCTAATGTTGGCAGTGTGTGTTATCACTGTTGGAATTTTTCTGGAGGTTTACTGGCCGTTGCTCATTGCGAGCGTGGCGAATGTACTTAGAGTGTTCTATCACGGCGGCACATACATTATGCAGTGGACGAAATACCGTTGAGCCTCGTCTGCAATGATGAATACGTCTCGCAGTTGTATTCCGATCAACTGATCGATTAGTCATTCTTGAGGAAACATCGGAAGTAGTGGTTCGTGACCTTTATTTCGCCGCTCACCGTTTCACTTGTAACCCGTGTATTCACCACTGGATAGGAACACAACGGTACCGACACCGCTAAACGGGATGTGGACAGCCACTGAGAGCGACTCGATTGTTATGGAATTCTGATTCTGGTGGACTGTCCGCGTGTCAAGCGTTCATTGAGATCGTGAATTACACCATTAAATCAGAGCCAGCAGAAGCAGCCCCAACGGGTTTCCGTCGATCATCCTTATTTTCAACACATGGTTGGGCCACTCGTAGCAGGCAAAAAGGCAGCAGAATTCGGGTACAAACGATACGGTCTCCCCGGAGCTATCGTCGCTGGAGTCAGCGTGGCAATCGGCACAGCCATCGGTATTAGGAAATTCAAATCAGTAGCCACCACGAACGACGAACCAAACGAACATAGCGACTCAGGCAGCCGATAAGAACGGAGGAGTGATTTCGGAATCGGGCAGCGTCAAACAGCAAAGGATAACCAGTGACTGCAGCGCGATTGATCACGTCAATCACGATAGCGAGCACCGATGATGTTGAGTGTGTAGCCCCCCTAGTTCTTCTGCATACTTATGATCACTCAAACACTCTCAACCGTTCGCGCGCGGGCCAAGGGGTTCTGGGACTACTATCTGATCTATGCGCGAACACGAGTCGGAGTACACGCGGCAGCGACAGCCGGCCTGACAGCATTCGGCTTGTTGATGTACTTCAATCGATGGTTCGTAATCCCAGCCATCGCTGTGTATCTGTTTCCGCCAGTCTACCTCTATCTTGCCGGTGACCTGCCTGAACACCCACAGACTAATCAACAAGCTGATGATGGCGATACGGACTCTGATAGCGATGGCACCGACGCCGATGCGGACGCTGATGGTGCTGACGCTGATGCGGACTCTGACGGTGCTGACGCTGATGCGGACTCTGACGGTGCTGACGCTGATGCGGACTCTGACGGTGCTGACGCTGATGCGGACTCTGATGGATGATCGCTTGATCTAACGGGTACGTCTATCCGTGTACAGCACGTTACGGGACGCGTGTGGTGAGCAAACTTCAGTCCGTCTGGAAGCCGACGGGTCCGATCACTGGCTTGGGAATTTCTGGGCGTAACTACTCATAAGAAAATTTCTGACATGAACTTTCGATCGGGAGTAACATCAGCTGCTGCCGCGTCCTTGCCGTCCTGCATCTAATCGTTCAAATTTCAAAATACCATTATACATATTATAATATAATAATTATTAGATACAATTTAATATGTGCAGGTACAGGGCGTACATGAGTACTCTACCGACAAAAATTCATAAATTCTATATATTTCTTGGTCCACGACGAAACCTCGTTCCAAATTATACAACTTTAACTTGCTGAAGTGGTAAGCGTCTGTTGATGAATAGGTCTAATCAAGACTGGTGGCCGAATCGGCTGAATCTAAAGGTTCTCGATCAGAACGCTCGTCAAGCTGGACCGAGAGATGAGGAGTTCGACTACGCCGAGGAGTTCGAAAACCTCGACTTCGAGGCTGTCAAGGAGGACATCGAAGAGGTGATGACAGCATCGAAGGACTGGTGGCCAGCGGACTACGGTCACTACGGGCCGCTCTTTATTCGAATGGCGTGGCACAGTGCTGGCACATATCGCACTAGCGACGGCCGTGGCGGCGCGTCCGGCGGTCGGCAACGCCTTGCGCCGCTCAACAGTTGGCCTGACAACGTGAACCTCGACAAGGCGCGCCGACTGCTCTGGCCGATCAAACAGAAGTACGGCCGCAAACTCTCGTGGGGTGACCTGATCGTCTTAGCCGGAAACGTCGCCCTAGAGTCGATGGGCTTTGAAACGTTTGGCTTCGCTGGCGGCCGGGAGGACGCCTACGAGCCCGACGAGGCCGTCGACTGGGGTCCCGAAGACGAGATGGAGACGACCTCTCCCGACCGCTTCGACGAGGATGGCGCTCTCAGGAATCCGCTCGGCAACACCGTCATGGGACTCATCTATGTGAACCCGGAAGGTCCGAATGGTGAACCGGACCTCGAAGGGTCCGCGAAGAACATCCGAGAGTCGTTCGGCGGCATGGCGATGAACGACGAGGAAACGGTCGCGCTCATCGCTGGCGGACACACCTTCGGGAAAGTTCACGGTGCCGATGATCCCGAAGAGCACGTTGGTCCCGAGCCCGAGGCGGCGCCTATCGAGAAGCAGGGACTGGGCTGGGAGAGCAGCCACGGCTCCGGAAAAGGCGCTGACACAATCACCAGCGGGATTGAGGGTCCGTGGAACACCACGCCAACGCAGTGGGACATGGGCTACATCAGCAATTTGCTTGAGTACAAGTGGTGGCCCGAGAAGGGTCCTGGTGGTGCCTGGCAGTGGACCACGCAGAGCGGCGAACTTGACGACGCCGCACCAGGCACCGAAGAGCCGTCGGAGAAAGAAGACGTGATGATGCTGACGACGGACATCGCCCTGAAGCGTGATCCGGACTACCGGGAAATCCTCGAACGCTTCCAGGCGAACCCACAAGCGTTCCAGGAAGCCTTTGCGAAGGCATGGTACAAGCTGATCCACCGCGACATGGGCCCGCCGGAGCGGTTCCTCGGCCCAGAAGTCCCGGACGAAGAGATGCTGTGGCAAGATCCCGTTCCTGATGTCGACCACGATCTAATCGGGGACGAAGAGATTGCTGACCTCAAAACGGAGATTCTCGACTCGAATCTATCTATCTCTCAACTGACCAAAACTGCTTGGGCGTCGGCGTCAACGTTCCGCGACAGCGACAAGCGTGGTGGAGCGAACGGGGCACGCATCCGTCTCGAACCCCAGAAGAACTGGGAAGTCAACGAGCCGGAGGAACTGGCGACTGTACTGGAGACCTTAGAAGGGATCCAAGAAGAGTTCAACAGCTCCCAGTCCGACGGGACAAAGGTTTCGCTCGCTGATCTGATCGTTCTGGGCGGCTGTGCAGCCGTCGAGCAGGCGGCGACGGATGCCGGGTACGCAGTGGAAGTGCCGTTCGAACCGGGACGAACGGATGCACTGCCAGAACAAACCGACGTTGACTCGTTCGACGCGCTCAAACCGAAAGCGGATGGATTCCGTAACTACCGTGAGGACGAAGTCGATCAACCAGCAGAGGAGCTGTTAGTGAACAAGGCTGAACTGCTGAATCTGACGCCATCCGAGATGACGGTGTTGGTCGGTGGGATGCGAGTGTTGGACGCGAACTACCAGCAGTCCGACCTTGGTGTCCTCACCAACCAACCAGAGACGTTGACCAACGACTTCTTCGTGAACCTACTCGACATGAACACGGAGTGGGAACCGGCCGAAGAGTCCGAGAACGTGTTTGCGGGACGCGACCGTGACACTGAAGAGGTCAAGTGGAGAGGATCCCGTGTCGATCTCATCTTCGGGTCGAATGCGCGGCTTCGAGCCATCTCGGAAGCGTATGGCTCTGCCGACAGCGAGGAGAAGTTCGTACACGACTTCGTGGACGCATGGCACAAAGTGATGCGTCTCGATCGCTTCGACCTCGAGTGATCTGTTGAAGGCTCCCTCTCGATACGAGTCGACAGCCAAAGCGTATTGCCGGACGGTGGCTCGTCCGGAACCAATACTTTTTCGAACAGTTCATTAAGATTCTGAGATGGCTGCAAAGATGAATATCTTTCTAAGAGTATCTTTAATAGAAGACCAACTGAAAACTCACACACTGATCGACCGCTGACAGAGTATCTGTTGGCTGGAATTCACTCTATAACCGACTGTACCGCTTCTACTGTCTGATTTCAGACAGCAGTGATTCAGTTCCAAACTCCCCCGAATGATCCACGTTGCGTGACGACACGCACACCAACAACGATGTGGCACAAGATATAAGCAGCGTGCAGAAACAGTACTCCGTCTGCATGAACGGCGCGACACTGACGCTCAAGCAGGCCGACGACAGCACCCTTCCGTACATTGAAACGCTGTTGGAGCGGAACGATCTGCCCGCTCAAGATGTGCGGGCAACCCCCGAGTGGTTCTATGTTGCGTACACAGACGCTGCTCCTGTCGGTATCGGTGGTGTCGAACGCTACGGACCGCATGGACTGCTCCGATCGGTTGTCATCGAGCGGACAGCACGAGGAAACGGGTTCGGAACAGCACTGTGTGAGGCATTAGAGAACACAGCGGCGGCAGACGGCATAGAGACCCTGTATCTACTGACGACGACGGCGGTTGACTTCTTCACCAACCACGGGTACAGCGAACACGAGCGTGCTACCGTGCCTGCCACCATTCAGCAGACGACTGAGTTCGACAGCCTCTGTCCCACAACAGCAACCTGTTTGAAAAAACCTCTGTAACGTTGACCTCTTTTGAGTTGCTAAATGAGTTATGCTGTGTCTGGAGGTTCAGAGCAGCAAGTCCAACAGCCATCCTACAGACTGGAGCGACGCTGACAGTTTCCCGTAGCTCCCGAGCCTGTCCGCTCTGTCGTACCACAGTTGACTGGTCACACCATCCCAACTCCGTCAAAGTGATTTTAGCAAATATGCAAGTATAGAGTACTATTGAGCCACCCACTGTGTTCAAAATACGCGTACATTAACTACTTGAGATCAGAAATTGCACAATAATCGGAACAGTTACTTGAATGTCTACTCAAATAACGTTCGATGACACAAACACCAGAGCGGCTTCGGCGCTATCTGGACGATGAGCTTGGGGAGTGTCGGAGCGAGGACGTTGAGCGTCGTCTCGCTGAACTCAGCACGCTTGAAGCGACAGTCGGAGAAGCTCAGGTAACCGCTGAACTCGATGTGCTTTCAGCACTCGCCAACGAGACGCGGTATACACTTGTTCGGGTTCTCGTGGCGGCTCAAGAGGAACTGTGCGTCTGTGAGTTGCACGCCGTCGTCGACGTATCAGAAAGCGGTCTCAGTCACGCGCTGTCAGCGCTCGTCGACGCCGGACTCATCACAGGCTGGAAGGACGGGCGCTGGCGGAAATACAAAGCGACCAACAGAGCGATCACCATTGTCACTGTTCTTGAAGGGAGCGTGAGTCATGAGTAGCGCCACACACAACCACGGCCCGAGCTGTGACTGTCCGGACTGTGGCGATCCGCGCTCAATGGGTTTCCTCGATAAGTATCTCACCGTCTGGATCTTCAGCGCGATGGCGATCGGCGTCGGACTGGGATATGTCGCATCATCAGTCACGCAACCGATCCAAGATCTCCATCTCGTGGAGATCGGCCTCGTGGTGATGATGTATCCGCCGCTGGCGAAAGCGGACTACTCACAGCTTCGAGCTGTCTTTAGCAACTGGCGGGTGCTCGGATTGAGCCTCATCCAGAACTGGCTCATCGGGCCGACGCTGATGTTCGGACTGGCAGTCGTCTTCTTCAGTGGGCTGGTTCCTGGCCTGCCCGCCCGCCCCGAATACTTCCTCGGGTTGGTGTTCATCGGGATGGCCCGGTGTATCGCAATGGTGCTGGTTTGGAACGAACTGGCCGAGGGCTCGACCGAATACGTGACGGGACTAGTCGCGTTCAACAGTCTCTTTCAGATCCTCACCTACGGCGTCTACGTCTGGTTCTTCGGGCTGTTCTTGCCGCCACTGCTGGGCATGGAATCGCTCGTCGCTGGCATTGTGGCCTTTGACATCACGCCAGTGCAAGTGTTTGAGGCGATCGTCGTCTTCCTCGGGATTCCCTTCGCCGGTGGCTTCCTCACCCGGTACGTTGGAACCCGAACGAAAGGCAAACAGTGGTACGACAACCAATTCATTCCGAAAATCGATCCGCTGACGCTGGTCGCGCTGCTGTTCACCGTGATCGTGATGTTCGCCACCCAAGGCGACAATATCGTCGCCGCACCAGCAGATGTCCTGTTGATCGCGGTGCCGCTAACGATCTACTTCGTCGTGATGTTCTTCGTTAGCTTCGGGATGGGCCGCGGTATCGGGGCTGATTACTCAACGACGACCGCAATCGGCTTCACCGCAGCGAGCAATAATTTTGAGTTGGCCATCGCAGTCGCTGTCGCGGTGTTCGGTGTCGGCTCCGGCGTCGCCTTTACGACCGTTATCGGCCCGCTTATCGAGGTACCAGTGTTACTCGCGCTAGTCAACGTTGCGTTGTACTTCCAACGAACCGTCGACTGGGATGACGCCGGAACTGGACGCGGTGCCACAGCAACGTCCGAACCGACCACAGACGACGACTGATCAAACGACAAACCAATGTCCACAACATCCGATCCGGCTGTGCAGCTTCGTATTGCGTTCGTGTGCGTGCAGAATGCTGGACGTTCACAGATGGCTACGGCGTTTGCCCAACGCGAACGCGACCGCCGAGCACTCGATAACCGCGTTACCATCCTGACCGGTGGGACCCATCCGGCTGACCACGTTCACCAAGAAGTGGTCACCGTGATGGACGATGTGGGGTTCGACCTTTCAGATCGAACCCCACGAGAAATCACGACCGAGGAACTCCAGTCGTGTGATTACGTTGTGACGATGGGCTGTTCGACGCTCGATCTGAAGGCGGTCGGAGCCGAGGTGGACGTGCGCGACTGGGCGCTCGACGATCCGGCTGGTCTGGAACTGAAGCGCGTCCGCGAACTCCGTGATGAGATCAAAAGACACGTCACAGCACTGTTCGATGAACTCGGAGCAGAACCACCATAACATGTCCGACAGCACCGGAACCTCGGGTTCTTTCGGGGATATCACTCACGTCTATCCCGAGCGATCCTGGCGGTGCTCGCACTCAACGAACGTACCGACGGACCACGACGAAACCACCGCTCGGCTGGCGTTCGCAGAGACACCATGAAACATTACCTCGAATACTTCGGTATTAGGGAGTGGAAAATACTGTGTGTGAATCACGCCCACACTCTGAAGGCGGAGCTGAGAGGGTCGCCTGACCGATACCGGTGATCACTCAAGCCGCGCAGTTGTTCGCACCCGTCTCAAGCATTGTGGCGTCACGACGGCGTCCGACATCCTCTGTGCCGAGGTTGATGCTAATGATCGTCTCGTAGTTGTCTGGCTTCTCAGGAATGTTCTCAGTCATCCACGCAACGAATTCTTCCTCGTCGAGAGTGACGAGGTCAAGGCGATCCCGAACGTCACCCAGGGGTGCACCGACCAATTCGCCTGGCGATGCGTTCTCATAGGTGCCATCGTTGTTCACTGTGACGTGTCCCGGCAGTACGGTCACATCGTTCGGGAGTTCCAGTAGCGTCTCGTGCAGGGTCTCATACTGCATTCGTGCCCCCTTCTCGGCTGCCTCCTCACCGAATTCGAGCTCCGTGCGGCCAACGGAATCGAGAAACAGGCTATCGCCCGTGAGGACAACGTCGTTGATACGATAGACGACCATTTCCGTGGTGTGTCCCGGTGCTGCCTGCACTTCTACCTCCGTCTCACCGACCGAGATCGTCTCCCCGTCTGCCAGGGAGTCGAATTCGTACTGAATATCGCGTTCAGTCGCTCGTTCACCGAGATGGTAGGGCACGTCGAGTGTCGCCGCGAGCTCACGACCACCGGAGATGTGGTCGGCGTGGACGTGCGTATCGAGGACATGGGTGATCGTCAGTCCCTCGATGGCGGCGGTAGTTATGTACTGGTCGGTGTGTCGCGTGGGATCGACAACGATAGCCTCACCCGCCTGCTTCGATCCGATAAGGTAGCTCAAACAGCCTTTCGCGCGGCGCTGGAACTGAATGACGCGGAGGTCGTCGTTTGCGGTGTCGACGCGTGTCGTCTCATACAACGCGTTCCAGCCACGCATACCTCGATTGACTACCGCGACGTCGTCGAATCCGTTAGCGTCCAACTCGGAAGCAAGCCGTGTCGATGTCGCTGCTTTCCCACAGATCGTGATTATCTCGTTGCCGTTCGCTAGTTCATCGATCTCCCGTTGTTGATCGTCAGTCAGCGTCTCAGCAGGTCCAAACGGAACATTCTTCGCCTCTTTGATACGCCACGCTTCGTAACTGTCCTCGGGCCGGGTGTCGATGAGCGTGTAATCATCCCTGTCCGAATCCTGTCGCTCCGCGAGTTCTCTTGGTGTGACCTTTGCGAACATGTGTTAGTGTGTACGGTATTGGAGTAGTTAAACATTTCAACGATTGTTTGAGAACAGGTTTCCAGTTGCGTGTGGGAGCCGACGGCGTCTGCCTTAATCCACCATGGACGCTGTCACCGTTCGATGTACAGCGAATAGATGATGATCCCAAAGCCGATCGCTGTCAGGAGACTGTTGATGAGAACGCCAGTCTGGAGAGCCACATCAAGTAGTTGATGCGCAATCCCAGCGAGGAGCGCACCGATGGTGATGACACCGAACCCGAGCGCAAGAGCACGGAGTGATAGTGCTCCAGTCCGTCGGTAGGCCTTGAAGGCAATGTAGGTGATGCCGCTTCCTAAAAGCAGTATGACGGTTTTGATCGCAATAATTCCGAATGTTACTGTCTGGCTCATAGTTCTTCACCCATCTCTGACCACATATCAGCGAGTCGTTCGTCTGCTGTTCGTTCTGGCCGGTGTATCCTCACATCGAACTGGTCATCGTCTGTTATGGAAACGTTCAAACTCGCCACATCTCGTTGGTAACGTGTGATTCGGCCGCGGTCAGGATGAACACTGTGGAGTTCTCGCACGAGCGTAGCCGTACTCAGGAGATCCAACTTGCGGTAGAGGGTCGAGGTGGATATCTCACAGCGTTCGCCGAGTTCTTTGGCAGTCATAGGTTGTCCGGTCTCTTTGAGGATGGCTCGACAGTCGGGATCATCCAGCGCGTCAAGGACGTTCTGTATCGCCGGTGAGTCGTCAGTCATCACTGGATCGGTCCCCATTGTCGGCTTTTGAAGCGCGGACGGAATAGGCTCCTCGATCCCTCGATATAATGAAATGGATCTGAGCGCCCACAATATTCAGCTATAGATCCCACGAGGGACGGACATTATGCTGTTTCCCAATAGCTGAGAATCCCCCGGCGGTTGACTTCGGAGGGATGTCAACTCCCTATATGCTGAAGCCGCTGGACAACGCGAACGTTCAGACGAATCCAGTTCTCACATTCCGAGAACGACAGCCGTTCGAACGCGGCCACAACGAACCTCCCACTGTCACCACTCCATATCAACTAAGGAAAGTGAACACCAATGGTTGATCCAGTCCTCGCAAGCCGCTTGCAGTTCGCTGTCACGGTTATCGTCCACATTATCTTCCCCGTTATGAGTATGGGTCTTGCCCCGTTTCTCATCTACTTCACGTGGAAAGAAATACGATCGAGCGATGCTATTTACGAGCAGCTCCGCCGATTCTGGACGGAAATCTTTGCAGTGAGTTTCGCTGTCGGCACCGTAACAGGACTCGTGCTTGAATTCGAGTTCGGCACCAATTTCGCCGCCTTCTCGACTGTCGCCGGCGAGTTGTTCGGTGGTCCACTCGCGCTTGAGGGCATGATGGCGTTCATGCTCGAAGCGACCTTTCTCGGTATCTTCGTCTTTGGCCGGGAGCGTGTCTCTGATCGGCTGTACTTCCTATCGAGCGTTGCAGTCGGTCTCGGGACGTGGCTCTCAGCCGTCTGGATCCTGATCGCCAACTCGTGGATGCAGACTCCTCGGGGGTTCGAGATGGTCACGGAGAACGGCCAGCGCGTGGTGCATCTCACCGACGCAGTCGCGGCGTATCTCAACCCACGATTTCCGTGGATGTTCGTCCACATGCAGAACGCCGCAATCGAGTCAGTCGCGCTCTTCATGGCCGGTGTCGCCGCTTACTACGTCTTCCGCCATCACGTCTGGGGCTATCCCATCCAGCAGATCGCCTTCTGGGAGGCAACGCTCAAAATCGCTCTTATAGCTCTCCTCATCACGGCTCCGCTGCAGGCGATCCACGGCGACGCCTACGCCCGGCACGTCTCTGAGACGCAACCACAGAAATTCGCCGCAATGGAAGCAGTCTGGGAGACCGAGTCGTACGTCCCTGAATACATTGTCGCACTCCCGACAAACCTCGATCAGTTGCTTGACCCGCGGGCGAAAGATCTCTTGGGAATCGGTATTCCGGGCGGGGCATCGTGGCTCGCCAGCGGTGGGAACGCACAAGCTACAATCCGTGGGCTGAACTCCTTTTCGACGCAAGCACCGCCCGTCGCAATCGTTTTCTGGGTCTTTCGGGGTATGGTCGCGCTCGGCTTTTGGTTCATCCTGCTGGCAATCTGGGGAACGTATCGGTGGTGGCGCGGTGAACTGTTCGAAGACGACTTACTCCACAAGGCACTGATGATCTCGTCGCTTCTGGGTTTCGTCGCTGTTGAACTCGGATGGATCGTCACTGAGGTCGGACGACAACCGTGGGTTATCCAAGGCGTCATGAAAACCACAGACAGCGTCTCGCCCGGCCTAACCGGCGCTGAAACGACGTTCACGCTCATCGGTTTCGTCACCGGCTATACGCTGCTGTTGGGACTGTACAGCTACGTTGTCGCTCGGATCATCAGAAGCGGACCACCGCCACGTGACGAACTCGACGCGGTCGATCGCCCGCCTCAGGCGGACGCGGAGGTGACTACCAGTGATTAATGTCGAGCAGCTTGGGACCGAACCGCTGTTCGGATTACCCCTCGCTGACCTCTGGTTTATCCTTCTGTTTGTTATCCTTGGGATGTTTCTCTTTCTCGATGGCTTCGATTTCGGTATCGGCATTCTGTTTGCGATTCATAACGACGATGCCGAGAAATCACGACTGCTCGCGGCCATTACTCCGTTTTGGGACGCTAATGAGGTGTGGCTCGTCGTCTTTGGCGGCAGTCTATTCGCGGCGTTCCCAGCCGTGTACGCAAATCTGTTCAGTCGGCACTATCCACTGATGTTTGCGATCCTCGCCGCGTTGGGTCTTCGCGGCCTGTCACCCGAGATGTATGAACAACGTGAGGACGAGAGGTGGCAACTATGGTGGGGACGAGCGTTCGTCCTCGGCAGTCTCACAACGCCGTTCTTACTCGGAATCTTCTTAGCGAACTGGCTGCTCGGGAGAACGGCAATCATCACGCTTCCGGGAATCGTCGTCGGACTTGCGGTCGTCGCTCTCACCGTCGTTGACGGTGTCGCATTCTTGCGATTGAAACTACGCGGGGAGCTCCGGGATCAACTCCGCACAGACGGTCATCGCGCGCTCGCGGCGTATCTTCTCACAATAATGTTGATACTTGGATACGTTTACTTCACAGATCCGGCACGGCGATCAGCTCTGCGTTCGCCCATTGTGGGTAGTCTCGTTGTTCTAACGTTCGTCTTCGCCGGGATGTACGCCGGAGGAATGAGTCAGAATCGGAACCACCTCGCGTTCGGGGCAGCAGCGGGGCTCGTCTTCTCCCTTGTCGGCGTGGTCGCCGGTCTGCTGTTTCCGACTATCGACCCACGATTGGGACTCACCGTGGAGTCGGCCGCTGTCTCAATCCTCCCGCTCAACATTATGTCGATCGGTGCTGCCCTCTTGCTTCCCCTGATCTACACCTACTTCGGCGTCCTCTACTCGGCGTTCAGCGGCCCAATAAAGTCCAATAACAATCAGTAAAAATAACTTGAAAGATAGTGTTATTCCGATTCTTGTTGCATATGTTGAACCATATCCGTCTGTTCGAGGTAACTTGCGAATGCGAGGATCGTCGGAGGCCACAAACCGACGAAGATTCCTCGCCGCTGTCTTCCTTGTATGAAAAATATGTACCACGAGTACAGAACGGACATCGCTGCTGCGACCACCGCCGCACTCGATGCCCTATCTGTGGGCTGTGTATCTTGCTGAGACATCAATTATTAATTTACGCCCATAGTATTAAGCATTATTACCCACACCCAACAATTTATGCACTAATATAGTGCATTGTTGTAAAACAAACGTATTATGATATCTATGTAAAATTGTGACAAGGATAGACTGACAACTCAGACTAAATCGACGGTGATCTATGAGTGAGATTCGTAGTTGAGATGCATGACTCGAATGTGGTGTGTACCGCCGGAGATACTCTGTGATGATCATCTGCGTGGTGAGCACGCAGAACACCATCAGCTTGTTGGGACGATCTTGAACCATCCCCACGGAGAGGCGATTGCCGCTGGCCACGCCGAGGAAGGTAACATCGATACTACCCGAGTGGAGGACCGTCACGACGAACTCGCTGAAGAGATGGAGCGGCGCGGATTCGACCACGAGTCACCACTCGAATACGACGGACCGACATTCGGTCTCGGAGCGATCGATGTCGATCACAACCGTTCGGATCTACTGAATCGGTGTAATAAGTGTCGGGAGAGAGCGACAAAAGCGTAGTAATGAGATCTCTATCGAGCTTCGAGAACGGACGATTGGGGCGCATTGGTAGTCAGCGTGTGTCAGAGATGCTACGAAGATAGTGATATTTTCCGTTGCCATTCACGTATGGAGTAATACATGAGAGTTCGTGTCAATCCCAACGATTCGATCCGTCGAGCCGACGTTTCAACGAGCACCGTTGGACAAGCAGCCGTTCGATAGTCTTCACTGAGTCGGTGACTGAAACCGACGTCCTCGTTTGGCACGTCAGAGAAACCACCCACAGCAAAGTATGCGGCAGTCGCAACGAAGCAGTTGAATCCAGGAAGAATGGGTTTTGAGAGACGGGGGAACAGATGGTTGACCGTCCATTCCGCTATCTTCGCGCGCCGACACCCGACCACACGACAGCGTGAGGTTGCCCCTTCAACACTGGCCGCCGTGACGAATTCGAGCATCGTATCGAGGTAGGTCGGAGAGACAGTGGTGTCGGCATCGATGAACGCGAGCCACTCACCTGCCGCGTGTGTGGCACCAATGTGTCTACTCGGTCCGACATCGGTGCCATCACAGTGATAGACGGTCACACCATGCTTTTGAGCAACGGCACGCGTTGCGTCGGTGCTGCCGCCATCGACGACAAGAACTTCGTACGGAATGGTGGTCGTGAGCGCGTCGATACTTCGGAGCGTTGCTGGCAAGGTAGTCCGCTCGTTGTAGGTGGGAATCACGAAACTCACGGTCGGCGTGGTGGCGTCATCCTTCATCCATGTGACCAAGACACGACTGCTACGCAATCACTTTTTTTTCATTGAGATAACAAACTCATCGGCGCGTAGCGAATGGCTGGGAACAACGCGATAAAACTAACCGGTACACATTACAACGGTACTGATGTAACACTAAGAGACAATAACTAATAGACCCACTTTCAGTAGATCAGCTGTGCACGTCACACGACTCTCGTTCAAATAGATGTAGGAACGTCACGCCTGAGGACGAATCTGATCAGCGATCGGTTCAAGCGTCCTAAGACCGTGTACTTCTCCATCGATCCGCGGAAGTTGTTGGATTGCCAAGTCAGGAAATCGTTCTCGTACTGCTCTGATCGTTTGCTGTTGGGTTTGACGGCGCGTGCGGCATCGATCACAGCTCTCGTTGCTGTTCTCAAGAACTTTATTTACGACGAGCGTCTTGACTGGAATATCGAACGTACGGAGTCGGTCCACGAGGCGTTCTGTCTCCCGGACGGCCATCGTTTCGGGGACGAGTACAACCCGGAATTCGGTCCGTTCATCGTCGTGAAGGATGTCATCAACTCGTTCCATCCGATCTTGTAATGAAGTAATATCCGGAGATTCCTCATCGCCAGTACGGTTTCCTATCGCGTAGTAGGCTGGTCCGAGCATTAGCTGGCGGGCTGAATCCGCTTTGCGCCGTACTTGCTCTCGGACAGAGAGCACAGTGTCGAGTGTCGTGTCCATCACAGCAGGAAGGTCAAGCAGACGAAGTGTGTGCCCGGTTGGAGCGGTGTCGAGGACGATCGTTTCCCACGCATCAGTCTCAACGTAGTTGATAAGCAGATCGAGCGCCGCAACTTCGTCACTGCCGGGCGCGACGCCCGCAGAAAACAGTGCTTCGATCTCCGCCTCATCAAGCCGGATCCCGACATCCCTGAACTCGTCGACCAGCGCGGAGACCATCCCCTGATACACATCTCGTCGCTGTTCTGGATCGATTTCGACTGCTTGGAGATGTTCGCGGATCGAAGTCGGTTCAACAGACACGTCCATCTCGAACGAATCCGACAGCGAGTGAGCGGGATCTGTCGAAATAACGAGCGTTTCGATACCACGCTTGGCGAGTGCGAGTCCGGTGGCGGCTGCACAAGTCGTCTTACCGACACCACCCTTACCGCCATAGAAAATGTAGTTCATTACAGCCTGTCGTTCGGTTTGTAGCAACATAAGCGCGTGGCGAAATCACCATTCGTGAGTGATACGAATCGACTGTTACTGTCAATCAGTGACTCATTGTTGTCACTCCAGTAATCTGTTATAGCCGTCTATCTTCTCCACCATCACAGAACATACAACAATCATCTGTCACAATAACTAGTAAGTTGTTCATACCTAACATATATTTTTAGCCGTTCCCGGACTCATCTCCGGTATGGCACTCGAACAGATGAGGACAACGGACACTTGTCTCACTGACACATCCGTTGTCGTTGTTGGAGGCGGATTCGGTGGACTCTCGGCTGCCTGTTATCTCGCGCAGGCCGGAGCAGATGTCGAACTCGTCGAGAAGAACGCGCAGTTGGGCGGACGCGCATCCAGGTTAGAGACAAACGGCTTTCGTTTCGACATGGGTCCCTCGTGGTATCTCATGCCTGATGTGTTCGAGCGGTTTTTCGGCCATTTCGACCGCGATGTCGGGGAGTACTACGCTCTCAACCGACTCGATCCGCATTACAGGATCTTCTTCAAAGACGGAGACCGGGTCGACATCACGCCGGATCGAGAGCAGGTGATTGAAACGTTCGAATCCTACGAACCGGGAGCGGGTGATGCCCTCCGGGAGTACCTCGCGGCGAGCGAGGAACAGTACTCGATCGCAATGGAGAATTTCGTGTACGAGGACCGTCCACGTCTACGCGACTGGATCGACCGTGACGTGATGAACGCGGCCTCGATCGGGTTTCAGCTACTCGGCACGATGGATGAGTACGTTGCTGAGTACTTCGATCATCCGAAACTCCAGCAGATTATGCAATACACCCTCGTTTTCCTCGGTGGAGCGCCGAAAAACACACCCGCACTGTACAACATGATGTCTCACGTCGATTTCAATATGGGCGTCTGGTATCCGGAGGATGGTATCGGTGGTGTTGTTGATTCTATCGCTGATCTCGCTGTAGAACTCGGGGTTACGACGACGTTGGGAACGGAAATCAACGAAATAACCCGCAGACAGGAGCATTTTCACCTCGAAGCCGTTGGTGGGGATGTCTTCACGCCCGATATCGTCGTCAGCGGCGCTGACTACGCCCACACGGAGCAGGACTTACTCCCCTCCCGCGCCCGCCAGTACGACGCGGAGTACTGGGACGAGCGAACGTACGCACCGTCGGCGTTTCTCATGTACCTGGGCGTCGAGGGAGACATCGATCCGCTTGCCCATCACACCCTTATCGTGCCACCTGATTGGGATCAACACTTCGAGCAGATATTCGACCGGCCGACGTGGCCTGACGATCCAGCCTACTATCTGTGTGCACCCTCGAAGACCGACGAAGAGGTTGCTCCGGACGGGCACAGCGCCCTATTCGTACTCGTTCCTGTCGCAGCGGGGCTGGAGGATACGACCGATATTCGGGAACAGTACCGTGATTTCGTGCTTGGGGATATCGCTGAACACACTGGTGTCGATCTGCACGGCCGCATCGTCTGCGAAGAGCTGTTCTGTATCGAGGACTTCATTTCAGTGTACAACAGTTGGAACGGAACAGCGCTTGGGTTGGCACACACACTCCGTCAAACAGCGCTCTTCCGACCACCACATCGTTCGGATGCGGTCGATGGGCTGTACTTCGCAGGGGGGTACACCACCCCAGGAATCGGAATGCCAATGTGCCTCATCAGCGGCGAACACGCGGCCGATGCGGTTATCAAGGATCGGAGTGAGTAATGCGAGGTCCGAGATCCCGCTCCACGGTCGATATCGGAGGATATCTCCCCTCGGAATCGACACGTTGTGGATACCTCCTTCGGCTGTCGCGGCCCCGGTTTTGGCTGTATCTCGCCGGACCAGTTCTCGTCGGCTGCGTGTACGCCGCAAAGACCGCGAATGATCTGTTCCAACCGATCCCGCTCGCCCTGCTCGGGTATTTCTTGGTGCCTGCCAACGTGTTCCTCTACGGGATCAATGACATCTTCGACGCCGATATCGACGCACACAACGCGAAAAAAACGGAGCGTGAAGTTCGGTATGAAGGTAGCTCGTTCGTCGTCACCGTCGTACTCACGTGCGGACTTCTCGGTTGTGCATTCATACCCATTCTTCCCCCGGAAGCGAGCGTGTCGTTGATCGGCGTCCTCGTGTTAGCCGTCGAATACAGTGCTCCCCCGTTTCGATTCAAAACGACGCCGGTGTTTGATTCGCTGTCCAATGGGCTGTATATCATTCCGGGGATTACCGCATACGCAGCCATAACGGGGGACTATCCACCGACTGGGGCGGTTGCTGGTGGCTGGCTCTGGGCAATGGGGATGCACACCTTCTCAGCGATTCCGGATATCGAACCGGATCGTCAAGCTGGCATCGAAACGACTGCGACTGTTCTCGGTGAACGAGGGACATACACCTACTGTACAGTTTGTTGGCTGGCAGCGTCGCTCGTGTTTGCCGTTGTTCATCCGTTTTTCGCCGTCATACTCCTCGTATATCCGCTCCTCGCTATCAGTATCCGTCGTTCGTCAGTGAGTGTGACCAAAGCATACTGGTGGTTTCCGGTGATCAACACGTTCACCGGACTGGTGTTCACACTCGGTGGAGTGTGGCTACTCGTGTTCGGAGGAATTCATGGCTGAGGCGTCTGTGACGCTCAATCGACAGCGCGTTGAACGAGCGTTCGATTCGATGGTTCGTGAGAACCGCGCTCTCTTCGGTGTCGTCGTTCCCACCGTTGGAGCCGTTATGCTTCTTGCAAGCTTCGAATCAGTACTACCAGTACTGCTGCCGTTCGATTCATCACTCATCCTAATCGGTGTCGTGGCGATGCGATTGCCACTTATCGCTGGTCTCTTGCCACTCATCGATCGGAAGGCAGCGACGGCACTCATCCTACTCACTGTGTATGCATACGGTATCGAGTATGTCGGGATAACCACGGGTGTACCGTACGGCCAGTTCTCATACGATGTCGGTCTCGAACCACTCCTGTTCGGTGAGGTTCCACTTGGACTCCCGATCTTTTTCATACCCATCGTAGCGAATTGCTGTCTGCTGTTGCTGCTATTGCTCGATGGACGCTTCGGTCGGACGCTCATCTTGAGTTCGATCATTGCTGTCATCGGAATGGACCTCGTCCTCGATCCGGCCGCCGTTGCACTCGGTTTCTGGTCGTACAGCGGCGGTCTCTACCACGGCGTTCCGGTCTCAAACTATCTCGGGTGGACCGTGTCAGCAACCATCGCCGTTGTGATATTCAACTGGGGCTTCGAACAGTCGGCTGTCCTCAACCGGTTACACCAGTGTGAGTTTATGCTTGACAGTCTCACGGCATTCATCATTTTTTGGGGAGCAGTCAACGCCTACTTTGGGTATCTGCTCCCTGTCGGAATTACAGGACTGTTCGCACTCGGCCTGGTCACAGCCGATCGTGTCATTCTCCCGTTCGATCCATCGCTGTAATCATACACAGTGAGAACACCCATTCACGGATTGGTCCGAACAACAGCGACGTTCATGCAGTAACACGGTCACGAGACAACGTCTGTCCAATGATGTAACCACTTCTTAGAATAATTTAAATATAGATAAAAATATTATGATATATTGCTATTTTCTAATGAATTTTATCATGCTGTCGTTCTTATTTACTGCATGGCGATCGGACGAGTACAACGCACGACGGGGGAGAAGCAATGAGACGCGGGATGTTGCGTGATCAGGCGCTGACCGCACTGATATCTGAACTGTGGATGGGCGTTAACAAGCATAGATGTGCGGTGTTACAAGAAGAGTCATGATAGATACCACGCAGGTAAGACAGAGCAAGACGATTCAACAGCAAACAGGCACTACGTTTTATCTCGCAACCCGTTTACTCCCGCGGCGTATTCGCCGCGTGACGTACGTGTTGTACGCATTTTTTCGGATCGCTGACGAAATCGTCGACGATCCGGGAGACGCATCCCCTGCCCGTCAGCGAGCACAGTTAGAACACCTTCGTGCAGCGGCACTCGGCAAACGAGAAAGTGACAGTCCAGTGGTGACAGCGTTTGCTGACTTGCGGAAAGAACACGGTATTGCTGCCGCCGATGTGAACACGTTCATTGACGCGATGGCGACGGATATTACGAAATGTCGATACGATACGCACGCAGAGCTTGAAGCGTACATGGATGGATCAGCTGCCGCTGTTGGTCGGATGATGACCACTGTGATGCTCCCGGACGATCCGTCACAAGCACTTCCACACGCAACAGCACTCGGAGAAGCGTTCCAACTCACGAACTTTCTACGAGACGTGCGAGAAGACGTACTCGAATACGGGCGGATATATCTGCCTCGTTCGACACTCGAATCCCACGGTGTGACCACCGAACAGATCGAACGGCTGGAATTCACAGACGGATTCGCGGCGGCAATGCAAAGCGAACTGCAACGGACCGAAGCGCTGTATCGACGCGGTGTTGGTGGGATCGTACTTCTCCCTGAGGAAACCCAATTCGCGGTGTTGCTTGCTGCTGTCCTGTATGCCGATCATCACCGCCTCATTCGAGAGCACAGTTACGACGTGTTATCGGATCAACCAGCATTAAGTATCACCCGCCGGATTGAACTGCTCGTACGGACATGGTGGCAGTGGCGACGAACAAACGACCCGCGCGCGACGTTCGAAACCGTGAGCGCACTGATAACGAGCGATACCAACGGTGATACTAAGTGCGAAACGAGTTCCGCCGCTAATAGCGATGCACGTGAGCAGTGGACTGCTCCAGTGAAACGTTTCGTCAACGCAGTTCGATCGCGGATTTCGCTACTCTGTCTCGAAATGATCCGAAGGATGACTTAATACGTGCAGGTATTTATTAAGAAACAAATACACACAGTCCGCCGTTACAATAACTTCTGATAATCATCACGGTCACATCGATCAGGAGCTGGCGATCAGCATCAGTTGGGTAACCCACAGTAGTTCGGCATACAAACCATGATCCTCGCACTCGTTTTCATGACGGCGATTCTCAGAAATGTTATAAGAGCGCTTGGTGCTGTTATCGACTTCGACATGCCACACGGGGCTCGGATTCAGTCGATAGCGTCATCGAGCAGTAGTATTGTACTACCCATACAAAACTCATAAAAGTGTCCGGTGCATAGATAAGACGATGAGCGACAATCGGTCTATCGAGGAAATCCGCGAACGGAAGCTCGAAGAGTTGCAGACCGGACAAAAGCAGGATAGTCCATCTGAACTCATTCATATCGATGGACAGTCTGACTTGCAGGACACCGTTGAAACACACAGCGTCGTCCTCGTCGACTTTTACGCCGATTGGTGTGGGCCTTGTCAGATGATTGAGCCGATAGTCGAGGAAATCGCCGCCGAAACCGATGCAGTCGTCGCAAAGGTCGACATCGACGCCAATCAGCGCCTCGCGTCCGAATACGGCGTTAGGGGAGTTCCCACGTTACTCCTGTTTGCCGACGGCGAGTCGGTAGAGCGCGTTGTCGGCATGCAGAACAAAGGATCGCTGCTCGATCTCATCGACCAGTACACCCAGTCCTAAGCACTGGCAGAACGATACGAGTTCGAACTACGTCGCGGAACACCGGTAATACAGGCAGTTTCTCAGTTCAGTTGGTGCTGTGACGCTAGTTGGTATCAGCCGCAGTATCGAGATTCGCCATGGCTGTTTCAGCGAGTTCGCCCGTATCTGCAATGATCTCGTCCCATTCCTCCGTATCCGGAGCCATTCCGAGGAGACGAGCGATCCGCATAATACTGACGTGATAGACCTGCTGTACTCCCGGTTCACGCTCCCAGACGACGACATTACAGGGGAACAATCCGCCGATTTGCAGAGTCTCGTCGAGCGCTCGGTCTGCCACCTCCGGGTTGCACGCCCCGAGCACGTAGTACGGATCGCGGTCAGCGTCGACTTTTTCGTTGAGTAGGTCCGAGGGAGAGAATTCGACCGGGACACCAAAGCCCTCTGCGGTAAACGTCTCACGAACGTGCTTGACCGCCTCCTCGTGGTCCATCCGGAGCGTCGCGCTCTTTTCACCAATGGTTTCTGGATCGATCGCTGTCGGATCAATGGGTAGCTTCATAGATGAAGAGTGGTTCCACAACTACTCAAAGATAATGGTTCCACTTACATAATAACATATAGATGGTTGAGAAATGCACAGGGATCATCACCGCTAACAGATCCAGTGTATGAGGAATACTGAAACACGGTAGAGTAATCGAATAAACGGCTCTGATCACACGAAACGCGGTTGTGGGCTGTGAATGGCTGTTGGAGAACCAACGCTATTCACCACTGACCGACAAGCGATCCGTACAATCATAATTGTGCGGAAAAACCCCAATCTGTGGCACCGTTCGTCGATCTCGACGCGATAGACAGCAAGGAACGGGGAGAAGACAACTGAGCGAAGCCTGTTGTGTACAATATTGCACCAGGTCCACAAACCTTTTATTTGTGAACCGATTTTTCTCTACTAAGAATGCCCGATTCGATGAATGAAATGATCCGACAAGACATGGACTGTGAAGGACTGCTCGAATGCTTTCACGGATTCAAAGAACTTGACAAGGAGATCTTTCGCAACCTTATGGCAAGTGCTGAACCGCTGACTGTGGACGAAATCGCTGAACGAGTCGACCGAGAGCGTTCGACAGCTTACCGAGCGGTCCAACGACTGTTGCAAGTCGGCTTTATTCAGAAAGAACAGATCAATTACGATCAGGGCGGCTATTACCACGTGTACCAACCGACGAACCCCGACGAAATCGCTGATGACATGCAGCGGACGCTCAACGAATGGTACGCACAAATTGGTCAGCTCATCCAAGAGTTTCGGGATAAGTACGATCAACAGCCTGAACAGCCAGTGACAACTCAGTCCTAAGGGTTCGTCTGTTAAGATTGGACACCTATTATTCACAGTTCTGTCTTCTGGATAGATCAACAGTGACGGGACAGTCAGCCGACGAGCGTATAGGAAGCACCGCTACAACAAAACGAACCGCCCTCACAGGCTGTACGAACGTTCACAAACGGATTCATCGAGTGCGTTAGCACAGTTTCGGGAGGAGACCGAACAGCGCGAGACGAGAAAATGGATACGGAACGTTTGACAGTGGAAACGTGGAACGACACGCTGTATCTGCACACGAAAATTACCGACTGCTTTGCTGACGGCGGGATCGGGGTCTCGGTCGGGGTCCAGTGGTCCCACAATCGGACGCGCGTGGCCCCGCGTCATTAACACACTCACTCGGATTGATCCGGTACTCCGACCTTAGTCGGTTGGAGCCGTAACTGGATCGCCGTGCTCTATTTCGGTCCCCAACACCTCGATGAATTCCCGTAGCCACTCCGGATGATCGTTGTACAGTCGGCCGGTCACGAGGGTGCCATCGACAGTGACCTCGTCAACCCACTCCCCGCCAGCGGCTTCGATGTCGGGAGCAATCCCCGGATAGGACGTACACGTCCGTCCATCCAGCACGTCCGCAGCGACGAGAATCAGGGGGGCGTGACAGAGCACTGCCGCTGGCTTATCGGCTTCGAAGAAGTGACGAACCGTCTCAAGCACCGCGTCGTGAAGGCGGAGATACTCGGGTGCACGACCGCCCGGAAGAACAAGACCATCGTACTCCGCTGGGTCAATCTCCGCAAACGTCGCGTTCAAGGGCAGTTCGTGGCCCTCTAGCTCACTGTATGTCTGGGCACCGCGTTCGTCGTGAACGGCTGTTTTGACGCGATCACCGGCCTCTTTGTCCGGACAGACCACGTCGACATCGTGGCCGACCACTTGTAATGCTTGAAACGGAACCATCGCCTCGTAATCCTCCACATAATCCCCAACGATCATTACCAATGATTTGCCAGTCATGAATCGATCACCGTATGCGGGTTCGAAAGTGGCAGGCAAAACCGTTCGGCGTGCCAATGCAACGTGGGAGGATACGCAATTAGGTCCGGATGTGGTTGTCGACTGGTAGCAAGGAAAAATGTACGTGGAATCAGCGAGAGAGTACCATCCATGACGACTGTGGAGGCGGACGGGACCTGTGATCTGTGTGGGATGCCCCTCGATGGCTCACCACTCGAAGCGAACGGCAACACGTTCTGTTGTGTTGGCTGTCGTGAGGTTTCCGAAGTCCTGAGTGACCGACCAGATATCGAGGAGCGTGACATCCGATCGGCGGACACGAACAAGGAGGACAGTTCACGCGATGAGCCGCCACCAAACCACGAGCGCGCGTTTCTCCGGATCACGGGGATGCATTGTACGACCTGTGAGACGTTTCTCGAAACCGTTGCCGAAGCGACCGACGGGATTGCCAGCGCAGAGGCAAGCTACGTCAGTGAAACAGTTCGAGTCGACTACGATCCCGAGCGGTTGGCTGGGCAGGATCTCCCGGAGATTCTCAGCACCGCCGGATACACGGCTTACCGGCCGGAGGATACGATCGCGGAGCGAAAGTCTGACGATGAGATCCTCTGGCGGTTGATCCCTGGCGTCTTGCTCGGTATGTGGGTGATGCTTCCGTACATCGTGTACATCTATCCGATGCATTTTAGCCTCTATCCGGATCGGGTGCTCGAATTCACCAGTCAGCTGCTCGCCGACGCGGCGTATTTCTATTACGTGCTCTTTCTGTTCACGAGCATCGTTCTGTTTTACACGGGAATGCCGATTCTCAGGGGTGCGTACGTGAGCCTCAAGGTTCGACACCCGAATATGGACCTCCTCGTCGCGCTCGCGGCGTGCAGCGCGTATCTGTACAGCACGATAGCAGTGATTCTCGGACGTATCGACATCTATTACGACGTAACCACCGCGATCATCGTGGTCGTTACAGCCGGAACCTACTATGAGTCGTCGATCAAGCGAAAGGCGGTTGATCTGCTCTCGGAGCTCAGCACTGCGCGGGTTGATACGGCTCGCCGGTATCAGAACGACGGAACCACGACAGAGACCGAGATCGCTGATCTCACACCGGGCGATCGGATTCTAGTCCGAGCAGGGGAACGAATCCCGGTCGACGGCGTGGTGTGTGACAGTGAGGGTACAGTCGACGAAGCGATTATCACGGGCGAATCCTTGCCGGTCACCAAACGAACGAGCGACACCGTCGTTGGGGGCTCGGTGCTCACAAATGGCGCTCTGGTGATTACTGTCGGAGAGGATGCGAGCAGCAGTCTCGACCGAATCACGGCTCTCATCTGGAACCTCAAGAGCTCGAACCGCGGAATCCAACAGCTCGCTGACAAGATGGCTGTGGTGTTCGTTCCAGTGATCGTGAGCGTAGCGCTCGCTGCCGGTGGCGCGTACGTCGCGTCCGGTGCCACTCTGTCGAATGCAGTGCTCCTCACACTCACCGTCCTCATCGTCTCGTGCCCGTGCGCTCTCGGGCTTGCAACGCCGCTCGCCGTGGCCTCAAGCATCCGCGAAGCCATGGAGCACGGTCTCGTCGTGTTTGACGACACCGTCTTCGAACGCCTACGGGGGATCGACACCGTCGTTTTCGATAAGACGGGGACCCTCACGACGGGTGACCTGACGGTGCACAGCGCCGATGCTCCGGCGGAACTCCTTCAGGCAGTAGTGGCAGTGGAACGCCGATCGTCTCATCCTGCCGCTGCCGCTATCGCTGCTGCGTTCGGTGCCACAGATGAGACCGATCCGAACGAAGCTGAAAAACAGAGAGCTGCTGGGGAGACAGCCAACGGCGTAGCCGACACACAACGGAGCCATAGTGAGAAGTGCGTGTCCGATTTCCAGACGCACACGACCGGCGTTGAGGGGACGGTCGGGGAAACGAACGTGCTCGCCGGGCATCCAAAGCTGTTCGTCGAGCAGGACTGGGAGATCGCAGAAACCCTCACAGAGCAGGCAGCAACAGCCCGTGCTGTGGGTCGATTGCCCGTCATTGTCGGTCGGGATGGGACTGCTGAGGGACTCATCATTCTCGAAGACGAACCGCGTGAAGAATGGGAAGAGACGGTGACAGCGCTGCAGCAGCGCGACGTCGAGATCGTCATCCTCACTGGTGATGAGACAGAAGCGACCGACGCGTTCCGCGATCATCCACACGTCGACACCGTGATTGCCGGTGTTCCACCCGCGGCGAAAGCCGAGACGGTGCAGCGACTCCAGACCGATGGACAGGTCGCAATGGTCGGAGACGGAACGAACGACGGACCCGCCCTCGCCAAAGCGGATCTCGGCATCGCCCTCGGGAGTGGCACTGCGCTCGCCGTTGACGCGGCTGAGATCGCCATTGTCAACGACGATCTCTCGTCCATCGAAACCGTGTTTGATCTCGCAGTCAAGGCGAAACGCCGCGTCAAACAGAACATCGGGTGGGCGTTTCTCTACAACGCGATCGCCATCCCGATCGCGCTCTCGGGGGCGCTAAATCCGTTGTTTGCCGCCACAGCGATGGCGACGAGCAGCCTTCTCGTAGTCACCAACTCGTCCCGACAACTCCTCGACGAATCGGATTCTACAGCCGATTGAGTGACGTACACTACTGCTAGAGAATCGGCAACGCCGGGTCATGGGAGGGCGATCGCCCGTACACTGCTTCTGTCAATCCCTGCTCCTCAAGTTGCTCGGTCAGTACGCGCCGGAGACGATTGAGACTAGTGATATCGAGATCGACAGACTCACAGAGAGCCGTGAACTGTTCGTCGTCGGTGATTGATTGGAACTGGTCGTACAGATCGGCGAGCCGCTCGGGTGACTGGTCGTGAAGCCACTCCTCATCGTGGAGTCCGAGATAGTGTTCCCGATTCCGATCAACGATATGACGGATCACGACCAGCGCCACGGTGGGAATCGCGCGCTGGCTGCCAAAGGCTGTGAGATCCAGATCCACCATGATACCGATCGCGCGATCGCGTTGCCACGGGGTCAGTTCGAGTTTCGTACACAGTGCGTGTGTGATACGGAGTTTGTCGAGGCGGTGAGCCCGCTCGCTGTATCCCGTCATCGCTGGGTGGCGCTCTTCGTGAAGACGGCGCACGTTCTCAGAGAGATCGCGGGCAGGATCGTCCGCCCGCCCGATCCGGGTCGCACTCGGTGAAACCAATCCCCACCGCCGTACCGTCTCATCGCGTTGGCGAGCAGCGCGTGAGACAGCGCCATCACCGGGCTGACGACTCAGAGGAGTCGCTGCAACGGTGTCCGAGTCGGCCCTCGAAAACTGACGCCCGTTATCGGACATACCGATCGGTACTCACTGCACAGCGGTAAATCATGTGGGTCCGATCGATCGGAAGACCAGAGGCCAGAAACAAGAAACTCCGCCTATACCTTTACCTTATCGCCAGAACCACTTAAACGACGACCTCATCCGAACGGCTGAAACTTCGAAAACCATCGGCCACATCGTGGCGTACCGTCGGGACGATCACCACTACGGCCCACTGCGAACGCAGATCACGTACACGGCGATAGTCCCCCTCCACATATCAACACCCACCAATACGAGCACGACCGGTATGCAGCGAAACCGGCAGACACGCAGTCGTCGTTCGCTGTCTTCCGTGGCGACTGGATCGTGTCGGTTTTACGTCCCTCGATGACGAGGCCATCCCCGCTGACAAACAGTCGTTGGAGAGCATCCCTCTACTTGATACATGATCAGCCGTACAGACGAGACATGACCTTATTCCCGTGTATTCATCACCGATTATAAACTATTTTCTCGATCAGGAAAACAGCAATCAATAAATGGATGGGTCAGCCGTTAACAGCCTTCCTCGTCTTCGCGTGATTCAGTTATCGTATCGTCACCCGATCTTGATTCGTCAGTCGGCTGTGAGACGGTTGTTTCCCGGTTCTGGTCCGTTTCTGTCGATGGTTCCGATGTAGGTTGTGTTTCTGTTTCTGATCGTGTTTCTGTTGTTGTTTGATTTCTAATCGATGTCGTCTGACTATCAGTCGGTGTCTGCGTTGTAGTGACTGTCGTGGGTTGTGTTTCCGTCGGTGTCTGTGTTGTGGTGACTGTCGGTGTCTGTGTTGGGACAACTGTCGTGGGTTGTGTTTCCGTCGGTGTCTGTGTTGGGACAACTGTCGTGGGTTG